>NZ_CP107985.1:8631808-9848962 GCF_036108815.1 Streptomyces sp. NBC_00353 | reverse complement strand
CCTGTCGGCTCTTCAGTTGGGCCTGGCGGCCCAACTACGGGCCTGACGGCCCGAGGTGACGCGTCGTCATGCCTGGCGGCATGACTGTGAGTTGGCTGGGTTGGCCCTGACGGGCCAACAGAGGAAGAACCGGGGCCTGGCGGCCCCGCTGTCGCATGCTCAGGTGTCATGCCTGACGGCATGACAGTGGGGTGTCGGGTGGGTTCGGGTTCCCTGCCCTGCCGGGCAGGGGTTCGGTGCATCTCGGCGCCTACGGCGCCGTGATGTCGTAAGGGTTTTTTAGACAGTTATCCGGTTCCTCTCCCCCTCTGGCGTACCTGGGCGGGTGCGCTTTGGCCCTGACGGGCCAACAGAACGGAGCACGCGGGGCACGTCTGCCGGCATGTCCGGTTCTTGTAGTGCCCCGCTGCCGCGGGGCACGTCTTCGCCGGTTTTGGAGTGCGTTGTCAGACCCGGCCTGTATGTTCCGGAAGTTGTTGGCCCGTCTGGAATGAGCCCCGAATACCACTGGTGGGGCGTGGAGGGGTGGTGAGCTGTGCCTGTCAGTCAGCATGTTGCCGCTCGGAGGATCATTAGCGCTGCTCTGCGGGCCGGTGCGGCGTGGATCAACCGGGTTGAGGAGCCTCGTGCGTGGCGGGAGCTGTCTCGTATGCATGGAGTGCTCTTGTCCAGTCTGCCCGTGAGGGCAGGCCCTTCGACGCCTGCCGAGATGATCGACTTGCTGCCGGTTCGCTTGCGGGAGTGGGTGCCGTTGGCGTGGGATGAACTGCCTTCGGAAATGGGGGATTTGGTTGTCCTGACGGACAACGGTGAGCTGACCGAGGAGGCCTTCGAGGCGGGGATGAACTATCTGGAGGCCCTGTACGGGGACGACGGATACTTCGATCTCGGCGGGACGTGGCTTCCGGCGTGGGTTCGGCAGACGGCTGAGCAGACGGAGCGGGCTGCCTTTCGGCACATCCGCTCCGGCGGGCAGGCCGGCTATGTGGCGGCGCGAACCATGCTGACCGAGGTGCCGTACGGCACGCAGCGGGCATTGGTCGAGGAGTACTCGCGGCGTGGCACGGCACGGATGGACGTGTACCGGCCTGTTCCCTCGGACCGGGTCTGGGTAGGGGCGTCGTCGTGGTTGTGGCCGTGTCCGCAGTGCCGGTATCCGATGGTGCTGCGGGGTGGGCAGTTGCGGTGTGAGTACCCGCCGCATCAGAGCCGGTTCGGTCTGGTCGCGGGCACTGGCAAACGGGGTGGGCCGCCTGCACTGACCGGTGGGCGGGACCGGTTGGCGACGGCTGCGGAGCCGGCGGAGGGCGTGTTGTGCCTGGACTGGGGGGTGTGGCGGTACATCACCTGTCCCGGGCTGAGTGAGGTGGGCCTGATGCAGTGGCTGGAGAAGCAGGAGGGGGTGCGGGTCGAGCGCTGGGAGAACCTGGATGAGTGGGATATCGGCGTCTACCTGGCGGACGGGCAGCGCTGGCGAGTGGACGTCAAAGACCACCAGGACGCGCAGACGATCATCGACCGGCCACCTGCCGGGGAGACGGTGGTCGTGCCCAACTACCGGCGCAGCCAAGTCAATCAGCTGCAGTCCGGGCTCGACGCGCTCGGGACTGCTGACGGGCAACGCTACAGCGTGTTCACGGTCAGCCGTTTCAAGGCGGCCGTGACCCGGCGGTTGAAGGGGATGGACGCATGACGTCGCTGAAGAACGCGAGGTACTCCGTCAGCGTGCCGCTGACGCTGCGGGCGGCGATCCTGCTGGCCGCACGGGTGTTCCCCAACCGGGCGCTGGAGGAGCAGGCAGCGTGGCGGCGTGTGGTGGATCTTGCTGATGCGCATTTCCTGGCCACGGGGCAGATGCATCTGTGGGACGGCTGGCCTGCTCTGGCTCTGCCCGATCAGGTACGGATCACGCGGATGCTGCGGCAGCGGCCGGCTGTCCTTGCCTCCCATTCGGTGTTTGTCACGGAGACGGCAGCGGTCCTGGGCAGCGGTGAGGCGGTCGAGTTCGCCCCGGCCGACGGGGAGGAGCAGGTGCTGATCCTCCCCGTGGGCGACGAGGAAGCCGTCATCGATGCCTTGCTGAACGAGCTCGAGGACAACGCGGCCAAGGGGCAGTTGGTGCCCAAGCCTGCGCCACCCGGCTCCTACGTCAGCGACCTGCGGATTAGGGATGCGCTCAGCCCCTCCGGCCGGGTGGTGGACGTCTTCTACGACCTCGACTACCAAGGGCCCCCTGCTCCCAGCGTGGTGCAGGAGCTGGGCGACGCCCCGGTCGCGGACGAGGTGGTGATCCCCTTCGCCGACCTGGACAAGATCGCGGGCCGGCTCGATGAACTGCGCGGGCAGGACTACCGGCGCAAGGCGGTCGCGGACATCAGGCGGCACGCCCGCGGCCGCGACGGCACGGACGTGGGCGACCTCCTGCGCGTCCAGGCCGGGCCGCTGCGGGTCTTCCACGCCCCCACCGGCATGGGCAAGAACGTCCTGAGTGAACTCGTCGCGGTGTGGTGCGCCCAGCAGGGCCGGGTGATCTCGCTGGTCGTTCCGCAGAGCGCGCAGGTCCTGGCCACTGTGTATCGGCTGCGGCAGGATCTGGCCGACCTGGAGGTCTCCGCGCAGGTCACGCCGGTCGTCTCTCCCGCATCCATGATGGATCTGGCCGAGCAGACGGCCGGCAACCCGCAGGACGATGAGGACTTCAGGACCTGGGTGTACCGGGAGATGTCTTACAGCTGCCCCCTGACCGGGCACGCCACCACCTCCTCCGAAGCAGTGGACGCCTGGACGCCAGGCCAGGAGCCGTGCGACCAGCTCAAGCCCAACGGGCCGAAAGCGGACAAGACCCTGGCCTGCCCGTGGCGCGGCGGCTGCGGGAAGTTCCGCCACCACCGGGCTGCGGCGTCGGCGGACATCCTCGTCACCAACCATGCGAACTTCCTCACCGGGCACATCCACGCGCCGGTGGCGGGCCGGCCTGCCCCGGGACAGCGCATGACCACCGAGCAGCTCCTGCTGCACCGCAGTCATCTGGTCATCATCGACGAGGCCGATGCACTGCAGGCGCAGGCTTTCGACCAAGCGGCCCGTCAGGTGCTGCTGGCCCAGGACGGTGCGGAGCGCACCCCGGTACGCGAGCTCGACAGCCAGTTCCGGCGGCACTGCCACCGGCTGCCGATGAGCCTTGAGCAGTACCTGCGGCCGCTGATCAACCACCTGGTGTGGCTGGCCGAGTCCTACGTGTCCCACCTCGTTGGCGGGGTCATCCATCCCGACCGGGAACGGCGCAGCATGGTGGTGCCGCGCCGCTGGGATGGGATGTTCGCCTCCCGGATCTTCAGGCTGGAGGCTGGGGAGCGGCCCACTGAGCAGCAAATGCAGGCGGTCAACCAGCTCTACAAGCGGGAGGGGCCGCTGGAGTTCGCCGATGAGATCGAGGGGCTGGCCGAGCTGAGGGAACTGCTGTCCTCGGTCACGGATCTGGCCGGCGGGTCGGATCGGCTCACTCACGCCACCTTGAAGCGCGTTGGAGAAGCGTTTTCGGCGATCACCGGTGAGACGGACGAGAAGCGGCTGTCCTCGCTGGCTCTGCTGGCGGCCCGGCGGGCGTATCTGGAAGAGATGCGCAGCATCCTGCACCGCATCGTCGGTGTCGCTGCACCGTTGCAGGGGGCGGGGATCTCTGCCGGCAACGGCCTGGTGGACGCGCTGGCCTCGCACGTGCCGTGGCGGGCTGCCCCCTACGGTCCTTTGGGCCGTGCGCTGTTCGCGTTCTCCGAGACGTTCGATCCTGGCGACCGGCACCAGACGGCGCTGCGGCTGAAGTCCTATGTCGGGGATCCGCACGCCCACCTGGCCTACTTGGGCGAGGTGACCGCGCTCGCCCATACCGGCACCCGCCGGGCGGTGATCGGGATGTCCGCCACAGCCTTCATGCCATACGCGCCGCGTCATCACCTCCTGCCGGAGCCGGCCTGGTACGTGCCGGACGACGTCAACGGAAGCCTCACCGTCGAGCTACAGGCTGGCCAGGACAACGGGGCGGGCATCGTGGTGTCCGGCACCGACGGAGTAAACCGGGAGCGCGCTTACACGGCCATGGGGCGCAGCGTCGGCCAGGACCTTCCCGCGCAGCTCGACGCGGTGGCCGCCGATGCGGCCACGGCGCACCGTGCGTATGCACTGCTTGCGCCGACCGCCTACGACGCCGGCCCTGCGCTCGCCCGCGGCATGATCGACGTGGGGGTCGCGGCATCGGAGATCTGCGTGGCAGTGCGGCCGCAGGAGATGGCCTCGCTGGAGCGGATGCCGCCGGGCTGGGTGCCCATCCCCAGCAACCGGCTCGAGCAGTTCCCCCACGCCGTGGGTCACGGCCGGTGCCGGTACCTGATCGCCCCCATGGCACAGGTCGAGCGTGGCCTGAACATCGTCGACCGTGACGGGCGCTCCCTGCTGCATGTGGCCTGCCTGGTCAACCGGCCCATTCCGGTGATGGAAGACCCCCCGGTCCTGCTGTCCCTGGTCAACTCTCTCGCCTACCGACAGCGGCGGCCCGGTCCGGAGCCCGCGGCAGAGCTGGAGCGGCTACGGATCGCGGCGGGCCAGATCTTCGATGACATCCGCAGCGGGCAGGGCTACTTCAAGTCACTGGGCAAGGACGTCAAACTCGCCGTGGTCGCGGAGATCCTGACCCGGCTGATCCAGCTGGGCGGGCGCACCCGCCGCGGCGGGGATCACGGGCGGCTGCGGCTGCTGGACGCCGCCTTCACCCATACCGCCGCCGATTCCACGCTGCCCGCCCTCCTTGAACAGTTGCGCAGGAAATGGCAGGACGAGGACCACATGCCGCTGATCGACGCCGTCTACCGCACCACCATGACCGACGCCCTGCTGGGGCTGACTGAACACTCCCCCACCGGATATGAGGAAGAGGAGATGGGCGAATGGTGAGTGACGACCGCGGCCACCTGTTCACCCTGTCCTTCACGCTGGATGACCGGCTGCTGGGCACGGTGCACGTCTATCCGCAGGACGAGGCGTTCGCGCCGGCCTGGCGGCGGCTGCCGAGGCCGCGGGGCAAGGACGCCGTTCAGCCGATCGCGTCCCTACAGACGGCGGCGCGCGCCGTGACCGGAGAACGGCTGGTGTTCACCAACCCCGACCGGCCCGCCCGGACGGGCCGGTGGGCCGGGCGGAGCGTGATCGTCACGCCCGGGCCACTGGACGGGACCGTGGTGCGCACTCTGATGCGGGAGTGGGAGACGCGGCTGGACGGGCATGACGGCCGTGACACCCTCGCCGCCCTGCTGCAGCTGTCCGACGACGGGCCCCAGCCGCTCAGTTCGCTGCTGCACCGCGACTCCATGGGGCGGATCACCGGTCCCCGCTGGGCGTTCCGGGTGGCCGGGTGGCGGCTGGCGAGCATGCTGGCCGCCCAGCCGCTCCCGCTCGACGAGTCGCTGCCTGCGCTGCGGTTCCACCTCGACAGTGAGGGCGACCTGCTGGCGTGGCAGGCCCCGCTGGTCCACGAGCGGACGTGGATCGACGAGGAGAGCGGCAAACGCCGGCGCATCGCTGGCTACGCCATGGAGCGCATCCACATCGAGGTCGAACCCGCCCCCGGCGGCAAGAGGCTCATCGCGCATCTGTCGGCGCGTATCTCGCGCGTCGCCACCCATTACAAGGGCATCCGCAACGTTCTGCTGTGCCATCCCGTCAATCCGGACATCATCCTCAAGGCCCCGATCACCACCCGGTGGGAGAAGGGTCCGGACGGATTCATGCAGCCCGCGGCCGTCCGCTACCGCGGGGCGACGGCACAGATCGTCGAGGCCTGCGGCGTCGGCCGCCTGCCCCAGCCGCCCCTGACGGGGCTGGACGAGCTGGCAGAGGTGCGCGGAGTGCACCGCACGGGCAAGCACCCGATCGACAAGGGCGCCGGGGCGATGTTCCACGCCCGGCTCGAGGAACACGCCGGCCACGTCCTCGGCCAGGAGCCCGTCGTCTACTCCGGGACATCTATCAAGATCAGTAAGCCGGGCGGGAGCCTGCCGCCCTACGTGCCCGCCGGCAAGATGGCCGACGCCATGGCAAGCGCCCGCCTCGATACGGTGCGCACCGTCGTGCTGTACGAGTCGGTCCAGTGGCACACGCGGGTGATGGGGCAGTTGGCCCGCGATTACGCGCGGCCCGAACTGGCCGATCTGCCCGACGAGCAGCCGGTGGTCCTGGCGCCCGGGTATGAGCTCGTGGCGGTGCGGCTGCCCGAACTGGTCCGCCACGGCGGCCACGACCGCAGCCTGATCCTGAACACGCTGCCCTGGTTCAAGCCGGGTGCCGGGCGGGCGCTGGTCGCGGCCTTGTGTGAGACGCGCTATCCCAGCGAGCAGGAGAAGGAAGCGGGGGTGGCGGACGCCAAGCACGCGCTCAAAGGGCTTTTCGCCGAGCGCGGCATCCCCTCGCAGTTCATCACCATGGACTCCGATCCCGGCGATCCCTACCGGCTGAACACGCCCGAGAAGGTCGCGCGGGCCAGGGCCCGCAACGAGGGTCTGCCGGAGCCGGACGTCGCCTACAAGGACGACCATGCGGTGCAGATCGCGCTCGGCAGCCTGCACTCCGACTCCGGCATCATCGACAACCGTCTGGCCGCCACCGCCTTCCACCGCAACGCCAAGGACACCGCCCTGGACCGGGAGGCCGTGGCGGTGGGGCTGTGGACCCGCTACCACCGCTTCGACGAACGTCCCGGCCGTCCCCGCAAACCGGCCGTGCTGGCCATCACGCTGGTCGCCATGCGGATCCCGCTGGGCGAGGACGCCTACTGGCCCACCCTCATGTACAGCGACCAGGGCTGGCTCCCCCTGGCCCAGGCCCGGGCCCTGCATCATGCCGGTCCCATCGGCAAGAGAGGGCACCATCTGCGGGAGGACCATGGGGGCCCGGAGAACGTGCGCACCTATGTGGACCGGGCGCTGACCGCGCTCAGCAACAGGCTTCCGATCATCCTCTTCGCCGAGGAGCGTGAGCGGATCTGGCCCGGGCTGTGCAACGACCGGCTCGGGGACGGCGCTGTTCCCGGGCAGAGCCTGATCGCCCAGGGGTGGGATGTGGCGATCGTCAGAGTGGGCAACGGGCAGGGCACACCCCAGCCGTCACGGCGCACCGGTGGCGGGGGCAAGCTGCCGGGCAACCCGTTGCAGCCGGTCATGCCGGAGAAGATCCTCTACCGTCACGATCACGGGGACGTGGTGTCCTGGCTGTTTTCCGGGCAGTCCCGTCAGCACGCCGGCGGTCAGCGCACCGGTACCCAGTACACGCGCCGCACTCTGCCCGGCGGTCAGCTGGCCCAGATGGGCGCTCCCTTCCACGCCATGACCCGCACCGAATACGTGGTCGCCCACTGTGGTGGCTGGCGAGAGGAGCAGCTGGTCGGTCTTGCCGCGCGGGTCTCGGAGCAGGCGGCGATGTGGGATGGGCGCACCAACCTTCCTGCGCCCCTGCATCTGGCCAAGAGCGCTGATGAGAAGCATCCCGGCTTCGTCGATCAGGAAGGGTTCGGCGGGTAGCGCGTATAGCGTGGGTGTCGCGGGCTGCTGTCCGGAGCACCTCGCGGCGGTGCGGGGCTGGCTCGCCGTCGCCAGGGGCCCGCGGACCGCGGACCGCGGCCTGACGCCATTCGCTACCGCTCGGCTTCCGCAAGCGCGAGCAGCCGCCCGACGGAGACTCGCGCCGCGTCAAACGTCTCCTTGTAG
This sequence comes from Streptomyces sp. NBC_00353, assembly GCF_036108815.1. Lineage (NCBI taxonomy): Bacteria > Bacillati > Actinomycetota > Actinomycetes > Kitasatosporales > Streptomycetaceae > Streptomyces > Streptomyces sp. NBC_00353. The sequence goes on along the minus strand of NZ_CP107985.1, from coordinate 9,841,211 downwards.
CCGCCGATCGGCATCTGTGCGTCGCTGAGGACTACCGGGTGCCCCTCAGCCCTGAGCAGCTTGATCACCCTCTGCTCCACGCGGTAGGCATCCGCGCCCGTGGCGAACTGGATCTGAGCGAACGGCACCCAGCCGTGGCTCTGGAACCGAACGACGCGGTCCTCGCGGGTCCGCAGTCCAGTGATCCCGATCTTCACGGCGCCGTACTCGGCGTGGGAGAGGACGTACAGGCGGGCCGGGGCGCCCGGGTCCAGCCCGTAACTCGCGCAGTGCTGGCAGCACTCGCCCCTGTTCCGGACGTTGTTCAGCCTGGGGGCTGAGATCTTCTGGCACCGCTCGCATAGCGAGAGCCAGGGCGAGGCGATGTTCTTGAACGGCTCCAGCGGACGGAAGCCGACGGCCCGCATGTCGGCAACCGCCTCGTGCGGGTCTCCGGGCCCGTACCGCTTGCAGAACCGGCAGCCGCCGTCGCGGCCGGTGACGTTGTCGTACCGGGGGGCCACGATGTGCCCGGCCGCGACGCACTGCGACAGCCACGGCTTACCGGTCCCGAGGAAGTCCACCAGCACGATGAAGCCGTGTTCCAGCATCGCCGCCGCAGCCTCTTCCGGGTTCTTCGGGGCGTTCGGCGCGCACCAGATGCAGGCCCCCTGCCCGTTCATCACGTTGTTGCGGTTCGGATAGATGACCTGCTTGCACGGGATGTGACGGCACATCCAGGGTTCGCGGGCCCGGCCTGGGTAGGGCTCCAGGGGCTCGGCGTTGCCCAGCCGGCGCATGTCAGCGACCGCGACGCTGGCGGGAATCGAAGGGGGCATGGCCATCTTCCTTCTGGGGGCTGACGTGGTCTTGATCGGCGGCGGGCGGGCGGGCCGTCGGCGGCAGCGCGCTCTGGCTTGGTCTACTGCTTTGGGTAGGTGGCGAGGTACTCCAGGAGGGCAGAGAACGCCGTGACCATGTCGTTCAGGTCGACCGCGTCCTGGAGTACTACAGAGCTTCCATGCCCGCCGCCCTCGTATCCGTAGTACCGCGGATGGCCCTTCGCCCCTGGCTTCTTCTTGAATCCGTCGTCCTCCGGATCCATCACCAGTGCCTGCACGCTGGGGCCTGCGTGCTGGACGAAGCTGTTGCGGGCGAGCCATTTCTGATGGCGGTCCGCGAGGAATCCGTTGGCGGCGGAAGTGGCCTCTGGCGTCTGCACCATGATGCGGATCTCGAAGGGGCTGTCCGTTCCGCGTCTCGGCTGCAGGCGCTGGATCTCGGCGACGACATAGCCGTCTTCCGTCTCCCGCCAAGCGCAGATGTTCGGAGCTCCCATCTGGGAGCGCTGCCGCAAGTTGAACACCGTGCCCTCTGGGGCTGCAGCCTGCGTGAGGCGCGCCAGTCGCCGCAGCCGCAGTGCGTCGCTGAGCGCAATCGAGGCCTGGTCCGCCGGGCCGGTCGCCTCGCCCTCCAGCACCACGAGCTGCTGATGCGCCCAGACGGCCAGCAGTCGGGCGAGGTCGTCCGATGAACTGTTCCAGCCGCCGAGGAGACCGCGGAAAGTGAGCCGACGGGACCAGGTACTCGGGCCGTCCGGGATCGGATCGGCATTCGGGCCCACCAGGTAGCGGTCAGCTGCCGGTATGCCCTTCGCCTCTGCCCAGGCGTCGTACGCCGCGAACTGTTGGCCGTGAGCACCGGCGCCGAGCTTCATCTCCATCAACACGCGCTCGACGCCGTCCAGCAGGACGACGAAGTCGGCCCGACCGGTAGGCGCACCTATGCGTGCCTTCACCCGGACCTCGCGCCGAACGGTGATCGTGCCCTGTGCTAAGCGCAAGGCCGATCTGAGCGGCTCGGGATCAAGCTCGGCAAGGAAGCACAGCAAGTCCGCCCAGTCGTCTTCGGTACGCAGCAGGCGCGTCAGTCCGTAAGTCACGGCCGGACGCTACACGCCGCCTCTGACAACCGGTCTCAGGACCGGGGCCCATTGTCAGAGTCGGCTCCCACGATGAGGTCGTGGACAGCACTATGGGCTCGCTGACGCCCGACCAGGAGCTTCGTGGCCTGCTGACCGATCTGCTCGACGGACGCGAACCGTGGGACCTGCTGGAGCGGGAACACGTGGGCCGCGGGCCTCGGGCGGCCGTCCGGCTCCTCGCTCAGACTTTCCGTCTCGCCGCTCACGGGCCCGGTATGAGGTCACTTGGAGTAGGTCTGTTTCCAGCGTGATCGGTGGCTGGCTCCTCCTTGTCCGCGTCCGTTGACTTCGGCCAGCGCTAACAGCGGTGTCCCGTTGTTCCACAGGCCGAAGAAGTCACGGTGCAGGGTGAGGATCTGGTGGCCGACGGCGAACGCTTCGGCCTGGCGGCTGAACCGTGTGGTGGCAACGAAGATGGCCACATCGGCAGCGAAATGCACCTTCGCTCCGAGCAGATCGCGTACTTCGCGGCTGGCGATCGTTCGGTGGGGTGCGTATCGCTTGCACTGGATCACCATGGTCCGGCCGTCTGGCAGTCGGCCGAGTACATCGGCTCCGTTGTCTCCGGTTCCGCCGACTGTGCGTACCTGTGTGCAGCCGTCACGGCGGCACAACTCTGCGACCACTTCCTCGAACTGAGTTCCAGACAGTGTGTCGATCACCGCCAACGTCCGCTGTCCTGCTGCGATCTGCTCCTGCCGTCTCCAAGCGGCGTCCTTGCTGCGCAGCAGCCTGTCGGTGTGCCATAGCCGCCACGCCATCCAGCCGGCTCCCACGACGACAAGGATTGAGCCGATATACAGCCAGATCACGGGGCGCAGCAGGGCCAGCAGGACCAGTGCGGCGATCGCGCCTGCTGCCGCCTTGTACCGGGCGTTGCGGAGTCTGCGGGCAGTTCTGCTGTTGCGTTTGGCCGCCATGTACGCTCCCTCGTGCGCCGGGCCGGTATCAGTTCCTCCCTTCTGTGCAGTGTGGGCATGCCGAGCAGCTCCGCCAGGGCGCTGTTCAGGCCATTGGCTTGAACCTCCCGTCCCATGCTGGCGCCGGACGTCATCCGGTCCCCGTTCGAGGAGGTGGGCTCGCCTGCTTACAGGCCGAGTTCAGCCAGTGCTGCCTGCTTGTGCTGGTTGAGGCCGGAGCGACGGCGGCGCAGGTTGCTCAGCCACTGGCCCAGGCGCACGGGGTCGCCTTCGATCTTCTCGATGTGGCGCTGGGGGACGTTGAGATGGCCTTCTCGCGCGCGGAATGCCTGTGCGGCGGCCAGCCCGCGCTGGAAGGCACGCTCCCGCGTCGGCACGTCCGCCTCCCCGGCCGGGGAGGCGGACGTGCCGGGCAGGTCGACGAGTCCCAACTCCGCCAGCATGTACCTCTGTTCAGGGTGAAGGCGGTCGGATCGGGCGCGCTGGGCCTCAAGCCACCTCTCTTCTTCCGCGGCCGTCCCGTTGCGTTCCAGGCTCTGGCGGGCGGCGTGGTAGGTCCGCTGCCAGGTGATCGGCCAGGGCGGGTTCCACCGCCGGTCCAGAGCAGTGAGGGCAGCAGCACGCAGGTCGGTGAGCGTCTCGGCGCGGGTGCGCTGCGTGGCCAGCCAGCGGCCTAGGGGGAAGCCGTCATGGACTTCCTCGACGGGTGCGGCGAGGTGGCCGTGGCGGGCGACGTAGGCAGCGGCGTGAGCCAGTGCCCGGTCGAAGGCCTGCTGGCGGGGGTCCCAGATGATGCCGAGGCGCTCGAGGGCGTGGACGCGTACGGCGTCGAGGGTGCCCTTGGCGTGGAGGTGACGTTGCCAGGTGAGCCAGCGGCCCAGGGGGTAACCGGTGGGGTCTTCGTAGGTCTGGGGGACGTCGAGGTGGTGGTGGGTGTGGTGGTAGCTGCGGGATGCGGCCAGGCCGCGGCGCCATTCGGCGCTCTTGGGGGCGAGGACGCGCAGGGAGAGGGCGAGGGCGACTTCTTCGCCCTGGGTGGGGCGGTCGAAGCGGAGCCAGGCTTCGGGGTCCTCGCCGGGCATGGTGGGGCGGTTGGTGCGGGGGTCTGACAGGCGGGCGTCGAGGCGGTCATCGTGGGCGCGCAGGGCCTGGATGGTGCGCCACAGCGGGGTGTAGGCGTCGGCACCCAGAAGGTCGTCGGGGTCTTCGTCGGGGGTGAGGTAGACGGGGACGACAAGGGTGGCCTTCTTCCCGGCGCCGGGTTTTTGGCGCAGGGCACGGCCGACGGCCTGGACGGTGTCGACGGGGCTGTTTTTGGGGTCGCCGAAGACGACGGCGTCGATGTCGGGGACGTCGATGCCTTCCCCCAGGACGCGGGCGTTCGACAGGACAGCCGGGGTGTCGGGGCTGGTGTGAGAGGTGAACTCGAGGAGGAGGCGGCGGCGGACTTGGGGGGCGTGGCTGCCGCTGATCCAGTCCGCCCACAACCCCTCGGGCCGCAGTTCGGTGGGGAGGGTGGCGGCGGTGTCGGTCAAGGTGGTGGCGAAGGCGCGGGCGTCGGCGACGCGGTGGTGGAAGGTGAGGATGCGGCGTAGCCGGTGGTCGTGGATGGCGCGCAGGGCGGCGACCTGGCGGCCGGCCAGGCGCAGTCCGTCGACGCCGGCTCCAGCTCCCGTGGCAAGCCAGTCGCGCAGGTCCGTGTCGGTGACGACGGGGACGAGGATCTGGTAGTCGGCGAGCAGCCCGAGGTCGATGGCGTCGGAGAGGTTGAGGTGGTAGGCGACGGGACCGAAGAGGTCTTCGTCGTCCATGGAGGCCACTGCCTCTGCTCCGTCGCCGTCCGAGGTGTCGTCGGGGTCCCAGATGCGGGGGGTGGCGGTCAGGTAGAGGCGGCGGGCGGCAGGGATCTGGTCGTCGTGGTGGACGGTGGCCCATGCCTTGCCGAGACGGCCGGCCGTGCGGTGCGCCTCGTCGATGACGATCAGGTCCCAGGGGGGCAGTTGGTGGTCGCGGTGCGCGGTGACCACTGCAGTCAGGGAGGCGTAGGTGGCGTAGACGGTTACCGAGCCTGGTCCCGTCTTGCGGATGTGGGCGGCCAGTTCACCGGGGTCGGTGGTCATGGGTACGTCGGCACCGACTGGTTCGTGGTCGAGTGCCTGGCGCGCGGAGCAGACCGCGATGGCGGTGCCTTTACGCCCGGCCAGCCGCCAGGAGCGGATGGTCTGGGACAGCAGGTCCAGTGTCGGCAGCAGCACGAGGACACGGCCGCGTGGTGCGGTGCGGGCGGCGGTGCGGGCGGCGATCAGGGTCTTGCCGGTGCCGCAGGCGGCGATCACGCTCGTGCGGGGGTGCTGGGTCAGGTTCCGGGTGGCTGCGGCGACCGCGTCCCTCTGGTGGGGGCGCAGCGTCAGCTCTGTGGGTGCCATGGGCAGTGGGCGGCTTCCAGAAGGGGGTTGGTCAGGCGGCGGGGATGCGGTGCTCGGAGAGGTGTTCGAGGACGTGCTGGTGGGCTTCCCAGCCGTCGGGGAACTTGGCGGGGACATCAAGCGGGACGGGGTCGTTGGAGGGGTGGCGGTCGAGGAGGTCGGTGATGCCAGCGCGGGCGACCATGATGCAGGCGTGGCGGTGGCGTGAGGCCAGCACGCACAGGCGACCGGCTTCCAGGTGGAAGGCGGAGGCGTCACGGCGGCCGGAGAGCGGGTGCAGGACGATGGTGACGGCGAATTCGCGGCCCTGCAGGCGGTTGGCGGTGTCGGCGCGTACTCCTCGGGTGTGGGGGGTGTGGTTGAGGAACTGCTGGATGTGGCGGGCCTGTTCGCGGTGCGCGGTGCCGATGGCGATGTCGGCGGGCTGGAGGCGGCGTCCGTCGGGGTGTTTCTCGCAGACGGCATCGGCTCCGCGGGTCAGGAGGCGGGAGGCCAGGGCGACGGCGGCGTGGGCGGCCTCGGCGTCGATGCGTGCGGTGTGCCGGGGCGGGAGTTCGTGCAGGGCCCAGCCGGTGCGGGCGGCTTCCTCGACGGTGGCGTCGCAGGGGTCGTGCAGGCCTTGGGTGGTGAGGGTGAGGGTGCGGGTGGCGGGCGCTGTGCCAGGGTGGAAGGGGGTGAAGGGGTAGAAGGCGCGGGAGACGAGGCTGGCTGCTGAGGGGGGAAGGCGCCAGGAGACGGGCAGGGTGTGGATGGTGGTGTCGTTGTGGTTCGTCAGGACGGTGACGGCGTTGTTCATGGGGTCGTGGGGCAGCCCGGTCCACCGGGGAGTGCTGACGATGGAGAACGGGTCGAGCTGTCCGGGGTCGCCCACGAGGAGGGCACGGTCGAAGAGTTTGGCGATCAGCAGGAGGGCGTCGGAGCGCATCTGGTAGGCCTCGTCGATGATGGCCCACTGCCATCGGGGTCCGTCGACGTAGGCCCATTTCATGGCGGTTGCGATGATCACGTCGCAGGAGAGGACGTCTTTGATGTCCTTGCTGATGATGGTGTCGGTCAGGGCCAGGATTTCTTCGGGTGCCTCGTAGGTGCCTCCGGTGAGGCGTCCCACGCGCAGCCGGGGGGCTGCGGGGTCGGCGAGGCTGATCAGGAGGTCATCGACCTGGTGGTTGGTCTGGGCGACGATGATGCATCGTTCACCGGCGGCGGCGAGGGTGCGGGCGGCGCGTACGACGAGGGTTGACTTCCCGGCGCCCGGGGGCGAGTCGACGACCAGAGGCTGGTCGGTGCCGGCGGTGAGTGCGGTGAGGATGCTGGCGACGGCGGCGTTGGCCAGTTCCGCGGGCGGGATCGAGGGCTGGGTCATGACGGGGGTTCCTCGGTCTTCTCCAGGCCGGCGGCAGGGTGGTTGTGCTGGGGGCCACCGTGGGTCCAGGGGGTGTTCTCGCGGCTGGGGAACGGGGGCCGGCTGAAGAATTCGGGGGCGAAGGTGAGCTCGAGCGTGTCTCCGACGTCGGGGACGGAGTCGGTTCTGGGTTTGTTCACGGTGCCGGTGAGGGTGGTGACCTCCAGCAGGAGATCCGTTCCCCGGCTGTGGGGCGTGATGGCGCGCACGGCCAGGTGTACGCGGGGGTTGCGGGGCCCGGCGAGCAGGTGTCCGACGTCCAGGCGTACCGGGTCGGTGGTGTGCAGGGTCAGGCGCGGGCGCAGTTTGGGGCTTCTGGCGCCGGGGACGGTGTGGTGGGCGTCGACGTCGGTGACGGTGCCGGTGAGGGCTTCTCCGGTGGTGCGCCGTTCGGCCATGAAGAAGGGGTCTTCCAGGGCGCGGTGGGCGTCGAAGGCGCCTTGGGCCAGTTCCATGCGGGCGAGTCGGCGGGCGGCGGAGACGGGGTCGTCCTTGCGGGGCTGAGGGCGTCCGTCTTCGGCGAGGTAGGTGCTGTAGGCAGTGAAGCGGTCGCGGTCGGCGGCCCAGCGGCGCTGGGCGTCCTGGGTGAGGGGTGAGGTGCGCAGCAGGCCGAGGGCGTGCCAGGCGTCGTCCCAGGTGGGCTTGAGGTAATCGTGGAGGAGGGTGTGCAGCCGGTCGGTGAGCCGGAGTATCGCGGCGGTGTTGCCCTCTTTGACGGCGGTGTCGTAGGCCGTCAGCAGGGGGTCGAGTTCGAAGCTGTCGAAGGAGGGGTCGGCGGCTGGGCCGGCGGGTCGGTGCAGTCGGCCGTCGGGGCCGGGCGCTTGGGGGTTTTCGGCCTCTAGGGCGGCGCGCAGGCCCGTGGTTCCGGGGGGTGGGTCGATCCAGGCGAGGAGGGCGGCCAGGTGCTCGTCCTCCAGGCGGCTCTGGCCGGTGATCCAGCGGGTGGCGAGCAGGTCGGTCAGGGCCAGCAGGAAGGCGGAGCCGGGATGTTCGGCGTGGTCGGCGAAGAAGGTGAGCCACTGGCCGAGGCGGCTGACGCTGCGGGCCGGATCGGTTCCCTCGGGCGTGTCCGTGAAGCGCAGGGCGCGGCCGAGCCGCTGGACGTAGGGGATCGACTTGCGGTTGGCGACCAGGAGTTGAGGGGCATGGGTGTGACGTTCGCGAGAGGGCTTCTTGCCTTTCGCGGGCAGGTGTTCGGTGTTCTGGAAGCTGTTGATGTAGGTGAGGACGTGGTCGGCCAGTTCTTCCCGGAACGCGGTGGGCCGCCCGCCTGGCGGGGCGACGAGGAGGCGGGGATGGCCCGGATCGCTGCCGAGCATGACGGCCAGCGGGGTCGCTTCGGTGCCGGAGCGGTTGAGCGGCAGGAAGATCAGCGGCTGGTCGGTGAGGTGGAAGTGGCCGATCATACTGGCGTCCTGCACCGTTTCGGTCTCGGCCGCCTCGAGGCGCAGCAGGGTGGAAAGCCGGCTCATGCGGACTCCCGCAGTTGGGTGCGGACGGTGTGCGCGTGCTGGAGGGCGGCGGCCAGGTCGGCTTGGTCCGGGGCGGGCTCACGGGTTCCCTCGGCGAGGCGCAGGGCGGTGCCGATGTGGTCGACGCCGCCGAGGTCGTCGCGGATGTCGCTGCCCAGGACGTCGATCAGGCCGTCGTCGCGGGCTTCGCCGCGGCAGACGTAGGCCAGGTCGCAGAAGTGGCGGCAGGCGGGGGTGTAGCGGGTGGTGGTGGCTTGCAGGGCTGCGATGAGTTCTTTGGGGTCGCGGGTGGGCCGTTCGTCCTGGTCGAGGGCGAGGTCGAAGGTGGTGCGGTCGGGCAGCGCGTCGAGGAGCGGCTCGATGCGGGTGAGCCGGTCGAACTGGCGGGTGAGGGCGGCGATCTTCTTGCGGGCGTCGACGACCTTGGCGGTGGGCTGGCGGGTGAAGTTGCGGGGCGTGACGAGGATGACGTCGCGGGAGACCTGGTTGGGGTCGATTCCCTCCTTTTCGAGGAGTTCGCGCAGGGCGAGGATGTAGACGGCGCCCTGGGTGACGGCGGCGGCTACTTTCACCGGGCTGGCCTGGTCGTCGACGATGGCGAAGGACTTGATCTCGATGATGTGGAAGACGCCGTCGATCTGGAAGGCGACGACGTCGGGTTCGAGGAAGACGGGGTTGCCGGCGACGGTCAGCTGCAGGATGGGGTGGTCCAGCAGCGTGCGGGCGGGGCTGGTGGAACGGGCTGCTTCCAGGACGGCGTTGCGGGTGTGGGTGTAGCGGATCTGGTGGGAGGCGTCCTGGGTGCCGACGACTGCGAGGTCGGTGTGGGCGGCTTCGGGCAACGGCAGCTTCAGGACGTCGCGCAGCAGGCGCAGCAGTTCGGCGCAGCCGTCGGCCTTGACCTGCTGTTCGAAGGTGGCTCCGTTTCGGAGGGCGATGGAGGATTTGGCGAGCGGGCGGGGTTTACCGAGGTGGACAGCGATGGCGTCCTTGTCGACCCCGGCGGCGTCCAGCAAGGCCCGGCGGTTGCAGCCGGGGTTGGTGGTCAGGGCCGCAAGGGTGCGGGCGTCGTGTCCTTTGGCGGAGACGGGGCCACGCAGTGCGTCGAGCCGGTCGTCGAGCAGACTCACGATGTTTCCTTGCAGGGACGGGGCGCAGGCGGTCAGGGCACGGAGCGCAGGCGGCGGGCGGACTGGAAGGACCCTCCGAACATCAGTGCCGCGTCGTCGAGCTGGCTGCGCGCCCGGGCGGCGGCCTGGGTGCGGCTGATGGTGTCGCTTTCGGTGTGCAGGGTGAGTTCGTCCTCGGCGGCGCGGCGTAGCAGGCCCAGGTCAAGAGGTGTGCCGGCCGGGTTGGACTGCGGTATGGGGGGCTGGGCGCCGGGGATGTTCTGGGCGTAGCGCGCGAGGAGTTGGCGGGCGGGCAGCGGCAGGGTGTCGGCGTCGAGGCGTTCGGCGGCGTCCGCGATGTTCAGGGCGCTGGTGAGGAAGTGGACGCGGGCGCTGAGGGGGCCGACGATGCGCTGTTCCAGGGGCCAGGTGCTGACGGTGAGCAGGCCGCGGGCGGGCGAGAGGAGGTCGGAGGTGAGTGCCGGGCACAGGTAGTAGGGGCGGGCGCCGGGGGCGCCGCGGTATGAGCGCTCCTCGTCGCGGCGCAGGCTGGTCAATCGCGAGGGGGCCAATCCGCCGGTGAAGAAGGCTTCGTGGACGGTGCTGATGAGTTTGGGGGCGGCAGGCACGGCGAGCAGGGTCAGGACCTGGTGGACCTGTTCGCGTGCGGGCAGCAGGGTCTGCGGCTCCGTGGGAGCGCTGCTTGCGGCCTGGTCGGGGGTGTCGTTCCCGTCGCCGTCTTCGGCCTGCGCGAACAGGGCGTCCCAGGCGCGCTGGGTGCGTCGCAGGTCGTCGCGGAGCTGTTTGATCTGATCGTTGTCACGGGCCAGTTGGGCGCGCCGCATGGCCTGCTGCAGCTGTTGCATGCGCTCTTCGAGTGCGTCCAGATGCTCGTGCATGGTAGCCACCCTACCGTATTCCAGTGTTTTCCAGTTTTCTCCTGTGATTGCTGTTGTAGAGTCGCTGACACTCGTCAACTGCCCTTGCGGCATGAGGCGTCGGGCAGTCCTGCCTGCACTGAGGAGAGCCGCTCATGAAAGCCCTGCACACATCCGACTGGCATCTGGGCCGTACGCTGCTGCAGCGCCGCTCCCGGGACGGGGAGTTCGACGCCGTCCTGGCCGAGATCACCGCCATAGCGGACACCGCCCAGCCGGACCTGATCGTGCACAGCGGCGACCTGTTCGACTCCTACCGGCCCGCGCACAAGGACGTACTTCGCGCGATGCGCTGCCTCAACGACCTTGCACGCATCGCGCCTACCGTGGTCCTGGGCGGAAACCACGACTCCCCCGAGCTGTTCAACCTGCTCAACTACGTGTCCACCACCCTGCGGCCGGACGCCGACCAGGACCGTCTGCAGTTCGTGCACAGCCGCGGCGACACAGACCCGGGCACCGTCCTCGACTTCGACAGCCGCGACGGACGCGAGCGCATCCGCCTGGCCGCCCTGCCGTATGTGCACCCCAACCGCTACCTGCACCTGTTCCCCGGCTTCGGAACCACCGAGGGCGCCTACGCGGCCGGTCTGCGTGAACTGCAGGACGGGCTGCTCGCCCTGCTGCTCAACGGCTATGACCCCGCCCGTGACGTGCTGCTGTTCACCGCCCACCAGTACGTCGCCAGCTCCGTGCCCTCCTACAGCGAGCGGATGTGGGAGGCACGCGAGCCCTACGCCACCGCTGCGGACGCCCTTCCCCAGGTCGCCTATTGCGCCCTGGGGCACATCCACAAACCCCAGCCCATCGGCAGCGGTCGGCTGCCTGCCCGCTACGCCGGCAGCCCCCTTCAGATGGACTTCGGCGAGAGCGAGGAAACCAAGAGCGTCACCGTCGTCGACGCGGCACCTGGCAGGCGCACGCTCATCACCCCACACACGCTTCACTCCGGACGGCGCCTGGCACGCTTCGACGGCACCCTCGAGGAACTCGCCGACTCAGCCGCCCAGTACACCGATGTCTACCTCAAGGCGGTCATCCGCAGCGACGAGCCCATCCCGCGGCTCGGCGCACGGGTCGCCGAACTGGTGCCGGACGCCATCGTGGTGGAGGTCGAGGAGGAATGCGCGGCCACCCGGGCCACCGTCCTGACGGGCGCCGACGCTGCCGACGACGGCCAGCTCGACGTCACCGCGGCGTTCAGCGCCTACCTCGCCGGTACCCGAACCCCCGGCCAGAGTGCCGACGAGGTCGTGTCCGCCTTCGCCAGCCTGCTGAACACGCCGGACACCGTGCTGTCCCCCTCCCCCGCCGAATCCCTGCTCGCCGAAGCCATCACCTCCCCCTGGACCAGCGCCGCATCCGGCGGAACGGAGACCGCCTCATGAAGATCCTCCGCCTGACCTTCTCTGGGGTCCGCAGCTACCCAGGCACCTGCGAGGTCGACTTCACCGGCAAGAGTCTCGTCGGCATCCTCGGCGACACCGGCGCAGGCAAGACCAGCATCCTGGAAGCCATCACCGTCGCCCTGTACGGCAGGTGCTCCTTCACCGACCAGGCGTCCCAGCTGCGCTCCGACGACTGCCCGGCCATGACCATCGACCTCGTGTTCAGCGTGGACGGCCGGGAATGGCGGGTGCACCGTGTCTTCCACACCACGCGCGGTACCCAGGCACGGCTGACGGATCCGGACAACAAGCACATCGACGGCGCACGCGCCGTCGATGCGGCCGTCCGCGCGCTCCTCGGAATCGACTACATCACCTTCAAATCGTCCGTCCTCGTACCGCAAGGGCGTTTCGGCGACCTCCTCAACGCGCGCGATGCCGAGCGCGCCCGCATCCTGAAGTCCCTCTTCGGCGTCGACGAACTGCAGCGGGTACGCCAGCTCGCCGACGAGGCCATCGGCCGTATCAAGGACCTCATCCACCAGGCACGGGAAGTAGATGCCCGGCTGCTCACCGACCCCCGAGCACAGGCCCAGGAGGCCCGGGAACGGCACGAGCGAGCCACCCTCGGTGCCACGGACCTCACCAACCGGCTGGCCGAACTGCGCTCGCGGCAGGTCGCGACTGCACAGGCATCGCAGCATGCCCGCCTCAGTGCGAACGCCGCGGCCGAACTGACCCAGCGGCGCGTGAGCGACTACGGCCGCACCATCGCCGTCATGCGGCAGGCACAGAACGAACTGCAGCAGCTGCAGGACAACAACGCCGCGGCCGAGACCGCCGCCCAGGACGGTCTTCGGGTCTTCACCGCCGAGAAGGAGGCATCTGACACGGCGGGCCTGACCTCCGACGCGCTGGCAGCAGCCGCCCAGGTCCTCAGGGACACGCCCGGCAGGCTCAGCGCCCTCACCGAGGGGCAAGCAGCACACAGGCAGTCCCTGGCCGAGCTCGCGAGCGAGGAAGAAGCCCTGGCTGTGCGCGCCGGCGGACTGCAGGACGCGGAGGAGCACATCGCCGAGCTGCATGGGAAGGCACAGGACGCCGACGAGGAAGCGGCCGCTGCCGCCGAGATCCTGCAGAAACTGACGGCCGTTGTCCGGCACGCCGGGGAAGCGGCCGGCGTGCTGGCGCAGCAGCGTGCCGACCACGCGGCCACCAGCAACAAGCTCAGCGTCCTGGTTCAGGCGCCTCCTGGCAGCGACCCGGAAAAGGCGCGGATCGCCGTGGCCACCGCGCAGAGGGCACTGGACGGCATCCGGCGGCGGGAGGCAGCCCACTCAGCGGGCGACGGTCTGGGCGCAGGAGAGGGCTGTCCCGTCTGCGACCGGCCGCTGCCCGAGGACTACCAGCCGCCGCAGCCGCAGGACGCCGACGCCCTCGCTAAGGCCCGGGCTGCGGTGGAGAAGGCCTCCACCGTGCTGAGCCGCGCAGAGCAGGAACACACCCACCACGCGCACGAGATTGAAGTGCTTCAGCGGGCCCTGGCGAAGCATGAGCAGCAGGTCGAAGAGGCGGTCGCCCGGCTGGAAGCATCCTTGCCCGCGGTGCGTGAGCAGGCGCTGGAACTCGCCTCGCTTACCGCCCACCGCCAGCCTGCGGTGTACGCCAAGGAGCTGGAGAGCACGGTCGCGTCTGCCCTCGCACGCCTGGCCGACGCTGCGCCGCCGACGGCCGATGCTCGGGAGAGCCTGACAGCCGACCTGCTGGAGGGCGCCCGCGGTCGCGTCGTTCATCTGCAGGAGGCAGCCACCGCCAGCAAGGACGAACTGGCGCGCGCAGGGGCAGAGCTGGGCGCAGAGCGTGCCTCGCTGGAAACGGCCACCCAGTCCTCGCGCAAAGCGCACGAGCAGGCGGCTAAGAGGGGCGAGAGCCTGGAGGCGGAGCAGCGCAGCCTGCTGTCGAGCTTGTCGGTGGTCCCCGAGCCCATGCGGGCCGCGCTCCCACCGTCTCCGCAACTCCCCACAGCCGGTGATCTGGAAGCCGCGGCCGAGGCCGTGCGGACGGAGCAAGGACGCCAACAAGAACTGGCCGAACGACAGGAGAAGCTGCGTCAGCGTGTGCAGTCGCTCCAGACCGAGCGGGGTGAACTGGCCGAGCGCCGGCAACGCAAGGTCACCGATCCTCTGCACGGTCTCGAGACACGGCTGCAGCGCTGGACGGACAGTGCCTGCAGCGCAGCAGCGCTGGTCGAGGAGCTCGAACGCCCTGTGCTGCCCTCGCTGGCCGCGTTGGACGATCCTGTTGCTGCGGAGGAGTGCGCCGCAGCCCTGGAGGCCGCCACCGTCCTGCTGCTGACGGCTCTGGAGGAGCACGAGACCACGGCGCGCGCGGCCAGGGCGGAGCTGACCGCGCAGCTTTCCGTGCATGCCCGCGAGGTGTCTGCCGCCTACCTCGGCACCGCGATGTTGCGGGTGACCGATGAGACGGATCCGCTGGAATCCACTCTCCTGGACAGTCTGAGCAGTCAGGCCGGCACGCTGCGCAGCGAAGCGGCGCGCGCCTTGGAGGACGCGGAGCAGGCCCTGTCCCAGATTCCCTACAAGGAGCAGCTGGCGGCCGCGCTCACCGCAGGTGATCGCCAGTTGGCCGCGTGGCGGGCGGTGAGCACCCATATGACGGACGGGAAATTCCTCGGTCATCTCACCGACCTGCGCACCCGCGCCCTCCTCGCGCACGGCAGCGAACTAGTGCAGCAGCTCTCCGGAGGGCGACTGGGATTCGCTGAGGACTTCGACATCGTCAGCCTTGCCAGCCACACCCGGCGCAGCTCTCGCACCCTCTCCGGCGGGGAAACCTTCCAGGCTTCTCTCGCTCTCTCCCTCGCCCTGGTGGAGATGCACGGGCGCAGCGGCACCCGTATGGAGAGCCTCTTCCTCGATGAGGGCTTCGGCACCCTGGACTCCGCTTCCCTCGACAGCGCCCTGCAGGTCCTGCGCACACATGTCGGCACCGACACGCTGCTGGCCGTCATCAGCCATCTGCGGCCGGTCGCCGAGACGGTGCACGACGTGCTGTGGGTAGAAAAGGACCACCGCGGCTCGCAGGCCCGCTGGCTCACCGCAGCCGAACGCGACAGTCTCGTCCGCGACGACCTGCACAATCTCACGGACCCGACGTGAGCGTGCGTCCCAGGCCGACGGGTGGCGTACCGTGTCTGACCGTGCACGATGGGGCTGTGGAGAAGGAAACGGCGTTAACCGGCGGCCGCCTTACCCCAGTGGTACGTGAGGGGAGCGCGGTGCGGACATCCATGCAGCTCTGCTCGCCGGACCCTTCCCGTACGAAGAGACGGCAGCCGGGAGGGGAGGCAGACGCTCCACCAACTCCACCAGGACGGTAACGGCGTTCCCGCTCCACACGCATCCTGCTGCGTCCACGCGCCATCTCCCCCAGCAGATGCCACAACCTCGCCCGGCCGCCGCGGTGGGCCATTTATCCCGCGGCGGCGGCAACCGCCGCAAGGACCGGAGCCGTTTCGTGTAATTGCCCCACACCCGCCTTCACTGCCTACATCGGGTCTATACGGATAGAACCTCACCACAGAAAAGCGCTGACAGGCCCAAAACGCTGCGGCTCAAAGCGAATTGCGCCGAACCCTCCCACCGACCGCCTGGGCCGTCCGTTCCACTGCAGCCCGGGCAAGACCTGAGCGGCACGTGCGATCCCAGCGGGTGCCGGCGTATCGGCTTCGATCCGCCCAGACTCATGAAGACCGACACGGGGGCATCCGACCCGATCAGTGACCGAATCCGCACCCACCGGCTCCCTGTCAGCGCCGAACGGGTCAGCCGGTGAGAGTAGCGCCAGCTGTGACGAGCGCAGCCGCCACCGTCAGTGTGGTGGCAAAAGTGACCGCAGCACGGGCGAGGGCGGCCGGGTAGCTGGCGCCGTCACGGCGGGAGAGGTATCCGGCTGCGGCCGCGGCCGTGATGGCGAGCACAAGGGCGCTCAGGGCGGTGAACAGGATCAGGGTCAAACGACGGTCCGACACGGTACGGCTTCTCCTCGATGGCAGTGGACGGCGCGCAGGTGATGCGCTGACTGCAAATCTGGCGAGCGAGGCGTTCACCGGGGTTCGGATGAACAATGATGCACACGGCCGAACACACCGTGCTGGTGGGGGAAGTGAGGGGTTTGCGGGTTGAGCACAAGGACCGAGAAAAGTGAGGGGCAGCCGCCGCTTGTCGAACTGCAGGCGCTCCTCGATCAGGGGTGTGCAAAGGCCCAGCTTGATCAGACACGACTTGCGCGGCGTGCGGGACTCGGGCGTACGACGGTGAGCCAGGCATTGCGGGGATCCGGTCAAGTGCCGTCGGCGGCCACGGTGGCGGCGCTGGCGAAGGCGTTGGGGCTGGATGCTGACAGGCTGCTTCGACTGCGTCAGCGGGCTGTTGCCGAAGCGGGGGGCGCGGGCGGGTCAGCGCCGGGCAGGGAAGCTGACGGTGTGGGCCAGGCGATTGGCGAGTGGGACCCGTACGACCTGGAAGTCCACCCTGCTGGCGCGGTAGACGGCCGGAGCGGGCCGGCGGGATCGTCGCTGTTCCAGACGCTGCCGGGGTATGTCCGACGCTCTCACGATGACGTGCTCGCGGAAGTCGTCCAGGCTGCGGCCCAGGGGCGCAGCGGCATGCTGGTTCTGGTCGGGTCGTCCTCCACTGGAAAGACCAGGGCCTGCTGGGAGGCCATCCAGCCGCTTGCCGCGCAGGGGTGGCGGCTGTGGCACCCCTTCGATCCCACCCGGGCAGAGGCCGCTCTCACCAACATCCGGCGCGTGGGACCGCGCACCGTGGTGTGGCTCAACGAGGCTCAGCACTACCTGGGCGACACTGAGTACGGCACCGACATCGCCGCTGCCGTCCGCTCGCTGCTCACCGATCCGGAAATCCGGCCGGTCTTGGTCCTGGGAACCTTGTGGCCCGAATACGACCGTGCCTACCGGACGCTGCCCCTGTGCGGGGAGCTGGACCGCTACGCCCAGGTGCGTGCGCTGCTGGCGGGACGGACTGTGCCGGTCCCCGATGCCTTCGACGAGAACGCGCAGGAGGCCGCCCGCGAACTCGCCGCAACCGGGGACCAGATGCTCGCCGCGGCGTTGGAGCGGGCCGAGGCGGAGCGTGTGACCCAGGATCTGGCCGGGGCGCCTGAGCTTCTGCACCGCTACCGCACGGCAAGCGCGCCGGCCCGCGCCGTTCTCCAAGCCTCGATGGATGCCCGCCGGCTCGGCGTCGGCCTCCACATCCCGCTGGCTTTCCTGACCGACGCTGGCACCGACTACCTCAGCGATCGTGAATACGACGAACTGCCTCCGGACTGGGCCGAGAAGGCATTGGCCGAACTCGCCGAACCCGTTCACGGCAGGCTCGCTCCCCTGCGTCGCGCCCGCCCGCGGCCCGCCCGCCGCGATCCTGGCGCTCCCCTCGGCAAGGACACCGGGCATGGCGTCGTCTACCGGCTTGCGGACTATCTCGAGCACCACGGCGGAGCGGAACGCCGCCGCCTATGCCCGCCCGCCTCCTTCTGGCAGGCTGCGCACCACCACCTCACGGGATCCCAGGACCTCGGCAGGCTCGCGCATGCAGCCGAAAGGCGGCACCGCCTCCAGTGGGCCTACCACCTCTACCAGCGTGCAGATCCCGGGTATGCGCTCATGCAGCTGGTCAGGTTCCGAAAGCGTGCGGGCCATGCGGAAGACGCGGTGAAACTGCTCAGCAATGCCGCCGCAGACGGGAACCGTGATGCCTTCTTCGAACTCGTCGGGCTTCGGCTTGGCTATAACGACCTGCACGGCGCCGAACAGCTCCTCACCGAGCCCGCGGACAGGGGCGACACACGTGCACTCATTGAACTCGCGGAGCTCCGGCTGAGGACGGACGATCAGGAGGGCGCCGAACGGCTTCTGACCAGTGCCGCCGGTGCCGGCGCCACGAGCGCCCTCGTCAGGCTCTCGGACCTACGCCGTGAAGCTGGAGACAGCGAAGGCGCCAAACGGCTCCTGACCCAGGCCGCCGACGCCGGCGATGACCTGGCCATCGAACTCATCCGCATGCAGCGCATGCACGAGGTCCGCGGAAAGGTCGACCGCCGACGTACTGCGGACGCCTCTGAGACCGCATCTGCGCTGGCCGTCCGTCAAGACAGCGCCTCTACTGACGGGCATCTCACCGAAAGCGCCGACGCAGGCCACTTCTGGGCCATCGCCGAACTCGCCCGCGCCGACTCGCAGCCGGAAACACCGAAGGCGCCGCGCAACTCTTCGCCGAAGGCGCCGCCGCCGGCGAGTCCTGGGCCGTCCTGGGACTCGCCCGCGTCCGACTCGCGGGCGGAGACATCGAAGGCGCCGCGCAACTGCTCACACAGAGAGCCATGAGCGGTGAGCCGGCCGTCTTGTTTGAAATGGCCCACATCCTGCACCAGGCCGGTAATCGGAAGGGCGCTGAACAAGCTCTTCTCCAGGCCGGCGAGGCAGGGCACCCCCAGGCACTCATCAAGCTCTTCCTCCTCTGCAAGAAGGCTGGGGACCATACACGCGCCGAAGGCATCGTCAAGCAGGCGCTTGATGCAGCGACGGCGTGGGGCGGTACCGGGAAGGACGTCTTCCAGATGTGGCCCTACGGGCTGGATCCCGACGGCACCCCCACCCCACCCTGGTGACCTCAAAGGGCATGACCGGCAGCTCAGCTGTGAGCGAGCGCCTGTCCGCGACGGCCGCGTGCGGCAGCTGGAGAGCGCGACGACGCTGCCCGTCGGCTTCGACGGTGAGATGCCCCGGGTCAGAGAGCACACGCTTCAGCAAGGCGACCGGGTGCTGTGCTACACCGACGGCATCATCCAGGAACACGTCAACAACGGGGAGCAGTTCGGCGAGGAACGCCTCATCCGCTGCGTGAACCGCCTGGGGCAGGAGCCGTCGCACGGGCTGCGGGCGGATCTGCGCCGGCTCTCCCACACACTGAAGTGGGAACGGCGCGGGCGCACCAGCGACGACGCCACCCTCTTCATGATCGAGTGGCACGGAGGCGCCGCCGACCCCCTCGCGGTCCTTGACTGAAGGCCCGCGCGTCAGGCCCGATCACGTCGTCGACGACAAGGACTCGCGGGGATCGAGGCCCGGTTCTCACTCTCGGCCCCAGGCGGCAGGGGAGGAAGTTGCCCGGAACGCTTTGCGTCCCGGGCAGCACGTGTGGGTGGCAGCCGCGAAGCTCCCAGGTCTCAGCCGTCTCAGGCCGCGGTTGTGGGGTTCGCTGATTCGGCGGTGCGGCGGTATTCGGCGTTGATGCGCTGGGCTTCTTCGAGCTGGTCTTCGAGGATGACGATGCGGCAGGCAGCCTCGATGGGGGTGCCCTGGTCGACGAGTTCCCGGGCGCGGGCGGCGATGCGCAGCTGGTAGCGGGAGTAGCGGCGGTGGCCGCCCGCGGAGCGGAGCGGGGTGATCAACCGGGCTTCTCCGATGGCCCGGAGGAAGCTCTGGGTGGTGCCGAGCATTTCGGCGGCCCGGCCCATGGTGTAGGCGGGGTAGTCGTCGTCGTCGAGACGGCCGAACGAGTCGTCTGCTGTCATTGCACCTCACTGTGTGGAACGCGTGGAGGGGCCCTGGTGCCGTACTGGCACCAGGGCCCCGAAGGAACTGCTACACCATCTGCCGGCCCTGATACTGCACCGGCCCTCTGTTTCCGCGGACCCGACCAGAATGCTGTCGGGGGTGCGGGGATCGCGGTTGCTTGACCGGAGACCACCTCACTATCGATGTCCTGCGGTACCCGGGCTCAAGACGTCCGCCCGGGCGATCCTGATGGCGCCTGGCTCCTCCGTTCTTCCCTCTGGGATCAATCACTTACCTACTGCTGGTACTGCTCTCTTGTACTGCCCAGTGGCCTGCGACAGCCGACAGTGCCACTCTTCGGCAGCCAGCCCCGTCGCCTGTCCTGCGTCTGCTCTGGCTTAGAACCCCACTGCCGAACCTCCCGGTGCGCGCGTCCGCAGCCGACGCCTTCACCGAGGTGCTGCTCACTTACTTCCCTGCTGGGTACTGGACCTGCACTTACGGGTACTGCCACTGCGTACTGCTCACGGCGGCCCCTGATCACTGCGGGCCACCCGGTCCGGTCGTCAACCCCGTCGCCGTCCTGCAACAACCCTGGCTCCGAAACTCCACCACCGCACCGTCCTACGAACTGCAACTGCGTGTACTGCTGCCCGGCAGTTCATCTCTGCCAGGCCCCGCGGTCTCTCTGGGCTACGAGAGAAACCATAACCACACCACCACCCAATGTCTACTCCAGCCGACATAGATTTTCGTGTGTTCGGCGGTGAGGTAATCCACCTCGAAACAGCGCTGGAGGGCGGGAGTAAGGCGGTCATCATCGGGTTAACGGGCCGCAAGCCGGGGCACAAGCACCGGGCAGGCAGGACCGGGCGTTGACGATCCAGAGACCAGGGTGGCCCGATGGACACGATGAGCGTCAACGTCGCAACCGCGCACTCCATGGCATCCACCGCCGGCGCACGCGAGCGCGCCCGGGATTTCCTCGAAGGTCTCGTACATCCGCTCGCAACCGAGGCTGCTGACACCGTGGTCCTGGTCGTCTCTGAACTCGTCACCAACGCCCTGCGCCCCGGCGGTGGCACCTGCGCCCTGGACCTGACCGCGCACCCGGACAGCACCGAGGTGGCCGTGCACGACCGCAGCCCGCAAGCACCGCGCATGCGCACCCCCGACCTGAACGGCGGCACCGGAGGCTTCGGCTGGCCCATGGTCAACCGCCTCGCCCGCGACACCGCCGTGACCCGCCAGGCAGCCGGCGGCAAGACCGTAAGCGCCCTCCTCGCCCGATAGCGCCGAGGCGGTACCGACCGTGCGAGTAGTAATCCGAACGCTGCTTTGGTGCTGGTCATGCTGGGGTGACGCGCGTCGGATTGTTGACGACGGCGTCGGGGTGGGGATGGGGCTCGTCCGGGCAGAGGTGAGGGCTCAGGGTGTCCCGGCGGTGCACTCTGACATACGCGTGCTCGCCCTGCGCAGGTGACCATTTTCGCACTCGCTCGATGGGAGGGTGCCGGTGTCTTACTACTCGGCGAGATTCCCGCCGTGGGCGGGTCTCATAGGAACGACGACATCATTCCGGCACCCCGCCACCAAGCCCGTTCTCCGTCTGGGGAGCGGAGTTACTTGCCTTTGGCCTCCTGAGGGCCGATGGTGTCGGATGCCGGGCAGGTCACGTCGTCGCTGGCGGGCCCCGGCGGGGTGTCGCCATGACGGGCCTGCCCGTCGCCCCGACGTCGCCTGACGGGCGCCGTTCGTCGCCCTCGGCGACAGAACGGACCCAGCGGATCGGGTCGTAGGGGGTGCCTGACTTCATCAGAGAGAAGGCGAGGCGGTGGGCTCGGTGGCCCACTGCGATGGTCGCGACCAGCGGCGGCTTGCCTTCGGAGAGCAGGCGGCGGCGGTAGGCGACGAAGTCGGCGTGGTGGAAGCCCATGCCACGGCCGAGGTCGACGATCGCGCGTCGCAGCTCGACCGATCCTTCACGGCTGATCCGGTTGCCCCGGCGGCTCTTGCCTGCGGATTCGTAGGCGATGGGGACGAGGCCGGGGCACGGTAGGCGCCGGCAGCATTCTTGAAGCGGGCCGGATCGCCGATCGCGGCTCCGTAAGCGCTGGCGGTCACGATGCCGACGCCGGGCAACGAAGTGAGGACGCACGCCGGATTGTCGGGCAGGACAGTCGACAACTCCGCGGTGGCCTTGGCGATCTCCTCCTCCAGCGCGACGAAGAATGTCACGTCGGCACCGAGTACAGCGCTGGCGGCGTTCCAGTCTGCCTCCGGCAACTTCAGGACTTCGCGCGGGGTCTCGACGACCTGCGCGGCCTTCGCCCGTGTGATCCGGGCACCCCGGCGGCGCACGAAGCGGACCAGGCCGTCGACTCCGAGGCGTCGGACGCGGTTCGGGCCGGGGAGCCCTCGATGAAATCGAAGATCGCGGTGTGGGAGGCTGCCCGGCTTGGCCAGGCAGCGGTGCCGAGCAATTCGCGCTTGATGGTCGAGAAGAACGACTCGGCGAGGGCGTTGTCCCAGCACTGGCCGGTGCGGCCGACTGAGAGGAGAACGCCGAACTCGCCTGCCAGGGCGGCGAATTGCTGGAGGCAGCAGGAGACCAGCTGCCCGTCACGATGACGCAAGGTGACCTCGCCGTGTCTGTCCACGCATGCCTGCCCTGCAGGGGATCCATCCCCGGCAGTGGAAGCCTCGCCATCCGCGAGCAGCACAGTGACCGATCGGCCAAGGGTCTGTCGCCGACTGTAGCCAAGTAGCTCTTGGGCCGCGTGATTCCACGCCTGGATCACGCCCCGATTGTCCACGGCGATACGTGGCATTTCTATGGGAGAAGCGCTATCTGGCTGGTGGGCGATGGCATGTACTGCGCCCATGGGATCACCCTTTCATTGTTCACCTGCAGATTCACGCCCCCGTCCGGGAGCAGTGACCTCTATGTACGTCGTTGACCAGCCGCGACCCGATAGGACGGACGAGCCATTCCGACGGCTGCCGGATCGGGACTGGGCGAAGGTGATGGCCGAGCGTCTCGCATCAGCGACTTTTGTCCGCGGCCTTTAAGCGCCGCCGAAACGTGCACCTGCATTCGGTCACGGACAGCGACACACCAACCGCGGTGGCAACGACAACCCGCGTCATCAGCGCTCCCGGGGCCGGCAAAAATCGTTCTCCTCCAGCAGTACACGACGCCCTCACCCCACCGCAGCCGGGGGAAGAGTGCCGGTCTCCCTAGGGTCGACAGCCCCAGCCTCGTGGGATGGCGGGATCGGACACACCTGATTGCCACGCAAAGGGGGCGCCGACCTGCGCACGCACGCTCGGTATCCACGCCAGGAAGACGTGCGGGTCCGCTGGTTAGCGCACGGTGCCGGAGTCGAACGACCACCACCACGGGCGGACGAAACGGACTATTCGGGTAGGGTCGGAGTCTGGCGTCCAAGGGTGAATGGAGGGCCCGACCTGATCGGTCGTACCGGCGATGCGGTACGCACGCAGTGTGCCGGGCGACGGCGTGGCACCCAGCAGCAGGGAATCCGATGATAGATGGGTTGTCTCTCACGTCGGCGAGGGTTCCATGGCTGCTCGCGGGGCTTTCCCTGGTAGCCGGAATAGTCCTGAACCTCGTTGCGCCCTGGCCGTATCTGGGCCTCCCTCTGCTGGCAGCCGCACCTCTGGTCGCCGGCGCCATGCTGTCTTTCCGCGCTGCCACCTCGGTCGCCTGCGTGACGTGTGCAGTGACGGTGGGCATGGACATCTATCACGGACGCGAGGCTGTGGCACTGTACGTCGATCTGGCCGTGGTGGGCGTGATCGGAGCGCTGGCCCTGGCGGTCAATCGGCTCATTGCGCGACAGGGGCAAAATCTTGCCATGGCCAGGAATGTCGCGGAGGCCGTGCAGCGGGCCGTGCTGCCGGATCCGCCGACGGGCGTCGGCCCGCTCGCCGTGGCCGCGGGCTATACGGCGGCCCAGGCGGAGGCGCGGATCGGGGGCGACCTGTTTGCGGTCCAGGACACCCCGTACGGAGTACGCATGATCATAGGCGACGTGCGGGGCAAGGGGGTCCAGGCCGTTGCGGCAGTGTCGGTCGCAATCGGAGCATTTCGCAAGGAGGCCGAGTACACGCCGACCCTGGACGAGCTGGCGCAGCGCCTCGATGATGCTCTGGCCAGCGAGGCCGACCGGACGGCCGAGGAAATGCCGGGCGAGGACTTCACCACCGCTCTGCTGGCCGAGGTCTCCCCCGACGGCGAGGTGCTGACCCTGCTCAACCGTGGGCACCCGGCGCCGTACCTGGTCCACAGGGGGGAGCTGGTACGACTCGACGCCACGGTCCGGCAGCTGCCCTTGGGGATGGACCTTGGCGCAGTGGCCGCAGATGGTGATAGCGCCCCGGTCGACTCGGTGCCTCTGCCCCCCGGCGCTTCGCTGCTGCTGATCACCGACGGCATCACCGAGGCCCGGGACCAGTGCGGCACGTTCTACGACCCGGCCCGATCGCGACTGAGGGGCAGGCAGTACGCGGACCCGGGATCTCTTGTCGATGCGCTGACCGAGGACGTCAACCGGTGGACAGGGGGTGGCCATCAGGACGACATGGCCATCCTGGCCGTGACCCGGCGGCAGCCGGATCCCCCGATGCCTGATCACGCACCTCCGCACTCCCGGCCGGGGGGCCACGCGGTTCAAGAGCAACGGCTGATGTAGGCATGCGCGAGCTGAATGCCCGGCACCGTCTGCTGCTCCTTACGAGCTGGTGCGTGATTGCGGGTGAGGTGTTCTTGCTGGTGGGTGGCATGATCCGGATGTGGCGATCATGCTCAGTGGGACGGTTCTTGCGCATCAGGTGTTCACGGGGGTCTCTCGTGGGCATCTCGCCTCTCTGGTTGAGGAGTTGGCTGGTCCGTGGCAGGCCGTGGTCGAGGGGCGTTGTCACGAAGCTCGTGGCGGGGCCAGGAAGCGCGAGGCCGGAGCCGGTGTCCGGCATCGGCTGGTGTTCGTCGACCGGCTCGTGGCCACGTTGATTCACTTGCGGCACGATTTGCCGCATGCGGCGTTGGGGCTGTTGTTCCGCGTCGACCGCTCCACCATCACCCGTGCGATCGGCGAGATACGAGGGCTGCTGGCCGAGCGGGGATGCGCGGTCCCCGACCGGCCCGGCCTGCGGCTGCGGACCCTGGCGGATGTGTTCGCATACGCCCAGGCCGAAGGTGTTGAGCTGCGGTTGGACGCCACGAAGTCCAGGTCCGCCGGCCCCCGGCCGGCCGGGGTGGGCGCCGTGCGTTCGTGTCAGGCAAGAAGAAACAGAACACGATGAAAGCCACCGTCGTCGCCGACCATCAGGGCCGCATGCTCTGGACCGACGCCCTGCAACCAGGGCGGATGCATGACGCGACCGCCGCACGCAACGAAGGCATCAGTACCTGTTTCCAGCACTTTCGCGACGTGGAGGTCCTCCTGGACGACGGCTACCTCGGGCTCCGTCGCGATCATCCCGGCCAAGCGGTGACTCCGCCCAGGAAGGGAAACAAGATCAGCCCGCCCGAGGTCCTCGAAGCCCGCCTACGAGCCAGACACCGGCACTCCTCAAAGCGCATTACCGTCGAACACACCCTCGCCGATCACAAACGCTGGAAGCAACTGGTCCGCTGGACCCACCGCCGGGAGAACCTGCCCTCCACCTACCGGGCCATCGCCGGCCTCGTCTCCGACCGCAACACCACCGGCTGACACAAACCCCCAGCTCAGGCCCCCACGTCTCCAACGCAATCACGCACCAGCTCGTAAGCCGATGCCGCGCTCAGACCGACACGCTTGAAGTGCGCACTCTGTGCTCCTGTGGGGGGAGTGTCATGAATCAGGTGTGTGCTTCCCCGAAGGAGTCACCTGATGAGTACGACGACGGATCACCTGATCGAGGCCGCTGACGGTGTGTCGCTTGCCGTGGCTGGTGAGAGCATCGAGGGTGCCGACGTGAAGTCGATGCCGGTATCCGAGAATGGTCTGTCCAGCGAGCTGCTGGAGGAGCTGGCCGCGCTGGCGGCCGAGAAGGTGCGCCTAGGAGGGCTGCGGTTGATGGGCGAGGGCGGGCTGCTGCCCGAGCTGGCCCAGCATCTGATGCAGGCCGCCCTGGAGGCCGAGATGGATGTGCATCTCGCGGCGGAGGCCGGGCGGGCCGGCGGCCGCGGTTCACGCTCGGGCGGCAACATGCGTAACGGCTACCGGGCCAAGAAAGTCATGACGGAGGTCGGCACGGTGACCGTGCAGGTCCCCCGGGACCGCCTGGGCACCTTCACCCCACGGTTGTTGCCCAAGTACGCCCGCCGGACGGGTGCGCTGGACGAGATGGTCCTGTCGCTGACCGCGAAGGGCCTGACCTCCGGCGAGATCGTCGCCCATCTCTCCGAGGTGTACGGGATGACGACCACAAAAGAGACCGTCTCCACCATCACCGACAAAGCTCTGGAGTCGATGGCGGAATGGCGCACCCGCCCGCTCGACGCGGTCTATCCGGTGGTCTTCATCGACGCGATCCACGTCCGTATCCGCGACGGGCACGTCGCGAACCGACCCGTCTATGTGGCCATCGCGGTCACCGCCGACGGCTACCGGGAGATCCTGGGACTGTGGGCCGGCGACGGCGGCGAGGGCGCCAAGTACTGGCAGACCGTCCTGACCGAGATCAAGAACAGGGGCGTCCGCGATGTGTTGATGCTGGTCTGCGACGGCCTCTCCGCCCTGCCCGACGCGGTGAACACCGTCTGGCCGCAGACCGTGGTGCAAACCTGCATCGTCCACCTCATCCGCGGCAGCCTGCGCTACGCGTCCCGCCGCGACTGGGCCGACGTCGCCCGCGACCTCAAGCCCGTCTACACGGCCGTCAACGAGGAGCAGGCCCGGCAGCGACTGGCCGACTTCGACGGCACATGGGGCAAGAAGTACCCGTCGATCACCGGGATCTGGGAACGGTCCTGGAGCGAATTCGTTCCCTTCCTCGGCCTCCCGGACGCCATCCGCCAGGTCGTCTACACCACCAACGCCATCGAGTCGCTGAACGCCCGATACCGACGCGCGGCCCAAGCTTGCGGACACTTCCCCAACGAGACCGCCGCCCTCAAGCGCCTCTACCTGGCCACCCTCGCCCTCGACCCCACCGGACGCGGCCGCCAGCGCTGGAACAACCGCTGGAAGAGCGCGCTGAACGAGTTCGACCTCCTCTTCGACGGCCGCCTCACCGCCGGACGGGTGTAGACCAATCAGCCCACCGAAGAACCTGTAGGCCAATCAGACGAATCACACCTCATTCCTGATAGACCCCCTGTGGGACCTATAGGACCTCACGAGGAGCAGCAGGTCACAGGTGCAAGGGCCTGCGGGATTTGCCTGCCATGGCTGCCGAGACTCGCGCCGGTAGCGTTGTTCGTGCGCCTGAGCAGGATGAGGATGCCGCGATCCTGCGGAGCGGCTTGTTCACGGTCGGACCACCTGGGTCATTTCGGTGTCCGGGGACGGTGCGGGTGCAGGCGCGGGCCGGCGGGCGGTGTCACTGATTCTGATCAGGATGCCGATGAGGGCCCAGTTGGCGATGACGGACGAACCGCCTGCTGCGAGGAACGGCATCGTCATACCGGTCAGCGGGATGAGACCCATGACACCGCCGGCGACGACGAACACCTGGATGGCGAAGGAACCGGACAGGCCGATCGCCAGCAGCTTGCCGAAGGGGTCGCGGGCGGCGAGCGCCGTCCGGACCCCGCGCTCGACGACCAGGCCGTAGACGAGCAGGACCGCCATCATTCCGGCGAGACCGAGCTCCTCTCCGACGGTGGCGAGGATGAAGTCGGAGTTGGCGGCGAAACCGATCAGGTCCGAATTGCCCTGACCGAGACCAGCGCCGAGGGTCCCGCCGGATCCGAAGGCCATCAGCGACTGGGCCATCTGCTCGCTGGCCGCGAGCTTGCCCCAGCCTGCGAACGGGTCTAGCCAGGCGGTGACACGGTCCTGCACGTGAGGTTCGAAGGTGGCCACGCCTACGGCGCCCGCCCCCGACATCAGCAGACCGAAAACGATCCAGCTGGTCCGTTCGGTGGCGACGTACAGCATGACGACGAACATGCCGAAGAAGAGCAGTGATGATCCGAGGTCGGTCTCGAAGACCAGGATGAGGATCGAGAAGGCCCAGACCATGAGGATCGGGCCGAGGTCACGGCCGCGGGGGAGGTAGAGCCCCATGAAGCGGCGGCTGGCCAGAGCCAGGGCATCGCGCTTGACCATGAGGTAGCCGGCGAAGAAGACCGCGATGATGATCTTGGCGAACTCACCCGGCTGGATCGTGCCGACGCCGGGGATCTTGATCCAGATCTTGGCACCGTTCACTGGGGTGAAGAACATCGGAAGGATCAGCAGGAGCAGTGCGACCAGCATCGAGATGTAGGTGTAGCGCTGCAGGATGCGGTGGTCCTTGAGGGCCAGCAGGACGACCACCAGCAGTGCCACGCCCGCGGCCGAGAACAGCAACTGCTTGGAGGCGGCAGCGACGAAGTTGGCGGTCTGCTGGAAGCGTTCCGACTGGTCCAGCCGCCAGATGATGGCCAGACCGAGACCGTTCAGCAAGGTCGCCAGCGGCAGCAACAGCGGGTCCGCGTACGGCGCGAACCTGCGTACGGCGATGTGCGCGACGCCACCGAGCAGGGCGAGGCCGAGCCCGTAGCCGAGCATGCCGGCGGGGAGTTCGCCGTTGAGGGCGAGGCCCACGTTGGCGTACGCGAACACCGAGATCAGGACGGCGAACGTGACCAGCGCCAGCTCGGTGTTGCGGCGGCTCGGCGCGTCGATCGTGCCGACAGTGGTGGTGGTGTTCGGGGCAACGCTCATTGTGCTGAGAGCTTTCTACGGCTTGCCGCTCACCGCACTGCGGGACCTTCCTCTGAGAGGCTAGGGCCGGGAGTGGGAGTCGCAGTCGTCTTGGTCCCCTTGGCGGGGGACTTGGCGGAAGTGCTGTCGGTGGTCTCGTTCGCCGCGCCCTGGTCCTTGGCGGCGTTGGTGTCCGCCTCGGCCGCACGGCGCTGCGGCTCCGTCTTGCAGGCGGAGGGCTGTGCTTCGAGCCCGACGACTTTCTTGCAGGCATCAGTGAGACTGTCCTCGACGACTCTAGCCTCGACCTGGTTGTGCCAGTAAAGCGAGAGGTTCCTGCAGTTTGATCTTGGGAATTCTCCTCGATCTTCGACACGGACTCAGACCAGGCCGATTTCGCCGTAAAGATGACTTTGTCGTCCTTGGTGTCCACGTAGAACTACGTCCGGCGCTACGCACAGTTCACTCGTCCCCACCGAACGGCTTGACCGAAGTTTGACCAACGACGCCGCGAGGGGCCATCCGTCCAACTTCAGCGGCAAACCCCAGGTTGTTGCGCAAGTGTCGGTTAGCGGGAGCGTGTTACACGCCGACTCGCATCTCCGCATGCACATGCAATGACACTTCGCGAAGCGGGAGCCACGGTCGGGAACGTCGCACTGGGGTAGCGGCCGCCGCACTCTTGCTGGTCCTCCCCGGTAGTCGTTGCGGACTATGCCCGAGGCCTCACTGGCCTGACCCGATCTACCAAGAGCCAGCAGCTCCAGCATCAGTCGGCCGCACACGGCCCGTTCTCCCACGCCAGATGTCTATCGGCGAGAGGGTCAGCCCCAAATCCTGGACCATCCGAGCCGAGTAAGGCGACCGATCATCTGTTTGGCCCCACCGCCCGTCAGGCAGGATCCCGTCATATGCGCACACACTCCGATGCTCGCGGGTCCTGGAGCGCTTGCGTGCCCAGACCACGTCCACGTTCATCAAGCCCTCGGAGCTGGGCGGAGGACACATGCCGCCCGGGTCGAGCAAGGCCCACCTTGCAACGGTGTTTGCTCTGACTGGTGGGCAGGTGTTACGGCCTGAGTCCTCGTCGTTTGTGGTGGCTGACGCGGGCTTGGTGTTGTCATCTGCATCGCCATGTCGACCAGTGCAGGATGTGGTCGACAGGCGGGGGGCTGCCGGTGGGTGAGGCGAATATGATCACGCGTCTGATCTCGGCGAGGCTGTGGTGGATGAGCTGGGAGTATCCGTTTCTGCTTTCTCCGCATCGAGTTCGCGGGCCCGCAGGAACCGCAGACCGGCAGCGCAATTAGCCGGCGACCTGGCCAGGTGTCGTGAACTGGGCAAGTGGACTGGTAAGCAGCGATCGGCCGGGCGGGGCGTTGACGGCGGAGCAGATGACCCGCATGCCGTCCGCATCCGTGATCCTCAACTGGGCCCGGGATGAGGCTGCCTGATGGATGGCAGCCACCTGTGGCCAGCCGACAAGCACGTTATCAACCAGTTCGGCGCCCCAGGGGCACCGTTCCAGACCTCACCACCAGTCTCGACGACCAGCGTTCAGGCCGATGCGGGGATCTTCAGGACGTTCTGATGGATCGTGTCAGTGACGGTCATGCTGGCGGAGTAGGACAGCGAAGTCACGGGTGCCGCCCGGGAGTCCGCTCGGATCAGCGTCTGCCGCCCCCACCGATAGCGCGGAGGGGTCTCTGAGCCAGGGCGAGATGGGCAGCCTCGATTGATCGGCGCGGTGTTCGGGCCGGCGTTCCCCACGCTGAGCTGCGACCGGCTCCCCGGTGCCACTCGGGCCGTAATCGACGGCTCCCATCAACGAGTGTTGCGCGTAGGTCTTCTTCCCAGTCAGGCTCTGCGACCCGTTTGTCCGGAAGGTCGCGTGCTGGCCAACTCTCGGACATTTTAATTTTGCACTATCCGTACCACCGCGAGCGGTAGCACCGTCGACGACACGGTGATCATGGGGGCAGCCGATCGTGCCACCTCGGTCGACAACACACAACAGCGCCTGGTTTAGCGCGAATTGACGAACTCGAGTGTTCTGTTCCCCACTTATTAAAAGGAGTTCCCTTTGCCAACCCCAACCCCCCGAAGATCGAAGCTGATGGCTCTCGGGTCTGCCCTCGCGATCCTGACGGTCGTCCCGCCGTCATTGGCCACCGCGTCGGCCACCGATCCCGGGACGACGACACACATGTCGGATGCCGCTGGAGCCCGTCCCGACGCGCTACGCACCGTCACTCTGATCACCGGGGACACCGTCACCGTCACCGCCGACGGTACCGAGACCAGACAGGTCAAGGGACCAGAAGGTGAAGGCATCGACTTCGAGATCAACAAGGTCGGAGAAGACACCTATGTCTATCCCGACTCCACCCTGCCGTACGTCTCCGCCGGGCTCCTCGACAAGAGTCTGTTCAATGTCACGCGGCTTCTCGCCGACGGCTACGACGACGCGCACACCAATCATCTCCCTCTGCTCGTCAGCTATACCGACAGCAGCGCCGCCCGCGCCCAGGCACTCCCCGCCGGAGTCACAAAAGTCCGCACCCTCAGCAGCATCCGGGGCGCCGCGCTGACCGAAAAGCGCGACCAAGCGGGCAACTTCTGGTCCGGGCTCACCGGCAGGACCGGTGCGCGAGGCACCGAACGCGCCATCGGCGACCCCCGGCCTTCCTTCACTCATGGCATCGCCAAGGTCTGGCTGGACGGGAAGGTCGAGGCCGCGCTGGCCGACACCACCGCGCAGATCGGCGCCCCGGAGATATGGGAAGCAGGCAACACGGGTAAGGGCATCGACGTCGCGGTGCTGGACACCGGCGTGGACTCCGGTCACCCGGACCTGGCGGACCGCATCGCCGACGCGGCCAGTTTCGTGCCCGACGAGGGCGTTTTCGACGACTACACAGGCCATGGCACGCACGTCGCCTCCACCATCGCCGGCACCGGCGCCGCCTCCGACGGCAAGGAGAAGGGCGTCGCCCCCGGCGCCACCCTCCACATCGGCAAGGTGCTCGGCACAACGTGCGATGTTCTCGGCTGCGGCGCCCACGGCAGGGAGTCGTGGATCCTGGCGGGCATGGAGTGGGCCGCCCGCGACCAGCACGCCAAGATCATCAATATGAGTCTCGGCGGCGCCCCCTCCAGCGGCGACGACCCGATGAGCCAAGCCGTCAACAGGCTCAGCGCGGAGACCGGCGCGCTCTTCGTGATCGCGGCAGGCAACAGCGGTGCCCCATACACCGTCGGCTCGCCGGGCGCCGCGGACGCCGCGCTCACCGTCGGCGCCGTGGACACCTCGGACCAGCTCGCCGACTTCTCCAGCCAGGGTCCGCGCGCAGGCGACTACGGGCTCAAGCCGGAACTCACCGCGCCGGGAGTCGATGTCCTCGCGGCACGTTCGCACCTCTCCGAGGGTGATGGCCACTACCGGACAATGAGCGGCACCTCGATGGCCGCCCCGCACGTCGCGGGAGCCGCCGCACTGCTCGCCGCAGCGCACCCGGACTGGACCGGCCAGCAACTCAAGGACGCCCTGATCAGCTCCGCCAAGGCCACCCCTCACTACACCCCTTATGAGGCTGGCGCCGGCCGCCTGGACGTCGCGGCCGCTGTGCGGGACACGGTGTTCGCGACCGGCAGCGCCTACTCCGGCTACCACCTCTGGCCGCACCAGCCCGGCGAGAAGGGCGACAAGGCGGTGACCTACACCAACATCGCCGACGCCCCGGTCACACTCAATCTGGTCATCAACGCCCCTGATGCACCCCAGAATCTGTTCACCCTGTCCGCCACGCAGGTCACCGTGCCCGCGCACGGCACCAGCGAGGTCACGCTCACGGCCGACCTGGACCATGCCCCCCTGGACAGCCACTTCAGCGGCGTGATCAATGCCT
This sequence comes from Streptomyces sp. NBC_00353, assembly GCF_036108815.1. Taxonomy (NCBI): domain Bacteria; kingdom Bacillati; phylum Actinomycetota; class Actinomycetes; order Kitasatosporales; family Streptomycetaceae; genus Streptomyces; species Streptomyces sp. NBC_00353. The sequence goes on along the minus strand of NZ_CP107985.1, from coordinate 9,809,221 downwards.
TCGGCGCCGACGGGAAGGTTGTCGCCCACACCCTCATCGGGGTCGGCAAGGAGGCCGAGCGCTACAACCTCTCGGTCACCGCCAAGGACCGCGCCGGCAAGCCGCTCTCCGGGCAGCTCACCGTGGCGGGAAGCAATATTTTCCACCAGTACGAGCTCGATGAGTCAGGCACGGTTGCCGTGCGGATGCCGGTCGGCACGTACGCCGTGTGGCTCAAGGCCGACGTGCAGGGCACGCACGGTCCGCGCTCCCTGGGCAAAGCCATGCTGAGCGCTCCTGAGATCATCTTGGACCGGGATCGCCAGGTGATGCTGGATGCCTCGGCGGCCCGTCAGGTCAAGGCCATCGTCCCGAAGGAGACAACCGACTCCGAGGTTCGCATGGACATCTACCGAGCCTTCGATTCCGACCACTTCACATCGGGCACCCTTGACCCCTCCACGCCCGGGTACGACAGCATGTGGGTGCTGCCTACCGGCAAGAAGGTCACCAAGGGGGACTTCGCCTTCGGCGTGCGCTGGCGCAAGGAGGAGCCCGCACTGACGGTGGTCTCCGGCAACCGGAGCTTCGACGACCTCAGGGTCCAGCGGGGCGAGGTGCCGCTTCCCGATGGACGGATGACCCTCGACACGATCTTTGCCGGGCAGGGCGCCGCGGCTGACTACGCCGGGCTCCAAGCTCAGGGCAAGATCGTCGTGGTTCGCCGCAACGACACGGTGACGCTGGGGGAACAGGCGGCCGCTGCCGCCCAGGCAGGTGCCCGGCTGCTGCTGGTCGTCAACGACGGAGTGGGCCGACTGCAACCCTGGCCCACCGCCGTGCAGTCCTTCGCCTCCCCGCCGCCAGTCACAGTGGCCACCCTCACCCAGGACGAGGGCGAGGAGCTGATCGCCCGGATCCGTCACGGTAGGACCCCGCTGGCCTTGGGCTCCAGCCGCATCACGGACTACCTCTACGACCTTGTCCGTCACTACGAAGGCGCGGTGCCCGCCGACCCGACCTACCGGCCGGAGAAGGACGACCTGGCCCGCGTTGACGTCTCCTTCCGCAATCACCGGCCAGACCGGGCGTCCGACTACCGCTCGGACATCTGGCAGGGAATCGCGATAGGCGCATCTTTCCTTCACGAGGCTCCCGCCCAGGGTGATCGCACGGACTGGGTCTCTGCCGACTCGGACGTCCAGTGGGTGGAGCGGGCCCAGATCCCCGGTGAGGTCCAGGAGTCCTCCGCGACGCTCCGCTACAAGGCCGGCAGCACCAGCAGCCTCCATTGGTTCGGCCCGATCCAGCGCCCGCGCCTCGACAATCAGACAGGGGTGCAGCGGCGGACCGACGATGAGATCTACGCCAATGTCCCGGGCTGGGGCGACTCCGGTGGCGGTCACGTGGGCACCACTCTTGGCAACCCGGGAGTCAACAATCTGGTGACGCTGTACCAGGGAGACACAACCCTGGGCCAGTACTACTCCGACTGGATCGCGGTCGCGGGACTCGACCCGAAGCGTCTTCCCTACCGGCTGGTCTCGGAGAACTCCCGGGGCTTTTGGGCGAACCCGTACTCCACCAGCACGCGAACCGAGTGGGGTTTCACTTCGGCGGCCGGTGAGCCCGGCACGACGGCGGTCTTGCCGTTGATCCAGCTCGACTACAAGGTCGACACCGACACCTCGGGCAAGGCACGCCGGAACGCCGAACTCGTGGTCACCCCCTCCCATCTCCCCGGAGGGCCGAGCTCCAAGGCCATCGGCGCCCTCACACTCGACATCTCCTACGACGACGGCGCCACCTGGCAGAAGGCATCCCTCACCCACCGTGGCGACGGCTGGGAGACCACGCTCCACGCTCCTGCCAGAACCGCGTACGCCACCCTGCGCACCTCTGCACATGACCGCCAGGGCAACAGCGTGACCCAGAGCATCACCCGGGCCTTCGGGCTGAAGTAGCCACTCTCAAGCTCGTCACCTGGGCGGGACTGCACACCGCGGCCCGCCCGGGTGTCGAGCCTGGATCCGGGCGGGGCCCAAGCGTTAACCCGAATTCCGCCGGGGCGCGCCCGCCGTCACACCGCGGCACCCACGTGAGTGCGGCAGCGCGCCACTCCCCCGCCCGGTGAAGGGCACTCAGGCCGAACAACAAGGTCTCCAAGGGGACATGACGGGATCGTCACATGCGCGGTGCCCAGAACTCGACTGGTCGCCGTACACCCTGACTTCGACGACCACCAAGACGCCCGGCGCGCCATCCGCCGCGCGTACGGCCCCAGTTCCTCGGCGCACACGACGAATGAACCCTCGCCGCCGCCCGGATCGAGGAACCATGACGGGTCACCGAGCCGACCGCCGCACCAGCACAACGCATGGCCGCGCGCCCTCGCGAAAAAGAGCGCCGCGCGGACATGGCACATCCAACCGGGCAACTGGGCGGCGCATTGCAACCTCGGGTACGACGAGCTGGACACCCCAGCGCAACATGACCGGATCTGGCTGCGCGAACAGCCTGGGCGACCTCCGCAAGGCGGGATTGGTTCAGGCCAAGAGGGGCATAGGAGCTGGCTTGATCTTGACTCGGGAGCCCGAAGAGACTTCCCTGCTAGGGGTCTACCTCGCCGTGGAGGGCGGGGGCCCGTTCGGGATGCACCACACTCCGCCAAACCCCGACTGCCCGATCGGTTTCGGAATCCGGCCGGCCCTGCAGCAGGTGTACAGCGGACTGGAGGAGCAGATGCAGCAAGAGCTGGCTCGTACCACGATCGCCGACATGCTGCGGGATGTCCTCGCTCAGCAGAGATAGAAGCCCTACTCTGGCCAAACTCCCAACTTCCGTGACGCCCGTCGGTTCGGCTAATTCTCGGATCGGCGCACCGGACCTGATCACCTTCGGGCTCAGAAGTCCTTCAGGAGTGCCTGGCAGGCCGAATGAGCAATCCAGGTCTGGGCGCGATCAAACGGCCAGGCGCGTTCCCCAACGAGCGTGATCCACGCATGCGGACCGAGGTAGAACAAGAGTAGGTCGATGGCCTTCGCGCGACTGACCTCGGCACGGAGTGCGTCGAGCGCAACGAGCCGATCGGCCACGCGCGTCAGGGCTTGGACGTAGTCGTCCGCCCCCCGGTCAAGAACCGCCTTGACGGCGGGTTCCCCGGGCGGGTTTCGATAGAAGAGCCCATACACGAGCTCCCAGTGGCGTTCGTGCGTAAGCCGGGTGCCCTCGGCGGTCAACTCGATCACGGTACGTGGGTTGTCGCTGGCCTCAACTGCGGCAAGGGTGCTGGCAATAGCCGGGTCCGTGAGAGCCGGTTTTAGCAGGGCCGTCAGGATGCCCGGCTTGTTGCCCACGCTGCTGTACACGGTTGGCACGGCGACCTTTCCTGCCTCCGCGATCTCCCCGATGGTGACCCCGGCGTACCCGCGGGCCAGAAAGAGTGCGTGTGCGCTGCTCAGGATGGCTTCACGCGTGGCGGCTGCCGAGTTGGCGCGGCGGGGTGAGTTGTACTTCCGGGTGGTGGTCACCGGCGCATTCTACCTCTTCTACAGTAGGTGACCATATTGACAAGGCACCTATCTAATGAATATTGTCCCCTACATGACGATAGATTCCCTCAACGAGTCCACGGCGGTCATCGAGACCCGGCTTGCCCACGGGGTCCACCGCGTGGCTACCACCCTGCTGGCCGAGGCGGCCGTTCGCCCCTCGGTACCGCTCAGCGCACTGGCACAGTTGCGCGACTTCCTCGTCGTGAACCTGCGCCATCACCACGAGACCGAGGACGACGACCTGTGGCCGCGGATCGTCGCGGCAGCGCCGGCCACGGCACACGAGCTCGACGCACTGACCGAGGAGCACGAACGACTGGACGCCGCTCTCGACCGGCTGGCCGCCACAGACCTCGGCCATGGTGAGGGCGCCACGAGTGAGGGAATCCGGGCCGCGCTGCACGACGCGGCCGTCGCAGTACGTGACACGGTGCATGACCACCTGACCCATGAAGAGCCGATCCTCTTCCCCGCACTCCGCGACCACGTCAGCCCTGCGGAATGGAAGGACTTCGCGCAGCGGGTGATCTCGACCACGCCGCCCGTGGCCGGACACCTGATGGTCGGATTCCTCGATGAGGTCGGCACACCCGCGGAGGTTGAACTGGTGCTCGCGGGCCTGCCGGAGCCGGTGCGCCCGCTGCTCCCCGCCATGCGCACCCAGGCAACAGACGATCTGAAGATCCTCCGCGGGACTGGCTCATGACCTCTGCCACGGTCAGGTGGCCGGATGCGGCAGACGCGGTGATCAGGGGTGACCTCACCGTTGCGGTCGCCTATGTCACCCCGGCCGGCGGTGCCGTGGTCACCAGTGTTTCGCCAGTAGGCCTCGGAGATCGGGGGGTGGGCCGTGTCGGCTTCACCACCTCGCTCGGTTTCCCGAAGAAACTCGAGCGCATCCTGCGGGATCCGCACGTGTCGCTCGCCTACCACACGCGCGAGCACGGCTTTGCCTCAAGTAACGCCTACGTACTCGCACAGGGCGCAGCATCGGTCGACCTGCGCCCGTCACCTGAGCGCCTGGCGGAGTTGATGCGGGCCTCCGAGCCGTTCCTCGGGGAGACCAAGCGCGGGCCGGTATGGGATTGGCTGCTGCGCGAGTATCACCAGGAGCGCGTTTTCGTCGACGTCGAAATCGAGCGTGTCACCGTCTGGCCCGATCTGGCGGCCCGGGATGCGATGACCGTCACTGGCGCCACCTGGCCAGAGGCGCCAATCGAGCAGAAGCCGCCGAAGAACGGCACGGGCCCGCGTGTCGAGGTCCCCGCAGTCGCGCGCCAGATCAGCGGACTGCCGCACCGGGTGCTGGCCTACCGAGGCGCGGACGGCTTCCCTGTGATTCTCCCCGTGAGGGTCACCGGGCACGACGATGCGGGGCTGCACCTTGACGTGCCCTCCGGACTGTTGCCGCCGGGCGGGCGGCGAGCCGGGTTCCTCGCTCATGCCTTCCAGCCTCAGTGCGTCGGGCTGGGCATGCGAACGCTCACCGGCTGGCTGACCGTCACCGATGAAGGCGCCATCTACTCCCCCCATACCTCCAAGGGCCTGGCCGCGCCACCGTACAAGACCCTCCTGACGGTCTCGAATGGCCTGCTAGCCAAGTACGGGCTATGGCGTGCCCGTCGCGATGGCACGGCCGCCCGCCTACAGCGTCTCGCCGCCCCCGGCCCAGTGGACTAACTCAAGCGAGCCGGGGCTGCTTACTGAGCGGCATGGTCAGGTGGGTGCGGTTGGGCGCTGAGTGTGCCGGCGCCAAGGATGCTCGCCCGGATAAGCGTCGCCAAGAACTTCGCCGTGGCATGGCCGCGCCCTATGTTGGAGGCGCGCATTGGGTGACCGCACTTTTCCTCAGCCCAGTTGCGATCGACGATCGAAGAAGACCGTGCGAAATTTTTGACCAATCGGTCCACATTTGCTCTGCTTGGCTCGGCACAAGAAATTTGCTCCGGGTTCCTCGATGGGGCCCTTTCACCTCCCGCCCTACCAACGGCCGTGCGATCCCGGCGATTTGTGCACCGACCCCTGATCCTGGAATGCCACTCCAGGACTCCCGTTTTTGGAAAGGTCTTTGATCATGACAACACGTGAAGTTGCGGTGGAGAACATCGTCCCCGAGAAAAACATCGACGAAGTCGAGGCTCTCTGATCGACGGCGAACACGCAGTCATGCTGGGCCGGTTCACGCGCGTCGCAAAGAGCACGGGCCGAACCTACGAGATGCCCATCGCCATGTACTTCCAGGTGGCAGGCGACAAGATCGTCAAGATGCACCTCTACGAGGACACTCTCAAGGCGTCTGAGGCCTACTCCGACTGACGGCCTGTTTCATCGCCGGAGCCCCCGCTTGCCAGACACGGTGGCTCTCCTGCCGTTCATCTCACTTTCACCCCCTGCCGCATCGCTCGCCAGCGCCTGGAGCGCAGCCTTTGACCCCGTGCCGCTTGAGCACCCAGACCTGAGCGCCCAGGCGTTCGCTGCTCTCGATCCGTTCTCACAGGCGGCGCTGGACGTCGGGTTCTCGGCAACGCATGCCGCCCCCTACGTCAGCCTCACCCTTGGCGCCCGACCACCTTGAGCACATTCGCCCTGGCGGCGCGGGCGCCACGCCGCCAGTCCCCAGGCCCTGACGCCCATCACCCCGCCTTCAGGGCGATGAACTGCGGCGGCCATGGCTCACACCGCAGCGGCCGCCGCTGCTTTCCCTCTGCCTCCGACGGCTGCGTACCTCGACGCCCCCGCACCCGGAAGGCGGTCATGCGACAGGTGCCCTCATGCGACCACTCGCCGGCCTCCTCGAGCGCCAGCCACGCGCCCTGCGCTCTATCCGCGCGATTGCCGAGCAGTCGACGGTGCCTGTGGGAGGCATCACCTCTTGCGTTTCTTGACCTTGCAGTCCATATCCCCTTTAATTGACCGCGCGGTCCATAACTTCTCCAGAGAGCCGCCGCCACCCTCTTCACATGTCTACTGGCGGCGCCGCAATGGCAACGGTGCGGTTTGGTGCTCCCTGGGATACGTGTCGGGGGGCCCAGACTCGGAAGGAATTTGACATGACCACGCGTGACGTCGTTGAGCAGTTCTTCGGCCTGTTGGCCGGAGGGGACCCGGACAAGGTTGCAGAGGCCTTCGCAGAAGAAATCGACTGGTATGTCCCTGGATCGAAGTCGCTCCCTTGGACAGGGCGGCGCTCCAAGGGGGACGAAGTGGCCGACTACTTGCGGACGCTGGGGTCGAACATCCTGCCTGAGAGGAACGTCGATGAGGTCGAAGGGCTGCTCATCGATGGTGACCACGCAGTCATGCTTGGGCGGTTCACGCGTGTCGCCAGGAGTACCGGCAGGACGTACCACATGCCCATAGCAATGCACTTTCAGGTCGCAGGCGACAAAATCGTCAAGTTCTACCTCTACGAAGACACGCTGAAGGTGGCCGAGGCGTACGCCGACTGATCGGATACCCCCAAGTGGCCCCGCGCTGAGACAACCGGGCGCCTCGGAGCCTGCCGTGTGCGCGACGCACCGCGCTCCAGGCCTCAATATCTTGCGCCGCGTCAGGACTGTCTGCCTGTGGCAAGAGCATCGCGATCAGTGACAACCCGAGCCCGGCCGCATCGGCTTCCGTCTCGGGAGCGCCGTCCAGCCAAGCAGCGGGCAACACCGCGCTGCAGGTTGTCGACACCACGGCCGCCCAGGACGGCAGGACCGGTACCGGCGGCACCGTGGTCGGCGCCGCCACACAAAAGCTCCCCCCGCAGTGGGTCCAGTTGTCCGCGGTGTCCTCGCCCCCGCTCGGCTCGCCCCATCTGATCAACATCAACCAGGCGGCGCTTTATCGCTTCGACAACGACACCGCGAGCCCGTCGCAGTCCGCCTGCAACGACGACTGTGCCGCGCAGTGGCCTCCTGTGACGATCAAGCAGGGCGGCAACGTCTATCTGGCAGGAGTGAGCCCCCAGCGGATAGGGGCAATCCAACGCCAGGACGGTCGGATCCGAATTGCGGTAGGTGGTTGGCCTGTCTATCGCTACTACGCCGGTGACACCAAGCCGGGCGATCTCAACGGCCAAGGCATCGGCGGAACATGGTTCGCCGTTGGGCCCAGCGGCAAGAAAGTCACACGCTGACGTGGTCGGCACGCACAAGCCTGCCCTCGCGCCCAGGTTCTTCTCGCTTGTTGTGTATCGTCCGGCCTCGAACACACGTGGCCGTCGCCCAGATGAATACCTCGCGCGCCAGGTGTTACCAGTGGGTGCGCAGGTTCACAGCCCAGGGCGACGCGGGGCTGCCCGACCGTTCCGGCGGGCCCCGGGCACCCCCGCTCCGCGCTCCGGCCACGATCGAGGCCGGGGTGTGTGTGAGCTGCGTCAGCGCCAGGATCGGACCGGTCAGGACCGGCCGAACCTGGGGCTGCCCGAACCGACGGTCCCCCGCGTCCTCGCCAGTCACGGCCTACCCCGGCTGGCCTGCGGCCGGTCCGCAGCTACGAGCGGATGAGGCCGGGCGGCTGGTCCACGTGACATTGCTACCGCCGCAATCGTCGGCTGCCGACGGCACCCGCCCTGATCTGCTGCTCGCGGACCGCTGTGCCGGACGGCAGGCCTCCTCCCGCCCGCAGGTTTCGCCCGGGGCCCCTGGAAGCTTGGCAGCAAACCGACATCCCGGTTGCCTTACAGATCCAAAACGACGCCTTCGGTGGGTTTGGAGCAGCAGATGAGGATGTTGCCTTCGGCTGGTGGTTCGACCGGATCCGGGGAGTACTCGACGGTGCCGGCCATCAGGGCGAGTTCGCAGGTGTGGCAGACGCCGGTGCGACACGACCACTGGACGGGGACGTCGCACGCTTCGGCGAGTTCCAGCAGGGAGTCCTGATTGTTGTTCCAGGGGACAGTGAGGCCACTGCGGGCGAAGGACACGGGAGGGCCGGTGCCGGCGGAGCCTGCGGGCTGGTGGGGCTCGGGTACGGTCGAGGAATCTTTCATTCCGGGGGTGAGGGAGGGCCCGGCGCCGAAGATCTCGGTGTGCACTCGGGACGGTTCCAGCCCAGCGTCGACGAGCGCGGTGGTGAAGCCGTTCATGAAGCCCACGGGCCCGCAAAGGTAGGCGTCGGCGTCGGTCGGCAGGCCGAGACCGAAGATGCGGTCGACCGAGGGCCGGCCAGCCTCTGTGTAGTCCACGCCCTGGCGGTCGGTGTCGTTCGGTTTGCTGTAGTAGATGGTCGATCGTGCGTTCGCGAGTTCTTCGATCAGGTCGTGGCTCTCCTGAGCGAAGGGATGCTCGGTACTGTCCCGGGCTGCGTGCAGCCACCACACCTGGCGCGGGGAGTGGTCGCGCGCAAGCGCGTGAAGCATGGCCAGCACGGGTGTCACCCCCACCCCGGCCGACAGCAGCACCACAGGGTTGTCGCCCTTGGACAGGCAGAACGTTCCGCGGGGCGCAGCGGCATCAAGGCTGGCGCCGACTCGGACGTGGGTGCGCAGCCGGTTGCTGGCCGCGCCGTGCGGTTCCACTTTCACGCTGATCCGGTACGTGCCCGCGCTGGGCTCGCCGGACAACGAGTAGCTGCGGATCAGAGGCGGCACGTTCCCCTCGAGCGGGACCTTCACAGTGAGGAACTGACCGGGCAAAGCAGCGGGCAGTGGTGAACCGTCGGCTGAGGCCAGGGACAGCGAGAACACACTCCGGCTCTCGGGCTGGATGTGTGTGACGGTCAGAGGGCGGAAGCCCGGCCAGCCGGGCGGCGGGGCGCCGGCCGCCGACGTGAGCCCGGCGCTGCCCGAGGAGCAGGCCGTGTCACCGTCGGCCTGGTCCAGGAGCGTGTGCATGGAGCCCTGCCATCCTGGGCTGAGTGCCGGAATGCGCAACGCCCGCTCGACCTGAGCGCGGGTGTGTCCCGGCAGGTAGAGCACCCCGTCGATCTCCTCGACGGTCATCTCCTCCGGGCCCGTGGAGACTTTGACGATCTCCTGCCCGGCTTCTACCTCGCCCTCCTTGATCACCCGCATGTAGAAGCCCGGGCGGCGATGGGACACCATCAGCGCTGCCATCTGTGGCTCCCCCATGCGTAGACCTACCCGGTAGCACGTCACGCGCGGCTGTGTGACCTCGAAGAGCGCGTCGCCGATGCGGTACCGGTCCCCAATGCAGACCTCGTTGTCCGCAAGGCCGTCCACGGTGAAATTCTCGCCGAACTCGCCTGGTTGCAGATTCTCGCGTCCCAACTCCTTCGCCCAGTATTGGTAGGAGTCGGTCTGGTACACCAGCACGGCTCGCTGCTCGCCGCCGTGTCCGCCCAGATCTCCCTGGCCGTCCCCGTCGATGTTGAGGCGCCGCACCATCCGCGCCCCGGTGACGGTCTGCTTGTACACGCCGGTGTGCACCGTCTTCCCGTGCCAGGGCACGTCGTGGGGCATTCCGACGTTCACTGCCATCAACGTAGCCACCACGTCACCTCTCATGCGGGGCCCTCCCCCGCCAGAGAGCTCGCGCCGTCACAGAATGGAAATCTCCGCGGGTGAAGGCGTCGGCGACACGGTCGGCGTCACCTTCACCGACTAGCCGGAAGACCTCCTTCCGGCATCCGTAGGTGCCGTCGGCACCTCAAGCGAGGACACGGCCGAGAAATCCGTGGATGTACCCGCTAATGGCATCCAGGTGTGTCTCCAGGGCAAAATGCCCGGCCGGCAGCAGATGGACTTCCGCGTCCGGCAGGTCGCGCGCGAACGCCCGCGCGCCGTCTGGCCCGAAAATCTCGTCCCTCTCGCCCCAAACCGCGAGCGTCGGCACCTGGCTGGTGCGGAAGTAATCCTGCAGCTGCGGATAGCCGTCGATGTTGGTCGGGTAGTTACGGAACAGCGCCAACTGCACCTCGTCGTTGCCGGGTCGATCCAGCAAGGCCTGGTCGTGAAGCCAGTTGTCCGGACTGACCAGGCTCCTGTCGGTGGCGCCGTTCTGGTACTGCCAACGGGTGGTTTCTGCGGAGAACTTGGCCCGTGCGCCCGGCTCGGTGTCGGGCCCGGGAGCGGAGGCATAGGCGAAAAGGTCGTCCCAGAAGGGCTTGGCGAAGCCCTCCATGTAGGCGTTGCCGCTCTGCGAGACGATTGCGGTGACCTCGTAGGAGGGGTTGAGAGCCAGCCGCCACCCGATGGGCGCACCGTAGTCGTGGACGTAGACCGCGAAGCGCTTGATGTCCAGGTGGTCGAGGAGTGCGGCGGTGATACGGGCGAGATTGTCAAAGGTGTAGTCGAATTCTTCGGCCCTGGGCATGGATGACTGGCCGTAGCCAATGTGATCAGTGGCGATCACGTGGTAGCGGTCGGCCAGTGCAGGGATGAGATGGCGGAACATGTGTGAACTGGTGGGAAATCCGTGCAGGAGCAGGATGACCGGTGCGTCGTTGGGGCCGGCCTCGCGGTAGAAGACCTCTTGGCCGTCAATAGTCGCTGTGTTGTGGTGCGTAGGGAGCACGTCGACCTCCGGGAGCGCCAGAGCGCGGAATCTGCGTCAAAAATCCGTCCGCAGGTGGCCCATTCGATACGGGTGGATGGGGCGGTCGTCACCGGAGGCGGGGACTCTTTCCCCTCAGCGTCCTGCCATTTTTCGGCAGGCCGGTGCACGACGCCACCATTTCAACGCTAGCCCCGACCCCCAGTACGAGCAACGCCGCAACGACCGGATAGCAGAGTGTGATCACCGAACTGCACAGATGTATTCTCGAATGTTTCTTCATCTGCGATCCGGCGTCGTTGGCACATCCGGGCGTCCGGGGCGCCTCATCGAAAAGCTTGCGGGTCTAAGGTGGCGTGCAGGGCTACGGCCGCACTCGAACAGGGCGGTTGGCGCGAGCGAGGGAAGACAGGGCAGATGGGAATATTTCCAGTCGTCGGTGCGTCGTCTCTAGCAAACCGGTCATCGCTAACAAACCGTTGAAACGACGGCAGGGGAAGATGAGTATGAGAGGGAGCCGATCTCACCTGGCCTCTTATCACGAAGGCGAGTTGGCAGCACAGGATCTTGCAGGTTTTCGTGAGAGTGCCGACCGCTTGCGGCCGATCATCGGCGAGTCCCTTCCGCAGGGCGCGGCAGGTTTCTTGGCCGAGCTCAGATTTCTCGTAGTCGGTGCTGCCTCTCCGGATGGGCAGGTATGGGCATCCGTTCTTTACGGAGAACCGGGTTTTCTGCACGTGCTCGGTTCCCGTGATGTGTACATCGGTGCCCGGCCTACACAGGTGGACCCACTGGCGGCGGTCCTGCAGCAGCCCACGCTTGTGGGCACTCTTGCTATCGACCTTCCGAACCGTCGACGGCTCCGGATCAACGGCAGGGTGACGCCCTCACAAGACGGGCTCCGACTGTCCGTGGACCAGGCGTACGGGAATTGCCCTAAGTACATCCAGCGCAGATCACCTCAGAAAACCGGTCCGGCTCGTTCGACGCGAATGGTGTCGGAAGGCAGCGAATTGACTGCGGAACAACGCCGGGTGATCGATACCGCAGACACCTTCTTCGTCGCCTCAACCTCCACTGCAGGAGACGCCGACGCTTCCCATCGGGGCGGTAACCCCGGCTTCGTCCGCAGTCTTTCCGCGGACCGGATCCAGTGGCCGGACTACGAGGGGAACACGATGCTGATGACCTTGGGAAACCTCACCGTCAATCCGGCAGCAGGTCTGGTGTTCATCGATTGGCAGCGCGGTGCGACCGTGCAGCTGACCGGTACGGCGACAGTCAACTGGAGTGCGCACGCCGCTGCCAGATTTCCCGGCGCGGAAAGAACGGTGGAATTCAGGGTGACCAAGGTCATCCAGATCGACCACTCTGAAGACGCCTTGAGCTGGTCGGCACCGCAGTACTCACGGTTCAACCCCCCGGTGGCCCCGGCTGCTTCGGACGGCTCTTAGCGCGTTTATGCTGCTCCGTCTCCCGAGTTTCTGTGCTGTGCGGGGCGACGCACGGCACCCGTGCCGGCGAAATCGCCTCTCCGGCGTTGCCCCTTCGCGATCAGGCATAGCGCTGAGTTCGGTACGTCTCCAACAGGCGAAGCCAAACTTCGCTGGCGGTGGGGTAGCTGGGCACGACGTGCCACAGCACGGAAAGCGGCACCCGGGCGACAATGGCCGTCGTGGCGGAGTGGACGAGATCCGCGACGCCCGATCCGACGAACGTCGCGCCCACCACCGTGTCGCTCACCCGATCGATGACGAGTTTGGCGCGCCCGAGGTAGTCCTCACGCATCACGTACGTACCGGCGAGGGCAGCCATGTCGTACTCGACCGTTGCCACGTCGAGTCCTGCCGTGCGGGCCTGCCGCTCGGTCATACCTGCTGATCCGACTTCCGGGTCGGTGAACGTCACCTGCGGGTTGCCGCGATGTCCGTCGGCAGCGCCCCACGCACCGCTCTGTGCATCGGCCGTCGGCCGCCCCGTGGCACGGGAGGCAATCACCTCACCAGCGACCCGCGCTTGGTACTTGCCCATGTGAGTCAACAGCGCACGTCCGCAGACATCACCCACCGCGTACAACCAATGCCCGCTCACCGCCTGCACAGCCTGCTCGTCGTCCACCTCCAGGAAGCCGTCGTCGGAGCATCCGACCGACGACAGGCCGATGTCCTGAGTGTTCGGCGTACGGCCGGTGGCAAGCACCAACTCGTCACCAACGAGCGTGCTGCCGTCGTCCAGCCAGGCGGTTACCTCTCCGCCATGTGGCAGCCCGACTCCCGTGTCGCGCGGGTCGTCGCGTCCCACCTTGGTGATCGACCTTCCGGGAAGCAGCCGCACCCCTGCATCCCTAAGCCGGTCACCGACCATACGTCCGGCAAACGGTTCCTCTCGCGGGAGTAGCTCAGACCGCCGGTACACGACGCTCAACTCGGCCACGCCCAGCGCCCGCAACCAGGTCGCCGCCTCGCACGCGACCACTCCACCGCCCAAGACGACGACACGGCGCGGCACCTCATGCAGGTTGGTGACATCGCGGGAGGTCCACGGGCGGGCCTTGCTCATGCCTGGGATCGGGGGCACGGCGGTGCAGGAGCCTGTGTCGATCACCACCGCGTGCCTGGCGGTGAGCACACGGGTACCGCCCGCTGTCATCTCCACCGCCACCGAGCGCTCCCCATCGAGCCGCCCGTACCCGCGTACAACGTCGATGCCGACGCCGAGTGCCCAGCCGATCTGCGAGGAGTCGTCGAGGCCGTTTACGACAGTGTCCCGGCGAGCCAGTACCGCCGGCACGTCCAACTGCTGTCCGGTCAACAGCGAGGACACACCGGGCACATGCTCTGCGTTTCCCAGTACGTCGGCGGGGCGCAGCAGAGCCTTGCTGGGCATACAGGCCCAGTACGAGCACTCGCCACCCAGCAGTTCCGCTTCCACCAGCACCGCGTCCAGACCTGAGAACTGCGTGGCGTATTGAGCCGCGTTCTCGCCCGCCGCGGCGCCGCCCAACACGATGACGTCCCACTCGGAGCGATCAGGATCCACACTTGCTGCCATAGTCGCGCCTTCCTATATGGATTGCGGAGAATCGGGACGCGTGGGCTCCTGTGAGGCCCGTCTGTGGCGGGAATACGTTGGCCATTGCGTGCATGGCTCCTAAGGTCTGTCCCGTAATCCCTGGCGATCAGCGCGCGGCACCGGATGCGGTGCGCCGCAAGGCGGAGGAGCGTCCCGTGCTAGGCGTATGCGGGCGTTCAACGCGGCGAGGTACCACACTTGTCGACGTGCGCCCACCAGGGGTTACTGGACAGCCCTCAGGAATGCCGAGGGGGACGGGAAACCCACCTCGTTTTGGTACTCGGTCGACAACTCCGGACGCTGTGGTGCACAGAAGATTTCCTTCCGCGGGACGCCATTTGGGGGCAACACTTACGGCTCGTTCGGGTGTCAAGCTCGATTGTGTCAACGCCCCATATGAGAAAGCGTACGCCTTCGGCCTGGTCCTAACCGCTTGAAGCCCGCGAGAGGGCCACTGCAGCTACCCACCCGTGGCATGCCATGCGAGGCCTGCCGGATCATGAAACCATCGTTGGCCGGCCCCGCACAGACAAGGAGCGAGCGAGAGCCCGGTCGGCACGCCGAGACGGCTGCGCAGAGCAACACGAGGGCCGGATACCGGCAGTCCCGCGCATCGCGGGGATCGGCGACCGGCATCAGGAAACGCCGCAGGTCAGCGACATCGCTTGCGGTGAGGGGATCGGTCGGGGAGCCCACTTGCTCCACCGCGCAAAGGATGGGCGATGGGCAGGCACGGTCTCGCTCGGTTCTCATGGCTCTCGACAACCACACGAGGCCGGCGAACCGGACCAATCTCAATCGCGCAATGTCCCTGGCGAAAGCGCGGCCATGCCGCCGATCACCACGCGGATCACCATGGACGACCAGCCCCGCAACCGCAGAACGTCCCCTGGCCGTAGAGGTGTTCGACGCCCCCTCGCCGCATCGCCCGGAGGCTGACCCCGGACGATCGAGGACGATCCGGGCCAGGCGGCTCCTCCTGGAGCGGGTCGCACCGGGTGCCTGGCCACGACGCCGGACGGCCAGTGAAGCGGGCCGTCCAGCGTTCTCGGGCCGCGCCACCGAGATGGTGGGCCGTAACCATGGGTGAGCCAGGGCTCGGTGAGGGACTCGTCGACGGCGCATAGGTGAGGACGCGTTCTTCCTGCAGCAGGGTGACTGACCTTAGGGAACAGCTCCTCTAGGTGATCGGTGACCGTCACGGTGGCCAGGTGTGGGGCGAATCGCCGGCACCTGGTTTGGCGTCCGCAGGAACGGTGCAGGTCAGAGGGGGCAGCGATGCCCGGCGGACGCTGCTGTTTTCCCTCAACTCTTTAGGACGGCTATGGCTCTTCAGGAGGGGGAGGATCACGGAACGGCAGCCTGCCCCTGAAGAGCCGGTCGGCCGCTCCATGAGGTTGGAGCGGCCGCCTACCACACTGGCTCCTTACCCCTTCGGGAAGATGGAGTCACCGGAGACGGTCCGGGTGGAGCCGCTCTTGAGGGTGAGGACGACCTTGCCGCTGGCGCTGCCCGTCGGCTCAGCGGACGGCCACCAGGCGGTGAACCGGTCGTTCTGGATGTTGGCCTCAATAGTGCGGCCGCCGTCATGCAGGGTCACGGCCTTGACATCGGATCCTACCGAGCCCACGAGGTAGTTGAAGCCGGTGCTCCCTTCGCCGTGGCCACCTGCCGAGTCCACCTCGATCGCATTGCTGGGGACCTTCTTGACCGGATCGATCACCGCGGTCATACCCTGTCCAGTCTTGTCGGTGAGGCAGTAGGAGATGGTCGTCCCGCCGGTAACGACCACAGAGGTGATCGAGCCGCGCACGTCCAGGTTGCTGTACGAGACCGGCTTGCCGGAGTAGTCGCTCCCCAGGGCCTTGACGCACCACTTCTCCGCGACGGTGGCCTCGGGCGAGGTAGCCGCCAGCTGACTCGGCGTGCCGGTCCAGCTCGCGAGTTCCACCGAGGACAGCGGGCCACTCGAGCCTGGCACACTCTGCGATGCCTGACTCACTACGACTACGGCCGCGGTGGCAGCGACAGCGCCAGCCGCCACCCAGATCAACGGGCGACGACGAGCCGGGGAAGCCGACTGCGTCGTGGAAGCGGCGCCATGCATCACGGTACGCAACAGATGTTCCTTACGGTTGTTTTCGGTTTCGGTCAGTTCACAGACGGGAGCAGCGTCCAGGGTGGCCAGCAACCGAGGGAGATTCTTCTCGCGATCGTTCACGTCTCTTCCTTCAGCGCGTCAAAGCCGGGGCGGCGGATGTGGTCTGGCTGGTCGGCCCGAACAGCTTGGCCAGGCGACGTTTGGAGCGGGAGAGCCGCATCGTGTAGGCCGCGCGTGAGCAGCCGAGCACAGTGGCCGCGGCCCGGTCCGTGAGGCCCTCCCACACATGGAGCGCCAGTACTTCCTGGTCGGCAGCCGACAGCCGCCGCCAGGCGGCTACGAGGTCTATCCGGTCCTCGGCCTCGATCATCCCGTCGTAGCTGTCGTCGCCGCCGTTCTCCATGACACGCACCGCGACAGCCGTCTGGCGACGCTGCCCGCGGTGGGCGTTAAGCATCGCTTTACGTGCGGTGCCGAAGAGCCACGGACGTGGGTCTTCGGGCAACTCGCTCCGACGACGCCACGCGGCGAGGAACGTTTCACCGACGATGTCATCCACGTTCATCGGGTGAGCACGCCGACGGACGAAGCGCAGTACGTCCTCATAGTGAGCGCGGTAGACATCGGTGAACTCGTCCTCGGTGTCGATGGTCATGGCTTCCTCTCGCTGCTTCCATCCCTACGTGTCCACCACCCGCGAAGGTGCAACGCGAGAATTCGAAGGAATTTGCGCCGGTCCTTAGCAGCTCGGAAGACGGAACTCGGTGCTGGACAAAAGAGTCGAAGCCCCCACCGCGGGTGTTCCCGCGGCGCGCCAGCGCATCAGTTCCTAGCGCTAGAGGCTCTTTAAGGAGCGCATGTGAGGGGCAAGGACCCCCCGTGCTGTCGACACACGGAGTGCGCGGGTGATGCGGAACGCGGCCGGTCGTCTCGCCGGGCCAAGTGTCAGCCCTCGCGATCCCTTGCACTTCGCGAACGCTGACCAGACTGCCCATCCAAAAGTACACTTTATGGACCATACGGTCAAGAACCTGCGTGCGACGCAGCGCACCGGGCCGCGTTGCCGGTTTTGGCCGCTGCTTGGACGCCGCCATCGAGCCCGGCGGCGACGTCCTCGACCGTCGGCGAGGGCATCAGCGGGGCCAAGACATCACCACGCCGGCTGAGGCTGCCCGTCCCAGCAGGAGGTACACGGTGGTGACCGCCGATGCCCTGTACACCCGGCGCGCACTACGTGGCCGTCGTGAAGATGAACCATCCGGGCCTGTACGCCCAGGTCAGGGCGCTTTCCTGGCGGGACATCCCGCTCGGGAACCGCACTCGCGGGCCAGCTCCAGTAGCGAAGGCCCCTTTCCTCGGTATAGCTCCGTGCCTCGCCGTCGGCCCTGGCGGGGCACGCTCCTGTGCCGTCAAGAAAGCCTCCCGCATATGGGCCGCGGTCTGCCCTACACCGGTGCTTAGCGGTAAGGGCAAGGACACATACGGAGACGGGGCCGCAGAAGTCGCGCCCCCGTCTCCATGGGGATGTGTTGTCGTAAGGTGCGTGGGCTACCTCACCCGGGGAAACCGGCGACTACTTCAGACCAAAGGCCCGGACCACGGTCTGACTGACGCTGTTGCCCTGGGTGTCCCCGGCGGTCACACGCAGCGTCGCGAAGCGGGCCTTGGACGGCGCCGCCAAGTGCGCCTTCCAGTCGCCGCCAAGGTGGCGCAGCGCCAGCTTGTGCCAGGTGGCGCCGTCGTCGTACGAGATCTGGAGCGCGACACTGCGGATCGTATGCGAGCTGGGACCGCCCGTCAGATGCGACGGCGTGACCTTCAGGTCGCCGTGACGTCTGGCCTTACCTGATAGATCCGTACTGACTCCGTAGTCCAGTTGAACGAGCGGCAGGTACGCGCCCTCGACCGCGGCGGTGGAAGAGGTGAACTTCCATTCCGTGTGCGAGCTGGTCGCGTACGGACTCATGCCAGCCCCGCGTGTGCTGTCCAGGACGAGCCGGTACGGGAGCCTGTCCGGCGCAACCTCCGCCTGGACATGGTCCACGCCCTCGCCGATCAGTGTCTTCCCCTGGTAGAGCTTTGTCGCCCAGGACACGTCTCCCTCCCACACGATTCCCAGGTGGCCACCGGAATCGCCCCAGGCGGGCATTCCGAAGGTGGCAATGATGTCGCCGAACCGTGACGGCGCGATGTTCACCTTGTTGTCGTTCAGCATGCGCGCGTGCTGAACGGGAGCGAACCAGGTCTCCTTGGTGGTGCTGCGCGGCGCGTAGGACCGTGCGGCACTGATTTCGGTGAGGTCCGGTGTGGCCGCCAGCTGGGTCCACTTGACGCCGGGCGAAGCGGTGACCCAGACCGTGTGAGTCCCCTGGGCCTGCTGCAGCGTCGCGGCGCCGCCGACCGCGAAGTCGAACCCCGGCGACAGGTCGTAGCGGACGTCCACCGCTTGACCCTGCTTGTAGTCACGGTATGACGTGTTGATCCGGGCGAGGCTGCCAGCGCCTGGCCGGTATGTGAGATCGGTGGGGATGGCTCCCTTGTGGTGCTGCACCAAGTCGTACAGGTAGTCGGCGTAGGGATGGGACGAGACGGACAGGCGTGTCCTACCGTGCCGGATCCGCTGGATGAGCTCCTCGCCCTCGTCCGCGGAGAGGGATGCGACGGGCAGCGCGGCGGCTTCCGGCAGGTCCCACCAGGCGTCGAGCCGACCGTAACCGTCATGCACGATGAGCAGCAGCTTGGCCCCGGCCTTAGCTGCGGCGATGGCCTGGTCGGGAGCGGTCACCGTGTCGTTCCTGCGAACGATCGCGATCTTGCCCCGTACCTGTACCTTCGCGAAGTCAGATGCCGCGCCCTTTCCGGCGTAGACCGTCGCGTAGTTGCCCGTGCCCTTGGCCATGCTGGGGGACATGCTCTGGACCTGCAGGTCCTCGAACGACTGCGACGAGGAGGCCACGGTCAGCGGCGGCTGCACCTGACGCCAGCGCGTGGCGAAGGTGTACGAACCCTGGGTGACCTTCGACGTGGGAGTTGCCCACAGGCTGTCGTAGACGGCCTCGATCTCGTAGCTGTCGGTGAACGGGTGCAGGGTGCTGTACGACCGGTACTGATCCACTCGCACCGAGCTCGTCGCGGTGAGCTTCGGGGTGACGGCCCTGACTCTGCGGAGAGCGGAGGCATTGAACGTGAGTGTCCGGTCGTTGTCGACGACGACCTGCGGTGCGCTGAGGACAGCGCGGCCCAGTGAGTGCGGGCCGTTGACCCCAGGTACATCCGCGTACATCCAGACCGAGTACGTGCTGGGTGCGAGGTTGAGGTTCAGGCTCCCGCTGTCGTCAACTTCGAAGACCTGGGGCACCGTGTCCCGGGCGATGTCTTTGACAATCAGCGTCCCCGGCAGCGCAGTGCCGTGCCAGCCCGTCCCCTTCACCGCGACGTTGACCCGTCGGCTCTGCTTGTTGCTACCGATCAGGGTGTGAGTACGCAGCACACCGTCAGGGCCGGAAGCATTGAGTATCCCGCTGTAGCCGACGTCGTCGGACGCGAGGTCCAGATGGGTCGTCACGGTTGCCGTGGCGGTGCCGTGTGCGGGAACGGTCACCTGGGAGGCCGAGAGAGAGAAGAGGCCCGGCGGTGAACCCGGCGTGCTGAGCGCCAGGTCCAGGGTGACAGGGTCGGCAGCGGTGTTGGTGTAGGTGACGTCCTTGGAAGCCACCTGGCCCTGCGTGTAGGGCCACTTAGCCGATGCGAAGGCGGAAGCTGACGCGACCACCGAGTCCTTGACGGCGGCCGC
This sequence comes from Streptomyces sp. NBC_00353, assembly GCF_036108815.1. Classification (NCBI taxonomy): domain Bacteria; kingdom Bacillati; phylum Actinomycetota; class Actinomycetes; order Kitasatosporales; family Streptomycetaceae; genus Streptomyces; species Streptomyces sp. NBC_00353. Next base: position 9,789,280 of record NZ_CP107985.1, on the reverse strand, counting down.
GATGTCCACCCGGCCGCTGCCGCCCATGTACGGGCTGAACTGCGGAGTCGACTTGGTTGTGCTGACCAGGGCATCCTTGAGCTGCTGCCCCGTCCAGTCGGGATGGGTCTGCGCCAACAGGGCAGCGGCACCGGCGACATGGGGCGTCGCCATAGAGGTGCCGCTCATGGTCTGGTAGCTTCCCTCGCCCTCGGAGGCATATTGGGAGCGGGCCGCAAGTACATCGACGCCGGGGCCGGTGAGCTCAGGCTTGAGCGCATGGTCGCCTTTGCGCGGGCCGCGGCTGGAGAAGACGGCCAGCCGGTCGGAGGCGTCCACCGCCCCCACCGTAAGGGCCGCGTCCGCGGCGCCTGGCGACGCCACGGTGGAAAAATCCGGCCCAGCGTTGCCGGCGGCGATGACGAACAGTGCACCGGTCTGGGCGCTGAGCTGGTTGACGGCCTGGCTCATCGGGTCGGTGCCGTCGCTGGGGCCCGATCCCAGGCTCATGCTGATGACCTTGGCGTGCTGATCCTGAGCAGCCCACTCCATTCCCGCCAAGATCCAGGAGTCCTGACCACTGCCATCGTTGTCGAGGACCTTGCCGATGTGGAGTTTGGCGCCGGGAGCGACGCCCTTCTCCTTGCCATCGGAGGCAGCACCGGTGCCAGCGATGGTCGACGCTACGTGTGTGCCGTGACCATGGCGGTCCGTCACATCCAGGCCAGGGACAAAGCTGGCGGACGCGGCGATCCTGCCTCCGAAGTCCGGGTGCGCTGCGTCGATGCCCGTGTCCAGGACCGCGACATCCACGCCCTGGCCCGTATCGCCACCCCGCCAGACCTGGGGCGCCCCGATCTGCGCGGTGGTGTCGGCGAGCGTGGCCTTGACCTTGCCGTCCAGCCAGATCTTCGCGATCCCGCCTGTCAACGCCGGTGCGGCGCTCTTGCTTCGGGCGTGCACGGACGCGGGTGCCGTGCCGGTCAGGGCGGACCAGAAGTCCGGCGCACGGCGGTGGTCGGCGGAGAGCGCGGCGCCCTGAATGCTGTCCAGGGTGCGAGTGCGGGTCGCCCCGGTGGGAACGGCTTGCTTGCGCGAACGGGTTGCCGCGTCGGTATAGGAGACGATCAGCGGCAGATGCTCGCTGTGTGCGTCGTCGTACCCGTCGGCCAGCAGTTCGGTGACATTGAAGAGGTGCTCGTCCAGCTGGCCGGAGGCGATGTACGGCATCGCGGCGTCGGGATAGACATAGGTGTCCTTCCCGACGCTCATGGTGTGAGCGCCCACCGGACCGCCGTTGGGGCCCCGCACGGTCGCGAGGACGTGGCCGTCGCCTGGGCTGGTCACCGTGACCTTGTCACCGGTGATGAGGGTGACAGTGCGGGGGGTGCCCGAGTGTGCGCCCGAGAGTCCGCGCGGGATCGCAGGCGCGGCCGCCGGCGCAGCGGCCGCCGACGTCGGAATGGCCGCCAGTACCGCGAGGGCAGCCCCCAAGGCTATCAGCCTGGGTCTGCGGAAGTGGGGAAGTGACACAAAGAATCCTTTTTTCGGAACGTCGGCCACGGGCACCACCAGACGCGTGCCGCCACATGATCAGTGGATTGATTGTGTAGTCCATATGATTCAAAGGGAAGACCCAGTGGACCTCAACTGGCGCCCCTCTCAAGACTTATCGCCCGCCTCAAGGTCCGTCAGCTGCTCGGCTGCGAGCCCGGGAGGAATGCCAAACGAGGCGCTGCAGAAGAGTGCGCGTCCGAGGGACAAGAAGGCTTCGGGGATGTCGTGGCGTATCTCCCAGCGGATCCGCAGGCGGCAAACCAGTGCAGGTGGTGAACGCACGCTCTACGACCCACCATTGGGTACCCAGTCCGGAGCCGGCGCTGCCGAGGAGCCAGACGACGCAGGCCTTTGCCCTCCGTGAGCAGGGACCAGCTTCCGGGCCAGATCGGCGTCAGCGGATGGCTGTCGGACGCGGCCCCGTACACGTGAACCCTGGCCGTGCCTGCGCCACGCTCGGCGAGGGCATGAATCAGGGTGTGGCGCTGGTCGTGCTCGATAGCGTCGGTCAGGACGTGTTCGGTAGGTTGATCTGCCAACTCGCCCTTGAATAGGCCCAGGTGGACAGCTTCCGGACGAGGACATCGTCTTAGCACCTTCATGCCGCCTCGGTCGCATCACGCCAATTTTGGATACCGCACGCCCGGCGCACCGCGCCGGTTTGGCGCACCCGAAGTAGCCCTCGCACATCACTACGTGCTGGAAAGGCCAGCCTTCGAACTCGACCGTGGCCACGTCGAGTCCAGTCGCGCCGCTCGGTCATACCGGCTTCCGCCCGGTCGGTAGACGTCACCTGTGGGTTGCCGTGATACCCGTCGGCAGCGCCCCACTCTGAGCCCGCTGGCAGCTGCCCCATGTCACGGACGGCAATCGGTATCAGCCGAGACCATGCTGCAAACTCAGTAGTCGGTGCTGGCCAGGGCGAGGTCAGTCGTCATCCGACACAGAAGGTTCTGCACGACAGTGATCTCGTCTGGTTTCAGCCATGGCGCCATCCAGGGCTGGGGGGATGATGAGGGCGCACTCACGTAGTGCAACGCCCTGGGCGGTATGCGTCACTTCGACCACTCGCTCGTCGTCGGCCCGCCATTGCCGCTTGTACAGGCCGTTGGTCTCCAAGCGCTTGATCAGTGACTTCAGGGTCCGTACTCGAGGTGGGGCAGCGAGGGCTCCGGGGACTCAGCAGGCGTGAGGGCGTCGGTACTACTGCTCACGAGCATTTCTCCTCTGCCGTCAGCTGGCGCAACCATTCTCACATATTCCAGGGCAGGCAATGGTCTCGTGCATGATTACTTTGCGCACAACTGAATTGTTGGCTATGGTTATGTTTGGCCCGGCAGACGGGGCCGCCCGGAGCCTTCGGCCTGAGGCAGCAACCCAAAGGAGAACCACCATGACCCGCAAGCATCTGCACCGCTCGCCTTGGACCTACGCCACCGTGCTGGGCGCCAGTGCGGCAGCGATCGCGTTGACGACCACCGCGCCCGGGATGGCCTCCGCTGCGGGTCGCTCCCCGGCTACAAAGCCCACCGTTGTGCTGGTTCACGGCGCCTTCGCGGACTCCTCCAGCTGGAACGGGGTCATCGCCAACCTGCAGCGCGCGGGCTACCCGGTCGCCGCTCCCGCCAACCCGCTGAGGGGGCTAACTCAGGACGCCGGCTATCTCAGCAGTTTCCTCAAGAGCGTGCACGGGCCCGTCGTGCTCGTCGGTCACTCCTACGGCGGCTCGGTCATCAGCCAGGCAGCCGCCGAAGCCCCCAACGTCAAGGCGCTCGTCTACATCGCCGGCTTCTCTCCCGACAAAGGTGAGAACGCGGCAGACCTCTCCGGCAAGTTCCCCGGGAGCACACTCGGCCCAACTCTCAACTCCGTGTCCTTCCCGCTTCCCGACGGCGGCACTGGCAGCGACCTGTACATAAAGGCCGACAAGTTCCACGACCAGTTCGCAGCCGACGTCCCCAAGTCGACCACCGACTTGATGGCCGCAACCCAGCGCCCGGTGGCCGCCAGTGCGCTCACCGACAAGGCGACCGCAGCGGCATGGAAGACCATTCCCTCCTGGGACCTGGTCACCCTTCAGGACAAGAACATCCCGGCGGCGGCACAGAAGTTCATGGCCAAGCGGGCGCACTCGCACACGATCGAGATCCAGGCGTCCCACGCCGTCCCCGTTTCCCACCCGGCCGCCGTCGCGAGCCTGATCGAGAAGGCTGCCCACTCGACGGTCCGATAGCACGCTGTGTCTGCAAGCCACTCCACAAATCGACACACGGGTTTGGCCGAGTTGCGGTGTCGACCGCTTTTGGATGGCACGGAAGCTCCCGTATCCGCCTACGTGCTGTTTCTTCACCTCGCCCCAATGAAGCCACGGTGCAAAGCGTCGAATACTCGACTGCCAAGCGTCGGCGATGCCGCCCGCGCGCCCGCTCTATCAGGGCCGCTGGGCCGAACGCTGACGTGGGCTGCGGGCGGTCGACGTCTTGCACGCAAACCTCTGTGTCGCCTGCGAGGAGCCCCGGTCGTCGGCGGCGCGGGTTTCGCCGCTGTTCTCGGGACTGTATGGGTGTGGAAGACGTGGTGATCGCGACTGCCGGATTCTGCCGAGGACCGGGCTCTGTGCCGAGGGCGTAAGCGAGGTACAAGCGGCCTGTGTGGCGGCGCCGGGATGGGGCCGGGTGAGCGTGAACCCGGCTCATCCGGCGGCCCGTTCCTCGTCAGCCGAGGCCGGGGCGCGGTGGCTACCCTCCCTGCCTCTAGGCGACGAGAGGGTAGAAGCAGGAGGCTTCGATCTGGCTCCCCAACAGTTTGTACTGGCGACGATCGCCCAAGGCGGCTTCGCCATGAAAAGAGAGCCAGAACTTCCGTGAGCCACCCTCCCTCCTGGAAGACTCGCGCGCCGGCGCGATGGTGGAAGTCGCCATCGGGCCGCTCGTGATGCCGCGCCACAAGGTCCGCCGCCTGCCAGCCATCGACGGCCACCGCTCAGAAGCGCTTGACCTCGCGGTCGAGGTCTTCTGGCGCCAGGGGTACGAGGGCACCTCCATCACCGACCTCACCACCGCGATGGGCATGAACAAGCCCAGCCTGTACACGGTGTTCGGGTCGAAGGAAAAACTGTTCCAGCGAGTCGTCGCGCGCTACGCGGAGCGGGACATGGGCTACAGGACCGCCGCGCTCGCCGAACCGACAGCCGCCGCCGTCGCCCGGACCCTGCTACTGGAGAACGCCAAGGCACTCACCCGGGAAGACCGCCCGGCCCGCTGCCTGTCCATCCAAGGCGGCCTGTCCACCAGCCCCGACAACGCCTCGATCTGCACCTTCCTCGCCGCGAGCCGACTGGAGGGCGAGCAGGCACTGGCCGACCGCTTCCGCACGGCGGTGACGGACGGCGACCTGCCCTCCGATACGAACCCGGCACGCCCTCGCCCGCTACATCATCGCCTTCACCGAGGGCCAAGCCGTACACGCCGCAGCGGGCGCCAACCGCCAGCAACTCGAAGAGACCGCAGAAATCGCCCTACGGGCCTTCCCAGGCGACACCGGCCCGACGTCCGACTGACGCGCCCGGGCCGAGGGCGTGGGCTGCGCGGGTCAACCTGCGCAGCACGCATCACCGCATCCTAGTGCTTGCGGATCACTGCGGGTGCTCACGGTGTGGACGTGCGCGAGAAGGTCTCGAACCTCTACACCAGCGGCCCGCACGAGTACTACGAACGCTTCTTGGCGTATCTCGACTGGGCGACGCATGCCGCTGACAGCCTGGACTCGCTCATCAGCAGCGCCGACGTTGACCGGCTCGTACTAACCAAGCGGCACGAACAACTGCTGGCCGGACTGGACAACTTCACCATCGGGACGACTCAGCGACTCGTGAACCAGCTGGTGAGTGCCGAACCGCGGCAACGGACGATGGTGTTCACGGCGCGCAGGTGGCGAGTCAAGGCGGCTCCGTAGGAACCGGTGCATTCAACGCCGGCCCATCGAAGCACGCCGAACGATTTCGCCCAGTGGAGGAGGTGGCGATATCCATCAGCGGTGGCCGGGAAGCTGCGGCCGGCGGTCAAGAAGTGGCTGCCGGCCCACCCCCGTTCCACCTGCACCTCACACCGACCAACTCGTCCTGGCTGAACCTGGTGAACGATGGTTCGCCGAGCTCACACAGAAGAAACTCAAGCGCGGCGTCCACCGTTCCGTCCAAGCACTCGAACGCGACATCCGGGCCTGGGTCGCAGACTGGAACGACACCCGCGGCCCTTCATCTGGAACAAGACCGCCGACGAGATCCTCGATAAGGTAGCCACCTACTGCCAGCGAATCTCCGACTCAGGTCAATAGCGCCGTCGGCCGGCCTCGCAGCGAGGACCGCTGACCATTCTCGATGGCTGTTCCTATTTCAAGGGTGCGAAGGAGACACAGAGTCCCTTCAGCGCGTGCTGCACTGTGTTGTCAAGATCTGCTTGCTGGTCCTTGCCGGTATCCGTGGCCCACCACACGTGCCCGTCGGGTCGGATGATCGCCGTCTGGACGCCCGCCCAGAGCGGGTCAGAGGCGTCGATAGTCGCCATCGAGGTGATGTGGAAACCCAATTGTCGGGTGAGTCTGTGTGTACCGGGCAGAGGATCGCCCGAGAGGTTGAGGACTAGCGGCCGTCCGTCATGTAGGAGATCGAAGAGCAACGGCCGGGAACCGTCCGCGGTCGAAGTTGGTACAGCCCTCGTACCGGTCAGGGGGTGGGCCTGGGGATGAGCGCTGGGGTAGGAGATGTCGAGCGCAGACAGAATGCCGGCGAGCCCGGTGGAAAGTCCTGGTTGTGCGTTGATGAGTTTGCTGAGCAGATCCCTTAGCGCCAGAGTCTCGGGAAGGGTGCTGCCGAGCAAGGCCGTCTGAGCAAGGGTGTGCTCCGCCAGGGCCACCCCCACGGGGTGCCTTTCGCGGTGGTAGCTGTCGAGCAATTCCGCGGATGCGCGTCCTTTGATCTTTGCCGCCAGTTTCCAGCCAAGGTTCATGGCGTCCTGGACGCCGACATTGAGGCCGACCCCGCCCGCGGGGAAGTGCATATGGGCGGCGTCACCTGCAAGCAGGACCCGGCCGGCGCGGTAGGTGGCCGCTTGCCGGGTGGCGTTACCGAAGCGGGAAATCCACTGGGGGTCGGTCATTCCGAAGTCTGTGCCTGCCACTCTCGTTGCCCAGGCACGGAGGTCGTCCAAAGTCAGCGAGGTCGCAGGCTGCTGGTGCAAGGGGTCGAATCCAGTGACGCGGTAGAACCCGCCGGGGAGCGGGACGACGATGAGCGCGCCGTTCGCGTTGAACGCCTGGAATTGGCCGCCGGGCGGAGGGTCTTGCAGAACCACATCGCCCAGGATTCCGAAGACGCGGGCGTCGGTGCCCGGGAAAGCGATGCCGGCGGCCTTGCGTACGGTGCTGCCAGCCCCGTCACACCCAACAACGTATCCAGCGCGGCAGGTATAGGGCCCCGAGGGGCCGGTGACCTTCAAGGTGACTGCCGAAGCGTCCTGTTCCAGGCTGGTGACCGCGTGCCCCCGAAGCACGGTGCCTCCCAGCGCGAGGGCGCGTTCTTCGAGTATCGCCTCGGTGTGAGTCTGCGGGTGGCCCAGCATGTAGGGGTAGGGCGTGTTGAGGACGCCGAGGTCGATCCTGCTGGCGAGCATGCCGAAGTGCCAGTTCGGAACTTTCCTGCCCTGTGCCAGGAACTGTCCTTCCGCGCCACGCATCGCCAGCACCTCGATGGTGCGGGCATGGATCCCTAGCGCCTTCGAGTGAGGAACTCGCGTAAGCGTTCGTTCCAGCACTGTCGTGGGCACGCCAGCCAACTGAAGTTCCCCAGCGAGCCAGAGGCCCACCGGACCCGCCCCGACGATGACGACCTGCTCATCAGGCGGAGGAGTGCGCGTTGCGCTGTCGTTCATGGGTGGGTCTTCTCCTTGCTGACATCTCTGTGGGCCCGCGTGCAGATTCCACTAGTGCCGGATCAGGCAACGTTTGCCCTGTTGTGATGTGACGCGCCGTCCGGGTGCTGTAGTGGACGGCGCGTGGGCATCATTCTGTCCGGGTGCCAGAACGAGTGCGTGTCCGAGAGATCGATGATGATGAGGGGCGGCGACTGCTGCGGATTATCCGCAGAGGCGCCGGGTCGGTGGTGACCTGGCGGCGGGCCCAGATGGTGCTGCTGTCCGCGCAGGGCATGCCGGTGGCGAAGATCGCCGAGGTGTCGTTCACCAGCGACGACCGGGTCCGGGACGTGATCCACAACTTCAACGCCGACGGCTTCGACTCTCTGTATCCGAAGTACTCCGGTGGCCGGCCGAAGACGTTCACGCTGCCGGAGCGCCGTGAGATCAAGAAGATCGCGAAGTCGAAGCCGACCGAGCACGACCTGCCGTTCTCGACCTGGAGCCTGACCAAGCTGGCGGACTTCCTGGTCGCCGAGGGGGTGGTCGACGACATCAGCCACGAGGGCCTGCGCATCCTGCTCCGCGAGGAAGGCGTCTCGTTTCAACGCCTGAAGACCTGGAAGACCTCACGCGATCCGGACTACGCGGCCAAGAAAGCGCGGGTCGAGCACCTGTACGCCATCGCCGACGGCGAGGTTATACCCGAGGACGGCGAACCCGAAGTCATCTTCTGCATGGACGAGTTCGGGCCGCTCAACCTGATGCCCCACCCGGGCCGGCAGTGGGCCGAGCGCGGCGGCACACACAAGGACCCCGACCGTGAACCGCGCCGACGGCGACGAGCGACCTACAACCGCTACGGCGGGGTGCGACACCTGTTCGCCGCCCTGGACCTGGCCAAGGACAAGCTCTACGGCCACATCAAACCGGTCAAGAAGCGCACCCAGTTCCTGGAGTTCTGCCGCTACCTGCGCAGCCTCTACCCGGACACCGTCCGGATCGCGATCGTGGCCGACAACTTCTCCCCGCACCTGACCACGAAAAGGTGCCAGCGGGTCGGCACCTGGGCTGCCGCGAACAACGTCGAGATCGCCTACACACCGACCAACTCCTCCTGGCTCAACCGCATCGAGGCCCAGTTCACGGCCCTGCGCTACTTCACTCTGGACGGCACGGACCACGCCGACCACAAGGAACAGGGCAGCATGATCCGCCGCTACATCATCTGGCGAAACCGCCATGCCGACGACCAGCACCTACAAGCCGTCGTCGACAGGGCAAACGTTGCCTGAGGCGGCACTAGCTGATCCCTGCGCCGACTCGCTGACGACGCGGGGCGTCTCGCGACAGCGGTGCCTTTAGTATGAGCTACCAGACATTCAATATAATACTCTACATTTAACATGCGTAAGATAGCCAAATCTCCCACCGGTGAGGGGGATGACCGGGCGTCGCCCGCACTCGTCCGTCAGGCACAGAAGACACCACCGCCGGGGAGCGCACCGTACGGCCGTTCCGCAGGAACACTCGAGCCCGGAGGTGCTCACTTTCGCCCCGGCCACCGACACCTTCACGCAGCCTTCAGCGGCCGACCCCCGCGTCTCACCACCGGAAGCATCACCTGGCCGTACCGGCAGAGGTCGAACCGGCCATAGACCAAGAAGTCGCCGACTGCGGACAAGGCCAGCATCATCTCGTCGACGTCGGTCAGCCGGCGCGAGCGCCTTGACGATCTGCGGCTGGAAACCGCCGCCGCGGTCCCGCGGGATCGCGATCTCGACCGAGCCGACGTCGGTCAGCATCGTCTTGGCACGCACCCCATTTCGAACAAGCGTGTCCCAGCCGTGCTGGTCCGAGCGGTAGTGGGTGACATATGCGACGCGTTCGGTGAGTACGATCCGCTCCACGAGCGGGAAGTTGTAGCTGCGAACTTCCAGACCACCGGCGGTAAAGGGCTCCACAAATAGCCGTAGGCAGCGGCGATCTGGCGGCGCAGTCGCCCTGTCTCGAAGGCGGTGTCGAACACCTGCACTTCCTCCTCGCGGTCGGCGATCCAGTCCTGTTCACTGGCCAACCGTGCCGCTGACCGGCAATGCCTTCGTTCGCTGCAACCAGACCACTCCCACTCAGGACGGTGACGCCGTCAGACGGTGGAGCGCCTGCGTTGAGGCAGGTGTGGGACGGCGAGTAATTGGTGGGCCGTGGCCGCTGTCTGGGCGTCGTGTCCGTGGCCAGCGATGACGCCGATGCCTCGGCCGTCGCACAAAAGGCACTCATCCGAGTCGGCCTGGGCCGCCTGCTTCTTCGGGCACGCCCTTCGTGGGAGTTGGCGGCGTAGTGTCGCTGATGTGTGAGCCGAAACCACAGGCCGTGCTTTGGGTACCGCAATTGATGCGCGGGCTGCCGGCTGCGCTGTGGTGAGCCGAGAGAGTCCGCGGTGCTGGGGCGGCGGGAGACTAGGGAAAGGCGAAGCGGGCAGCGATGCCGTCCAGGAACTGGATGTAGGCGGGCCTGCTTGGGCGGGCGCGGCCTGGCGCAGGGTTCCCGTGGAAGCCGCCGCTCTCCGCTGAACCACCGGGGCTCAAGGCGTTCGAGCGGCTCTGCTCGGATGGTTGACAAGGTAATCGATTGGGGTCGCGGAGCCTTCCCTGGCTGGCATAAATCCCGGCATCGACGTCCTGCTTTCTTGCGGTAGGGCGAATGCTTGGATTACCTCTGGGGTGAGGTGACCCCCGGAGTGTGGACACAGGGGTTCATGCTGCGAGGGAGAGTTTAGCTGTCTGGTGGTGCTGCTGTTCGAACTCCAGCGGGGAGAGGTAACCCAGCGCGCTGTGTCGGCGTCGGGCGTTGTAGTAGGTGAGCCACTGGAAGATCTCCAGCCTCGCCTGCGGCATAGTCAAGAACAGCTTCCCGTGCGTCGTCTCTCGCTTCAGTCCCTGCCAGAAACTCTCGGCGAGGGCGTTGTCATAGCTCGAGCCGACCCTGCCCATGCTCCTGCGGATGCCGTACCGGTCGCAGACCTGGGCGAACGCGGCGGACGTGTACTGCGAGCCCCTGTCCGCGTGGAAGATCACCCCGGTGACGTCACCGCCGCGGGCCGCGACCGCGGCCTGGAGCGCGTCGATGACGAGCTCGGCCCGCATGTGCGGGGCCATTGAGTAGCCGAGTACCCGGCGCGAACGGATGTCGATGACGCAGGCTAGGTAGAGCCACGCGGCTCCGACCTGCACGTATGTGATGTCGCCGCACCACTTCTCGTCCAGCGTACTGGCGGTGAAGTCCCGCTGGACCAGGTCTGCCACCGGCGGCGCGAGGCGGTCCGGGATCGTGGTGCGGTGCTTCTTGCGCAGGTGACGGCCGACGATGCCGTGCTTGCGCATCAGCCTGGCCACGCGCTTGCGGTTGACCGTGTGGCCGAAGCCGCGCAGTTCGGCATGGACTCGAAGCGCGCCGTAGTTCCCGCGGTGTTCGGCATGGATCTCGCGGATCTCCTCGACCAGCACGTCCTCCGCGGCCTGCCGCCCCGCCCGCGCCTCGGCGCCGGCGATCCACCGGTAGTAGCCCGAGCGGGAGACCTCCAGCACCCGGCATATCCGCTTGATGCCGAACACCTCGGCATGGGCGGAGACGAAGTCCCAAGCGGCGGTCTTCACTTCATCTCCCGGGCGAAATACGCCGCTGCCCGACGCAGGATCTCCCGCTCCAGCTGCCATTCCTTCTCCGCCTTGGCCAGCCGCGCGTTCTCCGCCCGCAGCCGGGCCAACTCCGCCTCAATGTCCTGCGACGCGCCGGCAGGAGCCGGACGGCCGTCGGCATCACGCACCCAGGTCCGCAGCGTCTCGGGGTTGACGTTCAGATCAGCCGCGACGTCCTTGAACGTCCGCCTGCCGGCCGAAGCCCGCCACAACGCGATCGCGTCGGACCGGAACTCCGCACTGTACTTCGAAAGCCGTGCCACAGAGATCTACACCTTCCAGGATCAACAAGATCCATTGTCAGGTGTGTCCACACCACGGGGATCACCTCAGGGGGAAGCTCCTGGCCCGCCACAGGCGGGCGGCGGCACACCCGGCTGCCGCTGACTTTGGGCTGCCTGCACCGCATGGTGCGGGACGGGTGCTGTGCCACGGACTGGTCAGGCGAAGCGCTGGTTGAGGAGATGTCGTCAGATCGGATCGCGTTGGGATGTTGTTCCAGCGGAGCCGGCGTGAGCTCAGGTTTCACCCTGTCCTAGTGCGAGGACGCCGACCTACGCCGCCTCCTCCTGGAATGAGTGCCTCCCACCTCCGGCGGGTGGGCCGGAGACGGGAGGGACAGCCTTACTTGGCGGTCAGAAACTCTTCCGCGGACAGGGGGCGGTTCACTATGCGGATGTCACCGACGTTGCCGTGGAAGACGACGTCGACGGCGCCCGCGTACTCGTGGCCGCCCACCAGCCAGGGCAACCCGAGCGAGGCGAGGCCGACCGACAGGCGGTTCGGGTTGTCGACGACCGGAGCGCCCTCGACGTACAACTTCGTGAGACGGCCGTCGTTCACCACCGCCAGGTGCCACCACTTGAGCTCCACCAAGCCGTGACCCCAGTTAGTCGTCGGGTAGGTGTTGTTCAGCGGGTAGTGATTGAACTGCGGCTCGCGGCCGTTGTTCGTGATAGCGAACTGAGCCACGGGCTCGTTCGGGTCGGTGTTCTTGCCGTGCTTTCCGGCGGCCCCGGCCGAACCCCGGCGGCTGAGTATCGACGCGTTGCCATTCTTGCCGGCGTCCCAGTCCAGCGGCATCCTCACGAACGTCTCAATCGTGTACCCGGTCTTGAACGTCTCGGAGTTCAGCGGAGCCTTGGCCCCGGTGGTCAGGTATGAGCCGTGGACCGGGTTCCTGCCGCCGACGAACTTCAGGCTGGCATGTCCGGGCTGGTCGGGGTGGTGGTCGGCGGACCAGGTCAGCGCGTCGGCGGCTGTGCCTGGCACGGTCACCACCGTCAGGTCGTTGCCCTTGCCGGACAGGTCGTGGATCGTCTGGCCCACGGAGAGCGAGGTGCCGGGCGCGCCCTGCCCGTCGAAGCGCCAATACGCCAGCGTGCCCTTCACCAGCTCTCTGCCGGCGGGCCGGGCGGGCCGGACCGGAACCGGGATGAAGCTCGAGAACCGCTGCTCGAAGTCGACGGGGATCGAGAAGTTGTCGACCGGGCCGGTGATCCGGGCGTGCTCGGCTGCCAGTTCGGTGCGGGACTCCGGCTCCTGAGCCAGGATCCACGGGTTGATCGTCTCGACGTCGATCGTGTTGCGGGCCAGGTCGAAGTGGTAGAGGCGGATCATGCCGCCACCGCCGAAGTAGCGGTTCTGGTAGTTCGTGATGTGCATGTGCACGTCGTTGCCGGCGGCGTTCTTCTTGGTCATGCGCCCGGACGGCCAGTAGTGCCCGTTGAGGGTCAGGAAGATCTGGTCATTATCCTTGACCAGTTTGTCCCAGATTGACTGGCCGTAATCGGAGAGCGCCGCGTTGTCCTCCGGGTCGCCGGACTCGTAGGGGAAAACGTTGTCATCGTAGTCCGAGTAGACGATGTCGTGCGCCGTGAGGATTACCGGCATCTTCGGGTGGGCCTTGATGACGTCGTTGGCCCACGCGAAGCCCTGGTCGGTGGTCCGCCAGTCCAGGGCCAGCACCAGCCACGAGCGGCCGGCGGCCTGGAAGATGTGCGCGGTGTTATAGCCGGTCGGGTCCGACCCGGCGAACGTCTTGGAGCGCTTGAACCGCTGCGGGCCCAGGGTCTTCAGGTACGGCGTGTCGCCGCGGCTGTCGTCGCCGGACACGTCGTGGTTGCCGGCCACCACGCTGTACGCGGCACCGTGCGAGTCCAGCAGGGCGAACGCCTTGTCGACCTGCTGGAACGACGACGCGTCGGCATCCTGTGTCAGGTCACCGAGGTGTGCCATGAACACGATGTTGTTGGTGGCGTCCCCGCTGTTGTTGATGATGTAGCGGAACGACTCCTCCTGCGGCGTCCGGTTGACGCTGTCCTGGCTGCCCCAGTACAGGAACTGGGTGTCCGGCATGACCGCGAGGGTGAACTGGAGGGCGGTCGGATCCGGTCTCCACGGACCGGTCTTGCCACTCCTGGTGGCGTCCGCGGCGAACGCGGGCGTTCCGCCGAGCGCGGAGGCGCCGACTCCTACGGCTGCCGCTCCCGCACCGGCCAGCGCCGCGTTGCGCAGAAAGCCTCGCCGATTCTGCCCAATCGACTCTTGTGACGGAGTGTCACCGTAAATGCACATGAAGGGGCCCTTCTCGCATCGATAGTTCAAACTGCAACGATGCTATGCAGAAGCGGTCTGAGCTGGGCAGACGTGAGATGACAAACGATTATCAAGCGTCTGTCCACGATTGAAAGCGCAAGGTGAATCACGGCCGTAGGCTGATCTCTTGATGAGCGGAAAGTAACGAAAGGGAGTCGAGACCTCGGTCCAATGCCCCTGCTCTAAAAGCCGTCGCTTTGGGATTCGGGCTCGGCCGTGACATCTAGGGTGCACACCTTCACGTTGTGCGGCGGCAGACCGAAAACAACTCCTGGTCGAAGCCGCCGAGGAAGTGGGCGATGCCCGTCGAGTTCAGGCCTTCGATCAGCACGACTGACACACCTCACCGATCGCGCCGATCGCTCAGGCGTGATCGGCACCCGAGCGGCGAGCGGAACGGATTGACGAGGGGGCCCGGAGCATCACGCGGCACTCGGGCCGGTCGGAAGCGACTTCCTGGCGTCCCGCCGGGCTGGTCTCGACCGCTGGGTGACGCCGCATCTGTGTCGGCGTGAGATGGCCGGCAACGTTGCTAAAACCGGAGCTTACAGGTCCGAGCCCCGTGGACCGGGGCAAGTCTTCCCACGGATCGGTCAGGCAACCAAACGGGGCGCGGGAGGTCGTGTTGCCTGCCTTGAGGCATGTCACCTTCATCCCCGGTGTCATAAAGGTGACTTCGCGCAGGCTCAACGGCGCGGGAACTACCGGGGCGGTGTCGGGGTGTCGTGGCTCCGGTACATCGCCTGTATGTCCAGCTCCAGCTTGACCGTCGGGCCGACCACGGCGATACCGCGCGCCAGCATGTTGCGCCAGTTGAGGGTGTAGTCCTCACGGTGGAGTTCAGCCTTGGCCAAGGCGGCGCAGCGCAGTTCCTCGCCGTAGCCGCCGTTGACCGTGCCCAGGTAGTTGGTGTCCAGGGCCATCGAGCGACTGACGCCGTGCATGGTCAGCGTGCCCTGCAGCGACCACTTGGAGCCACCGCGGTGAACGAACCGACTGCTGGCGAAGTCGATGTACGGGTAGTTCTCGACGTCGAGAAAGTCCGCCGAGCGCAGGTGGTTGTCCCGGGTGTTGTTGCCCGTGGTGATGCTGTCGGCGTGGATCCTGACCTCGACCTGCGACTCCTCCATGTTCTCGTGGACCCGGATGCCGCCCTCGAAGCGCTCGAATCGGCCGTGCACATTTGCCATGCCGACATGCTTAGCGATGAAGCGGATCGCAGTGTGCGGCGGGTCGAAGAGCCAGACGCCGGGGGACGGAAGCTCCGGCTGGCGCGCCATGTCCAGCTGTGTCCTGGCCTGCGGCACGCACTCCCCCGCGACGATGTCCACCGTCTCGCGGTGCGGCTGCAGGCTCTCCGCGGTGATCAGCAGACTGTAACGGCCCGCGGGCAATGCGGCGCAGAACAGCCCGTACGGATCGGTGGTGCCTCGTGCCGCGACCCGCTGGGTATCAGTCGCGGTGACCGTGACGTCAACGCCGCCGAGGGGGTGACCCAACGGGTCCAGCACCTCGCGGACGAGGCCGCCTGCGCCGGGCGGAAGGGGCAGAGCGAGGCCCGTGCCGCCGCCGAAGCCCTGGGTTCGCCTGCGCCTGAGCAGTGCGAAGGCCATGGTGTTCACCTTTCGTGGAAATGCAGGGTAAGCATTGAGAGGGGTTCAGCCGTGTCCGAGGATCTGACGCAGCGCCGCGGTGAGCAGCACCTCCGCGTCACCGGACGCCGCAGCGTGAGCGTGCCGGAAAGCAATGTGATGGTCGGGTCGTACGAGCAGAGCCCCCGAGTCGGCGATATCACGCAGCCGCGCCCAGTCGCCGTACGGGTCCTCGTACTCCTGCCCGGGGCCGATGACGACCGTGGCGAGCTCGACACCGAGCGTTTCGGTGGCGGTCATGGCCGCGCACGTCCAGTCGTCTCCGCCGATGCCGGTGAACAGGGTGAACCGTCCCCGACCCGCCGCGTCCAAGGTGGACAGCTGCTCGCGGCCGCGGGTGATCCAGGCGTGTGGGAGCTTGGCGCCCGGCCTGGTGGAGGGCTGGTGATGGAGCTCGGGATCGCGGTCGAAGCCAGGGTCTTCGGTGCCGTCAGAGACGATCGCGTCCGACGCGTAGCGCTGGTTCATCTCGACGCCGTGGGCGTTGAATTCGTACGCTTTGGAGGCGATCGCCTCACGCAGCTGTTCCCGCTGCTTCTCGGCGGCCTCGGTGGTGTCCTTACGCCCGGCGATATTGGCCCACAGTTGCTCGGGCGTCTGTGGGGAGAGCCCGTCGAGCGCCTCGAAGACGGGCGCGGTTTCGCCGATGCTCTTGTTGGCGCGCTCGACGACCTGCTTGCCGATGGGAGCGCGTTCGGCGGTGTAGGTGTTGAGGAGGGACGGGCCGGCGGTGCCGTCCAGGACGAGCTTCAGCTTCCACGCCAGGTTGTACGCGTCCTGAATGGAAGTGTTGGAACCGAGGCCGTTCGACGGCGGATGGCGGTGTACAGCGTCGCCAGCACACAGCACACGGCCGTCCTGATAGTTCTCGGCGTACAGATGGTTGACCGTCCAGGCGGAGGACGAGGTGATGGTCACCGGGATGTCGGCGTCACCGATGAGACGGCGTACGACCGACACGGCGTACTCCTCGGTGAGGTCGGGGGCGCCGGCCGCGAGTTCGTAACCCCACACGATCATCCACTCGTTCCACGGGCGAACGCAGCGAACGAGGCCCGCGCCGATGCCGCCAACTGTGGCGCCCGGGGCGAGCACCCAGTAGAGGGTGGACGGCCGGTACGCGGTGTACTTACTGAGGTCCGCCTCGAAGAGGATGTTGATGCTGCCCGCGACACCCATCTGACCGACGGTCGGCAGCCGCGCGTTCTCCGCAACCCGGCTGCGGGCGCCGTCCGCGCCGATCAGGTACTTCGCGCGTATCTCGTAAGTGTCCCCGCGCAGCCGGTCCTTGACGGTGGTTGTCACCCCGTCCGCGTCCTGTACGTGCGACAGGTACTCCGTCTCGAAGCGCAGCGAAGTACCGCGCGCAACCGCCGCGTCGGCGAGAATTGGCTCCATGAGGTGCTGCGGCATGTCGCACATGCGGCTCGGGCTGGCGAGTTCATGTTCAGCCTGCACCAGCGGTTCATTGCCCCAGGAGCGCAGCCGCCCCAGCTCCTCGCCCGCGAGGCTGGTACAAAAGACGGTGTTGCCCATCAGCTGCTGTGGGGTGGCCTTGGCCACGACCTCGTCCTCGACACCGAGGTCACGCAGCACCTCCATGGTTCGCTGGTTGGTGATGTGGGCGCGCGGGGTGTCCGCCAGGGAGGCATAGCGGGTCACGACGATATTGGGCACGCCGTAGGTGCTCAGTGCCAGGGCTGCCGAAGATCCCGCGGGGCCGCTGCCCACGATCAGTACGTCGGTCTCGACGGTGTGCACTGCGTAGCTCCTGAGATGGACTCACAACTTGTTCATTAGTGATCTTGAACCTGTCCGCGTGAGAATGGGTGTCTCAATTCGAGACACCGGCAGCCGGATACCGTAGGGCCGTCGTGACCAGTACCGAGCACTCCCCCACAGCCGACTCCGGCACAGCGTTCTCCCTCGAGCGGATACGCCAGGCGCGCGAGCGCTTCCTGCAGGGTCGGCCCTTGCCCGACGACGTGCCGAACAACGTTGTAGCGGCCTGGCGGCGTGCGCGTTTCTACGGAGTACGGCGCGATCTGGCGACGGCGCCCGGTACCGATGACACCGAGGACTCGGCGCTGCTCGCCGCGGCCCGCCCAGTGCTCGACCGGCTCGCAGCCACGCTGGACGGCGGGGACTGCGCGCTGCTCCTCACGGACGAACGCTGCAAGGTCCTGTGGTGGTGTGGCCGCTGGTCCTCGAACACCCTGCGCCGTGATCTGTCGGAGAGGGTCGTCGGCAACAACAGCGTGGCGCTCGCCCTGCGCACGGGAGTTCGCGCCGAGGTGCACGGACCCGAGCACTTTCTCGACCTGTGGCAGGAACTCTCCTGTGTCAGTGTTCCGCTCCGTGGACCTGGTTCTGGGCGCGCGGCCGGCACAGTAACGGTCGTGGGCGGACTACGCGCGGACTGCGTTCCGCACCCGGGCGCCGTACTCGCCGAGGCGACGGCAGCGGCTGTCGAGGCGGAGCTGGCCGCCGCGGCACGGCCGCCGGAGCGTCTGCTGCTCGACGCCTATCTGCGGGAGAGCGCCGAGGGGCGGGCGGTGCTCGCGCTCGACGGCCGGAACCAGCTGGTGAGTGGCGGCGCGGCGCGGCTGCTGTCCCCGCAGGCACTGGCGGTGCTCGAACGGGAGGCGGCAGGGGTATGGGAAGAGCCTGCGGAGGCATACAACATCGAACTGCCGGACGGTGAGGGGCGTGTCGCCCGGGTCACTCCGCTGCGGACGGGTGGTGTGCTCGCCGTTGTCGAGGAACCGAGCGAGCTGAGCGCCGTGCTCTCCCCGCCCTCACACTTGTCCGAAAAGACAAGTCGACGTGGTGAGCCAGACCGCCTTCGTAAGGAACATTTCAGTGAACCACGGCTTGGGCGGGACAAGCTGGTCAGGCTGGCCGGGAGTTCCGTGCCGTGGCGGCATGCAGCGGGCCTCGCGCTCGACCTGGCGCAGTCCGGGCAGCCGTTGCTACTGACCGGCGAGCGCGGCACCGGGAAGACCGCGCTGGCTCTGGCCCTACTCGCCCGGCGCAACGACATCGGGCCGCTGATCGTCGATGCCGCCCAGGCACCAGACGGCGAACTAGCCGCTCAATGCGAGTCGCTGGGTGGTAAGGGCGCTCTGACCAATCCCATGCTGCTGCGCCACACCGAGCAGCTGGCACAGCGTGATGTGGCCGCACTGATCGCCCTGCTCGGCGAGCAACCGGAGCTGCCGCTCGTGGCGACGTACACACCAGGGACCGCACCCGGCCCGTGTCTGCAGCGGCTGCTGGACACACTGGCGGCACGTTCCGTCGTACTGCCGCCCTTGCGTGAACGAGCCGATGACATAAGGGAATTGCTCCCCATCCTCGCACCCCGGCCGGAGCCCGGGCAGCCGCCGCTGACCTGGACACTCGACACGCTGCGAGCGCTCGAACAGCACTCCTGGCCCGGCAATATCACCGAACTCGCTCACCTTGTAAGGGCGGTGGCGAAGCAGCGGCGCAGTTCCGGGCCGGTGCGCCGTGGCGAACTTCCCGACGCTGTGCGGGAGACACGCGCCGCTCGAAAGCTGAGCCCAATGGCGCTTGCCGAGCGCGAGGCGATCCTCGGCGCGCTGCACCGCCACGGGGGCAACAAGGCGCGCGCGGCGGCATCGCTGGGCATCGGCCGGGCAACGCTGTATCGCAAGCTGCGTGGCTACCAGGGACTGCCAGACTGAGGAGCAGCCCCGGCTACAGCCATGCGGTCGTCCAGGAACCGACCACGGACCTCGACACCGCCACGGCTGTCGGCTACATACTCAGACGCGACGGCGCGACGGGAACGTCGACTCCACCAGCTCGACTCCGAAAGGGCTGGACCGTGATCAACGCTCCCGGCGCACCGACAACGGATGGGAATTCGACAACCCGATCCAGCGCGGCGACGCGACCGGCGGCAGCGGCTCGTTCGCCGTCATCGAGAGCGACAACTGACCAATCGGCCCGCACCCGGTCAGCCAACTGATCAGCCCGGTCTACGACTTCTCCGGCGGACAGTCGGCGGAGAAACCGCACAACCAGCAGATGAGCGTGGACGTCGCCACCGACGGCGGCACGACCTGGGAGACGACCTGGGTCACTCCTCCTCGAGCGGCGACGCCAGGGGACGTGTACGTCGGGACGCGCACCCTCGTGCCGGTCTCTGGCGGCTTGACCGTCGACACCGTCCGTGACAGCAGCTCCAGGGCGGGCCTGGTCGGCGCCACTATCACCGACTTGCAGCATCCGGTCAGCACGGCGGTCACCGTCGCGACGCCGGACGATCCTCGGGCCGGCGACGGTCTCTTCACCCTGTTCGTTGCGAACCCGGGCAAGCACACCCTGCGTGCGAGCGCCCCGGCCACGCCACCGCAGGCAAGAAGACCAAGGTGCATGCGGACAAGACAGTCCGTGCGAACCTCTCCTGAAGGCCGCCCCGGCGACGTCGGGCTAACCACCGCGTCACAAGGAGGCGTCCACGCCCGGACCTGGACGCCCGTCCACCGGCACGACACGCCGCGAGCCGCCCGAGGAACATCACGCGCCCACCTCCCCCAGGCAGAAGGATCACCGGCAGTATCCGACGCGAGGCCCTCGACCACGCGCTCACCGTCAACGGGACCCCCGCACAGCAGGACCTTGCCGTCCACAAGCGGACCACAACGAGCACCCTCCCCCCACCTACTGGGCGGTGCGCGGTGCGCCGCCCTTCACCGCGAAACCGTTGGTCTCACCGTCGTGACCGGCCCCGCAGGTTTGCGGGAGGCGGACACACTTCCCAATGCTGAAGACAAGACGCGAGAGCATCGCCGCGCCGCGGTTGCACCAGAGTCACCGGGGTGAGATGACTTGAATGAGTGCCATCACATAGGAACCGGGGACGTAGTCGCCGTATGACGCAATCCGCGCCCTATAGCCGCATAGCGCGCCGCACCGTGTGGGGAAAGCGTGAAAGATTCCCGGACAGCCAACGACGGAACTGACACCACCGGCAACCCCCCTCCGGCCCCCACTGACCGGAGCAAGCTGCTTGCCGAGGTCTTCCGTCAGATGAGATTCGAGTTCGGCGCCTATGTCGGCGTCGTCTACCTGGCTGCACATGATGCTAATGGCACGCACCTGCTGTCAGCCGCAGTCGGCGGGGCCCCGCCAGCCGTCTTCACCATCCCCGAGGTCATTGCGTGCGACGGCCCCCTCGTAACGGCTGCCGCCTACCGCACCGGCCGCACCGTGGCCTCCGACGCTGCCCATGCGATCTCCCGTGAAGAGCGCGCACTGCGGATGATTCCCTACCCATACTCGGTCGTGGCCGCACCCCTCATCGCCGGGGACGAGAAGCTTGGAGTGCTGACCGGGATTTGGGTACCGCCAAGCCAGACCTGCGAGGGACTGCAGGAACGGATGGCTACGCTGGGGGAACTGCTGACGTCCGGTTTGGTCGACCAGTCTCAGGTTGATCACACCATGAAGCCGACCGCATCTCCCCTGATCATCCCCATGTTCCGAAGCCCGGACGATGAAGGGATCCCCACCGCTGAGGTGAAGCAACGTTGGGGATTGCCCGACCTTCCCGGATCAGCCGCTCTCTCGCAGATGTACCAAGTACACAAACTCTCCGCCGCGCTCAACGAGGCGCCGGGGCTGGTCGACGTCATGCGAGCTGCGCGTGAACGGATCATGCTGCCTTTCGGCGCCGGCGCATTCGTGGCTGCGGTGGCTCAAGAGGGCAGACTCCGGGTGGCCGGGCACAGCGGGCCTGCGGAGCTGGTGCGGATGGTCCACGGGGCGCCCCTGGACAGAAGCACCCCCGGTGCAGATGTGCTCTGCACCGGACAACCCCTCTTCCTCCCCGATCGCGCGGCACTGCTAGCGGCCTACCCCACTCTGGAGAGTGCTGACATCCAGGCATGTGCGGTGCTACCTCTGGTGGGCAGCGGAAACTTCCGGGGCAGCTGCCTGCTCGGCTTTGAGACCGCGCGATGGATCGGCGCCGAAGAACAGGCTGTCCTGCTGATGATGGCCGCCCAGCTCGCCGTGGCCATGGAGCGTGCCCAACTCACCGAGAGCGAGCACGCTCTCACGGAGGCGCTGCAGAAGAAGCTACTCCCCCGCTCACTGCCCGAACTCCCCGAGGTGGTGATCACTGCTCGGTACCTGTCCGCGTCCGCCCCCTCGGGGATGGGCGGTGACTGGTACGACGTCATTCCCCTGCCGGGTCGGCAAACCGGTCTCGTGGTCGGCGACGTGGAGGGCCACAACATCGACAGCGCGGTGATCATGGGACAGCTCCGAAGCGGACTGCGCGCGTATGCTGCGGAAGGACACAAGCCCACCGATGTTCTCGCCCGATCCAGCGAACTGCTCGCCGAACTCGACACCGATCTCTTTGCCACGTGCTGTTTCGTCCGACTCGATCCGGAAGGCGGGGTCGTCGAGATCGCCCTGGCCGGTCACCCGGTTCCGCTCCTTCGCTGCCCCGAGGCCGGGATCATAGCGCCGGACGCTCCGCCGAACCTCCCGCTCGGCGTGGAGCCTGGCTATGTGTATAGCAGCACGGAATTCACCATCCGCCCGGAGACACTACTGATGCTTTACACGGATGGAATCGTCAACTCCCCCACCGGCGACCCGGTGGTCGACGCACGCGGCCTTCTCGCTTCAGCCGACAGAGTCGAAGCCCGTTCCCTGCACAAGATTGCGGACTTGCTCCTCATGGGCGCGTCGAAGCGCCCCGAGCGCCAGCGGGACGACATGGCACTCCTGTTCGCTCTATACGAGGGTAATCCTCTCGGCTCGGTCCGCAGGGTCGACCGGATGGCTATACGGAGGCACGACATCCAGGGCGTGAGGTCCGTGCGAAGGTTCGTGAGGAGTTACCTGCTCAGACGGGACCTGCAGAGACTTGCCGACGACATGGAAGTGATGGCTTCCGAAATCGTCACTAATGCCCTCATTCACGCCGACAGCGATGTCGAGGTATGGCTCCGCGAATACCCCGACCGCATTCATTTCGAGGTCCGTGACACCGACGCCAAGCCTCCAGTGCCGACATCCATCACCGACTCCGACGAGGCGAACGCCGCGGCGGAGCACGGAAGGGGGCTAAGCATTGTGGAAATCCTTTCCTCCGCGTGGGGAAATTCTCCCCACGGTCGAGGAAAGACAGTGTGGCTCGACATTCCTAAATAAAGGAATACAGACCTGCGCCGTCGCTCTCCGACACCTGGCCGGAACGACGCACCGGGAAGGCGGTGGAGGCCCTAGGCCCTTCACCTGGACCAAGGCAGCCGACGAGATCCTCAAATCCCTCGCCGACTACCTCAGCAAGGTGACTCCACGAGCCACTGAAAACCAGCAAGAGACTAAGTCCGTGATTTCCGGCGCAGGCGACACTAGAAGGGCTTAGTGGGCAAGTACTTGCCGTCCAGGGTGATCACGGCGCGCTCGCCTCCCTCGGGATCGGCGATCTTCTTTACGTCGAGCTTGAAGTTGATCGCGGAGATGATGCCGTCACCGAACTGCTCGTGGATCAGGGCCTTGAGCGTGGTGCCGTAAACCTGGATCATCTCGTAGAAACGGTAGATCGTCGGGTCGGTGGGAATGCCGCCCTCGATGGAGCCGCGAGTGGGAATGCTGCGCAGCAGTGTCACCGCATCGTCGTCGAGGCCAAGGAGTTCGGCGACGGCCTCGGCCGACTTCTCCGGCAGCGCGTGCTGGCCGAGGATGGCGGCCGTGACGAACGCCACGGACAGGCCGGCAGCGTCTGCGATCTGCTGCCAGGTGAGGTCCTTGCGGGTCTTGGCTTCGACCGCGGTGACCGCGAGCTGCTGGCGGGCGGTGTTGTCGAGTTGGGCGTGCATCATGACGTTGCTTCCTTTCAGTCGGTCCCCCCATGAAAGTGCGAAGAGCGGAAGAAATGGTCCCGTGGATCGGCCAGACTGGGCCGGGGGGTCAGGCCACGAGGGAGCGGTGCGGCCCGGCGTCGAGTTCCTCGACGGTTCCAGTTGGGATGTCGAAGACCCAGCCGTGCAACCGCACACTGTCCTTGGCCAGCGCATGAGCCACCGAGGGGTGTGTGGCCAGATTCGCCAGCTGGACGGCGACGTTTTCCCGTACCAATGCGGCGACTGTCTGCCTGCTTCCGGCGGGTGCGTTGAGGTCCCGGGCGGCAGCCGCTTGGCGCAGCCAGTCGGCGATGGCCGGGGTGTCGGTCAGGTCATGGCCTTGGGCGAGAGCGGTCATTGCACCGCATGCTGAGTGTCCACAGACAATAATGTCCTTCACTCCCAGGACGGCAATGGCGTACTCGATGCTGGCGACGATGCCGTCGGCGCCGGAGGTGTAGAGGGGGACGAGGTTGCCGGCAGTGCGGATGACGAACAGCTCGCCGGGATCGGCCTGGGTGATCAGCTCGGGGATGACACGGGCGTCAGAGCAGCCGATGAACAGCGTGCTGGGCTGGTGGGTGGTGGCCAGCTGAGCGAGGAGCCCTGCCTTGGCGGGGAAGACCTCCCGCTGAAAGCGGGTGATGCCCTCGGCGAGATGACGCATGCCGTGCTCCTTCCGGTGGTTTGCCGATGAGGTCTACCCCATTCACTGTGCACGAGCTGCCCTTATAGCGTCCAAGACTCATTACCACTGAGTTCCATCGACCGCATCTATAATGATGGGTGTGAAGCCTGAACTGCGCCATCTGCGATACCTGCTCGCAGTGGCCGAGCACGGGAACTTCACCCGCGCCGCCGAGGGCCTGCGCATCTCGCAACCCACCCTGTCTCAGCAGGTCCGGCAGCTGGAAAAAGCCCTCGGTGTCCAGTTGTTGGACCGTACTGGCCGCACAGTACGCCTCACTGACGCCGGGACCGCTTACGCCCATTACGCCCAGCGCGCGCTACAGGACCTTGCGGCCGGCGAGCAGGCGGTGCTGGACGTGCAGAACCTCTCCCGTGGGCACCTACGCCTCGCTGTCACCCCTACCTTTACGGCCTACCTCACGGGCCCCCTCGTCGCCGACTTCTATGCCCGCTATCCGGGCATCACCTTGGACGTGCGAGAGATGCCCCAGACCCGCATCGAAGCCGACCTGCTCGGCGATCGGATTGATCTCGGCATCGCCTTCCTGGGCGCCCATCACCCGGGCATCGAGGCCACCGCACTGTTCATCGAGACCCTCAGCCTCGTCGTCGGCCCCTATCACCCCGACATCCAAAGGCGCGGCCCCCTGCCCATCACCGACCTTCGCGAACGCCATCTCGCCCTGCTCAGCGGTGACTTCGCCACCCGCCAGCACATCGACCAGCACCTCGCGGAACACCACGTGCAGCCACGGATCGCACTGGAGGCCAACTCCATCAACGCACTCACCGAAATCGTGACCCGCACCCCGCTCGCGACCGTCCTACCCGACGCGATCACCCGCGGCCATCCCCACTTGGCCCCCATCCCCCTCTCCCCCGCACTCCCCTCCCGCACCGTCACACTCCTGCATCGTGAAAGCACGTACCAAAGTGCCGCCGCCCGCGCCTTCACCAGCCGGGCCACCAACTGGGCACATGCCCACGGCTTCAACCTCTTCTGACGAGGGAGGCAGTGGACGCCACAATGTGACGGGTCGGCCCTGCCGCCCAAAGACGCCGACTCAGGCAGGCAAGGGCCGGACACCGTCCGACACCCTGCATCGGGTTTTTGTCCCAACCCACCCGTCGGCCGGTCAACAGACCCAGGCGGCAATCGAGACCTTGTGGACCCGGCAATCACCCTCAATGAACTACTGACCGTTTTCCACGAGCCGTAGCGTTCGGGCAAGTCACGCCAGGTGATGCCGGTGCGGATCTTGTAGACCATGCCGTTGATGACCTGGCGGTCGTCAACCCGAGGCCTTCCGGTCACGGCCAGGGGTACGAGGGGAGCCAGTAACTCCCATTCCTGGTCTGTGAGTTCATGTCGACGTACCACACCAGAATCCACCACCCGCATGATCTTTGAAGACAGCTAATAGGGCCTAATCGTCGTTTGCCGTCTCCCCGCCCTCCGAGAGCGTGGAAGCAGAGCTGAGGTCTGATCCGTTCAACTTGTTCGGCGCAAAGGCGACGCCAACCTCGCCGAGTGGAACCTCATGCCCCGCCTCACAGGTGACGCCTGCCCTGAGCGGCGTGCTGCAGTTGTGGTGAGTGAAAAGGAGTGGTGGTCCGGCCGGGTCGGCGAGGTAACGGTCGCCCCACTGAATGAGAGCCAAGGCCACAGGGAACAGGTCGCGGCCTCTCTTCGTGAGCGCGTACTCATGTCGGGTGCGCGTGCCAGGCTCCTGGTAGGGGCGACGCTCAAGAACACCGACAGCCACGAGTTCGCGCAGGCGCGAGGCAGCGACAGCTTCGGAAATGCCCGCCCTATGCGCGAAGTCGTCAAAGCGCCGAGTGCCGTAGAAGGCCTCGCGTATCAGCAGCATTGCGGAGCGACTGCCGACCGCGCGCACAGCGCGGTCAAGGGAGCAACGGTCAGTGATCCAGCCGTCCCGGTCCGCCACCGGTCCGTCTAGGTGTGCAGCTTCTGTCGACATGCGCCAAGACTAACGCTGGCTTGAGATTTCCCTACTCAGGCCATTAGCGCCCTGGCCATGGATAGCAGAAGCCAAACATGGTTGGCTGGGATCTACCGGTGTTACACACGGCCGCCTTCGTCAACGTTGCCTTCGGCAACGTCGGACGCCTCGCTCCCCGTTGGCCGCGCAGCCTGCACGGTGGGCGGCCAACGTGACCGCCTCCAGAAGACCGGCTGGCAGTGCTCGATCGCCGCGGCAACATCCGGCGCGAGTCGGGTACGGCCCCCGTTACCGTTTTCGTGGCTCCGCAATGGCGCCTCCGGCCTTCGGGTGCGGCGTGACTTCCCCCTCCTGTTGTTGATGATCCAGGGGGGTGCCGCCGGGTCCGAAGCATCGACGGACCGCCGATGAGGGGCTTGAGCACCGGCTTCACCCAGGCCGGAGGAGCTCTCCGCAACGTGGATGTGGCAGCTCGGTGCCGTGGCAGGCCAGACGAGGGCGCGATGGAGAGGCCTGCACGTGATCGACACCGGCGACACCGACGTCTTCCTCGGCCTGGACGCCGGCAAGGGCGAACACCACGCCACCACCGTCACACCGGCCGGGAAGGCCACACATCGGCGTCCCGCGTACCGAGGCACTCAGCGCGCGGGGAGAGGGCCGGCCAGCTGGCGGCGCCTTGAGCCGTCCACGTGACGAGCGGACAGCGAGTTCGCTACCCATCTGGCTTGCGTCGGCCATAGCCGGATGGGTAGCGTCTGGCTATGGAAAATCAAAGCCAGACGGGCAAGACCGCCTGGGTACTGCCGGTGCTTTGCGTTGCCGCGTTCATGGCCAGCTTGGACCTGTTCATCGTCAACGTTGCCTTCTCGGACATCGGGCAAGAGTTCCCAGACAGTTCGCTGGCCGACCTGAGCTGGATCCTCAACGCCTACGCGATCCTGTATGCGGCCCTTCTGGTTCCCCTGGGACGCCTGGCTGACCGCTTCGGGCAAAAGGCGGGCTTCCTGAGTGGCCTGGCCGTATTCACCGCCGCCAGCGCCGCATGCGCCTTGAGCGACAGTCTGTGGCCCCTGGTCGCCTTTCGGGGAATACAGGCAATGGGCGCCGCCCTGCTCACTCCCACGAGCCTCGGCTTGCTCCTCACTGCCACGCCCGCCGACCGGAAAGAGCGAGCAGTGCGCGTCTGGGCTGCCACAGGCGGTCTCGCGGCCGCCGCAGGACCTGTCGTT
This sequence comes from Streptomyces sp. NBC_00353, assembly GCF_036108815.1. NCBI lineage: Bacteria > Bacillati > Actinomycetota > Actinomycetes > Kitasatosporales > Streptomycetaceae > Streptomyces > Streptomyces sp. NBC_00353. The sequence continues at coordinate 9,762,106 of NZ_CP107985.1, read as the reverse complement.
GGAGGCCTCCTTGCCGAGGCCTCGTGGCGCTGGATCTTCCTGGTCAACGTGCCGATCGGCGCTGCTGCCTTCCTGTTGGCGCTTCCTTCGCTGCCCGCCAGCCGACACGACGTGGACACCCGGCTGCCGGACCTCCCAGGCGCCGCTGTTCTTCTGGCCTGTATCAGCGTCCTAGCTCTCGGGCTGGTCCAAGCGCCTTCCTGGGGCTGGGACAGCCCCAGGACCGCTGTATGTCTGGGGCTGACTCTCACGGGCATGGCTGTCTTCTGGCGCCGCTCCCTACGCCACACCTCCCCCGTGGTGGAACCGGCGCTCCTGCGCGTGCCCTCATTCGCCTGGTCCAACGCCACCGCCTTGGCCTTCACAGCCGCGTTCGCCGCCGGCCTGCTCGCCACCGTCATGTGGCTGCAAGAGGTATGGGGCTACTCGGCGCTCAGGACCGGCATGGCAATCACCCCGGGACCCCTGATGGTGCCGCTGTTCGCCTCCCTCGCCCAAGCTGTCGCTCACAAAGTGCCGGCCGGCTGGATCACCGCGGTGGGATCGGCCCTCTTCGGCACCGGCATCATCGTGCTGCAACTGAGCCTGGGCGCTCAGCCTGCCTACCTCACGCAGGCGCTGCCGGGCTGGCTGCTGAGTGGCATGGGCGTGGGTCTGGCCCTGCCCACCATCCTGGCCGCGGCCACGGCCGACCTCCCCAACAACCGTGCTGCCACCGGCAGCGCAATCGTCAACATGAGCCGCCAACTGGGAGCAGTCCTGGGAGTAAGCATCTTGATCGCGCTTGTCAGTGTCCCCCACACCTATACCGCCACACACGCGGCCTTCACGCTCGCGCGGTGGACCATTGCCGCCGTGGCTTTCGTCGGCGCACTGACCGCCTTGCGTATGACCCCCCGCAGCACACCCTCCGACAGCGCCTCTGCCGCCCTGACCGTCACACCTGAGATGTCATGACGTACAGCACCATGGCGATGGCGGCTCCGTGCGGAGATCAGGGTGCCGCAAGCTTCACGGGCACCATCCAAGACCACTTGTGCCCAACAAGAAGACTGAAGCGGTTGTCACCTCGGTGAGGCTCGCCTGCCGAGCTAAGGCCGTCTAGCCTCGCCGTTTCAGTTGCGGCTGATGGCTGGCTGAGCGGGGTCGTTTGGAGCGGTGTCGGTCGGTGGGCATGGTGAGGGCCCGGCGCGGTGGGCCGGGTTCTCCAAGGTCCTTCGGGTCGCGGGTGATCAGAGGGCGGTCGCTCAGGTGGCGGGGCGAGGCAGGGCGGCCAGGCGGTGGAATGCGGCCGTGAGTTCATGTCTCCAGGGCCAGGTCGCCGAGATCCGCAAGCGCAGGCGGCGGCCGCCGCGGGTGATCCGGGCGGCGACGTGCAGGATTCGGTAGCGCAGTTTCTTGGGTTCGGCGGTGGCGAGATCGCCGTCCAGCAGGAGGACGCGGGTCCAGGCGAGAAGGTCGATCGCCGCGAGACTGAGTTCGAGCCAAGCGGCGTTGACCAGGAAGTGGCGGGAGGGGAAGCGGCCGAAGCCGGTGGTCTTGCCGCACCTGATGTGGTCCTCGACGGTGGCATGCCCGCGGTGGCGGACCTCCAGAAACTGGGCGGAGCCCCCGCTGGCGAACGGTGTGTCGGTGAGGAAGACCTGGTGCCGCAGGCCCTCGTCCTGGTCGAAGAGGGACAGTTGGGCTCCGGGGTGCGGGCGCTCGCGGCGCACGATGATGCGGGTGCCGTCCGGATAGCCGGCAAGGTCGACCATGCCGGTCAGCTCGGCAACCGTGGCGCCGGCACGCAGTGTTCCGTCCTGGTCCAGGGCGGGGTGCCAGACCTGTTCGGGCAGGGCCCGGATCGCGCGGCGGACCGGTTCAGTGACCGCGTATCCGACCGAGAAGAAGGTGCGGATTCCTCGTATCCGCATGTCTCGGACGTGGGCGAGGAAGGCTTTCGCCGATCCGGCGCTGTCGGTGCGGACGAGGATGTCGGTGCCGTGCCGGTGGTTGTCGGGGATCTGCGCGAGAGCGTCGTCCAGCACCGCGATGTGATCGGCGGCGGTGTTGGCTCCGGCGTTGCCGGGCCGCAGCCGCCCGGACATGCCCTCGCCGGTGTTGGCCAGGAAACACACCAGAGGGTGGAATCCGAAGCCGCCTTTATAGGTGGGTGCGGCTTGGTCCTTCTCGGAGTGGCAGGTCACCAGCGTGGCGTCGAGGTCCAGGACCAGGCCGGGCAGTTCTCGTCCGCCGGCTTTTGCCGCCGGTATTCCGCAGCGGGTCTCGGCGGCCTGCAGCCAGGCCACTTCCCGTGCCTGGGCCCGGGCCGCTCGCAGCCGAGCGAGTCCGGTCTCGTCGATGTCGGCGAGCAGCCGCCAGGCCGTCGGTGTCGAGGCGACCGGGCCGAACACCTCGCCCTGGTCCCGCAGCACGGCCAGATCCGTGATGGCTTCCCCGCCATCAGCCAGCATCACCGCGAGGTCGGTGGCGATCCGGCCCGGGTCGTGACCAGTGCCGCGTCGCCGAAGTGGTCCTAACGCGGTGGAGTACGCGCTGGTCAGTTCGGTGGCATCGGCGAGATCAGCCAGCAACCGTGCCCCGGCGTGACCAACCACCCCGGCACCGTCAGCAGAGACATGGAGCTTGGGACGCGAACCGATACCGTCGGGTAGCGAGGGCGCATTTCGGCGCCCTCGCCCCCTCAGAACCGTACGTGCACGTTGTCCGCGCATACGGCTCAAGCAAGTCCTGAAGGCTCTTGGGACTATGCAGAATTTCCGTTGCCTGACACCTTCCGGCGTCGGAGGCATGAGGCATGAGCAAGGCGGAGTTGAGCCCCGTCCGGCGTCTTCGTCCCCTGGTAGGCGATGTGTCGTGCCTTCATCGCTTTCCGGGTGGTGCGGAGCCATTGCTCCCACCCGGTTGGGGACTGTGGGGGCTGGTCGGAATGCAGAAGCAGTTGCCCGCAGCACTGGCAGCGGCCCATTTGCGTCTGGAGCAGACGCATCGTGGCCCGGTCCAGTGGCAGCGGTGCGCTTCTGCGCCGCCGGTTGGCCCAGTAGTCGGTCAGGGCCGGATCGTCTGGGGACGAGGTGCCCTTCACCAACTGGTGCCGGATGATTTTCGTCCAGGCGAACTTGACGAGGTAGGCACCGTTGTCGCGGTGGCCGAATACCCATCTGTCTTCCCGGGCGGTGTTGAATCGGCCGAAGTACCGGCTGGTGATCCAGTGCTTCGACTTCTTCGGGTGCCTGTGCAGAGCCCACTGGTAGGTGAGTTGCCACAGATAGGAGTCCAGTGAGGCGAAGACCTCCTTGGACACCACCGTCCGGTAATAGGCCGACCACCCGCGAACGATCGGGTTGACCGCCCGCAAGATGGCGAGAGTTTCCGCGCCCCGCAGGGCACGGACCTCCTCGCGCAACCTGGCCCGGATCCGCCTGACGGCTGCTTTACTGGGCTTGATCAGCAACTTGTCGCATCGGTAACGGCGCACGTTGAACCCCAGGAAGTCAAAACCGGTCTCCGCGTGGACGATACGTGTCTTGTCCTCGTTGAAGACCAGCCCCCGGGGCGCGAGCCAATCGGCAAGCTGGGCCTTGACCTGCTCAGCCGCTTCGCGGCTGTGGCACATCGCCACCAGGTCGTCGGCGTATCTGACCAGCACCGGGGCGTCCGGCATGATCTCTCCGGGCCGTCGGCCCGGAGGGTAATACCGCACACCCGCAGCCGCCTCCATCCCATGCAGGGCAACGTTCAACAGCACTGGGCTGATCACCCCGCCTTGAGGAGTTCCCTCCTGCGTCGCAGTGACTCGGCCGCGTTCCACCACCCCGGCCTTCAGCCATTGCCGGACCAGTCCCCGTGCGGGGAAGGTGCCGAGCCGGGCCAGAAGCCGGTCGTGGTCAATGCGGTCGAATGCCGCCGCCAGGTCGGCGTCCAGGATCCACACGCGTTGCGGGTTCTTGCCGTTGAGCGTGTTGTAGATGACCCCGATCGCGTCGTGACAGCCCCGGCCCGGGCGGAAGCCGTATGACCTCGCCTCGAAGCGTGCCTCCCACTCGGGTTCCAGCGCCGCCGACGCGCGGGCCTGATGAGCCCTATCGATGATCACGGGAATTCCTAGTGGGCGCCGTTTGCGTCCCCCTGCCTTCGGGATGAAAACTCGCCGGACCGGACGGGCCTGCCAGATACTTCCGCGCTGCTGGATGAAGCGCACCAACTCTGCCTTGCCCGGGGCGGTCAGCACGACCTGACCGTCGATCCCCGCTGTCTTCCGTCCGGCGTTGACCTCCGTCACCCGGCGCACGCTGACCAGCGTGTTGCTCAGGCTCCGGAGCATCAGTTTCTGCAGGTTCCTGACTTTCGCCAGGTCACCGTCCCTCGATGCCGTGAAGATGCGCTGACGCAGGCGGCGTACGTTCTTCTCCGCCTGGTCCCAGTCGATACTGTCCCAGTCCGCGAAGAAGTCGCCCTCCGGTCCGTTCACCCCAGCCGTGGCCGCGGCGTCCAACTTGTCCTTCGGTGCTGTCCCTGTCGTCATCGTCCCTCCTCACAGACTCACCCGGCTCACGTCAGCGTCCTTTCGGACCCGGAAACCTGCCCGGTATCCGGCGAGTTGGCCGGGATGGTGGCGGAGAGGCCGCCACTCGTGCTGTCCCGGTTTCCTCTGACCTTTCGGCCTGCCGGCCTTCGCTTCTTGAGCCGTCCTGTCCCGCCGGAGACATCAGCCTTCCTCACGGTCGGCCCACCGCCGCCCATCCGAGAGCGGCGGCCTCCGTCGGGGTTTCCACGTTCCGCGTGTGCGAGATGCGACCGGATTGGGCGCCCTCTATATCCCGGGGCGGCGGTGTCCTCCCGGGCGGCATGCAGATCCGCCCGGCGCCTGCCGCGTTTCAGCGGCCCGCCCTGCACCCTGCTGTCGCGTCCCACCGGCAGGGCTTTTCTTCACGAGACGTCATCGAGGGTTCACGGGTGTTCGCCCGCCCGGTCTTTCCCTTGCCTGTTGCCACCGGGTGGAACGGCGGCGCTTGGGCTTCTCCCCGGAGCTTCGCACCCCGCCGTTACCAGCGACGCACGTCCAGGTGGGAACGGATCATCGGACACGAACCCGGGATTACCCTGTTGTCGGCAACATCGCCGACCCCCTCTCCAAAAGCATCCACTCAACACACGCGACCTCGTGTCGCACCTGCACGCAGAAAGTGCCTTCCGCCTGGACCGACAGAACCCCTCGACAAGGTTCATCGTCCCAGCTCAGAAGGCACTTTCGCGTTACCGCACAGAACCCGGCCCCACACCAAGTGAAACGGCGAGGCTAGGTGTGTTGTCCGGGCAGGTTGGTGATGCGGCTGACTGGGATCTGACCGCCGATTCCGGTGCGTGGTCGGTGGTTTGGGCGTCCTATTCGGCCCAGCGGGGAGCAAGAACGGTAGCGGCTAGCCAAGTGCGCCGCCCCGCACGGACTGCAGCATCTACTCCCCAGCGACTCCACTCCGACCTGCAGGCATCCGCCGCCGAACAACTCCAAAGATTGTTGATCGTGGACGCAGCGCTATTGATGCCAAGTGGGGCACACATGGCGAGACCTCAGCAACAGTGGGAAAATTGGGAAAGCTTTCCTTCGGAATGCAAGTACATTGTTCGGCCAACATGGCAAACACCAGGGGAAGTTCGGTTGACCGCAAGAGTCATGGGCTCCCTGCCCGCTCAAGGATGCTTATGTCGGTGCAGCCGACGCAAAGGGGCAAGCATGACCGGCCCTGCACAGCGATCCGGGGATCATGTTCGCGGTTTACACGTCGTACAGATCGCGAAGCCAGCGACCATGGCCGGACCGTCGCATCGCAAACTCTGCCTCGGATTTCTCTCGTCCAGACAGCCGAGACTTCGGTGCCCCCCTGTGGATCATCGCCGGAAAGTTCCGTCGAAGGCCGCCGGATACCCGCACACTTCAGGACATCCCTGTGTGCCACATCGTGGTTGAAACCGCTTACGACAGGAGGAGCCTGTGAACCTGGTTCGAGACGCGATGACCAGCGACGTCGTTACCGTACCGCCCTACACCGCTCTGACTTCGGTTGCCGCCTGTATGCGTGACGCCAACGTGGGCTGCGTCCTCGTCGTCCATGACGGCATTCTTCACGGCTTGATCACGGACCGCGACATCACGGTCCGCGTCACTGCCGAAGGTGTGATCGCGGGAAGCGCAACGGCCCAACAAGCCGCGTCCGGAGCCCTGGTAACCGTCACCTCCGATACCACTCTCTGCGAGGCCGCTGCATTGATGTGCGACCATGCACTGCACCGTCTACCTGTCGTGGACGACGGCCATCTCGTGAGACTTCTCTCGCTAAGCGACATTGCTGAGACGGCCCATGCGCGAGAGGTACTCATCGCACTCGGAAACGCCCAGGCCAACCACTGATCGCCACGTTGCCCCCCGGCATCTTTTCCACCTCTCCACAGCGGGCTCCCAGCAGCCCTTCCTCCTCTTGATCACGATCTGGGAGGTGACCGCGCGCCGAAGGCACCGGTAGACCGCCGATAAGGGCAGAACCACCGAGTCGTAGGCAGATCCTTCATCCCCTCGCCGTCGGCGAACCACCGTGGAAACTCATGCCGGGCGACCGACCGGAACCCTCGGGAGCGACCCCTCATGCAAATGGACTGAAAAGTCAAGAACTGTTAGAGTGGGCGGATGGCGCGCCCCCGAAGCTTTGATGAGAACCAGGTTCTACAGTCCGCGCGCGAGCAGTTCTGGAACCGGGGCTATACGGCTACATCGCTGGAACACCTCATGTCAGCCACCGGACTGGGCAAAGGAAGCCTGTACGGGGCGTTCGGCGACAAACGCCAGCTCTTCCTGCGCACACTGGACGACTATCGCAGGGAGCAGCTCGACAGCGTCCGGCAGATACTCACCGGACCTGGTTCGGGGCTGGAGCGCCTAGGGCGCCTCCTCGACGGCGCCGCTGGCGGTTACGCGAATGATGCCTGCCGCCGCGGGTGCTTCTTGGCCAACAGCACCTCCGAACTGCACGGCCAGGAGTCCGAAGTGGTCTCTCGCGCCCGGGCGACCTATCAGGAGGCACAAGACCTTTTGGCCGCCTGTGTGAAGGATGCACAACGGGAAGGCGACCTGGCCAAAGGTGCCGATCCGCAGGAAATGGGCAACCTGCTGCTCGCGGTCCTACAGGGAATCGAGTTCCTCGCCAAGACCGACATGGACGCCTCGGCACTCATGCAGATCGGCCGCACCGCGTTGTTGAGCCTCCCTCGCCCCTGACCCGACGCGCGTGAGGCCGCCCTGCGGCGCGATGTTCGGCGTGTTCGACCCCGTCCGCGACGAGCGGCAACCCTGGCCCGTGGGGCGTGCAGAGCCATTGCCGACGTCTTTCGCGCCGAGCGTGTGGGAGTCAACCGCATAGGGCCTGGGTCGCAGGGCCACCCGCCGATCAGAGCGGGACCGTTCAAGTGGTGTTGAGGGCCCACGTCTGCCGCTTTTCGCGACTTCTCCTTGCGGCGATCGCCATCGGCTGGAGCATCCGCCGCCAGGTGTCCGTCAATGATCATGTCCGCGATCAGCCTTTGGACCTGATTCCCAGGTCCTAGCAACCAAGGCGCCTCAACGGGCTTGCTTTCTCCAGGGAGACGGCGTGAGAGCGCCTCGATCGAAGTAGTGAGGCCCGACGAAGTTGGGAGCAAACCAGCAGGACAACACTAGGCGGACCGTGGCGGACTTCTACAACGCTGGCGCATCTTCCGCAACGCCTGCTGCAGCTCCAACCGCCCACTCAGCAGCCATGGTCGCCCTCACCCCGCGGCGCTAGCGGCGATGCGGCTTTGAGAGCGTCGGCGACCAAGTCGATCCCCAGCCTCAGATGCTCGGCGGTCGTCCAGCCGACCACACGGCGGGGGCCCCATTCGGGAAGACCTCGGCAAGGAGGGTGCGTTCCTTGGGCAAGAAACATGTTGGCCCTCAATACAAGGTGGCCGCCGCCTCGCGACGCGGCTGCGGGAACGCAATCGCTCGATGTCCTGTGGCAGGGGAACACTGGTCTGGGCGGCGCGCCGATATACCGCTTCTCGGGTAGCGTGATTGGGACGACATCCTCCTCCGGTCACCTTTCGCTGCTGCCATCCCCGTCGATTCTCCGTACGTCTACTGCTGGTCGGCGATCACGGCACAGTGGGCAGGAAGTTCATGTTCAGGCCTGGCATAGAACTCCGCCGAAGCACCGTGTTCTGGATATGTCCGAAAGGACTCGCACCATGCCCTTCGTCACCGCCAAAGACGGAACAGAGATCTTCTACAAGGACTGGGGATCGGGCCAGCCGGTCGTGTTCTCCCACGGCTGGCCACTGATCGCCGATGCGTGGGACCCCCAGCTGAAACTGATGGCGGACAATGGTTTCCGGGCCATCGCCCACGACCGGCGCGGCGGCGGACGCTCCGGCCAGACCTGGGACGGAAATAACCTCGACACCTACGCCGACGACCTGGCATCGCTCATCGAAACGCTCGACCTGCGCGACGCCATCCTGGTCGGACACTCAACCGGCGGGGGCGAGGTCACACGCTACCTCGGCAAGCACGGCTCCGGCCGGGTGGCCAAAGCTGTGCTGCTCAGCGCGATTCCCCCGCTGATGCTCAAAGCCGAAGCGAACCCCGAAGGACTGCCGATCGAGGTCTTCGACGAGATCCGAGCGGGCGTCGCGAAGGACCGTTCACAGTTCTACAAGGATCTCAGCGCAGCGTTCTACGGCGCCAATCGCGAGGGATCGACCGTCACCCAGGGCACCCGCGACGAGTTCTGGCTCTGGTCGATGTCGGTGGGCATCAAGGGCGCCTACGACTGCATCAAGGCATTCTCCGAGACGGACCTCACCGAGGACTTGAAGAAGTTCGATGTCCCCACCCTGATCGCACATGGCGACGACGACCAGATCGTTCCGATCGTGGCCTCGGGCAACAAGTCGTCCAAGCTCGTCAAGGACGCAACCTTCAAGGTCTACCCCGGCGCCCCTCACGGCCTGTCGATGGTGCCCGTATTCGCCGAACAGTTCAACAGCGACCTGCTCGACTTCGCACGCAGCTGAGCCGAGGAGGGCCCGCTGCCTGCCCGGCCCGCGGTACAGGTGCACCCGCTGCGACCCTGGTGCCGCCACCGCCCGCCCCGCTTCGGGGTCCGGTCCGGGAGTAACGGCTCGATCCGCGCACACCGCGCGTCGGCCAACGGCATGCGCAGACCAACGATCAGATGGTCCAAACGAATGGCGGGTCAATATGCTTATGCCGTCTGCCCGTCGGGATGAGCATTGATCCATGACAGACCACCAACGTCCAGGCGGTTGCGGGCCCGGGTGACCGCGACGTAGGCGAGACGGGCCTCGGCACCATCGATGGGTCCAGGCAGGGGGTGGCCATGTTCGTCGTATTCGTCGCTGTCCTGGGGCGGGGTGAAGTCGATGGCCACTCTTACCCGGTGCCATTCCCGGCCTTTGGCCTTGTGGGCAGTGGACACAGTCACATCTGCGTCGGATTCGTCATCGAGCCGGTTGACGGCTGCGAGGATGGCCCCGGTTCCATGTGTGTCGACAAGCTCGATCAGCGGCTGAAGCTCGCGACCGGCCGGATCGTGTTCGGCATAATCCTGCAGATCGCCCCAGGTAGGGAAGAGGACGAGCTCAGGGTGCGAGGTGCGGCGGCCCTCCTTCAGGTCGTTGGCGGCGTGGGCCAAGGCGCGTAGGGCTTCCCCTCCCCCAACCAGCGCCACACGATGGCCCGCCGCAAGCTGCTGCATGACTTCGTTCATGGCGCCGACGTTGGTGCGGCACAAGACGGCGTCAGAGGGCGGTTTGAGAGTATTTGATGAGGGGTGGCGGGCGCGGGCCTGGTGGACCTTCATCGGCGACCACTTCCACCACGCTGTACGAGGCGGCGCTACGCGATACTTGTCCTGTGGAGTGGTTCGAGCAGGCCCGGGCAGCGGAACAACTCGGGGATTGGGATGCGGCCATCACGTTGGTAAGCGCCCAGGCCGAGTGCTACTCCACCGATCGCTACATGCACAACAACCATCTGTGGCACATGGATTTGCTCGCCCGTTCGGAACGGCTCCCGGAACTCATGGAACTCGCTCGCACGGACGTCCATGCACGTCGGAGACTCAACAGATCGCTTCGCGAGCGGGGGATGGAGGCCGCGCTGCGCAGCCGCGCCAAAGATGGTGACCGTGATGCTCTGTACGTCTTTGTCCGGCTTTTGTGCGAGACAAATCGAGCCCAGACGGCCTATCTAGCGGTCCAGGACCTCGGCCCGGAGGATCAGTACGCACACCAGATCGTGGCCCGCTTTCGATCGCCATCAAGCGGTGCGCAGTAACGCTCGACGCCTGCCTTGTCCGACCTTTCATGAGGCTGTTCGTGGAGTGTCGTTTTCGGGTGAGGCAGTATCAGCGTTGCCGATCGCGGTACTTGGTCCGTTACTGCTTCGTGGCGAAGCTGCCGGCGTCGTCCTCGGTGAGGATGTCCAGTTTGACCAGGCGTTTCAGCTTGGCGCGGGTGCCTTCGATGTTCTTCGGCAGTAGTTCGTGGTCGAGGGCATCGCAGATGTCGCGGGCGCGGAGGGGGCCGGTGGCCTCGTTGAAGACGGCGAGGATGCGGGGGTAGTCCGGGTGCTCGGGCAGGTCCGGCGAGGCGGTTTGGGTAGGGATCCGGTCGGCGAGGGCGGTGACGGTCTTTCGGGTGATCGCGAGGTGCTCGAGGTGGGTCTCGGCCTCCCGTAGTCGGGCCTGTAGCTCTTCGGCTTGGGTTCGGAGGTCGTCGGTCAGGGTCCGGGCTGCGTCTTCCTGGACATCCAGTGCTTCGAGCAGGGGCTGGATGTTCATGCGGTCACGGCCTGCGGGTCGCGCCAGGTGGGGGTGATCGTGCCGGTGAGCCGGCGGGTCATGGTGTGGGTCATCGCCCAGTAGACGCGGGAGGCGGAGGAGGCCGGGTGGTGTTCGTAGTCACGGACCAGGCGCCGGTGCAGTATCAGGATCCCGTAGGTCTGCTCGACCCTCCACCGGATCGGCTGCGGGACGAACCCCCTGTCCTGCAGGTTGCGTTCGACAATCTCGACATCGATACCCATGCCGGAGCCGTGCACGACGACCTGCTTCTTGAAGCCCTGATCGACGAGCGCCTTGCTGACAGTGCCGCCGGTGCGTTCGGCGACCTGGTCCAGCAGGGCGATACCCGCGGCGTTGTCATGCGTGCTGGCGGCGAGCACGATGACGGCGATGACCAGGCCCAGAACATCCACCGCCAGTGCCCGCTTGCGGCCCGGCACCCGTTTCGCCGGGTCCCGCCCGGTCGTGGTGGCGGGGACCCCGGCGGCGACGTGGATGCTCTGCGTGTCCAGCACTACCAGGGTCGGGTCCTCTAATCGGCGGGCTCTCTCACGTACCTGGCAGCGCAGGAGTTCATGGATGACCTGGTCGGTCCCGTCGTCGCGCCACGCGGCGAAGTAGTAGTACGTCGCACTCTTCGGCGGCAGGTCGTGCGGGAGGTAGGCCCACTGGCAGCCGGTCCGGCCCTGGTAGAGAATCGCGTTCACGATCTCCCGCATCGCGTAGGCGCCCTGGTGACCGCTGACCGAACGGTGCCGGTCCTTCCACGCCGTGATCACCGGCTCGATCAACGACCACTGCCCGTCCGACAAGTCGCTCGGGTACGGCTTGCGTTCACTCACCCCGCCACCCCAGCAGACCAACGGCCACGGACCAGCAGATTCCGCCCCCACCCACACCATCAGGTGACGGCAGAACGCATCAATGACTCACAAACCGCCCTCTCAGGCTGCTCGACAGGGCCGATCTCGGTGCAGATCGTCTCGGTTCCCTCGAGGCGCAGGGGCGCGCCGGCGATGGTGAGCCACCGGTTGGCTTCGGCCGCAAGACGGGGTCCGAAGCGGAAGGATTTCGACAAAGCCAGTCGTGTGCCGTGGAAGGTGGTCATCACGTCCCGTGCCCCGCGCCATTGGTAGATGGCTTGTGCGGAGTCGCCGACCATTACCAGTTGGGCGTGGCTGCGCTGGTTGAGGAAGATTTCCTCGACCACGGGGTTGGTGTCCTGTGCTTCGTCGAGGAGGAGGAAGTCGGTGTTGATTTTGGGCTGGGTGAGGGCCCAGATCTTGAGGTAGTGGTCGTGGTCGAAGCGCACGGCTCCGTCGTCTGTGTGCTGGAGGTCGGTCCAGGCTCGGCGGGCGAACGGAACGATGTGTTGGGCGAGTTGGGTGTGCAGGTCGGGGTCTTCGAGGCCGCGCAGGCGGGGGACGTGGTGGCGGGTGATGGTGGGGTCGGCGGAGTGGCAGAAGCTGGTCACGGTGCGCAGGGTGGCGTAGGAGAGGGCCTTGGGTGACAGGTCGCGTTCGCCGATGCGGATGGTTTTGGTGATGCCGAGTGCTTGGCCGGTCTGCCAGGCGGGGCGTCTGGGGGCGTTCAGGCGCCGGGCGTAGTGGTAGCCGGTAGCCGCATAGGCCAGGGCGTGGGCGGTTTTGCAGGTGACGGTAGAAGGGAAGCGGGCAGCGGCGTCCTGGGCGATGGCTTTGTTGTAGGCGAGGTAGCGGCCGCGGCGGCGGGTGTGGTGGGCGAGAAGGGCGAGGGTGCTGGTCTTGCCGGTGCCGGCGCCTGCCTGAAGGGCCAGGTGGTCGCCGGCATGGAAAGCGTCGGCGGCGGCGGTCTGTTCGTCGGTGGGATTCAGGTTGAGCACCCTGATACTCCGTCGGTTGCGGGGGGTGGTGAGCTTGTGTGCGGCAGCGGCCGGCGATTGCTGCGAGGTGACATGGGCCGGAAGTCGCTCCAGGGCGATGTCGCGCCCTGCGGCCGCTCGGCTACGGCGCTGCCGACGCCCGGGTCACGGTCTAGGCGGGGCAGGTGCGCGGCAACGGGCTCCTGGAGCACCGTCTCCGTGAAGTTCGGCTGTGTGTGGTGGTGTGCGGTTCTCATGCCCGTGCCTGGGTGCGGTGTCGGACCGTCGTGGGCAGGCGGTTGTGGATGTGCTGGTGGTGGAGCAGCGGGTCGAAGGGTTCCCATTCGGCGAGGGCGAGGTCGGCTGCGCCCGGGGTGGCGGCGTGGTGGGGCAGCGTTGGTGGCGCCAGCGCAGCTGTTCCGCGTAGGTGAGGTGGGTGAGGTCGTAGGCGGCCATCAGGCCGCCGGTGCGGGCCAGTTGCCTGCGTCCGGTGGTGGCGGGGACGAGTGTCCACGTGCCGGCCGGTGCGCTGGGGCTGAGGACGGGGTGGGTGCAGCGGTGGCGTCGGCGGGTCTGGGCTACACACTGGATGGTGTCAACAGGCTGGGCCGCGAGGTAGCGGGTGTGCAGGAGCAGGACGATGGGCCGGGCCGGGCGGCAGGACTCCAGGGCGGTTGCCGGTGAGGCTGCGTCCGGCGTGGATGGGGTGAGGGTGCCGGCGTCGAGGAGTCGGCGGGTGTGCAGGGCGAGGTGGCGGCGCAGTGCGGCGACCTGCGGGGTGAGCGGGGAGGGGGCGGGGCGTGCGGGGCACAGGGCGAGGTGCGGGATGCGGCACCAGGGGGTGCCGTCGCCGGCGAGGTGGGCGATGCCGGAACTGACATGCCAGCGGCTGGCTACCGGAACGGCGGTGGCGTCGAGTTCGTGCGGGTGAAGGCTGACCGGGCGGTTGTCGGTGCGGGTGTACCAGTCGATGCGGTTACCGCAGTCACGGCAGCGACTGGACTGGGCGCTGCGCACGAGACGGGTGAGGCTGTCGGGGGCGACGCGCAGGGCACGTTGGCGGTGGGGGCGGGCGGGTGTTCCGTCCCATCGGCGGCCGGATGAGGCAGTGGAGGACATGACGGCGAAGGTGACAGGCGCCGCGCCGCAGCCACGGGGAGCGTGCCGGATTGTCCTGCGGATGGCTCAACCGGGCGGGACTGATGTGCAGTTTCCCGTACGGGAGTTCCCGTCGATGACTGGATCGGGTGATCCTCGGCAGCCGGGCCAGCAGTGCTATTCGGCGGGCCCGGCGGGTCGCTCGTGTCCTTCGCAGAGGGTGGCGAAGAGGTGGTCGACGGACACGTCGAGGGCGTGGGCGAGGGCGTGCCAGGTTTTGAGGGATCCGATGGTGCGGCCCTGCTCGATTTCGATGAGGGTGCGTCTGGCCAGGCCGGTGCGGCGGGCGAGCTCGTCGTAGGTCCAGCCGCGTTCGCTCCTCAACCGCGCGAGCTCCAGGCGGAGGGCGGTGAGGTTCGGGTCGGGCGGGAAGCTGGTCACTCCCCCATCCGAAGGTGCAGACCCCTGCCCTGTCAGTGCAGACCTCTGCCCTATTTCCGCAGGTGACCGCCCCACACGAAGGGCAGAGGTCTGCACTACGGTGTGCCGCCGACACCCCTCCCCTCACCACAACCCCCAGGGGCGGGTCGGCTCCCGGCTGAAGACAGGAGGAACGGGCGCCCCATGAGGCTGTGCACCCTGCGCCCACCAGTACGGCGCACCTGGACCGTGGAACTACGCCCGCAGCAGGGCAAAACCGTGCTCTATTGCGCCTTGTGCGCACCACGCGGTCACGCCCTGGCAGGGGCTGCGGCCCGGCCCGCGGTCCTGGCGCACCTGGCCCACCACGCGCGCCGCGATGTGCTGCCCCCGCACCTGCGCACCTGCCAGTGCCACGAACGCGGATGCCGGTGGCATCCACGCCACCGGGGTTGCGCCGGCCCCGTCCTGCTCGTCCTCGCGCGTGAACGCGGAGGTCGTCTCTGGCGTCTGGCCGACGCCTGCGCCGCCTGCGCGAGCTCTACCCCGGGCAGCGCCATCGTCCCCGACACCGCCATCACATCAACCCCAGCAAGGCCCGATACCGGCCCCAGTTCCGCCGGGGCACGGTGTGCCAGGCTGCCCGATGGCGCCCTTCCAGCGCATCGTGTCCGCGACATGCTCAGCTATCTCGCGGCCACGCTTCCCCCGGATGCAAGCGCCGAAGGGCGACTCCTGGCCCTGCAGTGCGCACTGCGCAGCAACACATCCGGACAGGTACATCTCCCGGCCGGACTGCTCCGCGGCATGCGCCTGGCCCGAACCCTCGCGCCCTGGGACGAGCTGGAGAACGCCCGCTGGCTACGCCGCCTGCCACATCCCACAGAACAGACGGGACACAGAACTGCCGCCGCGCAACTGCTCGATGCAACCGTCCTCACCCAGGAACCCGCCCGGCACGACCGTCACCAGGCCGCCGACTGGGCCCTGCGTGCGGTCTCCCAGCCACGACTGCGCGCCTTGCCGGCCTCAGACCGCCTGACCTCGCTCGTACTCACTGCGCACCGCTCCCCCGGCTCCTGTCGTACCAGCATGGAAGCAGATCACCTGACCCGTACCTGCGGACTCGACCAGAACATACTCACCGCGACGCTCGACCGCCTCGTGACCGTGAACGCCGTCGGAGCATGGACGTTCGAACCGGCCACGGAAGACGTGTCCTGGGACCCGCCTCATAAGACGTCGTCTTGTTCGGCGAAATGAGGTTTACATGCCGCGATCAGGCCCGTGGTGGGGCTGCGTGCGTCCAGCCGGTGACGTCCGATGTCCGCCTCGCCCGGACCCGTAGACACGAATTCTGACTGGAGTACTAAGAATTCACGGCAGGGATGTCTCCGCTCCGCTGGCCTCCGGCGTCACGCGGGGTCAGTCCTCGGCTTCGGTCACTGGCTTCTGCCACGGCCACCGCCCGGTGATTTCGAGCTCGAGAGAAAAGCTGAGGAGGGTGCGGATACCCACGATCACGGCCAGTACTCCGACGCTTGCGTACGTCGGTGCGACGGCGACTGTACGAATGATATCGCCGGCTACGAGGAACTACAGCCCCAGCAGGATCGACCGCCCGACGCGACGGCGATAGCCGCGGTACACACCGGCCTGTCGGCGACTGAGCCGGATAGCCGCGAGAACGGTCGCCAAGAGCGTTCCCACGACTATGATGGCTACGCCGGCGGCGTCAACGGCTCGACCGACCAGCTCCACGATGTGTTGGAACTCCACGGTATGCCCTCTCGCGCCGACCCGAATCCGCTCGTTTGTGGTCCACAACCTCTGTTGCTACCGAAGCCTCGTTCCGAGCACCGGCTATTGTCGGGCAGACATGTTCCACGGCACTCCCCGCGCAGGGCGACCGTCGACGGCGCCTGTTGAAAGCGCAACTATCGGACTACGCGAGCACTATTTCCGACTGCGAACTTCTCAGGGCATTCGATCGAGTACTTCGTCAGTCGACAGCAACGCATGGGCGAAGAAACGGTAGTTGATGATCGCCGCCTGATAGCCGTCGCCCCAGACCGGGTGTCGGGGTCCAGCTGTTGCATCCCTGACCACGGCGACCTCAAATCCCTCCTCGATGAGGTGACGCATATGGGACTCGACGCACATGTTCGCCAGCATCCCGCCAAGAATAATCCTTTGTATTCCCCGCTTGCGCAGTTGCAGTACCAAGTCGTTGGTTTCCGGCCCGAATACCTTGTGCGGGCTGGCGACCACCGTTCTGCCGTCTTCGATATAGGGCTTGAAGCGGTCCAGCCAGTCTGCACCGGAGTTGCGGAACCCGGTCAGATCGAGCTGTCCCGTCCGTGCGAACGTGTGGGTCTCGAGCTCGCTCGTCTCCAGCGGCCCGTTCATTCGCCATCCGTTGTCGGTCGGGTAGAAGTAATGGGGTGAGATGAAGACCTCATATCCGCCCGCCTTCGCCGCCTCGAAGATTCTCTCCATATTTTCGACGGTTCTGTTCTCTGTGACGCTCGCTCCCACCGCGTCCCAGTTCGCTCCGTCCTCGCTCAGCACGTCGTTCTGTGGGTCAATGAACACAACCGCAGTGTCGGTCTTCGTGATTTCCACCTGGCGCTCCTCACGCAATAACAAACCACCGGTGTAGTAAGTATTCGTATTCGGTACACCGGATGTCCTTCCGAAGCACATTCCGGTCCGGTGACGCGAGGTCTCTTCCTGAGCCGTGCGGACTGTTCCGACACCTAGCGATATCACTCGAGTGCCGCGCTCACCTCCGGGGTGTGTGCCCTGAGGAGGCGCTGTCCCGGTCATCCGGCCCTCCGTTCCACTGTGACCCATCGCGGGGCGTTCTGCATCGGCGAATTGCTGCACCTCGGTCGCCGTCCCTGCCATCCCCGAGGTGTGAACGGTCTGCGGGGATGGTGGGGAGAAAAATTAGGCTCCGTGCTTTCGGGGTCGTCGGTGCTCTAGACGGTGTCCTACTAGGGATTCGGTAGCGCAGTTTCCTGGGTTCGGCGGTGGCAGATCGCCGTCCAGCAGGAGGACGGGGTCCGGGCGAGAACGTCGATCGCTGCAAGGCTGAGTTGCGCCGAGTGGCGTTGACGAGGAAGTGGCGGGATGGGAAGCGGCCGAAGCCGGTGGCCTGCCGCCGCCGTGCGCTTTGCTGCACCAGCTACCGGCTGCAGCGTGACTCTGCCCGAGCTAGCGTGAAAAGTGGCGAGTGGAAACTCCCATCCGACCGACAGCCATTTCCCTCTGCATTGCCGGCAAGCGGGCTTAGCTTTCAAAGAAGAAACGGTGAGGAGCCTGACATGGCTCAGACGGCAGAGAACGTGGACCTGCTTGTGGTGGGTGGCGGCAAGGCCGGCAAAACGCTAGCCATGGACTGGGCGCGGACCGGCAAAAGGGTGGCCATGGTGGAGCGCGGCATGATCGGGGGAACATGCATCAACGTCGCCTGCATACCCACGAAGGCTCTGGTGACCAGTGCACGCACCACGCGAATCCTTGCCCGCGCTCGACAACTGGGGCTAGATGCCGAAGTACCACGCGTCACCGCCGAACTGCTACGAGACCATACGAGCGGCGTCGTCGAAGGCATGGTCGCGATCAACCACAAACAATTCCTCGACTCAGGAATGGACTTTATCCTCGGGCAGGCTCATTTCACGGGGGAGCGCATTGTGGAGGTGGCGCTGAACGAGGGCGGCACGCGATTGCTGCGCGGCACCGAGACCGTTATCAACACTGGCACCGAGCCGCGCGTACCCGACATCCCCGGCCTGCTGGGGGCGCGCCCGCTGACGAGTGAAACCTTGCTGCGTCTTGAGCGCTTGCCAGCTCACCTGGTGATTGTCGGCGGGGGGACAGTCGGCCTGGAGTTCGCAGACATGTTCGCGGCCTTCGGGAGCAAGGTCACCCTAGTGGCGCGAGGCCCTCGACTGCTGGCCGGGGAGGACGAGGACATCGCTGAAGCGGTGGCCGGGCTCCTTACGGCCCACGGCGTGAACATCATCACCGGCCGCTCAGTCGCCTCCGTCCAGAGGGGCACAGACGAAGAAGTCACCTTGACGCTCTCCGACGGTGCCACGGTGGCTGGCGACGACGTGCTTGTCGCGGCGGGACGCCAACCCGTCACCAACGGACTCGACCTCGACGCCGGTGGCGTACGAACCACCGAGCACGGCTTCGTGGCCGTTGACGAACACCTGGCCACGGATGCACCCCACACCTGGGCCGCTGGCGATGTCGCTGGCAGCCCACAATTTACCCACGTCTCCCTGGACGATTACCGGATCCTCAAGGACAACCTGGCAGGCTGTTCACGGTCAACCAGGGACCGGCTCATCCCGCACACCACATTCCTCGGCCTCGACTTTGCCCGGGTCGGTCTGACCGAAAATCAGGCCCGTGCGGCAGGTTACAACGTAAGGGTCGCCAAGCTGCCGGTGGCTGCCATTCCCCGGGCACGCACCATGCGGGAGACGGACGGCGTCTGGAAGGCGGTTGTCGACGCACACACCGACCGGATCCTGGGCGTTGCGCTGCTGGGCCCAGAGGCTGGCGAAACGCTGACCACCGTCCAGACAGCGATGCTAGCGAACCTCCCCTATACAGCCCTTCGCAACATGATCATCACTCACCCCACCATGACCGAGGGACTCAATCTCTTGTTCGCCACACTTCAGGACTAACGATCGGATATGGCCGAGGTGCTGAGCGAGTCCCCATCTCATCAACGCTGTGCCAGACGGGCCGTACAGCCCTCGTCATCCCACCATCCTCAGCCGCTTTGACGGCCCTGGCCAGGGCCGGTGTAAAACGCGTCGCTGCAAAGTGCAGCCGCTTCCTGTTCCTTGCGCTCAGCCTCGCGCCGCTGACGCTGCAGCCCTGGCCAGGCAGGGAACTCCTCACGCCCCATCCGCTGTCCGCGGGTTCGTGGCTGATCCTTCTCGGACTTGCTCAGGCGGCTGTCCCACTCGCCATGTGCCGTAAAGCTCTAGCTTGATCTTTAACCTGTGCGGCGGGGATTCGGGGTGGTTGACTTCTTCCTTCGTCGTTTCGCTGGCTGTGTTTTCTGGGCTGTGTGCACGTCGTGGCGGGGTGTGGGCCGGGTGTTCTTTCGGCCCGGTGGTCGTCCGGGGCCGGGACGGGAGGGTTTCGGTGCTCTGGCTGGGCAATCGGTCTGTGGGCGGATGTGCCGGAAGTCGCGGCGGACGCGGGCGGGAGTGAGCCTGTCCGGGGAACTGGGCTTCTCCCAGGGGCGGCGCCGGTCGGCTGCGAGTGGGCGGGCGAGACGGAGTTGGGTGTAGGCGGCGAGAATCAGCCAGGTCCACCGGTCGGCCGCCTCGGGGGTGCGGATCTTCGGGGAGGTCCAGCCGAGGGTCTGTTTGAAGAGGCGGAAGGTGTGCTCGATGTCGAAGCGCCGCAGGTAGGCCTGCCAGAGGCGGTCGGTGTCCGCCGGGGTGGCGTCGGTGCCTGACCACCACAGCCAGACCGGCTTCGGTGTTGCTCCGCTGGGCAGGTGGTCGATGTCCAGGCGGATCACGGTGCCCTCGACGATCGGGAGGGTGCCGTCGGTTGCGGCCCAGGAGGAGCGGTGGGTCAGTTTGGGGTGGAGCCGGTCCCGGAACGGGCCCTGGCGGTGCCGTAGAGACGTGTGTCGGTAACCGTTTCGGTGTCCGGGGTGCCCCAGGTGTCAGGCTGTCCGAAGACGAACTCGCTGCCGTGCCGGGGTGGGCGGCCCATCGTGTGTGGATGCCGAGGCGGGACACTCCGGCGCATGACCCGATCCGAGCGCATCCGGGCGAGTACTTGGACCGGCAGGTCTTTCAGCAGGAAGGCAAGGCGGGGTGCGTCATATCCGGCGTCCGCAATGACGAGGACGTCCGGGTCGCCCTCCTGCCACTGCCCGGCGGTGATCAGTCGATGGAGCAGATCACGCAGTTGTCGGGCGGTGACGGTAGCGGAGTCATCCCCCGGGGGCCAGGCGGAGTGCGTCCAGGGGTGCGGTCCATGAACTGCGGCCCGGCTCGAGCGCGCAGACAATCGAGTACGGCCAGCCGGGGACAGGGATGTGCTGGTCTTTGCCCCGGCCGTAGGTGTGACACAGGATCCGCTGCGGTGAGGTGTGGGCGTCGGGGCGCAGCCAGCAGGTGATGTCGATGGCCAGGACGAGCCGGCCGTCGACAGCCCGTGGCAGTGCCACCGCGGCAAGGGCCCGCTGCAGCCGGCCGGTATCGACCCGGCCACGGGCGACAGCGGCGTAGAGCCCGCCATGGCCGCGGCGGTGTTCACCCACCAGCGACAACTCGGCCAGCGACCTCACCGGCCCGTCACCGCACAGAACGGCATCAGCCAGCTCGAACAACGCATCCGAACGAGCGGTGAGACAGGAGTAGAACTCGCCCCGGAAGCATGACAGTTGGGCCAACGGCTCTCGCCGGGCATCGCGATGCAGCAGACTCATCCTCACGGCCTTCGTGCTGAACGTGTGTGTTCCTTGGTCGGAGCACATGTTCAGACGAAGGCCGCTTTGGCGTACGGCAGTTACCGAACCGAGTGATCAAGTTCGAGGCACCATTCGACGTCGGATGTTAAAGATCAAGCTAGGGCGTGTATCGAAAGTGGATGGCGAGACCTGGAATTACGGGATGGGTCACGTGGCTGGGTCGTGTGGTCGGGCACCTGCCGCGAGAAGCACGGCGATCGTCTCGGGGTAGGGCCCGGTCGTCGCCCATTGAAGCGGCGAACGGCCCATGCCGTGATCTTCGTGGAGATTGGGATCGGCGCCGTGGGTGAGGAGTGCACGCACCGTTTCGGTATGGCCCCAGCATGCTGCCGCGCACAGGGGTGTGCCTTCCGCGCCGCGTCCGCTTTCGGTGTTGGGCGAGGCCCCGGCTGCCAGCAGGCAGAGGACGTTGTCGGTGGCTCCGTGGACTGATGCCGCGTATAGAGGCGTGGTGCCTTCGGTGTTGCTTGTCTCCGGGCAGGCCCCGGCTAGCAGCAGTGCATTGATATGGGCGCTGTCGCCGAAGGTCGCTGCCCCGACGAGACGCTCCGACAGTTTCTTTTGCCGCCGTCTGTTCACAATCGCTCAGACTAACGAGGAGGTGAGCGAAGGGCTCGGTCACAGCCACTCGTTGATGGCTGCAACCAGGACGGTCGCCTCGTAGCGGACCGCGAGTTTGTCGTACCTCGTGGCCACTGCGCGGTGCCTTTTGAGACGATTGATGCCGCACTCAACCGCATGTCGGGCCTTGTAATCCTCCGGGTCGAACCTCGGCGGGCGGCCACCGCGGGAGCCGAGTTTCTTTCGGTTGCGCGTCTGATCGGCCTTGTCCGGGATGGTGCAGCGTATGCCGCGTCTGCGTAGGTAGGCGCGGTTCTTGCGGGAGGCGTACGCCTAATGGGAAGCGAAGGTCGGCGGGAGCTGATCTTCAGGGCGCGAGCCGAGCCTTTGTGTACGCCCGGACCTCAGAGTCCTATTGACAAGACGAGGCTGGCTCGCGCCCAGCAGCATGGACCTCAAGTGGGCAAGAACAGGTACAGATCCGTCTCCGACGGCATTCACGTGGTCGCGTTTGTGCAGGCAGGCCCGTATCTGACTGCTCCGCGGTTTGCTGTTCGTAGTCCGAGCCGGTTATGCGGATCACCTCTCACCTCTGCCTGAGCCCTCAGCTCTGACACAGATCGAGGACCGTATGACTCGCTGGGGTTGCGAACGGCTGGTGGGATGACGTGCCATGAGCACTTCCATTAGGGAGCACGCGCACCCTGCACAGGCTCTGGCCTGGGAAAAGAGCCGCGACGAAGGAGAGCCGGATGGAGATCGTCGGGTTACCGACGCCAGTTTTCTGTGGGGTGGACTGGGCCGAAGGCCACCACGACATAGCCCTGGTTGAGGCCGGGGGAAAGCAACTCGCCAAAGTGCGGATCAGTGACGACGCGGCGGGGTTCGCCCAGCTCACGGCCCTGCTGACTGAACATGGCGATAGCGAGGACGCCCCGATCCCCGTGGCGATCGAGACATCGCGCGGGCTCCTCGTCGCCTGCCTGCGGGCCACCGGCCGGCCGGTCTTCGCGATCAACCCGCCGGCAGTCGCCCGCTATCGGGACCGTCACTCCGTCGCCCGCAAGAAGTCAGACGCCGTCGACGCCGCGGCCCTGGCCAACATCCTGCGAACCGACATGGCCGCCCACCGGCCGCTGCCCGCGGACTCCGAGCTCGTGCAGGCCATCGCCGTGCTCGCACGGGCCCAGCAGGACGCCGTCTGGGCCCGCGGCCAGGCCCAGAACAAGCTCCGTTCTCAGCTCAGGGAGTTCTACCCGGCGATCCTCGACGCCTACGCCCAGCACAAACACGGCCTGTGCTCGAGAGAAGCCCGCAGCATCCTGGCTGCAGCCCCGACCCCGACCATGGCGGCGAAGCTGACACGGCGACGCCTGCAGTCCCTGCTCAAGCAGGCCGGCCGGGTCCGCGGCATCCAGACCGAAGCCGAAAGGCTCCACGAAGTCTTCAAGCGGGAGTATCTCCACCAGCTCCCGCAGGTCGAAACAGCCCTCGGGCACCAGACATCCGCCCTGCTCAGGCAGCTGAACACCGCCTGCGACAACGCTGAACAGCTCGAAGAAGCCGTCACGCAAGCCTTCGCAGAGCATCACGATGCCCCGATCATCCGCAGCTTTCCCGGACTTGCCTCACTGACCGGCGCCCGGATTTTGGCAGAGATCGGCGATGACCGGACCCGCTTTGCCAACGCCCGATCCCTCAAGGCCTACGCAGGAAGCGCCCCGGTCACCAGGTCCAGCGGCAAGAGCTGCATGGTCATGAGCCGGAGGATCAAGAATCAGAGATTGGCTGCCGTCGGCTATGTCTGGGCCTTCGTCTCCCTTACCCGCTCACCAGGCGCCAGAGCCCACTACGACCGCCGCCGAGCGGCCGGCGACCGCCACGTTGCCGCACAGAGGAACCTCTTCAACCGCTTCATGGGAATGCTGTTCTACTGCCTCCAGAACGGTCACATCTACGACGAAGCAATCGCCTTCCCGCAGCCGTCACCCGAACTTGCTGCAGCAGCGGCTTGACGCTTATCGGCGTGGGATGTCTTGTCGGCGCGCACCCGCCTCGGCCTGGTGCGCGGTCGGCCCGGTTCCAGTCTGGGGACCCTGACGCGGTCCAGGACGGCCTCGAACTGCGGTGAGTCCCCGCGCTGCCCGGCGGTGACCACGATGGACATGGGCTTCTGACCCTGCTCGACGGCCAGGTGCAGCTTGGTGGTCAGGCCGCCGCGCGAGCGCCCGAGGCCGTGGTCGTCGGGCTCCGTGGCGACGCCGCCGGGCGGCTCCTTTTGCATCGCCCCCTTTTTCGCGCTCCGGCGGCGTGCTGGTGGGCCCGGCAGACAGTGGAGTCGACGTTGAGATCCCAGGTGATCAGATCCTTGGCATCGGCCTGGGCCTGGAGCTGGGTGAAGATGCGCTGCCAGGTGCCGTTGCGCTGCCAGCGACGGAAGAGGTCATACGCCCGGCCCCACGGCCCGTACCTTGGGCAAGTCCCGCCACGGGATGCCGGTGCGGACCCGGAAGCGTATGCCGTCGATCAGCTGCCGCCGGGTCCATGTCGGTGGCCGGCCGGGCTTCTTGCCCTTCGGCAACAGCGGCTCCAGCGCGGCCCATTGCTCGTCTGTCAGATCTCCACGCGCCACGAACCAAGATCATCTCACGAACAAGATCCACTTTCGATACACGCCCTAGTAGGGCTTGGTCAGCTTCACTCGTGGGTGGCGTGTCTGTCTGTTGGTGAGTGTCGTTGAGGTGGTGTGACACCTGAAGAGATGGCCGGGGTCCGGGAGGACCTGGAGGCATTCACGACGGAGATGTTCGACGGGTTCTTCCGTGCGGATCAGCGGCGGTGGGGGCAGGTGTATGTGCGTGGGCTGCTGCTGGAGGGTCGGCGCAAGTCGGTGGAGCCGATGGCGGCGCGTCTGGGCGAGGACGGTAACCGGCAGGCACTGGCCCACTTCGTGACTACCAGCCCGTGGGATCCAGCCCATGTGCGGGCCCGGCTGGCCTGGAGGATGCACGACGTCATCGGCGCGGAGGCGCTGATCGTCGACGACACCGGCTTTTTGAAGGACGGGGACGCCTCGGCGTGTGTGTCCCGGCAGTACACCGGCACCGCGGGCAAGGTCACCAACTGCCAGGTCGGGGTGTCGTTGCACCTGGCCCGCAATCATGCCTCGGCCGCGGTGAACTGGCGGCTGTTCCTGCCCGCTTCCTGGGATCCGGCCTCGCCGGAGGCGGATGCGGACAAGGTCGCCCGCCGCAGTCGCTGCGGCATCCCCGCCCAGGCGGGGCATGTGGAGAAGTGGCAGTTGGCCCTGGACATGATCGACGAGGCCCGGTCGTGGGGCATCGACATTCCCCTGGTCGTCGCGGACGCCGGATACGGTGATGCCGCCGCCTTCCGTCTGGGCTTGGAGGACCGCAACCTGCCTTATGCGGTGGGCATTTCTTCCCGCCACACCGCCCATCGGGCTGGGGCCCGGCCCGTCCAGCCCGCCTATGCGGGCACCGGCCGGCCACCGAAGATGCAGTATCCCGAGCCCGCACAGACCATGAAAAACCTGGTCATCGCAGCCGGCCGGGCTGCTGCGAGACCGGTGTCCTGGCGGGCAGGCTCCCGGCCAGGCCAGGGCCGAAGCGGCTTCAAGCGCATGCACTCACGCTTCGTTGCTTTGCGCGTCCGTCCGGCCGGACGCGGTGTCCGCACAGCCGGCGACGGTCCGGAACTGCCCGAGCGCTGGCTGCTGGCCGAATGGCCCGCCACCGAGCCCGAGCCGGTGCAGTTCTGGCTCTCGAACCTGCCCTCCGGGATGCCGCTGGCCACGCTGGTGCGGCTGGCCAAACTCCGCTGGCGCATCGAGCACGACTACCGCGAGATGAAACAGGCCCTGGGTCTAGCCCACTTCGAAGGCCGCACCTGGAACGGCTGGCACCACCACGTCACCCTCGTCTCCGCCGCCCATGCCTTCTGCACCCTGCAACGACTGGCACACCACCCAAAAGACACAGCGCAGGTCTGAGCCTCTACCAGGTCCTCCACGAACTCCAGACACTCCTCGCCCTATGGGCCGGCGCCTGCCCCACCTGCCACCGCAACATACCCACCCCCATACGAACCTGACCAAGCCCTACTAGGCGCTGCAGCCCACGGAGGGACTGTCCAATCAACGGTGTAATTGGGGTTGTTGTGGTTAGTGGCGTGCTGCGCTGAGTCGGCCGTCGAAGGTAATGTCGAAGGCGTTGAGAGCGGTCTTCCAGCGGCTGGTCCAGCGGGCTTGTCCCTTGCCGGTGGGGTCCAGCGACATGATCGCCATGTAGACGCATTTCAGTGCGGCCTGCTCGTTGGGGAAGTGACCGCGGGCCTTGACCGCCCGGCGGATCCGAGCGTTGACGGACTCGATGGCGTTGGTCGTGCAGACGATCCTTCGGATCTCGGATTTCCCGGCGGCCCTCCGTGGTGACGGCCAGGGCCACATAGACCGGACGGTTGGCGACCGCACCAGACGACCGGATAGACCGCTTGAGTTCTATCGGTGGAATACCGCCCCGTCGAGGCTGCCCCCGGTTCGGGCGGCCATCCGCAGTGCGTCGGCGACCAGGTCGGTGCGCTCTACCTTCTTCCTGGGAAGCCCCAGCTATTCGTAGGGTTGCGGCACCCAGGGGAGGCGGGTGTGGCTCTCGGTGCGCTGCCGCCTTGTGGCTCCACATGCTTGGCCGCCCGGCTCCCCACGACGACTCGGCCGCCGATTAGGAAGTGCGAACAAGTCGCTGAGTAGAGCAATGCCGGCGAAGTCGTCCGTGGTACGACCTGTACGAACGAGCACGTCAGGAGCGCGATGAGCCGGATATGGGCGGGGATCGATAGCGGCAAGGGCCACCACCATGGCCTCGCATTGGAAGCCGGCGGAAAGACACTGCTGTCTCGGCGAGTTGCCAACGACGAGCCCGAGCTGCTGAAGCTGATCGGTGAGGTTCTGGAGCTGGCTGACGGCCATCAGGTCACCTGGGCCATCGACATGACCGGCGGGGAGCCCGCGCTGCTGCTGGCCCTGCTGATTAACCATGGCCAGGAAGTCCTATACATCCCCGGCCGCTTGGTGAACCGGGCCTCCGACGGCTACCGAGGTGAGGGAAAGACCGACGCCCGTGACGCCTACATCATCGCCGACCAGGCCAGGATGCGCCGCGACCTGCGGCCCATCCGCCCCGGCGACGAAACCGCCATCGAGCTCAAGCTGCTGACCGGCCGCCGCGGCGACCTGGTCGAGGACCGCACCCGCGCGGTGAACCGTCTGCGCGGCACCCTGCTGAGCATGTTCCCGGCCCTGGAGAGGGCACTGGACGTGACCAATATGGGCCCGCTCAAGCTCCTTACGGGCTACCAGACCCCGGGCTCGATCCGCCGCGCCAGCACCGCGCGGCTGACGAAGTGGCTGGCCAATCGCAAGGTCCGCAACGCGCGATCCCTTGCCGAAACGGCCGTCGAGGCCGCCGAGCGCCAGCACACAGCTGTCCACGGAGAAAAGACCATCGCGAAGCTGGTCCACACCCTGGCCGAGGAGGTGATGGCCCTCAACGGGCAGATCTCCGAGATGGACAAGCTCATCGAGGGCCGGTTTCGCGAGCACGAACTCGCCGACATAGTCCAGAGCGTCCCGGGTATCGGTGCTGTGCTCGGCGCGGAGTTCCTCGCCTCGGTCGGCGGAGGCCTGGACGGGTTCGACTCCCCGGACGCGCTGGCGGCCTTCGCCGGCGTCGCTCCCGCGCCTCGTGACTCGGGCAAGGTCAGCGGCAATCTCCACCGGCCGAACAACTACCACCGAAGACTCCAGCGCGTCTTCTATACCTCTGCGCTGGTGAGCGTCCAGTTCGACCCGAACTCGCGGAAATTCTACGATCGCAAACGCGCCGAGGGCAAGAAGCATGTCCAGGCCGTGCTCGCCCTTGCCCGCCGACGCGTCAACGTCCTGTGGGCCCTGATCCGTGACCGACGGTGCTACGAAGTCACACCCCCTGCGACCACAGCCGTTTGACAACAATATTAGGAAGCATGTGGTCGGCGATGGACCAGCCGACGGCCTTGCGGCTGAAGCAGTCGAGCACGGTCGCGAGATAGAGGAACTCCCCGTCTTCCAGGGGGAGATAGGTGGGCTTGAGGGCCTTGGCGATCTTGTCCCAGTCCTGGCGGGCGGCAGTCGAACCGCAGGAACGGGATGAACTCCTCCCAGGCGTTCTCCCAGAGCCGGACGATCGCCGGATAATTTTTGCCCCAGGTGTCGGCGAATTCGGCGAACCGCTCCAGGGCGGCGTCTTCGGTCGCGGCCGTGTAGTCCTGGGCCTGTGGGCCGGAGACGGCGGCGAGGGCGCCAAACACTGGCTGAACATCCTGACCGAGATCAAGAACCGCGGCGCGGGCGATGTCCTCATGCTCGTCTGCGACGGCCTCAGGGGCCTGCCCGACGCAGTCGAGACCGTCTGGCCGGCCACGACCGTCCAGACCTGCGTGGTCCACCTCCTGCGCAACTCGTTCCGCTGATGTCGCCCATGTATTTCAGGCCGGATTCGGTGGCGGTGAAGTCCCGCTGGAACAGGTCCGGGACCTGGGAGGCTGCCGAGTCTTGGGTCGTGGTGCGGACGTGTCTGCGCAGGCGGATACCGGTGATGGAGAACATCCGCATCACGCGGGCGACGCGTTTCTCGTTGACCCGCAGGCCCTTCTCCCGGAGCTCGCGGTCACCCGCGGGGAGCCGGAAGCGCTGTTGGACTCGCCATGGACTTCGCGGATCCGCTCGGCCAGGAGCCGGTCCTCCCGCGGCCGGGCGCCCGTCTCGTCGATCACCGGGCCGGTCATTGACGCGTAGCCGCCTTTGCAGCCGGCCGGGGCTTCGGGTCGGAAGAGGCGGGCGATGACCTTGCCAGCGAACGCCATGACCATCAGGAAGGCGGCGTAGAAGGGGATGACGGCGGTGAGGCTGTCGCCGAGCTTGGGGACTTGGGAGGCGACCACGACCAGCAGGGTGGCGGCCATCAGCGGCACCATCATGGTCGTCGCCGCGTCGGAGACCTTCTGCCCGGAGGCACGACGCGCCGCCCACGCCTGCAACGCCCATGCCAGGGCGAGCGGGATGACGATCAGGATCAGGAACGCCTTAAGGAACGGCTTGACCTCGACGATGTCGGCCAGCTCGGAGCCCACGAAGAGGTACAGGAACACGGGCGGCAGCGGGGTCGCGGCCAGCAGCCGACGGTTGAATCCGCCGGCCAGGCCGGAGAAGACGACCACGTAGTCCACGCACGGGCACAGCAGCACCAGCAGGACACCGAGCCGGACGGTCTGGTCGGCGGGGAGGAACGTGAATATCGCGGCGACGACCAGCGGCACGATCACGAAGTTCACGACCAGCGCGGCGGAAAGGAACCGGGCGTGGCGTGGTGTTCGCGTCGCGGGTGACCGTCCCCGTGTGGAGAGGACCTGCCTGGTCCGGCCGGGTGTCACGGTGTGCGGGGAAGCGGTCGGCCGGGGATGCGGCCGGTGGGGTTCATGCGCGGGCGCAGGCCTGGCCGTGGTCGGCATTGGCGGGCGCTGGGGGCCGGAGTGCCTTCGTCCTGCGTGCGGTGGTCTTCCCGATGCGGGTGCGGAGCGCCGTGGGGGCGCGGTCCGGGATCCCGGTCGGCCGGGGGTGCGGCCGTGCTGCTGTCCGGGCAGGTGCCGCCGTTCCGGAGTGGGGCGGTCCGGGCCGCGTCAGCTGTGGTTCAGGGACCACTCGACCTGGTCCTGGTACCAGCGGGCGGCACTGACACCGTGCCACGACGCCGCCTCGTCGACCTGGTCCTCGTACCAGCGGGTGGCACTGACACCGTGCCACGACGCCGCCTCGTCGACCTGGTCCTCGTACCAGCGAGCGGCACTGACACCGTGCCACGACGCCGCCTCGGCCTCGTGGTCCGCGTAGCGGCCGACTCGTTCGCTGCCGGTCACGGAGGTGGCGGACACGTGCTGCGTGTGCTGCACGGGCACCGAAACCGTGGCTGCCGACGCCGAGCCGCCGGCCCCGAGAAGCGCTCCGCCGGCCAGTGCCGTGGAGGCGAGTGCGATCGAGAGGCGCTTCGTCATGCTGCTCATGGTCATTTCCCTTACAAAACTGCCGCGGCTTCGCCGATCCTGCGGGCGCCGCTTCCATGTGAACCGAGATCCGGAAATCCCGGGTCAGTCGGCTGGCTTCAAGGTCATCCGGAGGGGTGCCTCACGTTCGACTCCGCCACCGTACCCGAGGGGCGCCTCATGTTTGCAGTGAGCATCATCACAGCACGTCGGAGGCACGAGATTGCGATCGGAAACAGAACAACCATCCAATTGGAGGGGTGCCTCATGTTACTGTCGAGCCATGAGCCAGCACCACGCCCCGTCCCTGAGCGACACCCCGGCGAAACCCCTGCGCCGTGACGCACAGCGCAACAGGGACGCGATCGTGGCCGCCGCCCGCACCGCCTTCGCCGAGCAGGGCCTCGGAGCGTCCCTGGAGGGCGTCGCCCGCGAGGCCGGCGTCGCGATCGGCACGCTCTACCGCCACTTCCCCACCCGCCTCGCCCTGGTCGAAACGCTTTTCAACGTGAAGTACACGGAACTGCTCATCGCCGCGGAAGAGGCCGCGGCCATGGACGACGCCTGGGAGGGATTCTGCCGCTACATGGAGAAACTCTGCCAGCTGCAGGCCTGCGACCGCGCCTTCAACGACCTGGTCTCGGCACGGCTCCCCCTCCACGCGACCGGCCGCGAAATGCACGAACGCGCCAAGGAAATCTGCACCCAGATCATGCGCAACGCCCAGGAACAGGGCGCCCTGCGCGACGACGTCACCCCGCAGGACATCGCCTTCGTGATCTGGTCCCAGGCCGGAATCATCCAGGCCACCCGCACCATCGCCCCCCGGGCCTGGCGCCGCCACCTCCACCTGATGCTCGACGCCTTCCGCACCCAGGGCGCCCACGAACTGCCCGAACCTCCCCTGACCAGCGAGCAGGCCGACCAGACCCTCACCGCTCTCGAGTGCACCGAAGAGGACTGCCGCGAGCAGCGCCCCTGACCCACCGACACGTCCAACGTGACTCCGGGCTACGAACAGTTGGACATCAACGCGCCGCTCGATGAGGGCGGGTGGGTGACCCTGGCCTCGGGCATGCCCAAGGACTCCGGTGCCCGCGCCATCTCCATCCGGCAGAAGCACGCGGCTCTGCACGTCGCCCGGCTTCGCCGGCCGAAGCGGTACAGGCAGCGACAGCACCCTTCGTGCACCTCATCGTGGCTGAAGGCAGCGCCAGGCCGACCCCTACGATCTTCGGTTGCGGGAGTGTCATGAATCAGGTGTGTGCTTCCCCGAAGGAGTCACCTGATGAG
This sequence comes from Streptomyces sp. NBC_00353, assembly GCF_036108815.1. NCBI lineage: Bacteria > Bacillati > Actinomycetota > Actinomycetes > Kitasatosporales > Streptomycetaceae > Streptomyces > Streptomyces sp. NBC_00353. The sequence continues at coordinate 9,731,391 of NZ_CP107985.1, read as the reverse complement.
TACGACGACGGATCACCTGATCGAGGCCGCTGACGGTGTGTCGCTTGCCGTGGCTGGTGAGAGCATCGAGGGTGCCGACGTGAAGTCGATGCCGGTATCCGAGAATGGTCTGTCCAGCGAGCTGCTGGAGGAGCTGGCCGCGCTGGCGGCCGAGAAGGTGCGCCTAGGAGGGCTGCGGTTGATGGGCGAGGGCGGGCTGCTGCCCGAGCTGGCCCAGCATCTGATGCAGGCCGCCCTGGAGGCCGAGATGGATGTGCATCTCGCGGCGGAGGCCGGGCGGGCCGGCGGCCGCGGTTCACGCTCGGGCGGCAACATGCGTAACGGCTACCGGGCCAAGAAAGTCATGACGGAGGTCGGCACGGTGACCGTGCAGGTCCCCCGGGACCGCCTGGGCACCTTCACCCCACGGTTGTTGCCCAAGTACGCCCGCCGGACGGGTGCGCTGGACGAGATGGTCCTGTCGCTGACCGCGAAGGGCCTGACCTCCGGCGAGATCGTCGCCCATCTCTCCGAGGTGTACGGGATGACGACCACAAAAGAGACCGTCTCCACCATCACCGACAAAGCTCTGGAGTCGATGGCGGAATGGCGCACCCGCCCGCTCGACGCGGTCTATCCGGTGGTCTTCATCGACGCGATCCACGTCCGTATCCGCGACGGGCACGTCGCGAACCGACCCGTCTATGTGGCCATCGCGGTCACCGCCGACGGCTACCGGGAGATCCTGGGACTGTGGGCCGGCGACGGCGGCGAGGGCGCCAAGTACTGGCAGACCGTCCTGACCGAGATCAAGAACAGGGGCGTCCGCGATGTGTTGATGCTGGTCTGCGACGGCCTCTCCGCCCTGCCCGACGCGGTGAACACCGTCTGGCCGCAGACCGTGGTGCAAACCTGCATCGTCCACCTCATCCGCGGCAGCCTGCGCTACGCGTCCCGCCGCGACTGGGCCGACGTCGCCCGCGACCTCAAGCCCGTCTACACGGCCGTCAACGAGGAGCAGGCCCGGCAGCGACTGGCCGACTTCGACGGCACATGGGGCAAGAAGTACCCGTCGATCACCGGGATCTGGGAACGGTCCTGGAGCGAATTCGTTCCCTTCCTCGGCCTCCCGGACGCCATCCGCCAGGTCGTCTACACCACCAACGCCATCGAGTCGCTGAACGCCCGATACCGACGCGCGGCCCAAGCTTGCGGACACTTCCCCAACGAGACCGCCGCCCTCAAGCGCCTCTACCTGGCCACCCTCGCCCTCGACCCCACCGGACGCGGCCGCCAGCGCTGGAACAACCGCTGGAAGAGCGCGCTGAACGAGTTCGACCTCCTCTTCGACGGCCGCCTCACCGCCGGACGGGTGTAGACCAATCAGCCCACCGAAGAACCTGTAGGCCAATCAGACGAATCACACCTCATTCCTGATAGACCCTCGGTTGCAGGTGGCTCTAGCTCCGGTGGCCTACCTGTGGGGGCAACTCCGCGATGGCCAAAGGGCTGTAGCCCTTCCAGCCGTTGAGCAGGCCCTGGTGGTCCTGTCCGGGATCGTGGATCCGGCCGCCCCGCAGGTGCTCGCCGACCGTCTCGTCGACCGGACCGAACAGGTCCGTGCGCACGGTTTTTGAGCCAGGGTGCACAAGTCACCTCCAGCCGCCGCGCCGAGGTCCGCCGCGCCGTTTCCTCGCTGTGGCGAGGAGCGGGCGCGGCGGGCCTCCGATCAACCGTCAAAGGCGCAGGAAGACGTAGTTGCTCAGTTGGCGGTGAAGGCGGGGTAGTCGGTGTAGCCCTCGCTGTGACCGGCGTAGTAGGTGCCCCGGTCGCCGTCGGCCAGCGGGTGGCCCTGCGCGAAGCGCTCGACCAGGTCGGGGTTGGCGATGAAAGGCTCGGCGAAGGAGACCGCGTTGACGATCCCGTGGTCGAGGATCTCGTTGCCGAGGGCCTGGGTGAAGCCGAGGTTGGCGACGATGTTGCCCTGGTAGTGGGCGCGGTAGCGGGAGAAGAGGGCGATGCGCTCCTCGATGGTGCCGGGGGTGCCCAGGAGGTGCAGGTAGGCCAGGTTGCTGTCGCTGAGCTTCTTGAACAGCTGGTCGTAGTCGGCGAGTGCCTCCTCGTCCGCGGTGAACGTGCCTCCGTTGTCCCAGGTCGGGGACATCTTCACGCTGACGCGGTCGCTGCCCCACACGTCACTGACGGCGTCGAGGATGTCGAGGAGGAACTGGGCCCGCTTCTCGCTGCTGCCTCCGTAGGCGTCGGTGCGCTGGTTGAGACGGGGGTTGAGGAACTGCGGGATCAATTGGGATTGCTGGGCGTGGATTTCCACGCCGTCGAAGCCGGCGCGGCGGGCGTTCTCGGCCGCACGGCGGTAGTCGGCGATGGTGGCGGCGATCTCAGCGGCGGTGTAGGCGCGCGGGGTGACGGTGTCCTTCGGCCCGGAGGGGGTGAAGGACTTCTCGCCGGGGTTGATGGCCGAAGGTCCGGCGGGCAGGCGGCCGCCGAAGTGGTCGGGGTGGGAGGCCGCGCCGACGTGGCCGAACTGGGAGACGATCCGCCCGCCCGCCTCGTGGACGGCTTCGGTGACCTTCACCCAGCCGGCGGTCTGCGTGTCGCTGTAGATGCCGGGGACGTTGATGAAGCCGATCGCGTCGGTGTTGACCCAGGTTCCCTCGGTGACGATCAGGCCGGCGCCGGCGCGCTGTGCGTAGTAGGTCGCGTGCAGGTCGGTGGGGGCCAGCTCGGCATTCTGAGCGCGGGCGCGGGTCATGGGGGCCATGACGACACTGTTGGGGAGCTCCAGCGCGCCGAGGCGGACGGGCTGCAGCAGGGGCTGGGTGGTGGTCATGAGTAACTTCCTTGTACTGAGGGGGGTGGATGAGCACTGAGGGGGGTGGATGAGGAGGAGAGCGGGGAATGGGCGAGGGCCCGGCTCAGTCCTGTTTGAGGGCGTGGAGGCCGGAGAGTGGGCCGCCGAGCTGCATGAGGCGTCCGCCCTCGCGCAAGGAGCCGAGGTCGACGGGGGCGAAGCCGAAGGCGGCGGTGAGGTCCTTGACGGTGGTCTTGGCGTCGGCGTCGTCACCGGCGAGGAACAGCACCTGGCGTCCGGCCCGGTGGCGCGGGTCGGCGGCGATGTACTGGCCGTAGAGGGTGTTGAACGCCTTGACGACGCGGGCTCCGGGCAGCAGTGAGGCGACGTGTTCGCTGCCGGTCAGCTCGCCCAGGTCGGCGATCATCATGGGCGGGGGCGGGGAGGCGAACTGGTTGGTGGCGTCGATGACGATGCGCCCGTCGAAGGGTGGCAGGCCGGCTACCGCGTCCGGGATCTGGGGCCAGCCGACTGCGAGCACGACGAGTTCCGCCGCGGCGGCTTCGTCCGGGGTGCCGGCGTGGGCGAGCGGTCCGAGTTCGTCGGCGAGGCCGGCCAGGGAGGCGGGGCCGCGGCTGTTGCTCAGCACGACCTGATGGCCGTGGGCCACGGCGTGGCGGGCGATGGCCTGGGCGACGGTTCCGGCGCCCAGGGTTCCGATCTTCATGGCGGTGCCCTTCGTGGGGTTCAGGGTGCGGGGCTGGTGAGCAGGACGGTTCCGCTCTTGCCGGGGCGGCGGACATGGTCGATGGCCTTCGCGAAGTCGGCGAGGTCGTAGCTGGCGGCGACCTCGAAGAGTTCCGGGGCGGTCGCGGCCAGACGGGCGGCGAAGGCGACGTCCTCGGCCCGGTCCTCAGGCGTGCGGGCGGCCATCCACTGGAAGATGGACGTGCCCCGCACGGTCAGAGCCCGCGGGGTCAGCGCGAGCGACTCCAGCGGCGTGCTGCCGGAACCGAGCCCTCCGTAGGTGATCAGCGTACCGCCGTCGGCGAGCAGCCCGGCCAGCTCACCGGTCAGGGATCCGCCCACCGCGTCCAGTACGACCTGGGCACCCCGGCCGCCGGTCGCGTCCTGGACCTGAGTGCGCCAGTTGGCGTCGGCCGTCGAGATGGTCGGCAGTCCGGGGAAGCGCTGCCGCAAGGTCTGCGCCCCCGTGGCACTGCGTACCAGGTTGACCAGCTCGATGCCGTGCTTGAGTGCTGCGGCGCTGACCAGCTTTCCCACCGACGAACCGGCGGCCGTCTGCACCACCGGACCGGCCTGGCCGTGCTGGGCGTCCTCGACCGCCCGCAGCAAGGAGAGCAGGGTCAGCGGGTTGACCAGCATCAAAGCCGCGGTCTCGTCGCTGAGGTCCTCGGGCACCGGCACCACAAGATCGGTCGGCGCCGTGACGAGTTCGCTCCACGCGCCCGGCACCGGGAAGAACGCCACCCGCTGACCGGGCCGCAGATCCTGCACACCCACGCCGACGGTCTCGATGACGCCCATTCCCTCCACGCCGGGAATCCGTGGCGTGGCGAACCGCTGCCGCGGCCCACCCGGAAGGCCCTCCACTCCCGCCAGGTCGCCGGGGTGGATCGGCCGGGACAGCACCCGCACCTGCACCTGCCCGGCCGCGGGCGCAGCAGGGGCCGGCTGCTCGCTCAGGCGTAGTACCTGCCCGGCTTCTCCGTGCCGGTCGTAGGCGATGGCGCGCATGACGCTCTCTTTCCGAACTATTGATGATGGTCATCATTGAAACTGTCCTGCTATGATGAGAGGCATCATTAAAAATGTCAAATCGAGAGCGACGCGAGAGGACGGCCATGCCGCGGATCACCAAGGAGGACAAGGCCCGCAACCGGCAGAACATCCTCGAAGCGGCGAGCCGCATGTTTCGCTCGCAGGGCATCGACGCGGTCGGCATCGCCGAGCTGATGAAGGAAGCCGGACTCACCCACGGCGGCTTCTACAACCACTTCGCCTCCAAGAACGACCTGGTCGTGGAGGTGTGCGGCGCCTCCTACGCCGCCTCGCTCGGGGGCCTGGCCCGGACGATCGAGGACGGTCCGGGCCAGGCCGGCTCTCCGCTGGAGCGGGTCGTGGCCGGGTATCTGTCCACCGCGCACCGTGACGCCCCGGACGGCGGCTGTCCCTCCGCCTCCCTGGTCACCGACGCCGGACGGCACAGCGAAGCCGTACAGAGCGCATACGCCGAAGGCGTCGAGGGTTACCTCACCGGCTTCGCCGCCGAGTTCCTGCGCGAAACCGAGGACAAGGGCCACCAGCCCGACCCGGCCGAGGCCCGCCACAGGGCCATCCGCCTGCTCAGCGAAATGGTCGGCGCGCTGATGCTCGCCCGCGCCGTATGCCACGTCGAGCCCGAGCTCTCCGACGAGATCCTGCAGACCAGCCGCAGCCACGCCCTCGACCGATACGACTCAGGGCCGCTGCCGGACGTGGAACCGAGGCGTTCGCGATAGACGGCCCGGCCCCGACAGGCACAGGAACGGACACGCCCCCTACCAGGCCGATCGGCCCGACCTGGTTGAGGGCTCCACTCCTGCGCGCCGTCTTCGTCGAGCTCGATCGCATCCGGGTCACGCAGCGGACGTAGACCCACGCACGGAACGGAGGCGTTGAAACTGTAGCGGCCCAGGACAAACAGAGTTCTCGCCAACGGCCGGGCAGGCGAGATGAGCGCGGATGTTCCTGAACCCGCGGCGGACTCGGGCCGGGGTGAGCCGGTCGGGTGCGGCGGCTTTCTCCCAGGGGCGGCGGAGGTCTTCGGCGAGCGGACGGGCAAGTCGGAGCTGGGTGTAAGCGACGATCAGAATCCAGGTCCAGCGGTCCGCGGCTTCGGGGGTACGGAGTTTCGGGGTGGTCCAGCCGAGGGTCTGCTTCGCGAAGCGGAAGGTGTGCTCCAGATCGAAGCGACGGAGAAAAGCCTGCCAGAAGCGGTTTACGTCGTCCGGGGTAGCGCCGGTCTTCGAGGACCAAAACCACACCGGCGGGGCGTCCCGTTCCTTCGAGAGGTGCTCGACCTTCAGTCGGATCAACGTGCCCTCAATCAGGGGTAGTTCGCCGTCATGGTCGAGCCAGGAAGAGCGGTGAGTGAGCCTTGGGTGGACCCGGTCCCAGGCCTGGGTTTCGGCCTTGCCGTAGTTGGTGGTGTCAGTGACGGTCGTGATTGCGGGCTCGGGCCAGGTCTTCGGCTCGGTGAAGCGGAATTCCGGGCCGTGTTTGGGCGGACGGCCGTTGACGCCGTGCATCCTCGGCGGCCTCGGCAGACGCAAGACGCGGTCGGAGCGGACCCGGCCGACCAGCTCGACGGGGAGGTCACGCATGACCCAGGCCAGGCGGGTGACGTCATAGCCGGCGTCGCTGACGATCACGATATGAGGGTCACCGGCCTGCCACTGGCCCGCGGCGATGAGCCGCTCCACGACGCCCCGCAGCTGGGCGGCGGTGACCGCGGTCGCGTCGTCCGCCGGTCCGAGCCGGACCGCGTCCAGGATCGCGGTCCAGGACGTGGCGCCCGGCTCTAGCACGGCGACGAAGGAGTAGGGCCAGCCCGGAATGAACTGCGATGCCGACTTCGCACGGCCGTAGACGTGGCAGAACAGCCGCTCTGCCGAGCACGGCGCGTCCGAGCGAAGCCACGGCGACACATCAACCGCCAGAACCAGGCGCCCGCCGTCGAAACGCGGCAGTGACAGGTCGGCCAGTACTGTCCTCAGCCGACCGACATCGATCCGGCCATGGTTCAGCCCGCCGTACATCGCTCCGTGCCCACGACGATGCTCGGGCAGCAGCGTCAAGTCCACCGGGGACTTCACCGCACCGTCCGCACACAGCACCGCGTCCACCAGCTCGAACAACTCGTCCGCCGAGCGGTCAGACACTCGTAGAACTCTCCCCGGAAGCGTGACACCTCCGCGAACGTCCCTCCGGACAGCATCAGGCAGCAGACTCACCTCACGGCCTTCGTCTTGGTCACGTGCACCTTGGTCGGAGCACATGATCAGACGAAGGCCGCCCCCACGTCCGGCGAATCCCCAGGTGAGCGACCCAGTTCGAGACGCCATTCAAGGGCGAGAGATAAAGAACTTCCCAATGACGATGTCAAGCCGCTGCCGTGACGGTTGGTAGGGCCTCGTAACATGCTCCGTCGCGGATCATGGCCCACAGGACATTGGCTCGTCGACGAGCCAGAGCGAGCAAGGCTTGCTTGTGGCCCTTCCCCTCGTTGCGCTTTCGTGCGTAGTAGGCCTGGGAGGCGGAGCAGGTTCTCAGGCTGGCCATCGCGGAGAGATAGAAGGCCCGGAGCAGGCCTCGGTGGTAGCGGCGTGGGCGGCGCATGTTGCCGCTGACGCGTCCGGAGTCCCGCGGCACGGGTGAGAGGCCGGCGAAGGACGCCAGGCGGTCGGCCGTGCCGAAAGTTTCCATGTCTCCGCCGGTAGCGGCGATGAACTCGGCACCGAGGAGGGAGCCCATGCCAGGCAGGCTCCGGATCACCGTAGCGTGTCGGTGCTCGCTGAACCGGCCCTCGATGAGCGCGTCGAGTTCGGCGATCTCCTCGTTGAGAGCCAGCACGCCCTTGGCGATCCGGGCCACCATGGCGGCCGCGAGAGTCTCACCCGGCAGTGCGGTGTGCTGCGACTTGGCCGCCTCGACGGCCGTCTCGGCGAGCGCTGCTGCATTCTTCACCTTGCGGTTCTTCAGCCAGGTTCCGATCCGGCTGGCCCCGCTGCGGCGGATCGCGGCCGGCGCCTGGTAACCGGTCAGCAGCACGACCGGACCCTTCTTGCTCAAGTTCAACGCCCGCTCCAGAGCAGGGAAGAACTCAAGTAGCTGAGCTCGCAGTCGGTTGGTCTGACGGGTGCGGTCGTTGACCAGGTCAAGGCGGCGGGCGGTCAGGGTGCGCAGGTCGACGGCTATCTCGTCACCGGGCCGCAGGAGACCGAGGTCCTGGCGCATACGTGCCTGGTCAGCGATGACGAACGCGTCCTTCTCGTCCGTCTTGCCCTGACCCCGGTAGGCCGTCGACGCCTGGTGCACGGCGAGGCCGGTGATGTAGACCATCGGCTGCCGGTGGTTGAGCAGAAGGCCGATCAACAGCGCGGCGCCGCCATGGTTGATGTCCACCGCCCACAGGGCGTCCTCGCACAGCGCGAGTACGTCTGCGATGAGCTCCAGCAGAGCCTGTTCGTCGTTGAAAACTCGGCGGGAAAGGAGGCGTTCGCCTCGCTCGTCGACCACCACACAGTGGTGGTGTTCCTTGCCGATGTCCACTCCGGCCCAGATCTGGGGCACGGGTCACCTCCGCCAGCTCGTCGTCACACACGGACCCGCAGACGACCTCGCCGACGTTGTCCTACACAGCGATCAAGTCGCGTATCCCAATTAGCGGTCGAGTCGTCGCGGGGCTCCGGGCGGCCAAGTTCTTTGAGCCATGGAACGGCGACAAGCTCACAGCCATACCCAGAACCCCCGGGCCCGCTGATCTTACGAAGGACCAGCTCAGACCCACGCTTGGAAGGTAGGACAAGCTGAGACTACGCGGACCGCTTCCCACCGCTACCTGCCGCAGACCCGTCCGGCAGGGTGGGGCGAACGTTGCTTGATGCGGCACTGCTGAGGTTTTCAGGGTGGAGTCGGTGGGTCGATTGCCACAGCTTTCGGTGAGCCCCCCTCCGTAATGCTGCCGTGCGCGGCAGACGTTTGGCTCACAGGCGAGACCCGATCATCGCCGGCGCACGAGTCATGCCGGTCAGGTCAGGTGCTCAGTCGAGCACCCGCAAAGGGTCCGCGCCCACCGTCTGGAACGCCTGCGTCCGAGCCCGAAGAACTGGAGTCCCTGGACACCCCTGGTGGAGGGATTCGGGACTTTACGTCGACGCTACTTCACACCGTCCCGGACTTCTTGCACGTCAGGCCCTACCTGCAGTCCTGACGGCGTGGCGTGGCGGGGCCGTCAGCCTGTGGGGCGGGGCAGTACGGCGAGGGCGGTGCGGGCTATGTCTGTCAGCGTCTCCTCGTTCGCTCCGGCCTTGCCCAGTGCTTCGATGCCGCGCAGTACGGCGAGCACCAGCGCGGCCAGCTTTCCGGGGTCCGCGTCCGCGGCGAGGTCGCCGTTGCGCTGGCAGGCGGCGATGTCGTCCTCCAGCAGTGCGCGCAGTGCCTCGATGGCCGCGTGCGCCCGCTTGGCCACCGTCTTGTCGTGTTCAGTCAGCTCGGCGGCGCCTTTGGCCAGGAGGCATCCGCGCTGAGCGGTGTCTGCGGCGGTGGCCGCCGCCACCGCGTGGACGTAAGCGGACAGCCGCGCGTACGCGTTCTTGTCGTCACCGCGCAGGTGCTGGGCGGTGGCGTCGACGATCGCGCGGCAGTACTCCTCGAACACGCGCTGGAACAGCTCCTGCTTTCCGCCGAACGCGCCGTACAGGCTGCCTTTGCCGAGGCCCGTCGCCGCGGCGATGTCGTCCATGCGCGTCGCGGCGTACCCGCCCGCCCAGAACAGCTCCCGGACGGTGTCCAGCACCTGCTGCTCGTCGAACTTTCGAGGTCGTGCCATGGGGGCAAGCCTACGCATACTTGACTGGTTCGTCCACAATGGTTAGCCTTATGGACGATCCAGTCAAGAACTGAGGAGTGGGCGCAGCCTGACGGAAGTACTCGCAGGCAAGGTGGCGGTCGTCACTGGGGCCAACAGCGGTATCGGGCTCGCCATCGCCAGGCGGTTCGCCGCAGCGACGTTCCTGGCCTCGGACGCCTCCAGCTTCGTCAACGGCGACGACTGGTTCATCGACAGAGGCCAGGCCCAAATCTCACCACACCCCCTCAAACCTGGCCTCGGACGCCTCCAGCTTCGTCAACGGCGACGACTGGTTCGCCGACAGAGGCCAGGCCCAAATCTCACCACACCCCCTCAAACCTGGCCTCGGACGCCTCCAGCTTCGTCAACGGCGACGACTGGTTCGCCGACAGAGGCCAGGCCCAAATCTCACCACACCCCCTCAAACCTGGCCTCGGACGCCTCCAGCTTCGTCAACGGCGACGAGCCCATGACCCACCGCAGAGCAACACCGAGAGTCACGTCCATGCCGATCACCTGCACGACCATTCCCCCTGCCCGACTGCGCCGGATCCGCCTCCCCGGCACCGTGTCCGCGCTGCAGGCCGTTTCCGCCACGGCACGAAGCTGCCGGCCAGGCCTACAGGTCCCCCGCAGCTGCCCGCACCCTCACGCGGCCATCCCCGACTCCGCCACCACAGACAAGGAACAGCCATGACTGCAACCGCGCACGTCGGCGTCCCCGGCCTGTCCGTGATGGGCCGCAATCTCGCCCGCAACGGCTACACCGTGGCCGTCCACAACCGCACCCCGGCGCGGACCCACGCCTTCGTCGAGCAGTTCGGCGACGAAGGAACGTTCGTCCCGGCCGAGTCCACGAAGGAGAGCTGGTCGCCTCACTACAGCGACCACGGCGCCTGATCATCATGGTGCAGGCCGGAGACCCACCGACGCAGTCATCGACGAACTCGCACCCCTGCTCGATCCCGGAGACGTACTGGTGGACGGGGCAACGCCCACTTCGCCGACACCCGCCGCCGTGAAGCGGCCCTGCGCGCCCGCGGCATCCACTTCGCCAGCGTGGACATCTCCGGCGGCGAGGAAGGCGCCCTCCACGGCCCCAGCATCATGTCGGGCGGCTCGGAAGAGGCCTATCAGCTGCTCTCCCCCCTTCTGGAAGACATCGCCGCCACCGCCCCGGACAGCGCCCGCACCGTCGCCCACCTCGGTCCCGACGGCGCCGGTCACTTCGTGAAGATGGTCCACAACGGCATCGAGTACGCCGACATGCAGCTCATCGCCGAGGCCTACCATCTGCTGCGGCACACCGCCGGATACGAGCCGTCCCAGATCGCGGAGATCTCCCGGACCTGGAACACCGGCCGCCTCAACTCCTACCTCATCGAAGTCACCGCCGAAGTCCTCGCCCACACGGACAGCTCCACCGGGCTCCCCTTCGTCGACATCGTCGCCGACAGCGCCGGACAGAAGGGCACCGGACGCTGGACCGTACAGACCGCCCTCGACCGAGACGCGCGGCTCGTACGCGTGTTCGGTCGACCGCTTGCACATCGGCGATCTCGACGATGTACTCACGGTGGGTTGGTCCGGCCTGCCGGCTGATGCTGGAGCCGATCTTGAGGGGGTATCCGGCGTCCGGGGAGAGGTGCTCGTCGACGAGCTCGTCCGCTCGGAGTCACAGGGTGATGCGGCGCAGGTGGGTCAGGTCGACGCCGGTGGCGTCCACGCGATAGGCCGCTCCAGCGTGTGAGTGCAGGAAGCCGCTGCCGGGGGTGATGTCTGCTTCGACGGTGAGGGCGAGCGGGTTTTGAGCGGAAGTACTGAGGCGGCCGCGGGAGTGTCCTTCGGGACGTGCCACCCTCAGCTGCTGTCTTCCACCCTTCCCCGGTCAGACATCAGTCGTGGGTATGTCTTCGCTGTCGAAGTCACTGGCGGAGGTAAGGCCCTCGACGAAGGATCGGAAATCCGAGGCGAGGGCCAGCTCTTCATTGCGATCGGCGTCGAACCACGTCACCGATGGTTCCCCATGTCGGCCGGATGACCGATAGTCGAGCGCAATCCAGTAGTGCCCGCCGCCGGAGAGGAGCACGGCAGGCGCGGGAAGACCCCATTCCTCGATCAGGTACGGACTGTCCAGCAGAGAGACCGCGTGTTCGCGGTCGCCGATGCCCATCAAGTGGTCGAAAGGGATGTGATCGGCGCTCCAGGAAGTCGGCTTGACTGTCGGGAAGGCGTTCCGGTCGGCTGCGGACTCGCCCCCGTTCTGAGTGCGCAGCAGGTCAAGAAGCGAAGTCGGGAGCGTGACACCGAGCAATCGCTCGGCGTTGCGCACCTCCTTATCAGTGAGCGGCTGGTGTACTCCGTAGCTGCTGCGGGGCTTCCAGGCATGTGGGAGATCAGACCGGCCATCGTCATCACCGGTGAGGTCGGGAGGACCGGGCAATGCGCGTCCTCGTCGCTCAGGCCCTCATGTCCAGCGCAGGATCTGCCGCTGCAGGTCCAGCCAACCGATGACCGCGGTGCATTCCCGCTTGGAGCGGGGGCGGGCGTTGCACGTCCGATGTCATGCCGCCGCACGCTACCGGTGCGGTCGGGAAGGGGCACCCGAAGTTACGGCCCCTCCGTGATAATGATCTTCGTCACGGTGCCATCGACTCGAAGAGCTCGCTTTCGCGGTGGGCCGCCTTGCCCGACCCGTTGGTGAGTCACGGCCGAGGGCGTCGTGGAGCGCGCCGAATGCGGTGCGGAGGAGGGGCACCGGGAGCGAAAGGTTCTGAGCCGGGACGGGAGCTGTTCTTGCGCAGGAGCGCTGGGCGCGCGGTGTGCGAGGCAGACGCACGGCCGACTCGTCTCGCAAGCGCCAGAGTTGGTTGCCCCCTCCGGCGTCGACCCAGCGCAGGTCGACGGGGCCCGGATGCAGGTCACGCAGCAGGGCGCGGACCGGTGATTCGTCGATGTCGGAGCCGTCCGCGGGACTTGGTGTCGTGGAGCGGCACTGGCGGTGCTTCAGTCCTGAGCGGCCGCGGGGGGGGTGTCGAGTGGGCGGCGGTGGGCGCCCAGGCCAGGTGCGGCGATGGAGGTGAGGCCTTCACTGGCGGGCCGGCCGCGGTGCCGTCCGGTGCTGGAGGCGGCGGCCGACTGTCGGCGCCGCACCGCTACGAAGGCGTTGTTGAGCAGTCCGCCGGACTTCGTCGTCGGCATGGTCTTGAGCATGGTGTTCTCCGGGTCTTTCGGTGTGCCGGCGGTATCGGGGCAGGACGAGGGGCGGGAGCCGGCTGGTGCCGGGCCGTGCGAGGACGGGACGGCTCGGCACCGGCGAGGCTCCCTGCCCTGGCGGCCGGGACGTCGTCGTCCGGTCGCCGGGGCGCGCGTGGTCCGGCGGGGTATGCCGGATCCGGTCGCGCCTCAGCGGACGGGCCCGTGGCCGTAGGACAGCCAGACGGTCACCCAGTGGCCGTGGCTCCAGCGGGCCAGGCGGTGGCCGTCGAACCGGTAGAGCTTGCCGTCATACCCGTGCCAGTACTGCACGCCGTGGTGGCCGTAGTCGTAGTGGTGACGGATCTCGTCGTTCCAGCGCCGGTCGTCGTTCCAGCGCCGGCTGTCGTTCCCGGCGCGATCGGCGTTCCTGTCCCATGCCGTGCTGCTGACGGTCACGGTCTGCCGGTCCTGGCCGGAGGGCCGGGGAGCGGCGGAAGCGGAGCCCGTGGCGCCGAGCAGGGCGGTGCCGGCGAGCGCCACCGAGGCGGTGGAGGTGGCGATGATGCGCGTCCACTTGTTCATGACTGGTTCTCTCCTTGCTGTGCCCCGGTGTGCGGGGCGTCGGACGACGGTCCGGCCGGTGGGCCGGTCCCCGTCGTGCGGGGGCGATTCCGCGGGGCCGCCGGGGCGGAGTTCCTGGTTCGCAGGCGCTGGATCCGTGAGGGCCGGCGTTGCTGTGAATCGCTGCTGAATGGAACCTAACAGATGGTTGATGGTGGTCAATGGTTTATGGGGTGTGACCATCGCCTCGCGCAAGGAATCCGGAGAAGTGGAATAACCTGGCCTGAACATCCGCCGCCGAGGAGAGCGGGCGCGTCGGATCATCGCGTCCTCGCGCGCGCGAAAATCGTTGAGAGTCATGGATTACCAGACCCTCACGATGGTTGTCGTCGTGCTATGGTGGAGGTATGGCAGTGAACGAGATCACGGTTGAGGGTGCTGCCGGCGGCGACCCGTTGGAGCAGCTCGGTTTCCTGCTGGCCCGGCACGGCGCCATCGCCAACAGCCGCGTCCAGCGCGCCTTCGACTCCTGCGGCCTGGCGCCGCGGGCGGGAGCCACGCTGATGCTGCTCGGCGGATGCGGATCCATGGGGCAGCAAGGTCTCGTCGCGGCGCTCGAGGTGGATCCGAGCATCATGGTCGCGATCCTCAACGACCTGGAGTCCGCGCAGCTCGTCGAGCGCCGTCGCGACCCGGCCGACCGGCGCCGCCACATCGTCACCATCACCGACCGCGGGCGCGGCGTCCTGGCCGAGGCCCGGGCCGCGGTGGACGAGGTCGAGCGGTGCCTCTGCGGCGACCTGTCCCCGGAGGAGATCGCGGTGCTCCGCGGACTCCTGGCCCGCGTGCGCACCTCGCGGGGCGACGAGGTCCGCTCCGAGGAGTGACCCCGGCGCCCGTTCCGGCCCCCGTCCGCGCAGCGGAACGGGAAAAGTACAGCGCGCACTATCCATGTGCGGCCCTGCCATAGCTCTGACTGTCTCCTGCAGATCGCGCCTGAACGAGCCGCGGTCCGCCACCGAGATCTCCGCCGCGCTCACTCAGGCCCACCCTGACCGCGGCGTCAAGACCACCGCGGTGCGTACCACCCTCGAAGGACTGGTCGCCAAGAGCCAGGCTCAGCGCACCAAGCAGGGCCCGTCCGTCTTCTACACCGCGACGGCCGCCTCGGAGGCTGCTGCGGCCGGCTCCCAGCAGGAGGCAGTGGCCGGCTGAGCACTCTCAGGAGCGCCCATCTCATCGCCGCTAGGCCGCGGACCGACGGCGCCCCGGGCCGGAACAAGGGCCCGTGTTGTCACCATCCACGGCCCCCGAGTGCTAGCCGCCTGCGCCGTCGCGGATACCGTGCACACCCGAGACTCAAAGACCGCTGGAGCGGTATGCGGGCAAGAAGAGAGGGGCAGTGGCCATGATGTGGCGAGTGCCCCTTCAAGTTGAAAAGAGTCTATTGCGGTCCGCGCCGAGACGCATTCCCCCCGGGCAAGGCGGCCCACCCCCGCTGCACCGCGTCTACGACAAGCCGCTGGAAGCCGTCTCGCCGTGGACGGGGGGACAAGGGGCAGGGCCTGGGGTGATCACGAGGTTCGTTTCGCGGCCCAGGTCCGGCGCTGGCGTGTAGATGCTGAATTTCGGCAGGAGTGCCGGGCAGCTGATGGGCATGCAGACCTAGCGGCTCCTTCAGCGTCGCGACCAGTGGCTGCCAGGCTCCGTGCTGGTCAGCGGGGGCGCCAGGTGCGGATCTCGAGGTGGGTGATGTGGGCGTCGGGGTGGATGCGCCCGTTTTGGACGAGCCATTGGTGGACGGCTGAGGTGACGTCGCCGCCTGCTTGGTCCACGCGGTGGGCGAAGTCTGCGGCATCGAAGCCGCCGGTGGTGGCGGAGCCGTAGGAGCGTTCTTCGGTGTGGTCGGCGCGTTGGATGACGTCGCGGCGGATGCCGGGTGAGTCGGTGCGACTGCCGGAGGCGTGGAGGTAGCTGGTCTTGGCCATGCGGACGGTGAAGGCCATGCGGAGGCCTTGGTTGGCGGCTTCTGCGATGAGTGGGCGGAGGCGGGCGGAACCGGAGGCGATGGCTTGTGCGCCGGCGCGGCCGGTGCCGGTTCCGGTGGGGGTGATGAGGACGGCTTTGGTGCGGACGCGGGCTCTGGTGCCCGTGGCGGTGGTGCGGCGGGTGATGTGTCGTGCGGCGAGGGTGGCGAGTTCCGTGGTGTCGGTGATGCCCGCGGTTTGCACGGCGGCGAGGACGTGGGTGAGGGCGGGGACGAAGGCTGCGCCTTTGTGTTTTGTATAGAACTGGGAGACGAGGGAGGGGTCTCGGTTGATGATGCGGGCGATGTCGCGTTTGGTGTAGCCGTGGGCCTGGAGCTGGTCGGCGAGTCGGGCTGCTTCGTTGAGTTGTGGTTCCGGGGTCCGGCGTCGAGCACGGGGTGGCATCAGGCCTCCTGGTTGGTGCGGGGTTGGTGGAGGGCTGTGCGGGCGTGGTCGCGCAGGGCGAGGAGTTCGTCTTCGGTGGTGGGTGCGGGGACGGGGCCGGTGAGGTGGCCTTTGTGGAGGTAGTCGCCGGGCTGCCCGTGGTAGGGCCAGTTCTGGGGCTGGGTGAGGTAGACGGCGTCGGTGCGGAAGGCGATAACGGTGCCGGGCGGGGCGTGGAGGGCCCCGGCGTAGGTGTCGTCGTCGCGGTGTCGCTGGGAGAGCAGGGCGACGCGGGCGGAGGACCAGATGTGGGCGGCCCATTCCGGGTGGGCGTTGGGGTCGCGGGTGAAGCCGGTGGGGCGTTGCCAGGTGATGGTGTCGTTGTCGAAGCCGATGATTTCGGCGTCCGGGGGGACGTCGCGCTCGTGGGTGCGGGGGGTGGTGCCGGTGACGGTGCGGGGTCGTTGGGCGAAGGCGCCGATGCCGTAGAGGAGGATCGCGCGGACGGCACGGGAGGCGAGGTGGGCGGCGGTGCGCTGTGCGGGGTCGCCGTTGAGGTCGGCTTGGGCGGTGAGGGATGCCCAGGCTTCTTTGAGTTTCTTGGACCAGTCGTCCAGTGGTTTGCCGTCGTCGAAGAGGATGCCGTCGAGGATTTCGATCTTCCACGGCCCACGGGGGTTGGACAGGGCGGTGTGGATTTCGGGTCCGCCGGCCCAGGTGGTGAACGTGGTTCCCGGGGTGGCCGGGTAGTGCCAGGCGCGGTCGCCGGGGGCGGGCGCGGGGAGGATCCCGACGTGGTTCCAGGTGTCGGGGACGGTGACGCGGACGTGCCAGTGGCCGCAGGCGAACAGGGCCTTGGTCTGTTCCTTCTGTGACCAGGAGGCAAAGGTGGCGGCGGTGACGCGGCGGGGTGTGCCGACGCCGGATTTCCAGGTGTGTTTGGCGTAGGCGAAGGTGCGGTCGTACTCGGCCAGGCCGGGAAGCTGTTCAGGGACGCGGGGCGGGGTGATGAGTTCCGTGCGGCCCTGTCCGGCGGTGGCGTGGAACAGGCCGCGGAGCTCTTCGGACAGGACGGGGTAGCCGTCGGCGTACTGGCCCTTGGTGGGGATGGTGCGGGTCCACAGGTCGCGGCCGGTCTGGGAGGGGGATCCCATGATGACGGCGTCGGGCCAGTGGTGGCGCAGGGCCTTCCACAGCAGGACGAACGCGTCCCGGATGATGGCGGGTTCGGCGCCCTCGGTGTCGAACCACTCCCCCGCTGAGCGGATTTCGACGTGGTGTTCGCCGTCGGCGCGCTGGTAGCGGCCGACGGGGTTGCGGGGGTGGACGAAGTGTCCGGCCATGCGGTCCTTGCCGCGGCCGGTGTCGGTGCGCCACCCGGGAGTGTCGGCGTTCAGCCAGGCGGCGACTGCGTCCTTGAGGAAGGGGTGCTGGTCGGCCTGGTGGTGCCAGGGAGTTCCGGCGGTGATGTAGATCCGTTCGACGCCGCCGGGCAGAGCGTGGAAGACCGTGTTCAGGATTTCGGCGGCACTGGCGGTCGGCAGGTCCAGGCGGAAGGTCTGGTCGCGGTGGACCAGCACGCCCGCATCAGTGTCGAGGAAGACGGTGCTGCGGGCCTGCTGGGTGAAGTTCGGGTGGGTGGAGGCCAGGTTCGCTGTGTGGGTGAACCACCGGTCGCCGTCGGGGCCTTGAGGGATGCCGGGAAGAGTGCGCTGCTCCCCGGTACGGTTGGGAGGAGTCGGCGCAGTCTGCGGTGCCGCTGCTGGCGGAGCAGCAGCGGGGGGTGCTGAGGGTGGTTCGGGCTCCGACGCCGGCTGGGGGACCGGGCGGGTCATGGCCGGGGCAACTGTGCCGGTCTGGGCGGGTTCCTCTTCGGCGACGTTGACCGGTGCCGTCTCGGCGGCGGGTTCGGGGGCCGGAGGCACTGTGGCGGTCTCCGCTGCTGATACGTTGCCGGCGAGCCGGTTCGGGGCAAGGATCGGGGCGATCGCCACGACGTCAGCGAGGCTCAGCCCGGCTGCGGGTGCGATGCGTTCGGCTTTCGCCTTCTCGTATCCGGCCAGCGCGGTGATCTGCCGGGCGCGGTCCGTTTCCAGTTTCGCGAGCGCGGCCTGGGTCTTCTTGATGTCGTCGCGCAGGGCGCGCAAGTCGGCGAGTTGCGCGTTGTAGGTCTTTGCGTCCATCACGATCCCTTGTGCCTGCAGGTCAGTTGGCGGAACGGTTACCGGTTGCGACGTACGCGATGGCGCCGCCCGAGTGCGAAGTGAGGCGGGTGCCCAGGAGGAGGTCCGCCACGTCACGGTCGGTTTGCTGCGGTGCGGTCAGGTGCTTGACGGGTGTGGCCAGGTCGGTGAGGTATCCGGCGAGGACTGCGTCCGGGAATGCGTGTCGTCCGCCCTCACCTCTCTCCCAGGTGTCCAAGCCGGTCAGGACGGCCACGACGTACCCCGACAGAGTCACCGGCAGCACTCCCCCGGCGGCCACACTGGCGGCGTCGCAGCGCCACCAGCCTTTCAGGCTCCTGAGGAGATCCTCGGGGCCGAGGGCAGATGCGTATCCGATCCACTGCCGGTCGGTGTCGCCGACTCGGCGTGCCACGTCGACGCGCAGCACCCCGAGTTCTTTGGCATCCAGGTGGTGCAAGGGGGCGTGGGGGCGTTCCTGCAGGGCTTGAACGACCCAGAGAGGCGTCATCACACGGACGCCGCGGCGGGAGAGACCGGGAAGCACGCCTGCATTGACGAGGCGACGGAAGGTGGTGACTGCGCAGCCCAGTTCCTCGGCGGCCTGTCCCGTCGTGAGCAGCATTGCCTGTCTCCCTGGGGACGCGTGCCTGTGCCGTGCCTGGACGATATCGGCACACACATCCCTCATGCAAGCCTGATCAGATATCTGAGTTGGGATGCTGTCATTGTGACGGTGGTCGGGTGATCTTGCGGTAGCGGGGGCATGTGGGCAGGGCCTCTCGGTTGGGGATGCGAATCCGATCCGTCGGCGGACACGTGAAGGTCTCAGCTCCCCGGGTGTCTCAAAGTCGCCCACCGAGCCACCTCTTGAGCCATCAAGCAAGTCATTCGGATTGACGGTCCGTGCCGCAGGGCAGCTCTCCTTCTTCGGTCTGTAACAAAGGGGGGCGGATGGCTCGCAGGAAGTCTCTGGCGGCGCAGTTGGTGCAGACATATCGGGATGCGCAGGAGGCGAAGGCCGCTGCTGCCAAGCGGGCCGAGGCAGAGCGTGATCGTCAGGCCCGCGCGGCGGAACGGGAGGCCGCTCAGCGCGCCAAGGAGGAGGCCAGGCGGGAACGTGAGCGGGCCCAGGCCTGGGTCCGTACGCAGAAGGAGAAGGAAGCTCAGCGTTCCGCCGAGTCCCGGAAGGCCGAGCAGATCGTCCGGGATCTGGAGAAGCGTGAGGCAGCCCGGGCCAAGGAGGCTGAGCAGAGGAAGCGGGCCGAAGCGCGTGAGAGGACGGCGGCAGAACGGCGTGCGAAGCAGGAGATGAGCGACCGCCTGCGTCAGGAGGCGACTCTCAAGACAGCTGAGGTCGAGACACAAGTGGATCGCTTGATGTCCGTACTCCACACACGGCCTGGTGGTCTTCGCACGCTCCGACTGCGGGTGGAAGAAGCTTTCAGCGAAGGTGGCTCCGATGGCCTGACCGGCTGCGTGGAGGAGACGCTCAGCAGAGTTGTCTACCCCGACGGTCTTCGCGGTGGGCGTCGCGTGGCTTTCGCGCCGGAAGCGAGGGAGTTGGTCCTGGAAGTCGAACTGCCTGGCCAGGTGGTAGTGCCGGCTGTCACGCAGTACCGGTACAAGGCATCCGCACCTGCGGCAGTGGTGCCGCAGCCACGGAAAGAGGCCGAGTGCAAGGCCATGTATAGAGACCTCGTCGCACGGCTCGCTTTGAGGGCCATCGACGAGGCCTTCACGGTGGCCCCGCCCTCACTGGTCGACGTGGTGGCGTTCAACGGGCACGTCCACGCCAAGGACCGCGCCACCGGGAAAGCCATCCGGCCCTGTCTGATCAGTCTGAGGGCGAGCCGGGACACGTTCGAGGACCTCGTCCTGGACGAGCCGGAACTCGACCCGGTTCAGAGCCTGCACTTCCTCAACGCCATCGTCTCCCAGCACCCCTACGACCTGGAACCCGTCCGGCCCGTGGTCACCTTCGACCTCGCCAAGTACAAATTGGCTCCTGAGCGCGATGTCGTCGCCGGGCTGGACAGCCGGCCCGACCTCGTCACGCTGGATCCCATCGAGTTCGAGCACCTCATCCGGCGTCTCTTCGAGAAGATCGGCCTCAAGTCCTGGGTCACCCAGGCCTCCCGCGACGACGGAGTCGATGCCGTGGCCGTCAACGAGGAACCCCTCATCGGCGGCCTGTGCATCATCCAGGCCAAACGCTCCAAGAACGCCGTGCCCGCCGAAGCCGTACGCGCACTCGCCGGCGTCATGCACGACAAAGCCGCCGCCAAAGGCATCGTCGTCACCACCGCATGGTTCGGCAAAGCCAGCTGGGACTTCGCCCACCGCACCGGCCGCATGGAACTCATCGACGGCCGCCACCTCAAAGCCCTCCTCCTCGAGCACCTCGGCATCGACGCACTCATTGGCCTGCCCAAACTCCCACCCGGTTGGGAAACCCGCGACCTCACCTGACACCAAAGGGAGCGGCTCTGGAGGTCCGGGCAACCAGCAGCATGACGGATCCGGTGGCCAGTTGGGCTCACGTGCCACACCCTTGGGCACGAGCGGCCGCGGGCTGCGCGTCATCGACGCCCTCAGAGCGTCTGGGCACATATCAGCGCAATTCAACTATCAGTAGGAGAACTCGATGTAGTCGATGTCAGTGAGCTGCACCATGTGTAGGCCGCCGGTGGGTGAGACCTTGAAATAGGCCTCGCCGACGGCGTCTCCGACGATGGTGCGGAGTTCGTGTTCGTCCCCGTTGCGGTACCGGGCTTGGAACAGCCGGGCCGCGTAGGCGGTGGGCAGGTGTTCGGAGATATGGCGCATCCGGCCGTCGTCAGAACTGCCGGCTGCTCCGGTGAACCCGAACCAGGCTCTGAAGTGCACCCACATGCCCTGATGCTGGTGGTTGAGGACCTTTTTATGGGCACGGCGGCGTTGCCCCTGCCGAAAACCTCATCCACCGAGGTCAGGCTGCATGCTGGTATTCGTGGAGAGTGCCGCCGAGGCGGTCGCGGCGGCGTATGTCTAGTGCCGCCTCAGGCAACGTTTGCCCTGTCGACGACGGCTTGTAGGTGCTGGTCGTCGGCATGGCGGTTTCGCCAGATGATGTAGCGGCGGATCATGCTGCCCTGTTCCTTGTGGTCGGCGTGGTCCGTGCCGTCCAGAGTGAAGTAGCGCAGGGCCGTGAACTGGGCCTCGATGCGGTTGAGCCAGGAGGAGTTGGTCGGTGTGTAGGCGATCTCGACGTTGTTCGCGGCAGCCCAGGTGCCGACCCGCTGGCACCTTTTCGTGGTCAGGTGCGGGGAGAAGTTGTCGGCCACGATCGCGATCCGGACGGTGTCCGGGTAGAGGCTGCGCAGGTAGCGGCAGAACTCCAGGAACTGGGTGCGCTTCTTGACCGGTTTGATGTGGCCGTAGAGCTTGTCCTTGGCCAGGTCCAGGGCGGCGAACAGGTGTCGCACCCCGCCGTAGCGGTTGTAGGTCGCTCGTCGCCGTCGGCGCGGTTCACGGTCGGGGTCCTTGTGTGTGCCGCCGCGCTCGGCCCACTGCCGGCCCGGGTGGGGCATCAGGTTGAGCGGCCCGAACTCGTCCATGCAGAAGATGACTTCGGGTTCGCCGTCCTCGGGTATAACCTCGCCGTCGGCGATGGCGTACAGGTGCTCGACCCGCGCTTTCTTGGCCGCGTAGTCCGGATCGCGTGAGGTCTTCCAGGTCTTCAGGCGTTGAAACGAGACGCCTTCCTCGCGGAGCAGGATGCGCAGGCCCTCGTGGCTGATGTCGTCGACCACCCCCTCGGCGACCAGGAAGTCCGCCAGCTTGGTCAGGCTCCAGGTCGAGAACGGCAGGTCGTGCTCGGTCGGCTTCGACTTCGCGATCTTCTTGATCTCACGGCGCTCCGGCAGCGTGAACGTCTTCGGCCGGCCACCGGAGTACTTCGGATACAGAGAGTCGAAG
Organism: Streptomyces sp. NBC_00353; assembly: GCF_036108815.1. Taxonomy (NCBI): domain Bacteria; kingdom Bacillati; phylum Actinomycetota; class Actinomycetes; order Kitasatosporales; family Streptomycetaceae; genus Streptomyces; species Streptomyces sp. NBC_00353. The sequence continues at coordinate 9,709,653 of NZ_CP107985.1, read as the reverse complement.
CCGTCGGCGTTGAAGTTGTGGATCACGTCCCGGACCCGGTCGTCGCTGGTGAACGACACCTCGGCGATCTTCGCCACCGGCATGCCCTGCGCGGACAGCAGCACCATCTGGGCCCGCCGCCAGGTCACCACCGACCCGGCGCCTCTGCGGATAATCCGCAGCAGTCGCCGCCCCTCATCATCATCGATCTCTCGGACACGCACTCGTTCTGGCACCCGGACAGAATGATGCCCACGCGCCGTCCACTACAGCACCCGGACGGCGCGTCACATCACAACAGGGCAAACGTTGCCTGATCCGGCACTAGCTAGCTAGGGCTTCTTCCCGCGGCGTCGTGGGGCGCGTGCGCTTGAGCCGCGCACGATCAGCTCGACCGCGTCGTCCACGATCTCCTCGATGGGGTCGTCAGGACTGCTGCCTGCCAGAAGTTCGACAGCGCGTCGGCCGAGGTCCTCCAGCGGCATCCGCACGGTGGTGAGCGGCGGTGTGAGATAGCTGGCCAGCGGGAGGTCGTGTACCGCCACCACCGACAGGTCGCGGGGCACCTCGACGCCCGCGGCGTGGGCGGCGTGGAGGGCGCCGATGGCCGATGCAACGTTGGCCACGAACACTGCGGTTGGAGGCTCGTCGAGCGCGAGTAGCGCGGCCATGGCCATAGCGCCGCCGGCGTGGGCGTAGTCGGCGTGGACGATGAGTCCGTCCTCGTGAGGCAACCCGTTTCGTTCCATCGCGGCGAGATAGCCGGCGCGGCGGCGTAGGGCGGTGTCTTCCCCGGTCGGGCCGGCCAGGTGTGCGATGCGGCGGTGCCCGAGCGCCGCCAGGTGTTCGACTGCTAGGTCACCGGCGCGCTCGTCATCGAGAATGACGCAACGTCGCGCCCAGCTTGCTCGCCGGTTGACGAGGAGCCAGGGCATTGCGACGTCGTTGAGTCTGTCGATCAGCGCTTTGTCGGTGTCGGTTCCTGCCAGTAGGAGCCCGTCAACCCGGCCCTGGCCGAGCAGGTCGATGTACTGGCGTGTCCCGGGCTTGTCGCCCGTAGCGCTGCCGGTGACCAAGACATATCCGAGCGTCGCAGCCGCTGCCTGAGCGCCCTTGATGATCTCGGCGTAGACAGGGTTGGCGAAATCCGGGATGAACAGTCCGAGCATGCCTGCTCGCGCGGTCCGTAGGCTGCGGCCGGCGGCGTTCGGGCGGTAGCGGAGTTGCTTGATGGCGGCGACCACGCGCTCGCGTGTCTCGGGCCGAACGGACAGGCGTGGGTCGCCGTTGATGACGCGAGAGACCACCGAAGGGTCGACTCCCACATGCGCCGCCACGTCCGCCAGGGTCACGCGCGCTTGACGACCGCCAGGCGAGGGCTTCGTAGTCATGAACTCTCCAGCGCCCGGCTCTCGCCGGTGTCCATCGAATCGTAGAGGGCGTGGAGCAGACGCAGGGTGTGCAGGTTGTCGCTGGCTGTGGTCTCGGGGGTGGATCCGGTGCTGATCGCCTTGAGCAGCGAGCCCATCGGGCCGGCGAAGGCGTCCGGTATCCATCGCGTCGTGACCGGGTAGGGCAGCCAGCCGTCGGTGGGAAGTATGCGGCTGTTGACTTCCAGGGTGTCTGGGCGCCCGTCGGGGTAGTTGTAGAGCAGACCGAGTGTGCCCTTGATGCTGCCCTCGCTGCCGTCGATGCGAAACAAGGCTTCCGGGTCTCCGGTCCTGTTCTCATGTGTGACGTGTACGAGCGCGCGCACGTCGCCAGGATATACAAGTGTGCTCATCGTTCGCGTCTCGCCCTTCGGAAGCTGGCCGGGGGTGCGGCTGCCGGTGCAGAACACGCGTACAGGATCGCCCAGAATGGAGCGGATGGCGTCGAGGTAGTGGATGGAGTGGAACATGATCTCCAGCCGGTCGGTCGTGAGCAGCCATTCCCAAGCGGTCCAGTCGGTGGCGATGTTGACCGTGACGGACATGGCGGTGGGGTGGCCGATCCATCCCGCCCGTACCATGGCGCGGGCAGCGGCGATGCCCTCGTCGAAGCGCAGCTGCTGGTTGACCGCGATCTGAAGGTCGAGTTTGCGGGCCAGCGCGACGAGTTCCTTGCCCGTTTCCTCGTCCGGGGCGAACGGCTTTTGGCACAGCAGGTGCTTACCCGCGCGCAATGCCTGACGGACGACAGCAGGTTGTGCCTGCGGGGCAACTGCAATGTCGACGACCTCTACACGCTCGTCGAGGAGGAGCTCATCCAGCGACCGGTAGACCTTCTCCACGCCGTGACGGGCCGCGACCTGGGCCGCACGGTCGGCATTGAGATCGTAGATGCCGACTACGTCGAGTCCGGCGCGACGGTAGGCGGGCAGGTGCGCGACGTCCACGATGACTCCCGCACCGACGATGGCGATCGGGCGCTTGTCCTGCTCCGCGACAGTGAGGTCGCAGGCCGCCGCGATCGGAGCAAACAGCTCAAGCATGTCTTTCCCTTCTGCCGGCTCTACCGGCCGGCCTCGGCCAGGCCGCGACACCCCGCCGCGAGAGCGCCGACCATGCGGCTCATCCCGTCGAGGTCAAACGATTGACTTGGTGGCATTGTAACTCTCAACTCAGAGCCCAACAAGCCCCGGTGAGAATCAGGAAGCCCTGCTGTGGTTTTACGCGTCGACGTCCCCGGAATCCAATTCGGCCACCCCATCCGTGCTTGCCTCGCTCGACCGTGCATGAGCACACCGCTGGTGGCAAATGCAGACTACGTAGGCCCGGGGTTCCGCAGAAGCCCCGTCACCTAGAGTCACAGCATGCGGACTGACCAGGGAGGATGCGGCAAGCGGACTTCTGCGGAACCTCGGCAGGCGGCCTGGCGCCGGGAGACGACTGCTGCGTCTCGTCGGACATCAGTGGGTGGGCGGCCAGGGTGGTGACCGTGACTGTCATCCAGGGCCAGGCCGGGAGACTGGCGAGGGCCGAGTGCAAGGCCTCGGCGCCGTCAACCGTCCAGATACCGACGTTGGCGAGGCGGCCCGGAAGCCGCCAAATCGCTTTGATGACACCATCCCGGCGCAGCTCGCGTCCCTGTGCGGACTCGCGCTCCAGCAGCGCGTTGCGCTCCGCCGGGGACATCGTCGCAGGGAGCTGGGTTTCCAACCGCACGAGGAACTCCATGGTGCCTCCGTTCACGGCAAGGGCGTTGTGCGGTGGGGTGGCTGAACGAGTTCGTGCACGATGTCGTCCGGCCCGTAGAAGTAGACCGTGCCTCCGCCCTTGTTCACACCGTCGGTGATCAGGTTCGGGGTGGAGAAGAACCGTACGCCGAGTGCACTGAGCCGGGCGTACTCGGCTTCGATGTCAGCGACGGCGAACGCGAGATGAGCCGCACCGGGATTGGCGATGTTGCGGTCGCCGCGTTCACCGCGCGGTGCAAGGTACTGCACGAGTTCGAGGTGGTGTCCGGACACCTGCACGCCCTCGCCGATTCGCAGCTGGGCGATGCGCAGATGCGCGTCGGGGTAGGCGACGAGCTTTCGGGTGTACTCGTTGCTCTGCTCCTGCCGGTGAACACAGGTACATCCGAGGGCGTCGACGTAGAAGGCGACGGCCGCATCGAGGTCGGAGACGGTGAAGCTGAAGTGCCAGACAGCCAGCATGTGTACGTTCTCCGGTTCAGTCGAATTCCAGGCCGCCGCAGACGTTGAGCGCCTGCCCGGTGACGTAGCCGAACTCGTCCCCGAGCAGGCGGGCCACGACGGCGGCTATTTCGTGTGCGGCGGCCATCCGGCCCAGCGCCACTTTCGTGACAAGAGTCTTGGTGATCTGCTCCTCGGGAATGCCTTGGAGCTTGGCACGTTCCTGAGTGTTATGTGCGGTCATCGGGGTGTCGACCACGCCGGGGCAGACGGCGTTGACACGGATGCCGTGCGGAGCGAGTGCGACGGCTGCCGACCGCACGACGCTGACCACGCCGGCCTTGCTGGCCGCATAGTCGGCAGCATCGGCGCGAGGCCCGCGGGCCGCGACGCTCGCCACCGCCGCCATGGCTCCTGGCAGACCGTCCTCGGTCATCGCTGTGGCACAGGCCTGCAACACCGTGAACGTACCTGTGAGGTTGACGCGCAGTGTGCGGTTCCAGGTCTCGGCGGACAGTTTGAGGAACGGCTGCGGCGCCATGATGCCAGCGGCGCAGACCACTGCCGTGGGCGTGCCCAGGGCCTCACGGGTGACGGCGAGCGCTTCCCTTACGGATGAGGGGTCCGCGACATCGGTCAGCACTGGGACCGTGCGCCCGCCCTGGTCCGTGAGGCGTGCGGCAAGGGCGGCCGAGCCGGCTTCGTCGATATCCCACAGGGCTACGGAGTAGCCGGCGCCGACGAGTTTCTCGGCCGTTGCCGCACCAATGCCTGCGGCCGCACCGGTCACGACCGCGACGGGGGCTCTCCCGCTCATCCTGCGTCCTTCGTGCCGGCGAGGAACTCGTTCAACCGCGCGTGTGCCTGCTCCAGTGCGCGGCGGCCGGACGCGTCCACGACGACAGCACGCATCATCTCGTTGAGGATGCCCGCGATGACCGGCCAGCGTGAGTCAACCGGCACGGACCGGGCGTGCGCATGTGCCTGCTCGAGGACCCCGTAGTACGGTGCAATCGCCTGGACCTCCGTGGCGGCCCAGGAATCGCGCCGGGTTGCCGAGCCTCCGCCGATCGCGGTGCGTACGTCCATCTCGTGCGTGGCCAGCCGCCGGATCAGGTCGATCGCCCGGTCGGGGTCGGAGGTGCCGGACGCCACGGTGAGTACCCAGTAGGCGTTCATGGTCACGGTGGAGCCGTCCGGGCCTTCGCCGCCCGGTACCGGCGCGCAGCCGACCAGCCCGTGGGTGGGGGACTGAGGATCTGCGGAAAGGGCCGCGAAGCCGCACCAGTTGACCATCATCGCCGCTTCTCCGGCGGCAAAATGCACACCGGAGGCGACGCTGTCCCAGTCCGCGGCTGCGGGGTCGACCACCCGGCTCACATGCCACAGATCGTGCAGGTAGTCGATGGCTTCGAGGGCTGGGGTCCGGTCGAGCCCGGACCGGCCCGAGCCGTCGATCAGTTCACCGCCGCGGCTCCACAGATGTGTCAGGAAGTCGTAGACGTTGTTGTGCTCGTCAGGAAAGCCCGCCTGGACGGTACCGTAGAGGCCCTCGTCGGGTCGGTTGAACCAGATCGCCTGGTCGTGCATCTGCGACCAGTTGGTGGCCGGGGCCAACGGATATCCGAATCGTTCGGCAAACCCGGCCTGTTCCTTGGGGTCGCCGTACAGGTCGGTGCGGTAGAGCTGCATCATCGGACCGTCGTGGTACGCGATGCCGTACGTCTTGCCGTCGGGACCGCGCTGCAGCTCTCGCAGTGACGGAACCCACGCGTCCGGCCATCCCTGCGGCGGAGCCGCAGCGAAATGCTCGTCGAGCGGAAGCAGTCGACCCGATTCGATCAGCGCGGGCAGCCAGTCGGTGATCAACATCAGTACGTCGTTGGCACCGGAGGTGGCGCCGTCCCCGTGCAGGACCTTGTCCTCCAGGTCACCGATCTCCACCAGCTCGAATCGTGCGGACACGTCGGGTATCGCTCGGAACTGTGCGGTGAGTGCCCGCTCGAAGCCGTCGAATTTGCGACCCAAAAGCACCAGTGGTGTGGTCTCAGGCATTCTGGACCCCTTTCACTCAAACGATTGACTGATTTTTATCACGGGGCTTCCCGAACAAGGAAGGACCGCACATGATTACCAAGACTGGCCGCCCGCGGCCGCTCCCCCGGACGCCCACGCAAGCCGCGCCGCGTCCCGGCGGCACCGACGAGCACCTCAGCCCGTCCCACCATTCAAGCGCGGGTACCAGCCGACTGTGTACATGCCATGCATGAGCAGAGTGCGATCACGCAGTCCGCACGGGGCCCGGGCGCCCACTCACAACCTTCTGCAATACAGTCCTGTCGCCTTGGCGCGGCGGCGCCGGTACGCGCGCTGGGGGCGAAGTGGTGGGTGCCAGCGGTGTGCCCGGCAGGCTGGGGTCACTCGACCAGGCTGGTTTCCGGCAGGGCGATCGGTGCGGCCTCCTCTTGCGTCGAGGCCGCCTGCGAGCTGCTGCCGCGCCACGCAGACCAGCGTGAGCGAAGGAAGGATTGCCCGCGCGAGGAGGTGGCTGTGTAGAGCGCCGAAGCCGCGATCAGGACGCCGCCCTGCACGACATTCTGGTAGTTGGAGCCGATGTTGAGGACGTTGAAGCCGTTGCTCAAGGTGAAGAGGATCAAAGTTCCGACCACGGACTTCGCCACGAATCCGGAACCGCCGAACAGGGAGGTTCCGCCGAGAACAGCGGCGGCGATGACGGTCAGCTCACCACCGGTGAGCACGGTGGGGTCGACCGAGTTGAACTTGCCCGCGAACAGCACCCCTACCAGAGCTGCCATGGCCCCGTTGAGCACGAACGCGGACATCTTGTAGCGGTCGACATTGATCCCGGACAGGCGGGCCGCCTCCGCGTTGCCGCCCACGGCGTAGAGGTTCCGGCCGACCACCGTGTAGCGCAGCACCGCACTGGTAACGACGGTCAGAGCCAGCATGATCCACACAGGCACGGTCTGGTTGAGCAGGTCGGGCTGGAACAGGCTCACGGCCAGCACTGCGAAGCCGGCCACGGCGACGGCCACCACGGTCCCAACCGGCCTGTTCTTGTTCCTGCCGTAGGCGCCGACCGCTGCGGCCACGGCCACGAGGACGACGCCGACGGCGAGGGCGACAGACCGGTCTGGTGCCAGTCGTGCTGTCTCGAAGGTGTGGAAGGAGGTGTCGGTGGCCGTGATGCTCTGTCCGTCGAGGATCACCTGCACGACGCCGCGCACGGCAGTGAGTGTTCCGAGCGTGACGATGAACGCGTTGACGCCGACCTTCTGCACCAGCACGGCGTTGACCAGCCCCACCGCGATCCCGGCCAGCAGCGCCGCAACCAGCGCCACGGCAACGCCGTGCTGGTCGACAAGGTCCAGCGCGATCGTTCCCGACAACGCGGCGGTGGACGCGATGGACAGGTCGAAGTTGCCGCTGATCAGCACAACCGTCATGAAGATCGCAAGGATGCCGATCAGCGCTGACTGGTCGAGGATGTTGCTGATGTTGACGGCGCTGAGGTAGGCGGGTCGGCCCTGCACCGACGAGGTTATGGTCAGCGCCGCTACCAGGGCTCCGAGGGCGTAGACCACTCCCGCAGAGCGCGGCGATAGCGCGCGACGCAGGGCGGCGGTGCTCAGCTGTCGGGTACGGCTCTCGCCGGTTTTGGTACCGTAATTCACGATCTGGACGCCTTTCTTACAGTCCGCTGGCGAGAGCGGTGAGTTCGTGCAGGTTCGTGTGGAGTGCCTCGCGCTCGGCGATCAGTTCTCCACGGCGCATCACCAGTACGCGGTCACATGCGCTCAGCAGTTCCTCGAACTCCGAGGCCACGATGAGCACCGCGTTCCCGGCCGCCGCGAGACGCCGGACGAGCTGGATAATGTCGGCCTTGGCGCCGACGTCGACCCCGGCGCAGGGTTCGTCGAGCAAGAAGATCCGGGCTGGGCCGTAGAGCCACTTGGAGAAGACGACCTTCTGCGCGTTACCCCCGCTGAGCTCACTGACCCGGGCCTCCGGCGACGGGGCGGCGATGCGCAGATCTGCGATCGCACGCGTGGCGAGGTCTCGTTCACGACGACGTTCCGGCAGCTGCCTGTACCGCGACATGCTCGCCAGGTATGGCAGGGAGATGTTGCGCCATATCTCCCAGTCGGGCAGGAGCCCCTGACGCGAGCGATCCTCGGGAACGAGTGCGAGACCTCGGCGCACTGCGGTACGCGGTGAGGGTTTACGCAGGGCGCGCCCGGCCACCCGGATGCTGCCGCAGGCCGCCGGGTCGGCACCGAATATCCCTTCGAGCAGTTCGGTGCGACCGCTGCCCAGCAGTCCGGCCAGACCCACAACCTCGCCGGCATGGATGTTCAGGTTCACCGGTCCGAAACGTCCTGGTGAGCAAAGCCCCTCCACGGTGAGCAGCGGCTCGCCCCGCATGCAGGCGGCGGGCGGCGGCTGCTCCTCCAGCCGGGCCTCCTCCAGCCGAGCCAGCCTCTCCCCCACGATCGCGGTGATCAGTTGGTCCTTGCCGCTCGCGGCGGTCTCGGTATCGACTACCACCTTGCCGTCCCGCAGCACGGTGATGTGGTCGGTGAGCTCCAGGACCTCGTCGAGGAAGTGGGACACATAGACGAAGGTGGTGCCCTGGTCACGTAGCCGGCGGACCGTACGGAAGAGCACCTCCCGTTCGGTGGGCGACAAGGCTGCGGTCGGTTCGTCGAGCAGGACCAGCTGGGGATCGCGGGCCAGTGCCTGCAGGATGGAGACCATCTGCCGGGCGCCCACCGACAGTTGGCCGATTGTTGCGGTGGCGTCGAGGTGGTAGCCGATCCGCTCGCACAGTGCGGTGAGCTCATCGGCGCGGGCAGCGGCGTCCCATCGGGCGGAGTCGTGCCGGCCAAGGAAGACGTTGTCCAGCACCGTCATGACCTCGACCAGCGGGGTGTGTTGGTGGACGGCCGCCAGTCCGGCGGACAGCGCGTGGGCGGGGCTGGTCCAGGTCACTGGTTCGCCCCGCCACGCGACCGTGCCGCTGGTGGCGGTCTGCACCCCTGACATGATCTTGATGAGCGTCGACTTGCCGGCGCCGTTCGCGCCGATGAGGCCGTGAACGGTGCCGGGGCGCACCTTGACGGAGACCCCTCGCAGGGCATGGGTGCCACTGGGGTAGATCTTGTGCACGTCGGTGATAGCGAGTACCGGCGGAGGGGCGCTGCGGCGATCGGTCATCTTGGCCTCATGGTTTGTGGTGTGCGTGTGCTGGTCGGCGCGGTGCCCGAGTCAGGCGTTCACCACTGCGGGGTGCAGCTGGAGACGTTGGCGGCGGTGACGCCCGGGGTGTTGTAGAAGGTGGTCTTCGGCGCACCGGTGAGCTTGCCGGTCAGTGCGTCGTGCATCATCTGCACTGCCATGGCGCCCTCGTCATAGGGCTTGTAGCAGACCGTCCCGTACAGGTCGCCAGACTTGATCGCCGCGATGCCGCCTTTCGAACCGCCGATGCCTATGATCTTCGCCTTGGAGCCGGCCGACTTCACCGCGGCGGCGCAGCCCACGGCCATGTCGTCGGAGATGGCGTAGAACAGACCGATTCCGGGGTTGGCAGCCAGGATGTTCTGGCAGGCGGACTGACCGTCCTGCTTGGTCCAGTTGCCTGGCTGAGTCGCGACGATCGTGTACTTGTCCGCGCCGGCGCCGCCGAGGGCGGCCTTGAACTTGGTGACCCGGGTGGTGTTCTCCACGAATCCGGCCGCGCCGGTGATAACCGCGACCTTGCCTCCGCCGGGCAGGGCCTTGAGTGCCAGTTCCCCGGCCGTGCCTCCGGCGCCCAGCTCATTTTCGTCCAGCACGAACTTCAGCTTGGCGTAGGGAACTTCAACCTTGCGATCAGCCCCCACGTAGCCGTGCACGGTGCCGACGGGGATCCCGGCTGCGGTCGCCTGGTCCACCAGCGCCTGAGCCGGGCCGGGCGAGAGCGGCGTCAGCAGGATGCCGTCGACCTTCTGCGCTATGAGGTCCTGGACCTGGCTCGCCTGCTTGGCCTGGTCGCCCTGCGAGTCCATGTCGACCAGCTTCACCCCCAGCTCGGCGGCCTTCGCCTCAGCACCCTTGGCGATAGCAGCCGGGAAGGTCACCGATTCCTGCTGGTTGGCCAGACCGATCGTCAGCGAACCGCTCTTGGTTTTGGCGGCGGCGGACGGCGCCTTGTCGGCGGTGTTCGTCGACACGCTGCAGGCTGCGGTCGTGGCGAGGGCAAGAGCCGTCACCCCGGCGAGCACTACCCGGTGGCGCAGTGATCTTCCATATCTGTTCATGGCAAGTTTTTCCTTTTCCGTGCAGGGGTCATGGGAGACGGGGCTAGGTAATGGCAGGGAGCTGCGGCTAGCGGCAAAAAACGGGGGTGCCGGCAACGATCCGGCGGGCCGCGTCGGTGATCCGGTCGGCGGTGGGCAGGACCGCGGCCGACAGATGGGGAGCCGCGGGCACCCGCAGATCGGGCAGGCCCAGTCGGCCCGGAGCGGCCCGCAGTGCGACGCCTGATTCGGCGACCCGGGCGATCACTTCGGCCCCGAAGCCACCGGTGACATTGGCCTCGTGAACCACCAGAAGCCGGCCGGTTCGCTCGACGCTGCTGAGCACCGCGTCGGTGTCGAAGGGGTTCAGCCAGACGGTTTCGATGAGATCGGTGCTGATGCCCTCCGCGGCCAGGGCTTGGGCCGCCTGGGCTGCCGTCCTTGCCGTCGCGCCCCAGGTCACCATGGTGAGATCGGATCCGTGCTGCCGGTGCCGACTGCCGCCGACGGGAGCGATCGGGCCACCGATGACGACCTCTTCCCGCTCTCCGGCGTAAAGGCCCCGGGCCTCGATGACCAAGGTGGGGTCGTCACACGCCACGGCAGACAGCAGCAGGTCGTAGGCGTCCTGCGGGGTCGAGGGCAGGCAGACCCGCAGCCCCGGAACGTGAGCGAACAGGGCCTCAAGCGACTGCGAGTGCTGCGCGCACGAGCCGGGCGTGGCGCCTTGCTGGGTCCGGATGGTCAGCGGGGCGCTGAGCGCTCCGTTCGACACATACCTCACGTTCGCAGCCTGATTGATCACCTGGTCGATGCCCACCAGGGTGAAGTCGATCCACATGATCTCGACGATCGGCCGTCGGCCCATCATCGCCGCACCGACCGCGGAACCTATGATGGCGCTCTCGCTGATCGGAGTGTCGAAGACGCGCTCACCGAAGTCATTGCGCAACCGCCTGGTGACGCCGAAGACGCCGCCGGGCTTAGCCACGTCCTCGCCGTACAGCAGTGCCTCGGGCCAAGTCTCCATGGCCCTTCGCAGTGCCGCGTTGACCGCTTCGCCGAACCTCAACTTCACCGTCTCAGGCATACAAGTGCTCCTTCACGTCCTCCGCAGAAGCCAAAGGCGCCGCCAGCGCCTCGGCCACGGCCCGTTCGACCTCGTCGGCCGCCTGTTGAACAGCCGCCCGGCAGACGGCCTCGGTCACACCCTGGGCCACCAACTCCCGCTCCAGCCGCCCGATCGGTTCGCGCTGCCAGGCACTGGCCACCTCACCGGCGGGCCGGTAGTGCTCGACATCGCCGATGTAGTGGCCGACCAGACGCTCCGTCATCGCCTCGATGAAGCTTGGCCCCTCACCGGCGCGGGCTCGGTCCACCGCGGCGGCCATCGCGTCGCGTACGGTGGTCACACTGTTGCCGTCGATCCGGGAGCCGGGCATGCCGTAGCCCGCCGCTCGACGCCATAGTTCGGGTTCACCGACCATCTCCGCGATGGGCGTCAGCTCCGAGTAGGTGTTGTTCTCGCAGACGAAGACCACCGGGAGTGAGAACGCCGCGGCGAAGTTCATGGCTTCGTGCATCGCACCCTGGTTGGTGGCGCCGTCCCCGAAGGACACCACCGCCACGCGGCCCGACCCGTCGTACCGGGCGGCCAGCGCGGCACCGACCGCGATCGGGGCGCCGGCTCCGACGATGGAGTTCTCACCGAAGAATCCGTACTGCGGAGCTGAGAAGTAGGGCGAGCCACCTCGGCCGCCGTTGAGACCGGTGCTCCTCCCCAACAGCTCGGCGAAGCTGGGCGCCAGCGGTACTCCGCGGGCCAGCGCCCAACCGTGTCCGCGGTAGGTGGCGAAGACGGCGTCCTGCGGCTGCAACACAGCACAGGCGCCCACGGGGATGGCCTCCTGGCCGATGGACAGATGCACGGATCCGATGATCTGGCGAGCCAGACTCAGCTCCCGTGTCTTCTCCTCGAAGCTGCGAATACGCTGCATCGCCGCCAGATCACCGATCTCAGCCGGCTGGTGTGAAGTCATTCGTTTCCCTCCTCTTCCGTGATGACGACGGGATCTGTCCTTGTAGAATCCGGTTGCGCGCCACGGCGCCACTCGGTCACCGCTGCCTGGCATATCTGGGTTGTCGAGCCGAGGTAGTCCGACGGGGTCGGCAGCACCGGTTCCAGAGCGGACCATGCCTCCGCGTCCAGGCTCGACCGCAGGGTGGCTACAAGGGGTTGGTCCTTCTCCCGCGATCGGCGCACCGCCTCGTAGAGAACCTCGTGTGCGCGGTCGCGGCCCAGCTGGGATGCGAGCGCGATCATGTACCCCTCGGCCATGATCCTGCCTCCGTCGGCGTCCAGGTTGGCGCGCATCCGCCCGGGGAACACACGAAGGCCGCTGGTCAATGCGATAGCCGCGCGTAGTGCCCCCGCCGCGGAGGCAGAGGCTGCGGGCAGTGCCTGCCATTCGACCTGCCACTCCCCCGCCGCCCGTTCATGGCCCGCCTCCATCGCGCGCAGCATCGCGGAAGCGGCGGCCTGGGCCATAACCCCGAAACCGATGGTGAGCTCCGCGGAGATCGGATTGGCTTTCTGCGGCATCGTCGAGGACGCACCCCGGTACAAGCCGTCCGCCTCGGCGACCTCGCCGATCTCGGTACGGGAGAGGTCCACCATCTCCCGTGCCAGGCGCACACAGGTGGCAGTCACCAGTGCCGCGGCCATGGCGAACTCGGCCACCCGGTCCCTGGCCACATGCCACGGCACTTCGGTCGCGGCCAGATCGAGACGGCGAGCCATCTCATCACGCACAACGGCGGCACGCTCGCCCAGCGCGGCGGAAGTGCCTCCGGCGCCGAACAAGGACAGCACCGACACCCGCTGCCTGGCCACGGTCAGCCGCTCCCGGTGACGTGTGAACTCGTCCAGGAACACCGCGCACTTCGCGCCGAACGTGGTGGGCACGGCCTGTTGAGCGTGAGTACGACCGGCCATGAGCGTGCCTTCGTGCCGGCGTACCAGCACCGCAAGCCCGTCACCGAGCTGTCCGACAAGGTCGAGGAGCCGCCCGGCGGCATCCCGCAGCTGCAGCGCCAGCGCGCAGTCCATGATGTCCTGGGTCGTCGCGCCGAAATGCACGAAGCCGGCAGCCTCGTCGTCCAGCGAGGCGCAGATCATCCGCACCAAGGGAAAGATCGGGTATCCGACCGTAGCGGACTGCGACCAGAGTCCCTCCGTGTCGACGACCTCGGGCCGACAGGCGGCGATGATCCGCTCAGCCGTATCGCCCTCGACGACACCGGCGGCCGCCAGACCATGGGTCAGGGCAGCCTCAACCACAAGCCAGTCCGCCACGGCTCTCTGCTCGGAAAAGACGGCCGCCATCTCTTCATCAGCACCGACAGCGGTCAATAGATCAAAGGTCACAAATGCCTCAGCAATCGTCGGTCAATCGCTTGACTCAAACGTTTGACTGAACCATAGGGGCGGTGCGATCCAGGCGCAAGAGTCTGTGTCGCACAGTCGGAACGCGACCGTTGGCGACCGCGTACCGTCCGCTCTGTCCGTGAACTGGTGCTGCGTCTCGCTCGAGAAAACTCCTCGTGGGCTGTCGGCGCACGCACGGCGAACTGGCCTCGCTCGCCATCAAGATCGCCGCCTCCACCGCGTGGAGCATCCTCAACGAACCCGGCATCCCACCCGCAACCGCCGTCACTCTCGACATCGATCGGTGTCTCTTCGCGCGCAAGCGCCGCCAGCTTCGTCATGCCAGCAACGCTGCCAGCGCCGACGTGACCTGCGCTCGTGCGTCGGTCCGCAATCCGTCCGGCCCGTTGGCTGCTGGAACAAGCGCGCGGTGCGGATCGGCGTCTCGCCGTGACGTAAGTGGTCATCTTGCGCCGCTCGAAAAGCCGTCACCGCAGGTCACGCGGCATTGCAGGTGCCGAGAACCACGTCCGCTCTGGTCAGCGTACTTGCGGCCGATCGAGGCGCCTGCTCCTTAAAGGTGGGAACTGAACGCGTTCTACGAATCCGGCAGCCTGCTCGAAACGCGTTCAACTCCGGCTTCGCGGAGACTCCCCTAACGGCTGCCTATCTGGCCGTTGACCTGCACGGATGACATTGTCGGCACACGCACCGTCTACCAGCGCGGCCTGGACCGGGCCGTCGACGTCGACGCCTATGAGCACCGCGCGGTCGTTTCCCATCAGCGCCCCGACGATCTCGCCCCTCGAGGCCACCTGAGGACTCGCCAACTTGAGAGCCGCTCGCGGTGCAAGTGATACCCCGAGACCGGGTCATCCGGTGCCCGCGGTTCCGTAGGCACCGCGGGTCATGTATGCCCTACATGCTGTGCGCGTCGCGCACGGAAATACCACGCTCACAGGCGGCCGCCTCGGCATTGAGCGAGGCGGCCGCCTGGCCGAAGCGGCTCCGTACATCGTGCGCTCAACCGCAAGACCGATCAACGGCAGGTCGGCGGTACTGAGCAGCACACCAGTCGGCGCGGCAGCTTCAGGGTTACCCTCCCGAGAGCTGCAGTGCGTCGAGGGTCATGTAGCTGCCGTCGACTTTCGTCACCTTGATCGTGTGACTCCCGTTGCTCAGGCCGCGCACACTCGCGCAGACCTGCTGCAACTTCGTGCTCGAGGCAGAGCAGTTGGCTTGCTGATTCAGCACGCCGTCAATATAGACATTGACGTTACCGCGGTTGGTGTCCATTGCGGTGATGTAGTCGATGCCCGTTCCGCTGAACGTGTAGCTGAACGAGTCGCCGTTGGTGGTGGTGTAGTGCTGGGTGTCGTCGAAGTTGCCGTTGTAGGTCTGCGCCGTCCAACTCCCGGTATAGCTGATACCCGAGTTCGTGTCGTCGATCACGGAATCGGACGGTGGTTGGACGTAGGCGATGAGCGCGTCGAGGGTCATGTAAGTGCCGTCGACTTTCGTCACCTTGATCGTGTGGCTTCCGCTGCTCAGGCCGCGCACACTCGCGCAGACCTGCTGAGGCTGCGTACTCGGGGCATAGCAGTTGGCTTGCTGATTCAGCACGCCGTCAATATAGACATTGACGTTACCGCGGTTGGTGTCCATTGCGGTGATGTAGTCGATGCCCGTTCCGCTGAACGTGTAGCTGAACGAGTCGCCGTTGGTGGTGGTGTAGTGCTGGGTGTTGCCGAAGTTGCCGTTGTAGGTCTGCGCCGTCCAACTCCCGGTATAGCTGATACCCGAGTTCGTGTCGTCGACCACGGGTAGCGTTTTCCCGCCCCCCGTCGCGACGGCAATCTGGGAGAGGGCTGCGCCGGCCGGAGCCGTAGCGATCAGGAATTCAGAGGAGAGCACATTGACCGAGGTCGCCGACGCCGAGCCCCAAGTGACCTGCGTACCGGAGGAGAAACCGCTGCCCGCGACCAGGACCTGCTGGCCCGCGGTCGCGCTGCCGGTGCGCGGGTACGCGTACCCCAGCCGTGGCGTGGCACTAGTGGCGATGCCCTGGTAAGCGGGCTCCAGACCTGCGCCCGACAGAACCGACTGCGGCAGATCTCCCGCGGAAGGAGAGCCCGGGATCTGGGTGTTGTTGGAGAACTGCATGTCGACCGAGGAGCCGCACGGCAGCTGGTTGATCGGGTTGGCATAGTAGTTGCCGGTGAACGAGATGTGGCCGACCGGGTAGCAGCCGCCGTTTCCGTTGGGTGCGCTCCACTGCACGTTGTTGCTGTAAGTGATCCACTGGCTGCCGATGTCGTTGTAGTACGCGAAGAAGTCGCCGCCCTGGTTGTAGACGACGTTGCCGGTGACTGTCAGGCCTCCGGCGAAGCTCGCCGATTCATTGACGGTGCTGTCCGTGTTGAGGACCGTCTCGTTCTGGTGGCCCTCCAGGTAGATGGCCCCGCCGTCGGCAAGAGTGTTCATGTAGTTGTAGATGACGTTGTAGCTGATGTCGTTGGTGGAGTTGACGTTGGTTGTCAGGTTCGGGTGGGCCGCTGTATCGGCGTGCCCGGCCACCGCGCCGCTGGAGATTCCCGAGTACGGGACGTCATGGATGTCGTTGTGTGCGACCTGGGTGTGCTGCGTGAAGAACAGCAGGATGCCGACGGCGCCGGGGTATTCGACGCCTATGCGGGTGATGAGATTATTGTTGATGGTGTTGTAGGAGTTGAACTCTCTGCTGTCTGTCGGATTCGGGTTGCCGGCGCTGCCCAGTTCGACGCCGATTCCCGAGATGTCGGTGAAGACGTTGCCGATGATGGTGTTGTGCTGGCTGCCGTCGCCGAAGGCGAGGCCGGCCGCACCGAGGTGGGTGAAGGTGTTGCCCTCGAAGGTGATGTACTGGGCGTACTTCCAGGAGACGTTGCCGGGCTCCTGGGTGTAGGCACCGTACGGGCAGGTGCCGGCAGGGCTGCTGAAGTTGCAGGTTCCCTGCGGCGGGTCGGTGGTCGCGCCGGTCATGGTGAGGTTGGCCTGGACCTCGGCGAAACCGAGGTTACTGCTCGGGCCGTTCCAGGTGGCATAGGCGAACTGCAGCCCGCTGAAGGTGATGTCGCGGATGGGCGAGCCCAGCGTTCCGGTGCCGGTGAGAAGCGACTCGATACTCGGGGCCTCGACGTCGATCGTCGGCATGTTCTGGCCCGGGGCCGGTATGTAATACAGCGTCGAGGACGATTTGTCCAGATACCACTGCCCGGCGTGCAGCAACTCGTAGGCGTTCTCAATACGAGTCGGCCTGGTGGTTGTGGACATGGAGGGGAACGGGAAGCCACCGTTCGCCCCGGCCGGACGTTGCGTGACGTTCTTCCAGCACGGCTGCGACATGGTGATCGCCGTTCCGGAGATGCTGCCGACTCTGCACCGGCTCTCGGTCCAGAGCCCGTTGCCCGCCGGGTAGACGAACTCCAACGAGGCCGGGTTGCGCCAGGTCGAGTAGGTGGAATCCGCGGCGGTGTAGCCGGTGGTGTTGCCTGTCAGGCCCACCGGTGGTGCGCCTTGTGCAATCGGGGCGCGCAGCCCGTTGACATAGAGCTGCCGGGTGTTCAGGTTCGCAGGAATGTCGGTTGTCTTCCAGATGTTCTTACTGGAGTCAGCGAGCGACCAGCCGGTGATCTTCTTCGCCCCGCTCAGTACCGGGTGCGCGTTGGGCGCGGCCTGCCAGATCACCGTGTGGCCATTCCGGCCGCTGTCAGCGGCGGTGAGGTCGAGCGGCGAGTCGAGCCGGTAGGTTCCGTCGGCGAGCTGGACCACGATGTCCCCGGTCATCGACGGAGCCAGGTCCTGCACGGACGACTGCGCCTGGGTGAGCGAGCACGGCGCGGCGGAGGTGCACGCGCTTCCCGAACCGCTCGGCGACACGTACACCGTCTGCTGGACCGCGGCCCGCGCCGGAGCGGAGAATCCGCCCGCGATCGCCAGGGCCGCGCAGAGTAGGGCGATCGTCAGTGCGATACGCCCTCCTACCAGTGTCTTCATATGCGTAACACCCTCCTAGTCAAACGATTGTTCTCCGAAAAGACTGCTGACGCTGAAACTGAACGGCACCGATGACCCGCCTTCGAAGAAGACGACTGCAGGCGGCCATCATTTTGGATTTGCTCGGTGTGCCGCCCGTCATCCCCGCCCTTGCCGTACTGCTGGCAACTGACGAGTCAAACGATTGATCATGGTGCGCGACGGGCACCGTCAAAACAGTGAGTGAATGGGGTGGTGCCCAGTTGTACGGGCACCGCGCCGGGCGACGCCGGCGGCCCTCGGGCTCGCATCCGAGGTTCCGGCGTGGCCCTGCGGGGCATCCGTGCACATGGCTCCGAACGTGCAGCCGGCCACGCGCTACTGGGCCGGCAGCACACCGCCCGGACAGCCCTTCCTGTTGGCAATGGGCGGCGGTTACAGCCCCGGACGGTGCCGACGGGATCGTCGAGCCAACCACGTGCAGCACTAAAAGGCATCGCTAGTGGTGTCCATCCTGGCGAATTACAGTGCGCCGACGACGGCTCTGCCGAGCTGTGACTGGATACCTAGCGCTAGTCAATCGATTGATCTGCTACATAGCCCGCACCCCTTGTTGCAGTTGGTGGAAAACTACGACGAGCGCCCGGAGGCGATGCGATTTAGAGGAAAGCGACCAATTCAACCCGTGACGGGTGGACGCAGCATAGGCGGCAGCTTCAGTCGGACACAAGGCGTTAACAGGAACGGGCTTCTCGATGTGACAGGAAGCGATAGGGAGCTGGAACAAGGTTGTACGTGCCAGATATTGCATCCACGCCGGCCACAGGGCCCGGTTCCTGAATGAGCTGCTGTTCTGGTCGGTTGAGAACGTGGCGGTGGAGTCGGTCGAGGTGGCTGACACACATGTCCGAGTGGAGGCCCGGGCCACGGCCGGGCAGGCGGCCTGTCCGGGCTGTGGGTGCTGGTCGGGGCGAATACACGGCTCCTACCTGCGGTTTCCCCGAGATCTGCCCACGTCGGGCAAGCTCGTCGTGATGTCGTTGCGGGTGCGCCGGTTCGTCTGCGAGGCGGACTCCTGTTCGCGCAAGACGTTCGCCGAGCAGGTGCCCGGCCTCACCCGTCGATTCGGTCGGCGGACGGAGCGGCTGCGATCGACGCTCGTCTCTGTCGGTCTCGCGCTCGCAGGACGGGCCGGCGCCCGAATGTCGGACGCCTTCGGAGTCCGAGCCGGAACACCCTGCTGAGGCTGATCACCTCGCTGCCGGACCCGCCCACCGCCGTTCCCCGCGTTGTCGGCGTCGACGAATACGCTCAGCGCAAGGGTCGGATCTACGGAACCGTGCTCGTCGACGTCGAGACACGCCGCCCGGTGGACCTCCTGCCGGACCGGGAGGCGGACACCCTCGCGGCCTGGCTAGCCGAACGGCCGGGGATCGAGATCATCTGCCGGGACCGCGCCCTCTTTTACGCCGAAGGCGCCACCCGCGGCGCCCCGCAGGCACTCCAGGTCGCTGACAGGTGGCACCTCTGGCACAACCTCGGCGAAGCCACCGAGAAATGCGTCTGCCGACACCGCGGCTGCCTGCGCACTGCACCGACACCGCTGGAAGAGCCACAGCAGGTGCCGGAGACGACCTGGTCATCGCCGTGGCCGACAGGTCATCGGTTTGCCGAACGCGCCCGAGCCAAGCACGCCACCGTCCACGCGCTCCTGGTCGCCGGGCACAGCAAGCGGTCCATCGCACGGCAGCTCGGTATGGGCCTCAACACCGTTCTCCGTTTCTCCCGTGCCACCGCGCCGGGGCAGCTGTTCACCGGTCAGTGGCAGAGCCGCCCTACCAAGCTCGACGCCTACAAGCCCTACCTCGACCAGCGATGGCAGGAAGGCTGCACCAACGCCTGGAAACTATGGGAGGAGATCAAGGAACAGGGCTATATGACGGAGAGGCATCCTGGGCCGTTGAACTTGGAGCCGCACCGCGGATCGGTTTCCCCGACGCAATCCTGGGAGGAAGATCTCCGGTATGTAACTGGCGGTAGGTTCTTTGCGGATCGAGACGGGGGCTAGATGTTTTGCCTGGTTGAAGGCTGGAGGCGTCATGTCGACTAACCCGTACATCATCGAGTCAGAGAATGGCGAGTCGTACGACGGGATTTCGGAAGATCTAGTGTTCGAGTTGATCGGCGAATTGCGCTATCCCGACAACTCGTTCCTTACCGTTGAGTCCCGTGGGTCCGAAAATCAGTGGTACGTGGTCGTGACGCTGGATTCGGATGGGCGACATGAAGTGGAATATCGGAACCCGGAAAGGCGAGAGCATCGCGTCGTTGCGGGAGGAACGGTGTCGAGGATCGCGACTGACGTGACGGTCTGGGTTTCATCAGCTGTTCGCAATTGAGCTGCGATGCCATTCTGACCCGACTGCGAGCAACCCCAAGAGCCCCACCGGGAAACCTCCCGGTGGGGCTCTTGGGGTGTTTGACGGCAGTAGTTGACGGCAACGTCAGCGGACGAGTGCTGCACAGAGCGGGGGCTCGTCGCCGTCATCGGGCCGGACGGCGGTCTCGTGGGGTTTGCGGAGGGCGCGCGCTGGAGGCGGAGTCGGACATGGGCGTACACCGTCGCGGTCACGCCGATGTGGGCATGTCCCAACAGCTTCTTGATCACGACGAGTTCGACGCCCTGTTCCAGGAGGAGTGTCGCTGCCGAGTGTCGAAGATCATGGAAACGGATGCGGCGTAGTCTGGCGCGGCGGATCGAAACTGGTGCCGGTGAGTTCGGCGCGATGCCGCCCGAGGACCCGGTAGGCGCCGGGTTCGCTGGTGCGCAGAAAGGTGACGAGGAGGAAGTCGACGAGATCCACGTTTCCGGCGAGTGAGCCGAGGGTGGCATCGACCTGGCCGAAGAACCGCTTGATCGCTCGAGGTGTGCGCAGGCGGCCCTGCAGATGCCGGAAATACGCCTCGGAGAACCGTCGCTGTTCGTTGGGCATCATCGTCAGCTCGTGTGAGTGCAGGACCGCGGTGAGCGAGCGGTCGACCAAGACGTCGGCGTTACGTTCGCGGAACGCGGGAAGGTCCAGCCGCACCTGGACGATCTTTTCCAGGAACTCGCGGGCTCTCGGTTCGCTGTCCCCGACCAGGTCGCTGCGCCGCAGGACGTCCAGCAGAGTCTGCTCGTCGAAGCTGATCAGGTAGTAGACGTTCGGTAGGTGGCCTACCAGGCGTACCAGCTTGAAGACCAGGAGCAACTCGTCGGGCGTCAGGCGGTCCAGGTCGTCCATGACCACCAGGACGGGGCTTGGCCGGTCTCGGATCACGGCACGATGGGCAGATGGAGCAACCGCTTGACGTGCCTGAACTCGCTGCTAGTGCCGGATCAGGCAACGTTTGCCCTGTTGTGATGTGACGCGCCGTCCGGGTGCTGTAGTGGACGGCGCGTGGGCATCATTCTGTCCGGGTGCCAGAACGAGTGCGTGTCCGAGAGATCGATGATGATGAGGGGCGGCGACTGCTGCGGATTATCCGCAGAGGCGCCGGGTCGGTGGTGACCTGGCGGCGGGCCCAGATGGTGCTGCTGTCCGCGCAGGGCATGCCGGTGGCGAAGATCGCCGAGGTGTCGTTCACCAGCGACGACCGGGTCCGGGACGTGATCCACAACTTCAACGCCGACGGCTTCGACTCTCTGTATCCGAAGTACTCCGGTGGCCGGCCGAAGACGTTCACGCTGCCGGAGCGCCGTGAGATCAAGAAGATCGCGAAGTCGAAGCCGACCGAGCACGACCTGCCGTTCTCGACCTGGAGCCTGACCAAGCTGGCGGACTTCCTGGTCGCCGAGGGGGTGGTCGACGACATCAGCCACGAGGGCCTGCGCATCCTGCTCCGCGAGGAAGGCGTCTCGTTTCAACGCCTGAAGACCTGGAAGACCTCACGCGATCCGGACTACGCGGCCAAGAAAGCGCGGGTCGAGCACCTGTACGCCATCGCCGACGGCGAGGTTATACCCGAGGACGGCGAACCCGAAGTCATCTTCTGCATGGACGAGTTCGGGCCGCTCAACCTGATGCCCCACCCGGGCCGGCAGTGGGCCGAGCGCGGCGGCACACACAAGGACCCCGACCGTGAACCGCGCCGACGGCGACGAGCGACCTACAACCGCTACGGCGGGGTGCGACACCTGTTCGCCGCCCTGGACCTGGCCAAGGACAAGCTCTACGGCCACATCAAACCGGTCAAGAAGCGCACCCAGTTCCTGGAGTTCTGCCGCTACCTGCGCAGCCTCTACCCGGACACCGTCCGGATCGCGATCGTGGCCGACAACTTCTCCCCGCACCTGACCACGAAAAGGTGCCAGCGGGTCGGCACCTGGGCTGCCGCGAACAACGTCGAGATCGCCTACACACCGACCAACTCCTCCTGGCTCAACCGCATCGAGGCCCAGTTCACGGCCCTGCGCTACTTCACTCTGGACGGCACGGACCACGCCGACCACAAGGAACAGGGCAGCATGATCCGCCGCTACATCATCTGGCGAAACCGCCATGCCGACGACCAGCACCTACAAGCCGTCGTCGACAGGGCAAACGTTGCCTGAGGCGGCACTAGACGGAAGACTGACAGGCGGTTTTGAAGACGGCTGCGGAGCATCGGTTGCGCCGGCTGCTGACGTTCCACTTTCGCACCAGTGAGGCGGAGGCCTTCGCGAGCGGGCTATCGCAGGTAGCGAAGTCTCTGTGGGAGACCGGTGATGCGGTGTACTCGGAGCCGGGGGCGGTGTGGGCGGACTGGTTGTGCGGGGAGCACAAGACGTCGCACCGTCGCCAGGTGTTGGAGGAGTTCGCGACGGGTGTCGTGGACGAGATGGTGATGGAGCGATGCGTGCTGTCGTCGGCGCGCGTGCTCGGCGAGGGTGTCGATACCAAGAACTGCGACGCGGTCGTCTTCGCGGACGTGCGGGGCTCCACCCCCGATGTCGTTCAAACTGTGGGGCGGGCGCTGCGGATGCAGCCCGGAGAGGGCAAGACGGCCTCCTTGGTGGTGCCGGTGTTTCTCGGGCCGGGAGAGGAGCCCGACGAGATGCTCGTTTCCAAGGCCTACACGGACCTGGCCAAGGTGCTGACCGCACTGCGCGCGCACGACACCGAAGCGGTCGAGCAGCTCGCTGTCCCCCAGGCTGCCGGTCGCCCGTCGGTCGGCGGTACCGCTCTGGAGGCCGGTGGAGGAGGGCTCAGCGGGCCGGCGCAGGGGCTGCTGTCCTTTTCCGCTCCGCGGGACCCGGCGAAGCTGGCGGCGTTCATCACCGCGCGGGTCCTCAAGCCCGAGGGCGAGTACTGGCGCCGGGGCCTGCAGGCCGCCCTCGCCTACCACAGTGATCACGGTCATCTGCGTGTCCCTTATGGACACACAGCACCCGACGGGTTCCCGCTGGGGGTGTGGATCTCCGCACAACGGCGCACGCACCGGCAAGGCAATCTTGCAGAGGACCGGGTGCAGCAGCTCGACGAGGTCGGGATGATCTGGTCCCGCTACACAGTGGCCTTCGATGAAGGACTGGCCGCAGCCCGCGGCTGGGCCGCCGAGCACGGACACCTCCTCGCCCCGCACGAAGCCACCTGGCAGGACTACCCGGTCGGCGTCTGGCTGAAGAACCAGCGCGCCGCCGCACGCCGCGCCCGCAACGCGGAGACGCCAGAGCAGCAGGCAGATCGGCAGGTGGCGAGTTCCGTCAGCGCGGAGCGCTGGCAGGAGCTGGACGACATCGACCCGTCCTGGTGCCCTAGCTGGCCGGTGGCCTGGCAACGCCGCTTCCACCTCGCCCGCACCCACCTGTCCGGCGGCAGACCTCTGCCCGAGGAGAGCGGCCTGCTGCTCATCCAGGGCGAGGACATCGGCCACTGGGCGCAAGCACAGCGCGCCGAATGGAACACCCTGGTGCCCGCGCAGCAGTGGCTGCTCGCCGAGATGCTCGGACTCGAGCCCCTCGAAGAACCGGTGCCGGTTTCTGCCCGGACAACAGCTACGCCACGGCGTAGCCGAGCCGAGATGTGGGCCGCCAACCTCACCGCCGCCCGCCAGTACGCACACCGCGAAGGCCACCTGAACGTCCCCCGACCACACATCGAAACCGTCGACGGCACCGACCACGCCCTCGGAGTCTTCATCGCTAACTCCCGCGCCCGCAGAACCAACCTCGCACTCGAGCGGGTCGAAGAACTCACCACAATCGGCATGAGATGGAGTTGAGAAGCATGATGGACCCATCGATGAGCGCCAGTCGCGTGTGGGACGTGCTTGCCGCGGCTCAGGCGTCCTACCTGTCCGAAGTCTCGCCTCACTACGACGAGGTGTTCTGGGAGGTCGCAGGCCGCGTAGAGGCGGAGGGCTGTCTCGGGAAGGCCGACATCGGGGCGCTGGTGGTGTGGAAAAGGCTGTCGGCGCGGACCCCGTGGGCGTCGAAGCTCATGTCCTGGCCGGACACAGATGTACGCACGGTCACCACACGCGCCGTCCAGACGGTCCGCGACATGGACGTCTCACGCGCCGAAGCAGCCCGCGCAGGTCGCGGCGTCATAGGGGAGCTCCCCGGGTTCCGTACCGGCGACGCATTGGCATCGGCAGTCCTCGCAGCAGCGGCACCGGTACGGATGGCGGTCTACGACCGCCGCGTGCAGCAAGCCCTAAACTCTCTGGACCTCACGCTCACCCCTGCACCAGGGCGGTACGGCCGCTACATGGATCTCCTCGACCGCCTTCTGAGCCAGGGCGGGGAGCGGGCAACAGGGTGGACGGCGCGCGACTTGGACACCGCCCTGTACTGGATCGGCGGCCCGCGGCCGTGCTCCACCCGGTCGCAGGAGTACTGAATCCCGGTCAGGGCATGGTCAGTTGGTTCTTGTATTGGTCAGGTGGGGCCCTATGTAGCCCACGATGACCTGCCCTGTGACACCTTTCGTGTCGTCCTGGAAGTAGATCCTCGGCGAGGCGCTGCCTTTGGACTCAAGTCTCAGATGGGCTTGCATCTCCTTATGCCCGGTTGGATCTACCTCTTCGGGGACAGCGAAGATCCGTTCAGCGCCCCACCTGTTCATCGTTGTATCGGACTCACACGGGACCAGTTGCTTGTGTGGCCATCTCACCGCCCCTGCGCGGTCCGATGTGCAGTGCTGGTAGAAGCCGCCGTTGAACCCGTCCCGCGCCGCCTGGGCGTAGGAATCCAGCGCCCGCAGCGCGTTCCATGCCTTCGCCGCCCAGACACGAGCCCGCTCCGCCTCGTCCAGTTCGAGGGCTTTGCTCTTGCCCGCCGTGACAAGGACCCCCTCGAATGCGCCCAGCCGTTCCCACAGATCTTCGAACGAGTCCGGCGCTCCCGACGGCGGCTCGACAACGACGGCGTCCTCGTAGCGGCCTTCGTCACGGAGTCGGCGCCGCAAGACATCCGCCTCGGCCCGTACTCGCTCGGTACCATCCAAGGCCCGCACGGCTTCCTCCATGTCCCCCTCCGCCCGATCCACAGCCGCGTTCCGCTGCTCCTCCAGGGAGGCTAGGCTCACCGCCGACAGTTGGGCGTCGCGTTCCGCTTCTTTCAGCTCCTCGTCCGCCTGCGCCAGCAGTGCCTTGAGCTCTTCGACGTCCTTGAGCGCCCCAGCCAGCTCATCGGAGGGGCGCCCGCCGCCAGAGCGGCCTGTCTCTCCTTCCTGTGGCGCTGGCCATCATCTGGGAACCAGAGGGCGCCGCGCAAAGCCTCCGGCAGCGGAACCTCGGTGGAGAGTCGGTGAACAGCACGGGGAAGACCACGCCATGCGCTGTCTTGCGGATCGCTCATTCGAGCCATGGTCAAGAACCGGTGGCGCGAGGCATCCTTCGGCCATGCCGGATCCACCTCGGTAAGGAACGTTCGCACCGAGCCCGGGGCTACACGGTGGTACTCACCGATCACCGCACGGAACGCTTCAACGGCTTCGGTGTCCGCGAGCAAGTACAGCGAGGCCGCACCGGCACACAGCGGCATCGCTATCCCCATGCGCTCGGTCCACAACTGATCGGGATAAAGCGGCTTGGCTGCCACGATTACGGGCCTGCGGCGTATGGGGTCGCAGAGGACGTCGATCAGTGTGTCGGTTGCCTCAGCGTTGACGCTTTGAGGATGAAGGGTCAGCGACGCCGGACCGTCCACGGGCTTCAGGTCCCGGACGAGGTCACGAACCAGGCGTGGCCGGCCGGGGAGCGGCACCTCGGCGTTGGGAAACACTTCGAGGCTGACTGCGACGAGCGCGTAGGAGTCTTCGGACTCAACAATGCCGGTGACGGTGGTACGCCACGTGGCATCAGGCTTGTCCTCGCGCAACTGGAGGCGTATCGCGTGCTCGGCCCCGTCAGCCAGGTAAGCCGCCTGATTGGTCAGCACCGAGACCTCATCGAGGTGGTGATGCCCGGAGGCGAGGGGGGCGCTGCCAAACTTGCCGGATGGCGGAGGATTCCCGGGAACCGTGCTGTCCGGGCGTTTTCGGCCCGATCTTTCGGCCACCGGTGGGCGGATTCCGGGGTGTCACGCCGGGTGTCACGCTCCCTCGGGGTGCCACGCCGCGTTTCACGGCAGCGTGACACCCGCAACGCTCACTGCCGGTGAGCGTTACACCCGTCCCGGCTGGTGGGCGCACTCGCCGCAGGCCGCGCAGCCAGCTGTCCGGTGACAATGAACCCGGACCGTTTGCCAACGAAGTTGGACCGACGGCGAAACCGTGTGCCTGCCGGGCGGCTGTGTTGTCGCTCAGCGAGCGAACTTCTCGATGGCGGCCGGTGTGACGGGGGTGAAAAAGTTGACGAGGTTGCCGTCGGGGTCGCGGAACAGTAGCGAACGGTTGCCCCAGGGCATCGTGGTGGGTTCGTTGACGAAGTCCTCCACGAAGCCGGTCAGGTTCTTGTGCACGCTGTCCACGTCGTCGACAAGGAATTCGAGGATGACGCTGTGGTTGTCGGCCGGGCGGGCGGAGCCAGGCGCGAACAGGGGGACAGTGCGGGTGCTGCCGATCGCGAGGGTGGCCGAGGTGGTCCTGAGCTCCGCGAAGTCCTCGTTGGACCAGTCGGCAGATACTCCGGTGGCGCACTCGTAAAAGTTGACGAGGCGGGCGACGTCGCCCGTGATGATGCGGATAGAGACAAAGTCCATGGTTTTCTCCTGGTCCGTCGGTGCTTCTGATCGCAAGCTACGACGAATACCGGGCGGAACCCGCCCGGTATATGCGGGAGACTTCGGGGCATGCCTCGCCCCGTTGCCCGCGTGCTCGCCCTGCTGGAACTCCTGCAGTCGGGCGGCATCCGGACCGTGACCGAACTCGCCGATCGGCTCGACGTCGACGAACGCACCGTACGGCGATACGTCGGTCACCTCGTCGACCTCGATGTGCCCGTCGAGTCGGTGCGCGGCCGCTACGGCGGCTACCGCCTCGCCCCCGGTTACCGCATGCCTCCGCTCATGCTGAGCGACGACGAAGCGCTCGCCGTGCTGCTCGGCCTGGTCGCGGGTCGGCGAGCCGGCTTGGCCACGGACACGGCGAGTGAGACGGCGGCGGCCAAGATCCGACGAGTGCTGCCCGAGCGGCTGAGCCGCAGACTCGACGCCGTGCTCGGTTCCCTTGCCTTCACGGATCGGCCCGGCGAGGCAGTCGCCCCGGAATCCACGGTCCTGCTCGCGATCGCCGACGCGGTTAACCATCACCGGCCGATCTCGATCCGGTACACAGCCGCCGACGGCCGGCGCAGCGAACGCACACTGCACCCGCACGGGGTCGTCGCCCACTCGGGCCGGTGGTACGTCACGGCTGCGGATCTCACGGCCGGCGAGGACCGGACGTTTCGGCTGGATCGCATCACCGGGGTGAGAACCCTACCCGGCTCGTTCGAACCACCCGCCGGACTCGACCCGGCGAAGCGCGTACTGACCGGGCTCGCCACAGCTCCGTACCGGCATGAGGTAACCCTGCGGATCCAGGGGACGGCCGAGCAGATCCACACCCGGCTTCCCGCCGGCATCGCGATCGTGGAGGAACTCCCTTCCCCGAGCAGCGCAGATCCGCAGACCGTGCGCTGGTCCCGCGTCGGACTCCGGGTGGAACGGCTCGACTGGCTGCCGGCTGTCCTCGCCTCGCTGGACCGGCCCTTCATCGTCGAACGCCCAGATGAGCTCCGCGGCCTCGTCGAAGCTCTCGCCGAACGGCTCACGAACTCTGCCCGGCGAAGCCCACCTCACGAATGACGGATCGCTCAGCCCTCCCCCCGGTACCGGTCAGCCCTGCGCCGCTCGGATACGAGACGTGGGCTATTTCGCGCCGTCGAAGCCACACCGCCAGATGGATCACGGTCCGACTTCGATGGCAAACGGTCCAGGTTCGCTGTCACAGAACACCGGCGCAGCGGTCGCACCAGGAGCGTGGTGCCCGGGGGCAGTTGCAGACCGGGTTGTGGTCCGGGTCGTCCTGGCCGTCGAACTCGGGTTCGCCGATCGGCGGCTGGACGTCGACGTGGACCTGGCCGTCGGCGTGCAGCGTCTCGTACCGGGCGCCGCAGTCGGTTGACGTCACCCACGTCGCGATCACCGCGTCCGCTTCGCCGCTCACCGCCCGCTCACCGCGGACTGCTGGATCCACGGGCCAGTGCGAGGACGGCATCCGGGTCGGCCTGGGCCAGCCGGACGGCGTGGCCCGCAGAGAATCCGTCCAGGGAGCCGATGCCGGCCATCGCGGTCAGCAGCGCGCTGTGTGCCGGACTGAGGCGGGCACCGCGTCGGGGTCCGCCGGCGGCACATCCGGAGCCCGCATGTTGCCCTCCCGCGTCGTCCTGGCCGCTCTGGCGGTCCCGCCTACGGGGACCGTCGTCGCCCTGCTGCTGAACAGCAGCCCGCTCCTGGCGGCCTTGGTGGGCTTCGCGGGGATGGTCATGGCGGCAGTGCCCGTTTTCATCGACTGCCGGATTCGCTGGCAGAGGCACCGGAGCTGGATGAACGACGCACCGATCCGGACGCGGGCGCTGGAGCGGGTAGCGCAGGACCATCCCGAGCTCGTGGTTGGACTGCAGCTGCCGTCCGGTGGTCCGTTCGCCACCGCCGCTCCGGCGGGGGGACCAGCTCCACCGGCCGCTCAGCTGGTCCGGCCGGAGTCACTTGATGCCGCTCATCGGCCGTAGCGGCATTTGCCAGGACCACCCGGGCGGGCGGCGCTACGGTGGCCCCTACGGGCCTCCCGGGCGCGACGGCCCCGGCTCTCCCCCAGCAGAGGGACGCCGGGGCCGGTCCCTGTCGCTCAGAGGCAGGAGGGCGGGCTACCTGCCCAGCAGGCGCCCCCACCAGCCGGTGCGTTGCGCGAACGCCGGGTTGGGAAGCTGGACCTGGTCCTGCCTGGAAACCCAGTACGTGCGACGGCGGGGCGGCAGCAGCTCGTACTCCAGGCTGCGCAGCCCCGCTCCCTCGGTGATGTGGTGCGGCACCTGGACCCACACGCTGCCGCGCGACTCGTGGGGCTGGAGCGGGCAGCCGGTCAGGCTGACCGTCCAGGAGTCGACGACGTCGTTGTCCCGGTCGTCCCGGACCGTAACGCTGCCGGCGGCCCGGTGAGGAAGCGGCAGACCCTGCTCGCGGGCCTCGTAGTTCTCCGAGAACTCCTTCGCCGTGAAGTTGTTCTGCAAGTAGAGGCGGAGCTCCCCCGGAGAGCCGGTCGCGTCGCGGGCGGGGATGAGCGCCGGCGACGGGGCCGGGCGCACCAGGTTGTCGTCCGACGGGACGACCAGGTCGCCCTCGAACCGCGCCTCCCGCGGTCCTTGCGGGCGGCGTCCACGGCGGCGTTGCGGTGGTCGACCGGCACGTCGGCCACCGTCCGCAGCTGATAGCCGTGCACACGCCCCGACAGGGCCCCACACACCGGACAGACCGCGTCATCCTGCGGAGTCCGCGCGCGCACCTCGATCCGCTGACCCTCGTCGACCACATCCTCGACGACCAGCGGGAACAACCCCGAAAACACCATCCGCACAAGCTCGTTGACATCCCTCACACCAACAACAACGACCCCCACGACTCTCCGTCACCACCGAAAGTGAGACAGGGCCGTTTATTAGACACTCCCGTGCGCGGCGACGCCTTCAACCTGAATGAGGACCTGATCGACTTCGACGTGGTGACCGAGCTGGGCTGGACCGATCGCAACGCCTTCCAAACGTGGATGCAGGCCGTTTCGGACGAACGCGTGGCTGTCGACGAGGCGCGGTTCCTCGATCGGTCCCGGACCCGTGCAGTCCTGATCGACGACCGGGTGACAGCCGGTTGAGTTCCGGCCGGCGGCACCCGGCGCGCATGGGAGACGACTGGCCGCGCGTGGTCGCTGCCGCAGAGGACAGCTGCCGGCTACGGCGTGGACGCCGACGTTCCGCCGGGGCACTGGCACCGGAGATACCCGCGTGGGCACTGCCATCCTGGCGCAGGAGGAGCCGCTCGCCGAACAGAGCGGAAACGAAACACCCCAGGGACTGTCGCAGGTGGCGGGGACGAAACACCGCAAGGGCTGTGGTGGGTGGCCGGTCCGGTGGCATTCGACCGTCGTCCGTGTGCGGCGCGACGAACCGGACAGGCGGTCCGGGTGGCCCAATACGCGGCGCGACGGGACCGGTTGTGCGCCACGCATGGGCGGTGGGGTATGGACGCGGACGCCGACCAGCCGCTCGAGTGCCTGGACCTGCGCGGCCTGCCGGAGGTAGCGGCAACGCAGCGGCGACGGAATGGTGTCGCGCGGCGTGCCCGGCGGGCGGGTACGGAGCCCGGTGAGGTGTTCGGGCTTACGCACGCGGTGATCGCCCGGTGGTGGGACCAGGCCCCTGCACTGGGAGCGTGAGGAATGGAGGGCGGTCGGCCGTGATGCGGCCGTCTTCCACGAAGTGAAGGCGGTCGCCGGCGCGTTGCTGGATCCCGTGATGTGCGAGCTGGTGTGCCGCGACAGCGGTGCCGGGCGGGGTCGGCCGCAGCATCCGCATCCTCGCCCGGGACACTGCCCTGTGGAGCGACGACGTATGGCTGGTCGACTCCACACCCGTCGGCTGCGGCTGCTCCCGGGAAACCGCCAAGCGATCGGACCTGGCGGGCTGGGCCCAGCACGGCTACTGCGCCTCGCACTCCCGGTACTTCTGGGGCCTGCGCCTGCACCTGGTCTGCACACCCGGCGGCCTTCCGGTCCTGTTCGCACTCACCGGTGCAAAGGCCGACGAACGCGAGACCCTGCGCGACATGCTCGACACCGCCCCCGAGTGACCACCTCCCACCCCGGCCAGACGATCATCGGCGACAAGAGCTGGGAGGTATGCAGGGTGAGGTCATCGAAGGTCGCGTCTGACGCGAAGAGGGAGACAGCCCTCCCGCTGTCTTCCTCAGCTAGGGTGCGTATCGAGTTGTGATTCAGTGGCGCAACAGCCAACGCCAGCGAGGCTGTTCGAGCACGACCGACGTCGCGGCCAGCGCGGTCGCGACGACCGCCGCCCCCGTGGGCCACACGAACCACGGGGCCACCGCTGCGGCGGCCACTTCGAGGAGCACGAGCAGGAGCATTGCCGCGCCGGGGATCGCCACCGGCGGGTCGAAGGGGCGGTCGCCGGGTGTCCCGACGACAGCCGGCAGTCCGATCAGTAGGACCGCGCGGTGATCGCGACCGCCCAATCGACCCTGTGCAGCGCCCACGGGGTGGCCGTCCAGCCGATCAGTTCGGTCAGGAACCGCAGCCCGGAAGCGGCGTTGGTGCGGTTCGGGGAGTCAGCGGCCTGGGTCATGATCCCTCCCCGGCATGGAGCGGCGCAGTGCCGGGCCCGTCGATGGCGGCCTCGGCCCGCATGCCGTTGACGAGCGTGTCGACGACGAACCGGTAGCTGTCGGCGGGGTCGCGCTCCATCTGGAAGGCATCGTCGCTTTCGAGGCCGACGAAGCCGTGGATGACGGTGCGCAGGGCTCGGACCGCGTCGATGGCGCGCTCGTCGGTCAGCCCGAAGCCGGCGACCACGTCGAACAGGATCTGCACCGATTCGTGGGCCACGGCCTGGTATTCCTCGTCCGCGGGGCGCGGGGCGCGGACGCTGGCGGCGTACCGGCCGGGGTGGTCGAGGGCCCACTTCCGGTACGTCTCGGCGATCGCGCGGACCGCGTCCAGACCGGACCGGCCGACGGCGGCCCGAGTCAGGACGGCGCTGATGTCGCGGACGGCCTGGAGGCCGACGCCCCGGTGGAGGGCGTCCAGCGAATCGACGTGCTTGTACAGCGACGGTGTCCGTACGCCGACCCGTTCGGCCAGCAGGCCCATGGTCAGGCCAGCGAAGCCGACCTCGTCGGCAAGTTCCGACGCGGCCGCGATGACCGTGGCCCGGTCGAATCCGGCCCTAGGCACGGGCCGTCTCGAGGAACGAGCGCATCAGGCCGACCACTGCCGACGGGAACTGGACGTGCGGGTAGTGGCCCGCCCCCGGGAGCATCTCGAGTCGGCCGACGTCTTCCGGAAGCGCGGCCACGATGGCTTCGCCCTCGGCCTTCGGGTCACCCCAGTCGGGATCGAGGGTGCCCATGACGACCAGGACCGGGCAATGCACGTTGCCGAGTTGGGCCCCGGCGTCGGCGGCGCTGTTCATCTGCTTTTGCAGGGCCTTCATCCGGCCCGGCTCGCGCAGCATCGCGTCGGTGCGCTCCAGGCTCGCGGCCCAGTCCGCCGGGCGCGGCTCCGGGGTCGCAATTTCCAGGTACTTCCGCCACTGCTTGTGGCTGCCGAGCATCGCGACGGCCGAGATCGCCGTCGCGCCCCTGCGGTAGCGGGACAGGCCCAGGGCGCTCAGCGAGTACTCCACCTTACGGGTGAACGGCGCCAGTTCGACGACGGCGCTCACAAGCGTCGGCGCCTTGGCAGCGGCGATCGTCGCGGCGCCGCCGGAGATGGAGTGGCCGACCAGCACCGCGGGACCGCCGAGGTGCTGGATCAGCGCGATCAGGTCGCTGGCGATGTCGGTCCGGGTGTAGGACGGCCACGTCGCGGTCGACTCGCCGCTGCCTCGCAGGTCCACGGCCGCGACCCGGTAACCGGCGGCCACCAACTCCGGTACCAGGAACCGATAGGCGTCGCGGCTCTGGCCGATCCCGTGCGCAAGCACCATCAGCGGCCCGGAGCCGGTCACCTCGTAGGCGAGGGTGCCGCCTTTAACGTTCAGGAACTCAGTCATGTCGACCTCCGTAACTACTTTCAATGTCTGGGCGAGCCCGCGGGCTCCGGCCATGCCGGCGTCGGTCACCCGTCGCACCGTCTCCGAGTGGACGCCAGCCCCGTTCATCGCCGCTGAGAAGATCTCCATGTCGAGCACGCAGACCTCCGACAGGTGATCGGCGGTCTCCGGCCGGACCATGGTGCCCAGCAGTTCCAGGGCGCGGCTGGACGCGCTGCCGGAGCGCAGCGCGTCCACCAGCGCGGCGGGGTTGGCGCCGGTGTCCTTGGCGAGGGTGAGCATGTCGTTGATGGCGCGCATGTTCATCAGCATCAGAGCGTTGTTGAACAGTTTCGCCTGCTGACCGGTGCCGGCCGGGCCCAGATGGACGACGCGGCTCGAGAACGACTGGAGCACCGGCCGCACCATCTCGATCGCGGATTCCTCTCCGCCGGCGAGCGTGGTGAGCGTGCGCGCTTCGGCTCCCTGCCGGCCGCCGCTGACCGGGGCGTCAACGGCGGCGATACCGTGCCTGGCGGCGAGTTCGGCCATCGCGACCGCGTTGGCCGGGGTCCCGGTGCCGTGATTGACGAAGACCGTTCCGGGCCGCATCGCCGGAAGCAGTGACGCCGCCAGGTCGAGCACGGTGGCGTCGGTGTTGACGCACACCGCGAGGATGTCGGCTGCGGCGGCCAGCGCCTCCGGGCTATCCTGCCGGGTCAGCGCGCTCAGGCGTGGGTCGTCCCACACCTCCGGGCGCCGCGCCCAGGCGTGGACCGGGAACCCGGCCCCGGCAATGGCCTCGGCCATCGGCAGTCCCTGGTCACCCAGGCCGATGAAGCCGACAACCGATCGTCCGTTGCTGGGGGTAGTCATCGGTGGATCCCTTCTGGTGGTTCGGGAGACTGCAGGCCGGGCCGCTGCGACGAGGCAGGTGGGCGGGGCGACGCCGACCCGCCCACGACGTAGGCCGTGTTCAGGAGGTCGCGGCGGGTCGGTGCCCCGCGACAGCGGAATCAGCAGCCGGGCCGGGAACCGGGCCGATCAGCGGCCGGGCAGGTTGTTCAGCGGCGCGGAGCGGCGCTCCAGGAGCTCGGCGTAGGTGCCGTCCCGCTCGGCCCAGCGCAGCGGCAGCGCGGCCTCGGTAATGATCTCGCGGGTCGTAGGCTCCACGGCCAGCAGCTCCATCACCTCATCGAGGTAATCGTCGACCGGAACGGCCGCCGGGTTGAGCTTCGCCATCGCCGGGGTCGCGACGGCCGGTGGCACGAGCTCGGCCACCTCCACGCCGGTCCCGGCCAGGTGCGCCCGCAGCGACTCGGTGTAGGAGTGGACCGCGGCCTTCGTGGCGCCGTAGGTGGCCATGAGCGGGAAGGGCAGGAACGCGATTCCCGAGCTCACCGTGATGAACGTTCCGGCGCCGCGGCCGATCAGGTGCGGCGTGAAGGCGTCGATCACCCGGATGGTACCGAGCAGGTTCGTGGCGACCATGTTCTCGGCGTCGGTGATGTGCGCGGGGTCGCGCAGGTCTTCGGTGAGCAGGACTCCGGACATCGTGACAACAACGTCGAGGTCGGGGTGCGCGGCGAGCACTTCGTCGCGGGCCCGCAGGACCGAGGCGGGGTCGGTGACGTCGATCTGAACGGACTGCAGGCCGTCCCGTGGCTCGGGCTGGCGCCCGCCGACGACGACCGTGTTGCCGTCCTTCGCGAACCGGTGCGCGAGTTCGAGCCCGATGCCAGAGGTGCCACCGACGATGAGCACTGTGCGATTGGTGAGCTTCACCAGAACCTCCCTATAACGTTCGGTAGCCGTCCAACAACTACCCGTTCTTCCGCAACCAGGCTCGCTCACATGCTTTGGAACTAGAAAGGCCCTGCCGATCCGGGGTGTGCCAGGACCCCCTCTGCGACCGTCGGCCGCGGCTACCGTGGGAGGTATGCCTCAAGACGACGCGAACCGGCTGGGCAAGTACCTGCACGCCCGCCGCGACCTGGTCACGCCGCAGCAGGCCGGCATCCCCGGTGGCGCCAACCGGCGCGTCCCAGGGCTTCGCCGCGAGGAGGTCGCGATGCTTGCCGGTATCAGTGCGGACTACTACCTGCGGCTGGAGCGCGGCAGGGATCACAACCCCTCCCCGCAGGTGCTCCAGGCCATCGCCCGTGTCCTGCACCTCGACGACCTGGAAACCGAGTACCTGCTCGGACTCAACGTGCCCCGCCCGCCGGCCCGCCGCAAGCAGCGCACGCCGCGCCTGCCCGCCCGGTTGCACCATCTGTTGGCGGCCGTGGACGTGCCGGCGTTCGTCGAGGACCGGCACTTCGACGTCCTGGCCTCCAATCGGCTCGCGATGGCGCTGTCGCCGCGGCTGCGGCCTGGCGGGAACCGGCTGCGCTCCCTGCTGCTCGACCCCGAGGAACGCCACTTCCAGCACGACTGGGAGGCGGCGGTCGTCGACTCCGTCGCGGCGTTTCGCCGTTCGGTGGACGACAGCGTCACCGACCAGCGCTCAGTCGAACTCGTCGGCGAGCTGTCCCTGGCCAGCAACCGCTTCCGCACCCTGTGGGCACGGCACGACATCAAAGCGCTCGGCTACACCAGCACCGTCAACCATCCAGTCGTGGGCGAACTGCACCTCAACCGCGAGAAGCTCGCCGTCGGAGACCTGCTGCTCGTGCTCTACTACCCGGACCAGGACAGCGACGCCGCCGAGAAGCTCCAACTGCTGACCTCCCTCGCCCCCGCCGGCGGGCAGCAGCCCGCTGCGGCCGTCGACCCGCTGACAGGCCGCGACGCCGACGCCTGCCACCAATCGCAGGGCAGTCGGGGCCGACGCAGACCGTGACGCCCTGCTCGCTCCGACCGTTGCTGAGGCGGTCACAAGAGACTCGGGGCATGCGGGTCCGCCGCCTGTGTGACCGGCCTCAGCCGCCGGCACCGCGATTCCTCGCCGCGATGTGTCCTAGGGGCTGTTTGGGATTCGGATCATGTGGTTGCGGTCAGGAGTTTCAGCCACATGATCGATCCTCGGAGGTGGAGTCCGGCCTCGAAGCTCGCGGGCGTCTTGTCGTAGCGGGTGGCCAGGCCGCGCCATGTTTTGATCTTCTGGAAGCAACGTTCAACGGTGTTGCGCTGTTTGTAGCGTTCGGGGTCGTAGGTGACGGGCCGGCCGCCGGCCGAGCCCTTCTTCTTCCGATTAACCTGCTGGTCGGTCTTCTCCGGGATGACACCGCTGATGTGGCGCCGGCGTAAGTAGGCCGGTTGGCCCGGGAGGAGTAGGCCTAATGGGAAGCGAAGGTCGGCGGGAGCTGATCTTCAGGGCGCGAGCCGAGCCTTTGAGTAGGCCCGGGCCTGAGAGTCCTGTTGACAAGACGAGGCTGGCTCGCGCCCAGCAGCATGGACCTCAAGTGGGCAAGAACAGGTACAGATCCGTCTCCGACGGCATTCACGTGGTCCCGTTTGTGTAGGCAGGCCCGTATCTGACTGCTCCGCGGTTTGCTGTTCGTAGTCCGAGCCGGTTATGCGGATCACCTCTCACCTCTGCCTGAGCCCTCAGCTCTGACACGGACCGAGGACCGTATGACTCGCTGGGGTTGCGAACGGCTGGTGGGATGACGTGCCTTGAGCACTTCCATTAGGGAGCACGCGCACCCTGCACAGGCTCTGGCCTGGGAAAAGAGCCGGGACGAAGGAGAGCCGGATGGAGATCGTCGGGTTACCGACGCCAGTTTTCTGTGGGGTGGACTGGGCCGAAGGCCACCACGACATAGCCCTGGTTGAGGCCGGGGGAAAGCAACTCGCCAAAGTGCGGATCAGTGACGACGCGGCGGGGTTCGCCCAGCTCACGGCCCTGCTGACTGAACATGGCGATAGCGAGGACGCCCCGATCCCCGTGGCGATCGAGACATCGCGCGGGCTCCTCGTCGCCTGCCTGCGGGCCACCGGCCGGCCGGTCTTCGCGATCAACCCGCTGGCAGTCGCCCGCTATCGGGACCGTCACTCCGTCGCCCGCAAGAAGTCAGACGCCGTCGACGCCGCGGCCCTGGCCAACATCCTGCGAACCGACATGGCCGCCCACCGGCCGCTGCCCGCGGACTCCGAGCTCGTGCAGGCCATCGCCGTGCTCGCGCGTGCCCAGCAGGACGCCGTCTGGGCCCGCGGCCAGGCCCAGAACAAGCTCCGTTCTCAGCTCAGGGAGTTCTACCCGGCGATCCTCGACGCCTACGCCCAGCACAAACACGGCCTGTGCTCGAGAGAAGCCCGCAGCATCCTGGCTGCAGCCCCGACCCCGACCATGGCGGCGAAGCTGACACGGCGACGCCTGCAGTCCCTGCTCAAGCAGGCCGGCCGGGTCCGCGGCATCCAGACCGAAGCCGAAAGGCTCCACGAAGTCTTCAAGCGGGAGTATCTCCACCAGCTCCCGCAGGTCGAAACAGCCCTCGGGCATCAGACATCCGCCCTGCTCAGGCAGCTGAACACCGCCTGCGATAACGCTGAACAGCTCGAAGAAGCCGTCACGCAAGCCTTCGCAGAGCATCACGATGCCCCGATCATCCGCAGCTTTCCGGGACTTGCCTCACTGACCGGCGCCCGGATTTTGGCAGAGATCGGCGATGACCGGACCCGCTTTGCCAACGCCCGATCCCTCAAGGCCTACGCAGGAAGCGCCCCGGTCACCAGGTCCAGCGGCAAGAGCTGCATGGTCATGAGTCGGAAGATCAAGAATCAGAGATTGGCTGCCGTCGGCTATGTCTGGGCCTTCGTCTCCCTTACCCGCTCACCAGGCGCCAGAGCCCACTACGACCGCCGCCGAGCGGCCGGCGACCGCCACGTTGCCGCACAGAGGAACCTCTTCAACCGCTTCATGGGAATGCTGTTCTACTGCCTCCAGAACGGTCACATCTACGACGAAACAATCGCCTTCCCGCAGCCGTCACCCGAACTTGCTGCAGCAGCGGCTTGACGCTTATCGGCGTGGGATGTCTTGTCTGCGGCCACGGCGTTCGGTCGGGTGCGGGGGCGGCCGACAGGTCCGGGGATGCGGATCTTGTCCAGCACGGCCTGGAACTGCGGGCAGTCCCCGGCCTGTCCGGGGGTGAGGACGAATGACAGGGGCAGTCCGGCGGCGTCGACTGCCGCGTGGATCTTGCTGCTCAGTCCGCCTCGGGACCGGCCGAGCCCGGCGGCGTCCGCCTTGGCCCTGCGGCGGCGACGCGCTGCGGCCCGATCCTCGTCCGAGGCCGCGTCCGCCGTGTCCGGATCGGCAGTGGCTGTTGCCGGATCACCCGCAGCACTGGTGGCTGCTGCGGAAGTGGAGCCCCCTTTTCCTCGGTCAGTGCCTGCTCCAGCGCGTCCAGGGTCTCTCCGGCCCCCGCCAGCCCAGCCGATTCCTGGTGTGCCCGCACGATCGTGGAGTCCACGCTGACCAGTTCCAGACCGACCTGCCCCCGCGCAGCGGCCTCGGCGATCAACGCGTCCATCAGGGACTGGAACACCCCAGCCTTGGCCCAGCCGTTGAACCGGGAGTAGATCGTGGACCAGGCCCCGTACCGCTCCGGGACATCACGCCAGCCCGTACCGGCGCGGAACCGCCAGAGCACCCCGGAGCGTGTCCCAGTAACCAGCGCCCCGCCTGTGTTTCGTGATCATTCGTGCGGGATGATGGCGGTATGCGTGGCGGTGATGGGTTGTTCGAGGTCGAGCCGGTCGAGAAGAGGCAGCCGCAGGTTCGTCCGGCGGTGGTGGACAAGCAGTTCCGGGCGTTCGACCCGCACTAGGTTCTGCTGCTGCCCCCGTCGCTGGACGACTGGCTGCCCCAGGACCACCTGGCCCGGTTCGTCGCCCTGGTCGACGATGTGCTGGACCTTACGCCGGTCCTGGCTGACTACACCGAGAAGCGCGGCTATCCGCCCTACGACCCCAGGTTGATGGTGCGGCTGTGGACGGGGAGTCGGTCATGACGACCTTCCAGGTTGCGCTCCGGTGGGGTTACCCGGCGCACTGAGCAGCCAGCGCCAGCGCGGTTGTTCGGTGACTGTCACGGTCAGGCACAGCACGGTCGCTGCTGTGGCAGCCCACCAGGGCCAGAGCGCCCACGTTGCCGCTGTGGCGGCTGCGAGCTGCATCAGCACCAGGAGGATCGTCACGATACCGGGCACCAATACGGGCGTGCGGCCGCCGGGCCTGTCGCCCGGCGTACTGAAGACCGCGGGCAGCCCGATCAGTATCACCACGGCGCCGATCGCCAGGGCTATCGAGTGCGGCCACAGGGCCCAGGGAGCGCCCACCCACGCGATGAGTTCGGTGAGGAATCGCAGTGCCCCTCGGGCATAGTCGTTCTGGGACGGATTCTTGTCGATCACAGTAGTGGCCGCCTGTCGTTTGTCAGGGCGTGGGCGCTGCGGGCCCGGGGGTTGGCGTGGTGGCCTGGAGTCCTTGGTCGATGAAGGTGATCATCCAGGTGAAGCTGTCGTCGGCGTCTGTGTCGTACTGGAAGCCGCCTGCGACTTCGAGGGTCGAGAACCCGTGCAGCATGCTGCGCAGCATCCGCAGGGCGTGGACCTCCTGGGCGGGGTCCAGGTGGTATCCGCGCAGCACGGCCGAGAGGGAGCTGAGCGCCCGGTTGCTGGCTGGGATGAACGGGTCGTCGGGCCCGTCCGGGCGGGCACTGTTGACTGCCGCGTACCGGCCGGGATGTTCTCTCACGTATGTACGCATGGCCTGCGCGGCGGCGGCGAGGGCGTCGCCGCCGGCGCGGCCCTGCGTTGCGTCGCGGATGGCGTCGCCGAGCTCGGTCACGGCCAGGATGGCGATCCGGTGGGCGAGGTCGGCCTGGCTGGTGAGGTGCTTGTAGAGCGAGGGGGTCTTGACCCCGAGCCGTTCGGCGACCAGGCCCATGCTGAGCTGGGCGAACCCGATCTCGTCGACCAGCATGGCGCCGGCCTCGGTGATCGACGCCGGGGACAGTCCGGCCCTAGGCAAGGGTCAGCGTCCTGGCCAGGAAGGGCAGGGCCAGCGCGACGACCTTCTCGGGTGTCTGGGCGTGCATGTAGTGACCGGCACCCTCGATGACCACCAGTTCGCCGAGGCCCTGGGGCAGGTCGGCGATGATCCGCTCGCCCTCGGCGCGCGGGTCGGCCCAGTCGGGGTCGGCGCTGCCCTCGATCACCAGGACCGGGCAGGCGACGTTGGGCAACTGCGCGCCGGCGTCGGCCGCGGACTGACACATGGCCTGCAGAACCTTCATCCGGCCGGGCTCGCTCATCTTGGCCTCGATGCGCGCCAGTTCGCCGTCCCAGTCGGCGGGCTTGACCGGGTACGCCAGGTCGAGGTACTTCTTCCAGGCTGGCAGACTTCCCAGCAAGGCGACCCGCCCCATCAGAGTGGCACCGGCCCGGTAGCGCTTCACCCGCACCAGTCCGCCGAGGTCGTTCAGCTGTTTGCGGGTGAACGGTGCCAGTTCGATGACGCCGGTGATCAGGTCGGGCGCGGTGGCGGCCGCGATGGTCGCAGCTCCGCCGCTCATCGACTGGCCGATGATGACGGCCGGGCCGCCGAGGAGGCGCACCAGGGCGACCAGGTCGCCGGCGATGTCGGAGCGGCTGTAGCCGTCCCAGCCGAGGCCGGAGTCGCCGCAGCCACGCACGTCGACGTTCGCGACCCGGTAACCGGCCGCGGCCAGGGCCGGGGCGACGAAGCGGTAGGAGTGCCGGCTGTCGCCCAGGCCGTGCGCCAGAACGACGAGAGGGCCCTCACCAATCAGGTCGTAGGCGATGGTGTTGTCGCCGATGGTCAGGTGCTCGGTCATGACTTCCTCCATTGGGAGTTGGCTAACTGCATTAGCTAGAGGCTAGTGACGTTAGCTGCATGTGTCAACGCACCTCCCCGATCATCGGCTGGTTCCAGCACCCGAGGGTGGCGGAGTAGCGCTGGGCGGCGGGGCAGCTGCCCGGCGCGTAGTCGTTGGTTCCAGCAACCGGCAACCCGCCTACGTTTCGTGATCATTCGTGCGGGATTATGGCGGTATGGGTGGTGGGGATGGGCTGTTCGAGGTCGAACCGGTCGAGAGGAGGCGGTCACAGGGCCGTGGGGCGGCGGTGGACAAGCGGTTCCAGGCGTTCGACCCGC
Source organism: Streptomyces sp. NBC_00353 (assembly GCF_036108815.1). NCBI lineage: Bacteria > Bacillati > Actinomycetota > Actinomycetes > Kitasatosporales > Streptomycetaceae > Streptomyces > Streptomyces sp. NBC_00353. The sequence goes on along the minus strand of NZ_CP107985.1, from coordinate 9,668,981 downwards.
ACCAGGTCCTGCTGCTGCCCCCGTCGCTGGACGACTGGCTGCCCCAGGACCATCTGGCCCGGTTCGTCGCCGACCTGGTCGACGAAGTCCTGGATCTGGGGCCGGTCCTGGCCGACTACACCGAGAAGCGCGGCTACCCGCCCTACGACCCCAGGTTGATGCTGCGGCTGCTGATCTACGGCTACACCACCGGGGTCCGCTCCTCACGGGCGATCGAGCGCAAGTGCGCCGACGACATCGCGTTCCGGTTCCTGGCCGCCGACCAGGCCCCGGACTTCCGCTCGATATCGCGGTTCCGCCGCCGCCACCTGGACGCCCTCGCCGACCTGTTCGCCCAGTCCCTGCACCTCGCGCAGAATCTGGGCATGGTCAAGATGGACCGCGTCGCCCTGGACGGCACGATGCAGGCCAGCGCCTCCAAGCACAAGGCGATGAGCTACGGCCGGCTGGTCGACAAGGAAGAACGGATCGAAGCCGAGATCGCAGCCCTGGAGGCCCAGGCCGCCGCTCTGCTGGCCGACGCCGAGCACGTCGACACCGCCGAGGACCACGCCTTCGGCAGTGACGGCAAGGACACCGACCTGCCCGCCGAACTCGACCGCCGCGAGAAGCGCCTGGCCAAGCTGCAGACCGCCCGCGCCCAGATCGAGGCCGAAGCCGCACAGAAGGCACGCGAGCACGCCGAGGACAAGGAATGCCACCGCCAGAAGCGTGAGCTGCCCGTCACGTGGCCCCTGCTCGTTGACGGCACTCTCGGGGCGGGCCTCAAGGCCGGGTGGACAGGCGGCGCAGGGCGCGGGCGGTCGGTGTGTCGGGGTCGGCCGTCATGAACAGCACTTGCTGGTCGTCCTCGGGGAGATTGAGCACGTCGCAGTTGAGGCGAAGCTCGCCGAGTTCGGGGTGGACCAAGGTCTTCATCCGGTGCCCGGGGATCCGCAGCGGGTGGGAGGCCCAGATCTCGCGGAACTCCGCGCTGTTCGCCGTAAGGTCCGCCAGGAGGCCGGACAGATTTTCGTCGTGGGGGTAGCGGTCGGCGGCGGTGCGCAGGCGGGAGACGACGATCTCGGCGAAGTCCTCGTGGCCAGTGGTCAGGACCTGCTCGCGGAGCAGGAAACGGCGGTGCGCAAGGTTCGGCCGCCGGTCCAGGTCGCCGAGCAGTGCTTGGGCCAGCGGGTTCCAGGCCAGGACGTCGTAGTTCGCCGCGGTGACCAGGGCGGCGGTGTCCGGGAGCCGGTGCAGCAGGTCGGCAATGTGCCTGCGCACGCGCCGCGGGGGTGCCGTGGGCGGCTGGGGGGTCTGGCCGGCCAGCTGGAAGAGGTGAGTGCGCTCGGCCGGAGCCAGTCGCAGCGCAGCCGCGAGGCCGTCGAGGATCCGCGGGGAGGGACGCGGCCCGCGCGCCTGCTCCAGGCGGACGTAGTAGTCGACGGACATGTGCGCCAGGTCCGCGATCTCTTCCCGGCGCAGACCGCCGGTGCGGCGCCGGGGCACCGCGGGCAGGGCGACGTCCTCGGGGCGCAGTCCCGCACGACGGTCGCGCAAGAAGCGGGCCAGTTCGTCTCGGGCCACCGGGCATCTCCTCGGGCTGTGTCTTCCTGGTATCGATTGTCCCTGGTCGCGTGCCGGGCCGGCGGCGAGGCTGGTGGCATGGAAATCTTGACTGCGCTGGTCACCGGCGCGAACAAAGGGATCGGCAAGGAAATCGCCCGCCAGCTCGTCCAGGCGGGACTGACCGTCTACGTCGGCTCGCGGACCGCCGAACGTGCGGAACATACCGTCGCCGACATCGGCGGTGACGCGAGGCCTCTGGTCCTCGATGTCACCGATCCTGTGAGCATCGCCTCGGCGGCGGACCGTATCGCCGCTCTGGACGTCCTGGTCAACAACGCGGGCGTCTCCCCCGCTGAGGGTATGGGCGCGCAGGACGAGGACGTCGATACCTTCCGCCGGGTCTATGAGACGAACGTATTTGGCGTGGTGGCGGTGACCAACGCGCTACTGCCGGCCCTGCGGCGCTCCGCCCACCCAAGAATCGTGAACATCTCCAGCGGGACCGGGTCGCTTGCGGCCGCCGCCACCGAGCACTCCGGGTTCCGGGGTGCCTTCGCCTCCTACCGCTCATCGAAGGCGGCCCTGAACGCGTTGACCCTGTTCTATGCCCAGAGCCTTGCCAGCGACGGATTCAAGGTCAACGCCTTGGCACCTGGTCTGCGACGAACCGATCTGAACGCCGCCGCGGCTGCGGGCGGGGACCCGGCCGAGGCGGCCGCCGGCGCGGTCCGGCTGGCAACGCTGACTGACGACGGACCCTCCGGCGCGTTCTTCTCCTGGGACGGAACACCGGTCCCCTGGTAGCCGCCCCATGGTCATCGGCAAGGCACACCGCGCCACCGGGACCCCTTCATCTCTCGGGTGAGGCTTCCGGTGCGCCGATCCACTCCTGGACTGGCGAGCGATGTCACCGCGATGGGCTCCGCTGGCGTCCGGCTGCGGACTCGGCGCGCATCCCGGTGGCCTCGAAGGACACGCGCTTGCCCTGGCCGGCGAGTACGACCGTGTTCCCGCCGAGGGCGGCGGCGGTTGGGGGCCGGCCGGACCAGCCGTCCACCTCGACGTTCTTCACGCCGATGCAGACCAGGACGGACTGTCGCGCCAGGCCGGATTGGGTGCGCGGGGTGGCGGGGCGGCGAGGCGTGTTCGCGGTGGAAGGATCAGTGGACGCGTGAGGTGGAGTTGTCGGGCAGGGTTGAATGAGGTCACCTCCCTCTCTGAGAACTGCGGGCAGCGGTCTTGGCCGGGGCCGCCGGGGCGGCTGGGGCTCTGGTGGTGTCCTTCTTGCTCTTGCGGGGCCGCATCACGGACCACAGGGGACTGCCAGGGAGGGTCTTGTTCTCCGCTGTCTCCAGCAGCGTCAGTTTGTCCTGGTGGGTGAGGCGGCTCAGCTCACGCTGCCCGGTCTTGTCCCCCATTTCGCGCCAGGTGGTGACCCCCTCCTCACGGGCCGCCTTCTTCACGCTCCCATGACGAACGGCGCCAGGTAGCCGAGTTTCTCGGCGCGTTCCCGCTGCGCCTGGCGCTCCGCTGCCTCCTCTTGTTCACGCTGCACGGCCAACGCCCGCTCCACCCGCTCCCGTCGGGCGGCCTCGTTCCGCTCGCGCCGCTCCGTCAGCTGCTGCTCCGTCTGTTCGCGCCGCTCCTTCTCTCGCTGAGCCGCACGCCGCTCCTCCTGCTCACCCGCCACCTACGCAGCCCGCCTCTTCGACGCGCAGGCCGCCGGCGCCCCGGAGCAGCAGCTCCAGGCCGTCCTCGCCGAAGGCCTCCAGCAGGAGTACTTCAAGGACCGCGGCCGCCGTGCCGACGGGGTCCTGGTCGAATTCACCGACATCGACTACGTAGAACTCAGCTTCTGAATGCCTCCGGCCTGATGGTCGGATACACCCCATATGAGCCGAGGCGCGATAGCTGTCACATAAGCAGGCTTGCGGTGGGCAGGGAGCGAACTCGGGAGGCGCGCACGCGGTCAGGGGGTCGTCGGCGTGAGGTCCTGCAAGCCCACCACCCGCAGCAACTGCAAGCGCTCGTACGACGCCGTGCCCGGGCGGGCCGTGTGGATGACGAGCTGCTGGTTGTGGTCGGAGTTGACGAGGATCTCGCAGTCGAGTTCGAGGATGCCGATCGTAGGGTGCCTGAAGCGTTTCGTGGCGGCGCGGCGTACGGCGACCTCGTGTTCGTCCCAGAGGTGGGCGAACTCCTCGCTTGCGGCACACAGTTCGGCGACGAGGGCGGCGGGTTCGGGGTCCGTGGGGCGGGCCGAGGCCACCGCTCGCAGGCCGGCGACCTGCTCGCGGGCGCGCTCCGGGCGGTCCTCGGGCGGGAACAGCTCCTGGGCCGCCGGGTCCAGGAAGAAGCGGCGGATCATGTTGCGTTCTCGGGGCGGGCGGGCGAGAGCGTCTCCGCTCAGTGCCCGCGACAGCGCGTTCTGGGCCAGGACCTCACCGCAGTCGGTCGCCACCATCGCCGGGGTGTCGTACAGCCGGTCCAGCACCAGGAGCAGGCCCGGGAGCACATGCGTGCTGGTTGCCTCCCGGCGCGGCGGCTCTTCACCGGTGAGGTGGAAGAGGTGGTCGCGTTCGTCCTCCGTCAGGCGCAGGGCGCGGGCCAGCGCAGTGAGCATTTGGCGGGAGGGACGCGGGCCCCGGGACTGTTCCAACCGCGTGTAGTAGTCCACGGACATGCCGGCCAGCTGGGCCACCTCCTCGCGGCGCAGCCCCGGCGTACGGCGGCGGGCGCCGGCCGTCAGACCCACGTCGGAGGGGTCCAGGCGGGCACGAGCGCGGCGCAGGAAGTCGGCGAGTTCGGCTCGGTTCACCTCGCCAGGGTGCGGGATGCGGGCCGGCTTATCCAGGGACTCCCGATCCCCTGATGAAGAGGTCTCTCCCGGTCGTCCCCGCATCCGCCGAGGCTGGTCATCAACGACAGGCGACACAGTGCGTTAAGGAGCACATCATGCTGATCTTGGTGACCGGTACGACGGGACAAGTTGGACGGCGCTTCGTGCCGAGGCTGCTGGCCCAGCGACAGCCGGGCGAGCAGGTGCGGGTCCTGGTGCGGGACGCGGCCCGTGGCGAGCGCTTCGCAGAGCTGGGCGCCCAGGTCGCCGTAGGAGACATGCGCGACGAGGAGGCACTCGGCAAGGCACTCGCCGGTGTGGACGCCGTCGTAAACGTCGCCGCCGCCTTCCGCGGGGTGCCGGATGAGGAGGCGTGGGCCGTCAACCGGGACGCCGCGGTGGCCCTGGGCCGCGCCGCGCAGACCTCCGGCGTGGAGCGGTTCGTGCAGGTCAGCACGAACAATGTGTACGGCCTCGGACGGGGCCGCCCGCTGACCGAGGAGGACGAGAGTCGGCCGGGCGGCGCGATGTGGGGCGCCTACCCCGAGTCCAAGGCCGAGGCCGAGCGCGAACTGCTCGCGCTCAAGAGCCTGGACGTACGCATCGGGCGGCTCCCCTTCGTCTACGGCGAGGGCGATCCGCACCTCGCCAACTCCTTGCATTGGGCCGCCCGCTGGGCGCCGCACCAGCGCCTGCAGATGGCCCACCACGCTGACGTCGCCCAGGGCCTGATGCGTCTGCTGTACGCGCCGGGTATCGCCGGCCGGATCTACAACATCGCCGATGACGCTCCCGTCACGACGGTCGAGCTGTACCAGCTCAACGGCGTCGAGGTGCCCGCCGGACTCCACGAGCTCACGGACCCCGACCCGTGGTTCGGGATCGTGTCCAACCAGCGGATCCGCCGGGAGCTCGGCTTCCGGCCGATCTACCCGAGCGTCTGGACGGCCCGGGACGCCGGAGCCCTGTGACGGTCACTGCGCCGTCAGTCCACCCTTGTGATCCGCCCAACCGGCATCCGTCCGCGGGGTGCAGGGGCGGTGACATCGCCTCTGCTTCACGTGCTGCTGGTGACAGGTGACCTTCCAGCCGAGTTGCCCGGCCGCTTTGCGCATCGCGGCCCGGATCAGCTCCACCCCGCCCAGTCCGACGGCTTCCTCATCGTCCAGGCTGGCAGTTCCTTGTCCAGCCACTCCTCGACGGTCCTTCGCCAAGGCTCCGAGGGATCACTGTCGGCGACGTCGGCCCAGGCGTCCTCCGCCATGCCGGGGTCGATGAACAGGCTGTCGAGGTAGGCGTGCCGGCAGCCCGCGGAACAGGCGCCTTCACTGCCTGTGGAGCACGTCACCGTCGGGGCCGGGCTACGAACGAAGGCCCCTGGCCGACCAGGCCGGGCCAGCGCGCACTTGGAGCACCAGCAGCCACACCGGTCTGTCGACCACTCCTTTGGGCACGGCTTCGCACGCGAGGTGCCACTCAAGTTTCACCGTGCCTGCAGACGTTCCGGGCCGGCCGCGATCTTGCGGGTCTGCCTGAATGACGGCTCCACGACGTCAGCATCCACGCACCTGCTCTGGAAACGGTTCGGGTACCTGCTGCTTCGCACCTGTGCAACTGCGCTTACTGGCCCCGGAGATCCCCTTGTGGTTCATCTGCGGGGCGACAAAGGTGCAGTCCGAGCCGCGGGCGCGATGGTGCGCCGATTATCTGATGTCCCACTACCGGACCCGGGCTGTACCGGGCCGTCGGAGGCACTTGTACATGTCATCACACATACGGCATCGGCCTGCCCGCAGACCCGGACGCGCCGGTCTGTCGGCGCTGCTTGCGGTCACAGCGGCCCTGAGCGTCACCGGCCTGACCTCTCCCGCGCAGGCGACCGGGGCGGCCACACCGAGCGGGGACACCGTGCCGGGTACGGAGACACCCGCCGCGGCCGCCTACGGTGCCGCCCATGCCCCCGGTGCCCATGTGGCTTATGAGGGACACGGCGGCTCTCAGAGTGCGCCGATCACGGTGACGCTGATCACGGGTGACAAGGTGACGTTGGCTCAGGGCAATGGTCGTGGCCCTCTGGTGGACGTGGAGCGTGCGCCGGGAGCCAAGGGGTCGGTTCGCGTCGCCACTGAGGGGGGTGACACCTTTGTGTACCCCGATGAGGCCATGCCCTACATCGCCTCCGGCCGACTCGACAAGCAACTCTTCAACGTCACACAGTTGGTGGCCCAGGACTACGACGACGCCCACACCGGCGCGCTCCCTCTGATCATCACCCGGTCCGATGGTGTGTCCGCTCACAAGAGCGGCGCGTCCGACGACGGACTGCCGTCCGCTGCCGCGCTGCCGGGGGCGAAGACCACCTTGGGCCTTCCGTCCGTCCGCGGAGCGGCCGTCGAAGCCCAACGGTCGAAGGCCGCAGCCTTTTGGTCGGCCCTCACCGGCCCCAGCGGGCAGGACCCCTCGCGGTCGACGGCGCGCACCGGTCCAAGCTCGGACAACGACGTAGCCGCGCCGTCCTTCACCGCCGGTGTCGACAAGGTGTGGCTCGACGGCAAGGCGGAGGCGGCACTGGCCGACACCACGGCGCAGATCGGCGCCCCGCAGGCATGGGGGGCGGGGGGCACGGGTGCCGGGGTACGGGTCGCGGTGCTGGACTCCGGGGCGGACACCACCCACCCGGACCTCGCCAAGCGCATCGTGGCGTCCCGCAGTTTCGTCGCCGGTGAGGACGTCATTGACCGGAACGGCCATGGAACGCACACCGCGTCCACTGTCGCCGGAACCGGCGCTGCCTCCCACGGCTCGGAACGGGGTGTAGCTCCTGGCGCGGATCTGCTGGTGGGCAAGGTCCTCGGCGACAACGGATCAGGTCCCATCTCGGGGATCATCGCCGGCATGGAGTGGGCGGCGCGGACCGAGCACGCCAAGGTGATCAACATGAGTCTGGGCACGCCGGTGTGGCACACCCAAGACGATCCCCTGAGCCGGGCGGTCAACCAACTGAGTGCCGAGACGGGTGCGCTCTTCGTCATCGCCGCGGGCAACTCCGGGAACAGCCCCCACAGCGTAAGCTCGCCGGGAACTGCGGACGCCGCACTCACCGTTGGCGCGGTCGACTCGTCCGACCAACTCGCCCCGTTCTCCAGCGCCGGGCCACGCCTCATGGATGACGCCCTCAAGCCCGATCTGACAGCCCCCGGTGTGGACGTGCTGGCGGCGCGTTCGCAGTACATGGACGGCGGGGGTGAAGGCTACTACCGCACGGAGAGCGGCACCTCCATGGCGGCTCCCCATGTTGCCGGGGCGGCGGCCCTGCTGGCCCAGAAGTATCCGAAGTGGACCGGGCAGCAAATCAAGGACGCTCTGATGAGCACCAGCGCGCCGACCCCCGCCTACACTCCTTACCAGGCCGGCACTGGTCGCTTGGACGTCGCCGCCGCCTACCTGAGGGACCAGGTGATCGCGAGCGGTTCGGTGGACGCGGGACTTGTGCGGTGGTCGGCGGACCAGAAGCGGAAGCCGGTCAAGCGGAAGATCACCTACACCAACACCACCGACCGCCCCATCACGTTGCAGCTCTCGGTGGACCGCGGAGACTCGCCCGCGGGGGTGTTCACGTCGGCCACCGACCGCGTCACGGTACCCGCGCGCGGAACCTCGACGGTCGACCTCGTGGCGGACCCGAAGGACCTCGCGCCGGGCCAGTACGCGGCCCAGGTCACCGCACGCTCCGCGGCCGGTGCCGTGCACACGGCCGTGGGACTCTCCGTCGAGTCCGAGAAGTATGACCTGACCGTCCACCTGAAGGACCGATCCGGCAAGCCCGTCAGCGGCGACGTCGAGATCACAGGTGCCGACGGGAAGACCACCATCATGTGGGCCCCGGACGGCACGCTCACCAGCCGCTGGGCCCCCGGCTCCTACACCGTCGTCTCCACACTGGACGTGGAAGGCCGCCACGGTCCGCACTCCCTCGGATACGCGGTACTGACCGTTCCCGAACTCGACCTGAGGTCCGACCGGCAGGTGGAACTCGACGCATCGCGCATCCGCCAGATCAAGGTGGCCACCCCCAAGCCCACGGCTGTCACCACCAGCAGGATCGACCTCTTCCGCTCCTTCACCTCAAGTGAGCCCACACCCAACGATGGGCAGGCTCTGCACCAGATCCTCTTGCCATCCGCCGAGTACGACAGCCTGTGGGCGCTTCCGACCAAGGGCAAGGTGAAGAACGGCAGCTTCGTCTTCACCACCCGCATCCGTGCCAAGCAGACCCCACTGGAAATCACCTACGGCCGCCGCAGCCTCGACGACACCCTGCTGGTGCAGCCGGGATCCGCTCAGTTCCGCGACGGCACCGCGCACGTCAACGCCGTCTTCGCCGGTACCGGCAAGCCCGCCGACTACGCCGGTCTGTCCGCCCGCGGCAAGGCGGTAGTCGTTCGCAGCGGCGGCGCCGTGGTCCCGACGGGCCAGGCAGCCGCGGCGCGCGCCGCGGGTGCGGCGATGCTCCTGGTGGTCAACGACGGCAACGGCCGCAGCACCGACTGGTACGGCGACGCGGACGGAACGACGACCGGACGGATCCCGGTCGCCTCGCTCACCATGGATGAGGGCGAGGATCTGATCAAGAGGATCGGGTCCGCAGGAAATTCCGGCACCAAGCTGGCAGTTGAAGCTCATCCCACGCCGCAGTACTTGTACGACCTGGCCGACTACCACCAAGGCGGCGTGCCGGACGACCCCTCCGCGGCAACGGATCCCGGCAGCCTCGCCCGCATCGACAACAACTTCGCCCCGCCCGCCGGCAAGCAGGTCAGAGAGAGCCGGGAGGACAGCCCGTCGTACGAGTACTGGCCGGCCGCCTATCCCTATGCCGGCTACGGGATGACGCGCGTCCCGCCGTTCCCGAGGGAGCCGGTCGCCGCAGGACACCGTACCGACTGGGTCTCCGCCGGAAACGGCGTCAAGTGGCAGCAGTACGCATCCATCGACGGCTGGTCCACCTTCACCGACGTCGTGAGCTACCGTCCGCGCAGCGTGCAGAGCGAACACTGGTTCGGGCCCATCACCCGGCCGCGTATGGTCAGCTTCGAGGTCCCGCACCGTTTCGGCAACGCCATGGGCGGAATGATCGCCGGATTCGGCGACGGAGGATCCGCCCACAGCGGTGACACCGGCATGATGTCGCGGAGCTTCTCGCTCCACCAAGGAGACAAACTGCTGATGCAGAACGGGGCACGACCCGAATTCGGAGTGGGCGACCTGGAACCGCAGAAACTCCCGTACCGGCTCGTCGTCGACACGAAGGGGAACACCGACTCCATTCCTTACTCCACCACCACACACACCGAGTGGAGATTCCTCTCCGGCACCACCAACAACCTAGCCATCCCGCTGGCCCAACTCGACTACGGAACGGACCTGGACCTCGCGGGGCGCGCGAAGCGCAAGTCGGCCTTCTCCATCACACCCGTCGTCCTCGGCAGTGACGCCGCGAAGGACGCGGTCTCCTCCCTCAAGCTCGAGGTCTCCTACGACGATGGGGCATCCTGGCGACCGCAGGACCTGAAGGAGAACAAGGGCACCTGGCAGACGACCGTCAACGCGCCCTCCCGGGCGAGTTACGTGTCCATCCGGATCACCGCCAAGCAGCGCAACGGCGGCGGCATCACCCAGACCATCACCCGGGCCTTCGGCCTCAAGTGACCGTCGAGAGCAGCCGGCGCCCCCCCACCTTTGATGGCATAGGGCACCGGCTGTTCTGCCAGATCCCCCTTAGTGAGTGTCCGGAAAGGCCGGATACCGGCACTGGAGGCCCAGACGACTCTGCAAGGGTCGGGGATCGACGGATGAACAGGCTTCGGCCTGGGAAGCCGCCGCAGGCGGCTTCCCAGGCCATGGTGGAACCTCAGCCCGACCGCATGACTACTCCGCAACGTTGGTGCTGTTCGGGGGATTGAATACGCAGAACTCGTTGCCCTCCGGGTCGGCAACGACGATCCAGCGAAAGCCGTGTTCGCTGAGTTCTTCAGAGAGCCTCGCAGCGCCGAGCCGTTCGAGGCGATTGACCTCCGACACCAGGTCTGCGGTCCCAAAGTCGAGGTCAAGGTGCATGCGGTTCTTGCCCTGCTTTGGTTCTGGGACGTGCTGCAGGAGAAGGGTTGGTGCAGGAGCGGGCCCGACCAGGCTCAGGTAGGGAGGTCCGTGGAAGCCGCGCCGGTAGTCCAGCGGGGCGAGCGCGGAGAGCCAGAAGTTCGCTTGCGCTTCGGTGTCAACACAGTCCAGCGTCACAACGATCTGCATGGCGGAACGGTAGGAGGCTTTGTCCGCCCTGGCGATCTATTTTTCGGCAGCACCCGAGGCGGTGCTGCCGCTCTTCAGGCCCAGGTCGGACCGAAGGCGATCCAGGTACGTCGGCGGAGCTTGTATGGCGGCCATCTGCCGATGATGCCGCACGCCTCTGACAGTCCAACAACACTCAGCGCAGCCCCGGGCCCCGGCCGACACACTGCAACACGGTGGTGCAACATCGGTCCCAGAAGCCTGATCCGGGGTTCCGCAGCAGGTCAGGGGTGAAACGCGCGGCGGTGTTTCCTTGGCCGTGTTTCAGTGCCAAGAGCTGGGGTTGCAGTCGGCGGCGCCGGGCTGAGGAGAAGCTCTGCGAGGCCGGGACCGGCGCGGCTGCGTCGTGATCACCGAACGCCGACAGAGGACGCGTTAAGAGGCTCCGCCAGTAGGTGCGGATCGATCTGAGCGCGGGGGCCCTCGGCGGTGCAGTCCCGGGACCTCAGTAGGGTCGTGCAGGGGAAGGGGGGACCACGTGTGGCGGGCCCGAGTCCTGCTGCTGGACGCGGCTCCTGGAGAATTGCTTGGTCGGGAGCTGGAGCGTCTGCTCGGCCACGGGCTGGCCGTCACGCTGAACCTCCGGCGGGTGGCCGATCACGCCGGGGCGCGGGCTGCCTGGGCCGGCCGGGTGGACTTTACCGACTTCGACGCCTTCGACGAGTCCGCGCTGCTCGCCGAGACCGTCCGGGACGGACTCGGCTACCACGCGGTCAAGTCCCGTGCCGGTGTGCCGCTGCGCGCCGCGTTCCTCGCGGCGGCGACCGACGCGATGCTGATCAACCGGCTCCGCGTGGTCGGGCGGGCCGGGGCGGGCACCGATCACGTCGAGTTGGCAGCAGCCGCCCGTCACGGGGTCACGGTCACCCATACCCCGGGGTCCAACGCGAACGCGGTTGCCGAGTTCACCCTGGCCCAGCTACTCTCCCTGATCCGAGATCTCCCGGCACACAACGAGGCCTCGCACGACGGGAATTGGCGCCCACCGGCCACACCGGCGATGGAGCTGCCGGAGCTGACCCTGGGCATCGTCGGGCTGGGTCGGATCGGCCTAGCACTGGCCGAGCGGGCGACCGCCCTGGGCATGGAAGTCCAGGCCCTCTCGCGGCGTCCGGCCGAGGCGTCGGTGCCCCGGGCCCACTCCCTCACCGCACTGCTAGCGACGAGTGACGTCGTCTCCCTGCACGTGCCGCTCACTGCGCAGACCCAAGGGCTGGTCGGGCGGGCGGAACTGGCACTGATGCGTCCAGGGTCGATTCTGCTGAACACAGCCCGGGGCGGGATCGTCGACGAACAGGCGCTGGCCGACGCGCTGCGCGACCCCGCACACCCGCTCGCGGCAGCCGCCATCGACACCTTCGAGCACGAACACGCCGCCTTCGCCTCACCGCTTTCGGCCTGCCGAACGCCCTGCTGACCCCCCATGTCGCCGGCATGACCAGGAGCGCCATGGCCACGGCCACCCTACGTTGCGCGGACCACATCGCGGCTCTGCTCGCCGACCGCCCGGACGGCGTACCTGTGGTGACCGTATGACAGTCGCTATCAACGCAACGAGGCCCACCGCCTCGCAGAGTCGGGCGACCGACTGCCCGTCTGCGTCCGCCGCGTGGGTCATCGGATGCTGGGGCTCCGAGCGCAAGTAAACGGGTGCTCTCAGACTGGGAATCGTGAGCCGTTCCGGGGGTGCCGCCCTGAACCGAGACCTGGCGCGAGGCGGGCTGGACCGTCCGCGCCCTCGGACGCCCCTGAGCCCCTCACCGCCTGCCAAGGCCCGTCCAGGGAAAGCTCCAAGGTCACGGGCTTGCAGTCATTGACAGGGCCAGACTTAAGGACAAGCGGGGACCAAGGGCAGTGGGCTACTCCATTGCGGCCTGCGGCCCCCGGACCGCCAAGGAGGAAGCCAGAGACTCCCCCGCTTGCCGTTGGACCGCGCGGCGGCTGTGCCGCGAACTGGGCATCGCGGAGGCCGCGACGGTCGGAAGACGGCTCGCCGCCGCAGGCACGGCCACACCGCCACGCTGCGGCAACTGGTCCTGCAGGCACCGCCATCTGCGGTCGCCGAGATGCTCGGCTACCACACCATCCACGCTGAGGCCATTGCCGCCGAAGCCGCCGGAACCTGCCAGCACTTACACCCCCGGCGACCACACTCGATAGCGCTGACGCCGTCACCGGCCTCAGCCCGTCAGCGCCCGGAGGCAGCAGCTACCGATTCGATGACACCGTGCCAGGTCCTGCGATAGCCCTCGCGAAGCGGCTCGCCGACCAGGTCGAGGATCCCTGATGCCGCGTCCATCATGGGCCCCGAGTCCCCCGACTTACACAGGTTGGCTTTGTTCATGAGAACGGACAGCAGATGTTCACCACTTCGGGAGGCGGGAGCAGCGCCAAGAAATCGAACGATGCTTGATCTACGACCGCGCAGGGCGGAGCGTTCAGTCCCACCAGTCGTCGCCGGTGTGCCAGCGCTGAACCCACTCCTCGAAGCCCCATGCCTGGTCGCCAGGCGCCGGGACGGCACCGACGTCGGCGACCATCCAGACCTCGCCACGGCGGGGACCGGTGGTCAGTAGGAGCCAGAAGGAGAGCCCGTCCTCACAACCGAGAACGATGGACCCGCTGTTGAATGTGGCTTCGATTCTGGGGTCCTCGGGGTCCACATCGTCGCTCTCCCAGTGCCAGGCTGCCCGCAGAGGGAACGGCTTCCCTGGCTGGCGGGGGCCGAGATCGGGCCAGGTATCGGGCAGCCAGCCGAGTGGCTGGAGACCACCGTCGCCGGCGGGGCCAAGGCTCGATCCGTTGCTGATGTCCGCGACGAAGGTCCTGTACGGCTCCGGAAGGGCCACGCCGTTCTCCGCCTCCCACGCTGCAACGGCTTCATGGCCGAGCGCCGGTTCGCGCCATTCCAGCGGGAAGGCGGAGCGCAGGAAGTCCAGAGTGGCTTCGGCGGGACGCTGATCATGTGTGGTTGTCACGGCAGCATGCTGACAGAAGGGGCTGACAGCCGATCTCGGCACCGTCCAGCGCTGGTGCCGTCCGAAATCCCGAACATCGAACACGGCCCGGCCGAGGCGCCTCCCGAAGTGGTGAACATCTGCTGTCCGTTCTCAGGCTCTGGCTCAACTTGTGTGACGCGGCCACTCTGAGTGACAGTTGAGCCGCTTCGGAACGTACTCAAAGTTGCCCGAAAACGGCCGGTGGAAGGGCGGTTGGGCTGACAGTTCGGGGCCGTGGAAGAGGTCATGCTCCGGCTGAAGGAATTGTTGTTCCCGTCGATCGCGGACGTCGCGGTGCTGTCGGTGCACGTGAACATCGAGACAGTGCGCGTTGATGCGCAGTGCACCACGGGCGGCGCCGTGTGCCCGGGCTGCGGAGTCTGGTCGAGCCGGGTTCATGGCTCTTACCTGCGGTTTCCCGCTGATGTTCCAAGCGGTGGACGTAGCGTTGTTCTTCAGCTGAGGGTTCGTCGCTTCGCCTGCGGGGACTCGGGGTGCGCACGCCGTACCTTCGTCGAGCAGATACCCGGCCTGACACGCCGACACGGTCAGCGGACCGAGCGGCTGCGGTCGACCCTGGCCGCGGTCGGTCTGGCCCTCGCGGGCCGGGCTGGAGCCCGTATGGCCCGCGTCCTGGGGGTGTCCGTCAGCCGCAGTACCGTGCTCCGGCTGGTCGATGCTCTTCCCGAGCCTGAGGTGTACGCCCCGCGTGTGGTCGGCGTCGACGAGTACGCCACCCGCAAGGGCCGTCACTACGGCACCGTCCCCATCGACCTGCTGCCCGACCGGGAGGCATCGAGCCTGGCGGCCTGGCTCGCCGAACGGCCAGGCGTTGAGGTCATCTGCCGGGACCGGGCACCGTTCTTCGCCGAAGGCGCCACCGCCGGCGCCCCGCAGGCCGTCCAGGTGGCGGACCGGTGGCACCTGTGGCACAACCTGAGCGAAGCCGCCGAACGGGCCGTCGCCCAACACCGCCATTGCCTGCGAGCCCTGGTCCCTGCGGCCGCCGAATCCGAGCCGGAGTCCGCCCAGGAAGCGGAGCAGTCCGGCTCACCGTGGCCGACCGGCCACAGGTTCGCCGACCGAACCCGGTCCCGGCACGCCGCCGTCCACGCACTGCTGGAGGCCGGGCACAGTCACCGCTCGATCCAGCGGCAGCTCGGAATGACCTGGCGGACCGTCAAACAGCTTGCCGACGCCGCCCGGCCGGAAGAACTCTTCACTGGCCAGTGGCAGAACCGACCCTCCATCCTCGATGAGTACAAGACCTACCTCGACGAACGCTGGAACGAGGGCTGCACCAACGCCTGGAGGCTGTGGGAGGAGATTGTGCCGCTCGGCTACAAAGGCAGCTACCAGCGCGTCCGCGCCTACCTGTACAAGAAGCGCACCTCGCCGCGGCCGGTGACCGCCCAGCCGCCCTCGCCTCGAGCCGTCGCCGGATGGATTCTCAGCCGCCCAGAAACCCTTACTGAGCCCGAACAGCTCCAGCTCAAGACCGTCCGAACCCACTGCCCCGAACTCGACGCCCTCGCCCGGCACGTCCGCTCCTTCGCGATCATGCTCACTGAGCGCCAGGGCGAACGTCTGCCGCACTGGCTCGACGCCGTCCGGCAGGACGACCTGCCCAGCCTCCACACCCTCGCAGTCGGCATCGAACGCGACCTCGACGCCGTTATCGCCGGATTGACCCTGCCCTGGAGCTCGGGCGCGGTCGAAGGTCATGTCAACCGGATCAAGATGCTGAAACGCCAGATGTTCGGGCGCGCCGGATTCAACCTCCTACGGAAGCGCACCCTGCTTTACACATGACACCCCGCGCCACGCCGACTCGACGACGCTATAGCCTCCGGCTGTGACCTATCGCCGCAGTCGGACCGGGCATCCTCGTCCTCACGAGCTACCTCACTATCAAGCGCTCCTGGACGATACAGACTGGGCGTCGCTCGCCACCGTACGCGGGACAGGCGAATCCCTGCCGACAGCGCTGGCACACATCATCAACTCCGACCCGGCCGTCAGGGCGGCCGCCACCGACAACGCGCTCAGACAAGTGACCCACCAGAACACCATCTACGAAGCCACTGTGCCCGTAGCGCTCTACGTCGCGGCCGTCCTCAACCACCCGGCCATCGCGGTAGACGACTTCGGTCACTACGCCGACACGCCATCGCACCGCCCGACCCTCGTGAGACTACTTGAGTGGCTCAGCGACACCGCCTACGACGCCGACGACGAGTGCGTCGCCATCGGCGAACGCCACTGCGGCAAGGGGTTCCTCGACGAGGACAGGGAGATGCGAGCGTTCCGAGACCTGCGCCCGGCGATCTTCTCCGCTGTCCATGCCCTTCTCAGCCACGACAACGCGGACGTACGCGACGCGGCCCTCGTCGCTGCGATCCCCCTCGCAGAGCACCCCGTCCTCACCGCGCACCGGGCCGAGCTGGTCGACCACGCCCGTCGTGTGCTGACCACCAGCACCGACCGCCACAATCGAGACCGCGTCCTGGACGCCATGAAGGCATGGGGTCACGACACCAGCGCCCTGGAGAACGCGGACGACATCGCAGCCCGCGAGCGTTACGCCCGTCTCAAGGCGGAACATGATTCCTGGTGGGCGACCGACCGGACAGGTGGTTACTCCGAAGACCCACCGTTCTGACTCAGGGACACGCAGCACCCCCAGGCATCTGTTGATCACTCAGAGTGGCCGCGTCACACAAGTTGAGCCAGAGCCCGTTCTCATGAACAAAGCCAGGTCAAGGCACACGGCGACACCGAGGGCACCCGGGCCTTGATCGAGGTGCTCCTGATGGCCCGGCACATCCCGCACGAGTACCTGGTCGCCGGTCTGGCGACCGCGTTGCGGGCCGGGGCCCTGACCGCGGACGCGGTCGCCCTGGAGGCCCGCAAAGCCGCCCAGACCGAGGATGAACCCGGTCCAGCCACCTCGTCTGCGCTGGCCACCGGGCAGCCGCCGGCGACCGTGACGTTCCTGCACGAGTGGAAGCTGAACCACCTGCCGCCGGACACCAGGCCACTGCCCTCGGTGACGCCCTACGACCAGTTGCTCCGACGTCGCGCCAGCGGCGGTGACCACCGAGAGGGAGAAGCACAGTGACCCTGCCTCGCCAGCGAGGACTGACCGAGCAAGCCGCCACCACCGCCATCGACACCGCCTGCCGTCTGCTGCGGCTGCCGTCGATCCGCAACAAGTTCGCCGACATCGCCGACCGGGCCGCCAAGGACCAGATGACCTACCGCGGCTTCCTCGCCGAGCTGCTGATGGCGGAGTGCGACGACCGGGCCCGCCGACGCTCGGAACGGCGGATCAAGGCGGCCGGGTTCCCGAGGGAGAAGTCACTACGGGCCTTCGACTTCGACGCCAACCCCAACGTCGACGCGGCCACCATCAACACCCTCGCCAGCTGCGAGTGGATCAAGAAGGGACAGCCGCTCCGCCTGATCGGCGACTCCGGCACCGGCAAGTCCCACATGCTCATCGCCCTGGGCACCGAGGCCGCCATGAAGGGCTACCGCGTCCGCTACACGCTCGCCACCAAGCTGGTGAACGAGCTGGTTGAAGCCGCCGACGAGAAGCAGTTGAACAAGACCATCGCCCGCTACGGCCGCGTCGACCTTTTGTGCATCGACGAGCTCGGGTACATGGAACTGGACCGGCACGGCGCCGAGCTGCTGTTCCAGGTTCTGACCGAGCGGGAGGAGAAGAACAGCGTCGCCATCGCCTCAAACGAGTCGTTCGGAGGCTGGACGAAGACCTTCCCCGACCCCCGTCTCTGCGCCGCCATCGTCGACCGGCTCACCTTCAACGGCACCATCATCTAGACCGGATCCGACTCCTACCGCCTGGCCAGCACCCGAGCCCGTGCCGAACACGCAGAAGCGGGCTGATCAACCGCTCCACCGCCTGGCCGGCAACCGTTAAAGGTCGGCCAGGCCGACATCATCCGAGCGGGACAGGCCCTCCAACCCGGGGACCAGCGTCCAGATGAGCTGCGATGCGCGTAATCGTCCGGGCATTGTCCTGGAACAGATGCGCCTGCATGCCCGCCGCCTGAGCAGCCTCAACATTTACTGCGAGATCGTCGATGAACAGACAGCTCTCCGGCCGCACCTCCAGGCTGGCGCATACGGTCTCGAAGGCACGCGGGTCCGGCTTCTCGATGCCGATCTCGTGCGAGTACACGATTTGCTCGACCAGTTCGTCGAAGTGATACAGCGCGGTCTCCCGTTCCCGGGCACCGACGAAGCTGTTGCTTAGGATGCCCAGCCTGCAGCTTCCTCGCAGCCCACGCACGTAAGCGATGAGCTCCTCGTTAGGCGTTCCCAGGTACTCCGCCCAGAGATCAGCCATGAAGGCTTCAACCTGGGGCGCGTCGAGCCCCAAGCGTGCTGCCACCTGCTCGTGAACCTCTCGTTCACTGATACTCCCGACGCTCCCGGCTTGCCACACGTCGCGCATCCGCTCATGCACAGTGCCGAACGGCAACCCCAGCCGCTCTTCCCACCGCTGCACACACCCCGTTTCCGGCGTGATCTCCAGCACGCCACCGATATCGAGAATGACGCAGGTCGCCGTCACTCGAACTCCCCCTCTTCGTCCAGCCCGGCTGGCGAGCGCACACCGCTCGCTCGTGTGATCTACGGAGACACTGTCGCCCTTCCCTCTGGGGCAAGGTCAAGCGATCTTGAAACCTTGTGGCAGCCCTGTTGCGAGCCTGCTGCTGCCGAAAACCTCATCCGCCCAGTTCAGGCGGCATGTTGGTACTCGTGGAGGATGCCGCCGAGTCGTTCGCGTTTCCGTATGTCGAGGCGGGTGATCTGCTCCGGATCGGTGATCGGCACCGGCAGCGGGTGCAGCGGACGGGCGTTGGCGATGCCCTGATGCGGCCGGTGGGAGTTGTAGAACTCTTCGAACTCCCGTAGCGCGTGGAGCAGGTGCCGCTGGTTCCAGATCAAGGTGCGGTCCAGCAGCTCACACCGGCAGGTCTGCACCCACCTTTCCATGATCGAGTTCATGCGCGGCATCCGTACGCCGCTGAGCACGACCTCGATCCCCGCGTCCTTGAGGACGGTGTCAAACAGGGCGGGGAACTTCCCGTCGTGGTCACGGATCAGGAACCTTGCCCGGCATTCGGCGTCTTCGAGGTCCATGACGAGGTTTTTCGCGGCTTGCGTCACCCACGCGGCGGTCGGGTGCGCGGTGGCGCCCAGGATCCTGATCCGCCGGCTGGCGTGCTCGATCACCGCGAACACATACAGCCGCGCCCCGGACAGCGTGACCGTCTCCAGGAAGTCGCACGCCAACAGGGCGTCGGCCTGCGAGCGCAGGAAGTCCGACCACGTGCTGGAGGCCCGTTCGGGCGCCGGATCAATCCCGGCCTCCTTGAGGATTTCCCAGACGGTGGAGGCGGCCACCTTGATACCGAGAACGAGAAGTTCACCGTGGATGCGGCGATACCCCCAGCTGGGATTCTCTTGGGCGAGCCGCAGGACCAGGGCGCGGATGGAGCGCAGGATCCGCGGCCGTCCCGAGCGCTTCGGCCGGGACCGGGCCGCATGGCGGCGTGCGACCAGATCGCGGTGCCAGCGCAGCACCGTGTCCGGACGCACCAGCAGCCGCACCCTGCGCAGCACCTCAACCGGCATCCGATGCAGCAACGCCGCCAAGAACGCGCGATCGCTCGGGGTGAACCGGATCTTCTCGCCACCGAGTTGACGCTCCAGCACCGTGATCTGATGGCGCAAGGCGAGGATCTCCGCGTCCTTGTCCCGATCGCTCATCGGCAGCACACGCAGCATCGCGAACGCATTCGTCACGGTCAGGTAAGCCAATCGCAGCAGCACGATCGGCAATCATGCCGGGGCGGTTACCAGTCGCGCGAGAGGACCAATTCGAGCCCCCGGGCCCGAGACCCCGCACACCCCGCACACCAAGCTCCCACCAGGGCGGATGAGGTTTTCGGCAAGGGCACGGTTCGTGTTCGGCGTAGTCCTGCAGGTCACCCCAGGTAGCGAACAGAACCAGCTCAGGGTGGGAGGTACGGCGGCCTTCTTTGAGGTCGTTGGCCGAGCGGGCCAGTGCCATGAGCGCGGCATCGTTCCTCTCGCGGTCTGGGTGGTGACTCTGACCATCGGCGGTGTCGCGGATGTCGTCGGCGCCGCGAGCCCCACTGCCACAGTGGTCGAAGTGCTCCTCGTCCTTGGCTCGTTGCCGTTGCTGGTGTTGCATGCACCATCGCGTGGTTCAACCGGCCAGAGTCCCTGGTGCCGCCCCACCGGCGCGGCGAGACGGGATCGGTGACCGAGTGGTGGCGTCACCGCCGAGCCCTCCGCGCGGCCTGATACCGGGCGGCGCCGTCCTGACCCTCGATAAGGGCAATGTTCCGACGGCCCGCCGGTGGTGCGCCAAGTCGCCGCCGCTGAAGTGGCATCGTCGAGCGCGTCGAGCGGCGTGTGCGCACTTTGACGACAACTCCCAGCCTTCACACGGATTCGACGAGGCCGAGCACATCCAGCGGAGGCAGTGGTGCGCGGTCCGCCCCGCGACGAGGTCAGTTCGCCCGCCACCAGTCGGTGACGATCCTGGCGTAGTCGTCCGCGCCCTCCTCCCAGGTGTAGTGGCCGACTTCGAGGACATCGAGGGTGCTGTTGGGCAGGTGCTCGTGCAGGTATTCGGCGTTCGCCACGGGCACCACGTGGTCCCTGCGGCCGGCGATGATCTGTACGGGCGTCTCGATCCCGGGCAGCAGCTCGCGCAGGAGCGGCAGTTCGATGGGGAAGGCGCGGAGGTAGGCCATCTGGTCGACGATCCGCTGGCCCACGTAGGGCGCGAGATAGTCTTCGCGCACGATCTGCGGCAGCTGGTAGCCCTGCATCTTGTCGAGGGCGATCGTCACGATGTCCTTGGGGCCCAGGGCCCGGTACGGCGCCAGGTCCTCGGCGTGCACCCAGTCGTTCACCGGACTTCCCAGCTGCACCGGGGCCGCGGCCGCGCCGCTGCCCACGACGGCGCTGCGGAATCGGTCGGGGTGGTGGGCCGCGGCGAAGAGCACCGCGCTGGTGCCGATGTCCGGGCCCACGACGTGTGGCTTCGCCAATTCGAACTCGTCGGCGAGCCGCACGATGAATTCGCTCATCGCCGTGGGCGACAGCAGGTCCTCCCGGAGTTCGGAATGCCCGAACCCCGGCAGGTCCACTGCGACGAGGTGAGCGTGCTCGGCCAGCCGCGACCAGGTCGCGTCGTAGGCATACAGGCTGACCGGGAACGGGCTCAACAGCAGGGCTACGCGGTCGCGGGGCCCCTCGCTCTCGGCGTACCGGACGGACAGCCCGTCGATCGTCCGGAACCGGGGTTTGATCTCACTCATGCGTTCGCCCTCTCGTGTCATCGGGGTTCACGCGTGGATCGCCCCACTAATACGAGTATATACTCCTAACTGGCGGATGCGTACGCGCGCCGGACCATGTCCCCTATGGAGCGGCCCCGTCGAGGCGCCCTCCGGCAAGACCCAGCGCCGCAGACTCAACCGAGGCAGTGACCGACAGGCCAACGCCACCCTCTACAGGATCACCCTCAGCCGCCTGCGCCGGGAGGAGCGTTCCCAGGACTACCTGCGGCGACGCCTCACGGAGGGCAAGACCAAACGCGAGATCATCCGCTGCCTCAAGCGGTACGTCGCACGAGAGATCTACCGACTCATCGTCCCCACCAACATCGCGGCCAACGACACGGAACCAGCTCGAGGTGCCGCCTGACATCCATAGGACATCAACGCCCCGCCCGAGAGCCTGTGGCAGAGCCTGAAACGCGAGGCCCTGACCGGACGACGTTCTCAACAATGAGCCGGGCCCGGCTGGAAATCTTCCGCAGGCTCACGCACTACAACGCACGTCGGCGTCACAGTGCGCCGGCCTACCTGTCCCCCATGGAGTTCAAACAGCAACACCACGCGACGGCTAACTCTCACTCGCGGCATAAACCCCCGCGTCCACGTTCCGGGGGTCACCTCACTAGCACCTGGACAGCGGTCAGCCTGTCTCTCGAAGTGTTCTGGCGAGCACGGAGCGGTGTGTGGGTTGGGCCTCCAGATAACGCTTGCGGCCCTCGTCGGTGAGGACGGCGAGGATGCCGCGGCGGTCGGCTTCGCATATGGCGCGCTCGAGGAAACCGTCGCGTTCCATTCGGGCGATCAGTCGGCTCGCGGCGCTCTGGCTCAGGTGCACGACGTCGGTGAGGTCCTGGGCGCGGCACTGGGTGTTCTCGGAGCAGGCAAGGGCTTCGAGCGCTTCGAACTCGCTGACGCCGATGCCGTGCCCTGCCTGCAACTCACGCTCGAGGGTCTGGTACACGACGGCATGCCGAACCTGGAGATCGCGCCACTCCTTGACCAGGTGCCGCTCGTCACCAGCATTCATGCGGCCACCGTATCATGCACCGACATTTAATGCGTTTGCATTAGATGCACTTGCATTCGAAGTAGGAGCATGTCAGCGTATCGGCATGAGTCCTTCCGCACCACCACCCTTGTCCACGTCCTCGCTCGCATGGAACGTGCGGCTGTGGGGGATCCTGCTCACCGTCTCGATCGTCGGGTTCCTCGACGCGCTGGACGTGAACATGGTGGGTGTCGCCCTGCCCTCGATCCAGGCCGACCTCGGCCTGTCCACAAGCGCACTGCAGTGGATCGTCAGCGGTTACGTCCTCGGCTACGGCGGCTTTCTGTTGCTGGGCGGACGCGCCGCCGACATCCTCGGCCGCCGCCGCGTCTTCCTGACGGCGGTCGCCGTCTTCGCCCTGACCTCACTGGTCGGCGGCCTGGTCGACGACGGGAACCTTCTGATCGTCGCCCGTCTCCTGAAGGGCGTGTCGGCGGCGTTCACGCTACCCGCGGCGTTGTCCATCATCACGACCACGTTCGCCGAGGGGCCGGCCCGCAACAAGGCGATCGGGATCTACACGCTCATGGGTGCCAGCGGCTTCTCAAGCGGCCTGGTGCTGTCCGGTGCACTGACCGAGCTCGGCTGGCGCTGGACGTTCCTCCTGCCTGTGCCCGTGGCGCTGATCGCCCTGGCAGCGGCCATCCGCGTCCTGCCCAAGGACGGCCCGCGCACCGTCGGCAGCTATGACCTGCCCGGCGCACTCACCCTGGTCGCCGGAATGCTGCTGCTCGTCTACGTCGTGGTCGAAGCGCCGCAGAAGGGATGGACCACGGCGAGCACACTGGTGGAGTTCGGGCTCGCAGCCGCACTGCTGGCCGCCTTCGTGGTGATCGAGCTCCGCGGCGCGCAGCCGCTGATCCGTCTGGGCATCCTGCGCTCCAGCTCCCTGGTGCGCGCCAACGTGGGCCTGTCGATGTTCTTCGGCGCCTATGTCGGCTTCCAGTTCGTGGTGACGCTGTACTTCCAGCAGGTGCTGCAGTGGTCGGCGCTGCAGACCGCGTTCGGCTTCCTTCCCGCCGCCGCCATCGTCACCTTGGCCTCGTCGCGCATCCCGCACCTGATCGCACGATTCGGTACCTCGCGCAGCATCATCGCCGGCGTCATCACGCACGTGGCCGCCTACGCGCTCCTCCTGGCCATCGCCCGGGACCACTCCTACGCCGTGGGTGTGCTGCCCAGCATGCTCCTGCTCAGCATCGGCATGACACTGGCATTCGCGCCCTTCCAGATCGAGGGCACCTCGGGAATCCCTGACCACGAACAAGGTCTGGCCGGCGGCCTGTTGAACACCTCCATGCAGATCGGCGGCGCGATCGGCCTCGCCATCGTCACCGCGGCCCTCACCGCAGGAAACGAAGGCAAGAGCGGGCCCGACGCCCTGCTCGCCGGTTTCACCCCCGCCATGATCACCGTCAACGTGCTCGCGGCCATCGGCCTGCTCGCCGCCCTGTCCGGAACGCTGGGGCGCCGCAAGACGACTGCGCAGACGGACAGGAGCGCCGACCAACTGGAGCTCGACAAGGTGCCCGAGATCACCAGGTGACGGCCGACCGCCGAGCCTGAACTGCCACTTCCTTCCGCAGACTTGAAAGGCAAGACCACTCACATGAGCAAGATCGTCCGATTTCACGCCACCGGCGGCCCCGAGGTCCTGACCCTGGACGACATCGAGGTCCGCGAACCCGGACACGGCGAGATCCGCGTCCGCACCAGGGCTCTCGGGGTGAACCGAGCGGATTCCGTGCTCCGCAACAACCACCTCGTGGAGCTTCCCTCCGGTATCGGATGGGAGGCCTCCGGTGAGGTCGACGCCATCGGCCCGGATGTCGAAGGTTTCACCGTCGGCGATGCCGTCAGCCTGATCCCCTGCTTCAGGCCCATCGACTACCCCATCCACGGCGAGCTGGCCATCGCGCCCGCCACCGCGGTGGTCAAGCACCCCGACACACTGTCCTGGGAACAGGCCGCGGCCCTGTGGGGGCAGTACCTGACCGCCTATGGCGCCCTCATCGAGACCGCGGACCTGAAGGCCGGTGACACGGTGCTCATCCCGGCGGCCTCCAGCAGCGTCGGCCTGGCCGCGATCCAGATCGCCCGCAGCGTGGGGGCCCGGCCCGTGGCACTGACCCGCACCAGCGCCAAGCGCCAGCGGCTCCTGGACGAAGGCGCCGAGGCAGTGATCGTCACGGGCGAGGAAGACGTGGTCACCCGCGTGAACGAGCTCACCGACGGCCACGGCGCCCGCGTCATCTTCGACCCCGTGGGAGGACCTGCTCTGGCGGGCTTGATCGGCGCCGCCGCGCCCGGCGGGACCGTGATCATCTACGGTGCGCTGAGCAGCGAGGCCACGACAGTGCCGGTGTGGGAGTTGATCGGCAAGAGCCTCACCATCCGGGGATACAAGGTCTTCGACCTCACCACCGACGTCGAACGCCGCAAGGTCGCCGTCGACTGGGTCCTCGACGGCCTTGCCCGCGAGACCCTGCGACCGGTCATCGACACCGTCTTCCCGCTGGAGGACATCGTCAGGGCCCACCGTCGTCTCGAGTCAGGATCCCAGGTCGGCAAGATCGTCGTGACCGTCCCCCGCTGACCCGACACACCTCATAGGCGCCAAGAACCGCGTCTTTCCTTACACAACGCAAGTTACTCGTCTTAGGAGATGTCCACCCATGCGATACACCACCTTCGGGCGCAACAATGGCCTGCGCGTGTCCGAGTACGGCCTCGGCACCGCCAATTTCGGCACCGGCTGGCGCGCCGGTGGCGGCTGGGGCCCCGGTGCCGAGCCCGCCGAGGCCCGCAAGATCTTCGACCGGTTCGCCGAAGCCGGCGGCACGCTCATCGACACCGCCGAGAACTATCAGGCCGGCGAATCCGAGCAGCTGCTCGGCGAGTTCCTGGGCGCCGACCGGGACCACTTCGTGCTGACGGGCAAGTACAGCATGAACGGCGTCGGACCGCAGACCGTCTCCAACACCGGCAACAGCCGCCGATACATGGTCCAGGCTCTCGAGGCCAGCCTGCGCCGCCTGAACACCGATCACCTGGACATGTACTGGGTGCACGCCCCTGACGGCCTGACCCCGATGGAGGAGATCCTGCGCGGCCTGGACGACCTGGTCAGCGCCGGAAAGATCCGCTATTTCGGGCTGTCGAACTTCCCGGCCTGGCGGGTGTCGCGCGCCGCCGCCATCGCCGAGCTGCGCGGCTGGTCCCCGGTCGCCGGTATCCAGGTCGAGTACAGCCTGGTCGACCGCACCGCCGAGCGGGAGCTGCTGCCAATGGCGCAGGCGCTTGGCCTGGGCGCGGCGCTGTGGAGTCCGCTCGGCGGCGGTCTGCTGACCGGCAAGTACCGCCAGGGCGCCACCGGCCGGATCAGCGACCTCAAGGCCGTCGGGTTCTTCGAGGACACCGCGCAGAAGACCGCGATCGTCGACGCCGTCCTCGACGTCGCGGCCGAGCTCGGCGTGCCGGCCTCCCATGTCGCCATCGCCTGGATGCGGCAGGAGGGCGCGCGGGCGGCCACGGCGTACGTGCCGATCATCGGCCCGCGCAGCGTCGCGCAGCTCGACGACTACCTGGGCGCGCTGGAAGTGACGCTGACCCCGGCGCAGTTCGCCCGGCTCGACGAGGTGAGCGCGATCAGGCTCGGTACCCCGCACGAGCTGAACGCGTGGAGCGTGAGCCCCATCCGCGGCGGTGACGCAAGCGTGATCGACGAGCCCACGATCCCGGTAGCGTGATCTCAGGCGGCGGACCAGTTTGGAGGACATGGAGTGGCCCGATCGCGCGCAGCCTGGAATACGTCGGCGAGTGATGGAGCATGCTGATCATGCCTGATGCCTTCGACGGCTTCACCCACTTCGACGGGTTCGAGCGCAGCCTCGGCATCGCCCCGAACATGCTGACCGCCGCTTGAAGTCCCTGGTGGACGCCGGCCCGCTGGAGCGCCGGCGTTACCAAAACCGGCCGCCGCGCTACGAGTACGTCCTCATGATGACCGGGCGCAGCCCGCGCCCGGTCATCATTGATTGAAGGGCCGTCTGCTGGGGTGGGCGTGCCGTGGACAACAAAGCTTGTTCGAGCGCGGCACCGCCGTCGATCAGGGCCGTCTTGCCTCATGAATTCACCGTGCCGGCCAGCTCTGGTAACGGATCGTGAGATCGGCAGGGAGGGTGCCTGTACCTGTGATCTGGTTCGACCAGAACTGGATCATGCTGGGAAGGAGGCACCCTCCGGGTGTCGAAGTTTACCGAGTGGGCGGAGGGCCTGTCGCTGTCGGCGGGTGGGCGGAAGCTGGTGGGCAAGGCGGGGATCGTGCCGGTGCGCAGGGTGGCGGACAAGACCGGGCTGACCGACGCGCTGTCGTCGGCGCTGGTGCGCAGGGACTTGGAGTTTCCCCGAGATCGGATCGAGGGGAAGCTTCAGACATGACAGCCCACCAGCCCCGCCCGATCGCCACCGCTATCCCTAACCAGCGGGAACTGACGCTCTGCGAAGAGGAGAACGCAGAGGCCGAGAACGGCTGCGGTCTCCTCATCGTGGAGGCCCTGGCCGGACTGTGGAACAGCTCCCCGAACGGCCGGGGCAAGACAGTCTCGGTGGAGGTGCCCATCTTGGAAACCTGAGCCAGAACGCTCCTGTGCTGTCAATGCAAGCGCCTGATGCGGCGCACTGGAGGCCGGTCGGTGGACAGGAATCCGGTGACTACCCGGCAGCCGGGGCTAGGCTCTCCTGCCCTCTCGGCAGCGGTGCAGAAGTCGTACCTCACTCGGCCCAGGGCGTGAAGCCGGTCTGGAGGACGGCTTCGAGGGCTGCGCGCAACCGGGCTGCATCGTCGGCTCCGAAGCTCTCCTCGAACCGGTCCTGCATCTCCCGCCACAGCGGCAGCGCCGCCTTCATCCGGGAGACCCCATCCGGCGTGATCGTGACGATCCGTGCGCGGCGGTCGGCCGCCGACGGCTCGACGGTCACCAGGCCCTCCCGCGCCAGCGGCTTGAGGTTCGAGGCCATCGTCGTACGGTCCATGGCGATCATGTCAGCAAGGCCGGTGATCGTCATTTCTCCGTGAACACTGAGCTTCTGCAGGATGCTGAACTGCGTCGCACGAAGACCCACCGAAGCCAGAGCCTTGTCGTACGTCGCGCCAAGATACCGGGCCGCCTTACGCAGAGCCAGGTTGTTGCACGAATCGCCGGGGTCCGTCGGTGTAGTGACCATCATCCCCTCCAGAGCTTCCTCACCCAGGATAAGAGTATATACTCGCACCGTAAAATGCCAGCTCAGACATACAGTGGCAACGATCCGCAAACCGGCCGGTTCGACAATCAGCTCTTGCCACCGGGCACATAGCGCGCAGCGAAGGGCGGCGTTACGTGCGCCGGATGACCAGGACGGCCACGTCGTCGAGGTGGTCCACCGCGACCGCGGCGTCGAGGATGCGGTCAGCGGTCGCCTCGGCGTTCAGTCCGTCGTGGAGGGCTTGGGCGGCCAGCATTCCGGCTCGTTCCAGTCCGGCTTCCAGCGTCAGGCCCGGCCCTTCGACCACGCCGTCGGTGACCATGACCAGCGCGGTGTCCTCCTGCGTGAAGCTCGGAAAGTCGTCGCTGCAGGTCAAGCCGCATAGCGGTACTCGTTAATGGCGCCGCCGAGGATGCGGGTGCGCAGGAGTCTGCGGACTTCGAGGTCGTGCACGGTGATGGGCTGCTGGTCGGCGCCCGGAGGTAGTTGGTTGCGTGCTCGGTGGGGGCGGTGCTCGTTGTAGCGCCGCTCGTAGGCGGCCAGGACGTGCCGGGCGTGGGCCTCGTTCATGATGAGGACATGGTCGAGGGCCTCACGCCGGATGCTGCCGATCACCCGCTCACAGTGGGCGTTCATCCGAGGAGCTCGCGGTGCACTCTTGAGGATCTCCATCTCCTCGGCCTCGAAGACGGCGTCGAAGGACTGGCCGTACTTGCCGTCGCGGTCACGCAGGAGGAAGCGCAGGGGTTCCATGCGCGTGCACAGGTCGGCGGTCAGGTTCCGCGCCTGTTGCACTGCCCACTCGCGGGTGGGGTGGGCGGTGATGCCGGCGATGTGTAGGCGCCGGGTGCCGTGTTCGAGGAACGCCAGCGCGTACAGGCGTCTGCCGAGGACAGTGCCGATATGCAAGAAGTCGACGGCGATGATGCCCTGGGCCCGGTTCGTGAGGAACTCCCGCCAGGTCGGGCCGGCGCGGCGTGGGGCCGGGTCGATGCCCGCCGCGTGGAGGATCTTCCATACCGTGGATGCGGCGACGGGATGTCCGAGTCGGGCCGGCTCGCCTTGGATCCGCCGGTGCCCCCACTGTGCGTTCTCTCGAGCAAGCTGCAGGATCAGCTTCTTGAGCGCTGCCTTGGTCGGTGCGGTTCCGGAGAGCGACATCAAATGGACGGGCCAGACCCCCACGTACACAGGCAACGGCGAACTTAGCTACTGGTGAGCCCCGCCTCGCCAGTACCCGAGCACGAGCAGCCCCAAGGCCGTCTGACCGCATCCTACGTTCCTCGACGGCCACCACCCTGGCGGACGGCTGGCCGTCTCGCGTTCGCTGTGTCCTTGGAAGAGGTCTCAAGAATCGAGCACGGCGGCGACCGCTTCGATCTCGACGAGTTGGTCCTTGTAGCCGAGCACGGTGACACCCATCAAGGTGCTGGGGGCATCATGGTCAGCAAACAAGTCCCGGACTACCTGCCAGGCAGCCACCAGATCCTCCCGCCGGGCCGATGCGACGAGGACCCGGGTACTGATGACGTCCTGCAGCGACGCACCTGAGGCAGAGAGGGCAGCCTTCATGTTCTCCATGGCTTTCGCTGCCTGGCCCGCGTAATCCCCGATCGCTGCCGTGGAGCCGTCCTCGTTCAGCGGACACGCCCCAGCGAGGAAGATCAGGCGTGACTCGGCGGGCGCCGTGGCCGCGTAGGCGTACTCGGCGATGTCGGACAGAGAGGCGGAGCGGATCAAAGTAATGGCACGAGCCACGGTCGTCGGGTCCTTTCCTGTCGGGTGTTGAGCGCGGCCATCCTGCCAACGCGCCGCTGGTTTCCGCCTCCCCATTTATCGCCGCCTCCACGGCAGCGCCGTCATGTCTGCTCGACATTCACGGGCCGAGTGATCACGAACTCACTCCCGCACCTGTCGACAAACGCTGTTTTTTAGAGATCAACTCGTCGTGGCTGATGCCCAGGACCTGCCAAACGAGCGGTGTACTGGGTTTGTTGGAGTTATTGACGGGCTGCGGAGAGGCGCCCGTCGACGCTGATGTCGAAGGCGTTGAGTGCGGTCTTCCAGCGCATGGTCCAGCGGGCTTGTCCCTTGCCGGTGGAGTCCAGGGACATGATCGCCATGTAGACGCACTTCAAGGTGGCCTGCTCGTTGGGGAAGTGTCCGCGGGCCTTGACTGCCCGCCGGATCCTGGCGCATCTGGCGGACACCTTCAAGCTGTCGACGGACCCGTTGTTCGTGGAGAAGGTCTACGACGTCGTGGGCCTGTACTTCAACCCGCCATGTCCTCCTCGGTCACGTGCACGATACGCGTGACGTCGTTGGACCGGCACAGCCCGTCGAGCGCTTCGTCCACGCCGTCGCTGTTCGGGTAGTCGTCGACCTCGATCAGCGTTGGGAACCCGTCCCGGTAGCCGTCGGCCGCCTGCAGGCTCGTGACGAGCGCCACGTCGTCCGCGACTTCGGCGAGCCATTCGCTCAGCGGTGTGAGGCTGGCAGGAACGCGATTCATTACCACGATCACGGCACGACCTCCGCTACCGGTGCGCGGCGGGCGATGTTCCGTACGAGCAGGGGAACACACCCGAAGATCGCTACCGCCATGGTGACGAAGTAGATCGTGGCGCCGATCGCCAGCAGACCACCGCCGATGACGGGGCCGACGAAGAATCCGACGTAGCGCAGCTCCGCCAGCCCGAAGTAGGTGCCCTTCTGCCCGTCCTCCGCCATCTTGTGGATGGCGATGTCGGGCATGGGCAGCAGGATCGCCTCGCCCAGGGTCCAGAGCACGATGCCCACGTAGAGGAACACCGGGCTCACCTGCATGCCCAGGAACAGGATGAGCCCCGCGGCGAAGGCGACGCAGCCCATCACGACGAGGGACCGCTCGGGCAGCTTCTTCCCGAGCCATGCGATGGGCGCCTGCACGAGGATGCCGAGGACGGCGTTGACCATGAGGAGCGAGGCGATGATGGCCACCGCCCGGTCCTCGTTCTCCGCCTTGATGAACAGGGGGATGATCGAGTCGATCTGGGAGAACACCAGGAAGATCACCATGCCGGCACCGATGGCGGCCATGAGTCGGCGGTCGCGGACGAGGCCGCGGAAGAGGTCGGCGTAGGACTGCTTGGCCTCACCCTCGCCGGTGGCGGCCGCCTCCGGCTCCAGTGCGATGAGGGTCGAACCCCGGACCGCCAGGAGCAGCAAGTACGCGGCGAACAGCGCGGCAGGGCACACGAAGAGGTAGACCGAACCGCCCAGATAGAGAAGGCCGCCGACGGCCGGCCCCACGATGGCGCCGATGCACAGGGTCATGTACCGGAAGCGGAAGATGCTGCCGTCGTCCCCTCCGGCGAGGGACATCAACTTCTTCATCGCCGGCTCGATGAGCAGCCGCCCGAAGCCCAGCAGCATGATCAGGGCGACGATCACGGCCGTCGCCTCCACCAGGGCGAGCAGGAGGTAGATGACGATGTAGATGGCCAGGCCCGCCCTGATGCAGATCACGGCGCCGAGGCGGTCCACCATGACGCCGCCGACGATGCCGCCGATGGCGCTGATCAGCGCGATGCTTCCGACGACCCCGCCGATCACCGCCAGGCTGAGCTGGCTGTGGTCCTTGAGGTACAGGGTCAGAAACGGTGAGGCCGAGAAGAAGGCAATCGCGTTGAGCAGACTGCCTGCGATGATTAGATGATTCGCTTCCCGATGTTTCTTGGCATTGCTGTCCTCGGGAGCGGACTCCTGTGCGGGTTTCACGTGTATCCCCTGGTCTTCGTTGCCGGCAATGTGATGCTTGTGCGTCAGACGATGGGGAGGGAGACCATACGGCGCTCGCCGTCCGTGATGCCCCGCACGCGGTCCTTCAGCGCAACGAAGTCGTCCAGGATCTTCTGGTCCGAATCGGGGGACATGTAGTACATCATGTTGACGTACCAGTACCAGCCGAGCTCGGTGATGCGGTATTCGTCCGTGTCCTCGACGATGAGACCCTCGGCGATGAGGTTCCCCAGCTTGTCCTTGAACTCCTGCGGAATACGGTCCCATTCAAGGCGGCTCTTGGGTACGTAGCCGAAGAACGGGAGTCGGAAGACCAGGGACTTCTCGTAGGGGATGTCGTCGGCCTGGATCAGGTTCATCCTGAAGTCGCCGGTCTCCAGGAGGTTCTTGGTGTAGGTGGCCCGGTTCTCGTCGTTCGAGATCGTGTAGGCGCCGGTCTGCGAAACGGCAGAGTTGCCGAAACCGATGAGGTCGTCGTCGCTGTGGGACCAGAAGAAGCTGTTGTAGAGGTTGGTGTACGCCCGCGAGATGAAGGTCGGGTCGGGCTGCCGACCTTCGGGGATCCGGTAGAACCCGTTGCCGTTGTGCTGCTGGAAGCCGCAGGCGCGGATGTAGTGGTTGAGATAGATGGACATCGCCATCTTGTTCATGAAGCTGAGCGGCTTGAGGTTGTTCCGCACATATCCATGGTGCAGCGAGGCCTGCGTCACGATGTTGGTGATCGGGTAGAACTCGATCGTTTCGGTGCCCATGTCGACGGCCGACTGTATTTCCTTGCTGAACTGCTCGATGGTCTGGCCGTGCATGCCGTAGATGATGTCGAAGCTGGTGTAGTCGAAGTACTTGGAGCAGGGCGGCGGCTTCGTACGTCTGGTCCAGCGTCGCGGTGATGTTGAAGAGCTCCCGGTAGACCGGGTCGAACGTCTGCATGCCGAAGCGGGCCTTGTTCACTCCGATCTCCCGCATCGCCACGACCTTCTCCTCGTCGATGCTCTTCACCTCCATCTCGAAGGTGAACTCTTCGATCTGGGACATGTCGAAGTGATCGTGAATGGCCTTCCCGATGCGGCGAATCTGCGCCGGGGTCAGCGTGGTCGGCGTTCCTCCGCCGAAGAAGATGGCCTTGATCGGGCGGCACGTGACCGACTCGTACTGGGCCTTGATCTGGATTTCCTTGATCAGCGCCTGGACGTAGAGCTCGATCGCCTCGTCGCCGGTCGTGCCGAGACCTCGGTTCAGTGTGCAGAAGGAGCAGATGGTCTCGCAGAACGGGATATAGAAGAAGCATCCCGGACAACGCGCTGAACTAATTGCAGGAAAATGCACGAAACCAGAGTCGGCGACTTGGTGGAAGCCGATCCGCTGGATGTGGAAGTCGTTGATCTTGCCCCCCGTAATCCCGAGGCATGCTGCCAGAGCGCCATCGGCAGCGCAAGCATGGATGCAACAACTCGATGGACGTACAAGGAAGTTGGAGGTCAGACACGGCAGCTGTAGATCGTGATCTTTGCGGGTGGTGGTGTCACGTGGCGGCCGCGGTGAGCTCGTTCCACTGACGATGGCCGGCTCTCTCACTCCGAGCAGGCGGCGTGGAGCCCGGCCCGGCGCGAGACGTACGCGAACGTCCAAGACGGCCGCGACACTCATGGCTGGGCCGGCACCGCGCAAAACCGACACCGACCACCGTGCCGCCGCACAGCCACCGAAGGATCAGAAGCGCCGTTCAAACAAGGCGGGGTGTACCGCCCCATGACAGCCACGACGGCACCAGACACCGCTCCATGTCAGTGACTCCCCCGTGCTCAACACCCCACCAGCAGCAAAAAACAGCCTGGCCTGACATGCCGTCACTGACACCCACCCACCGACACCAAACCGGCACATCGCAGTCAGGCGCGTAGACCCGCTTGCCGCAGGCCGATCGCCGCCAGGTCGGCGATGACCTGTTTGTCGCCGCGCCGCCAAGCCTCTGCGAGGCCGCCGGGTGGCGTGGGCAGCGCTGCGAGTTCGCGCTGCGAGCCGGTGAGGACGCGCAGCGCGAGGAGGTCGGCGCCGCCCGGATCGGCGGCGAGGCGCCGGGTGACGGCGCTGCGGCGGATCCAGCGCAGGCGCGGGGGCAGCCACAGCAGCAGCACGAACACCACCGGGATGACGATCAGGGCGACCGTGGTCAGCATCGCCACGTGGCCCACCGTGTCCTGGAGCGAACGACCTGCGTCGGCCAGCCCGGTGCCGGCCTCGGCGGCGGACCTGAGCGGCTTCTTCAACTGACCTCCGACGAACGGCACCTTCGAGGCGGCGTCGCCCGCGTCGACGAGTCCGTCGGAGAGGCTGTTGCCGGCACTTTCCGCCTTGCGGCCCGGACCGGCCAGTCGCCCGATCGCGTCGTGCACGGCCAAGGCCAGCTTCACCGCGGCGTAGATCAGGGCCGCCGCGATCAGGTCTGCGAGGACCTGGCGGCTCCGACGTGCCGGGGTCTGGGCGTAGAGGCGCATGGGCGTGCTCCTTTTCCGGTAGGGCATCGGCGGGCGTCGGCTGCCCGCACGGCTACCCCGATCGGGAGGGCGGGACACCGGGCCACCGTCGGCCCATGGACCTTCAGAGATAGACCAGGCCCTGCTGCATTTTCGCGCGAAGGCGGTCGGCACCGTCAACCACACCCGTTCGCGAGCCTCATCTGATCCATGTGGGCCTCTCGGTGAGCCAGACCGCTCGACGCCGCCACGGCATCGGCGCCGCCCTGCGCCCCGGGGCCCGTCACCGCGGCCACCCGGATCGACGGTGCGCAGGTGACATGTCCGCGTGATCGAGGTTGTGCCGGTGCGCGACAGCAGGTGGTGATCCTTGCCCGGGCTCTCCAGCACCTTCCCGACCGCCGACCACCTCGCCGCCTGCGCCGGCCTCGCCCCGGCGACCCGCAGTTCCGGGTCCTCGATCCGCGGCGAACAGCCCTCCCGGAGGGGAAACGAACAGCTCAAACGGGCCTTCTTCCTCTTCGCGTTCGCTGCCTTGGGCGACCCGGCATCGCGGGCCTACTACGACAGGAAGATCAGCCAGGGCAAGCACCACACGCAGGCCCTGCTCTGCCTCGCCCGGCGCCGGGCAGATGTCCTTTTCGCGATGCTCCGAGACGGCACCTTCTACAAACCGCAGCCGGTCCGGGCCGTAGCTCCGTCGAGGTGATCTCCGAAGGGCAACGGACGAAGTTCAGGTCATAGCAGCCCGGCATTCGTGACGTCGCGCCGTTGGACGTGACCTTGTCGCCTTGCAGCACTTCCTAGCTGGAAGACTCATGAAGATCGCCAGCACCTTGAAGTGCAGGGCCCATCCGCCCTGCTCGGCAATGACGAACCGATCGCGGCCCGGCATCATGCAGATCATCGAGGTGACCGGGTATGCCGTGCGATCTGCTGTGATCACCATGAGGCGGACAGGGACGCCACTTGAATTCGTGATCTTCCCGATGCTGCATGTGGCGTCGCCGACGTTCTACTCCCAGGTCCGCATCAGGCTCAAGTCATCGAGGGCCCCGAACTCGTTGTGCTGCGGCGCGCCTGACGCCGTCCGCTCCCCATGCGGGCCGGCCCAACATCACGACGCCGTGGCATGTAACCGCGCCACGGCGTCTCAAAGTCTTGGCGAATCGGCCGCACCCAGGTGAGGTGTCACCTGGGTGCGGCCGAGCCGAATCAGCAGGTGGCGTTCAGACCGGCCCAGTTGGCGCGGTCGTTGTAGCCGCCGTCGCCGCCGTCGCCGACCACCAGGTCGAGCACGCGGACGCCGGTCAGGTCAATGTCGGCCTGGCGGGTGTCGTCGCGGGTCAGCACACCGCTGTCGAACAGCACCCGGCCGTCACCGATCACCTGGAAGGTCGACGTGCCGCCGTCCGGGCCGACGTTGCGCACCGCATCGTCGATGCCGACGGTCGCGGTCAGCCGGCTGCACTTGTCGCCGAGGTAGTAGCGGACCGCGGAGGGTGAGGCGACCCCGATACCGGTCGGGTGGACCTGGCCGAGCATGCTGATCGGCGACGAACCACCGACGCTCAGGTCGACCGTCGGGCTCATCCACCCGCTGGTGGCGCTGATCCACTTGTGGTGCGACAGTACGACGTCGCCGTCCGGCGCTGCCGGTGCGACGACTACCGCCGTGGCCGTCTCCTGCCGCAGGCGTCCCTTACCGATCACCTTGTACGACGTCTTGCCGGTCAGCGCGGTGCTGCCCGGCGCGGCGGTGGCCGGCAGGGTCACCGTGAAGGCGAAGGTCGCGGAATGGTTGGAGCGCAGCAGCTTCGGCGCTTTGCCGAGCGGACGGGCCGTCCAGCCGGCGGGCACCGTCAGCTCAACCTGCGGCGCGAAGACCGGCTGCGCACCGTCGTTACGGACGGTGACCTCGACCCGGGCCTGGTCGCCGCCGGCGACCAGCGGGGCGGCCCCGGCCGGCACCGCGTCGCCACCGACCTGCGTCACCTGCGGAAGGCCGGCGACGACGTGCGGGACACCGGGCTTGCCCGTGGCCGGGCCGACCCGGAACAGGGCCGCGCCGTGGGCCGGGACGGCGGCACTGATGGTGCCGGCGCTCTCGGTGACCCGGTTGGTCCAGGCGTTCTTCAGGGTGAACCGATCCCCGGACAGCCCGACCGACGACGCCTTCGTGGTCAGGGTCGTTGGGCTGTCGCCCCGGTTCAGCAGCATCACGGCACGGTCACCGTTGACCAGCCGCTTCACCCAGGTCTCCGTCGTACCGGCGGGGCCGACGCGGACGGCCTGGATGCCGGCGGTGTCCTGGTTGATCGCGAGTACATCGGGGTCCGCGAGAATGTCGAGCGAGGTCTGGCTGAGCTTACGGACGTCGCTGCCGATCAGCAGCGGCGCGGCCGCCACCGACCAGAGCGTCATCTGGGTACGGAACTCCTCGTCGGTCATCCCCAGCTCAGGTCCCAGGTAGTCCGGGTCGTTGAAGTGCCCCGGCCCGGCGGCCTCGGGGTGCCGCGCGTTCGCATCGTAGTTCCGCAGCACGTCCTTGAACTTGATCTCGCCGACGAAACCCACATCCGTGTACGTCCGCCAGGACTGCGCGATCGCCGGCGCGTAGGTCCAGGAGTGCGTCGACTGCTGCTCCTCCGGGTAGTTGCCCCAGTCCGGGGAGGTCACCGGGTTGCAGAGGTTGAAGATCATGGGGCGCCCGCTGGCGTTGTTCCGCAACGCCTGCGCGAACTCGGTGTAGACGGTCTTCGGGTCGAGGTCCGCGGCGATCCCGCAGAGGTAGTCCACCTTGACCGCGTCGAACTCCCAGGCGGCGAACTGGTCCGCGTCGCGCTGATAGTAGCCGTGGCTGCCGAGTCCGCACTTGCCCGGGATGTACGGGCCGGCGTCGGTGTAGATGCCGGCCTTCAGGCCCTTGGCGTGGATGTAGTCGACCAGCGGCTTCAGCCCGTTCGGAAATTGGTCGGGGTTGGCCACCAAGTCGCCGGCCGAGCTGCGTGGGGTCGGCGCCGCCCAATTGCCGTCGATCCAGACGTACTGGTAGCCGGCGTCGCGCAGACCGCTGCTGACCAAGAAGTCGGCTATTGACTTGACCTCGGCCTCGGTCGGATCGCCACCCAGCGCGTAGTAAGTGTTCCAGCCCATGTACGGCGTCGGGCTCAGCACCTGCTGAGGTGCTGGCGCCGTGACGGCGACAGTGCCGGCCGCCGGCCCGGCGTGGGCGGGTGCTGCCACGACCAGCAAGCCGGTCAGGAGGGCGAGGAGGACGGTGAGATGTCGTTTCACATCGGATCCTTCGATCAGGCGTGCCGACCCGGACTGGTCGTGAGTCTGAGGTACCGCTCCCTCGTGGAGGGTGCGGCGGTCGGCCTTCGGACCAGTCAATCCCCGCGCGCCTGCGGTCGGTTTCCAGGATCTTGCAGCGGTTACCGGCGCGTGTCAATAATAATTCCTAAATTACGAGTTACTAGTAGAGCTTCGTTAGGTACCCCAACTGCCGTCTGCCGGGTACCGCGTGAGCTTGTATCAGGTGTGACCCCTGAGGAGATGTGCGAGGTCCGTCCTCGCTTGAGGCATTCACGGCAGAGATGGTGGCGCCGTAGGAGCGCAGCATCGACCTGCTCGGGACTCTGAGCCGCGCAGCCGGGCCCGCAGCCGCTCAGGGCGTTAGCGCCGGAATGCGCCGCAACCCCCTGCCAGCACGCTCGCCACGGTGAGCAGACTGCCAGCGAGCGCCAGTACGCCGGGCCAGCCGGCGTGCGACCACGCCGTACTGCCGAGGTTTCCGAACATCGACGAGCCGATGTAGAAGGACACGAGTTGAAGTGCTCTCCTGGCTGAAGCCGGGAGATTCCTGCTTACCTTGCGGCAGCGGGCTTGACGCGCTTCGCGCGCCTGACGACTGCCCTCCCGGCAGCCGGGATGAGCGCGAGGCCCATGCGGTACAGGTGCAAGATGTTCCGGGCTGCGTTGTGGTCGGCGTTGCCCGACCAGCCGCAGTCCGGGTTCTTGCACACGAACACGGCCTGGTCCTCCCGGTTGCCGGGCGTGGTGAAGCCGCACGCTGAGCAGCGTTGGGAGGTGCCGGGGGCGGGGACCTTGTGCAGGGTGCCGCCGAGCTGGGCGGTCTTGTACGTCAGCATGGTGACCGTCCGGCCCCATGCCTCCCCGCTGATGGAGCGGTTCAGCCCAGACTTCTGGGCAACGTTCTTCCCCGGCTCCTCGATGGTTCCCCTGGCTGACTTGACCATGTTCGTGATGGTGAGTGCTTCGACCACTACGGTGCCGTACCGCTTAGCGATGACGGTGGTCGTCTGGTGCTGCCAGTCCAGGGCCCGGCGCTTGGCTTTCGCGCGCAGTCCTGCGATCTGGTCGTAGGTGCGGTGCAGCCGGCGGCTGGTGCGCTCGCCGGGCTTGCGGTGCCGCTTACGCTGCGCGGCGCGCTGCTCCAGGTGCAGAAGCCTGGCCTTCTCCTTGCCGGTCAGCCATTCGCCGTGCTCGTACGTTTCGCCGTCCGAGAGGGCCAGCGGCACGGTGACACCCACGTCGATGCCGACGTCCGGCCCCCGGTGAGGCTCGGGCCTGACCTCCAAGGTCTGAACACGGAAGGCGATGTGCCAGCCGAGCGCGTCCTTGACCAGCCGTGCCCCGGTGATCCGGTTCTCCGCGCCTGCACGCTTGCCGACCGGAAGGTCTCGGGTCCACCGGAAGCGGACCCGGCCCACCTTGGGAATGCTGACCACGCCCCAGCGGCGGTGCACACGGACGACGTTCAGGTCCCGGCCCTGCGGGATGTCCACCGACATCACCGTGCGGAAGCGGCCCTTGAAGTTCGGGGCGTCGGCGCGACCCTCCCAGCAGTTCTTCCACGCCTGGAAGTACGTCTTCAGCACGGCCTGCGCGGCCTGGGCCGGCAGCACGGCGAGGAAGTCAATGTCCTTACGTGCCTGACGGATCGCTTCATCCGCGTTCGCGAGCGTCCGCCTCTCCTTCGGCATCATCCGCCACCACGCGTGGAGAAGATTCCACATCGTGCGGGCCGCGTGCGCCTGATCATCCGCCGTGCGAATCCCAGCAGGAGACAGCGAAAGCCGGGCACGGTGCCCGAACTGCCGCTTTACCAGGGTGCCTTGACTCACAACCGAGAGCATAGCATTGGTCTATGTCACCGCGCTGGAAACCCAATCCCGATGTGCGCACCGGACGTCACGTCGTCTACAACCTGCACGTTCACTTGGTTTTTGTCACGAAGTACCGGCGGAAGGCGTTCACCGACGCCATGCTGACCCGCACCGAAGAGATCATGCGGGAGGTCTGCGCCGACTTCGAGGCCGAGCTTAAACAGTTCAACGGCGAGCAGGACCACGTCCACCTGCTCGTGCACTACCCGCCCAAGGTCCAGCTCTCCAAGCTGGTCAACTCCCTCAAGGGCGTCAGCTCCCGCAGGCTCCGCCAGGAGTACGACAGCCACGTCCGCCGGTACCTGTGGGGCGGACACTTCTGGTCCGGCTCCTACTTCGCAGGATCATGCGGCGGGGCACCCCTGACCGTCGTAAAGCAGTACATCGAAAACCAGCAGCGTCCCATCTGACCGTCACCCCGCAGCCGCAGAGCACTCCGGCGCTGCGCGCCTCCGGGCCAAGGATGGCCTTCACCCCCGCCCTGAAGGGCGGAGCACTGGCCAAGAACAGAGGTAGAAGGACGCGGCCTGGCCGGTGCTGATGTCGGCGGCGCGGGCCGTTACCCAACCGCTCGCGAGTCCGTGGATGATGAAGAATCCGATCACCAGGACGCTCAGGCCGCCCACGACGAACACGAGTGCGTCAACCGACATGAGGGCGACTCCGGCCAGGGCGAGCACACACCCCAGCGGCAAGACGGCACGCCGGCCGAGCCGGTCTGCCGCGCGGGCTCGCCCACCGGACCGCACCCCGCACTCGCCTACGATCGACCTCGTGTGCGCAAACGTGATAGTCGCCGAAGACGACGAGAAGCAGGCCGAACTCGTACGCCGTTACCTCGAACACGAGGGCCACGCGGTCACGGTCGTCGGGGACGGGCTCGCCGCGCTCGACGAGGTGCGGCACAAAGACAAAGAGCCCGACCTGCTTGTTCTCGATGTGATGATGGAGCGGGCGGACGGTCTGGACGTGCTGCGTGTGCTGCGTGCCGAGCGCCGGGAACTGCCCGTCCTGATGCTGACGGCCCGCACCACCGAGGACGATCTGCTGCTCGGCCTCGACCTCGGCGCCGACGACTACATGACCAAGCCGTACAGCCCGCGTGAGCTGATGGCCCGGGTCCGTACGCTCCTGCGCCGCACCCGCCGGACACCGGATGTGCCCCCCGCCACCGGCGCCACCGGCGCCACCGACGAGGTGCTGTCCGTGGGCGCGCTCCGGGTCGACCCCGTCCGGTACGAGGTGTCGGTCGACGGGGCGTACGTGGAGTGCACCCCCGGCGAGTTCCGTATCCTCGCCGCGATGGCCGCCGAACCCGAGCGGGTCTTCAGCAGACAGCGGCTCCTGGAGGAACTGCACGGCTTCGACCGGTACATCAGCAACCGCACGGTCGACGTGCACATCATGAACCTGCGCAAGAAGATCGAGCCCGCGCCGCGCAAGCCGACCCGGCTGCTCACCGTCTTCGGTGTGGGTTACAAGCTGACCGACCCGGCCGCCAAGAGGGCGCCGCGTGCCTCGTCGTAGCCGGAAGGACCGGCGTGGCCGGCCGTGGGACCCGCAGCGGCTGCCGCTCCGCAAGAGCCTGCTCGGACGGCTGCTTGCCGTATCGGTGCTGGTGGCGGCCTGTTCGGTGGCGGCCACCGCATGGCTCGCCGTCCAGACCACCTCCGGCGCGATCAAACAGGAGCAGGGCCAGAACCTGACCGCCGACGCCCGGATCTACAACGAACTGCTCGGCTTCGCGGCGGGCCACCCCCGATGGGACG
This sequence comes from Streptomyces sp. NBC_00353, assembly GCF_036108815.1. Taxonomy (NCBI): domain Bacteria; kingdom Bacillati; phylum Actinomycetota; class Actinomycetes; order Kitasatosporales; family Streptomycetaceae; genus Streptomyces; species Streptomyces sp. NBC_00353. The sequence goes on along the minus strand of NZ_CP107985.1, from coordinate 9,628,328 downwards.
ACGTCGGGGCGACGGTGCGTGATCTGGCCCGCCAGTCGGATCGCCGGATCGCACTGACCACCCAGAACCGGGAGGTCATCGTCGACTCCGCGGCCGGGTCCTCGCCGCCGGCGTTGCCCACGCAGGCCTCCGCGATCGTCGACCCGCTGTCCGTGGACACCGCGCTCGCGGCGCAGACCACCGGTACGAGCGACACAGCGGCCGACCGCGTCGACCCGCGGGCCGTCGGGCCGTTCCGGTTGCCGACGGCGGAACGTACGCAGTTGCGCCGAGCCGCCGACGAAGTCGTGTCGTGTCTCAATGATGTAGGGATCGCCTCGGACGTCGTCGAGGGGCCCAGCGGGCGCCCTCGCATCCAGATCGTGGGCAACGATCCCGACCGCATCCTGGGCACCAGATGCAGCACCGACGCACTGGACGAGCCCACCAGGACCGAGAAGAAGGCGCTCGGCACGCTCAACAAGCTGGCCAATGCCTGTCTGGACCGCCAGGGCCGGATGGTCGTCGACCTGCGGCTGGACCTCTCCTGGGACCAGGGAAGCAAGCCTGAGCCGAGCGCGGCACCGGTCCGCCGGTCCTCCGCCCCCACACCCGTACCGGCCGTCCGGAGCAGTGACGCCGACCGGGCCATCGCGTCGTGCGTGGGCACCGCCCGCCACGAGCAGTTGAGCTCGTATGTCGCCTCGCCCGCGCTGCTGTTCATCGGGGACGCGAACGGCGCCACCGTGCCCGGTTTCGACCTCTCACCGGCGAACACTGCTCGGATCGCAGGCGTCGCCGCCCTCGTCCTCGCCCTCACCGTCGGTGCTTCGGTGCTGGCCGGGGCCCGGCTCGTACGTCCGCTGCGGGCGCTCACGGGGGCCGCCCAGCGGATGCGGGACGGTGAGGAATCGGCGGCCGTACTGGTCGCCGATGACAACGAGATCGGGCGCCTGGCCGCAGCCTTCAACGACATGACGGCGCACCGTGCGCGCCTCGAGGAACAGCGGAAGATGATGGTCAGCGATGTCGCCCACGAGCTGCGTACCCCGCTGAGCAACATCCGCGGCTGGCTGGAGGCCGCACAGGACGGCCTGGCCGACCCCGAGCCGGCGTTCATCTCCTCGCTCCTGGAGGAAGCGGTCCAGCTGCAACACATCATCGACGACCTCCAGGACCTGGCCGCGGCCGACGCGGGCGCGCTGCGTCTGCACCCGGAGCCGGTACGGATCCTCGACCTCTTCGGACAGATCACCGCGGCGCACCGGGCCCGGGCCGAAACGGCCGGTGTCACCCTGACGGTACGCAAGCCGGCGCCCGGATCCCCGTCCCCCGAACTGACCGCCGACCCGGTGCGACTGCGGCAGGCCATCGACAACCTGGTGTCCAACGCGGTGCGTCACACGCCGTCGGGGGGACGCGTGACCCTGTGCGCGTACGGCACCGAGTCGGGTGACGAGGTGGTCGTGGACGTCGCCGACACGGGAACCGGTATCTCGGCCGAGGACCTCCCGTACGTCTTCGACCGCTTCTGGCGAGCCGAGAAATCCCGGACCCGCCGCACCGGCGGCAGCGGTCTCGGCCTGGCGATCGTCAGGAAGCTCGCCGAGGCGCATGGTGGCGGCGCGAGCGCGGTGAGTACGCAAGGGGAAGGCTCGGTCTTCACGCTACGGCTGCCGGCAGGCCGGCCAGCGAGCGAGCCGGTGCAGGTCCCGGGCCGGCGACCAGAGGGCGCGGACCGTCGGGGATCGTCCGCCGGTCATCCGGGCTGATGCGATGACCACAGCGCTCTGACAGCTTCTTCACAAGGTCCCGCCAGGCTGACGGCATGTCCGGCGCCTGGTGCGAATCGGCGTCCAGGCACCACCAAAGCCGGGCTGGAACTGGAGCCACGTATGTCCCACCGTCCCCGAATGTCCTTGCGCACCGCCGTCCTGACCGCTGTCGCGGCGGGCGCGGTACTCGTCCCGTCGGCCACGGCCGTCGCATCGGTCGCCTCCGACGCAAAGCCCAAGCCATCGGTGGCCGCCACCGAGCGGACCCCGGCGCCCACCAGGGGAACCGATGCGAGCAAGCCCACCCGGGGCGAGGCGCCGTCGGCGGCACCCCGTGGCGGCGTGGCCGCGGGCGACCGGCCCAGCGCGGTCCCGGCCCGTCCCTCGAAGCGCGACTCCGCCGAGCCCCGTGGCGGCGTGGCCGCGGGCGAGCGCCCGTTGGGACCGACGAGCGACAACACCACTGCCCTCGCGGGCTCGGCCGCTGCCGCGTTCGTCCTGGCGGGCGCGGGCACCCTCGTACTGCGCCGCCGCGCGGCCGCGCACCGCAACGGCTGACCACCAGCAGTGGCGCCGCCCCTCAGGGCGGCGCCACTGCCTGTTCCCGCACCACCTCTCCGCACTGGAACCCACATGCCCCGTACGCACCACCGGCTGCGGCGATCCGCCGCACACCCGACGCACGTCTGCCTTGCCCTCGTCCTCGCTCTCGCCCCACTCACCGGCTGCATGACCCACGCCGCGGAGGAACCAGCCCACGCCCCCTCGCACCGCTCCGCCACCACGCCGCCGTCCGGCTCCTCCGTCACCCCCAGGGCCGAACAACCCGCGGCTCCCACCCAAGTGGCCATCCCCTCGATCGGCGTGACGAGTTCCCTGATACGACTCGGCCTCAACGCGGACGGCACCGTAGAAGTCCCGCCGGCGGAGAAGGGCATGACAGCAGGGTGGTACACGGGAGGCGCGATCCCCGGCGAGCGCGGAGCAGCCGTGGTCATCGGGCACAACGACACCCGATTCGGCAGGGCCGTCTTCCACGATCTGAAGAAGATCGGCAAGGGCGCGGACATCGTCATCCGCAACGAGCGAGGTCAGGTGGCCCACTTCACCGTCACCGGCACGGAATCCGTGAGCAAGAAGGCGTTCCCCACGAAGAAGGTGTACGGCGCGACCGACGACCGCGTCCTCCGCCTCATCACCTGCGACGGCGCATTCGACGCTCAGGGCCACCCGGTGGACAACCTCATCGTCTACGCGACGCTGCGCTGAGGCACCTCCACAGCCGTTGGTACGCCGATGGAAGGACTCCCGACATCCAACTTCTGCCCGTGAGTAACTCCTGCTGATGTGATGTGTGTTGCCTGTTCCACACCTCATCAGCAGAAGCAGGAGACCCCGTGCCGCTCACCGCGCTCCGTCGCACCTCCGGCGTGGCTCTGACCGCCGCGCTCGTCGCCGTCACGCCGGCCGCCAACACGCCGCGCGCATCGGCGGCGGACACCCCGTCGCTGCGGGTTCTGACGTACAACACGTTCCTGATGAGCAAGAACCTGTACCCGAACTGGGGTCAGGACCACCGGGCGGCGGAGATACCGGCTGTGGTGTCCCCGGTGCGTATCACGGTGGCCCGGGTCCGGACGTGCTGTTTCAGACTCATATCGCCCCCTCTGTGTGCTTGTTATTGCGTGTGGGGGTGGACGAATCATGTACCCGATTCGTCGCAAAAGTAGGCCGAGGCTTAGGACTCCTAACAAAAGTGGTGGGCTTTGACCTGGTCAGAGGTCGGTGTCGTGCACGAGACCGCCGGGTATCGGGACGTGGTCAGCCGTGTAATCGCACGCGATAAACCCGGCGACGTCGGCGATCATCCCCGGGATACTGGTCGCCCATGGATGAGGTCGAAGTCGTTGTCGCCCATTCCGAGCGCGCGACCCTGCGCGTCGGCGACGTGTTCCTGAAGGTGGACGCCGATCAGGCACGCATCGACGTCGAGGTCGATGCGATGTCCCTCGCGCCGGTCCCGACCCCGGAGGTCCTGTGGCGCAAGCCGCCCGTGCTCGCCATCGCCGCACTCCCGGGGACGACGCTTGGGCGCCTCGGCGGGCCGTCGACCGGGTCGTCGGCGGCGTGGGCCGCGGCGGGCGCCGCCATCCGGAAGCTGCACGACGCGCCGCTGCCGCCCCGGCCCGGCCGGGCCGGCCGGAGCATCGTCGCGCTGGCGGCGGAACTCGACGACGAGTGCGAGTTGCTCGTGACGAACGGCCTCCTGCCCGCTGACCTGGTCACCCGCAACCGCCAGGTCGCCGAGGCCGCGCTCCGGCCGTGGACTCCGGCGTTCACGCACGGCGACCTGCAGATCGCGCACGTCTTCGTCGACGGCGACGAGGTCACGGGCGTCATCGACTGGTCCGAGGCGGGCCAGGGTGATGCCCTGTACGACCTCGCCACCTTCACGCTCGGACACGAGGAGCACCTCGACGACGTCATCGCCGGCTATGGCACCGACATCGACCTCGACGTGATCCACGCGTGGTGGTCGTTGCGAAGCCTGCTGGCAGTTCGCTGGCTGATCGAGCACGGCTTCGACCCGTTCGCGCCGGGCTGTGAGGTCGACGTGCTGAGATCCCGGATGTGAGGCTGCGCGGGCCCGACTGCTACGAATGCGTTCTGACGCATCGAGCAGGCCATCCCCTGGGGCGCATCGCCTGCCCTTACTCTCGACAAAGTGCGGTGCGCAGTCGTCGCCAGCAGATGGCGGCGCAGCCAAGGGCGACGAACGCGTGGTGGATGTCGTCGCGGATCTCCCAGCGGATGCGCAGGCGGCGGAACCAGTCCGGATGCCGCCGCGCCGTCTACGACGCGATCTGGGCGCGTTGCGGCGCCCGGTAGGCCGGGAGATTGGCCACGTAGTCAAGGGCTGTCCCGTAATCCCTGGCGGGCACACGACGACAGCTCCGCTGAGGCCGGGGGCTTGCTGACGGGGCACGCGCTGAGTTCTTGTCGATCCATTCCCGGAGAGGAACATTGGTGGTGTCGTCGACAGAGGGGTCATCCACTGCGGGGCTCGGTGTAGCGGTCGGCGATGATGCCGCGGAGCCCTGCGGCGTCCCGCAACCGCTCCTGGCGAGACGTGACGTCCTGCAGTATTGCCGTGTCGGGAAGCGTGGGTATGGAGACGAGTTCGCCGAGGTCCAGACCTACGAGCGCGGCGCGGACGAAGTCGTCCGCATCGACGAACGACTCCTGCGGGAATGCAGAGGACTCCATGCCGGCGGCGTCGAAGAACTCCGTGCGGACGGGGCCGGGCAGCACCACCTGGACGCGGATTCCGCTGCCCTCGACCTCGTGTTGCAGTCCACGCGAGAAGAGCAGGTCGTACGCCTTGGAGGCGCCGTAGGCTGCGCCGTTGGGCGGGACTTTGAACGCGCCGATCGACGACACGTTGATCAAAGTGCCGGAGTCGCGCTTGGAGAAGGAGAGTAGCGCCGCGCGGGACAGGCGGGTCAGCGCCAGCACGTTCACCGCGACGACGTGGTTGAGCGTCGCGGGCTCGATCTGGAGCACCGGGCCCAGTCCGCCTAGACCCGCCGCGTTCACGACCACGGCAAGGGTGTCGTGGTCGATGACCACCTTCTCGACCCTTGCCAAGCCGGCCTCCTCAGCCAGGTCGGCGGCGAGCACGGTGGCCTTGAGTCCCGTGTCCCGGTGGATGGTTTCAGCGAGTTCGGCCAGCCTGTCCGCGCGGCGGGCAACCAGGATTGGCGCGTACCCGCGCCGGGCCAGCTGCTCGGCGTAGGAGCATCCGATCCCTGAGGACGCGCCTGTGATCAGTGCGGCCGGTGCGTAGGTCGTAGTCATGGGAGCCTTCCAAATGGTGAGCAGCAGCCTGCCGCCCCGGAGAGGACTAACCGTCCGCGTCCGGTCGGCGCGCGGGCCGGGCCGTCTGGCCAGCGACAGATGAGTCTGTGTGTCATCTGCGGCATCCACTGAGCCGTACCTCGCCTTTGAGGCTACGGCCCTTCGGCCGCGCTGTCCGTCGGGGCCGGCAGCGGACGCCGGGCGGCGGGAGGGGACCACCGGGCCGAGCACGATCAGCACGCCGATCAGGGATCCGTACCCGGTCCAGGAGTGGCCCCGCCATTCGTCGAGTGGAGACCGGCTTACGGTGCGTCCGAGCCCCTTGTTTTGTCCTGTGCGCTCACCGTGGAAAAGGTGGGGCTGAGGACCGATTTCACGCGCCCAGCCTATTAAGGCTGCCGTGGACTATGAACGGAGCGATCATGTCCGACACGGGGACCCGGCAGTCGGGCACTTCCCCCAGGTCGAGGCCCCCGAGATCGTTGGCCCGCTCCTCACCGGCTGGCTCAGCGACCACGCGTAAGACTTGCCGCACGGAGAAGTTCCCCTGACGCCGACCCGGACCGGTCCCGAACAGCACGACATATGAGCTCACGCCTACGACCGCACCGGCACCCAGTCGTCGACCACCGGGGCGGGTCAGGCACTCCATCTGCGACCCGCCCCTCGCAAGGCACGCCCAACCAAGATGTCTCATATCAGTTGGCGGACCCCACGAAGCGTCCTGCCTGCTTCACCTTGCCCATCCACACCCCGGGCGGGCCCCGGCCTCTTCCTGCGCCTGATCCAGGTTCTTTTCCCCCCGGGGCCGACGGCCGTCGCCGACCGCGACCTGGCGCAGGTAGTAACGGTACTCGGAGCCCGTGCTCACTTGCCTGAACGTCATCATGCAACCCAGCCCACCCCCTTAAGGGCCTGTCCGGCGGATCGGCTCCCTTCATCGGCCCGATCGGGCTGCGCCGACGCAGTCGCCCTCACCCGCTGGTCAGCACGCGCCGGCGCAGTGACCTACCCGATCAACTCCGCCAACCACCTATGAGACGCCGCGAGTTCATCCGCCCTCATACTGGCGGCGGACCACCAGAGCGCACCGCCCGTCCAGACACCTGACAAAGCCCTACCGGAGCGGCTTCAGGCAGCCATGCGGGGGGATGAACTGCTGGGGTGCCTGAGGGCAAGGAGGTCCCGTGCGGTCATTGTGTCCGCGATCCTCATGTGCGGAGCGGCCTCGGAGCAGCGGTGCTGGCGTTCCAGGACGCGGGCGAGAGCGAGGTGGGCCGAGGCGTGGGTGGGTTCGGCGCGCAGGACTTTGCGCAGCTCCGCCTCGGCCAGGGAGAGCTGTGCCGTGTAGTAGTAGGAGCGGGCGAGGAGCATGCGGAGGTCCAGGTTGCGGGGTGCCGCGGCAACCAGGTCGGTGAGGACCCGGGTAGCCGCGCGGTAACGCTGGGATTCGAAGAGACGGCTCGCGTATTGCCGCCGCTCGTTCCAGGTCACTCCCTGTACACCGGCCATCACATTCTCCGTTCCTTCTACGAGCATCCGCTCAGTCGTCCAGGCGCCTGGCGCCCGAGGTCTTCCGGGGCGAGGAGCCGATGGCCCCCTTGCCCGCCTGTTCAGGCTTCGTTCGAATTCGAGTCATGGAATCCGGGTTGGTCTCGGTTTGTTGTGTTCTGGCTGGATGAGTGGAATGCGTCGCCCCGGTTTGCCATGATACGAACCTATTACACACTTACCTCTTGCACAAGCAAAGCTTGGGGGTTGAGAGTGTGACAAAGGAATCATTCGGTCAGTGGTGCAGCGACGGCGTCTTCGGTCTGATCAATGCATGGACGGGTGTCTGGCCTGGCGGAGAAGCGGGGAAGAAAGGTGAGGGCCGTGGCTTTCGGCTCCTCTGACCGGGGCTATGGCTGCTCAAGGGAGGCGTAGTGAACTTCAGGGCTCTGCTTCTCTACGGGTTGCTGCCCGCCTTCGGATTACTGCTTGCCTGGCACGTAGCCCGCTCCGATCGTTGCCGAGCCGCGGCAGGCGACGAAACAGCCCACCCCGCGCCGCCATTCTGGCGGGAGTACCTGAGGGCGTGGGGCATCGTGCTAATGGCAGTGCTACTGCTCATCCTCCACATTGCCTTCAGCGGCCACATTCCCTGAACAACCCGACCCCACGTGACGTTCGCCCCTCGGGCCGGGAGAGACAGCCACACTCGTCCACCCGCCCGACACGGCGAGACGACAAGACGTTGAGGTGTTCCCGACTTCCACGTGGACTCTCTGCGCATAGCGCCCCGCGGACTCGGCCGTCTCGGCCGTCTCTGCCGTCTCTGCCACGGCGGGCTCTCCTTGAAGCAGCGCGAAGCGAGGAAGCCGGGCGCGGAGCGGCCGATGACCGGCTGCCCCAACCCGCAGCTCGTGAGAGCGCGGGATGCCCGGCACACGGTGAGACGGTACGGGGAAGCGCAGCGGACCCGCACCGCCGCGCGGCACGGACGGCGCAGCGCCCCGCCCCGCCCCGCCCCGAAGCAAAAGCACGAACGCTGCGCCCCGCAGCGCCGCACCCTCCCCGCCACACCGCGCCCCGGTTACCGCCCAGTGGGGCTGGGCGAGCTGCCGCGGTGCCCTGACGGCCTCCTGGCACCGCCTGGATCTTCCCCGGCTATAGCGCAGGAACCCATCGTTCCGCCGCCACCCTCGCACGCAAGCTCCGCCGCCATGGCCTGCCCGCCCACCCTTGTCGGTACACCGCGCTTCTCGCGCTGGCCACGGGATCACCGGTTCTCCTACGGAGCAGGAAAATGCCTGCCCGTCCCCGGATCCCACCACACCGCAAGGGCCACAGCATGAGTGAAACAGCGCTCTTCGCCCGCGAGTTCCTGCGCAGCCCGCTCCGGACGGCCTCCCTGATCCCGAGTTCGGCCCGCCTGGTCGAGCGGCTCATCGCCGCCGTGCCGGAGCGGGGCGAGCCCGTGGTGGTGGAACTCGGTCCGGGCACCGGGCCGGCCACCGAGGCGATCCAACGCAAACTGGCACTGATTCTCACTCGCCCTTGCACGATCCTCCGGCGTGGCGCGGCCTGCTCAAGGAAGGACACCTGCCGGGGTGCGCACAGCCTGACGCAGGCGGGCGGCGTCCCGGCTGGGCGGCGCGCCGAACTGGCGGCGATACTCCCGGCTGAACTGTGACGGGTTGTCATAGCCGACGCGGTGTCCGACCCCGGTGACGTCGCCCGGGTGCGTGGCGAGCAGCAGCCGGGCCTCCTGCAGCCGGATCTGCTTCTGGAACTGGATGGGGCTCATCGCGGTCACCGCCTGGAAGTTGCGGTAGAAGGCGGAGACACTCATGCCGGACATGCGTGCCACCTCGTCGACCCGGAAGGGCTCGGCGTAGTGCTCGCGGATCCAGCGCACGGCCCGGGAGACGTGGCTGAGGCTGCTGTCGGCCAGGTCACGCGCCGCCGCGCCCGCCCCAGAGCCGGGCGGGAGACCGGCTGATCACCCGGTCTCCCGCCCGGACGGCGGACGCCACCAACGGGGAAGCGGCGCACCATCCAGCCTCGATGGCGGGTGCCGTGGTCGCCTCAGCCGCGTGGCCGAGGTCGCGTCTCCCCTCAACAGGTGAGCGCGCCGCGGTGGTGGTTCTTACGGCGGACCGGGTATCCGTCACTCGTGGGCAGGGGCGTCGACCGGGGCGCACCACGAGGTCCCGATGTGTGGCAGGTGTGACCGCTTCGGGCAGCGACCGTGCCAGGTCCGCGAGCTAGATTCGGCGGTACACCGTCCCGGGGCGATACCGGCCGATAGGGCCGGCCCCGTGGGTCGGGGCAGACGCATCGACGACTGCCCGACCGCCCCTGAGACGCCGCCCGCCTGCCGGGGTTCTCCTCGGCAGAGGTACGCAAGTACCCCCCTCCTAGCGGAACGTCGTCGCGCTGGACGTCGTCCGCACCGTACATACGAAGGACCGCTATGCCGGCCGTGACCGTCGAGGATCTCCTGGTCCTCCCCCGCCTCCCGCGCCTTGACGCGACCGCCATCGACCGCCCCGTCCGCCGCCTGGTCACCGCACCCCAGCAGCGGGAGGGGGCCGGCTTTCTGGTGCACCGCCCGTTCCCGAGTGCCGCTTTGCCCGATGCGGACCCGTTCTTGCTGCTCGACCACGTCGGTGAGACCGTCTACCAGCCCTACGAGGCCAAGGGCGCCCCCTGGCACCCGCACCGCGGATTCGAAACTGTCACCTACGTCATCGACGGCACGGTGGTGCACCACGATTCCAACGGTGGCGGAGGCGTGATATCGGACGGGGACACACAGTGGATGACCGCAGGGTCGGGGATCCTGCACGACGAGGTCCCCAGCGAGGAGGTCCTGGCCAAGGGCGGCCTCAGCCACGGCATCCAGCTGTGGGTGAACCTGCCCCGCACCCGCAAGTGGGCGCAGCCGCGTTACCAGGACGTCCGGGCGGACAAGCTGCGGCTGCTCACCTCCGATGACGGCGGGGCGCTGGTACGCCTGATCGCCGGTGGGCTTGGCGGCTACCAGGGACCGGGCGTGACCTACACCCCCATCGTCTATGCGCACGCGAGTCTGCTTCCCCAGGCGCAGTTGCGTACCGGGTGGGATCCGCAGTTCAGCGCGATGGTCTACGTCCTGCAGGGAGCGGGGAGCGTGGGCGCCGACAGGCGCCCCGTCGGGGATGGGCAACTGGCGGTGTTCGGTGCGGGCGATGTCCTCACCGTCCAGGCGGGGGCCCATCAGCGCGGCCGCACCGGCCGCTTTGAGGTGCTGCTGCTGGGCGGCGTGCCGCTGCGGGAGCCGATCGCCCGCTACGGCCCGTTCGTGATGAACACCGAGGCGGAGATCCGGCAGGCCGTCGAGGACTACCAGCAGGGCAGGAAACCACCGCCGCGACCAAGTTCGATTTCCGGCATAGCAGGCGCCACGTAAGGAACATGCAGCTGCCGGTGGAGCGCCGCTACGTTTCCGCCCAGGTCAGACAGTTGGGCCCATAACTCGTTGGTGAACGCGAAACCACCACGCCGCAGCGACGTCGTCTCAGCGCACCCCGACGCACGGGCCACGGCCAACCAGCGCCACACCGTACGTACACAGACCCCCGCCGTATCGGCGGCGATCCGCACATGCACAGACGCCAGCTTGCCGGGCTCATCCAGAGCGAGCAGACGACGCACCACCACCTGGCGTGCCAAGACCCGGTCGCGGGAGGGCGACACAATGGAATTCAACTCGGCGACGATGTGCCTGACCCGAGGTGCGGTAGGGAGACATCACCTGCAGGGCGTAGGGCGACCTGCGCCGCTGGCCGGGGTTTCATTCAGTCAGTTCTTCAGTGCGGGTAGGCCGGCCAGGCCAGTGTCGCGCATGATCCGGTCGACGGTCTCGGGCAGGGAACTGTCCGCCCCGATGACGGTTTCAACGCACCCGGGCAACACATCACGTTCCCGGTACCAGTCGCGCAACGCCTCCTCCCCGACATCGTTCACGATCGGCTTGGTCGCGTGCCGGGCAAGGGTTTCCGCGAACGGCACGTCCAGGTAGTAGCCGCGGTTCGGGCCAAGGTGGTCGGCGCGCAACTGGGCAAGCACGGCGCCGTCGTGGCCGGCGTACAGGATCCCTTCGAGAACAACGTGGTACCCGTGGTACCCCGCGTCCAGCGCGTAGCGGGCCGTCAGGTCGATCAGGCCGATGTCCGCCACACCGGCCCGGTCCCGCTCACGCAAAACGATCCGGCGGAGGTTGTCCTGACCCACGAGCGCCAGACCGCGGCCAAAACGGTCGCGGAGGCCGGCCGCGACGGACGACTTCCCCGAGGCACTGTTCCCTCGCAGCACGACCAGCCTCGTCCTTTCGTTGGCCACCATCACCCGGGCGAGGCTACCGACACCACCCGTCCGTCGGCGCAGCTCTACCCCTGTGGGCCTGGGCGGAGGGGGCACGGATGGTGACGTTATGCTCACGCGGTGGGCTGGAATCCCGTCGCGCCGTCGTCGGGGCTGTCGGAGGATCGGGGAAGGAGCCGGTCCGGTCGAGGGCCGTGCCAGGGGAGGCGATGGGATGCGACAGGCAGGTGTGCTCGATGTCGGGTGCCACAGTGCGTTGCTGACGGTGGTGCGACGGCGCCCGGGGACGGTGCTGGAGCCGGTGTTCTCCCGCAAGGTGCGGCTGAGCCTGCACGAGACCCTCGACCGCAAGGGACGGCTGGACAAGGCCGGCGTGAAGAGCGTCGAACGGGCAGTGGCCGAGGCCGTCGCCGCTGACCCGCGTCTGCGCGGGCCGGAAGTGTTCGCGTTCGCGACCTCCGTCATCCGGGACGCGCCCAACCGCGACGAGATCATCGCGCGGGTGGCACGCACCACCGGCACCCGCCTTCGCGTGCTGACCGGCGAGGAGGAGGCGCGGCTGGCCTACGTGGCCGCCCGCCAGTGGGCAGGCTCGATGGCCGGGCAGCTGCTGGTCCTGGATATCGGCGGCGGTACTGTAGAGATCGCCTCCGGCACCGGAGACCGGCCCCGCGTCGTCTACTCGCTGCCGCTGGGCGCCCGCAGGATCACCCGGGACTGGCTTCCCGGCGGCACCGCACCATCCCCACACCGGCTGGCCGAGGTCCGGCAGCACCTCCGCCGGTCCCTGGAAGCCGTCCCCGGCCTGCCGCGGGCCGAACCGGGCGGGCGGGTGCTGGCCTGCTCCAAGACCTTCGAACAGCTCGCCCGGCTCGCCGCCGCTCAGCGCAAGACACCGCAAGCCGGACAGCAGCTCGCGCTACCCCAACTACGCGCATCAGTCTCCCTGCTGGCCGCCGCGGGACCGTCCCGCCGGTCCAAGCTGCCGGGCATCTCCCGACACCGCGCCGAACAGTCCCTGGCCGGAGCCCTGATCGCACAAGCCCTCATGGAAGCCTGCGGGGCCAAGAACGTCGAGATCTGCCCCTGGTCCACCCGAGAAGGACTGCTGCTCGAACGCCTCGGCGTGCCCCACACCACAGCCGGGCGCTCCCGAGCACACTGACTGGCTACACAGGTGGGAGCAGCACATCACCGGCAGAGCTCCGGTGCTGCACCGGATGCACGCCCCATGAGCGAGCAGACACCAGCAGACGAGTCGGCTGAAGGCCAACCAGGTGACGAACACACCGCCCGCTCGCGCGTCACCACCCACGCACCCCACCCGGCACGGAGAGTGAGTCAGCAGCGCCCAGGCCGACCCTGTATGGCGCCAGCCCCCTGAAGCTCCCGGAACGGCGCCGTGTCACCGCCCTCCCGGGAGCCACGGCACCCACGACCGGCAGGCGGGCGACCTTCGCCAGCCGCACCGCCGGCCGGCCGTGGTGAGCCCCGAAAAAACCACCACAGCTCGTGGCCACAGCCCGATAGCGACTTCCACACACCACACCCATCCGCAGACGACCAGCATGGACTCCCCGCAGTGGCAACGGCGGGAATTCGTCCCGGAAAGCGCGCGGTGAAGTCCTCGAAACCGAGCAGCACCTCGTCCTTCGGACGGGAAGACCGTTTGCCGGGGCGCGGCTGGCGGACGTAGCCGGGCAGGGATGCCAGCAACATCGTCTCCACCGCACGGTTCAGGCCCTCGACCGTGCCCTTGAGGTGGGGGGTATAGGCGGGCAGATCCTCCACCGTCACGTCCAGGACCTCAAATGCGGCAGTCACCGTCCTGGACAAGAAGTCCTTGCCGCGATCCACCCGCACTTCCTCCGGCAGCCCGCCGAACGGGCCGTAGGGGTCCTCACGCAGCACCGCGGAGCGCAACGCAGCCAGCACCGACTCCCTCGACGGATACACCGGCGTCACCGTGACGCCGGTGATCGCGTTCGTCGCGCAGTCGGTGAACCACGTGATCCACGGCTTGCGCGTCACACCGTCGACATCGACCAGCACCGGCGCCTGGACATGATTCGGTCTCCCACACCTGGTTACGCCACCCCCGCGGCCGCGCCAAAAACACGTCATGCTTACGGGCCTCACGCTCCCCTCCTCGTAGCGGCAGCACCGGACCATGCAGGCGTCGCCTCGGCTGGGGTGCGCGTGGGCTCACTCGTGAGGCGCCCCGGTCCGCGAAGGGCCTGATCTCGCCGACCATGAGGCAGGCCACCGTGCGACGACGGCGGGTGCCGGGGATCTCACCCCAGGCACCCGCCGCGACGGTCCGGCGAGCGCCTCCGCGGGAATCCCGCGGAGGCGCTCGCTCACTTGCCGAGCAGGTAGGCCCGCTCCACGGTCTGCCGGACCGTGTTGCCCGCCTTGTCGGAGGCCGTGACCCGCAGGGTCACGTACGCGCCCTGCCGCTGGTCGCCCGGCCGCTCGACGGTGGCGGTGAACCGGTTGTGGCCGCGGTCCTTGACGCGGACCTGGCCCTTCCAGGTCTTGCCGTCGTCGAAGGAGGCCTCGACCTTGAGCTCGACCCCGGTGGGGGCGGCGAGCCCGTCCTGGTGCCGCACCGTCAGGTCGAGCTCGTGACGCTTCCCGCCCTCGACCCTGTTCCACAGGTCGGCCGGGACCCCGTAATCGACCTGGAGGAGAGGCAACAGCGTGTCCTCCGCCGCGGTGTCCGAACGGAACGTCCACGACGTGGCGGTCCTTGTACCGGTCTGCCAGTACTCGGTCTTACGCTCGGTCGTCAGGTCCAGCCGGTAGTCGGCCGCTCCGGCAGGAACCTCGAAGTCTCCCCAGGCGGCTGCGGCCTCGCCGACCTTCTCGCCGTCGCGGTAGAGGACGGCCGCCACGGTGTCGCCCTGGGGGTAGGTCGGTACGTCCATCGTCCCGGGCGTTCCCGCCCTCCCGATGCCACCCAAATCGAGGGGAAGCGCCCGGCGCGCCCAGTGGCCGGTCACCGCGTCGGTGAACTCCGGGATCGCCAGGCTGAGGACGTCACCGGAGCGGACCGAGTGACGGTTCCAGCCGCGAGGGATGGACGGCCGCACCACGGCCTTGTACCACTCCTCCTTGAGCTGCTCGCCCGACGCGAAGGTGCGGGGGGCGTCCCGCAGGCCTGACAGCAATGGGATGTCCGCCCACGGGTTGGGGAAGAAATCGACGTGGTGTCTCCACTGCGTGTCCCCGGAGGTGACGTACTCGGTGCGTGTCTTGCCCGTCGGCACCCAACGCGAGGTCTCGAAACTGTAATCCGAGTAGGGGCGCCAGCTGAAGCGCTGCTCGCTGGACCAGTCCAGTGCGCCGGTGTCCGTGTAGGTCGCCTTCACCTGTGCGGTGTTGCGGTCCGAGACGGTGTAGGTCACGTCCTGCGGGATCTGGTGCTCCCAGATCGCCCGGATGTCGTACAGGTACGGGCTTTCGACCGTCCCGGAGATGTCGATGACGGCCTTGTGCTTCTCCATGTACCGCAGCAGCTCCGCACCGTCGGTCGCGTCCACCCGGATTGTGGGGATGGCAGAGCGCGTGTCCGTCGGCTTCCAGGGGGTCCAGGCCAGCATCCCCTTGGGCAGGACGATCATGAGGCCCTTGGCGCCCGCCTTCGCGGCCTTCTCCGCGAGGTCGTACTCGGCCGCCGCGGTCTCGTCGCGGATCACGGCGAGCTTGCCCTGCACGGTGCTGGACCGCAGGTCCGGATTCTCCCTGGTCCCCGCGTCCACGGCGGTGAGCTGCTCCCCCTTGGAGTCGAACGGGGTGGACAGTTGGACGTAGTACGACTTCAGGTCGATGTCCGTGCCGCGGACCTCAGTCCTGATCTGGGGAGCCGTCATCTCCCAGCGGGAGTTGAACTCGAACTCGCCGTCGGTGACCTTGGACGTGGGGTTCACGTACAGGTCCACCGCCTCGGCCCCCCCCAGGGCGAACTTGAGGGTGGCATTCAGCGATAGCCCGTCGATCTTCCGGTACATCTGGTACGTCAGGTCATTGCGCCGCACGGCGGGCTTGGGCGTGCGGACGCGCACCAGCTTGGTTTTACGCGTGTCCAGGGTCACGGTCATGTCCTTGGTGACCTTCACCTCGGGCTCCACGACCTGGACCATCCGTGCGCCGTTGGCGGTCCATTCCACCGTCGTGCCATCGACCTGGTACGTGCCCTCCTCGACCTCGACGACCAGGGGGTCCAGGCTGGTGACCTGGGTCTCCGCGTCCCCTCCAAAGAGGTTCAACAGTTCCCACCGAATGGGGTCGCCGGTCGGTCCGTGGGACTCGATGGTGAGCTTGTGCATCGGGGCGCGCACCCACAGGCTGACGGTGGTGTGGACCGGCACGCCGTCGGCGGACGTGGCGGTGACGTAGCCGTAGTAGGAGCCGCGGCCCGCCTTCGAGGGGTCGATGCCGACCGGCACCTCCGCGGTCGCGCCCGGGGCGACCCGGACCGTTTCCGCGCCCAGTGTCAGTGCCTGCGCGGGGAGTGCCTTGCCGCCCCTGGTTGCCAGCGCGGCGCGCAGATTCAGCGAGACCTCGTCGTCGGAGTGGTTGGTGTAGCGGACCACGCCGGCCCGCTCCACCGGGGAGCTGTCCCTGTCGACCGGGTCCAGGACGATTGTGCCGGTGGTGGTGACGGGGGCGGAGATTGCCGCCTTGACGTCGACGCGGCCGCCGCCCTGCTCGGTCGGCACCTGGTCGGACGCCGTACGGGACGTGCTGATCAGCGCGTCCTTGAGCTGCTGCGCACTCCAGTCCGGGTGCTGCCCGGCAAGCAGCGCCGCCGCACCGGCCACGTGAGGCGTGGCCATCGAGGTGCCGCTCATCTTGACGTAGTGGTCGCCGACCGGGTCGCCGAGTAGCGTGCCGGCGGCGCGCGCGGCGACGATCCCGACGCCCGGTGCCGTGATGTCCGGCTTGGCCGCCCTGTCGCCGAAGCGCGGACCACGGCTCGAGAAGGAGGCCAGCTTGTCGTCGCGGTCGACGGCGCCCACAGTCAGGGCCGCGTCGGCCGCACCGGGCGACCCGACTGTCGTCGGGCCTGGACCGCTGTTGCCTGCGGCAACGACGAAGAGCGCCCCGCTGCTGCGGGAGATCTCGTTGACCGCCAGGCTCATCGGGTCCGTGCCATCGGTCTCCATGTCCGCGCCCAGGCTCATGTTGACAACCTTGGCGCCCTGCGCCGCGGCCCACTCCATGCCCGCGATGACCTCGGACTCGCCGCCGGAGCCGTCGTCCCCGAGCACCTTGCCGATCAGCAGGTCCGCACTCGGTGCGACGCCCTTGCGCAGGCCGTCCGAAGCCGCGCCGCTGCCGCCGACGGTGGCGGCGACATGCGTGCCGTGTCCGAAGTGGTCCTCGGTCGAGCCGCTGCTGGAGAAGTCCTTCGCCTCGGACACGCGGCCCGCGAGGTCGGGATGGTTCTGGTCGGCTCCGGTGTCGAGGACCGCGACCTTGACTCCCTTGCCGTGGTAGCCGGCCGCCCACGCGGCCGGCGCGTTGATCTGCGCGGTGCTGCGGTCCAGTGTGGGACGCACCTTGTGGTCCAGCCAGATCTTCGGGGTCGTCGCCGCCGCACTCGTCATGGACGCGCCCGCCGCAGGTGCGAGCTGCTTCCAGAAAGCGGCCAGGTCCTGGTCGGCGACGCGCAGCGCCTGGGCGTCGATGCTCGGCAGTTGCCGCGGCCCGGCGGAGCCCTCGTGGAACTTCGCGAGGGCATCCAGCCGGTTGACGGCCGCACGCGCCGAGCCCTTGGGCGCGGATATGATCAGGGGCAGGGCCTCGGCGTGTGTTTCGTCGTACCCCTGGGCGATGAGACTTGTAACGTTGAAGAGGTCCGCATCCAGCTGCTCCGTGCGGACCAGCATTGCCGCATCGGAAGGCAGAACGGTCAGAGCGCCGTCCTTCTCGGTGATCCGGAAGAAGACCTTCTCACGGCCCGGTGCGCGCTGCACCGATGCTGTCTTCTTGCCGTTCGGCGCGCCGCTGACGGTGACCAGGTCGCCGGTGATCAACCGCACGGTGGTCGTGCGGTCGTGCGGTGCCGGCGTCCGTGCCTCGGTCCCTGGCGGAGACTGGGCGGCAACAGGCACCACCGCGCCCGTCGCCATCACTGCCGACATCGATATCACCGCCCAAAGGCGGATCCGTCTCATGGGTGTCTACTCTCCTTCTGTCATATCGGCATCTGGGCAGAACATCTGTGAGTGGGCGTCATGGCGCATCGCCGCGGCACCCGACCGCAGTTGACGGTGTTGCGGGTCAGGGCCGAGGTCGACCGGCCCCGCCGGCCTGCGACCAGGCCTCGCCGGTGACCGCGGATCCCTCGATCACACGAACCGTGAGCCGGTGGCAAAACCCTTCGTACACCTGCGGTTCACTGCCCGTCCGGAATCATCAGCCACACCAAGCGGACGTGTCACCGATCTCACGTGGCACGAATGGCCATGTCCCAGAGGCGCCATGCGTCGCCTGAACCGTCTTCAGGACGTTCAGCGCGGTCGTGTGACGAGAAGTCGACGCCGCTGCTTCGAGCCCCGGGGCCTGCACGCCGACGAAGCCCACGAGGTCCCTGGTTTGCGAAGTGGCTACTCGGCGGAGGCGTCGGCCTGTGCATTGCCCGCGACGGTATCGAGTCCGGTGAACGGCCGGGCCACCACGGGTGGTGTGCAACGGCGGGTGGACCGCAGGTCGGTTGGAGTCGTATTGCCCGTGTCCACGGTGTCCATTCTGTGAAATGGCCAACTCTGCTAATTTCAACCGGTTCTGCGGCTGACCGTGACGTTGCCAATCTCCGGATTCCCATCCGAAATCCACTCACAGTGCTGTGTATTGCCCAAGTGCTGCTGGCCCTGGCGTCCGCCATGGCCTCGGGGTCGCCCGCACCGCCCCCTGCTCCGGGGCCTTCGGCCTCAGGTGACCTCACCCGCGTAACGAGGGGACCGCAGCCTGCGGTCCTCCCTTCCATGGGTCTCCGCATCCGTCCCACGGGTGCTGTCTGAGGGGCCACGTAGTTTCCGGACAGGGCCCCGTCCCCAAGCAGGGGCGACGGCCACCCACGGTGACTACCAGGCGGCAGACCACACCGAATTGCAGGACATCGGCGACGTCCTGGCCCTCGTCGAGTTCGCCGAGAAGGGGACGGCGATCGAAGCCGGTCCCATGCCGATGCCTGCGCCCAGATGGTTCGACGCGGACACGAGCGACGCCACGCCGGGCTGGGGGGTGTCCGGGGTCCCGGGCTCCGCCGGAATCAGCATGATGTATCCCGTACGGCGACTCCCGGAGCTGCTCAACCAGGCCACGACGATGGAGGACAGGGCGTCAGGGCTGCCCGGTACTGCGTCATGCTCCCGCTGCGCGCCCACGCCCTGGTGCTCACGGCTGCCAGTGAGGGCCGTCTGTGGGTCCTGGGGCACAGCGGAGAGTCCTCCAGGCTGGTCCGTAACCTCCACGGGGCCGGCCTGGACGCCCAGACGCTGGCGGCCAAGGCCTACCGTGGTCGCCCCCTCTTCATCTCGGACGGCCGGCCCTCGTTCTCCGACTGGGACTCCACCGGTTCACAGGCCGAGGCGCGCCTTCCCCTCACGGGAGGCGGGGAGCTCCTGAAATTCTCTTTCCTCAAGAGCCGCTACGTGGTCGGCGTCTGCTGCCTCTCCTTCCAAGGGCCCCGTGAAACTGCCGTCGGCGCTCCCTGAGTCGCCCAGGCTCACCATCTCAGGCGCGCTACCGCCCCGCCACCATCACCTCCAAGGCGGGCGGCGACTGGTACGACGTGATCAAGTTGCCGGACGAGCGGATGGCTCCGACGACCTCATGGCACCACGCACGGAGAGCCTGCACATCCAGCAGCGTGACCTGCAGGGAGTCAAGGCGGCGCGCAGTTTCGTCAACCAGCAGTTGACCGCCTGGGGGTTGACCGAC
Source organism: Streptomyces sp. NBC_00353 (assembly GCF_036108815.1). Taxonomy (NCBI): domain Bacteria; kingdom Bacillati; phylum Actinomycetota; class Actinomycetes; order Kitasatosporales; family Streptomycetaceae; genus Streptomyces; species Streptomyces sp. NBC_00353. The sequence goes on along the minus strand of NZ_CP107985.1, from coordinate 9,608,913 downwards.
ATGGCGGACAGCCTTCAGCTGATCGTCTCCGAGATCGTGACGAACGCGCTCATCCACGCGGGTAGCGACGTCGACGTCCGCCTGCGGGCGTTCGACGACCATGTCCGGCTCGAGGTACGGGACTCCGGCAGCAACCCGCCTGTCCCGTCACCGCTGGCGCTCTGCGAGGAAGGCAACGCGGAGGCGGAGCACGGCCGCGGTCTGCTGATCGTGGATGCATTGGGCGGAGTGTGGTGCAGCTCGCCGAACGGACGGGGCAAGACGGTCTCGCTGGACCTGCCCATCGACGTACCCGAAGAAGAGGCGATCGGCGGTCCTGATCCGAAGGGGGACTCTAGACCCAGCCCCGACGGGTGGCGTGCCATGCGAGCTGCATGCGGGTCGTGGCGCCGACGACGGCCATCATGTGCTGGATCCGGCGTTGGACGGTGCGGCGGCTCAGCCCCATCTGACCGGCGATCGACTTGTCGGCGAGGCCGGCGAACAGCAAGGAGAGCAGCCTCCGGTCGGCCTCGGGCAGGAACCCCGTGGCCTCGGTGTCGTCCGCGCCGGCGATGGTGCCTGAGTCGCTGAGGTGCAGGGGTGCTGCGTCCTCCCAGTAGCGCTCGAAGAGGGCGGTCATGGCTTCCAGGAGGCTGCTGTCGCGCAGCAGTGCAGCCGTGGGCTCGTTCGGACTGCCGTGCGGACCGCCGGGCACCAAGGGGCAGATGGCTATCTCTCTGTCGGCGATGGCAAGTCGCAGCGGGAGATGGGGCACGGAACGCGCGAGTTCCCCGGCACGTACACCGGAGATAACGTTGTCGACGGCGCCGTGATCGTTGAAAAAGGCTCGCTCGTACAGGACCCGGTAGCGAACCCCGCGGGCCAGGGCTTCGAACTCCGCGCGATTGCTTCCCGAGGGCATGGCCACGTACTGGGCCTTGCAGAACCACAGCATTTCGTGTCGTGCGTTGTCTTGGAGTTGACGCAGGTGCTGGCGCAGTGCCCCGGCCCCGGTGATGACCTCGATGAGATGGTCGGCTTGGTGCCGCCGGGTGCTGCGGTAGCTCTCCAGGAGGTCGGCGATCGAAGCCCGGGCCAGGTCGAGAGCTTCCGCACGGCGTTGCAGACGCGGCAGCAATGCCACGTCGGGAGGGGACGCGGTGAAGTGCAGGGAATTCCGGTCACTGCGGTTGGCCAGCCCTTTGACGGTGAGCGCCGCGAGCACGCTCTCGACCTGGTTGAGGGCGAGTCCGGTCTGTGAGGCGATTTCGTCGGCCGAGGCCGTGGACGTCATGACCAGAAGCCGGTAGACGGTCTCTTCGACCGATGTGAGGCCAGCTGCTTCGAGCATGGCGGAAATCCTCCCGCTTTCTTTCGAGCTGCCACGACGCTCGTGGTTCACCCGGGATGGCTGATGCGACCTGATCGCGGGCCCCAGAGGCAGCAGCCCACCCTGCGGTCAACTGCGCTTCTGGGTGGAGATCAGGTGATTGCGTCGTTGTAGGGGTAGCTCAGCAAAGACCAGGTGTTCCAGGGCGCGAAGTACCCGTAAGTCCCCGTGAAATTCGCGTCATTCCACGTCTCCGTGGCGGCGGCAGAGGAATCGGCGGTGGCCGGTACCGCGACAGCGGACCCGCTGGTAGCGCCGACGAGGCCGCCAGCCAAAGCAAGGCTCGCAGCCGCCCCCAACAGGACCTTCTTGAATCGCGTTGACATTTCCCTCCTTGACGATCGAACCGCGACGGGTACCCGTGGCGAACCTGATTTCACCACTGTCCTGAAGCATTCATTAGTCTCGTGCAAATTGATTAGATCATCAACTAGCCAAACGTGGCAACCTGCGTACCATTTGCGTATTAAGTCCCTCAAACATCCTCAATGTGACGGGCGCTAGGGGTTGTTCCAGGTTCGGATCACTGGTTTCTGGATTCGCCGGTGCGCGGGAGGCTGGGCCTGATAGCTGTCGAGGGTGGCGCGTGGTGAAAGAGGGAGTGAAGGCCCAGGTGAAGTGGGCCCGCGCCTCAGCGCTAGGTCCGTCCAATGCCGAACGCCGGTTCAGGTCCTCCGTCGTAGTTCCCCACTGGGGTGGGCTCAGTTCAGGGTCTGGGCGGCGTACAGAGCGCCGAGGGCTGTGGCGAGGGTGCCGAGCAGAAGCCGTAGGGCTCGTTCGGGCAGGCGGGGTTGGAGGCGGGCCCCGAGGTAACCGCCGATCAGTCCACCGATGCCGCAGGCGAGGCCAAGCCACCAGTCGGGGGCGACCTCTCTGGAGCTCACGAGTGACAGCAGCGCGTAGGCGGCGGCGCCGACAAGGGACGTGGCGAAGGTAGCGGCGAGCGCAGCCGGGGCGAGGAAAGCGCCGCCTGCCGCAGCTCCTCAAAAGGGGGCCGACAGGGGGACGAACCAGGTCGATCCGGTGCTGCGGAGACTGGTCGTCCGGCTGGCGGAGGTGGTCAGCTCGGCGAATGCCTGGGACGCTCTCGGGGAGGCTTCACCACCAAAATCCACCTTGTCGCAGAGGGGCGATGCCGGCCCCTCGCTCTCGTCCTGACACCCGGCCACTACGGTGACGGCCCTCAACTCGAGCGCGTGCTGGAGAGCAGGTCTCCGTTCCCCGTGCCGGAGTTGGACGGCCTCGCACCCGTCCCGACCGCCTGTTGGCGGACAAGACATCCCACGCCGATAAGCGTCAAGCCGCTGCTGCAGCAAGTTCGGGTGACGGCTGCGGGAAGGCGATTGTTTCGTCGTAGATGTGACCGTTCTGGAGGCAGTAGAACAGCATTCCCATGAAGCGGTTGAAGAGGTTCCTCTGTGCGGCAACGTGGCGGTCGCCGGCCGCTCGGCGGCGGTCGTAGTGGGCTCTGGCGCCTGGTGAGCGGGTAAGGGAGACGAAGGCCCAGACATAGCCGACGGCAGCCAATCTCTGATTCTTGATCTTCCGACTCATGACCATGCAGCTCTTGCCGCTGGACCTGGTGACCGGGGCGCTTCCTGCGTAGGCCTTGAGGGATCGGGCGTTGGCAAAGCGGGTCCGGTCATCGCCGATCTCTGCCAAAATCCGGGCGCCGGTCAGTGAGGCAAGTCCCGGAAAGCTGCGGATGATCGGGGCATCGTGATGCTCTGCGAAGGCTTGCGTGACGGCTTCTTCGAGCTGTTCAGCGTTGTCGCAGGCGGTGTTCAGCTGCCTGAGCAGGGCGGATGTCTGATGCCCGAGGGCTGTTTCGACCTGCGGGAGCTGGTGGAGATACTCCCGCTTGAAGACTTCGTGGAGCCTTTCGGCTTCGGTCTGGATGCCGCGGACCCGGCCGGCCTGCTTGAGCAGGGACTGCAGGCGTCGCCGTGTCAGCTTCGCCGCCATGGTCGGGGTCGGGGCTGCAGCCAGGATGCTGCGGGCTTCTCTCGAGCACAGGCCGTGTTTGTGCTGGGCGTAGGCGTCGAGGATCGCCGGGTAGAACTCCCTGAGCTGAGAACGGAGCTTGTTCTGGGCCTGGCCGCGGGCCCAGACGGCGTCCTGCTGGGCACGCGCGAGCACGGCGATGGCCTGCACGAGCTCGGAGTCCGCGGGCAGCGGCCGGTGGGCGGCCATGTCGGTTCGCAGGATGTTGGCCAGGGCCGCGGCGTCGACGGCGTCTGACTTCTTGCGGGCGACGGAGTGACGGTCCCGATAGCGGGCGACTGCCGGCGGGTTGATCGCGAAGACCGGCCGGCCGGTGGCCCGCAGGCAGGCGACGAGGAGCCCGCGCGATGTCTCGATCGCCACGGGGATCGGGGCGTCCTCGCTATCGCCATGTTCAGTCAGCAGGGCCGTGAGCTGGGCGAACCCCGCCGCGTCGTCACTGATCCGCACTTTGGCGAGTTGCTTTCCCCCGGCCTCAACCAGGGCTATGTCGTGGTGGCCTTCGGCCCAGTCCACCCCACAGAAAACTGGCGTCGGTAACCCGACGATCTCCATCCGGCTCTCCTTCGTCCCGGCTCTTTTCCCAGGCCAGAGCCTGTGCAGGGTGCGCGTGCTCCCTAATGGAAGTGCTCAAGGCACGTCATCCCACCAGCCGTTCGCAACCCCAGCGAGTCATACGGTCCTCGGTCCGTGTCAGAGCTGAGGGCTCAGGCAGAGGTGAGAGGTGATCCGCATAACCGGCTCGGACTACGAACAGCAAACCGCGGAGCAGTCAGATACGGGCCTGCCTACACAAACGGGACCACGTGAATGCCGTCGGAGACGGATCTGTACCTGTTCTTGCCCACTTGAGGTCCATGCTGCTGGGCGCGAGCCAGCCTCGTCTTGTCAACAGGACTCTCAGGCCCGGGCCTACTCAAAGGCTCGGCTCGCGCCCTGAAGATCAGCTCCCGCCGACCTTCGCTTCCCATTAGGCCTACACGTCCCGAAAGAACCGACGCTACCTGCGACGACGCGGAATCCAGCACATCATCCCCGAACGCCTCGACCAGCAAAGACACCGGCAGAACCGAGGCTCCCGAGGCGGCCGGCCCACTGGGTTCGACAGCGAGCGCTGCAAGAAACGCAACACCGTCGAACACGCCATCAACCGACTCAAAGGCTTCCGCGCCGTCGGCACCCGCTACGAGAAACGCGCCTACATCTACCTCGGCACCATCACCCTCGCGACCCTCTTCATCTGGCTCCGCACATGATCCAAGAAACAGCGCCTAGTTGATCGATTCCAAGGGGTCAGTGGTCCCTACCTTGTTGATCGGGATGAGCGAGCCATTCGTAGGGTTGGCTCACCCAGGGGTGTCGGGTGTGGCTTTCAGTGGTCTGCCGTCCGTGTGGCTTCCTACGATTCGCCGCCCGACACCCCCCGACGACTCGGCTGCTGATTAGGAATTGCGATCCGATCGCTGAGTAGGGACTCGCCAGCGAGGTCGTCTGTGGTGCATGTAGGCAAACGACCCGTGGAGAGCGCGTGACAGCGATCTGGGCCGGCATCGACGCCGGCAGGACCCATCACCACTGCGTGGTGATCGACGACACCGGCAAACGGCTGCTGTCGCGGCGCGTGGCCAACGACGAGCCGGAACTGCTGAAGCTCCTGGCCGATGTCCTCGCCCTGGGCGATGAGGTCACCTGGGGCATCGACCTTGCCGACGGCGGCGCCGCCCTGCTGATCGATCTGCTCCTCAACCACAGCCAGCACACGCTCTACATCCCTGGCCGAGCCGTCAGCCGCGCCTCCGAGGGCTACCGGGGCGAAGGCAAGACCGACGCCAAGGACGCCGCGATCATCGCCGACCAGGCCCGGATCCGCCGGGACCTGCAGCCCTTGCGGCCCGGCGACGAACTCGTCGCCGAGATCAAGGTACTCACCGGCCATCGCCGCGACCTCGCCGACGACCGCACCCGCGTGATCAACCGGCTCCACAACCACCTCACCAGCATCTTTCCCTCTCTGGACCGGGCACTGGACCTCACCAACACCGGCCCGCTGATCCTGCTGACCGGCTACCAGACCCCGGCCGCCATCCGCAGGACCGGCGCCCGGCGACTGCAGACCTGGTTGCGCAACCGCAAGGTCCGCGGTGCTGCCCAGCTCGCAGAGACGGCCCTGGCGGCTGCCGAGAACCAACACACCAGCGTGACCGGGGAGAAGCCGACGGCCCAGCTCGTGCACACGCTCGCCAGGGAGGTAATGCGCCTCAATGAGCAGATCGCCGAGACCGACAAGCTCATCGAGGCCCGGTTTCGCGAGCACAAACACGCTGAGGTGATCGCGAGCATGCCCGGCATCGGACCCCTGCTCGGCGCCGAGTTCCTCGCCGCCACCGGCGGCGACATGACGGCCTTCGATAGCCCGGACCGCCTCGCCGGGTTCGCCGGCGTCGCCCCCGCTCCGCGTGACTCGGGCAAGATCAGCGGCAACCTGCACCGGCCCAGACGTTACAGCCGACGCCTCCAGCGCGTGTTCTATACCTCGGCGTTGATCAGCATCCGCTGCTGCGAGGAGTCCCGCCGCTTCTACGACCGCAAACGCGCCGAAGGCAAACGCCATACCCAGGCCGTCCTCGCCCTCGCCCGCCGCCGGGTCAACGTCTTGTGGGCCCTGTTGCGCGACGGACGGTGCTACGAACCCATACCCCCCATCACGAACGCCGCTTGACAAAAAGATTAGGAATCGAAGGCGGTTGGTGATTGCAGTACTGGCTGTCCGGTATGGCCGTTGTGCCAGATCGCGCTCCTGCGGTGCCGACAGCGAATCTGCGGTGGCTGGCCGGCGAGGGCGTGAGAGCGCGCAGCGCTCGGACCGGGCCGCAGCGCAGCGCCCCCGCACCGCCACCCGGCACGGTCCGCGCAACGCCCCACCCCGAAGGCGAGAAAAGGCGCTACGCGCGCATGCAGGCGCTGCGCGCGTCAGGCAAGGGCGTGTTGGTGCGCAGTCGCGAGTTCGGTCAGGTCGGGGACTCCGAATGTGTTGCGCAGCGAGTGGAAGGCGGCCACCTTGTCGTCACCGAAGCGGCTGACGTAGGTGGCGTCGGAGTCCGCGGTGACGAACTTGGGCGGTGTGGTCCTGTGTGGCGGGCACGATCGGGCAGGCCCACGCGGTACAACTGCCGCGTGACGGACCAGGGATCATCAGGCGATTGTCAGAGGGGCATGGTCCGGTGGTGAGCCGTGACGCACTGAGCTTCAGATGCGCACCGCGGCCTGGAAGCTGCCGATGGTGTTCATCGACTCGTAGCGGACGTAGGCGCCCGGGTACGGGGCGTGCAGCACGGTGTTGTTGCCTGCGTAGAGGCCCACGTGCGTGGTGTTGTTGAAGAAGACCAGGTCGCCCGGCTTCAGCTGGCTGCGCGCGATCCGGGTGCCCTGGTTGATCTGGGTGTACGTGGTGCGGGTGATCTGGGCGCCGGCCTGGGCGTAGGCCCACTGGGTCAGGCCCGAGCAGTCGAAGGAGCCGGGACCCGTGGCGGAGCGGACATACGGCTTACCCACCCGGGTGTCGGCGGCCTGGAGGGCGGCGGCGCCGAGGGCGGAGGCGGGGACCTCGTTGCCGAGGTCGACCCGGTCACCGGCGGCGCGGCTGGCACGCAGGTCGTCCTCGCGCATCTTGTTGCGCTCGGCGACGGTGAGAGTATTGAGCACCTCGCGGGCCTCGGCGAGCTTCGCCTGCTGCTGCTTCTTCTTCTCGCCGAGCGTCTTGCGGACGTCCGCGAGGTCGCTCAGCTTGTCCTGGGCCTCCTTGCGCTGCTGCGCGAGGGACCGCTGCTTCTCCTGGATCTTCTCCAGCGACTCGGTCTGATTGGCCGTCAACTGGTCGAGCGCGGAGGCCTGTTCAAGGAAGCTGTCCGGGTCTGAGGCAAGGAAGAGCTGCACGGAGGGGTCGATGCCTCCGGAGCGGTACTGCGCGGCGGCGAGGGAACCGAGGCCGCTGCGGAGGTTGTTGAGCTCCTGCTGACCGCGGGCCACCTTGTCCTGGAGCGCGCCGATCTGCTTCTGGAGCTTCTCCTGCTTCTCCTTGGCCAGGCTGTGCTGCTCGGTGGCCTCCTCCGCCTCGTGGTAGAGCTTGTCGACCTTCGCCTTGACCTCGCTCTTGGTCGGCTTGGGGTCGGCATGGGCGGCCTGGGAGGTCAGGGCAACGGCCGCAGCGGCGGTCGCGGTGAGCACGGTCACGCGGGTACGGCTCGGCTGCTTGGGACGACGGTGGGACGCCACGGAGGCGGGCTCCTTCTTCCTCGAGCCGCCTACCGGGCTATGAGGGGATGTGAATCCCCGGCTCCGTGCACGTCACGGACTCGGCGGTTCCTTCACCGCCACCCCGAATGGGTGATCAATCGAGCGAAGGTTCGAGGCTCGACCCTAGTGACCATCTTGTGATCATTCAAATCTTCACGGGAAGAATCTCGTCACAGGATGCACTTCTTTTACTCACATCACACAGGGTGTAGCGGTGACTTGACGGACCGTTCGGTGATTTCCGGCAAGTCGCACGGTCATGTCTCCGCCCACCGGTCGCCGGCGACTGCCAGCCGGCTGGGTCGCCCACTTGGCGACGGTGTGGGCCTGCTCGACCGGGACCTCATCGGCGATGGCGGAGAGGTTCAGGGTGTCGGCGATGGGTAAAGGGTGCTCGCATTCTCCTGGGGTTTCGGCCGGTTCCTGCCGCACGGGCCCTCCGCGAACGCGCGGATCAGGTTCTCCGTGGTGCGGGTGACGAACAGTCCGGTGCGTGCGTCCATGCCATGGTTGTGGCCGTTGTCCTGAGTTCCGGCCATGAGGGCCTCGACCCATCGCATCGTCCCGGATGCGAAGACGCCCGCTCCGCTCGGGACGGTGTAGTACGCGGAGTCGGCATGGCTTGGCGCGCCCTTGCAGAAGACTGGGGAGTGCGCAATGACCTCGAGCGGCGCCGGGGTGGGCGTCCCCGGGGTGACCCGGTCGTACTCCACCCCGACCAGATGGTCGAAGGAGTCTCCGCGTCTGACCCCGGTCCCTTCGAAGAGCCAGTGATTGTCGGCGTGGACCACATACGGAGCGTCGACCGGATAGCCCTCGTAGAGGACGCCGGTCAGGGAGGATTCGGGGTCGGCTCCGGGCTGCCGTCGGAAGTCATTGGTCGGCATGGTCGGATGGTCGGTCAGGTACGGGTCCGCCCGGTAGTCGGTTTTGTAACAGACCACTGTGCGTGCGTCGCCGGTGGGTCCCCGCTCCAGCCTGATCCGGCGGAAGCAGGCATTGGCACCGAGGAAGGCCACATTGGTACCGGAGTCACGAGCCCGGGTCACGTGGTCCCGTTGCTGTTGGCTCCAGTACTCGTCGTGCCCGAGGGAGAGCACCGCGTGCGCGCCGTGAAGCACGCCGGGTTCGCGGTGGACGTCCACCCCCGTGGTGTAGGCGAGCGGAATTCCCAGCCGCTCCGCGAGCACCACTACCGCCCTCTCGTAGACCATGAACTTCTCGGCGCCGCTGCGATCGTATGGCCGGTCGAAGCTGACCGCGAGCGACCGTGTCCCGTACGCACCGTCCTCGCCGTGATAGAGGCTGTACCCGCCCCATGCGTTGTATGCCTGCCAGGTCGACACCGCGTGCATCAGGACGGTCCTGCCCGCGCCGGACGCCGAACGGACGATCAACGGCACGTAGCGCTGGTGCCCGTTGTCCGCTTCCAGTCGAAGCAGGTACGCCCCCTCCGGCCAGCCGTCGGTGCGTACGCCGAGCGTGCGGTTCCAGTCGGCCCGTACGGTACGAGTGACCTCCAGCAGGCGGCGCCGGGCCTGAACCGATCCGGCGATACGGGGCGAACGCCACACCAGGCGCGCCTGCTGTCCCCCGTACCAGCCGACCCGGAAGGCCGAGACCCGGAAGCTGGAAGCGGTCGTGGACACGTACAGACCGAACTCCTCGCCCGGCAGCACGCTGGATCTGTCGGTGTACCCCTGGACGGCCTCGGGCGTTCCCTCCCCACGGATACGCCAGTCGGGGTTTCCTGCCCGCGTTCGCTCACCGTCCCCGGTGAACCGGGTGGAGCCGGGCGAGGCGGTCTCGGTGTGGGGCCCCTTGGGGCCGGAGGAGCGGCAGCCGGCCGCCATCGCACCAGCCACAGCAACGGCGAGAAAATGCCTGCGCTCCAGACGACCGAGCGCCTCGGCATCCTGCCTTCCGGCCCGCTCCATGCCATCCACCACGTGTTCCCGCCGCGACACCGTCACAGCCCATCGTCACCCGGCGCGCGCCGGCGGACGAGCCGAATGGGGCACACGGGTCGACTGACGCCGCACTCCGCGAGTCGCTGGCGAAGCTGAGTAACCCGCACTTGTTCAAGCGTTGCGCCGAGTTGGAACCTCAGCGCTCAAGTGGGCCGGCCGGGGCTGCCCGCCACACTCTGAGGCTGCCGGCCCGCCGTATCCGGCACCTGTCCGAGGAAATCGACGAACTCAACAAGCGGACAGCCGAGCCGTCGAAGCGAGTACGCCGGGCCTGCGGGAAGTCCGTGGTGTCGGACCGGACAGCGCCGCAGCCCTACTCATCACGGCCGGCGACAACCCCGAGCGACTCGCCAACGAGGCGTCCTTCGCAGCCCTATGCGGCACCAGCCCGGTCGAGGCGTCCTCCGGCAAGACCCAGCGTCGCAGGCTGAACCGCGGAGGCGGCCGTCAAGCCAACGCCGCCCTCTACCGCATCGTCCTCAGCCGCCTGCGCTGGGACGACCGCAGTGACCCGATCAACGCCACGTCATTGAACCGCCTGAACGGTAGGGGGTGCATACCCCCGGACATCACAGCCCCGGGTCACGGGCTGCCAGCGCGCCAAGCAGTCTCAAGCCGTCCTGCCTCGGCACGAGGGCAGGACACGGCGTGCGGATGTGAAGGCGCGGGTCTGCCCAAAGAATCTTCCGAACATCGGTAAGGAGCCGTGGCCGCTGCACATAGACAGGGTGGAGGGGAAGTGGAGACTACGAGCGACGAGCAGCGGTTCACCGAGCTCTACAGGCGGCACTATTCGGCCGTCGATGCCTACGTGCGCCGGCGGATCCACGGCGACCACGTGGCGGACGTGGTCGCCGAGGTATTCCTGGTCGCCTGGCGCAGATTTGCTGAGCTGCCCGAAGGCAAGGCGTTGGCCTGGCTGTACGGGGTGGCACGCCGGACCCTGGCCAATGCCTATCGGTCGGACGAGCATCGATTGCGCGTGTCCGAGTGGTTGAAGGCCCAGCCGCACCACGAGGGCGGGGATCACACCCAGGATGTCGCGCTGCGCCTGGAGATGGCCACTGCGTTCGACGCTCTGAGCGAAGCGGACCAGGAGGTGCTTCGGCTGGCGTTGTGGGACGAGGTGGCTTCCTCGCAAGGAGCCAAGATTCTTGGCTGTGGCGTGGGTGCTTATCAGGTACGTCTCCATCGTGCACGCAAGCGCCTCAAGAACGGGCTCACTCTCCGGCTTCTTGATGAAACTGCACCGCAATGGGATGCCTTGGTGCAGTCGGCAACGACGAAGCGGGGTGAAGCAGGTGCGTGAGATGGATCGTGTCTTGCGGTCTTTGGACCCGGCTCGAGAGGCAGCCATGCCGGCTGACGAGCGGGTGCTCACATCGATTCTTTCCACGCCGGCCGAGGGCGCGCATGCGAGTGTTCGCCGTTCGCATCGGCGTGGCCGGCGTTGGCTGCTGGTCAGTGGCCTGGCCACGGCTGCTGCGGCTTTCGCTCCGGTGGTCACCAACATGTGGGGGACGGCGCCCCAGCCCGCGTACGCCATCACCCCCAAGCCCCTGGCCTACCAGGCCGGTAACCGTCCGGCCGCGGAAGTCCTGGAGGAGATCGCCCAGCGCATCGAGGGGCTTGCCAATGATGCACCCCACGGTGGCACACAGCGCTTCGTCCAGGAGAGCTGGTCACTGTCCACCCGGATCGACGGCGCGCAGGTGACCTCGGCGATCATTCCGGAGCGGCGCACGACCTGGAAGAAGCCCGACGGGTCGCAGAAGTGGACCGTCCGTACCCTCAAGCCTCAGTTCCAGAACGACGCGCAGCGCGAGAGGTGGGGAGCAGCCGGGTCAGTGGGCGCCGATCCGCAGGAGCACTCGGATTCCTCCGGGCCCGCCGACATGTCCGACCCGAGAAACCACGAGGCCCCCACCGGCCCGAGCGCCATGAAGCGCTGGCTCGCCGAGGGCTACGAAACATCCGGTCCCGGCGAGACGTTCGACTCCGTCGCCGAGCGCCTCCTGGACCGGCACTTCTCGCCCGCCCAGAGGGCAGCCGTCCTGCGTGCGCTCAAGGACACGCAGGGCATCAAATATCGGGGCAGCGTCGAGGATCGCGCGGGCCGGGTCGGTGCCGCCTTCACCGTTGCATCGCGATACGGAGGACTCCCCAAAGAACAGACCCTGCTGTTCGACCCGAAAAACGGGAATCTCCTCGCCTATGAGGAAGAACTCACCCACGACGCAGGAAAGTTGAACGTCAAACCACCCGCTGTCGTCCTCTACATCACCTACCTGTAACCCGCTCGGGACGGGCCCTGCAAGATCCGCGCCCCGGAAGCGGCCGACCTCTGGACCTGGCTCATCCTCGCCGCCTGCACCCGACTCCGTCTCGCCCGCCCGCCGGCAGCAGCACGCCTCCCACGAAGTGGATCTCGAAACATCAAGAACCACTTCTGAGCGCACCCTAGTGCCAGCCGTGCCCGGACCCGGGCACCGTCACCGGCTTCCCCCGGAAACATCCGATGGAGTACGGATACTCTCCGTTGAGGTGGTAGTGGTACATGACGACCTTCTTGCTGTCCCACATGATCGCGTGTGTGTGACCGTGACAGACGTCCAGATCCCTGTTCCTGACGATCTTTCCGCCCTCGCCGCGCGGCCCGAAAATCCCGAAGCCGTCGATGGCGTATCCCACCAGCGGTGAGTGCCGGGAACGGGAACGGGTGCTCGCGGACCCCCTCGAAGGCTTGCTGCCGAAGCAGGTCTGCGAGGGGCCGTGGTAGTGGTACTGCGTGTCGTACGGATGGCCCCAGCAGCGGTCCAGCGGCAGGGCTGCGTTGGGGTCGACCGGTCGGTCCTCCGCGTCGGTGGCCACCTCCAGGTGAAAGGTGCCGCCCGCCAGAGCCATCCCGGTCGTCAGCTGGTCGATGCACGTGGGCTGCGCCTGGACCGACGGATCGCGTGGAACGGTGACGTCGAGGTTCCACGGCTTGATGGGGATCGCGGCGGCGTTGGGGTACCCGTGCGCGGGAATCTCCGCGTAGTACTTGTAGGCGGGGGTGCCCTTCTGGACGGGGAAGCGCCCGGTGGGATGGTCCGGGAGCCCGTTGCCCTTGAAGCGCCTCTCGGTCGCGGTCGTCGTCACCCTCAGGTACTTGTGCCAGTGCATGGTCCCCGACACGAACGGGCGCTTGAGTACGTCGATCACACCGCGTGCGTCGATCCACGGGCGGTCGGGTCGAGTGAGGGTCCCCCCTTTGCAGGCGAAGAGGGTGTCGCGCGCGGGTCAGGCGATCGACGTGCCGGTACGGGGTGTGCGCAGGCGGGTGATGAGGGTGCCGTCTCCCCCGCCTCGTACGTCCTCGGCCGCCCGTACGGGGGAGGCGCGACCACCGCCACGGCGCCGGAGTCGGCCGGGAACATCGCTGGACCCAGCAGCGCACAGGCGGCACTGGCCGTCACGGCAACGGATCTGAGTGCGCCGTACATGAACGCTCCCCATCTCGACAAGGAACAGACGGGCGGCGAGCCGGCCGATCCCGGCCCGGTTCCCGCCGCCCACATCACCTCAGCACGCCCGGCTACCGATGCCCCACCGACACGTACGCGCGTTCGGGTGAGCCCGCGTCCGGAGCGGGTCGCGCCGCCGCCTGCACCCAAGGGAGCAGAGGCGCTCGGCCTCGGTCTCCCAGCCCTGCAGATGCCCCAACCCGCGTGGCCTTACCGGCAGCACCCGCTCAGGGACAGGGCGAGTAGTGCGGCGGGCGACGGGCTTCGTCGGCATCGGCGGGGACTGGCGGAACGCGTCGATCGTGTCCACAACCGCCAGAGCGTGCGGGGCGCCGGCCTTCGCCGCGTCCCTCGCGGTGCCGCCCATCTCCGGGACCGGCCGCCCCAGCTCCGACGCAGCCGCCGCCAACCCGGCCGTCGTCAGGCTCCACAAGTCCCGCCGCACCGGCCGCCCGTTCGCCCCCGGACTGGACGTCCGACCGACCGACTCCGCCAGCCCGGCGTGCCGCAGGTCCTTGCACGCGTTGCGTACCGTCTGCAGATCCGCAGTGCCCGGCAGCACCAACTGCCGCAGCTGGTCCACCGTCGCGACCTTCACCACCCCCCGCGCCAGCAACACCGCGCCGAGCCGTCGAGTTGTACGGCCACTCCGCCATACCCACCCCGCTCCCTCCAACCCTGGCCAGCACCGCAACGGAGAGTTCGCGGCTACTCGTGGCCCGCGGCGCCGCGTCTCCTCAAGTACCCCTTCACCGACAACAAACAGTCGGTAAAAGGGGTGTCGGAGCGGCGGGCAAGCCCCGAAGCGGGCGCTGATGTGCACGGAGACCGGTCATCTCGCGCTCGATGGCGAGGGCAGAGGCGGACACCGGCGCCGAGGAGCTCCGGGACTTCGTTCGGGAGCGGGTTGCCGCTTATAAGTACCCGCGGGAGGTCTGGCTGCTCGACGCCCTGCCCAAGGGTCCCACCGGCAAGATTCTCAAGCGGGAGATCACTGCCGCCCCGGCGCCAGGAGTCTGACGCAGCCGTCGGGCGGTACCGAGTGCGAGCACTCGATACCGCCCGATCGTCCCTCCTTGGGCGGGTGACCTGCATCACCGCGGACAGGGCGGTGCGGACGCGCCCAGCAATGCCAGCTTGTCGAGGCACCGTTGCGCGCGTGCGTGTGCGCCGGGCAGATCAGACTGTCCCGGCGCACACGCACGCGTGGCGGGGCTCTCAGCCCGCCGTCGACAGGCAGACACTCACTGCCGGGTGTCAGCGGCGGTAGTGGCCCCAACCCCGGCCCCAGGACTCGGTGTCGACAGTGCGGCCACGGTCGTCGCGCAGGGTCGCAGTGTCGGAGCGGTCGCCCCATACGTAGTTGCGGCGGTCCTGATAAAGGTCGGTGCGGGTGTCACGGCCGATACCGGTGTGGATACGGACGGTGGCACGGCCGGCGAGGCGGACATCGTCGAAGCGGTAGCGGCGGCCGTTCTCGCCGCGCAGCGTCCAGCCATCCAGGTTCACCGCGCGGCGGTCGTTGTTGGTGAGCTCGACCCACTCGGCGTTCAGCGACCGGTTGGTGCGGGTGTCGCGGCCGGGGCTGTCGGCCTGCACGGCGCTGATCTCGACCCGCGGCTGCCGGTGGCGGTCGTTGTCATGCGCGGAGGCCGGCAGGGCGACAGCGGAGACGACGGCGCCGGCGGCCAGGACAGTGGCCGCGATACGGCGGGCGGATACAGAAGCAGACATGGTGATGCCCCCTCAAGAACAGTGCCCCACCAGCCGATACAGGCCGAAGGTCGGTACGGGTTCCCGGCCTCTCGTGGGCCGAGGACCCAAACTGTGACCCGTCGGCGAGGCCAGCAGCAGGCCCATCGCAGCCGGTTACCGAATGCGGATATTTCCGTTACTGTCGCCTGCAGCTGACACCCATACACGGCGGGCGCGCCCCCAGCCTTCACTGGCCGCTACACCCACCCCTTGAATGATCAACAGCAAGCCCTTCCACGCTCCGGCGCACAACCCACCACACCACCCGGCGCACCACCCCCAGGACGGGCACGATCTTGGTAACGGGCACCGTGCACGTTTCTTCGCACACCCAGGCCCACATCGCACAACAGCACGGGAAACAAGGGCTCCTGTCGCGACGGGGGAATACGCGACAGGAGCCCTCACCGGACCGACTGCCCCGAACTCCGCCGGCAACACACAGCGCAGCCCACATGCAGCCGCTCCGCACACGGCTCTGCGCATTCCCCTGAACGCCGACACGGAAAGGAGGGACGCGACGCCAGATGATCAAGGTTACTGAGGCCGAAGATTGACCTGGAGCCGCGCCCGCATGCTCTTCTCTGATCAGCGTCCTCGCGCCCCACTGCGAGGACGCCCGTGCCCTGCCTGTCCGTGAGCTCATGCGAACTGGCTACGCTGGCCGCGGTGCTCGACCGCCTCCCGGATCGCGCCGTAGACGCAGCGCAGCTACCGCCTCGGCTCGCTCCTTCGCGCTGCGCGGGTCAAGGTGGCGCTGGCCCGGGCGGTCCCGACGCTGCCCGAGGGACCGGGGTGGTGGTACGAGCCGAAGTTCGACGGTTCTCCAGACATTCAGATGTGTCTCGCGTCGTTAATCACTTGCCTGGTACGACCTCACCGGTGAGGATCAGCGGGTGCTTACAGCTGGTGCGGACGGGCGCGCGGGAATCAACACCGCCCTGGTGAAGCGGTTGATCACCACCCAGTTCCCTCAGTGGAGCCGTCTGCCCGTGGTCCCGGTGGCTGTGGACGGCTGGGACAACCGCACCTACCGCCTCGGTGACGGCATGACGGTCCGCCTGCCCACCGCAGCCGGCTACGCCCCTGCGGTCGACAAGGAATGCGACTGGCTGCCTCGCCTGGCCCCCGCGCTGCCGGTGGCTGTCCCCACCGTCCTGGCCAAGGGAGCCCCCGGCGCGGGATACCCCTACCCCTGGTCCGTGCGCGGCTGGCTGCCCGGCGAGACGGCTTCTCCCGAACGCGTCGACGACATGACCCAGTTCGCCACCAGTCTCGCCGGGTTCATCCTCGCCCTTCAGCGCTGTGACCCCACGGGCGGTCCTCTCGCCGGGGCGCACAGCGGCTATCGCGGCGCGTCACCCGCCCACTACGACGACGAGACGCGTCGCTGCATCACCGCTCTGAGCGGCCGGATCGACACCGTGAGGGCCACCGAGACCTGGCAAGCGGCACTCGAGGCCCAATGGCGTGGAACTCCGGTGTGGTTCCACGGCGACATCGGCGGCAACAACCTTCTTGTCACCGACGGCAAGCTGTCGGCCGTCATCGACTTCGGCACCTCGGGCATCGGCGACCCCGCCTGCGATCTCGTGATCGCCTGGACGATGCTCCGCGAGGAAAGCCGCGAGGCATTCCGGGACACAGTCGACCAGGATGACGGCACCTGGGCCAGGGCCAGGGGCTGGGCGCTGTGGAAGTCCCTGCTGACGTTGACCCAGTGCTCCGATCCCAGGGACGGGCAAGTCGCTATCCATCTCGATGTGATCGACGCGGTGCTGGCGGACCACGAACGCTTCGCGTAACCCGGACCGACGCCGGCGCACTCCCTCACCGCCCAACGCCACCCACCAGCAGGTCACTTCGTGTCTCATGAGACACACCGAAGTCTGGAGAACAGCAGACGCCGAGTCGTGCTGCGGCGTACCGATGACACGGTGATCCTGTACGCCCGGTCCGGGAGGGTCGTCACGCTGTGCTGGATGGACCTGGCCCTGGCCGGCATGGCGCTGCGGCCGGACACCGCGCTGGACGGCGAGGCAGTGATCTGGTGCGACGGGCGGCTCGACTTCGGGGCCGCTCAGTCGCGGGCCGCGTCGTCCGTGACCCGGTGCCCGCTCACCGGCCGCCCGGCACCCGGCCTCGTACGCCTGCTGGGACCCCGTGCAGCACCCCGACCCGGCCATCGGCGACACCCGGGCAACTGCGCTCCCGGCAGCCGCACCCCACCGGGCAGATGACCGGCGTGGCTGCCTGGCGGTGGCATCGGCTTCGAGGGGACAACACCGCCAGGCACGAATCACCATCGCAGACCACACCCGCTTACTGAGATCGCGTAGCGCCCCTGACTGGGCGTCAGCGTCGACCGCTGCGGCTTGTCAACCCCAGATACGGGAGGCGACCGAGCTGGTTGGTGACCGGGGCGATGATGAAGGAATCCGGCTCAGTGAGGCTTTCTCAACGGTGATCACTTCCAGCTCCCGTTGAGAACGAGGGCAACGCAGGCCACATCACCGATCCTGCTGGGACTGAGAATGACGTGCTGCGCGAGGCGGCAGGCCGAACGCCGGGCGCCGGCGAACTCACCCCTTCATAAGACTGCTCATTTAACGGGATCGAGGCAGAGCGTGAAGTCCCGGCCGGAGCCGCCCTGGGTGTATCTCCTGTGCTGGGGGTCGCAGGTTCCGTCTGTGCCGGATTCTCTGCTCATGACCTTGAACTCGGCCTTGGGGTCACCGCAGTCCACGATCTCGAACTCAGGATCGCCGACGCTGACCACGCTGGTGGCCGTCCAGTTGGCAGCGTTCAAGCAGTCGCCCGCATCGGCGGTCGCGGCGCCCGCAAACCAGGTTTCGTAGATGCCGAAGACGACAACGGCGGCCACGACGACACCGCCGACTCCCCTCACGATTCCCTTGAGACTCATGCGGCGGGCAGGGACCGGCGCGACGGCGGGGTGGCTGTACGGGTTGCCGCCCTGATGACCGTAGGGAGCGTTGAGGGGCTGGGTGTGCGGATCACGGCCAGGCGGCGGAGTGGTCAACGTGGTTCCCCTTTGAGGTGTCGTATCGCAAGGTCAATTGGCCGGTGAAATTACCATCGGGACGTATCCGGGGGGCTCAGAAGTTGAGACCTGTGGCCTTGACGTGACAGTCGGACGCGACGACGGCTGCCGGGCCTTCGGCCAGCGCCGGCGGGGAAGTTGTGGCCAGGATCCGTCAGCGGGGCATCCAGCCGGGAGGCCAGGGATTCGCCGAGACCAAGACCACCCTCGGCCCGGCCGCCGCATCGCGCAGCGGACGGCAGCACATGGCTTCTCAGCCGGAGTGTGAGAGGCCCTCCACGAGCTGGTTCAGGACGCTCAGCAGGGCGGGACGAAACCGCGGAATCGTTGGTTTGGTCTCCCGCGTCACGGGGAGTTGGCAGCCACGTTTCCCACCTCGGCTCCAGACCGGCAGAGCTCCGGCACCACAGGAAAGTTCACGACGCCGGCGCATGGGCGTCTGGCCAATTCCTGTTGCGGGTTGGACGCAAACCGGCGCGTTGGCCAGCCGCGAAACTCAGATCATGCGTCGTAGCGCGGTCTCAACGGCATCGATCAGCGGATCGCCTTCGGATCGTGGGTGCCGTGCGAGGCCGAGCTCGACGTCCGGCAGGGTGGGCAGGGCGTCCGCGTCGTGGCAGGCCATGGCCGGTTCTAGGTTCGTGGGCATGAGCGCCGCGACGCCGAGCCCTGCCCGTACTGCGGCGAGCACACCGACCAGGCTGTTGCTTTCGAACGCCACCCGCCAGGGCCGATCGGCGCGTTCCAGGGTTTCCAGCACCGCCGTACGCCAGGAGCACATGTTCGAGAACAGCACCACCGGCAGCGGATCGGCAGCCACGTCCACACCCTGGCCGATCGCCCAGACCAGCGGGCGGCGTACCGTCCAGCGCGGCGGTCCGGGAACGGCCGGCACCTCGTTGAGCACGAGTTGGACGCGGCCCGTGTCGTAGGCCTCCCGCATCGCGGCGTTGGACATGCTGAGCACTTCCAGGGTTGCGCCGGGGTGCAGCCGGGCGAGGTCGGCGAGGGCCTGCGGAAGCTGGGACGCAGCGAGGTCTTCGAGCAACCCGACGCCGCAGCGGCCGGTAAGCGTGCGCCCGGTTTCGGTGAGTGCCTGTGCGGAGAGCGAGAGAATGCGTTCGGCGTACGGCAGGAGCTCCTCGCCCGCCCGGGTCAGCGAAACACCGGACGGTGATCGGTAAAGCAGCGGACGGCCGATGGCCCTCTCAAGCTTGCGCACCTGCTGGCTGAGCGCGGACTGGGTATGTCCAAGCGTGGTCGCGGCGCGGCTGATGCTGCCCGCTTGCACGATGGTGACGAAGGACCGCAGCAATGCGGTTTCAAGATCCCTGGCCATAACGATTCATTATGTCAGCCCCAGTAAATGAACCACTACCTATGGCATGGCGGAGGATCTAGCGTCACGCAAGTGACCGGATACCGGCAGATACTCGCCGTGCCAGGGATGGCATCGCTGTTGGGCGTTTCCCTTCTCGCCCGTACCGCGATCACGGCTGTCGTGATGGCACTGACGATGTATGTCGTGCTGGGCCTGAATATGAGCTATGCGGCAGCCGGCGGTGTCACGGCGGCTCTGACCACCGGGCTGGCGCTGGGCGGGCCGCTGCTTGGCCGCGTGATCGATCGGCGGGGCCTGCGTGCGGTGCTGCTGGTAACTGTCGCAGTGCAGGTCGTGTTCTGGCTGAGCGTGCCGATCCTGCCGTACAGGGCCCTATTGGGTGCCGCCTTTGCGGCGGGTCTACTGATGGTGCCGGCCCAGCCGGTGACCAGGCAGGCGATCGCCGCGATGACGACGGCGGAACAGCGCCGGGCCGCGTTCGCGCTGGAGTCGGTGCAAGGCGAGCTGTCGTACATGGTGGGCCCGGCGGTCGTGATCCTGTGCGCCGCGAAGGTGTCCCCCGGTGTGGTGGCGTGGGGGCTCGGCGCCGCGATCGTGGCCGGCGGAACCGGGATCGCCTTGCTCAACCCGCCGCTGCGTGCCGAGGACGAGGCGGATGCCGGCGCGACGGGACGGCCCCCGCGACGGGAGTGGCTGCGCGTCGGCATGATGGCCGTACTGACGATGGCGTTCGGTACTACGACGCTGCTCAGCGGCGTCGACCTCGCCATCGTCGCCACGCTCGAAGAAGGAGGTCAGGTGTCCTGGGCCGCCGTGGTCGTGGCCGTGCTCGGCGTGACCTCTGTCGTCGGCGGGCTGATCTACGGCGCGCTGTCCCGGTCGGTGCCCACGTGGTTGCTGCTCGGCTTGCTCGGGCTCGTGACGATTCCTGCGGGGCTTGCCCACGACTGGCCCTGGTTGTGCGTGGCCGTTGTCGGCACCGGGTTTCTCGCCGCGCCGACCCTTTCCGCGGTGGCCGACGCGGTGAGCCGACTGGCGCCGGCCAGCGTGCGGGGTGAGGCGACAGGTCTGCAATCCTCGGCGCAGAGTGCGGGTTTCGCGCTCGGATCCCCGATCGTCGGGGTGGTAATCGACGCCTCCGTGCCGGCGGGCGGCTTCGCGGCGGCCGGGCTGGCCGGCCTCGCCGCCGCGCTGACTGGATGCCTGCTGTCCCGCCGCTGTCCGTCGCCTCGGCCGCCCACTTCAGCTCGTCGCGAGTCGGCGAGAAGAACAGATGCAACTCATGTTCAGTGATCAGCCGCTTGAACCACGGGGCACCGAGCCAAGCGAGTGACGATCTCGGCCCTTCACGGCCTCGAAATCAAAAGCCATCAGTAAACAGCGTCATACGATCACGCGGATCTTCCACCGGCTCGTCGAGGAGCGCTGTTTCCTACCGGATGGTGCG
The DNA here is from genome assembly GCF_036108815.1 of Streptomyces sp. NBC_00353. Classification (NCBI taxonomy): domain Bacteria; kingdom Bacillati; phylum Actinomycetota; class Actinomycetes; order Kitasatosporales; family Streptomycetaceae; genus Streptomyces; species Streptomyces sp. NBC_00353. The sequence goes on along the minus strand of NZ_CP107985.1, from coordinate 9,588,160 downwards.
GCGCAACGTCTCTGACCGGAAGCCGGAGATCCTCGCGGCCTCGGGCAAGGCCCCGGTGGAAGCGTTCGTGCCGTAAACCCACCTGCCCGGCCACGAGGCGGAGGTCGGCCCGCGCTCGCGACCGCGGGTTCACGGCCGGGGCCAGGGGCGTCCGGCGAGACGTTCGATGTCGGTGTTGAACCGTTTGAGGTAGGCGGCGAAGCCCGCGATGTCCTCGTCCGACCAGTCGGCCATGACCCGGTCCAGGTTGTCGACGGTGCGTTCGCGTTCCTCGTCGAGCAGGCTCGCACCCTTGTCCGTGACGCGGAACTTGCGGGCCATCCCGCCGTCGGGGTCGGGGATGCGGTCCACGAGGCCGGAGCGCATCGCTGCGCCGGTCTGCCGGTTGAGAGTGGATGTGTCGAGTCCGAGGGCGGCGCTCAGTTCACCGATGGACATGGGTCCTTGGACACGAATGCGGCTCAGCAGTATGTAAGCGCTGCGCTCCAGCCCGCCTTCGCGCCGGACGTTCCTGTGGTGAACGAGTCCGTGGCGGCTGAGCAACATCTGCTCGTACTCGACGTCACTCGTGGGCCTGACCATATGCCTGCTGCCTTCCCTTTCCTGCCAGTCCGACGCGCTGACCTTGTCCTTCGCGACGGCCTTCTCCTGCATCCTCTCATGCGCATATGTGTCACGCACAAGATGTGATGGATACATGAGACGTGTACGATGCATATCGTTCTCTCATCATGCAATCAAGGAGTCCTCTATGGATGCCTCCCAGGCATCAAGCCGCTCACGCGGTGTGGTCGCCACGCTGGCCTTCGCGGGCATCACGGCAGCGATCATGCAGACCCTGGTCACGCCGCTCATCGCGGAGCTGCCTCAGATCCTCCACACCACCTCGTCGAACGCCGCCTGGGTCATCACCGTCACCCTGCTCGTGGCGGCCGTCTTCGTGCCGGTCTCCGGACGCCTGGGCGACCTGCTGGGCAAGCGCCGGATGCTTATCGCGTGCTCGGTGCCGCTGATCGCGGGGTCGGTGGTGTGCGCACTGTCCTCCTCGGTCATCCCCATGATCATCGGACGTGGTCTGCAGGGCATGGGCATGGGCATGCTGCCGCTCGGCATCGCCCTTCTGCGTGACGTGGTCCCTGCGGAGAAGCTCAGCTCCTCGATCGCTCTGGTCAGCGCTTCCATGGGCATCGGCGGTGGCCTCGGCCTACCGATCGCCTCAGCGGTCGCCCAGTACACGAACTGGCGCGTGCTGTTCTGGGGCTCCGCGGTCCTGGCCGTAGCGGTTGCGGCTCTCATCTGGTTCCTGATCCCGGACGTACCGGCCGGCGCCAAGGGTCAGCGCTTCGACCTGCCGGGAGCGCTCGGCCTCGGCGCCGGCCTGGTCTCCCTGCTGCTCGCGGTCTCCAAGGGCGCCGACTGGGGCTGGGGCTCGGCGACCACGCTCGGCCTGTTCGCCGCAGCCGTCGTGATTCTGGTCGGATGGGGGATGTGGGAGCTGCGGACCCGCGACCCGCTGGTCGACCTTCGCACCACCGCCCGCCCCCGGGTGCTGCTCACCAACCTCGCCTCGATCTTCGTGGGCACCGCCATGTACGCCAGCATGCTGGTCGTGCCGCAGCTGCTGCAGTTCCCCGAGGCCACTGGTTACGGTCTGGGCCAGTCGATGCTCGCCGCCGGCCTGTGGATGGCTCCCGGCGGGCTCATGATGATGATCGTCTCCCCGCTCGGCGGGAAGCTCACCGATGCCCGAGGCCCGAAGTTCACGCTGATCTCCGGGGTCCTGGTCATCGCGGCCGGTTACGGTCTGTCGCTGGCACTGATGGGCTCGGCCTGGGGTCTCATGCTGGTCACCATCGTGACCAGCAGCGGTGTGGGCCTCGCCTACGGTGCGATGCCCGCCCTGATCATGGGTTCGGTCCCGCTCTCCGAGACCGCCGCCGCCAACGGCTTCAACACGCTGATGCGCTCGCTCGGCACCTCGGTCGGCTCGGCCGTGATCGGAGTGGTCCTCGCCCAGATGACCACCACGATGGGCGGCTACACCTTCGCCTCCGAGGACGGCTTCCGCACTGCTCTGATGATCGGCGGCGGCGTCGCCCTGCTCGGCGCGGTGATCGCAGCTGCCATTCCGGCAGTCCGCGTGGTGGCAGGCTCCGGCGACGAGACCGCCCCTGTCACCGAATCCGATCAGGCCGCGGTCAAGGCCTGACGGCTCAGTAGCGCCGGACGAGCCCGGCATCTGCTCGACCGGCCGGCCCGGTCCTGTATCCGGCATCTCGCCGCGGATCCGACATCGAATCCGCGGCGAGAGGTCTCTGTGGGCGAGCTGGGCGCTTCCTCACGGGTGGATCACTCGCGCCCCTCACGCGGCAACGTATGTCACCGGCACGGTCTCCGCGGGTCCCAGCTTCGGCGCAGATGTGCCCCCGTCCCGGAGACGGCGAAGTTCCGTGAACCGTGCGAGATCTGTCCCCACGGCCTGTTCCACCCCATCCGCTCGGCCAGCTGCCACGGTGTTAGCGGGGTGGCCAACAGCGCGAGCAGGCCGGTCAGCCGTTCCTCGTGATGGTCGAGGAGTTCCCGTACGGCCCTGCCGCGTCCGTGAACGCGTACTGGTGGGCCAGCAGCACCTCGGCGACCCCGAGCCGGCCGATGCACTCCAGTGAGTCGAGATAGTCACCCAGGGGGTCGGTGGGCGTGAGACATCGCCGGGGTGTGGCCGGGGGCCTCGCCGACCCGGAGGGCAACGAGTTCTGCGTTGAACAGCACGACCACGTCAACAGCCATCGGTAGAGCGCGGGGTTCACTGCGGTGGCTGAGTCGTTATGCGCCTGTCGTCGAGCCGGGGCGGACGATCATCAGGACCACCACGATCAGCCAGGTGAGGGCGAACAGGCCGGTGATCATCGACAGGCGGGGCAGCCGGGCGATCAGGGACTCCGCGGCGGTCGACGTCTGGTCGGGCTTGTCGAGCTGGGTGACCACGTTGTCCTGGGTGCCGAGCACCGCGATGCCCAGCAGGACGGCGGCCACCGCTGTCAGAGCCATGGAGGCGATGAGCCAGGCGCTGCCCATCACGCCCATCACCTGGGCGGTGCCGATACCGAAGGCCGGGACGGAGACGCCGGCCACAGCGTAGACCCGGCAGATCCGGTGCAGCAGCCGGACCGATCCCTTGGCCGATTGCTGCTCGGGTCCGTCGGCCAGTGCCTGGCGTGCAAAACGCGGGAACAAACTCGCCGCAATGGTGACCGGTCCGATGAGCAGGATCGCCGCCAGCACGTGGATGCTGAGCAGGAATTTGGCCATGGCGGTGTCTCCCTTTCGCGCGCACGCTGACGCGGGACGTCAGGCGCACGGTTTCAGTCTGGCTTGAACTGGGCCGCCGGTTGATCACGGCGTCGCCCGGGGGGCCGGCCCTCCGTTTGACCGGTGCTCGGTTCGCGGCCGGTGCCGGTGTTGATGGTTGTGCTCAGCGATCAACACCGGCTGTTCGGGGGGACGTTGTTCGGCCAGAAGTCCTGTGGCCGCCTCACACCGTCCCGTTGACGTGCCGCTTACGCTTCGGCGGATGTCCGGGGACTGTGAACCTTGTGGCGGACAAACAGCGCCGTAGGCACGGCCATGACGATCAGTACAACTCCGCCTATGACGTTGCCCAAGTGCACGGCGTCGGTGAACGCCCTCGGTACCGCGGTTCCCACCACGCGAGCGAGGGATGCGGGGAGGTCTGTCGCGCTGCCGCCGTGTGACGCACCCTCCACGATCCTGTCCGCCTGCGGCGACGGGACGCCTGCCTCGACGAGACGGTCATGGAGGTTCCGGGGGAAGCGACTGGTGACGACAGTTCCGAGCACGCTGGGGCCGAGCACCGTTCCCAGCTGACGAGCCATGTTCACCGCTGCTGCCGCCATGCCCTCCTGTTGTGGCGGGACACTGTTGACTGCGGAAGCCGTCGAAGGCGCCGTCAGCAGGCCCGCGCCGATGCCCGCCACGAGCAGCCCGGGCCACATCGCCCCGTAACCTCCCGAGGCATCGGTCGCGAGCAGAGCGAGAGACCCGGCTCCGATGAGGACCAGGCCCGCAGTGATCAAGGGTGTGAAGCCGACCCGGTGTACCAGCACTCGGGCGGCCGCCACGGTGACCAGGAGGAACGTTCCGAACAGCGGCAGCAGGCGCACGCCGACGTCAAGGGGGCTGGTCTGTCCCACACGTTCCATGTAGAGCACGCTGAGCAGGGCGACACCGACCAGTCCGAAAACGCTGACAGCAGCCACGCCCATGACGGCCGAGAAGGAAGCGCTCCGAAAGAGCTTCAGGTCCAGCATGGGGTCGGGGTGACGGAGTTCTACGCGTACGAACATGAACAGAGATACGGCGAAGACCACATACATGGTGATGATCGGCGCCTTGGTGTATCCGGTGGCGCCACCCTGAATGATCGCGTAGGTAGCCGAAGCCGTCATCACTGTGCCCAGGACGAGGCCCGCAAGATCGGGCTTGCGCGTGGGGTGCCTGGACTCGGCTACGAAGACCGGGGCCAGGAGGAGGGCCGCGCCGGCGATGACGATGTTGGCGATGTAGACAGCGTGCCAGGAGAAATGTTCGAGCAGGGCTCCGGCGAGGATCGGGCCGATGGCCAGGCCCACTCCGGAGCACGCGGCCCAGATGCCGATCGCGGAGGTGCGCTCGTGCGGGTCGGTGAAAGTGGCACTGACAATCGCCAGGCTTGTCGGCAACACGGCTGAGCCGCCGAGGCCCGCGATCGCCTGTGCGGCGATGAGCATGCCGGCGCTGTCGGCGAAAACAGCGACTACGCTGCCGGCCAGGAAGACGGCGGCACCCAGGCTGAACACGCGCCGACGCCCCACGAGGTCGCCGAAGGTCCCGGCGGACATCACGAAGCTCACGACAGCAAGGCTGTACGCGCTGGTGATCCATACCAGCGTGCTCGCAGTGACGTGCAGGTCGCTTTGTATATCGCCCAGGGCCGAGATGGTGGAGGTGACGTCGACGAAGGCCATCATGACGCCGAGACACACCACCAGAAGGCCAAGCCAGCGGGCCTGTCCGCTGCCGGGGTCCGCGGCGCGGGAAGCCTGGGCCGGAACGGACGCCGTCATCCGGCTGCCGCCCTTTTGATCTTGCGAAGACATGCGTCTCATCCGTTCTGCGGGATGCCGTGAGTGACGGACACCAGGGTTCTGGACCGCTCTGTCAGGAACCGTAAGAAGTTGTGGAACGGAATGTCAAGAATGCTCGTGCGGCCTGTAGGCTGGCCCCCATGGGGCGCCCACCAGGATTCGACAAGGACAAGGTCGTACAGGCCGTCGAGCGACAGTTCCGCCGTACCGGATACGCCGGTACCAGCGTTGACGACATCGCCAAGGCCGGCGGGCTGGGCCGCGGCAGCCTCTACGCCGCCTTCGGCGACAAGAGCAAGCTGTACCTGCGGACGCTGCAGGCGTACTGCGACCGCAACGAGACCGCCTGGGTGGCCGTACTCGAAGGCCCCGATGACACCGCGCTGGAACGGCTGCACGCGTATCTCGTGAAGTCAGCGCGGTTTGTGCACGATGACTCCGACGGGCTCGGCTGCATGGTGACCGGCTTCGTCGTCGAGGGAGCCGACCACGATCCGCAGGCCACTGCACGCGTCCGGCAGGCCTTCACGAGAATTGAAGGTTCACTGACCGAGTGCGTTCAGGCTGCGCAGCGACATGGCGACCTCGACCCCGAGGCGGACGCCCCCGAAATCAGCCAACTGCTCATGGCAACCAACCGGGGCATGGAAGTACTGGCCAGGGCCGGGTTCGACGCGGTCGCACTGGAGCGCGTCGCCGATCAAGCATTCGCAGGACTCCCGCTCACGGCACGGGCCCGGTCCCAGCAGGCGCCCCGCCCGCTCGCCTCGGACGCCTCCTGAACGCTGCTTGCTTGAGGGTCACAACTGCTGGGCACACAAGCCGCTTTGGCGAACATGGGCACGAATGAGCGAACGGTGCGACGGTCTGTGGGCATGGCTGGCGGGGTGTGCGTAATGTTCGCGCTGCGATCTGGGACGCCGGGTGTGGCGTCAGCAGTCGGGGCCCCCGTGTCACCAGCGAGATGGTTCGGGGCCTCCCCGTCGCCTCTGGCCACACCCATATGGCCAGATCGTAGGGATCCCGCCCACCCGGGACGGACCGCATACGGGATATGCGTCGCCGACCGGGACGCGAAAGCGGAGGACCAGCGCGCCCAACACCGTTCGGAGCGCGCCGGTGAGCCAGGACTCACTCCTGCTCACCGCCCAGGAACGGTCCGTACTCCGCAGTGCGGTCAGCGTTCTGCGGCGAATGACTCGACGTAGGCCAGGGCCCCGTACAGCGCGTCACGCAGGGGTGTGGACTCGCCGGCCGCCTGGTCCAGCAGCGCTCCGCCCTGGAACGCGGCGGCGAGCAGGTGGGCCAGCGCGGCCGGGTGGGCCTCCGGCCGCAGTTCGCCGCGCTCGCGCATCTTGCTCAGGCCGCGCTTGAACAGCTCCTGCCACCGCTCGAAGCCGTCGGCCACCACGTCCCGGTGGGAGGGCTCGATCTTGACAACCTCGGCGGCCAGGGAGCCGAACGTGCAGCCGCCGCGCATCATGTCCTGCGAGGCGATGTAGGAGTCGGCCCACCGGCGCAGGGCGGCGAAGCTGTCCAACTCTCCCAGCTCCGGCGCCTGGTGGCGGGCGACGATGCTGTCGGCCTGCCAGGCGAGCACCGCGTGCACCAGGGACTCCTTGGTGGGGAAGTGGCGCGTCAGCTGTGAGCCGCTGACTCCGGCGGCCGCACGGATCTGCTCGTTGTTGGTGTTCTGCGCCCCGTGCTCGTAGATCAGCTCAGCTGCCGCCCTGACGATGCGTTCGCGTGTGGCCAGGCCCTTGGCGGTCAGCTTCCGATCCGGCGCTTCGCTGGTGGCGGTCATGGTGTCCACCCTACCGCAAAAAAGGGGCTTGACAACCCATTCTGTGAGGTGTCTCCTGGGGGCAGGCGGAAAAAGGGCTACCAAGCCCATTCCTTTGGAGAGGCTGACAGGATGTCCACACAGGCTGCACCGCAGGCGGTCGCGACGACACCGCGCACCGGCCCGGCCCCGGCCGTCACCGAGGCGGGTCACCCGCGCCGCTGGAGCATCATGGCGGTGCTGGGTGCCGTCGCCTTCATGGCGCAGCTCGACTTCTTCGTCGTCAACGTCGCCCTCGATGGGATCGGCCGGTCGTTCCCGGGCACGGGAGTCGCGAGCGTGTCGTGGGTTCTGTCGGCCTACGCGATCGTCTTCGCCTCCGTGCTCGTGCCCGCGGGCCGGATCGCGGACCACTGGGGGCGCAAGAAGATGCTGCTGTCCGGAGTGGCACTCTTCACCCTCACCTCCGCCGTCGCGGCCGCCGCACCCAGTCTCGGCGTGCTGGTCGGTGCCCGGGCTCTCCAGGCCGTCGGCGCGGCGATGATCGTGCCGACCTCGCTCGGCCTGCTCTACCCGAGCTTCCCCAAGCGCCGGCACACCCTGGTGGTCGGCCTGTGGGCGGGCATGGGCGCGATCGCGGCCTCGGCGGGCCCGCCCGTCGGCGGACTGCTCGTCACCCTCGACTGGCGGTGGATCTTCCTGATCAACGTTCCCGTCGGCATCGCCACCCTCGTCGCCGGCGCGCTGCTGCTGCCCGAGGTGCGCCAGCCCAAGGGGGCCGCTGTGCCGGACGCGGCTTCCGCCCTCGCACTGCTGCTGGCCGTGAGCCTGCTGGTGCTCGCCACCGTCCAGGGATCAGGGTGGGGCTGGACGGACATCCGCACCGTGGCCCTGTTCACCGCAGCCGCCCTGGCCGCTGCCGCGACCATCGAGCGCACCCTGCGCGCCAAGGCGCCGGTGATCGAGAAGCAGCTGTTCGCCGGCAGGCCGTTCACCGCCGCCACTGTGGCCCTGTTCCTGTTCTCCGTCGGCTTCGCCATCGTCCTGCTCAGCACCGCCCTGTTCATGCAGGAGGTCTGGCACTTCAGCCCGCTGCGCGCAGGCGTCTCCATCGCCCCGGCTCCCCTGGCCTCGATCGCCTTCGCCATGAACGCCGGCCCCATCCAGAGCCGCTTCGGACGCACCGCCCCCGTCGTGACCGGCACGCTGGCCATGGCACTCGCCGCCGCCTACTGGATCGCGACCGTGCACACCACCCCCGACTACTGGGGCGGCATGTTCCCAGGCCTGATCCTGGTCGGCCTGGCCGGCGGTCTGGCCCAGGCGCCGCTGTTCGCCGCCGCCGGCACCCTCGCACCCGAACGAGCCACCACCGCCAGCGCCGTACTCAACATGAGCCGCCAGATCGGCAGCGCCGTGGGCGTGGCCCTGCTCGTCGCCCTCACCCCCCAGGCCACGACCACCGGGTTCGACCGCGCCTGGTCCGTCCAGGGCGGCGCCGGAATCGCCGCGGCCACCGCGCTGCTCGCCCTCCGGCCCCGCCACACACCCTGACCACACGGCCGCGGCCACTCGGGCCGGGCCCGCAACCACAGCCTCCTGCTGGACGGGCATCGCACCGCCTCTCACCCATCTCGTGCGACACCCGCTCGAAGGACTGACGCTGAAGTTCCCACCAGCTCCCTCTCGAACAACGGAGATCACCATCATGGAACGCAACCTCCTCGTGATCGGGGCCACCGGCAAAACCGGCGGCCACACCACCGAACTCCTGCTCCAGGGCGGACACCGCGTCCGCGCACTCGTCCGCGGCCTCGACGGGCGCGCCGAGCGGCTCGCCGCCCTCGGAGCGGACGTCGTGGAAGGCGACGTCCTCGACCTGGACTCCCTGGCCCAGGCGGCCAAGGGGATCGACGCCCTGTACTTCACCTATCCGATCCGCCCCGGACTGATGGACGCCACTGCGAACGTGGCCCAGGCGGCGGCGGAGAACGGGGTCCAGGCGATCGTGAACATGTCGCAGGTCTCCGCCCGCCGCAAAACCGCCAGCAACGCGGCACGTCAGCACTGGGTCGCCGAACGCGTCCTGGACCACGCCCCGGTCCCCGTCACCCACATCCGCCCAACCTTCTTCGCCCAGTGGCTGATCGACACCTGGGCCGACGGAACCGGCGAACTGCGCCTGCCGTTCGCCGACGGACGCCACGCCCCCATCGCGGAAAGCGACCAGGCGAAGGTGATCGCGGCCATCCTGGAGGACCCCGCCCCGCACGCCGGCCAGATCTACCCGCTGTACGGGGCCGAGGAACTCAACCACTACGAGATCGCCGAGAAGATGTCGCGGGCGCTGGACCGTGAAGTCACCTACGTTCCCATCGAACTCGACGAATTCGCCGCCATCCTGCACGGACGCGGCGCGCCGGATCACCTGATCCAGCACCTGCTCGCCGTGGCCGTCGACTACCGCAACGGCGTCTTCGCCGGCACCAACGACCTCGTGAAGACGATCGGCGGCAGCGACCCCCTCGACGTCGAGGGCTTCATCGCCCAAAACCGCGCGGCCTTCGACCTGCCCACTGCCTGAACACTGGAGAAGACAATGAGCGTTTGGTTCATCACTGGATCATCCCGGGGCTTCGGCCTGGAAATCACCCGTGCCGCCCTCGCCGCCGGGCATCAGGTGGTCGCGACCGCGCGGAAGGCCGAAACCGTCCGCGAGCAGTTTCCCGACGCCGGCGACGCGCTGCTCCCCGTGCCGCTGGACGTGACCGACCACCGGAGCATCCAAGTGGCCGTCGACGCGGCGGTCGAGCGGCTCGGCCGGATCGACGTCCTGGTCAACAACGCCGGCACCGGACTGCTCGCCGCCGTCGAAGAGTCCGACGACGACGCGGTCCGCGCGGTGTACGAGACCAATGTGTTCGGCCCGCTCGCCGTCCAGCGCGCCGTGCTGCCGGTACTGCGCCGCCAGCGCTCCGGCCACGTGATCAACATCAGCTCCATCGTGGGCTTCGCCACCGCGCCGGGCTGGGGCATCTACGCCTCCACAAAGTTCGCCGTCGAAGGCTTCACCGAGACCCTCCACACCGAACTGTCCCCCCTCGGCATCCACGTGACGCTCGTGGAACCGGGCTTCTTCCGCACCGACTTCCTCGACCCCGCCAGCCTGCACACCGGCCCCGACACCATCGGCGACTACGCGCCCACCGTCGGCGCGATGCGTGCAGCCGCCGCGAGCCTGAACCACGCCCAGCCCGGCGACCCGGTCAAGGCCGCGCGCGCCATAGTCGAGATGGCCGCCGCCCCCGAGCCGCCCCTGCGCCTCCCGCTCGGAGCCGACACCCTGCAAGCCTTCGACGCCAAACTGGACACCTTCCGCAAAGAGATGGACGCCTGGCGGCACGTCGCCCTCACCACCGATCACGACTAGGACAACACCGCTGAATCCGCCTTCTTCGCCACCACGGTCCGAAGCCACTCAGGACCTTCGGCCGCGCTTCAATCACCCATGACCGTGACGTACTCGTTCTCCAGCTCCGTCAGACAGGCGGCGATCCGCTCGCCGCGCCGGGCGTCCAGCCGATCAGCTCGTGCGGTACCGTTCCTGGGCAGTGAGCAGGAGTGAGTCCTGACTCACCGGCACGCCCCGAACGGTCTTGGGCGCACTGGTCCTCCGCTTTCGCATCCCGGCCGGCGACGCATATCCCGTATGCGGTCCGTCCCGGGCGGGCGGGATCCCTACGACCTGGCCATATGGGTGTGGCCAGAGGCGACGGGGAGGCCCCGAACCATCTCGCTGGTGACACGGGGGCCCCGACTGCTGACGCCACACCCGGCGTCCCAGATCGCACCGAGAACATTACGCACACCCCGCCAGACACACCCACCGATCGTCACACCGTTCACTCAATCGTGCCCATGCTCGCCAAAGCAGCTTGTGTGCCCAGCAGTTGTGAACCCCGGCGATCTCCATGACCGGTCGGCGTCCCGGCGTGACCGTGCGCGGCTCAGAGGCCGACCCCGGGGCCTCGCAGACCTCAGCCATGACCAGCTCGTTGCAGAGCGCGGAACCGGGTTCCCCGGGCCGGAGCCTGCGCGGCCTCGCTGCATCCCGACCGTCAACCTCCTTGAGGCAGCTGGGGCTTGATCCTGAAGAGCTCGCCGCCGACCTGGCCGATGAGGTCGTGGCCGTAACTCATGAGCTCGGGAGCGATCCCGCCCTGCACCGGGCTCTTCGGCAGCGGCACCCGGCCGCGCCAGCGCACCGCACCACTGTCCAGATCGAGGCCCACCAGGTGCCCGGACGGGTCGAGGTAGTACGCCACCCGGCTGGTGAGGTCCACCGCGGCGGCGGAGGGCAACTCCCGCATCCCGCGGTCGCGCGGATCCTTGCGCAACGTCAGCCCGAGGTCGCGCGACCACAGCCGCTTGCCGTTGTCGGCGGAGTACGCGACGGCGCTGCCGTTGCTGCCGGCGGCCAGGATGAGGCCGTCCGCGACCACACCCGTCGGCAGGCCGTCGACACGGTGCTGCGTCACCGAGCCGGAGCGGGTGTCGACGCGGGTCAGGGTGGCGGGACCGGGGTCGCCGAAGAACTTCTGTCCGCCGGCCATACCGCCCAGCAGCACGGCGTCCCCGTCCGTACCGATGTACGTGGTCGGGCCCTTGACGGTCGCGACCGTCCGCGGCGTGCCCGTCGCCGGGTCAAGGCGGACTACGGTGCTCTGCTGCGGCGCCTTCTCGCTGTCCGGCGAGCATGTCAGGTACGGAACACCGCCGATCACGGCCCGGTCGCAATCGGCCTTCTTCCATCTGTACGTCCACAGCGCCTGGCCCGTCGCTCCGTCCAGCGCGAACACGCTCTTGAACGACGGAGTGTTGGCGAGGATCCCGCCGTCGAACAGCACGGCGGAGGTCCGGCCTCGGCTGTCGTCGGCCAGCTCGAGCTTCCACAGCACCCGCCGACTGTCGATGTCGAGGGCGACGAGGTCGGTGCCGGCCCGGGGCGCCCCCGGGGCGTGATCGGCGTAGGTGTACAACACCCCGTCACGGACGCCGGGCATCGATCCTGATGGGGTGCTGCTGCCGTTGGCGTCCTTGGCCTTCCGTTGCCATTCGACCTTTCCGGTACGGGCATCCACGCCGATGCTGTCGTACTCCATCCCCCGGCAGTACACGTCACCGGTATCGGCACCGATGGTGCAGGCGTCCCAGGACTTGCCGGGCAATGTGGTCTGCCAGGGCTTGCTCTGCTTACTCACCCGCCCGGCCGGTGGCTGCGCCTCGTTGTCGCCGCCCGCACCGGTGGCGAGGGCGGAGCCCAGGGTGATGCCGGCCAGGCCGAGGGCGGCTCCGGTCACACGAACGAGGTTGCGTCGTCGGCGGCGTCGCACGATGCGATCGGCGATGTCCGCAGGAGCGCCGGGGTCGTTGGGGGTCCAGGCGTGCAGGACGTCCCGGATCGCGCGGTCCAACTGGTCGGCGTTCTGGTCGGCGTTCATGTGCGGGCTCCCTTCAGGGACATGTTGCTCGGGGTGGTTGTTGCGGTGGGCGCGGGGGAACCCAGCTCCGGTGCAAGTCTGCGCAACCGGGCCAGCGACCGGTGGGTGGTGCTGCGTACGGTGCCCACCGAGCAGCCCAGCGCGCCGGCGACCTCGGTCTCGGACAGGTCCTCGAAGTAGCGCAGCACCAGTACGGTGCGTTGTCGCGGCGTCAGCCGGGCCAGTGCCTGGCTCACGGTGATCCGCAGGTCGGCGGCGGATGTGCCGTCGGTGACACCGAAACTCTCGGGCGGCGCGGCGAACGTCGCCTCTCTGTGCGGCCGGCGCAGCCGCCAGCGGCTGATCTGGTGGCGGTACATCACCTTGCGCACGTAGCCTTCCGGGTCCTCGATATGCCGCCAGCGGCCCAGCGCCTTCATCAAAGCGGTTTGCACAAGGTCTTCGGCCTCGTGGCGGTCACCGCCGGTGAGCAGGTTCGCCAGGCGCAGCAAGGCGCTCCACCGGGCATCGACGAAGTCCCGGAATCTCTCGTGGTCCTGCGGGTCCATGACCCCTCCCGTTCTCTAACGCCCACAAGGACGTGTGGACCGCAGGCAATCTATGTCTGTCGTTGCGGGTTTCTTCCGGGAGACCTTGCGCGCGCCGCGCGCTACCAGCGCGCTCGTGCACCTCGCCGACGCCTTCGCCGTAGCCCACAGGCACGCCGCGAACCTCGCCGTCTGGCTGAAGAACCAGCGCGCCGCCGCACACCGCACTGCGAGCAACGGCGTTTGGGTGAAAGGTGCGTGCGGGCCACCGCCGCCTCGTTCCGCTCGATGGCCCGCCGCGCAGACTGCTGGCCGTGCCGCCGAAGCAACTCCCGTCCACCGCTCATCCGCCCAGCCCCGAACCATCGCGCCTTCCGGCAGGAGTGGCTCGAGTACGGCGAAGTCACTTGCCGGAGGTGCGGGCGCACCGGTCACGGCAGCTCTTGCTCGGCCCAGATGGTCTTGCCGCGTCGGTCGGGGCGTGTGCCCCAGCGCTGGGTCATCTGTGCGGTGAGGTAGAGGCCGCGGCCGCCTTCGTCGGTGTCCGCGGCGTGCCGCAGTTGCGGGGACGTGCTGCTGGTGTCGGACACTTCGCAGATGAGGGCCCGGTCGCGGATCAGGCGCAGCCCGATCGGGCCGTCGGAGTAGCGGAGGGCGTTGGTGACCAGTTCGCTGACCACCAGCGAGGTGGTGTACTCGAGGTCGTCCAGGCCCCAGGCGGCGAGTTGGCCGGCTGCGAGCTTGCGGGCCTCGGCGACGACCTCCGGCGCCGGGCGCAGTATCCAGGAGACCAGGTGGTCGGTGTCGAGGACGCGGGTTCTGGCGAACAGGAGGACCACGTCGTCCTCGGGCCCTTCCGGGGCCAGGCCGTCCAGGACGGCGTCGCAGGCTTCCTGCAGGGAGCGGTTGTCGGATGCGAGAGCGGTGCGGATGCCGTCCAGGCGTTGTCCGTCGTGCTGTGCGGAGCTGTGGAGATACAGGGCGGTGTTGTAAAGCACGAGGGTGCTGCCCTCGGGCAGCTCCCTCTCGACGCTCTGGTAGGCGGGGAGGCCGTGTCCGAGTGGCGGCCCCTGAGGGATGTCGGCGAGCTGCACGGTGCCGTCGGGGAGGGCGATGACCGGTGGCGGGTGGCCCGCCCGGACCATGCTGCACTGCCGGGTCGTCGGGTCGTAAACCAGGTACAGGCAGGTAGTGCCCACGGTTCGGCTGTCGGGGCCGTCATGCCGGGGTTCCCGGCTGCCGAGCCGGGTGACGAGTTCGTGCAGGCGATCGAGCAGCTCGTCGGGCGGCAGGTCCAAAGAGGCCAGGGCGCCGATGGCGGCACGCAGTTCGCCCATGGCTGCCGCAGCGCGGATTCCCCGGCCGGGCGTGTCGCCGGCGACCAGGGCGACGCGTGCGCCGGACAGCGGGATGACGTCGAACCAGTCGCCGCCGGCACCCGAGGGCACGTAGCTGTGAGCGGTCTCCACCGCGGTGTGCACGGGAACCTCGCGCGGGCGCAGACTGAGCTGGAGGAGTTGGCCGGCAGAGCGTTCGCGGCCGTAGAGCCGGGCGTTGTCCAGGCACACTGCGGTACGTGCGGCCAGTTGCACGGCGAGTGCCAGATCGTCGTCCTCGTACGCATCCGGGCACTGTCCTCGGTAGAAGCAGACCAGGCCCAATACCACGCCCCGGGCGAGCAAGGGGACCACCATCATCGAGTGGACCCCGGCCCCGAGCAGTACCCGGGCCCGGACCGGGTCTTGGGAGAGCCATTCGGCATCCGCATCCAGCCGCCCGATCAGCCGGGGCCGCAGGTCGGCCATGCTCCATCGGTACGGCGTTCCGGCGGAGACCGCGTTCGCGTCCCCCACCGGGTACACCTCCGAGCTCTCGGCACTCTCATGCACGCGCCGGCCGGCCCGTCGCATAGGGAGGTTCTCGATGAGCGGCCCGGGTTCCGGTGCCTCACCGCGCAGTACCAGGTCGAGCAGGTCCACCGTCACCGTGTCGGCCAGCTCCGGGACCGTGACATCGGCCAGTTCCTGCGCGGTTCGGAACAGGTCCAGGGTGCTGCCGATGCGGGCCGCGGCCCGGTCCAACAAGGCGAGTCGCGCGTGAGCGCGGTATCTGTCGGTGACATCCATGATGGTGCCCGCCACGCCCAGGGGGCGCCTGCCCTCACCCGTCAGCCGGAACCACGACACCGATGCCACGACCTGGGCAAACGGATCACGCCGCGAACGCACCGTCACCAGCACATCCCGTCTGGGCCTGCCGGTCTCCAGGACCTCAGTCACCATGGCCTCGATGGCGTCCGCCTGCGCGACGTCATAAGTGCGCAACACATCGGTGAACCTGCGCCCCAGGAACTCCTCAAGAGGAAACGCACGAATGTTCCGTGCTGCGGAGTTGTACCGGACCAACCGCAGCTCCGTATCCAGAACATGCAGACCGACCCGGGTTTCGGAGAACAGGGTGGTGAGGACTGCGTCGTCCAGCTCGCGGTCAGGCTGACTCGACGAGTCCTGCGGAATACTCACGGCGCGCCATCCATCCCGCTCATGAAGGCCGACATCCCCGAAGGGGGTTCTTTGTATCGATTGGCATGAATTATTACATTTCGAGCTTCGAAATCTCATAGGTGGCGGACTGCGGAGTAACGCGGCGAACCAGTCCGGGCGCATTGGGACGATTGCCGGGCGCACGTACAAGTCGCCGGGCCAGATCTGGAGCACCTGCGGTGACAAGCCTCTGCCTGAGGCTGTGAATCGCCACCGTCGACGCGAAGACCTGGCGGTTCAGCCCCCGTGGTGGTCGGCAGCACGACCGAACGACGTACTGGTGCGCCCCTGTCGCCCATGCGGAAGCGGCTGCTGTGCCGGCGGGAGAACCACTCCAGTGCGGCGGCGAGCATGCACCGTTCCCCTTCAAGGACGATCTCGTCAATCAAGGAGTTCGGCGCCCTCCGGATACCGCTCGTCGGCCGTCGTGGCCTCCCGTAGCGCATCCGCTACCGCCTCCGCCCGCATGCCTCACATCCTCCGAAGGAGACCTCGCATGAACCCGTCCGCCCCCTCGCACACCCCCCGCAGCATGGCCCCGGCCTGGACCGTGGGCGACCTTGTCGTACACCGCATCGACGAAACCGAACTCCCCCGCAGACCGGCCCCTGGCTACTGCCCGACGCGACACCCGACGTCGTGAACGAAGTGCCGTGGCTCCAGCCATCCTTCGCAGGCCACGACGGCATCCTGCATCTGGCCAGCCACAGTTTCGCCCTGGAAGCGAACGGCCTGCGCGTACTCGTCGACACCGGAATCGGCAACGGCAAAACCCGTGCCAACCCGGCCTGGCACAACCTGAACACCGACTACCTGCAGCGGCTCACCGAGGCCGGTTTCGCACCCGAGACCATCGACCTGGTCGTCCTGACCCACCTGCACGCCGACCACGTCGGCTGGAACACCCGCGACGACAACGGCACGTGGGTCCCCACCTTCCCCAACGCCCGGTACGTGGCATCCACCACCAAGTGGGACTACTGGGCAGGCGTCGAGTTGGAAGCACCCCGCCAGCAGATGTTCCGCGACTCGATCTACCCGATCCGCGAGTCCGGCCAACTCGATCTCATCGACGTACCCGCGACCACCGACCTGGGCGGCACGGGCGTCGAAGTGGCTCCCGGCATCCGGCTGTTCGCCACACCTGGTCACACTCCGGGGCAGGTCGCCGTCGAACTCCGCAGCGGCAGCCGATCGGCCGTCATCACCGGCGACTGCATCCACCACCCCGTGCAGCTGCCGCATCCCCACATCACCAGCTGCGTGGACATCGACGCCGACCAGGCCACACAGACCCGCCGCGACCTGCTGGCCGCGCTCGCCGACACCGACACCCTGCTCCTGGGCAGTCACTTCCCGCCACCCACCGCCGGGACAGTCGTCTCCGACGAAAACAACTACCGTCTCGTGCCGGTCCCCGGGCTCACCATGCCGGCCTAGCCGCCGGGGCCTGTCCGCTTCACACCGCCCGCGACCACCGTCGGCGCACTGCCGCCCACTGCTGCGGTGCTCAGCACCGGCCTCCGCCAACGAGTCCCGGGCAGACAGCGAGGTCCGGGCCCGGGCACCGCGTTCCCCGGAGGCACGCCCGCCGGCTATCGGCTACTCAAAGGAGACACCCAGTCCGGCCCATGTCATCGGGCTCGTCGGCGTCCGGTGGTGGGGTGAAGTCGTCGGCGATTCGCACGCGGAGCCATCGGTGAGGTCAGCCGTTTATTCGTCGTCGAGTTGGTCGACGGCGCTGAGGATGGCGTCGGTGCCGTGGGTTTCGACGAGGTCGACGAGTGGCTGCAGGTCGCCACCGGCGGGATCGTGATCGGCGTAGTCCGGCAGCTCGCCCCAGGTCGGGAAGAGAATGAGTTCGGGGTGAAAGGTGCGGCGGACTTCTTTGAGATCGTTGGCTGCTCGGGCCAATGCTCGCAGCGTCTCTCCTCCCCCGACCATCGCGACGCGGTGGTCTGTTTCCAGTAGCTGCATGACTTCGCGCATGGCGCCGACGTTGGTGCCGCACAGGACGGCGTCGGGGATCTCGACCGGGCCGAGCTCGGTGGCAATCGTCTCGTTACCTTTGAGGCGCAGGGGGGCATTGGCCATGGTGAGCCAGCGGTTGGCTTCTGCTGCGAGATGGGGCCGAAGCGGAAGGATTTTGACAGGGCGAGGAGTATGCCGGGGAACGTGGTCATGACGTCGCGGGCTCCGCGCCATTGGTAGATGGCCTGGGCGGAGTCGCCGACCATGACGAGCTGGGCGTGGTCGCGTTGGGTGTTGAAGGTCTGCTCGACTACGGGGTTGGTGTCCTGGGCCTCATCGAGGAGCAGGAAGTCGGTGTTGATCTTCGGTTCGGTCAGTGACCACATTTTGAGGTAGTGGTCGTGGTCGAAGCGGACAGCGCCGGCATCGGGATTCTGCAGGTCGGTCGGCCCATGCTTTGCGTGCGAAAGGCATGCCTGCTGCTGTGAGTTGGGCGTGAGGTGCGGGTGCTTCGAGGCTGCGCAGTGGTGGGACGTAGTGGTGGGTGAGGGCTGGGTCGGAGGAGTGGCAGAAGCGGGTCACGGTGCGCAGCGTGGCGTAGGAGAGGAGTCGGAGTGAGAGGTCTCGGTGGCCGATGCGTAGGGGTTTGGTGATGCCGAGATCTTGTCCGGTTTTCCAGCCTGGCTGGCGGGGGCCGTTCAGGCGGGTGAGCTCCTGGTGCCGTGGCGGGAGCTCGCCGGGCCGCACCTGCGCCTGGAGGTCCTCCACTGGGGGCTGCAAGACCTCGGAGCAGGCTCGTTGCGACTCGCCGCCCACACCCTCGGCCTGGCCGACCGACTCTCCATCCCCACGGTGCTGACGAACGCGGTGCGCTACGCCGACCCCGCTCAGCACCGGATCGCGGACGTCCTGGACGCGGCCCGGCTGCTGCGCCCGATCAATCGCCGCCGACTGGACTGCGGCGAACGCTGGCTGAACGGCCGGGTGTCTGGCCTGGCGAGAAGCGGGGAAGAACGTGAGGGCCGTGGCTTTCGGCTCCTCTGACCGGGGCTATGGCTGCTCAAGGGAGGCGTAGTGAACCTCAGGGCTCTGCTTCTCTACGGGTTGCTGCCCGCCTTCGGATTACTGCTTGCCTGGCACGTAGCCCGCTCCGATCGTTGCCGAGCCGCGGCAGGCGACGAAACAGCCCACCCCGCGCCGCCATTCTGGCGGGAGTACCTGAGGGCGTGGGGCATCGTGCTAATGGCAGTGCTACTGCTCATCCTCCACATTGCCTTCAGCGGCCACATTCCCTGAACAACCCGACCCCACGTGACGTTCGCCCCTCGGGCCGGGAGAGACAGCCACACTCGTCCACCCGCCCGACACGGCGAGACGACAAGACGTTGAGGTGTTCCCGACTTCCACGTGGACTCTCTGCGCATAGCGCCCCGCGGACTCGGCCGTCTCGGCCGTCTCTGCCGTCTCGGCCGTCTCTGCCACGGCGGGCTCTCCTTGAAGCAGCGCGAAGCGAGGAAGCCGGGCGCGGAGCGGCCGATGACCGGCTGCCCCAACCCGCAGCTCGTGAGAGCGCGGGATGCCCGGCACACGGTGAGACGGTACGGGGAAGCGCAGCGGACCCGCACCGCCGCGCGGCACGGACGGCGCAGCGCCCCGCCCCGCCCCGCCCCGAAGCAAAAGCACGAACGCTGCGCCCCGCAGCGCCGCACCCTCCCCGCCACACCGCGCCCCGGTTACCGCCCAGTGGGGCTGGGCGAGCTGCCGCGGTGCCCTGACGGCCTCCTGGCGGGCCGTAATTCTCAAGAACCAGCGACAAGCGCTCTCGGATGCGGCCTACGCAGCCAACCCCAGGCTCCCGGCGCACACCGACTGGTCCCAGCAGTCCGCCGCTCTCACTTCCGACCCCGTAACCGGCTGACACCGGCCCGGCCTCCGAGGCCGGGCCGGAATCACCTGCGGCCTGCCAGCCCGGGCCCCAGGTCAGGCAGTGGCCAGGCTCTCCTTGAAGAAGCCGGTCAGCTTCGCGACCGCGGTCGGCACGTACTCGTCCTTGTCGTAGAGGTCGATGTGCGTGGCACCGTCGATCCAGAACAGCTCCTTGGGCTCACGGGCCCTTCCGATCGCCTCACGGCTGAAGTACGCCGTGTCCGCCTCGGTGCCGGCGATCATCAGCAGGGGGCGCGGGGAGATCAGGTCGACCAGGTCGTACGACGAGTACTGGGCGATCTGGTCAACGCTGCGGAGCAGGTACCGGTTGGGAGAGTTCGGGTGCTGCGCGCGCGGGGTGCGGTAGTAGTCGTGGCCCTCCTGGTAGAGGGTCGGCCAGCCGCGGGCCTCTTCCTGGGTCTCCGGGACGACCGGGCCCAGCTGGAAGATGCCGTCCACGGCTTCCGCGGTACGGGCCTGGGCCGCGGCGTCGAGCATGCCCCGCAGGACCTGCTCGTCCTGGCCGCCGCCCAGCCCCTCGCGGAACAGGGCGCCGATGTCCGCCGCGCTGACGGTCGCCACTGCCTTGATGCGGTGGTCGGTCGTCGCCGCGAAGGGGACGTAGCCGCCTGCGGCGCAGATGCCGAGTGCGCCGATGCGCTCCGGGTCGACCGCATCGCGGGTGGTCAGGAAGGTTGCCGCGCTCTTGATGTCTTCCGCACGGGCGAACGGGTTCTCCAGGAACCGCGGCTCTCCCGCGCTCTCGCCCTGGTAGGCGGCGTCGAAGGCGAGCGTGACGAAGCCCTGTGCGGCGAGCTTCTGCGCGTACAGTCCGGCCGTCTGCTCCTTGACACCGCCGAAGGGGTGCGCGATGAGCACCGCCGGCCGCCGGTCACCTTCCGCATGGTCCTCGGGGAAGAACAGATTTCCGGCAAGCGTGATGCCGTTGCTCTGGAATTCCACACTGATCGGCTTCATTTTCATGCCCTTCTTGATATCGGCAAATTTCCGTGATGGTTTGTGTCTGCGAGGCCTCTCGGGGAGGCGTTTCCACCACGATCACACGCCGCATAGAGGGCAACAAGAGAGAGCTATTTCCTGGGAAAGGGCGTTCCTGGGAAAGATTCCTCCCCCTCACAGGAGGCGTACCGCCTGCCACACTGAAGACATGGCTACCGCAGACGCACAGCGCAACGAGCTCGGGGAATTCCTCAAGGCGCGGCGGGCCGAACTGACCCCCGCCCAAGCAGGTCTTCCCCAGTCCGGAACCGCCCGCCGGGTCCCCGGCCTGCGCCGCGAGGAAGTGGCACACCTGGCTGCCATCAGCACCGACTACTACACCCGCGTCGAACAGGGTCGGCTCCAAGCATCCGAACAGGTCCTGACCTCCTTGGCACACGCTCTGCACCTCGACGAGGATCAGACCGCCTACATGAGGGGCCTACACGGAGCCAAGCGCCGAGGACGCTCGCAGCGACGACCCGCCCAGCGAGTCCGTCCGCAGCTGCAGCGGCTGCTGGACCAGCTCACGGACTCGCCCGCCCTGGTCCTGGGGCGGCACATGGACATCCTGGCTTGGAATTCACTCGCGGCTTCTCTCATCACCGATTTTTCGGCCTTGCCACCAGTGGAGCGAAATTATCTCAGACTGGCTTTCGTCGACCCGCACGTGCGTGGACTCTTCGCGGACTGGGAAACAACAGCCCGCACTTGCGTGGCCTACCTCAGAATGGACGCCATTCAATACCCGGATGATCCCCGGCTGGCGATACTGGTCGGCGAGCTCTCCGTACGTGACCCCGATTTCCGGCAGTGGTGGGCCGCCCACGACGTCGCACACAAGACATGCGGCACCAAGAAACTCAACCACCCCGTCGCCGGAGAGCTGACCCTCGACTGGGAGATCCTCAGCTGCGCCACCGATCCCGACCAGCAGCTCATGGTCATGACAGCCGTACCGGGATCCGCCGCGCAAGAAAGTCTCCGGTTCCTCGCATCCTGGGCCGGCCCCGACAACTCTCCGCCGCGGGAACCCAGCGCACCCGCGGCCGACCGGCCCGGGGAAACACACCCCCGCCCATAGGGCTACGGCGGCCCGACGGCACCCCGTGCGGCCGATGAAGTCAGTGGTCGCCGGACAAGAATTGGATCAGCGGTCGGCTGTCGTGGCGACGGCTTCGTCGTACGCGGCGAGGGTGCGGTACAGGGTCGAGCTGCCTGAACCGGGGCTGGTGCCGACCGCTCAGGAGTTCTGCGGGGCTCGCTGCGCGGGCGGTGCGGCGTGTTGCCGCCCATATGTAGTTCCCGGGCGATTTCACGGATGCCGTGCGCCTGGGCCAGCAGAGCACTGACGGTCGCGTGATGTTCGCGGTTCGGGCCTCGATCGGAGACATCCTCCCTTGGTATCCACGCGGTCGGCGACGGCATCGCTCGGCAGGCCGTCAGTCCCGACGACTGCTGTCTTCAAGCAGTTGTTGTGGCGGCTCACACTCCGCTCGACGGCGGTTCCCAGGTTCTGCTGCCAAGTAGAGCGGACCCGCCCGGGCGATCCCCTGCGGGCGGGGCCGCATCACGTCCGCGACGTGGAGGGACCGGGGCTACCGCCTGCCCGGACACCGACCGGGGCTCGTGCCTTACGTCCCGTACACGGCCTTCCCGCAGTGTGACCGGGGCGGGAAGGCTGCGTTTTCGCGCCACTTGGCACTGGAAAGTCGAGCTAGTGCCGGATCAGGCAACGTTTGCCCTGTTGTGATGTGACGCGCCGTCCGGGTGCTGTAGTGGACGGCGCGTGGGCATCATTCTGTCCGGGTGCCAGAACGAGTGCGTGTCCGAGAGATCGATGATGATGAGGGGCGGCGACTGCTGCGGATTATCCGCAGAGGCGCCGGGTCGGTGGTGACCTGGCGGCGGGCCCAGATGGTGCTGCTGTCCGCGCAGGGCATGCCGGTGGCGAAGATCGCCGAGGTGTCGTTCACCAGCGACGACCGGGTCCGGGACGTGATCCACAACTTCAACGCCGACGGCTTCGACTCTCTGTATCCGAAGTACTCCGGTGGCCGGCCGAAGACGTTCACGCTGCCGGAGCGCCGTGAGATCAAGAAGATCGCGAAGTCGAAGCCGACCGAGCACGACCTGCCGTTCTCGACCTGGAGCCTGACCAAGCTGGCGGACTTCCTGGTCGCCGAGGGGGTGGTCGACGACATCAGCCACGAGGGCCTGCGCATCCTGCTCCGCGAGGAAGGCGTCTCGTTTCAACGCCTGAAGACCTGGAAGACCTCACGCGATCCGGACTACGCGGCCAAGAAAGCGCGGGTCGAGCACCTGTACGCCATCGCCGACGGCGAGGTTATACCCGAGGACGGCGAACCCGAAGTCATCTTCTGCATGGACGAGTTCGGGCCGCTCAACCTGATGCCCCACCCGGGCCGGCAGTGGGCCGAGCGCGGCGGCACACACAAGGACCCCGACCGTGAACCGCGCCGACGGCGACGAGCGACCTACAACCGCTACGGCGGGGTGCGACACCTGTTCGCCGCCCTGGACCTGGCCAAGGACAAGCTCTACGGCCACATCAAACCGGTCAAGAAGCGCACCCAGTTCCTGGAGTTCTGCCGCTACCTGCGCAGCCTCTACCCGGACACCGTCCGGATCGCGATCGTGGCCGACAACTTCTCCCCGCACCTGACCACGAAAAGGTGCCAGCGGGTCGGCACCTGGGCTGCCGCGAACAACGTCGAGATCGCCTACACACCGACCAACTCCTCCTGGCTCAACCGCATCGAGGCCCAGTTCACGGCCCTGCGCTACTTCACTCTGGACGGCACGGACCACGCCGACCACAAGGAACAGGGCAGCATGATCCGCCGCTACATCATCTGGCGAAACCGCCATGCCGACGACCAGCACCTACAAGCCGTCGTCGACAGGGCAAACGTTGCCTGAGGCGGCACTAGATGACACCTACGCCGGGTTTTCCGGCCAGTTGTCACCTGCGCTTCAGCAGCTGGGCAGCCTCGGAAAGGGGCAGCCATGGTCCGGCTCTCCCCCATCGAGTTCGTCGAAGGCATGAGCCGAACACAGTACGTGCGGACCAGGTCCACTTCCTCAGCCTTCGACCGGTGGCCGGGAGCTGACGAACAGGCTAGGGACGGTCGCAGGCCGGGTCGTCGATCGCGCTCACGGTGTACGGGGGCTCCCCCGGGGGGTCGTCGTTCTGGCTGTTCACCACGTAGAGCCGGCAGCCATGGCGGGCCAGCGTGGTGGGCAGGTCGAACGGCTCGCCCGTGATCCGGTGGGTCACCGATCCGGTGCGCAGCTCCTCGTCGAGCGTGGCGACGTAGACCCCGCTCGGGGCGCCGTAGTTGAGCACCGCGTACAACGTCCGCCCGCGCAGCAGCATGCCGTCGGCACCGAAGGACGCCCCGTCCAGATCCAGTTGACCGACCTCCCGGGTGGCGACGTCGACCCGCCACACGGCCTCCGTCCCGTTGGAGGCCACCAGCAGAGTTCGCCCCGACCGGTCCGCCACGATGCCGTTGAGCAGCCAGAACTGCGCCGGGAACTGCGGGAAGGCGGAGCGGACGTCCAGCCAGGGCTCCAAGGGCCCGAGTTCGCCGCCGTGGATCTCGGCGCGGTGCACGACGGGATTGGCCCAGTCCGTGACGTAGACGGCGTCCTCGGTGATCACAAGGTCGTTGAGGTCGGACGCGCCGAGCGGTCCGCTCTGCGCGGTACGCGTGGCCAGCAGGCGCCCGCGGCGGTCGTGGACGGTCAGCTCGGCGCCTCCCACCGAGAAGACCCGCCCCCGGGCGTCGGTGTGCACCCCCAGGGTGCTCGTACGGTCCTCGACGCCGTCCGCGCGGAAGGGACGCAGGCGCGGGTCGCGGACGGTCCCCCGGTACAGCGCGCCGGTGCCGTCGGAGGACACGTACATCGTGCCGTCGCGGTCGATCGCGATCCCCTCGGGCAGGACCCCCGGGGACCGTGAGACTACATAGGTGCGCGGCAGATCGTGCGCGACGGCCGGGGCGGGCTGGGCTGCCAGGCCGGCCAGCAGGACCGAGGCGCCGAGGCACAGAAGACGGTTGGTGCCAGGCATCGTTGCGACCTCCGGGTACATGGGCGGGCCCCGCCGTACGGGGACGCTCGAGAGCCTGCCCAGGGTGCCCCGCGGTCGCATGGCCTTTCACGTCTGGGCGAAAGGCTTCGCCCAGACGATAATCGGTCGACGTGATTCGCTTACACCTCGACGCCGCCGACCTGCGCCGGGTCACCCTCGCCCCGGCACCCAACGCCCTGTTCGAGGCGGCCCTCAGCGTCCGCGGCCTGCGCACCGGAACGACCGCCCAGGGCCGCGCGCGGCCCGCCGTCGACCAGTGGCGACGCCGGGTGAACGGCAGCCTGGCCGAACGCGCCGGGGTGCTCCTCGACCTGGTGCCACGCGACGGCTACCTGCCGGACTTCCTGCTGCAGCCGTCCGCCGGGGACTTCGCCACCGCTGTCGACCTGGCCGGACGGACGCCGTCCGAGCTGCTCGTCAAGGATCTGCGGATCGCGGGCTCGCCCGGGCGCGACGGTGGCCCGGTGGCGCCCAGCCGGTGGTCGCGGGAACTCGCCGCCGGGTCGGCCGCCGCCCGACACACTCTGATGGACGATCTGCGGCGGTACTACACCTCGTCCATCGCTCCGCTGTGGCCGCAGGTCCGCAACGACGCCACGGCCGATCGCGCCCTACGGGCCGAGATGCTGCTGCGCGGGGGCGTCGACGCCCTGCTGACCACTCTCAGCCCTACCTGGCTCTGGGACCCGCCGACCCTGCACCTGCCGTCGCGCTCCTCGTACGACATCCCGCTGTGCGGCCGGGGACTGCTGCTCATGCCGTCCTGGTTCGCGACGGGCCCCATGATCATGTACCGGCCCGAGGAGTCGACCGTGCTCGCCTACCCGATGCATCTCCCCGACGCGCCGGCCGGCCCGCCCGAGGTGCTCGGGCCGCTGCTCGGACGGACCCGCGCCGCGGTCCTCGCCGGTGTGCGCGATCCGGCGACGACCACCGCGCTCGCCGAACGCGTCGGCGTCTCCCTGGCCGCGGCCAGCCAGCACGCCACCGTGCTGCGCAACGCGGGGCTGGTGCGCACGACCCGGATCGGCATCGCGGTCCTGCACAGCCTCACTCCACTCGGCCGGGCCCTGCTGGACGGCGAGCCCCCGGCCCCTCTCGGCTGAGACCGACCGGCAAAGGGCTGTCCGGCTCCGGGGCCGGGTGGGCCCCTGCGGCTCGTGGGATGCGCGCCTCCGGCTACCGAGCCGAGATGATCATCCGCTTCGCCATCCGGGACCGGATCACCGGCGTCGCCGGCCGCTCCACCACGGCCTGAACACTGACCCGAAGCCCAGCCTCCGCCACACCCAACGCGCCGTCACGGACCTGCGCACCCAACAAGTGACAACGCCTCAATTCATCGTGTCGCCCGCGCTACCGCGCACCTCGGTCGGCCGTGCCGCGGGGAGACGGTCAGCGGGAGGTGAGGGGGGTTTCGGACTCCACGCGGGTGAGCTTTTCGGGGTTGCGGACGTAGTAGAGGCCGGTGACGCGGGCGTTCTCCACGCCGAAGGCCAGCACGCCGTCGATCACACCGTCCAGGCGCAGGATGAGCCCGGGGTTGCCGTTGACCGTCGTGGGCTCACTGGTGAAGGTGCCGCCGGCCTTGCCGAGACTTCCGGCCATGTAACGGAGCACCTTGTCGGCGCCGACGACCGGCCGCAGGGCCGCCAGCCTGAGGCCGCCGCCGTCGCTGACGAAAACAACGTCCGGGGCGAGTACGTCGAGCAGCCCCTGCAGGTCCCCGGTCACGAGCGCGGACTGGAACGAATTCAACGCTGCCCGGGCTTCTTCCGGGGAAACCGGTGTGCGCGGCCGGCGGGCGTCGACGTGCCGGCGGGCGCGGTAGGCGATCTGGCGTGTGGCGGCGGGGCTCTTGTCGATCGCGGCCGCGATGTCGTCGTAGCCGATGTCGAAGACCTCGCGCAGCACGAAAACGGCGCGTTCGGTCGGTGAGAGGATTTCGAGGATGAACATGAGTGCCAGCGACAGGTTCTCGGACAGTTCGACGTCCTCGGCCACGTCAGGCGCGGTGAGCAGTGGCTCGGGCAGCCAGGGGCCGACGTAGGCCTCCTTGCGCCGTTTGAGGGTGCGCAGCCGGTTGAGTGCTTGCCGGGTCGTGATCCGTACCAGGTAGGCGCGCTGGTCCCGCACCTGCGCCAGGTCGACCTTGACCCACCGCAGCCAGACCTCCTGGAGCACGTCCTCGGCGTCCGCCGCCGATCCGAGCATCTCGTAGGCGACGGTGAACAGCAGGTCGCGGTGGGCGACGAAGGCCTCCGTCGCGGGGTCGGTGACGTGGTCGTTCATGTCGTGCGCTTCGCTCTCTCGTGGTCGGCCCCATGGGCCGGAAGCAGACCGTGGAACATGTACCCGGTCTGATGACGGGGTTGTCGGCAGCTGCCTCCCCACTGATCAGGCCGCGTGGGGCGGGCTGGTGGGAATGGCGCCCCGGCGCCCGGCCACGGCATACGAGACGTTGTGTGCTTGTCACTCCGGCTCGGTCCTCCTCGGGCCGGACCGGTCAGTCCGGCCCGAGGTTGGCGGCTAGGCCGCGCGTCGGGTGCTGGACGGCGTCGTGCGGTGTTGCGACTGAGGCGATTCCGGGCGGTCGGTGCTGTCGCCGTGGGATGCGCGGGAACTGGCCTTGCGTGCCCCGGACACCAACTGATTGAGGGTGAACCGGCAGGCGATCTCCTTGACGCCGGCACCGAGCCGCCCGCTGACGTGGAGCGCGTTCACCCTGTCGTTCAGGTAGGAGAACTGGGTGACGCCCTCGTTTCGGCCGAGGCTGAGGCACTGCCCGGCGAACAACATCCGGACGGGAGCGGGTGTTTTCCCCGCGATCCGGCGCAGGATCGTGGCGGCGGCCCCCGGGCCCAGCTGCACGGCGGCCTGGCAGCTCATCCGGAACGGCCGGTCCGTCATCACCGCCGCGTCCCCAGCGGCGACGATGCGCACGTCGTCCACGCTGGTCAGCGTCGCGTCGGTGACCAGCCGGCCCTCGGCGTCGGTGCGCAGCCCGCTGCGGGCGGCCAGGTCCGGGACACGGAATCCCGCGGTCCAGATCGTCACAGCGCTGGGCAGCTCGCGGCCGTCGTCGAGCTGTACGCCGTCGCGGGTCACTTCCGTCACCCGTGCACGGGGACCTTCGAGGACGGTCACACCCAGCTTGGCGAGTCGGCGGGCGACCGGGCGGCGGCCCTGGGCATGTAGCGAGGGGCCGAGCACGTCACCGCAGACCAGGGTGACTTTGCGGCCCAGTTCCGCCAGCTCGGCGGCGGTCTCCAGGCCGGTCGGGCCGGCCCCGACCACGGTCACCGGAGCCGACGCGGGCGTCGCGGCCAGCGCCGACCGCAGTCGTTCCGCCCCCTCGAGGTCCGACACCGAATGAGCGAACTCCGCCGCTCCGGGTACGCCGGGATCGGAGGCGCCGCTGCCCACCGCGTAGACGAGGTAGTCGTATGAGACCGTGCCACCGCCCGCCAGCGACACCCGGCGCTCGGCAGCGTCGATCAGGGTCGCGGTGTCGACCACCAGCCGGACGTTCCCGCCCAGAACCTCACCGAAGCCCTCGACCGCGTCATCGGAGCCGGTCACGAGCTGGTGCAGGCGGATCCGCTCGACGAAGTCGGGACGCGGATTGACCAGGGTCACCGACACGCCGTCGCGCCGAGCCAGGCTGTTGGCCGCCGTCACGCCCCCGTACCCGCCGCCGACGACGACCACCTCGACGTTCCCGTTCATCATGTCTCCTCGCGTTGTGGACTCGGCATGGAGACACCAGCCGCCCATCCGGTGTAACGGCCCGCGGATGAGACGTAGCGCACATCGGACACGGCGGAAACACCGCCCGCTGCTGAACGCGTTGGAGCTGAAGTGCAACACGGCCTACCGGCCGGTGATGGACGCGATCGGCCTACTCAAGCGATACCTGGACCAGCCCATCGCCAAGGAGGGCTCCTACTTCGACGAGGCCGAGCGGATCCCTCTCTCCGGGGTGGTGCGCGAGGATCAGGCTCCGGAGGAGTCTGATGCCCAAAGCCTCCATGACCGAGGCCAGTTCGGAGCCCCACGTGCCTCGAGCGGGGGCCGGTCAGGGCGAGCTGCACCTGTGTGCGGGTCCGCTCGGGTTCGTGCCGACGGCACGGTCTGACCAGAACGCGGCAGGGTGGTTCCCCGCCGACCCGGACATGACGGTCCCCCTGCCCGGGCGGGACGGTTTCGGCTGCCCAGCCCGCGTCCCGGTGGCGCCCGACCACCGGGGTGCTCCGCAGGCGTGGGGTCCAGTGGGAACGGCACCGTCACCGGGTGAATCACGCCCCTGGCCGACGGGCGGCCGCGTCCTCGCGCATCCTCGGCCCGCCGACATGACACGCCGATGCAGCACGCCAACCTGGCTGCCAACTTGATACGCCGACAGCAGTGCCTCGGCCAGGCGGGACCCTCTCAGGACGTCGCGCGGACGAAGCGGAGGGATGCGGTGACGGTGGTGAGGCCGCGGATCATGCCCAGCTGGTTCCAGCCCATGCTGAACTGTTCCCGGTCCACGGTGAACTCCGTCGTGAGTGTGACCGCGTCGGCGCTCGCCTCGGTGAGGTGCGCGGTGAAGGACTGTGGACGGCTGATGCCCCGCGCGGTCAGCTGACCGGCGACCTGGACCGTCTTGTCGTCCCCGGGAGCCGCGCTGCGCACGGCGAAGGTGAGCTCGGGGTACCGGTCCGCGTCGAAGAAGTCGGCGGACCGCAGGTGCGTGTCGCGCTTGGCGTTCTTGGTGTCCAGGGAGGTGGCATCCAGGGTGATCGAACCGCTGGCGGAACCGTCGGGGCCGACCTCACCCCCACCCGTGAGACCGGTGAAGGTGCCCTTCACGGTGACCATGCCCCACATCGTCTTGTGCCGGACGCCGACTGTGGAACGGGCGGGGTCGAGCTGCCAGGTGCCGGTTTCGACTGCCATGGACATGCGGTCCTCCTGATGGGATGCCTGAGGTGAGTGGAACGGAGGCGGGGCGCGATGCCTCCGCTCCAGTCATCCAAATTTGGATGACTGGAGGCTAGCCGATACTCCAAATTTGAACAACAGGTAGACTGGGGCACCATGGCCACCCTCCCCGTCCCCGACGACCTGCCCGGACGTGACGCGACCGGCGAGTCCGCGTTGCTGCCGCCCGAACTGCGGGCCTGGATGGGGCTGCTGGCCGCGGCCGGCGCGATCGAGCAGCAGCTGCGTTCCCGCGTGAAGGAGACGCTCGGGGTCTCCCACGACGAGTTCCTCGTGCTGTGCCTCCTGGCCGACGGGCCCGCCACCGGCCTGCGCATGACGCAGATCGCCGAACGTCTCGGCCGCCCCAAGACCCGGCTCACCTACCAGGTCGCCTGCCTCCAGCACGCCGGACTGATCACCCGCAGTACCGCCTGCGGCGACCGGCGGGGCGTCCAGGTGACGCTCACCGACAAGGCACGGCAGCTCCTCCGAGAAGCCTCCGGCGCGCTGGCCGAAGCCGTCACCCGAGCCATCAAGGGCCTGGAGGGCCCGCACGACTGCGCGCTGATGCACAGCCTGCTGCCGAAGCCGGCGGATACCGAGGACAACACGTAGTCCTCGGACCCAGCCCTTGGCCTCGGCCATCTCGATCAGAACTCTCCGGAGCCTGACCCGCCCATCACAGCCGGTCCGACTTCGATGACAAACGGTCCGACTTCATTGTCGGAGGACAGCCCGGAGCAGATTTCTCCTCGCCCGGCCCCGGACTCCATCCACAGGCCCGCGCTCCCGGTCTCGATCTTGAGCCGCCGCGACCAGCGAGGCGGCCCGTCCGTGCAGAGCCGTCATGCCCGAGACCGCTGCCGGGCGGCCGGAGCACGAGATCAGTCCCGGACCACTTCTGCACCCGGTAGCCGAGCCAGGAGGCCGTTGCCGCGGCCGCTTCGGCGCTGTCGCCGGCGGCAAGACGGCCGGCACCGATACGGTCCGCTTCGGCGAGCTCGACGCTCCTCGTATCGCGGCCGGGGGCTCGTGGCGGCTCCGCGCAGGAGCACGTCCAACGCACTTCATTGCGACGGACTGTCCGGATCCGGTCTGCGGGGAAGGCGGACGGTGAACACCGCCCCGGTGCCGGGCTCGCTGTCGGCGGTGACGGTTCCACCGTGCGCCTCGACGAACTGGCGGACGATGGACAGGCCCAGTCCGCTGCCACCGGTGCGTCTGCTGCGAGACTTCTCGGCTCGCCAGAAACGCTCGAAGACTTGGGGTAGGTCCTCGGGGGCAATGCCGTCGCCCGTGTCCTCCACCGTGAGGACGGCAAGGTCGCCGGCCGGCTGGGCGATGACCGTGACCGTGCCGTCCGTGGGCGTGTGCCGGAGCGCGTTGGCGACGAGATTGCCCAGAGCCTGGCGCATCCTCACAGGGTCGGCGTCCAGCCAGAGGCCGGGGTCGGTGCGGGTAAGCAGGCGGATGCCCGAGGCCTCGGCGCGGGTGCTGTGGGCCGTTACCACCTGGGCGACGAGTTCGTCCACGCCAACCGGCTCGCGATGCAGCCTCAGGGTGCCGGCGTCGACGGCGGCGAGGTCCTGCAGATCGTCGATGATGTGCTGCAGCAGTAGTGCCTCGTCGTGCAGCGAAGCAATGAGGCCCGGGTCCGGGTCGAGCAACCCGTCGCGGGTGACTTCCAGCCAGCCGCGAATATTGGTCAGCGGGGTCCGCAGCTCGTGGGCGATGTCGCTGACCATGGCCTTGCGCTGGGATTCCATCTGTTCGCGGCGAGCGGTGAGATCGTTGAAGGCCGCCGCCAGGTATCCGGTCTCGTCCTTGGTGGTGACGGCAACGCGCGCGTGCTGCTGCGGTGGCTGTTGGGCCGCGGCCGTCAGCGCTCGCAGGGGACGGACGAGGCGGATCGCGACGACTGTGGTCATGGCGACGGTGACGGCCAGAACGAGCCCCGTGACGCCGAAGATCTTGGCCTTGTTGGCGGGCGAGAGGTCGAAACCTGCCGGTTGCTGTCTCAGGTTGCCCAGATAGAGGCTGGCTCTGGGGGCGACGTACGGGTCGAGTTGTTTGCGGGTCGCGCTGTCGACGCAGCTCTGCGTCTGCTGGTTGCCACCGACCCAGCGGACATTGCCGTGCGCCGGGATACTGACGCGACCGGGAGTGAAAGGGGCCCCGGCTTTACCCTTCAGGGTTGCGTGCTTCGGCTCGCGATCGAGGCAGGCTTCGGTCAGGGCGCTGAGGACAAACAACGCCCTCTTCTCGGTGAGCGTGGGCGCGTTGAGTGCTCCGTCGGCGCACTGCGTCGGCACGGATGCCTCCCCGCCGTCGGTGATGATCACCGTGCGGCCACCGGGAACCCGTCCGATGCTGCCGTTGCTTCCGTACCGCCGCATGCATGCCAGGCGCTTCTCGGCGAGCGCCTTCACCTGTTCCCTTTCCGCGCGGGGGAGCAGATAAGGTCCCACCACCCGCGGGTCGATGCCGACGAGTTGGGCACCCGGTTCGGTGTAGGTGTCGGTGCTCAACGGGTCGACGGCGGCCGAAGCACGGACGGGCAGGGCGGTGCCTGGGGCGGCGGAGTCGGCGATGGGACGGCCGTTCGCGGACGTCAAGGCGATCCGCCGGTCCATGGTGCGTGACAGTGTGCGCACCGTGGTCTGCACGCCTGTCCAGTCGGCGTGGGTCGCGGCGAAGCCGCTGAGCTTTCGGAGGATGGTGGAGTCGTCGGAGAGCACCTGGCCGCGTTCCTCCTGGACGGCGCGTGTGGTGATCTGCACCGCCAGCCAGGCTGTGGCGCCCACGGAGAGGACGGCGATGGCCACGGAAGTCAGCAGAAGCCGGACCAGCAGGCTCTTGCGCCAGGGGATGACGGGACTAGGAGGCGTCATACCGGCCGCTGGCAAGTTTGTAGCCGACACCGAAGACCGTCAGTAGTCGATCGGGCTTGCGCGCGTCGGTCTCGATCTTCTTGCGCAGGTTCATGATGTGCACGTCGATGGCACGTTCGGTGGAGGCGCGGTCGTGGCCTTGAGTGTGCTGCAGCAGTTGCCGGCGTGAGAAGACCCGCTCAGGTTCTGCGGCCATGGCGTGGAGGATGGCGAATTCGCCGGGGGTGCACGTGACGGGGGCGCCGTCACAGGTCACCACGTGCCGTATGGGGTCGACGGTGATGCAGCCCGCGCGCAGCACAGGGGGGTTCCCGGCAGGGCGGACGACGCGGCGCAGCACGGTACGTATGCGAGCCATCAGCTCTCGTGGGCTGTACGGCTTGGTCATGTAGTCGTCCGCGCCGAGTTCCAGACCGAGCAGCACGTCGTCCTCGGTGGAGCGGGCGGTGAGCATGAGGACGGGTACGTCCCCGTCCTGGTGCAGCGTGCGGCACACGCCGAAACCGTCGACCTCTGGAAGCATCAGGTCCAGGACGACCAGGTCGGGTCTGCGGCTCCGGGCCTCGTCGATCGCCGACCGGCCATCGTGGACCACGACGGCGGTGTGACCCTCCTGCAGCAGCAGCCGGCGTATGAGCTCGGCCTGCATTTCATCGTCTTCCGCCACCAGAATATGTGCGCACACTCCGCTGACTCTATGCGCGCGGGACCCGGCATCAGACCGCTGTGCGAGCTTTCCCACACCCTGACAACTTCCTGATATCCGTACGCCAGGTTGGGCGCTGCCCTCGGTCGCGTTCCGCGCCGCCATCACGCCGGGCAGCTGTCGGGTGTGCGGCAACGGCTCGCCGAAGAGCTGTGGCCGGGCCGCGGCCACGGGAGCGGTTGTCACCCGGCTCGGCCGCCACGCCGAACAGTGCCGACACCCGCGGCTCGAACCCGGGCCCCCTTTCCCACGACTCGGTGGTTCACGCCACCCCACGCGCATGACGGAGACCGCTATGCATCGCACCCGCCCCGCCCCGGCCCTCGCTGTCCTGTCGATCTCGGCATGTCTTCTGGCCGGATGCAGCAATGGGCCAGGAGAAGCGAGCGCCCCGGCGGAGGCGTCACCTGCGGCCGCCAGGGTCACCGTCACGCCGCGCATACACCTGAACGCGGTCGATGGGCAGAGGCACGTCTCCGTCGGACGCGGCGGCCGCGTCACGGTCCGGGCGGGCACTATCACCAAGGTGTCCCTCGCCACCGCGGACGGCCGAGCCGTGCGCGGGGAAAGCTCCCCGGACAAGAGGAGCTGGGCACCCGATGCGCCCCTGGCCCATGACACCGCCTACCGGCTGACCGTGGTGGCTGCCAACGGCGACGGACGCGAGGAGACGAAGAGGATCGCCTTCAAGACCCTCGCCAGAACCGACCGATTCACCGGTACGTTCACTCCGGACAACGGATCCACAGTCGGTGTGGGGATGCCGGTCTCGTTCACCTTCGACAAAGCGATCACTGACAAGAAGGCCGTCGAGTCCGCCATCGAGGTCACCTCCAGCAGCGGACAGCCTGTCGTCGGCCACTGGTTCGGCGCGCAGCGCCTCGATTTCCGACCGCAGCAGTACTGGAAGGCACACTCCACCGTCACCGCCAGAATTCGCCTCGACGGTGTCAAGGGTGCCGAGGGCGCCTATGGCGAACAGGACAGGACCGTCCGGTTCACCGTCGGTCGCAGTCAGGTCTCCACCGTCGATGCCGCTGCGCACCGAATGACGGTCGTCCAAGACGGCAAGGCCCTGAAGACCCTGCCCATTACGGCGGGTGCCAAGAACTCGCCCACGTGGAACGGCCGGATGGTGATATCGGAGAAGCTGATCACCACGCGGATGGACGGGGCCACGGTGGGTTTCGCCGGGCAGTACGACATCCCCGACGTCCCGCACGCCATGCGCCTGTCCACCTCGGGCACGTTCATCCACGGCAACTACTGGGGCGAGGACTCGGTGTTCGGCCGGTCCAACATCAGCCACGGCTGCGTAGGGCTGAACGACGCCCAGGGCGGCAGCGACCCCGATCAGGACGCCGCCTGGTTCTACAACCACTCCCTCGTCGGTGACGTGGTCGTGGTGCAGAACTCCAACGACCGGACGATTGCCCCCGACAACGGCCTCAACGGCTGGAACATGCCATGGAAGCAGTGGAAGGCGGGCTCCGCACGCTGAGTGGACCGGACCCCAGGCCGCCCTCGGGAAGGGACACCGGAAGTGCTCTGCTCCCGGCGTCGCCTCCGATGCGCACCCGTGCCGCAACGCGTTGCCTCTCGTGTGACTTCGTCCGGCCCCGTCGTCTGACCTCGCGCGACGGAGCTGACCGGTTCCTCACATGTCTCATCCAGGCTGACGACATGGCTTCATCAACCAGTCGTGTGTTCCGACGGCCTCTGCGGGCCCCGCTCGGGAACCGTCATGCGACCACCTTCACAGCTCCGGGCCTGAACCGTCTGGGGATACCCGCCGCCGTCCTGACTCTGTCCGTCACGCTCGCCGGATGCGGGGTCATGGGCGCAGGGACGACCTCCGACGCCCGGTCGGCGGCCGTCCCTGCGGGCGACGCATCTGCCGCCGCGTCCGCACCCGCCGGCACGACAAGGACCATGCCCCGGCAGACATCCGCGGGCAACGAGGCATCCGCCGCATCCGCCCCTGCGCAGTTGTCCGGCCTGGGCCCCCGGACGCTGGCCGAGATACCCGAGAACGCGCGGCAGGTAGTCCTGGTCACTGGTGAGGACAAGAACTCGTCGACATCACAGGTAGTGCTCTACCGGCGCACGAGCGCGGGCTGGGAACCGGGAGCCACCTGGCCGGCCCGCAACGCCCTCAAGGGCTGGACGGACGACCACCACGCCGGCGATCTCCACTCGCCCATCGGCGTGTTCACCCTCACCGATGCCGGCGGGCTGCTGGCCGATCCCGGCACCAAGCTGCCGTACGACCGGTCGCAAGGCTTCACCATCGGCGGCCCGGGCTTGGAGGGCGAGCCGCTCGCCGGCTCCTTCGACTACGTCATCGCGATCAACTACAACCGCAAACCCGGAACATCCCCCCTCGACTGGACCCGCCCCCTCGGCAACGCAAAAGGTGGTGGCATCTGGCTGCACGTCGACCACGACGGGCCTACGCACGGCTGCGTGAGCCTGACACGGGAGCACATGAAAGAACTCCTGCGCACCCTCGATCCCGGGCGACACCCGGTGATCGTCATGGGGGATGCCGACTCCCTCACACGCTGAGGCGAACGGTTCGTCCCGCGGGGTCTGGGCGGTCACCTTGTCGCTCACAGCCGTGACCGGCCGCCAGAAACTCAACAGTTGCCGGGCGCAGTAGTTGATGCCGGCCGATCCGGTTCGTGGGCGACGGTGGATCACATCGCCGGATCTTGAGGCCATCGCATCAGGTGGGTCGTGGACGGCAGGCCGGGCCGCCGACCCGGCCATCGGCACGGTTGCCCATCGCTCCCGTGCCCGCAGTCAGACGTCCGTGCCAAAGGCTTGCCTGAGCGTGGCGATGGCCTGGGCAGTTGCTGCGCGGGCTGCGTGCGTGGACGCCAGTGCGTCGAGCGTGACGAAGTCGTGTGTGGTCCCGCTGTACCGGGTCGCGGTGACCGGCACTCCCGCAGCGCGGAGCTTTGCCGCGTAGGCCTCACCTTCGTCCCGCACGATGTCGGCCTCCGCGGTGATGACGAGCGCCGGGGGCAGACCGGTGAGCTGGTCCTCGGTGGCCCGCAGCGGACTGGCGGTGATCTCTGCGCGGTGCGCCTCGTCGGTCGTGTACTGGTCCCAGAACCGTTGCATGGCGTCGCGGCGCAGCAAGTAGCCCTCGGCGAACCGGTGGTAGGAGCGGGTATCGAAGCTCGCGTCGGTGATGGGGTAGAACAGCACCTGCTGGATGAACGAGACGTCCCCGCGTTCCTTGGCCAGCAGTGTCAGGGCCGCGGCTATGTTGCCGCCTGCTGAGTCGCCGGCGACGGCCAGCCGTTCGGGGTCGATGCCGTGTTCGGCGCCCTTGCTGGTCAGCCACCGGGCCACCGCGTAGCACTCCTCCAGCGCGACGGGGTAGCCCGCTTCGGGGGCCAGCGTGTATTCGGGGAAGACCAATGCGGTTCGCGCGCCTACTGCCAGCTCACGCGCCAGCCGGTCGCGTGTGTCGGCATTGCCGAAGGCCCAGCCAGGGCCGTGGATGTACAACGTGGCGGGCAGTGTGTCGGCGACTCCCTTGGGGCGCAGGATGCGCACCGCGACGCTGCCGTTCGGTCCGCCGGAGACCGCGACCCAGCGGTCGTCCATCTCCGGCTTGTCGTGCGCTCCGGACTGCGCCTTCTCCAGCGCGGTGCGGCCCTGCACGGGTCCTGGATCGGACGGGAGCGGCGGTGGCGCGGTCGCCTCGGCGAGCTCGCGAGCGGCCGGTTCCAGAACCGGTTCCCTCGGGGGTGGGACGTAGTCAGGCATCGTATTCCTTGGCTGGTGAGGGTACCGCGCGCAGGGCACGGAAATCACCGCAGGTAAACGCCCATTGATTGTCAAGGGCTGGCCGCAACCGTGTAGCGCGGGACTGCGTGCAATTCAACTTTCCCAAGAGCGTCTGCGCATCGGTCATGTGACTGTGGGCGCGTTCGCGAGTGTGCGACAGCCGACCTGGCGGAGCCTTCAGAACGCCCACCGGCGAGGCGATCATCGCCCTGGAGTCCTATCGGAATCGGTGCTCACCGTGATTGATCGAGCACCGGCTTCTCAGGTGCGCTCGTCGCCGCCGTTCAGGAGCAAGAGCAGTTGCAGCGCCTCGAGGTAGATCCACACCAGGGTCAGTGTGAGTCCGAATGCCGCCAGCCAGGACTCCTCGCGTGGCGCACCGTGGGCAATACCGTCCTCGACCTGCTTGAAGTCCAGGGCCAGGAAGCACGCGCCGAGGATGATCCCGATGATGCCGAAGAGGATGCCGAGGCCACCGCTGCGGAAGCCCAGGCCGTCACCACCAGCGAAAGCGGAGAACAGCAAGTTGGCGACGGTAAGCAGCAAGAAGCCCATCGCAGCGGCCGTCACGAAACCGTAGAAGCGTCGAGTGACGCGGATCCAACGCATCTTGTACGCGATCAGCACGCCGGCGAAGACCGCCATCGTGCCGAGCACCGCCTGAATCACCACACCGGGGCTGGTGTAGGTGCTGGCCGTGCTGGAGATG
This sequence comes from Streptomyces sp. NBC_00353, assembly GCF_036108815.1. NCBI lineage: Bacteria > Bacillati > Actinomycetota > Actinomycetes > Kitasatosporales > Streptomycetaceae > Streptomyces > Streptomyces sp. NBC_00353. The sequence continues at coordinate 9,550,568 of NZ_CP107985.1, read as the reverse complement.
ACTCCGAGGAAGATGCCTTCGAGAGCCGCGTAAGCCAGAATCAGTGCCGGGACCGGCTTGGCCTTGAATGTTTGGATGAGCGACAGGCCGAAGGCCAGTAGGGCGACTCCGACCGCTATGCCGTACGACCTGCTCAGGTTGGTCTCATCGACAGGCAGCAGTACCCACGCAAGGACGGCGGAGGACACGACCGTGCCGAGTGTCATGGCTGTGCGGGCCACGACGTCGTCGATGGTCATCGCAGTGCCGGATACCTGCTGCGCAGCAGCGAGATGGGTGTCAGGCGGAGTGTCCGCGTTCTGTGCTGTCTGAGTGAGGCTGGGCGTGTCCTGCGCGTAGGGGTTGATAATCGCGGCGGAGTCATCGGTGTGCGGCTTCTGTTCGTTGAAGCCCCTGTTGTTGCGGTTGAACACCCGTCGCGAGAAGACGGGATTGCTGCTCTTCATTTCACTCGTTCCTCTGTGGTCGCATCCCTGGTTCCGATAGGGATCCGGGATCCGAGTACCGGCGCTGCGGGATGCCTCGAAACGGCTTTCATCCCTGCCCTGTGACGTGGGTGCCGACAGTGTCAGTCGCCCGTCAAGGAGGAGGTGCGTGGCGGGATCTGTCTTCATCGTCTGGGTAAGGCCGTCGCCGCATGCCTGGGACAGCGCGCACTCCTGGCCCTTCGCCGCGGCACGAGACAACTTCGAAGAGGAACTAGCCCTCGACCTGGTGGGACCAGCTTGTCCATGGGCCCCTACGTGCTCGCCAATGCGTCGGGGAGGACAGCCACGTCGGCTGGAGGCGGGCGGACCCGCCACCCAGGTAATCCCTTTGTGCGGACGCCCGCCTCAAACGCGCTGCGGTGCTGACGTTTTGGCCCTGGCCGACGAAGCGGCAGGATCAGGCGTCGGCCCTCTTCGGCAGCTGCCAGTTCGGTCGCGGAAAGTGGCAGGTGTACCCGGCCGGATAGCGCGTCAGGTAGTCCTGATGCTCCGGCTCGGCTTCCCAGAATGCGTCGGCCGGCACGACTTCAGTCACGACATTTCCCGGCCACAGGCCAGACGCCTCGACATCGGCGATGGTGTCCTCCGCGACGCGCCGCTGCTCGCCGTCGAGGTAGAAGATGACGGAGCGATAGCTGGCACCGAAGTCGTTCCCCTGCCGGTTCTTCGTCGTCGGGTCGTGGATCTGGAAGAAGTACTCCAGGATGGTGCGGTAGTCGGTGACGGCAGGGTCGAAGGTGATCTCGATCGACTCTGCGTGGTTTCCGTGGTCGTCATAGGTCGGACGGGGCATGTCGCCGCCGCTGTATCCCACCCGGGTATTCACGACACCGGGGAGCGTCCGGAGCAGTTCCTGCATGCCCCAGAAGCAGCCGCCGGCGAGCCATGCTTTCTCGAGTTCGCTCATAACTTGTTCATCCTTCTTCCATGTTCAGGAACACATGCATACAGGCCGGTGCCCGTCCAGGGTGACGGGGCGGAAACGTCTGGGCTGAGGTACTTCCGGGCGACCCATGCGTCTGGCCGGTTCGTACTCCTGCGGTCTGCTGCCGGCAGTATTTCGGCGGCGGACAGCCGGGCACGAAGGCCCAGACTGTTGGCCCGTACCCCCACGTCACCGCCGTCTGTACCCATGACCACATCAAGGAGGGTCGCGGCCATCCGTCGCAGCGGACCGTGTCAAGCGTCCGGGGAGCTTCACGGAGCCTGCCGGATGTCGTTTGGGCGTCGCACGGACAATGGCGATCGGTTTGTTCAGGTGTATTTGTCGCAGGCGGCACGCCTTGCCTGCCTTGTCTTGGGTATCTCATCTGTACGTACGAAAGGTGCGAGTGCATGGGAAAGCGGGTCCCGCGCTGCGGTCTCACGCCCTGAGGCATGGGACGGGACCGCAGCCGGGGGTGTTGCGGGACCCGCCGTTCGAGGGGGCCGTATGAGGTCGGCCCAGTACCCGAGTGTTCAGGAGTAGGCAGCTTGGGGCGCTCGTGGACGCGGCGCACAAGGTGGCCGCGCAGAATAGCCCCGGTGTCGAGCCGCCTGGCCGCCCCGCCGGGCTACGGCCCTTGTGTATGGCGCAGGGTGACCGGTCAGCGCATGGGGCGGAAACCGGTGCGGACCTCGTTCACGAAGTACTCCGGCTGCTCCCAGGCGGCGAAGTGACCGCCCTTGGGAAGCCGGTTGTAGTGGACGAGGTTGGGGTAGGCCTGCTCGGTCCAGCTCTTGGGGGCCTGGTAGAGCTCGTCGGGGAAGGCGCTGACCGCGACCGGGAGCTTGACGTTGTTGATACCGAAGAACGAGGTCGTGTTCTCCGCATACAGACGGGCCGCGGAGATCGCCGTGTTGGTCAGCCAGAACAGCGTGATGTTGTCCAGGACGTCGTCCCGGGACAGGCCCTCGGTCACCCCGTCGAAGGACCGGGAGATCATGGCCAGGCTCTTCGCGTCGTGGTCGAGCATGAACGCCGCCAGACCGACCGGGGAATCCGCCAGCCCGGTCAGCGACTGAGGGCGGTCCCCCATCATGTATGCGTAGTAGACGTGCCGGTAGGTGAAGCCCAGCTGCTCGACGGCCGCCTTCTCCTCGTCGGAGAGCGACAGACCCTCGGGCAGCGGGTCACCCTTGGCGAGCGCGGCATCGATGCCGGCCGGGATCACCTTGGGCATGTTGGTGTGGATGCCCACCAGACCCTCGGGCTCCTGCGCACCCATCAGGTCGGTGACGATCGCACCCCAGTCGCCGCCCTGCGCCACATACTTGGTGTAGCCCAGGCGCTTCATCAGCTCACCCCACGCACGGGCGATGCGCTCCGGGCCCCAGCCCTTCTCCGAAGGCTTGCCGGAAAACCCGTAACCGGGCATCGACGGAATGATCACGTGGAAGGCGTCCGAGGCCTTCCCGCCGTGGGCGGTGGGGTTGGTGAGCGGCTCGATGATCTTCAGCTGCTCGATGACCGAGCCCGGCCAGCCGTGCGTCACGATCACCGGCAGCGCGTTCTCGTGCTTGGAACGGACGTGGACGAAGTGGATGTCCAGCCCGTCGATCTCGGTGATGAACTGCGGGTAGGAGTTCAGCTTCGCCTCGACCTTGCGCCAGTCGTACTCCTTCGCCCAGTACCGCGCCAGCTTCTGCATCGTGGCCAGCTGGGTCCCCTGCGACTGATCGACGACGGTCTCCCTCTCCGGCCAGCGCGTGGCCTCGATGCGCGTCCGCAGGTCCTTGAGGTCCGCCTCGGGGAACTCGAACGTGAACGGACGGATCGCATGCTGGTCAGAGGTAACAGACATGGTGGTCTCCTTGATGTCTAGTTAGTTGCAGGAGAAGACGGGATTCAACACCGAGTTCGCAGACGTATCCGCGACGCGTCTCCCCGCCGGTGCAGGGTCGGGTTACCCGATCCCGCTTTCCGGCGCAGTTCCAATATTGGGCGTGGGATGCCGCCTCGGTAATCCGGAATGTGACCTAGATTCCGCACGGGGTGGTGCCGTTCTTCCTCGGTAACTTGACGCAGCATCTCGCTGGTGTCGCGGCCAGTCATGCGACTTAGACGGTGTCTTGATTGGCGATCGCTCGTTGCTCCGGGCATGGACATAGTTGTGCGCCTGGTGCCGGACGGGCTGTGGGAGATCTTCCAGGACGTGGCGCCGGAGCCTCTGGTACGCCCCCAAGGCGGAGGCCGCCGGAGGTGCGATGATCGCGCGGTGCTGGCCGCGATCATCTTCGTCGCTACTTCAGGCTGCACCTGGCGGCAAGTGCCATCGGTCTTCGGGGCCTCCTGGCAGACGGTCCACCGTCGCTTCACCGACTGGTCCATGGCCCGGGTCTGGGCCAAGCTGCACCGTGTGGTCCTCGACCGGCTCGGCGCGAACGGCGAGCTGGACTGGTCGCGCTGCGCGATCGACTCGGCCAGTGTCCGGGCGGTCAAAGGGGGCCCCTGACCGGACCGAATCCGACCGATCGCGGCAAGCTCGGATCGAAGATACACGTCATCTGTGACCGCAACGGGCTGCCGATCTCGGTGGGTATCTCCGGCGCTAACCTCCACGACAGCCAGGCCCTGATCCTGCTGACGCGCGGCATCCCGCCGATCCGTTCCCGCTATGGACCCCGGCGCCGCCGCCCCGGCCAAACTCCACGCCGACAAGGGCTACGACTTCGACCACCTGCGAGGATGGCTGCGCCGTCGGCAGATCGTGCCACGCATCGCCCGCCGCGACATCGAACCGTCCGGCCGCCTGGGTCGGCACCGCTGGGTGGTCGAGCGCACGATGTCCTGGCTGAACGGCTGCCGCCGCCTGCACCGACGCTACGAACGCAAGGCCGAGCACTTCCTCGCCTTCGTCGGCATCGCCTGCACCCTCATCTGCTACCGCAGAGCGGTGCAGGACTAGGACTTGGCCCAATAGATCATGCGCTCGTGAGGCTGCATGTTGGCCGCGTCCGGCACACCCACCATGACGCGCGGCTCGATCAGCGGAATCTCTGGATAGAGAAACGCCTCCAGGTCGCCAATCGCATCGGCGATGTCTTCGTCGATCTCGGCGGTATGGCGACGTACCCAGAAGGAGAGCAGCACTCTTTCCTCCTCGGCCGCAATCGCTACCGCTACCACATCGGATGAGATCAGCCCTAGCAGGGCCTGCACCGCAGTGAGGGCAATGTCGTTGACGCGCTGAAGCTCGGGGTCTGCCATGCCGGTGCATCCTGCCGGTCACCAATCGATCGCGCCAACTGAGACATCGTCTTAGGTGATGTCGTTTGGGTCAGCGGGCAGACCGGAGCAAGACGCCTACGATGTGCAGTCCGGCCACGTAGATGGTTGCGGCCTTCTCGTAGGGGTGGCATCGGCGCGGTTGCGCTGTGACATCCGCGAAGGCAGGCCCGTCTTCGGCCCACAGCTCCGACGCCATGAACGCTTGCAGCGCCTGCGCCACCCTGTCCCCTGGCCCGCTCTGCCCGTGCCTCATCCATACCGGCCCGAGCGCCGGCCTTGGAGTTGGCACCCGTGCAACCGTGACCAGCGCCTTGGCCCGCGGCCTGTCCGAGAGGACCCGGGGGCTGCGATCAAGCGGAGAAGCCGGGCAGACCGGCGGCCATCCCATGCCCTGAGCAAAAGACTCCGGAGCGATCACTTCGGAATCAAGTCTGTGGTCAGGGCTCAGGCGTTCCTCGCATGCCCAGCCGTCGCCCACCTCAGTCCATAGGACACGGTCTTCAGTCAGCTGACTGATGCCCAGGACGGGCCCTGGCGGTCAAGGTAGATGGAACACTCCCGCATCCTGAAAGGGGCGCCGCCCCATGCCACTCAAGAAGCAAGGCCTTTCGGCTCGCGACCGGTCTGACCACTGCATGCGCTCGCTGCGCCTGAGTATCAACAGGGTTCTTTGGCCGTCGATCCGTCTCCCACTCAAGGCAGAACTTCATTACACCGAGGCGGACCCTCTTGTCGTGCTGTTGGAACTGCGCTCGCCGGGGGGCGGTGTGGTCACGTGGACAGTCTCGCGTGACCTGCTCTTCGACGGCACCGAGGAACCGAGCGGCATGGGGGACGTACGGTTGTGGCCGTCGGTCGTCCACGGACGCCGTGTGGTGTGCATGAGGCTGGAGGGACATGGCCGGTCATGCCTTCTCGAGATGGATCGAGGGCAGCTGGAGGAATGGCTGATGGAGACCTTCGATCTGGTTCATCCTGGCACGGAGTTCTGCCAGGTCGACTGGGACGCCAGTGTGGCTGCCCTTGTCGAAGGGAAGCGGAATCAGCCCTGAATCAGGAGCCACAGAGCGCAGGGGGCAGGGTGCGCAGGGGCGTATCTCGTATGAGATCGCCCTTGGTGGCGGAGCCGCGCTCGTCGGGGCAGGGGCAACCGGGCAGTGTGCCCGGCCGCGGGTGCTTACGGTCAGCCAGGGCGGCCGGGGCAACGACATCGGCGTGCGATCGGCGGCAGTGGTTTCAGTGTCCGCGGCGATGGCGTGTCGAAAGTGCACCGAGGGTTCTCAGTCACATGACTGATGCACAGACGCTGCCGCAGGAGTGTGGACGCAAGCAGCGGTCTTGGTGATCACTGGGCGTCGTGCACCTGCATTGAATTCATGTGCGTGTGCCACTGCCTTCGCTCCGTTTGCCCGGGGCTGTCCTGTGCGCCGCGACGCCATGCAGTGGTTCCCCAGTTGTGTCGTCCGTCAGCCGAAGCGTCCGGTGCGGTGTGGGCGGATCGCGGCGGCGACGGCGTCGGCCAGGGTCGGCACCTCGTCCACGGTGAGAGGCGAGATGGTGATACGGATGCCGGGCGGCGAGGAGAGCCGGAAGCGCGCGCCGGGTGCGACCGCCCAGCCGGCCTGCAGCAGCCGGGTCACCGCCCCGGTCTCGTCGGGGACGGGCACCCAGACGTTCATGCTGCTGCGGCCGTAGGCCGTGACGCCTCGGTCGGCCAGGGCCCGCACGAGACCGTCGCGCCGCGCGGCGTAGGCGGCGGACACCGCCGCGATGTCCACGGCGTCGGTGCGCCACAGGTGGGTCACGGTGTGCTGGATCAGGTGGCTGACCCAGCCGGGGCCGAGGCGGTAGCGGCCGCGGACCCGGTCGACGGTGAGGGGGTCGCCGGTGAGGGCGGCCAGGCGCAGGTCGGGGCCGTAGGCCTTGGCTGTCGAGCGGACGAGCATCCAGTGTTGTGTGCTGCCGGCGAGCGGGTGGAGCGGCAGTTCGGTGAGTCCGTGCACGTGGTCGTCGTCGATGACGAGGACCTGTGGGTGGCCGGTGAGGATGGCGCGCAGGTCGCGGGCGCGGGTGGCCGAGATCGTGGCGCCGGTGGGGTTCTGGCCGCGGTCGGTGACGATCAGTGCTCGTGCGCCCTGCCCAAGCGCCCGCTCCACGTCGTGGGGCAGGGGGCCGTCGTCGTCGACGCCGACCGGGATCGGCCGCAGTCCGAGGGCGGGGACGAGGTCGAAGAGGCTGCCCCAGCCCGGGTCCTCCACCGCCACCGCGTCGCCGGGGCGCAGGTGGGCAAGGAGCGCGCGCTCCATGGCGTCGAGCGATCCGGAGGTGAGTCCGACCGGGCCGTCGGGGACGCCGTCGGCGTCGAAGGCGGCGCGGGCCAGGCGGCCGAGCTCGTCATCGACCGGGGCGTGGCCGTACAGCATGGGCTGTCGCGCGTGCCGGGCGGCGGCCTCGGCCAGTGCCTCGCCGAGTGGGGGTAGCAGCGCGGTGTCCGGGTTGCCGGCGGAGAGGTCCCGTGTTCCGGGCGGCACCTCCAGGCGGATCTCGTCGTGCGCGGTGGTGGCGGGGCGTGGCCGCACGCGGCTGCCGCGCCGGCCCGCGGTCTCGATGACGCCGCGGTCGCGCAGCAGGCGGTAGGCGGCGGCGACGGTGTTGGGGTTGACGCCGAGTTCGGTGGCGAGCTCCCGCAGCGGTGGCAGCGCGGTGCCTGGCGCAAGCGTGCCCTGTCCGATGGCCTGCTCGATGCTCGCCGCGATCTCCGCCGCGCCACGTCCAGCAAACGTGTATTCTCCTATCACAAACATCCAGTATGCACTAGTTCAAAAGGATTGCGCTATATCTTCCCCGCCCTCCGTCAGCGATGCGTACGCCGCTACGGACCGCACCGTCCCGACCCGCATCCGCAGGCACGCCTCGTACGACCGTGAGCTGGTGCACGCGATTCTCGACGCGGACTACCTCTGCCACCTCGGTTTCGTCCGTGACGGTGCCCCGGTCGTGCTGCCGACCCTGTACGCCCGCGTCGGGGAACGGCTCTACGTGCACGGCTCCGCCGGCTCCCGGCCGCTGCGCGGCGCCGGCGAGGACACCGGGCTCGCGGTGTGCCTGACCGTCACGCACGTGGACGGGCTCGTGCTGGCCCGGTCCGCCATCCATCACGCGATCAACTACCGCTGCGTGGTCGTGCACGGCGTCGCCCGCCAGGTCACCGACCCCGTCGAACGCTCGGCCGCCCTGGACGCCCTGATCGACCACATCGTGCCCGGCCGCGCCGCAGACTCCCGCCCCGCGAACGTCAAGGAACTGGCCGCCACCGCCGTCGTCGCCCTCGACCTCCACGAGGTCTCCGCCAAGGTGCGCACCGGTGACCCCAACGACGACCCCGACGACCTCGCCCTCCCCCACTGGACGGGCGTGCTGCCCGTGACGCGTACCTACGGGGAGCCTGTGCCCGCCGACGATCTCGACCCGTCGATCACCGTCCCCGGCTACCTCACGGAACGCTGAAAGAAGTCCCGCGCACAATCATCCGTCCCCGGGACGCCGCCGTCGGCGACAGCGCATGGCAGGGCCGGCTCACTGCGCACGACTTCACCCGGCCGTCCTTCGCCCAGCTGCTGCACATCGCCCACGATGCGCAGCAACGCGAGGCCGTCACCCACCTCGCCCGGCCCACCCCCCAGGCCCGCGAACAGCAATGAGAGCGTGTAATGATCGGCAGTCACTCCCCCGCACGCGGCACCGCCGACCGCCTGATCGGCCGGGACCGCGACCTTCAGCGGATCCGTGATCTGCTGGGCATCGGAGCCGGAGGCGGCGCACTTCTGCTGTCAGGAGAAGCGGGCGTCGGGAAGACGGCAGTGCTGGACGCCCTCGCCGAGGCGGCCCGGGCGGACGGAACCCGGGTTCTGCGCGCCGGTGGTGTGGAGTTCGAGGCGAACTGCAGCTACTCGGGTCTCAACCAGGTCCTCTTTCCCTTCCAGGACGCGCTCGGCGAACTGCAGGCGCCCTTCCGTGACGCCCTGCGCGTCGCCCTCGGTTTCGAAAGCGGCTCACCGCCGGAACGGCTCATGGTCTCCAACGCCGTACTGCTCCTGCTGCGAACGGTCGCAGCCGGTGACCCGCTTCTGCTCGTCATCGACGACCTGCCCTGGCTCGACCGGGCGAGTGCGGCCGTACTGGGTTTCGTCGCGCGCCGGGCAACCGGCATCCGCGTGAGCTTTCTCGCCACATCGCGTTCCGGTTCGCAGAGCCTGCACGACAGCGGTGTCCTGCCCGAATACCAGCTGCAGCCGTTGGACGAAGCGTCGGCGGACCACCTGGTCAGTACAAGGTTCCCGGACCTGGTCGCCAGTGCCCGCCGGCGCCTGCTGACCGTGGCGCATGGCAACCCACTGGCCCTGCTGGAACTGCCGTCCGCACTGTCCGCGATGCGGGGACCGGCCGGCGAAGTCCCCGCCGTGCTGCCGCTCAGCCGGTGCCTGGAGACAGTCTTCGGCTCCCGGATTACGAGTCTGCCGCAGCCGTCGCAGCGTCTTCTGCTGCTGGCCGCGCTGGAAGGTGTAGGCGATCTCGGGGTGCTGCAGGCTGCCACGCGGCAGGCGAACGACGGATACGACCTGGACGACCTGACACCTGCCGAGCGCGACCAACTGGTCCACATCGACGAGGGAGCGCGACGGCTGAGGTTCCGTCACCCCCTCATCCGCTCGGCAGTGGTGGAGAACTCCACCAGCGGCGAACGGCGCGCGGTGCACGCCGCGCTCGCCCACGTCCTGGTGGACCAGCCCGAACGGCGGGCCTGGCACCTGGGCGAGGCGACCCTGGAACCGGACGAGAACGTGGCCGCCCTGCTGGAGCACGCGGCGCGGATCACTTTGCGCCGCGGTGATGCCGCGGGCAGCATGCGGACACTGATCCGGTCCGCGGACCTCACCCCGCCCGGCTCCGACCGCGGCCGCCGGCTCGCCGAGGCGGCCTACGTCGGCGCCGAATCCACCGGGGCCCTGCCCAGCGCCCAAAGGCTCCTGGACGAGGCCAGGCAGGCGGCCCCCGATCACAAGAGCTCCCTGCACTCGGCGGCAACCACTGCCGTTCTCATCCTGAACGGCGACAGCGATGTCGACACGGCCCACCGTCTGCTGGTCGACGCGATCGAAGCCGGAACCCACGCGTACGACGCCGACGACAAGGCGCTCGTGGACGCGCTTCACGCGCTTGCGCTGGTCTGCTTCTTCGGTGCCCGACGCGACCTGTGGCAGCCCTACTACCGGGCGCTGGAGAAGCTGACGCCCGAGGTGCCCGTGGTCCTGTCCGCGCTGGGCAAGACGTTCTCCGACCCGGCACGCACAGGCGCCGCGGCCTCGGAGGAACTCGACCACCTCGTGGCGGAGTTGACCGAGATGACCGACCCCGCCCCGATGCAGCGGACCGGTTCGGCGGCCCTCTATGTCGACCGGCTGGGAGATGTCCGCGAAGCGCAGTGGCGGATGGTACGCATGGGACGCGACGGCGGCCCGGCCCGCCGGCACATGGCCGGACTGATCCACCTCTGTCTGGACGACTACCTCACCGGAATGTGGGACGAAGCGGCGCAACTGGCCGACGAGGGAGTCCAGCTGTGCGAAACACACGGCTACACCGCCTTCGCCTGGTACTTCCTGTACGTCCAGGCCCTCCTCGCCGGCGCCCGCGGGGACGCGGACCGAGCGGACGCGACAGCCGAAGGCGTCATCCACTGGGCGACGCGCCGCAGGGCGTTCTGTGCCGCGCACTATGCCCATCACGCGGCAGCCGTGGCAGCCCTGGGACGCGGTGACTTCGCCGGCGCATACGAGCACGCAGGCGCCATCAGCCCCGCAGGAACTCTCGCCTCGCACGCGCCGCACGCTCTGTGGGCGACGATGGACCTGGTCGAGGCCGCCGTCCGGACCGACCGGCAGACGGAGGCCGCCGCCCATGTACGCGCGATGCGGGAAGCCGACGTGGCCAGGATCTCCTCACGCCACGCCCTGCTGATGGAGGCCTGTGCCGCCCTGGCCACCACAAACGACGACGAGGCCCTCGCACTGTTCACGAAAGCCCTGGCGGTCGCGGGCGCTGAGCGGTGGATGTTCGACTTCGCCCGCGTCCAACTCGCCTACGGCGAACGATTGCGACGCGTCAGGGCAACCACAGAATCCAGAGGACCTCTCAGCGCCGCACTGTCCACATTCGAACACCTCGGGGCCCGTCCATGGGTCGAACGCGCCGAGACGGAACTGCGGGCCGCCGGCTCCGGCAGGCGCCGACCCGGGGCTTCCACAGCACATACGCTCACACCCCAGGAACTGGAAATAGCCCGGCTCGCCGCCTCCGGCCTGACCAACAAGCAGGTAGCGGAACGTCTGTTCCTCTCCCACCGGACCGTCGGCGCCCACCTCTACCAGATCTACCCGAAGTTGGGCATCACCTCCCGCGCCATGCTGCGAGACGCCCTGGAATCCTGATCCCCCTCAAACTCGGAGCGGGTGCGAGGCCGGTGCGAGCAGAAGCACGGGGCACCCCCGACGGGGTGCGCGCGCTGGGGAGCGAGCAGCCGCCTCTCGGGGGCGGTGACGACCGCAGGGGCGGTGGTCGCGACGGGACCGTTCCTGGGCAGTGAGCAGGAGTGAGTCCTGGCTCACCGGCGCGCCCCGAACGGTTTTGGGCGCGCTGGTCCTCCGCTTTCGCGTCCCGGTCGGCGACGCATATCCCGTATGCGGTCCGTCCCGGGCGGGCGGGATCCCTACGACCTGGCCATAGGGGTGTGGCCAGAGGCGACGGGGAGGCCCCGAACCATCTCGCTGGTGACACGGGGGCCCCGACCGCTGACGCCACACCCGGCGTCCCAGATCGCACCGAGAACATTACGCACACCCCGCCAGACACCCCCACAGACCGTCACACCGTTCACTCAAACGTGCCCACGTTCGCCAAAGCAGCTTGTGTGCACAGCAGTTGTGAACCCTGCCCGTTGCACCGGACCACGAGTGCCGCCTCCGGTGTGGCGGGAATCGCGGGCGGTTGCTTGCAGGGCAACCGGCGAGGGACGGGTGCGTCAGTCCTGGGTGGGGTGCCCGTCGACCAGCCGCCGCAGCCCCAGGGGGTTGTCCGCGGCCAGTGCGTCCGGCAGCAGCGCGTCAGGGAAGCCCTGGTAGGTGACGGGTCGCAGGAAACGGTCGATCGACGTCATGCCGACCGAGGTGAAGCGGCTGTCGGTGGTGGCCGGGAAGGGGCCGCCGTGGATGGTGGCGTGTCCGACCTCCTGCGGGTGGGCGAACGCGTTCACCACGATCCGGCCGGTACGGCGCTCCAGGATCGGCAGCAGGCGCGCGGCGTCACTGTGGTCGGCCTCGTCGAGGTGCATCGTCGCCGACAGCTGACCGCGGAATGTCCGGGCCACCTCGAGGAGCTGGGCCATGCCGGTCAGGCGGACCAGGAGCGCGGCCGGTCCGAAGACCTCCTCGGCCAGGCCGGGATCTGCCAGGAACCGCTCCCCGTCGACCTCGAGCAGCCGCGAGCGGCCCTCCCAGGAGCCCTGGGGCTCCGGGCCCTCGGTGAGGGTCTCGGCGCCGGACTCGCGCAGCCGCTGCGCGCCTTGGTCGTATGCGTCGTGGATGCCCGGGGTCAGCATGGTGCGCGCACCCATGGCGTTCACCCGTGCTTTGGCCGCGTCGCGCATCTCGGCGTAGCCCGGACCGTCGACAGCGAGCAGGATGGCCGGTTTGAGGCAGGCCTGGCCGACGTTGACGAGCATGCGCTCGGCGAAACCGTCACCGGCCTCGGCGCCGCGTGCTGCGAGCGCCGCGGGCAGGATGAAGGTGGGGTTGACGCTGGTCATCTCGGCGAAGACCGGGATCGGGTCGGGGCGCAGCTGGGCCCGCCGGTACAGCGCCATGCCACCGCGCTCGGAACCGGTGAAGGTCACCGCCTTGATCAGCGGGTGGTCCACCAGCGCCTCACCGATCTCGTTGCCCGCCCCCCGCACCATGGAGAACACTCCCTCATGCAGCCCGGAGTCGACGACCGCGCTCCGGATGGCGCGCGCCTGCAGCTCCGAGGCGCCCGGGTGGGCGTTGTGGGCCTTGAGGACGACTGGGGCGCCCGCGGCCAGCGCGGAGGCGGTGTCGCCGCCGGCGATGGAGTAGGAGATGGGGAAGTTGCTCGCGCCGAAGATGGCGACCGGCCCGATAGCGATCTTCTGCATGCGGTGGTCCATCCGCGGCCGCGGATGCCGCTCAGGCTGCGCCGGGTCGACGGTGGCGTCGCGGAAGCGGCCCTCGCGGACCACGTCGGCGAACTGCCGGAACTGGGAGGCGGCCTTGGCCGCCTCGCCCTGAAGTTGCGCTGCGGGCAGGCCGGTCTCCAGTGCCGCCCGCTCGGCCAGCTCCTGGTTGATCCCGTCCAGCCGGTCCGCGATCAGCTCGAGGAACGCGGCGCGTTCCTTGAGGCCGGTGCGGTTGTAGCTGTCGAAGGCCTCGTCGGCCAGGCGCGCGGCACGGTCGACCTCGGCCGGGCCGCCGAGTGCGAACTGCGGTCCGATGTGCTCGCCCGTCGCGGGGTTGAGTGCCTTCATCGTGCCGGCGGATGCCGGGACGTTCGACGAGCCGATCAGCATGTCTCCGGTCAGTGCCATCTCAGTACTCTCCGTTGTCCAGCGTCCGCAGCAGTTCTGCGGTGGTGGTGATGGTGTGGGCGTAGGTGGGGCCGTTGAGTTCGTGGGCGGCGTGCATCATCTCGGGCATGAACGCGGCGGTGGCGTCGCGGACGAGGGTCACGTGGTAGCCGAGCTCCATCGCGTAACGGCCGGTGGATTCGATGCAGGTGTTGGCGAGCAGGCCGATGACGATCACGTGGGTGATGCCGTGCTGCTTGAGCTGGAAGTCCAGATCGGTGTTGGCGAAACCGCTCTGCGCCCAGTGCTCCTGGACGATCACGTCACCGTCGGCGGGCTGGAGGTCCTGGTGGAACTCGCCTCCCCAGGTGCCCAGCGCGAAGCTGTGGCGCTGCTGTATCAGCTGCTGGGTGGGGTTGGGGTGGTCCCAGTCCTCGTAGTCGCCTTCGTGCCAGCGGCGGTGGGGGACGAAGGCGATCTGCAGCTCCGCCTGGCGGCCGGCGGCGACGACGGCGCGCAGGTTGTCCAGCAGGCCGACGTCGGTGGCCACCTGCTGGACCGCCGGCCAGATCTTGCCCCCCTCGGACAGGAAGTCGTTGTAGGGGTCGACCAGCAGGACCGCGGTGCGGGTGGGGTCGTAGGTGTCCGTCATGGTGCGTCCTTCTCTAGCGTGGATGACTGTCATCATCCACATTCAGGATGATTGACGTCATCCTGAATGTCAAAGGGGGGCACTTGGCGTGGGGTCATCTGTATGATGAGCATCATCCACAATGGCGTCGCCACCGGAACCCTGCGGCGACGCGCCTGCGGGCGGCGTGAGCACACCCCCGATTGCCACCCCTGGCTCGACGGTCACCGGAGGGACGGTGCCGAGGATCCGGGCGCCATGCGCCTCCTCGCCGCCCTATCGCCCCTCGAAGCGCCCCGGAGGAACCACATGAATCCCGATGAACTGCGCAAGGCCCTTGTCGGCGCCTGGCGCCTGGTGTCGTACAAGGCCACCGCCGTCGACGACGGCAACGTCATCGAGCCCTTCGGCCCGCGGCCCCAGGGCCTCATCACGTACACACCCAGTGGCCACATGTCGGCCCAGATCATGCGTCCACTGCGGCCCCGTTTCCGGCAGGGGCGCCTCGAGGAGGGGCTGCCCGAGGAACTGGCCACGGCGGCCGGCGGCTATATGGCCTATGGAGGGACCTACGAGGTTCCCGAAGACGACTTCGTGGTCCACCACGTCGAACTCAGCCTGTTTCCCAACTGGGTGGGCACCACCCTGGCCCGGGTCGCCGACTGGGACGGCAACAGGCTCCGGCTGACCCTGCCCGAGCCCGCCCTGATCCGGGGCGCCCGCCGCACGGGCGTCCTCATCTGGGAGCGCGCGCGGTGACGGTCGCCCCGTTGCGCTTCACGTGTGCCGGATGGCGTATGTGAGGCGTCCGAGGCACCCCCGGCTTCACTGCTGTGCGGCCTCGGCCGGCCCGACAGCCCGGGAGGGCGAGTGGGTGCATGGATGGATGTATGATGACCGTCATCCACATTTGCTCGGTGCAGTCTGTCGCAGATCGGGAGGTCTTGAAATGGGTCACTCCCAGGCAGCCAAGGCGGAGTCGCGTGAGCGGGTCCTACGGATCGCCGCTCGCCGTATCCGCGAGGAGGGGCTGACCCGCCCGGGCGTCGCGGAGCTGATGAACGAGGCCGGTCTGACCCACGGCGGGTTCTACAAGCACTTCGCCTCGCGCGACGACCTGATGAATCAGGCTGCGGCCCTCGCCCTGGCCGATGGGGAGAGCAAGATGGCGGATGCCGCCCGTCGGAACCGCGAGGAGCCCCGCACAGGACTGATCGACTCCTACCTCAGCGCCCGCCACCGTGATACTCCCGGAACGGGCTGCGCAGTGGTGACGCTCGGCGCCTCGGCAGGGCGCGGCGAAGCCGAGATGAAGGAGGCGTACGAAAAGCAGGTGCGAGGCTATCTGGAACTCATCAGCGAGACGGCGGGCGGCGACGACTCCGATGAAGTGCAGGCCGACGCCATGCTCACGCTGAGTGCGATGGTCGGCGCCCTGCTGATGTCGCGGGCGGTTGCCGACCCCGAGCTCTCCGATCAGCTTCTGCAGACGGTCGCCGCGCGGCTCAAGCGCACGCCCGTGAAGGCCTGACCGAACGCATCCCGCTGCCCCAGGGCCGACGCCATCAGGGCGCGGGCCGCCCCCCGGCCCGCGGCGTTCCGCGCTCGGCGGTCGGCGTCCTGAGCAGGAGTTGTTGCTCCCGGCGATCACCGGTGTGACGGTCGTGTCCGCCCCAGGAACCTGCCCGGCACGACCGTCACCGGGCTGCCGACTGGGCTCTGCGTGTGGTCTGCCCGCCACGGCTGCGCGCCTTGCCGACCGCAGGGATGGGAAACGAGGTGATGCGCACCCTGTACGGCGACGACTGACAACGTCGTGCGAATGCTGCGCAGCAGCACCGCTCAGCGAGTCGTGGTGCCCTCGTCCCACGCCAAGGACCCTCGCTGTCGGTCGGTCGTCCGCTCCCCCGGCTCCATCTCAATCGCTTGAGGTCAGGGTCGTCGTCGGCCGGGAGGCCACACGTCGGGCTCGGCCGATTCGAGGCGGCAGCGGCTGCTGTGCGGGGACCGGAGATGGCAGTTCGCCGGAGGCGCTGCGGCGGCAGGCACCAGGCCGAGAGTCCGTAGTCGGTAAGCAACAGGGCGGTACTGCTGGGGAGATTCCCCGGGTATCCCACGCGGGTATCCTGCTGCCTGAGTTGCAGGTGACAGGGACGATCGGGCGCAGTTTCAGCCGGGGGCAACGTGGTGCGTGCACTTAAGGCGATAGTCCCGGTCCTCGCCCTGATGGCGGTGGCGGCGGGGTGTTCCTCGTCCGAAGCCAAGGACGAGGAGCGGCTGACCGCGCAGCGGGAGAACTACTGCACGCAGCTGGGGACGTGGCAGAAGGCGCGGAACGCGGCGGGCACGGACACGCCGGAGTCGTCAGGGTACGACGAGGTCGGGGCCGTCGCTCAGGACGCCTTCCTCGCGATGCGACCGCTCCGGGACGAGACCGTCGGCGGAGGCCGCACCTTGGCGGAGGCGACGGTGGCAGCCATGAACAACAGTGACTCCGAGGCGGAGGGGCGCATCGTGCAGTACTGCGGAGATGTCGGCTTCGAGACGCTGACCCGCTAATTACCCGAGTCAGAGAATCTCTGACTCAGGACAGTAGTTGGCGGGCGGCACCCAAGGTGGGAAGTCGTACGGGTGTCCTACGATGCGGCTGGTGAACAACCATCGCGGCCGAATACTGCTGGCCTGCTCCGTCGTCGCCGTCGTTGCGTTTGGGTGGTACGCCACCCAGACCGTACGTCCTCCTGACTGCGAGGTCACTGTTTCCGCATTTGCTGACGGTGACGGACAGCCGCTCCCCGAGGGCGGGGAGGAAGTGACCTGGGGTGAATTGGACGAACGTGCCTACCAGGACCTGGTCGCGTCAGGACGTTGCGAGCCGCCGGCAGCTCGCTGGCGCCACTGGCTCAGCTGACAACCCGAAGTGCACGGTCGATCTGCATGCGGCTCTGCCGTGATGCAGGACGCTCCAGGCGCGGAGCCCGGACGGGATTCGTTCGTAGATCACACCGCCGACGCGGTCTTCGTCCAGTCGTCCGACAGGCTCCGACCAAGTGAGCAGAAGACCGCACCTCGCAGCATCCGTGCCGGCGGCGGACGAGCTGATCGCTTCCCGCCTCGTCGGTGCACGACTGGGGGCTGCTCAGCCGGATGAGCCGGCTCGCGGACCGCCCGATGCCGTTCCGCTGACATTCACCTCCGACATCAACAGCTACGAACGACCGCAACCTTCCGGCAGGAACGGCCTCAGCCGTTCCCACTCGGCATCCGTCAGATCGCCCCGCCCCATGTCCACAACAACGATCCGGATGTGAAGTAGTCACATGAACGGCTGGACAGGCCCTGGGGCAGGCCCCGCGCGGCCGGCGCCCTCGGCGCACACCGGTGTCCGCGCTCATCACCCTCATCGACGGCGAGTTCGACGCGCTCAGCAGCCCTGTCTGACCGACGCTGGATGCCGACGCCGGATACCGAACCACTCTCGAAGGGCAGCTCATGAAGATCGGCATCATCGGAGCAGGCAATATCGGCGGCAATCTCACCCGTCGCCTCACCGCGCTCGGGCACGACGTGTCCGTGGCCAACTCCCGTGGCCCTGAGACCTTGGCCGACCTGGCCGAGGAGACCGGTGCCACCCCGGTCACTGCCGCCGAAGCCGCCCGCGGCGCGGAAATCGTCGTGGTGACCATCCCGCTCAGGAGGGTCCCCGGCCTGCCCTCCGGCCTCTTCGACGGCGCGGCCGAGGGGTTCGCCGTCATCGACACCGGCAACTACTACCCCAAGGAGCGCGACGGGCGGATCGCCGCGATCGAGGACGAGGGTCTGACCGAGAGCCGCTGGACCGAGCAGAACCTCGGCCATCCGGTCGTCAAGGCGTTCAACGGCACCCTCGCCCAGGACATCCTCGCCATGCCGCGGCCGGCCGGGCACCCCGAGCGGATCGCGCTGCCCGTCGCCTCGGACGACGAGACCGCCAAGGCGAGGGTCCGCGCTCTGATCGATGAACTCGGCTTCGACACCGTCGACGCCGGCGGCATCGACGACTCCTGGCGCCAGCAGCCCGGCAGCCCAGTCTACGGGCTCCGCGCCGACGTCGACGGCGTGACGAAGGCTCTCGCCGACGCCTCACCCGAGCGCAGGTCGGACTTCCGGGCCTAAGGCGTGTTCGGCGTCTCTGACGAGGCAGTGGGTTCCCAGTTTCGGGAACGTGAGGTCTGCTCAGGGATCTTGGGTCGTGCCTGGTCGGTGAACTCGGTGGCGAGCACAAGGGCCCGGCGGGCTTCGTCGGTTGCCCGCCATCCCCGCGGGTGCGGGGAGCAGTTGAGGCGCTTGGCCATGGTGAGGGCGTAGCAGGACCGCAGCGCGGCACCGTGTGGATGGTCGCGGACGTCGGAGCCACCCCGGTTCCCGCGGACAAGCCTGGGGCTTCCTGAATGGATACAGCGCCGGCAGACCGGCGAAGGCTGGTGGGACCGAGCCGAGTCAGCGCCGCGCCGTAGGCGCTTGAGGCAATACCTCCCGCTCGAACGTTTGGGCGGGAAGGTTGGTGCTGCTGGTGGGGAATTACGTGGCCGTCGACGTCCGGCGACGCCCAGTTCCCAGGGCGATGCGGACGGAGCCAGGTGCGAGCGCCGGGTCGCTGGATCGTCCGCCTGAGGGAGTGAACAACAGTTCCCACTTTTTTCAGTGGATATCCGTCATTTTCAATGAATACCCTGATGTCGTGAAGCTTTCCGAGTGGGCAGCGCGCAACGGCGTGCACTACCAGACCGCGTGGACCTGGGCGAAGGAGAGCCGTATGCCGGTCCCGGTTGTCCAGACGCCGTCGGGTACGTGGCTCGTGACCGAGCCCGCCGCGCAGGCTGCGGGACGGGTCGTGGTGTACTGCCGTGTCTCGTCCGGTGACCAGAAAGCGGACCTGGAGCGTCAGGTCGCCCGGACCGTGCAGGGCGCAACGGCTCAGGGCCTCATGGTCGCTGACGTGGTGACGGAGGTCGGCTCCGGCTTGAACGGGCGCCGCCGCAAGCTGTACCGGCTGCTCGCCGACCCGGGTGTCGGCACGATCGTGGTCGAGCACCGCGACCGCCTCGCCCGGTTCGGCGTCGAGCACCTCAAAGGAGCCCTCTCGGCCTCGGGGCGGCGCCTGGTCGTCCTTGACCCGGCGGAGACCGCCGACAACCTCGTACGGGACATCACCGAGGTCCTGGCCTCGATGTGCGCACGCCTGTACGGCCACCGCTCCGCGAAGAGTCGTGCCGACCGGGCCATCGCCGTCGCCACCGGCCCGGATGTGGCCGGATGAAGAAGTTCAAGCCGCAGCCGGGCTTCAACGTCCTCTCGCACAAGCTCGCGCTGGATCCGAATGCCACGGCCAACCGCCACCTGCACTCGCATGGAGGTGCCGCGCGGTCCGCGTACAACTGGGCGGTCGCGTACGTCACTGCCGTGTGGTGGCAGCGTAAGGCCGAGCAGTCGTACGGCATCTGCGAGGACGAGCTGACCCAGTGGCGGTCGTGGTCGCTGCCCTCGCTGCGGAAGGCGTTCAACGAGGACAAGCGCACCAACCCGCGCTTCGCCGGCTGGTGGGAGGAGAACTCCAAGGAGGCATACAACACCGGTCTGGCAGGCGCGTCGGCTGCGTTCGAAAACTATGCGAAGTCGAAGAGCGGTAAGCGCAAGGGTCCAAGGATGGGCATCCCCCGCTTCAAGTCGAAGCGAACAGCGCGCCTGACCTGCCGGTTCACTACCGGAACGATCCGTATCGAGCCTGACGGCAGGCATATCACCCTGCCCAGGATCGGCACCGTCCGCCTGCACGAGCACCGAGCTGACCTGCGGGCCATGATCGACACGGGGAACATGCGGATCCTGTCCGCGACCGCACGTCTTAACCGGGGGCGCTGGTTCGTGTCGCTCCAGGTCGAGGAGAAGCACGAGCTGGTCAAGGTTGCCCGCCCTAACGCCGCGGTCGGGATTGACCTCGGCATCAAGACCCTGGCAGTCCTCGCGGACAGCGACGGTGTCCTTGGCGCAGAACCCAACCCACGCCACCTCGACCGCGCGCAGAAACAGCTGCGCCGCGCCAGCCGTGTCGTCTCGCGTCGGCATGGCCCCGACCGGCGCACCGGGCAGCAGGCCTCCCGCCGCTGGGAGAAGGCCAGTCAGGCGCGGAATAAGATCCATCACCGGGTCGCGAACCTCCGCGAGGACACCCTCCACCAGATGACGACCCGCCTCGCCTGCGAGTACGGCACGATCGTCATCGAAGACCTGTGCGTCGCCGGAATGGGCCGCAACCGGCGCCTGTCCCGCCGCGTCGCGGACGCCGCGTTCGGCGAGATCCGACGCCAGCTCACCTACAAGACCCGCCGGCGTGGCACGCGACTCATCGTCGCCGACCGCTGGTACCCCTCCTCGAAGACCTGCTCCCGCTGCGGTGCGGTGAAAACCAAACTGCCCCTCAGCATGCGCATCTTCGAGTGCGACAACTGCGGCCTCGTCCTCGACCGGGACGCCAACGCCGGACACAACCTGGTCGCCCTCGCGGCCCGCACCACAGGTACCGGAGTGGCCGGAGACCTGGACCTCGCCAAGGCGGAGTCGAAGCCCCGTGGAGCCGACCGGAAGACCCGCGTCACCCGCCCGCGCCGCAAGGCCGGGACGGGGCGGGCAGGTGGCGCGATCCCCAGCCCCCGGGCCGGGAAGGAAACGGGAGACCGTCAACAGGACACCGGCGCGCAACTCGGCTCTGATGACCCGTTACGGACCATTCCGGTGGAAACCTCGGGATTGCTGAGATCGCTTGATGATCAAAGCAACGGCGTCACCCCGCTGGTGTGCCCGGCGGGGACCCCGGCTTCTTCTCGTCGGCTGCGTGGTGCAGAGCGCGGTGCTGTGACGTGACCGCCGAAAGCGGCGCAGCGATATGTTCCAGCGGCTTCTGGTTCTGCGGCCACTGCGAAGAAGACGGCCACCAGGCCCGCGATCACCATCAGGGTCGCCCCCACGCTGAACGCGAGAGCGGCGTCCCCGACGACTCCGCTCTGTGTCAGGCCCGCGAAGAGCAGGGGGCCGGAGATACCGCCGGTCGCCGTCCCGATGGCGTAGAAGAAGGCGATCGCCATGGCTCGTGTCTCCATCGGGAAGATCTCACTGACCGTGAGGTAGGCCGAACTCGCACCCGCCGACGCGAAGAAGAGGACGACGCACCAGCACAGCGTCATCGTGATGGCCTCGAGCCGTCCGGCATCGAACAGCCAGGCAGTGAGGAACAGCAAAGCTCCGGAGAGGATGTAGGTCCCCGCGATCATCGGCCGGCGGCCCCAGGTGTCGAAGAGACGGCCCAGGAGCAGGGGGCCCAGGAAGTTGCAGAACGCGATGGCGGCGAAGAAGTAGCCGGTTGTTCCGGTGGAGACGTCGAAGAACGTGACCAGGATCGAGCCGAAGCCGAAAGTGATCGCGTTGTAGAGGAACGCCTGTCCGACGAAGAGCGCGAAGCCGAGCGTCGCACGCTTGGGATAGTCACGGAAGACGGTCTTCCCGATCTCGATGAAGCCGACGCTGCGTCGCTGTTCGACAGTGATCTCGCTCTCCGCCTCGGGGAGCGGGCGGCCCGTCTCCTCCTCGATCTCCCTTTCCACCTCGTCGACGAGCTTCTCCGCCCCCTCGGACTGTCCGTGGATGAACATCCACCGCGGGCTTTCCGGCACATGACGGCGTACCAGAAGGATGACCAGTCCCAGAACGACGCCGAGGGCGAACGTCAGCCGCCAGCCGACATCCTTGGGGAAGATGTCGGTATCGAGGGCGAGGACCGACAGGAGAGCACCACCCATCGCGCCCAGCCAGTAACTGCCATTGATGATCAGGTCGACGCGGCCCCGGAACCTGCTGGGGATCAGCTCGTCGATGGCGGAGTTGATGGCCGCGTACTCGCCGCCGATACCGAACCCGGTCAGGAAGCGGAAGAGGAAGAACCACCAGACGGAGAAGGAGATGGCGGTGAGCGCGGTCGCCGCGAGGTAGACGGTGAGAGTGATCAGGAAGAGCTTCTTACGGCCGTGACGGTCCGTGAGCCAGCCGAAGAAGAGGGCGCCGGAGCAGGCGCCCGCCACGTAGAGCGCTGCGGCGACGCCCGTGACCTGAGCGCTGCTGATCGGCAGGCCGCTGCCGGCTTCGGAGAGCCGGCCGGCGATGTTCCCGACGACGGTGACTTCCAGGCCGTCGAGGATCCAGACAGTGCCCAGGCCGATCACGATCATCCAGTGCCATCGCGACCACGGCAGGCGGTCCAGTCTCGCGGGGACCTTTGTCGTGACTGTTCCGGTGACTGCTTCTCCGCCTCGGCTCATAGGACTCTGCCTCCTGACAGGGCGGCCTGCGTCGCCGCCCTGGGCGCCGAGGCCGGGTACCTAGGGTCCAAACGGGTAAACAGCATCATGAAGCGATGCCCAACTGGAGAGGCGCGCCGGTCGACGTGGAGAGGGATGCACCCGACCAGGTCCTGTCCGCGGCGGGCTTCGGAGGCCATATGCCGCACGAACCGTAGCCGCGTTCACAGGCGACCGAGGCCGATCGCTACCCTGAGCGGTCTTTGACAGCAACGATCACAGTCGTGCGCTGGGGATCTCGGTGTCCGGGTGGGGCCGGGGGACATCGGCGTCCCCGGGGACGCAGTCCGATGGTCTGCGCGTAGAAAGTGCCCTCCGCTTGGGCCGGCAGAACCCTCAGCAAGGTTCATCGTCCCAGGTCAGGAAGGCACTTTCGCGTTTTTACCCCATCAGCTGCCGTCCCCGGATGAAACGGCGAGGTCAAGCTCAGCCTCGGTGGGTTTCCAGCAGTCGCAGCCAGATTTCGCCGAGGGTGGGGAAGGCGGGGACGGCGTGCCAGAGCCGGTCGAGGGGTACCTCGCCGGCGACGGCGATGGTGGCGGAGTGCACCAGTTCCCCGACGCCGGGTCCGGCGAAGGTGACGCCCACCACGGTGTTGCGGTCGGTGTCGATGAGCATGCGGGCCCGGCCGCGGTAGTCCTCGCCGTACTGGTGGGCGCCCGCAACGTGTGCGAGGTCGTAGTCCACCACCTCGATGCGGCGCCCGCTCTGTTCGGCCTCGCGGCTGGTCAGACCGACGGAAGCGACCTCGGGGGTGGTGAAGACGACCTGCGGGACGGCCACGTGGTCAGCGGTGGCGACATGCGCGCCCCAGGGCGCGTCGTCGACCGGTTCCCCGTTGGCGCGGGCGCCGATGACGGCGCCGGCGATCCGGGCCTGGTACTTGCCCTGGTGGGTCATCAGGGCGCGGTGGTTGACGTCGCCGACGGCGTAGAACCAGCCGTCGGCGACGTCGGTCACTCGGAAGGTGTCGTCCACCTTCAGCCAGTCGCCCGGGGTGAGACCTATCGTCTCCAGCCCCAGGTCCCAGGTCCGCGGAGCACGGCCGGTGGCGAGCAGGATCTCGTCCGCCACCAGATGCCCGCCGTCGGCCAGGGTGATGTGGACCTCGCCGTCCTCGCGCGCCAGAGAGGTCACGGAGGTTTCGAACCGGATGTCGACACCGGCTTCCCGCAGACCATCGGTGACCAGTTCGCCGGCGAACGGCTCCATCCGCTGCAGCAGCCCGTTCTCGAGGACCAGCATGGTCACCTGGGAACCGAGCGCCTGCCAGGCGGTGGCCATCTCGACGGCCACCACACCGCCGCCGACCACGGCCAGACGGCCGGGGACCTTGCCCGCACTGGTCGCCTCACGGCTGGTCCAGGGGCGAACGGTGTCCAGGCCCGGGATAGGGGGCAGAGCCGCGCCGGTTCCGGTGGAGACGGCCACCGCGTGCCGGGCCGTGAGGGCGACAGTCTCACCGCCGGGAGTCTGCACCGACACCTGCTTGGGACCGGTGAGGCGGCCGTGGCCGCGTATGAGATCGACGTCGACCGAGTCCAGCCAGTCGACCTGGTCCTCGTCCTTCCAGTACGAGGACATCTTGTCGCGGTGCGCGAGAACCGCCTCGACGTCCAGCGGCCCGGCCACCGCCGGGTTGAGTCCGGGTATGCGGCGTGCGTCGGCGCGCGCCACCACCGGGCGCAGCAGCGCCTTGCTGGGGTCACAGGCCCAGAACGAGCACTCCCCGCCGAGCAGTTCACGCTCCACGATCACGGTACTGAGACCGGCGGCACGGGCACGTTCGGCCACGTTCTCACCGACCGGCCCAGCGCCGATGACAATCACATCGTAGGTGCGGGTGGTCTCGTTCATTACTGCTCCATTCATCACTGCTTCTGCAACTCAGGTGGGTGGGTGGTTGGTTGGTTTGGTGTCAGCGGCCGGGGAGGCGCTGCGTCACTTCCTGGAGCACCCAGCCGTTGCCGTCCGGGTCGCTGAAGGTGAGGAAGGAGCCGTAGGAGGCGCGCTCGGGGTGCAGGCCGGCCAGCCGCTCCTGGCCGGGACCGCGGTGGGTGACGTCCCCGTCCTCGTGGCCGTGGAACAGCCCTCCGGCGTCGTGGAACACCTCGCTCACGTCGATGCCGCGGCTGGTGAGCTCGGCGTGGGCCTCTTCGATGTCGGTGACGATGAGGTAGAGGCTCTGGATCGTGCCGGGGGCGGTGGAGGTCATTCCCTCGCCGAAGATGATCGAGCACTCGGAGCCGGGCGGGGTGAAGTGGACCACCCGGAAGTCGTCACTGGCTGTGTAGTCGACGTCCAGGCGGAATCCCAGCGCCTCGTAGAAGGCCTTGGTCCGGTCGATGTCGGAGACGGGCAGCACGATCATTTCGAGTTTCAGATCCATGGGGATGTCCTTGTTTCTTGAGGCGTGTTCACGGTTTCTTGAGGCCGGTGTTCACGCGTCCAGTGCGTCACTGGTTCAACGGGTGCACGGCGGCCGGGGCTGGGGGGTGCGTACTGCCCTGGCGGCCGGGTCTGCCAGCTGCGACGGCCGGGGAGACGGCCGGTGCTGTGCAACCTGATGGAAAAAACCTATCCGACGCTTAGCTTGTGTGCAAGGAAAACGTGAAATAGGAGGATGCGGCAAAGGTATCAGTGGGTGGGGTGGCGGTCCGGAATACCGGAGTGGGCGGGTTCTTCCGCCGCAGGGCCCCGGGGCACGCCACAGACAGGCGCAATCTGCACCGGGAGCCAGAAGTGCCATACCGGCGCTGACCTGCGTGTTTCGCCGGTGCGTCCCCGTCGGGCAGTGCCGCGGCACTCGTGGATCAGTCCGCCGAGAATGTCGTGGCGTTGGATGCGTCGCGCCCAAAGGGGATGACGTGCGGGTCGTCGGCGGGAGCTCGAAGATCGAGGGCGTGGTGCGACCGTCTCGGCGATCTCCTGCGGCGAACCGAGCCGACCGCACGGGTCCGCTCCGTTCGCCGCAGCGAGCATCGCGGCCGCCCGGTCGCCGGACGCGCCGCAAGCTCTGCGCATCGGCGTCTCGATGGCCACCGGTGCCCCGCGGACGAGCGCCGGACGCGCCGGTGAAACGGCTCGTCCCTAAGCGACCGTGAGCACGATCTTGCCCTGGATGTGCCCTCGGGCAGCGCGTTCGTGCGCGGCTCGGGCATCCGCGAGCGCAAACGTGCTGTCGATCGCGACGCGGACCGTGCCCGCGTCGAGCAGGCGTGCCAGTTCGGCAAGCTGCGCGCCGTTCGAGCGGACCGTGGTGCCCGTGACGGTCACGCCCAGCTTCGCGTTCTCTTCTTCGTCGAATTCGCCGAAGAACACGGGGAACTGGGAGCCGCCGCGCTTGAGCGTGCGCAGGAAGCGTTTGCTGGCGGGGCCGCCGACGGCGTCGAGAACGAGGTCGACGTCGTGCACGAGTTCCTCAGGACGGCTCTTGGTGTAGTCGATGAACTCGTCGGCGCCGAGCTCGCGCAGGAACAGTTCATGCGCGCCCGACGCCACCGCGATGACACGTGCACCCTTCCATTTCGCCAGCTGCAGCGCGAAGTGCCCCACGCCGCCCGCGGCGCCGTTGATGAGCACCGTCTTGCGGGCGTCGAGTGGCACCGGACGATGCTGCGCCGCTTGGAAGCCCGAGGGGTGATCGTGTCCGACCTCGATCAGGAACTGCCACGCGGTGAGCCCGGACATGGGCGCCCCGGCGGCGTGCACGTGATCGATGCCGGCCGGCTTGAGTGCGAGATCCGACGCAGGCGCGGCCACGTACTCGGCATAGGTGCTGCCATCGAAGCCGGGGAAGCGAAGGAGACCGAAGACTTCATCACCGACGGAGAAGCCGTCCACATCCGCGGCGACGGCCTCGACGACGCCCGACAGGTCCGTCCCCGGGATCGCGGGCAGGCTGAACTTCGGCCTCACCTCCACAGGCAGGTTGGACATCCCGTCGCGCAGGTACCAGTCGGGGGGGTTGACGCCGACCGCGTGCACGCGAACGAGCACCTCACCCGGCCCCGGCTCGGGAATCGGCACCTCGTCGTGACGCAGAACTTCAGGGCCGCCGTGCTCATGGAGCCGGACCGCCCTCATCGTGTGTGTCGGCATGGTTTTCTCCTGCCCGCGCTGCGGGATAGGCTTATTCGGATCAGCGATCCACATAAGCGGACCACTGATCCGAATATATGGACCACTGATCCGGATAGTCAAGAGGGACAGATGCGCGCCGACGCCAGGAAGAACCGCGACCACCTGCTCGCAGTAGCGGGCACCGCCATCACCGAGCAAGGCGTCGACGTGTCGCTGCGCGACATCGCGCGCAGGGCCGATGTCGGACTCGCGACGCTGCTGCGCCACTTCCCGACGCGCGAGGCGCTGCTCGATGCCCTGCTCCGTACGAGCTTCGACGAGCTGACCGCTAAGGCAGGCGCCCTCGAAACGTCCAGCTCGCCCGCCGATGCTCTCGTTTCGTGGCTACGCGACTGTGTCGCGTGGACAACTGAGTACCGGGGCGCGATCGTGCTGATGGCAGCCGCCATCGAGGACACCGAGTCCGCACTCCACGCTTCGTGCGCCACTCTGCGCGCGGCCGGTGCGCGGCTCCTCACCCGTGCCCAGGCCGCGGGCATGGCGCGGACCGACTTTGATGGCGCCGATTTGTTCGCGCTGGTAATGGCGCTCGCTTGGCTCGGCGATCAACCCTCGCTCGCGCCACGCGCCGATCACCTCTTCGACGTTGTCGCAAGCGCGATCCTGACCAGCACAGCGAGCAGCGATGCCGAGGGGGAACGCCGCCCTCGCGTCCGTAGCTGAAATCGTCGCGCACGCGGACCGGCGAACTCGGCCGCGCGCTCGGTAAGAGCGGATCGACGCCGAGTTCGCCAAGGCGGTCAAGGTCACCGGCATCGAGCCGCGCGCTCCCCGGGAGCGGACCGCGGCCGCTGGGAAGCGGCTGACGAAGGCGGAGGCGCGCCGGCTGATCACGCCCGGGTCGGCTCCTGACGGTCGGTCCTGCCCTCCGTCGTCGTCCTCGTCCAGCTCGGGCGCGTCCGGATCACACAGGGGCCGCAGCCCCTCGCCCGGCCCACCAGCCGTGAAACCGAACTGGTAGCGGCCCATGAGGTTGATGTGCCTGTCCTTCAGCGGAGACAGACGGGCCACGTCCCCGTCCTTGAGGTCGTGGCCCTCGGCGCGGAGCTGGGCGACGGCAGCGTCGAGATAGCGATCATTCCCGGAAGCTCCCCACCCGGGGAGGCCGCTGTGGTGACCCCCTGTACCTCAACTACTCACACCGGTGACCACACGTCCTCGCCCGGCGCTGTGCGTCGCCGGTCGTCTCAGGAGACTATGGAAGCACCAGAAAGGCACGAAAAACATCCCAGCACTGCAGCTCCAGGGCCTGCGCTGGGCGCGCGTCGCCCTGGCAGGTGGAAGGAGCACCTGGGATGAGTGAAGCGGGACCTCTCAGTGCCGACAGCGGCTCGTCCGACCTCCGGCTGGAGCTGCCGACCGGGGTGCTGGATACGCTCGGTGTGGCGGTGGTGGCGCTGGATACGGCCGGACGGTTCGTGTTGTGGGGCCCGCAGGCCGAGGAGCTGTTCGGCTACTCCGCGCAGGAAGTGCTGGGCCGGCACGCGGCTCAACTGTTGGTCCACGACCCGTACATGGACCTGGTGGCCGGTAAGTGCGAGCAGACGATGGAGACCGGCCAGAGCTGGGCCGGGCTCATTCCCGTCCGGAACAAGGACGGCAGTACGCGGCTGGTGGAATTCCGCTACAGCCGTCTGCCGGACAACCAGGGCGACTTCTACGCTCTGGGTATCGCCACCGATGCGTCGACGCTGCGCAAGGTGGAGCAGGACTTGGCGTTGTCCACGCAGCTGATCGCCCAGTCGCCGGTCGGGCTGGAGGTTCTGGACACCGATCTGCGTTATGTGGCCGTCAATCCGGCGATGGAACGGATGCACGGCCTGTCTGCCAAGGACCACCTCGGCCGGGGCTTCCGCGAGGTCCTGCCCTCCGACAGTGTCGACGCGTCCGAGGCGGCAGTCAGAGAAGTGCTCGAGACCGGACGCCCTCTGGTCGACAAGTACACCATTGGCCGCACCCCGGCCGACCCTGACAACGATCATGCCTGGTCTGTCTCCGTCTACCGGTTGGAGGATCCCAACGGTCAGGTTCTTGGTGTCGCCACGTCGGTGGTGGATGTCACCGATCGGCACGGCGCGATCACAGCGGCGGCCCAGGCCCGGCAGCGCCTGGCACAGGTCGCCGAGGGCTCCGCCCGTATCGGTACCACCTTGGACATGAAGCAGACCGCCCGCGAGCTGGCTGACGTCGCAGTGCCCGAGCTCGCCGACCTCGCGGTCGTAGACGTACTCGACTCCGCCCTGGACGATCGCCGCCCCCCGGCACCCGACAGCGGCCCGGCGCTCTTTCGCACCCTCGCCGTGAAGGCCGCCTACCTCGCCGAGGCGAGCGGCGCCGCCGGCACGGCCGACCAACCGGTCAGCTATGACGCCGACCGGCTGCCCACCCAATGCGTACGGACCGGTCAGCCGATCATGGTGACTCGCGTGGACGAGTGGGATCTGGCGCGCATCGCCCGTGACGCCGGAGCCGCCGCTGTCCTGGCCAGTGTCGGCATCCACTCATATCTCGCGATACCGCTGGCCGCCCAGGGCCGGGCACTGGGCGTCCTGGGGCTGATGCGCGGCCGCAATCAACTGCCCTTCAACGCGGACGACGTCACCCTGGCCGATGAGCTCGCCGGCCGAACCGCAGTGTCCCTCGACAACGCGCGCCTGCACCAAAGCGTCCGCAACACTGCGGTGACGCTCCAGCGCAGCCTGCTGCCCCAGCCGACGCCACCCGAGAATCTGGAGGTCGCCACCCGCTACCAACCCGCCGGAACCTCTACCGAGGTCGGTGGCGACTGGTTCGACGTCATCCCCCTCGCGGAGGACAAGACCGCGCTCGTGGTGGGCGACGTGATGGGCTGCGGCATCGATGCGGCCGCCACGATGGGCCGCCTGCGCACCGCTACCGCGACCCTGGCCGACCTCGACCTCCCGCCCGCCCAGGTGCTGCAACGCCTCGACAAGATCACCGCCGGTCTGGACCCCTACATCGCCACCTGCATCTACGCCGAATACGACCCGCACAGCGACCGGTGCCGAATCGCCGTAGCCGGACACCTGCCCCCCGCACTGACACCTGCAGGCGGGCCCCCCGAACTGCTCGACCTACCATCTGGTGCACCCCTCGGGGTCGGCGGCGTCCCCTTCGAAACGACCACCGTGCCCTTGCGCCCCGGCGATCAACTGGTCCTCTACACCGACGGCTTGGTCGAGACACGCCGCGACGCCATCGACGAACGCCTCGACCTCCTCCTCCGCGTACTCGACGGCCACGACCTTTCCCTGGAAGAAACCTGCGACCGGCTCCTGGAAACACTGCGTGGTCCGGACGACCACGACGACGTGTCCATACTCATCGCCCGACCCAGACCGCGGCCCTGACTCACCGCGGACGTCGGCCGGCCGGGGACAGCTCTTGGTGCCCAGGGCCTCGTGCCGTCAGTGCTCCAGCGCGGGAAGGCCGGTCAGGCCGGTGTCGAGCATGATGCGGTCGACCGTCTCGGCGAGGGTGCTGTCGGCCTCGATGACGGTCTCGATGCCGCCGGGCAGCAGGTCGAGTTCCCGGTACCAGTCCCGCAGCTGCGGCTCACTGACCTCGTGCGCGATCGGCTTGGTGGCGTGGCGGGCAAGGGTCTGATCGAACGGCACGTGCAGGTAGTAGCCATGGGTCGGGCCGCGATGGTCGGCGCGCAGCCGGGCGAGCATCTCGCCGTAGTGGTCGGCATACATGAGCCCTTCGACGACCACGTGGTACCCGGCGTCCAGGGCGTAGCGGGCCGTCAGGTCGATCAGCCCGATGTTCGCCGCGCCGGGCCGGTCCCGCTCGCGGAGCACGATCCGGCGCAGGTTGTCCTGGCCAACGAGGGCCAGGCCGCGGCCGAAGCGGTCGCGGATACCGGCCGCGACGGACGACTTGCCCGAGGCGCTGTTCCCTCGCAGGACGACCAGCCTCGTTTCTTCGGTACCCACCATCACCCGCGCGAGGCTACCTGCGGCCACTGACAGCGCCGGTGAGTCGACAGGGGCTGCATCGACATGGCCGTTCGCGCCCTGAGCGGCGACGTACCCGAACCGCGCATCCGCGCCCTGGCCCCGGTCTTCATCGATCGCCTGCGATACCAGAGGTCAAGGGAGTACCCAGCAGACCGTTGTCCCCCTGGGGCCGTCCCATTGCGGGGCGCAGAACGCCACGCAATCACTGGGACGAGATGGTCGTGGAGCAGCGGCCGGCCGTCGCGGGATTCGTAGTGCCGCAACCGGGCGGCGATCACCCCGGGTTCGGCGCGCTCGGGGGTGCTGTCCCTTCCGCGGCGCACGATCAGCAGGCCCGAGCGCGTCATCTCTGTTCGAGATGACAGACATCATGATTCATCTCACCCATCGAGGAAGCATCGGAACCGTGCCGACGCTGGACGAGGCAGCCGAGCGGCCAAGAGCCGCGCGGCCACCGTCCAGCCCACCGGGACCGCCCCGCCGGTTCCCGTCACGAGAGGGTGTCGTGTCCGCTTCCCCCGCTCCCCAGTCCCCGCAGCGGCCCGCGTCCGCCAAGTCCGCCGAGTCCGCCCACAGCGTGCCGGGATGGCTGGTCGGGCTGCTCGCCGTGGGCTCGGGCATGACCGTGGCCAACCTGTACTACGCCCAGCCGCTGCTGTCCTCGCTCAGCCAGGTCTTCCACCTCGACACGGCCACGGCCGGCTTGCTGATCACCGTGACCCAGATCGGCTTCGTGGTCGGCATGCTCTTCCTCGTGCCGCTCGGCGACCGGCTGGAGAAGCGCCGGCTGGTCACCGTGCTGCTCGCCGTCGCCACCGTCGCGCTCGCGGTGGCCGGTTTCGCGACCAACTTCCCGATGCTGTTCGCCGCGTCGCTGGTCAGCGGCGCCACATCGGTGGTCGCCCAGATCCTCGTCCCGTACGCCGCGAGCCTCGCGCCCGACCACGCCCGCGGCCGCATCGTCGGCCGCGTCATGAGCGGCCTGCTCGCCGGCATCCTGCTCTCCCGCACCGTCAGCAGTCTGGTCTCCGACGTCGCGGGCTGGCGCTACGTGTACTTCGGTTCCGCGGTCCTGATGGCGCTCCTCGCCCTGGCGCTGCACGTGGCACTGCCGAAACAAGCCCCCACCACGTCGCTCGCCTACGGCCAGGTGCTGCGCTCCACGTTCCAGCTGGTGCGCACCCACCCCGCGCTGCTGCGCCGGGGGCTGTACCAGGCGGCGATGTACGCCGCGTTCAGCGCTTTCTGGACCACCGTCTCCTTCGTGCTCACCGGGCCGCGGTTCCACTACTCGCCGATCGGTGTCGGAGTGTTCGCGCTCGTCGGCGCCGCCGGTGCCGCGGTGGCACCGCTGGCCGGCCGCTGGGCGGACCGCGAGCTCGCACGTCCCATGACGGGCATCGCCTTCGTCGTGGCGGCGCTGGCCTTCGCCGTGGCGGGATTCGGGCAGCGCCAGATCATCCTGATCGCACTCGCCGGGATTCTGATCGACGTGGCCGTGCAGACCACCCTCATCCTCGGCCAGCACACCATCTACCGGCTCGACGCCGGCGCCCGTTCACGGCTCAACAGCGTCTTCATGGCCGTCTTCTTCGCAGGCGGCGCACTCGGCTCCCAACTCGGGTCGCTGGCCTACCACGCCGCCGGCTGGACAGGGGTGAGTGTCCTCGGTGCCGCTCTGCCGCTGATCGCCCTCGCCTACTGGGTGACCGAGCGCCGCTCCGGCCGAAAGGGTACCGAGGCCATGACCGCGGCGGCCTCGATCCGGTAACGCCCCTCACCAGCCCGCCCGCCACGCCCCGGGGCGTGGTGGGCGGTTGCTCGCAGGGCCGAGGCACGTGCGCGGGCCGCCCGCGCCGCGCTCATCCCACCGTCTCCGCCGCCGTGCGGGGGGTGATGTGCCGCAGCAGCGCCTCGACCGCGGGGGACATGTCTCCGCGACGGCGGACCACCATGACCTTCCAGGCGGGGGCGTGCTGCACGAACCGGCGGACGGCGAGATCCGGGAAACGGGCCGCGATCGACGCCGGCATGATGCACACCCCGAGGTCGTGCCGGACCAACTCGGAAGCCGCCACGATGTCGTTCACCTCGAACACCGTGGACCGCTCCACGGCGGCGGCCCTGAAGGCCCGGTCCACCGAGTAGCGAATGGCCCAGCCGGGCAAGAAGTCCACGAAGGGCATGCGGGAGATCCCGTCGAGGGTCACCAGGTCGTCCTCGGCGAAGGCGCGCGCGGGCGACGACACCAGCAGCATCTCCTCGCGCGACAGCAGACGGGTCACCAGTCCCCGTTGCTGTTGCCGGTCGAGCGCCACCACGGCGAGATCCACCGTGCCCTCGCTCAGCGCCTGCCGGACGTTGGCCACCGGTGCCTGCTGCAGACGCACGCTCACCCCGGGGTGCTCCGCGCGCAGCCCCGCCAGGGCACGGTGCAGGCCGGCCCAGACGCCCTGCATGATGGCTACCGTCACGCGTCCGCGCACCTCACCCCGTACGGCGTCGACCACCGCTCGCGCCTCCTCGGCCGCGCGGAGCGCCGCACGAGCGGCGGGCACGAACGCCTCCCCCGCCGGGGTCAGCGACACGCGGTGCGTGGTCCGCTCGAACAAGGCACTGCCCAGTTCCCTCTCCAGCGCCCGCACCGTACCGGACACCGCGGACTGCACCACGTGCAGCCGCTGCGCCGCCGCCGTGAACCCGCCCTCCTCGGCGACCGCGACGACCACTTCCATCTGCCGCAGATCCATGCGAACCGCCGCCGACCTTTCCCGTCATCCGACCCAGGTGATCATCTCCACCGGCGATGACCCGCCCTGTCCAGCATCGCATCCGGTGGCAGCTTGCGCCGGAGGGAACCACGGCCCTGGGCGGGCTCGTGTCCTGATACGGGTGGAAGGGAAACCGGACGAGGTCGCGGGGGAATCATGCAGATCATCGAGGTGACCGGGTATGCCGTCCGATCTGCTGTGATCACCATGAGGCGGACAGGGACGCCACTTGAATTCGTGATCTTCCCGATGCTGCATGTGGCGTCGCCGACGTTCTACTCCCAGGTCCGCATCAGGCTCAGGGAATGTGACCTCATAGTCATCGAGGGAATCCGAGGGAAGTCGGTCGGAGTGAGTGCCCTCACGCTTGCTTACCGGTTCGCCCCACGCCGGCGGCGCAACGGCCTGCAGGAGCAGCGCGAAGCGCTGCTGCTTCCCGAGGCCGTGCAGGTCATCAACCCGGATGTGACCGCGGCGGAGGCGATCGCGGACCTGAAGACACTGCCACGGTGGACGTACTTGCTGCTCATGGTCGCGGCTCCCGTGATGGGCCTGGTGTTCGCGCTGCGCGGTCCGCGCGCCTTCCTCGACGAAGACCTGGTGGTCGAGGATCTGCCGTCGACACTGCGGGCGGAGATGATGGCCGACGATCCTGTGGGGCACGCGATGACCGGTCGGCGCGACCAGCGGTTGCTCGACGCGCTCGGCGAGATCCACGCGGAGCGCGGCGACGAGCCGATCCGGGTGGCCATCGTCTACGGAGCCGGCCACGTCCCGGCGATCGTGTCGGGGCTGAGGAATCGTTACGGGTACCGGCCACGTGAAGCGGAGTGGCTTACCGTCCTTGTCCCGGCGTAGACCGCCGGGCGAAACCGGTTCTGCGCGGCCCGGCAGACAGCGGCGGCGTTACGGCTGGTCCGATCACGTGATGCCGAGGGCGGTCAGCCACCAGCCGGTCCGGATGCCACTTGTGCCCGGGATGCCGGGTCCGACGCTCGACCTCGGGCAGCAGCGGCCAGATCACCGCCCACAGCTCGTCATCGACTTCCCACGGCTTCGGCCGAGCCACCCAGCACCCCCGGATCATCAGTCCCGGAGTGATCCGAACGAAGGCGAGCAGACCGTCCTGCCTGACGCCGGCCAGACCATCTCGACCGAGAACATCGTTTTCTGTCCACATGTCAGAGATGGCCGGGCTGTCTCGTCTCAGGTTGCGAAGACAGGTTCTGAGAAGAACCCACCTCGACAACAAGGAGCTGGTCATGAGCGAGGAGACCACACACCGGAAGGTCGCGCTGGTTACCGGGGCGAACAAGGGGATCGGCCGTGGGGTTGCCGAGCAACTCGCCGTGCTGGACATGACGGTCCTGATCGGCGCCAGAGACCCGCGGCGCGGCGAGGAGGCAGCGGCGGCGCTGCGCGCGGCAGGCGGCGACGCGCACGCGGTCACCTTGGACGTCACCGACCAGGCCACCGTCCGCGAGGCCGCGAAGCAGGTTGAGGAGCGCTTCGGCCACCTGGACGTGCTGATCAACAACGCCGGCATCACCGGCTCCGGACAGGTCTCGCCCGAAGACGCCCACGATCAGGTCCCCAGCACCGTCGGCCTGAACATGGTCCGGGCGGTGTTCGAGACCAACGTCTTCGGGGTGATCGCGGTGACCAACGCCATGCTGCCGCTGCTGCGGCGGTCACCGGCGCCGCGCGTCGTGAACGTCAGCAGTCACGCCGCGTCGCTGGCCCTCACCAGTGATCCGGACGGCCCCTTTGCCGCACTGCTGCCGTCTGCGGCGTACTCGCCGTCCAAGAGCGCGCTGACCGCGCTGACCGTGCAGTACGCCAATGAACTGCGCAAGGACGGCTTTCTCGTCAACGCAGCCGCCCCCGGCTACGTCGACACGGACAGCAACAACCACACCGGCTTCCTCACGGTCGCGCAGGGCGCCGCAGTCGTGGTGCGCCTGGCCACCCTCGGCGCAGACGGACCGACCGCCGGGTTCTTCAGCGAGGACGGCTCGGTGCCCTGGTGACGGTGGCCCTGAACAGCGGCGCGTTTCACGGGCCACGGCGCCTTCGCGGATCACCACGTGGCCGGCCCCTCTGCCGGCGAATCAACAGGCAGTGGTAGTTGATGACCGAGTGGCGCGGCTCCTCCCACGGGAAGCCGCGCCACCCTCGTGGCGGCCAAGTTCCAAGGAGGAGCCGGCGTGACGAAGACCGAAGAGTTCCAGGAGCTGCGGCCGCTGCTGTTCTCGATCGCCTACCGGATCCTGGGCAGTGTGAGCGAGGCCGAGGACGCGGTCCAGGAGACCTGGCTGCGCTACCAGGCCACCTCCGCCCAGCCCGGGTCGGCCAAGGCGTTCCTGTCGACCGTGGTCACCCGGATCTCGATCGACGTGCTGCGCTCGGCCCGCGTCCGGCGGGAGGAGTACGTCGGGCCGTGGTTCCCCGAACCGCTGCTGACCGACCCGTACGAGGATCCGGCGCGGTCGGCGGAGCTGGCGGACTCACTGTCGATCGCGGCCCTGCTCCTGCTGGAGCGGCTCACTCCGCTCGAACGCGCGGTCTTCGTGCTGCGGGAGGTGTTCGCCTTCGGCTTCCCGGAGATCGCATCGGCCGTGGGACGGTCGGAGGCCGCGTGCCACCAGCTCGCGGTACGGGCGCGCCGTCACATGGAAGCGGGCCGACCCCGGTTCGAAGCCGACCGGAAAGAGCGCGAGGAGCTCGCCGAACGGTTCTTCGACGCCTTCCGGGAAGGGGATGTCGACGGGCTGGCCGAGCTGCTGGCCGCCGACGTTCAGATGATCGGTGACAGTGGCGGCAAGGCCCCGCAATTCAAGCCCGTCATCCTCGGTGCCGAGCACGTGGTCCGGGTGCTCGCGGCGTTCGTCCCGCTGGTCATCAGGGGGGCCGGCATCGTGGAGCCGCAGCAGGTGAACGGCCAGCCGGGTGCGATCCTCCGCGACCGGGACGGCCAGGTTCTCAGCACCTGGGCGCTCGACGTACTCGACGGGCGGATCCAGATGATCCGCACGGTGAACAACCCGGACAAGCTCGGGCACGTCGGCCCCGTAGCAGATGCCTGGGCGGCCCTCCGCGAGGCGAACCAGGCACACCGGCCCACGGATTGACCGAACAGCCGACTGCACTCCAGGGCTGGGCTGCCGTTTGGCTCAGGCCCGCACCGGCGGGTCGGCGTGAACCACATCGTCCGCTCACTGCCCCGGAGATGTCCTGGCTCAAGGAGCGCACAGGCTCACCGGCCACGGCGCCGGGGACGAGGGGGCGGCCGCGTCCGGTGCAGGCGCCGGCACCGGTGTGCACATGCATCGTCGGCACGAGGCCACCCAAGCGGGGGGCCGCCCTGACGTACGGCGTGCCACCGCCCTGTGCGGGTGGTGGCACGCCGGATCAGATGCAATCAGTGGCAGGGTCGGGTCAGCGGCGGTAGCCCCAGGAGTGGGTGTCCACGGTGCGGCCGTGGTCGTCGCGCAGGGTGGCCTTGTCGGCGTAGTTGCTCCAGATGTAGTCCCGGCTGTCCTGGTAGACGTCCCGGCGGGTGTCATCGCCGCGCCCGGTGTGGACACGGACCGTGGCCCGGCCCGCCAGGCGCAGGTCGTCGAAGCGGTACAGGTTGCCCTCACGGTCCCAGAGCGTCCACCCGTCCAGATCGACCGCGCGGCGGCCGGTGTTGGTGACCTCCACCCACTCCCTGTTCAGGGACTGGTTCGACCAGTCGTCGCGACCGGGGCTGTCGTACTGGATGTCGCCGAGGACGACGTTGGAGTACGACTGGTGGCGGCCGTACCCGTGGCCGTGGTTGCTGTCGGCGGAAGCCGGCATCGCCACCACGGCGACAACGGAACCGGCCGCCAGAGCGGTAGCGGCAATGCGGCGGACGGTACGGGAAGCAGACATTGACGTCCTCTCAAGTAAAGGCGCCCAGGACCTGGTCAAGGGCCATGCCGCGCGGTGCGGGCCCCGGCCCTTCAGGCCGAGAACCCACAGCCTGCGGCACCTCCCCCACCGCCGACAGCAACACCGGTCCGCGTTACTGAATGCGGATATTTCCGTAACTATCGACTGCGTGAATCACACACCGCGCCCGGACGTGACCCTGACACCGACTGCCGGATGCACGCACCCGCCCCACAGCCGGGAGCAAGCCATTTCCAGCTCGCCCGCACGCCTTGCCGCACCACCTTGTGAGCCACCCATCCAGCAGCACGCCCATCGGTAACAGCCACAACACTGCGCAATCCAGACACACATCGCACGACCGGACACCTGATCGACGCGGCCCGGTTTGCCGGGGTCCCGGCCAGGCGCGCGGCCAGCTCACGGCCGACGGGCGGTCAGGGGGGCGGCAATCGCGAGCGGGAACAGCGCGGGCTCTGGGGCCGGACGTGGGCGTGTGAGGTCACCGGCGAAGCGGCCCGCAGCCCTGCCGCGGCACGGTCCGGCTGCGGGATCGCCCCAGGTTCATCGGGTCTGGTCGGTCGGCCGGATCAGGATCTCGTTGACGGCGACATGTTCGGGCTGGGTGACTGCGTAGACGACTGCGGCGGCGATGTCCTCGGGCTGGAGGGTTGCGAGCTGCTGTCGGTTTGGTGTGCGGAAGTGAGTTGTAGCGCCCGGGAGTGAGTCCGGTGGTGGGCCGGCAGGGATCGGAATGGGAGTTCTGGAGTCGAATGGGTGACCTTGGTGGTGGTTTCTCGTTGTGCTGAGTGGCAGGTGCGCAGGTTCTTGGGGGTGTTGTGGTGGGTGGTGTGCGGGAGTTGGCGGCGTCGTTCGTGGTGCCGGGTCCTTCAGGAGTGGCGGTGCGGGACCGCCTGAAGCACCTCACACCCCAGGACGAGAGGGTCCTGCGAGCCGTCGGTGAACACCAGGGCGCGCTCGCCTCCCATGACCTCAAGGCCCGCTGCGCGGACGGTCTGGATCACAGTGCTGATACGTGGGCATCGCGTAAGCGGGAGCTGACGAGGGAGTCGTCGTCGCGGATCGCGGGTGCGATCACGAAGGCCACGCACGATCAGTGGGCGCTCGCCCGTCGCTGTCAGGCCGCGCGCATCCGCACCCTCGATGCCGGGATCAGAACGCTGCGGCACCGGCTGTCCCTCCCCATCGGACAGAAGGGCACCAAGCGGGCAGCCGGTGGCTACCGGTCCAAGGGAGAGTGGTTCCAGAAGTCGCGTCGCCTCAACGCCCTTCAGTCGCGGCACACGGCGGTGGTCGCGGACTGGCGTACGGGACGGGTCCGTGTGGTGCGGGGCGGTAAACGCCTGCTCAACACCCGCCACCATCTCTCCGCGGCGGGGCTCACCGAGAAGCAGTGGCGGGAGCGGTGGGAGGCGGAACGCTGGTTTCTTGCGGCGGACGGTGAGTCGGGGAAGCGGTTCGGGAACGAAACGATCCGCGTCACTCCGGACGGCCAGGTGTCCATCAAGCTACCCGCCCCCCTCACGCACCTGGCCAACACCCCGCACGGCCGCTACACCCTCACCACCACCGTGGCGTTCGCGCACCGGGGTATGGAATGGGCCGACCGCATCGCCGCGAACCGGGCTGTTGCCTACCGCGTCCACCTCGACGTGGACCGTGGGCGCTGGTATCTGACCGCGTCCTGGCAACGCCCCCTCGTGCAGACCATCGGGTGGGAGACCGCCCGGGCCCACGGCATGATCGGCGTCGACACCAATGCCGACCACTTCGCCGCTTACCGCCTCGACCCGCACGGCAACCCGGTCGGGGCACCGCACCGCTTCGCCTACGACCTGTCCGGCACCACCACCCACCGCGACGCACAGATCCGCCACGCCCTCACCCGCCTCATCAACTGGGCCAAGCAGACCGGCGTCACCGCGATCGGCATCGAAGACCTCGACTTCCAAGCCGAGAAGACGAGGGAGAAACACGGCCGCCGCAAAAAGTTCCGGCAGCTGATCTCCGGCATCCCGACCGGCAAACTCAAGGCCCGGCTCGTCTCCATGGCCGCCGAACAAGGCCTCGCGATCGTCGCGGTCGACCCCGGCTACACGTCGATGTGGGGTGGACAGCACTGGCAGAAACCGCTGACCACCCCGCACCGCAGAATGTCCCGTCACGATGCCGCCGGTATCGCGATCGGACGACGCGCCCTCGGACACCCGATCCGGCGTCGGACGACACCGCCCCCACACGACCGGAGTGATCGTGTCGGGCATCGGACCGCCCAGGCCGGACCAGATGCACGAGGGCGTGAGGGAACCCGCCCACCCACCACGGACCACGCCCCCGGAGACGTGCAGCCGAACGGGACGCGAAAGCGGGAACCCAGTGCATCCAACACCGTTCGGGATGCACCCAGAACACATAGGTGGGTCCAGGACTCACTTATGCACACTGGCTAGGAACGGTTCGCATCGACTCGGCCATGCTCTTGGCCGCGGCCTGGATGGCCGGGTCCGTGATGTGGCTGGTGAGCTCGGTCGCGACGAATCCAGGCTCGATGACGACGACGCGCACGCCCTGCGCGGTGACCTCCTGCCGCAGCGCCTCGGAGAAGGCGTTGATGCCGAACTTCGTAGCCGCGTACACGCTGCTCGTGGCTGATGCCGCCCGTCCCGATGTCGAGGAGACCTGCACCACCGAGCCCTTGGTCTCAAGCAGGTGAGGCAGAGCCGCGTGGACCATGTACATCGATCCGAGCAGGTTGGTCTCGACCATACGAGTCCACTCGGTGGTGTCCGCGCCGAGGACCGGGCTGCTGAGCATGACGCCCGCGTTGTTCACGAGGACGTCGAGGGCTCCGAAGTGCTCAACGGTTGCCGCGACCGCATCATTCACCGACTGGCGGTCGGTGACGTCCAGTTCGAGAAGGAGGATCTCGCCAAAGGCGTCCTCCGCCAGGGTCTTCAGCCGATCGGTCCGCCGAGCTCCGACTGCAACCCGGGCTCCCGACTTCGACAAGGCGAGTGCGGTGGCCCGGCCGATGCCCGAGGACGCGCCGGTAACGAGGACGACTTTTCCTTCCAGGGTGGTGCTCACGTTTTCCCTCCCGGGGAGTCAGTGGTTCGAAGCCCGGGCCGCCAGGGGTGCTGGGCAGCCGGCGCCAGGCGAAGTGCACAGCAGAAGGAGGCACCGATGACTGCAGCGACAACCACTCCCGGCCAGCGGGCGGACATGGTGCGCAATCGACGCCTCCTGCTCGACGCCGCGGCCGCAGCCTTCGCCGAACACGGCCTGGAAGCGTCGATGGGCGAGATCGCCCAGCGCGCAGGCCTCGCCAAAGGCACCGTGTTCCGACACTTCCCCACCAAGGAAGACCTGTTGGCAGCGATCATGCTCCGGCTGCTGGACCGGCTCGCCGGCTCGGCAGGCCGCGCCCTCGAAGCCGACGACGCGGCCGCGGCACTGAGGGAGTTCATGACCAACGGCGTCGAGGCGCTGGCCGCCGACCGCGCCTTCTGCGAAGTGATCGGGCGCCCGTCACTGCAGCACTCCGAGGTGCGGGATGCGATCGCAGAACTCTGCGTCGCCGTCGAGGCACTCACCGCTCGCGCACGCGAACAAGGCGCCATCCGCAGCGACATCACCGGAACGGACATCGTGCTGCTGCTCGGCGGCATCCACCAGACAGCAGCGCCCCTGCTCGCTACGCAGCCGCAAGCCTGGCGCCGCTACCTCGAACTGACCCTCGACGGGCTGCGCACCTCCACCCCGAGCGCACTGCCACACCGGCCGCCCCTGCGTCCGGAACTCACCGACTCTGCACTCACCTGACCTACGAGGCCACGGAGCCCTGTCTCCAGGCCCTCACGCCCAACGCCCCCAACAGTGGTGGGCGAACTGACCGACCCCGTCGTCACCCCGGCCCGCCCAGGACCTGTTGCGAAAGTCGGTCTCGGCCGTATCGCGTCAACGCCGCGCTGCGCGAGCTGTTCGCGGGCCGCAGCCGGCTGACCGGTCTTCCGTTCCCCTCGTACACGCCCGACCTCAACCCGGCCGAGGGCGTGTGGGCACACCTGAAGGACAGTCCG
Organism: Streptomyces sp. NBC_00353; assembly: GCF_036108815.1. NCBI lineage: Bacteria > Bacillati > Actinomycetota > Actinomycetes > Kitasatosporales > Streptomycetaceae > Streptomyces > Streptomyces sp. NBC_00353. Next base: position 9,509,302 of record NZ_CP107985.1, on the reverse strand, counting down.
GGCAACCTGGCCCCGTGCAGCATCGGCGAACTGGCCGCACCGGCCCGCACCCGAACCTCAGCAGCCGACGGGGCCGGGCCGGGCCCGGGCCCGATCGCGGGACCACGTAGCCGCCCCCACCAGCACCGCCGCCCCCAGCCCGTACAGGGGCAGCCACAGAGTTGTCGTGGCCGCCAGGCACTCGGCAACGGCCTTGCGGGCCTGGACCTCCTGCGTGAACGCCAGCGCAGCACCGTCACTGCCGGCCAGGTTCCCCAGCGCGGCCTTCACCTGGAGGGCCTCGTACCTGCCCATCAGCTCGCACTCGCTGCGCGTGCCCGGCATCGGGAACAGCCAGGCCCGGCGCTGCAGCATGGGTGCAAGTGCGATTGCCACGCACAGGCCGACGACCAGGGCGTACGCGACCAGGCCGCGCATGTACGCCGAGCCGATGCCCGGCGTCCACTCCGCCCGTCGCTGGAAGGCGAGCATCACTGCAAGGAGCGTCACCCCGATGAACGTGGCGAACCACTGCCACGAGCCCTGAGCGAGCGCGAACGTCAGCACCGCGGCGAGTCCGATGCCGATGACCCCGGGAGCGGGAATGTCGCCTGCTGCGAGAGATGCCGGCCTCGGGGTCACTCGGGGGCTGGGATCACTCACGGGCCTCTCCTGCAGGGGGAGGCATCAGCATCCGCCGCGGGGCGCCGCGGCCCTGGGCACCATGCCGTACGGGTCCGGCGCCTCGCCCGGATGGCCCGCATCCTGGTCGGCCGCGGGGCCACCGGCCGGGGGCGCGCCTGGGCCGTCTCCGGGGCTCTTGCGGACCGGCGCCGCCACCGCAGCGTGTCACAGCGTCGCGGTCGTCCCCTCCCCGGAGGCGCTGCCCGCGAGCCACTGGTCCCATCCCAGGTTGAAGGCGGCGTAGCCGTTGTCGGCCGGCGCCTTGGCACGGGGCGAGCCGGTGATGGTGACGGGATCGCCCTGCTTCACCTGGCCGTAGAACCACTTGGCGTCCGACAGGGACAGGTGGACGCAGCCGTGCGAGCCGCGGGCGCTGCCGCTGCCCGGATTCGGGTCGCCGGTCGAGTAGTGCACGTATGTGCCGGACTGGGTGAGGTGGACGTCCCAGGGCAGCGTCAGGTCGTAGTAGTTGGGGTTGCCCTTGTCGCAGCTGATACCGACGCTGCAGGAGGTCATGTGGACCTTCTCCTGCTTGTCGATGACGGCCATCGTGCCGTTCCACGTCGGATACTGGGCGCTGCCCGCATTGATCGACAGGGTACGCACCACGTTGCCGTTCCGGGTCACCTTCATGGTGTGGCCGGTCACCGAGACATCCGCGCGCACATCGTCACCGATCTTGAAGGTGTGCGTGTAGCTGTGCACGCCGTAGCGCCCGTTGCCGTTGCTGACGCCCTTCATGTCGGCGTCGATCTTCACCGTCGTACCGGAGGGCCAGTACTCCTTCGGCCGCCAGTCGGCGCGCTTGTCGCCGAACCAGTGCCAGGCGCCGGGCACCGGCTGCGAGGCGCTCACCTTCATGTGCTTCTCCACCGTGGCCCGCGCCTTGGCCGCGACCGGGTTCGTGAAGATCACCGAGATCGGCATGGCCACACCCACAGTGGTTCCCGTCTGTGGCGTGATCGTCTCCAGCAGCATCGGCGGACCCGCGGGTTTTGTCGGTGACGGCGAGACACTCGCGCTCGGCTTGCGCGACGCCTTTGCGTCGTCCCCGCTCGCCTTGTGACTGCCGCCCCCGCCGCAGGCACTCGCGCCCACCAGCATCACACCCGTGACGAGTGCGATCCCTATGCCGCCCTTGTGCCGTCTCACGACGTGCCCCGCTCTCTCGTTCCACAGCCCTGACGGGCCCGACTCCCTGTCAGACGGCAACGGCGTGGACCGCAGTTGCGTGCGTCGCGTAAAGCGTGTCTCAAGACTCGCTGCGCACCGATCCCGCCCCGCCTGCGGCTCATGGATACCTTCCCGTCGACCGTCAGCAGTATGGCGGTCGGATTCCGGGTAGCGGCGGCGCGGGACCTCGTGGCCGGGTGATGAACCGGATCAGCGGATCTCGGTGACCCGGTATTCCTTGAGCGCTGCACAGTTGGAGTTTTCCACCGACACGTACACGTTGGCGATGTTGCCGCCCCAACTCACGCAGTGGGCCTTGCCGTAGACGTAGGCCGGCCCCGCGTACGACTTGTAGTACCCGGAGTCCCCGGCCCACTCGTCGGTGTCGGGTACGTAGATGTACGTGGACATGGCCTTGGCCGTGCCCGGGTTGGCGCGGATGGTCGCGACGCAGTTCTTGCCGTTCGAGGCGTTGTACGTCAGATAGACGGTGCCCAGCGAGCCGACAGGCACTGAGTTCACGGTCTTGTAGGCACTGCCGCAGACGCCCTGCGGTGTGACGTTGGGTGCGGCAGAGGCGGTCGTGCCGAACACGGCCGTGGCACCCACCACCAGTGTGGTTAACGCCCCAACAGCCGCGATATTACGCACGCTTCCCATATTTCCCCCTTGCGTCTCCGAGAGCGGTTTGCTCCCACTTGATGTGACCCCCGAGCGGCAAGGATGGTTGTGCCGGCTGCACACAGAGATGCCGGGTGAACCTATGGTCCCAGCGGCTCCCGCAGCCCCTGGTACGCGTGGACGAGGAACGCCCCGAACGCGCACGCCATCAGGGTCGGTACGACAGCGATCACGGCCACCGCGGCCGGCATCCGGTCTTCGGCAACGACAGCTGGGCGGACTGCCTGGCAGCTCGCCGAAACTGGGACATGACCGCCGTCCGGAAGCGGTTGCCGGTGGTAGTGGATCGAGTTTCGGTACCGCGGAATCGTTCCTCTGGTCCCCCGGCCGCCGGGTGGCGACGCTACGTCGGATAAGGACCCACGGGCTGTCGTCCCGGCCGCGGCTTTACGCCTCGTGCTGTCTCAGCCATTCCTTCTCCTGCCCCGGGTCGGGCAGGACGTGGCCGGCTTCGACCGCGGAACGCGCGGGACTGTCCTGGATCACTACCAGGATGCGGCGTTCGGGTATCCCGGTGATGCGGGAAGCGGCCGCCGACAGTTCGAGTGCCAGGCGGGTCGTCTCCTCCTGCGGGTGGCCCCGGCGTGCCCAGCCGCCGATCAGGAGCGGCGCCCCGGGTTGTCCACCGACGTAGACGCTGTCCTGGGGCAGTTCGGAGAAGACCACGTTGACGTAGGCGGGCGGGACGTGATTGACCTCGGCGTGGATCCGGGTGATCTCGGCGGCCAGGTCGCCTTTGACGCCGGCCCTCAGCGTTCCCTGGGCGGTGGTGCAGGTGTAGATGGGCATGTCGAATCCTGAGCTGTGGGAGCTGTGAGAGCTGTGGGCGTGCCCCCCAAGGCATCGGGGGGCACGGCTGCGTGGGGATGGTTCGTGGTGCAGGAGGGACCCCGGGGTGAGGGCCGGCGGCGGGGCGCTCGTGGCGTGCGGGGTGGTCAGTTGCTGTGGTCGGCGAGGGACTTGAGGTCGGTGACGGTGTAGGCGAGGTCGAAGTGGAATCCCTTGCCGGTGCGCTGGATGGGCAGGTCGGCAAGTTCTTCGCCGTGGGCGGGGAGGAAGGCGAGGTCGGCGGTGCCGACCCAGGCGTCGCTGATGGCGGTGTCGTCCAGGACGGACATGACCAGTTCGTGGACGGCGGGCTTGTCGTGCTGTCCGGCGGCCAGGCGGGGGAAGTGGCGGAGGTTGATCACGGGGCGGTTCATCAGGGCGGTGGGGTCAGGGACCGGCTGTTCCAGGGTGATCTTGGCTTCGGCGATGCGCTGTCCGGCCGCGGAGGCGGTGGCGCCGAACTGTCCGCCTGGACCGAGGACCGGGGTGCCGGGGCCGCCGACGGAGTAGGCGCGGGTCTGGTGGACGGCGCCGAGCTTCTTGGGGAAGCCCTGGACCCAGCCACGGGCCATGGCGGAGTCGTTGTCGACGTAGATGTAGGGGCACCACGCCACGGGGGTGTCGTTGTAGCGGGCGTCCAGGGTGATCAAGAACTCCCGGTACTGCGAGCGTGCGGGGTCCAGGTACTCCAGGCCGGTGGAGGAGTACTGCCAGTCGATGAACATCGCGACGCCGCGGCCGGCGGAGTCCGGGTCCGGGGTCAGGCCCTCGGGCAGAGTCGCCGCGGCGGCGGCCGGGTCGGTGAAGAACTCCACGCCCACCACGGTGCCGGCGTAGTGCCACGGCGGGGCGGGCGCCAGGTTCGCGATGCCACGGGGAGACAGGGGGACGGTGTAACCCTTCATGCCATGTCCTTCGGGAAGAGACAGACCGAAACGATACGTATCGTTTCATCGATGGACGCGACGGTAGCACGCCTTGACCCATGAGTGAAACGATACGTATCGTTCTACTCATGGCACTCGTCTTCTCCTCAGGTTCGGTTACCGGCGGGCCGCGTTCTGTTTCAAAGATCCTCGACGCGACACGGGGTGTCCTGTCGGGACAGGGGTACCCGGCGCTGACCATCGAAGCCGTCGCGGCGGCCGCGGGCGTCGGCAAATCGACCATCTACCGCTGGTGGCCCAGCAAGGAGGCGCTCGTCGCCGACGCGCTCGCCGAGATCTTCCGCGCCGAGGAGATCCCCGATGAGGGCGACACCCACGCCGAACTGCGCCACGCCGTCGACATGACCATCGACAACTACGCCAACGAGGACATGGCCGCCTCACTGCCCGCACTGGCCGGCGGCCTTCTCCCCCACCCCGAACTCATGGCTCGGTTCCGGGAGGCTTTCCTGTCCCGCAAACGCGAGAACATCGCCGCAGCACTGCGCCGCGGAATCCAACGCGGCGACCTGCCCCACAACCTCGACACCGACCTCGTTCAGGACATTTGGGCCGGCACCATCCTCTACCGACGACTCATGACCGGCTCCCCCCTCGACGCCGACCTCGCCGAACACCTTGTCCGACTCGTCACCAACACTCCCCCGCTGCTCCCTCACCGAGAAGCAGAAGTGCGTCCAATCACGGACCCGTGAACCGGGCCACTGCGCTCGAGCTGCGATTCGGATGGGCGATCCACCGCCGCCGGCTTCGGTCCGCCGATGCTCAGTGGGACCGTCGAGGCCCGGCTCCTCTTCCCTCACGTGCGGCATGCGCAAGAAGAGGGCGTCGAAGCCCCGCACCGTGAGGGGAGAGGGTGACCGTTGGGCTCTCGTCCCCGGTGTACCTTGCCCAGTCCACTCCAGGGAGTCCGGGAACGTCAGGTGCTGCGGTGCGGGCGGGGCGGTATTCCTGTACTGCGGTGTCCGCCCTGCTGTCACCGTCCGTCGATCCGGCCACGATGCTCGAAGACGCGGCGGCGTTCAGCGCGCAGTCACCCAGCTCGGCGCCCAGGTCCCGGTGGCGTCGTGGCCGGCCGTTGTGGCGGCGAGGTGGGCGCGGAGGGTGGTCAGCGCCGGGTGGGGGTTGTCGCGGTGCCACAGGAGCGAGTGCGGGTAGACGGGCGTCGGGTCGGTCACCGGGATGCGGCGCAGGCCGTGGTCGGTGGGCCAGACGAGGCGGGTGTGCTCGCCCATGAAGGTGGCCAGGGCCGGGGTGTCGGCGATGGTGTCCAGGAGCGCGTCGGAGCCGAAGTTGGGGCCGGTCGCCTCGATGGTGAGGCCGAACTCGGCGACGAGGTCGTCGTAGTAGGCGGCCCACTCGGTACCGGGGACGATGCCGGGCATCCAGATCCGGTGTCCGGTGAGCTGAGCGAGGGGCACCGACCGGGCGCCCGCCAGCGCGTGGGCGGGGCCGGTGAGGAGCTGGAGCGGTTCGTCGAGCACCCGGACGGACTCGATGTCCTCGGGAAGGGGCCGGCCGGGTACGGCGACGGCGCGGAAGGACGCGTCGATCGCACCGGACCGGATGGCGGCGACGGCTGTCTCGATGTCGAACAGCATCACCACGTCGAGGTCGATCTCGGGGTGTGCGCGGTGGAAGCCGCGCAGCAGGCCCGCCGCCGCGCCGCGCGAGGCGATCACGTCGACGCGCAGCGGACGGCGGCCGGTGCGCACGGACGCGACCGCGCGCTCGGCGACGCGCAGCAGCTCGCGTGCGTGGGGCAGGAACGCCTGCCCGTCGATGGTGAGTTCGGCGCCGCGCGCGGTGCGGGTGAACAGCCGCACGCCGAGGGTGCGCTCCAGCGCGGCGATGCGCTTGGAGACGGCCTGCTGGGTGACCGCGAGCTCGGCGGCGGCCTCCTGGAACTGCCCCGCGTCGGCGGCGGCGACGAAGGTCCGGACGGTGTCGAGATCCATGCAGACACCCTATGGACACAACCATTGGTTGTGGCTGACGGCTCTGTGGTTGTTTGATTCCTGGTTGTGGTGCTCGCTTTGATGCTTCCGATCGCGGATCGGTTGTGCAGGGTGAGTGCGAGGGGCATCGGGCATGAGGAGCGGGCACCGGCTGGGACATCTGCTCGGACATCGGCTGGGGCCGCAGTTCGGGTGGCTCTGGGGAGCGTACGGGACCAGTGCGCTCGGCACGTGGCTCGCCTTCGGCGCGTTCCCGCTGATCGCCATCCAGGTGCTGCACGCCGGGCCGGCCGAGGTCGCCGCGCTCTCCTGCGTGGGGGCTGCGGTGGGCGCGGCCGTGGCGGTGCCGCTCGGCCCGTGGGTGGAGTTCCGCCGCAAGCGGCCGGTGCTGATCGCGATGGACCTGGTGCGGTTCGCGGCGCTGCTGACGATCCCTGCCGCGTTCGCGCTCGGCGTCCTCACGTTCCTTCAGCTCCTGCTGGTCTCGGTCGTCGTCGCGGCGGCCGACATCACCTTCCGCGCCGCCTCCGGCGCGTATCTCAAGACGCTGCTGCCGGCCGAGGACCTGCTCGTCGCCAACGCCCGGTTCGAGTCCACGACCTGGACGACCACGATCATCGGACCGCCGCTGGGCGGCGCGGCGATCGGGCTCCTCGGTCCGGTGGCGACGGTGGTGGCCGATGCGGTCAGCTACCTGCTCTCGGCCCTGGGTATCCGCGCGACGGGCGGGCACGAGCAGCGGCCCGAGCGCCGGGAGGCCGCGCGCATGCGGGCCGGGGACCTGCTCGACGGCTGGCGGTACATCCTCGCCGACGCGACGCTGCGTCCGCTGTTCTTCAACACCGCCTTGTTCAACGGCCTGGTGATGGCCGCCCAGCCGCTGCTGGCCGTCCTGATGCTCGGCCGACTCGGGTTCGCACCGTGGCAGTACGGCCTCGCCTTCGCCGCGCCCTCGATCGGCGGGCTGCTCGGTTCGCGGCTGGCCCGGCCGCTCGTCGCCCGGTTCGGCCGGCACCAGGTCCTGGTCGTGGCCGGGGCGCTGCGCGCGCTCTGGCCCGTCGGCCTGGCCTTCCTGGGGCCGGGCGCCGGCGGGCTGCTGCTGGTGATGGGCGTCGAGCTCGGGCTCATCTTCTGCTGCGGGGTCTTCAACCCCGTCTGCGCCACCTACCGCCTCGAGCGCACCGCGACCGACCGGGTCGCCCGCACACTGTCCGCCTGGGCGGTGACGACCAAGGCCACGACCGCGCTCCTGACGGCTGTCTGGGGCGTGCTGGGCGGCCTTCTCGGCCCGCGTACGGCCATCGGCCTGGCCGGCGTGCTCCTGCTGGCGACTCCGTTGCTGCTCCCCCGCCGCGCGACAGCGCTTCTCTCCGAGCCGGAGCCGAGCCGTACCTGACGGGCCGCCACGGCCGTCGTCGCGATCGGGCTGCGCCGCCCCTTTTTTGAAGGTGCGTGACTTTCCGGCGGTCAGGGAGCCTGCTTGCCGGCGCAGTTGGGCGCAAGTTGTGGCCTCGGGTGCGGGAGCAGCATCCGGTACGCGCAGGCGCTTGGGCCCGCCGAGGGTGACGAACGGGGGCCCTTGTTGGTCACGGTGAGGGGCTCGGCGGTCTGTCGCCATTTCGGTGTTGAATGGCACCATTGCTGCTCATGACGTCCGGGCCCGTCTTCCGCCTCGCGCGTGCCGCGGTGTTCGCGGCCGTGTGTGTGGCGGCGGCGGGCCTTGGTCACGCCCTGATGTTACGGACGGTGCCGGGTTGGGCGGTGGGGTATGCGTTCGCCGCCACGACCGCCGGAGCCTGGTGGGTGGCCGGACGCGGTGAGCGCGGTGCCTCAGCGGTGACAGGCGCCACGGTAGTGGCGCAGTTCGCCCTGCACGGCTGGTTCAGCCTTGCTCAGGCCTTCGCCGCCGCGCCCACCAGTACCGGCGAGATGGCTGTTGGCCATCAGGCCATGGATGCGATGCCCATGACCTCCGCAGCCATGGGGGGCTGGTCCACCGGCATGGCCTTGGCCCACGTCCTCGCCGCAGTGCTGTGCGGGCTATGGCTTTGGCGCGGCGAGGCTGCGGCTTTCCAGCTCGCCCGCTCCCTGGCCCTGTTCGTCTTCGCTCCCCTGCACAGGGCCTGGCGCGTCCACGTCGCCGTCAGTACACCCCCGGCCCCCGCAAGCCCCGCGTCCTTCCACATCCCCTCGCGCTTGCCCCATCAGGCAGCCCTGTGGCACAGCGTCACGCGGCGGGGCCCACCGAAGGCGGCGATCTGCTTCTGACCGTCCGTCCCGCTCTGTCGCGGTGACGGGCGCAGTCCGGCGTGCCCGCACGCACCGCCTGCCCGGCGCCCTTCGGGCGCTTCGGCTGCGGCAGCCGTGTCACGCCGTACCGCCTTTGTGGCGGACCGAATCGTTGACTTCGCGGGCGCCCGCGCCCTTGCGCGCCGGGTGCCGATTGGGGATGCACGCATGTCTTCAACACAGGAACAAGCACCGAGGGACGACCGCGGTGAGGCCGTAACGGCCGTGGTGGAAGCTGCCGGCCCCACCGGGCCGTCGCCCGCCGCGGAGGCCGGCGCCTCGCAGCCAGGTCGTTCGTGGAGGGGTGTACGAGCGCTGCTCGTGCGGCTGCACTTCTACGCCGGGGTATTCGTCGCCCCCTTTCTGCTCGTGGCCGCGCTGACCGGGCTGGCGTACACCTTCACGCCCCAGCTCGACCAGCTCGTCTACGGCGACCAGCTCCGGGTGGAGCAGGTCGGCAACGGGCCGCGCCCGCTCACGGAACAGATCGCGGCGGCCCGGGACGCCCACCCGGAAGGCACGCTGGCTTCGGTGATCACCCCGCCCGGACCGGAGGACACCACGCGGGTGGTGCTGTCGCTGCCGGAGCTGGGCGACAAACAGCGCACCGTCTTCGTCGACCCCTACACCGCCAAGGTCCAGGGCGAACTGACGACCTGGTACGGCTCGACGCCTCTCACCACATGGCTGGACGACCTGCACCGCAATCTGCACCTCGGTGAGACCGGCCGGCTCTACTCGGAGGTCGCCGCGAGCTGGCTCTGGGTGATCGTCGCAGGGGGGCTTGTCCTGTGGCTGGGACGCGCCCGGGGACAGCGCGTCAGGTCGGCGCGCGGCGTTCTGCTGCCCGATCGCTCCGCCCGGGGCGTACGGCGTACTCGCAGTCGGCACGCGGCCACCGGCGTGTGGCTCGCTATCGGCCTGTTCTTCCTCAGCGCCACCGGCCTGACCTGGTCCCACTACGCCGGCGACCACTTCGGGCAGCTGCTGGATGCAGCCAAGGGCCAGGCGCCGGAGCTGGTCACCACGCTGCCCGGCGGGGCCGAGACAACCGAGGGCGAGCACGCGGGGCACGCCGGGCACGGCACGGGCCACGACTCGGCGTCGACGGACCCCGCTGATTTCGACGCAGTCCTCGCTGTGGCGCGCGACGCCGGGCTGGGCGGCCGGGTGGAGTTGACGCCGCCCGAGGACGCGGTGAGCGCCTGGACCGTGGCTCAGGACGATAACCGCTGGCCGGTGCAGTACGACCAGGTGGCCGTCGACCCCGTCAAGGGTGAGGTCACCGCCGAGAGCCGGTGGTCCGACTATCCCGCCCTGGCCAAGCTCAGCAAGCTCGGCGTCCAAGGCCACATGGGCCTGCTCTTCGGCCTCGCCAACCAGATCCTGCTGGCGCTGATCGCGCTCGGTCTGGTCTTCGTCATTGTGTGGGGTTACCGCATGTGGTGGCAGCGGCGCCCCATGCGTGACGACCGTACGGCGGTCTTCGGCAAGGCTCCGGCACGGGGGACGTGGCGGCAGCTGCCCCTGCCGGTGCTGATCATCGGCGTTCCGGCCGTCGTCGCCCTCGGCTGGGCACTGCCCGTTCTGGGGATCACGCTGATCGGGTTCCTCGTCCTGGACGTGACAGCCGGGCTCGTCCGGCGAGGCCGCGCCGCGTAGCGCCGAAGCCGGGAAGGCCTCATCTGACTCCGGCTCGGCACGCATTGTGCCGGGCCGGAGTCAGATGCCTGCGGCCGGCCCCGCATGATCCTGGGCCCCTACTACGAGTAGCTCGGCTTCACGGTCCTACGGCCGGGGCCCCAGCAACTGGCCAACCGCCGGCCCACGCACTCCCCCACGCCCCGCATCCGGCAGACCGACCCGCTCCTCCACCACCATGCGCTCCCCCGCCACCGAACCGGCCTACGCGTGGCCGGCCTCGCCCCCGGACAAGCCACAGGGAGCAGAAACACCCGTTTCCACGACAGTCAGGCACTCGGGGATGTACCGGCCCACGACAGCGACAGCCACGCCTGACATCACCCACATGTCAGTGGCATCCGCGTCACCCACTCACACCGCCAGCACGAACCCATCAATTTGACGCACCGTCACTGGCGCCACCCCGCTGACACCAGCGGGCGCATCGCAGCCGGTCGCGGTCGGCGCCGGTGCTGCCACTTGCCTTGTGGGCGGCTTTACCCGCAGTACCGTCCGGCATCTGTCATGCGGCGGTCATGCCGCCGTCGATGGCGAGTGCGGCTCCGGTGATGAACGTCGCTTCGTCGCTGAGGAGGAAGGCCACGAACGCCGCGATCTCGTCCGGCTGGGCGATCCGCCCGATCGGGTGCAACGCTCCGGCCACGCGGACGGCCTCTTCCGGCGGCAGGCCCATGTTGTTGCGGAGCAGGGGGGTGTCGACGCCGCCGGTGACGAGCGCGTTGATACGTACGCCGGTAGCGGCCACGTCGAGGGCGGCCGACCGTGTGAGTCCGACGACGCCGTGCTTGGCGGCGCTGTAGGAGGCCATGCCGGGGGCTCCGGTGATTGCGAGGTTGGAGGCGTTGTTCACAATCGCGCCGCCGCCGGATGCTTGCAGCACTGGCAGCTGGTACTTCAGGCTGAAGAAGACACTGCTGAGGTTGAGCGCCAGGTCGGCGTTCCAGGCCGTGCTGTCGATGTCGGTGAGCGGGCCGACGGCGGTGGCCGCGCCGACGTTGTTGAAGGCCCCGTCGAGGCGTCCGTGCCTGTCGACGACCTGCTGGACCAAGTCCGCGACCTCGGCCTCGGCTGTCACGTCGGTGGGTACGAAGACGGCGTCTGCTCCACCGGCGCGCAGTTCGGCGGCCAGCGCGTCGCCGGCCTCCTTGCCACGGGCCGCGAGGACGACCTTTGCGCCCTCGGCGGCGATTCGCCCGGCGGCGGCCCGGCCCATGCCGGAGGTGGCGCCTGTGATGAGGACGACCTTGTTGGTGAAACGTGCTGGCATTGCTGACTACTCCTGTTTTTCTTGGAGTTGGGTGGGATTCAGAAGGTGACGACGAGGCGGCCGCGGACGCCGCCGGCCGCCATCCGGCGGTGCGCGTCACCGGCCTCAACAGGGGAATAGGTCTGCGCGACCCGTGGGATGAGGACGGCCGTCTCGGCGAGTTCCCGGATCTGGTTCAGTTTGTCCGTGCGTCCGAAGTAGTCGGGGACAAACGTCGTCCGCACGGTGATCCTGCCGCTGTTCTCGAGCTCGTAGCCGCCGGGTTCCTCGGCACTGCGGAAGCGGACGAAGGTGCCGCCGTCGCGGACGGTTTCGGACAGTCGTTGACCGAGCAGCGCGACATCGGCGACCGCGTCCACGCCGTCGGGATACCGGGCGCGGAGATGTTCGGCGACGTTGGGTCCTCTGGCCACGATCTCGTCCGCGCCGAATCCGCGGACCAGTTCCTCATCGGCGGGTGCTGCATCGGCTATCACGGTGAGTCCCGCGTGCTTGGCCAGCTGCACCAGATAGCTACCGAGCGTCCCGGCAGCCCCGACGACGGCGAGGACCGATCCCGCCGGGAGGGCCAGCAGGTCGAGCGTCCGCAGTGCGGTGAGTCCGTTCATGGGCAGGGTTGCCGCACTCGCGTGGTCAAAGCCCGCTGGTGCACGAACCACCCAACTGGCCGGCAGTACCCTGTACTCGGCGTAGCCGCCGGCGGCAGTCCCCAGGGGCATGAGCATCGCCATGACCGGGTCGCCCACGCGAAGTTCGGTCCCGGTCGCCGGGCCGACCTCGTCGACCACGCCCGCGATGTCCATCCCGGGAACATACGGGCCCGGAAACTCCCGGAGTCTTTCCGCATGCGCACCTGCTCGCAGCAGTGCGTCCGCCGGATTCACCGCGGCTGCGTGAACGCGCACACGGACCTCACCGGGCCCGGGGTGCGGATCCGGTAGATCGACAACCTGCAGTACGTCCGGTTCGCCGAACTCGTACAGTCCAACGGCTTGCACGTCACGACCCCTAGAGCAGTAACCAATGAATACCTTGTACGTCTTCCGTACCTGGTATCGAGTCTCGCGAACCACACGAAAAGCGACAAGAGGGCACTTCGAAGTGCGCAGGTATCCCGGGGGGAACCACCCCGAGCGAGGTCCGGCGTGACGCGTACCTGGTTCCCCGGCGGTACCCGGTTTCGCTCGTATACTTACTGCTATGACGCAGTCGCTCACGGATCCCGGCGACACAGACCCCGCTCTGTGCGAACAAGGACGCGACCTCATCCGCGACGTGCTGGAACGGATCGGCGACAAGTGGTCCGTAGTCGTGATCTGCAAGCTCGCCGACACCACACGTGGGTTCAACGAACTGCGCCGCCTCAGCAGTCCCATCACCCAGCGGATGCTCAGCGCCACATTGCGCAGGCTGGAGCGCGACGGGCTCGTAACGAGGACCGTCCACAACACCAAGCCCCCACGCGTCGACTACGCCCTCACCCCGCGCGGGCTCAGCTTGCTGAAAATTGTCCAAGCTCTGGCCAGGTGGGCAGAGGACAACGCCGACGGAATCCTGGACTCAAGGACGATCTTCGACGCCGAACAGTTGTGACGGCCTGTCGGAACGAACCCACCGGTGCTCCCAGGGCGTGTTCGTGGTGCCGGCCGGTGGTGGGCTGGGCCAGGTCGCCAGTACCCAGATGGTGTGGTGGCGAGGTTCAGGTCGGTGCAGATCTCTTCGAGGACGCACTGGTTGTACAGCTCGGACAGCGCGACGGTGTACTCAAGCAGGGTGCGGGTGCGGAGCGTGCGCGCGTGCCCCACTGGCCGTCGGTGCGGCGGACCTTGACCGACAAAACGAGATGGTCACGGAGCAGCGGCTGGCCGTCGCGGGACTCGTTGTCTCGTCTCACTCAATCGAGTCGTTTCCTCAACGAACCGAGTCGTTCGGGCTCTGTCTCATCGAACCTGGGCGCGCCACGCCGCCCTGGCGCGGCTCACGTCCCACCCCGCGCATGGGAGGGATCCCATGGCTCTCGACCGTCGAATCGGCCAAGGTGCAGTAGTGAGCACTGAAGAGAGTCCCGTCGAACACGACGACCGGTGGGTCCTAAGCCTTCGCGGGATGAGCGTGACCAAGATCAGTGTGGACTTCAGGCTCGTGCTGGTCGTCGGCTCGGACTGGGAAATCGCATTGGAAGCGCCAGTCAGGCTCTCGTACGGGACAGTGCATGCCAGCCCGTCCGTACTCCTGAATCCGCAGTCACAGGACGTGGCCGCGGCCCTTGCTCTCTTCGGAGCGAGTGTCCTGTCGGTGGTCGCGTTCAAGTCCGGCACCCTGCGTCTCGTTTTCGACACAGGCCACCACCTGACTTGCTCATCCGATCCGTCTTTCGAAGCGTGGCAGGTCACGGGCCCACCCGTCGTCGGGCAACGACCTACGCGAAATGCCTGCTTCGACGAAGCCGTCGACGCCGGTGAGCGGGCTGCGGCGATGCCGGCCGAGGCAGGTGACGTCCGCTTCGGTCCTGTCCAGCGACAGGTGGCCGGGGCGGCTGCGGTACGGGTTCGACGGGAACCACTCCATGAACACATCCCGCCACAGGCCCTGTATCGCATGCGGTCGCATGCCGGCGTCCGGCCGTCGTTCGGCGGAGCGGGCACCGGAGCAGTGCCAAAAGCCGCCATTCGGATCACCGCTGAGGGTCCTTCCGGTGATTGCGGCACGTCTCGCGCACACTGCACGTCCTGCGGCGGGTATGCCGTCTCCGCAGAAGGCGGCCCAGCGATCCAGTCAGGAGATCAGCCATGTATGCAGTGGTTCGGCGGTACGAAGGGGTGACCGATCCGGCCGAGGCGGGGCGCCAGGTGAACGAGGGGTTCCTGCCGCTCCTCCGCCAGGTCCAAGGTTTCGTGGCCTATTACTGGGTCGATGCCGGGGGCGGGGTGATGGTCTCGACGAGTGTCTTCCAGGACCCGTCCGGCGCCGAGGAGTCGACCGATCGGGCGGCGGATTTCGTACGGGACCGCCTCGCCTCCCTGCTCCCCAGCCCTCCCCAGGTCACGGCCGGCGAGGTCGTGGCTCATTCGTAACGGCCTGCCGGAAAGTGGAACGGCCGTGACACCGCGAACCGCGCAGGTCGCCGCGTACGAGCAGCTGCGCCCAGCACAGCCTGCCCACGCTGCCTTCTGCTCGGCCACTCCGCCGCTGCGGTTCGGTGAAACGCCGCCCGACGGCCCGGATGCCGGCAGTCCGCCGGTCGTACCTTCAGCGCCCCCCGCGGTCGAGGGCGGCAACCTCGCGTACGGCCTCGGCGATGGCCTGGAAGTCCTTCTTGAGGATCGCACCGTAGTTGCTGGCGACCTTCGCGCCGATCTGGATGTTCGGGTGGTGGGCGGTCACCGCATCGAGGCTGGTGCGTATCCGTTCCTGCTCATCACCGCGGCTCCCCAAGGACGTCCCCGAAGCGACCACATACCGCACTGGGACGGTGATGTTGTCCAGCACGGGGCCCAGCTCACGCTCGCGGGAGAGTTAGCCGAGCTCGATGTTGCTGTTCGGCGGTCATCCGCGGGGCCAGGCCCGTCGGGCGCAGCAGCGGCAGGAACCAGCTCATCCGCCGGAACAGCTTCCGGATCCGCTGCTCCATGGCCTCGTCGAGCCAGTCGTACGGGAACGCGCCAGGACCGCGCCCAGGGCACGCTCCGGATTCCGGCCGGCCCAGTGCGCCCCGACGAACACCCCGTAGGACCAGCCCACTAGCAGCGCCCGGTCCACGCCCCTGGCCGCGAGAACGGCATCGACGTCCCGGACGGCTGCCTCGAAGGAATAGTCCGCCGAACGCTTCGATTTGCCGCGGGCCCGCTCGTCGTAGGTGATGTGCCGCCGCCCTGTCCCCAGTTCAGTGATGCCCCGCCGCCAGTACCCCTGAGTAGCAGTACCCCTGAGTAGCGAACTGGCCGTTGAGTTGAAGTGCTCTCCTGGCTGAAGCCGGGAGATTCCTGCTTACCTTGCGGCAGCGGGCTTGACGCGCTTCGCGCGCCTGACGACTGCCCTCCCGGCAGCCGGGATGAGCGCGAGGCCCATGCGGTACAGGTGCAAGATGTTCCGGGCTGCGTTGTGGTCGGCGTTGCCCGACCAGCCGCAGTCCGGGTTCTTGCACACGAACACGGCCTGGTCCTCCCGGTTGCCGGGCGTGGTGAAGCCGCACGCTGAGCAGCGTTGGGAGGTGCCGGGGGCGGGGACCTTGTGCAGGGTGCCGCCGAGCTGGGCGGACTTGTACGTCAGCATGGTGACCGTCCGGCCCCATGCCTCCCCGCTGATGGAGCGGTTCAGCCCAGACTTCTGGGCAACGTTCCTCCCCGGCTCCTCGATGGTTCCCCTGGCCGACTTGACCATGTTCGTGATGGTGAGTGCTTCGACCACTACGGTGCCGTACCGCTTAGCGATGACGGTGGTCGTCTGGTGCTGCCAGTCCAGGGCCCGGCGCTTGGCTTTCGCGCGCAGTCCTGCGATCTGGTCGTAGGTGCGGTGCAGCCGGCGGCTGGTGCGCTCGCCGGGCTTGCGGTGCCGCTTACGCTGCGCGGCGCGCTGCTCCAGGTGCAGAAGCCTGGCCTTCTCCTTGCCGGTCAGCCATTCGCCGTGCTCGTACGTTTCGCCGTCCGAGAGGGCCAGCGGCACGGTGACACCCACGTCGATGCCGACGTCCGGCCCCCGGTGAGGCTCGGGCCTGACCTCCAAGGTCTGAACACGGAAGGCGATGTGCCAGCCGAGCGCGTCCTTGACCAGCCGTGCCCCGGTGATCCGGTTCTCCGCGCCTGCACGCTTGCCGACCGGAAGGTCTCGGGTCCACCGGAAGCGGACCCGGCCCACCTTGGGAATGCTGACCACGCCCCAGCGGCGGTGCACACGGACGACGTTCAGGTCCCGGCCCTGCGGGATGTCCACCGACATCACCGTGCGGAAGCGGCCCTTGAAGTTCGGGGCGTCGGCGCGACCCTCCCAGCAGTTCTTCCACGCCTGGAAGTACGTCTTCAGCACGGCCTGCGCGGCCTGGGCCGGCAGCACGGCGAGGAAGTCAATGTCCTTACGTGCCTGACGGATCGCTTCATCCGCGTTCGCGAGCGTCCGCCTCTCCTTCGGCATCATCCGCCACCACGCGTGGAGAAGATTCCACATCGTGCGGGCCGCGTGCGCCTGATCATCCGCCGTGCGAATCCCAGCAGGAGACAGCGAAAGCCGGGCACGGTGCCCGAACTGCCGCTTTACCAGGGTGCCTTGACTCACAACCGAGAGCATAGCATTGGTCTATGTCACCGCGCTGGAAACCCAATCCCGACGTACGCACCGGACGTCACGTCGTCTACAACCTGCACGTTCACTTGGTTTTTCTCACGAAGTACCGGCAGAAGGCGTTCACCGACGCCATGCTGACCCGCACCGAAGAGATCATGCGGGAGGTCTGCGCCGACTTCGAGGCCGAGCTTAAACAGTTCAACGGCGAACAGGACCACGTCCACCTGCTCGTGCACTACCCGCCCAAGGTCCAGCTCTCCAAGCTGGTCAACTCCCTCAAAGGCGTCAGCTCCCGCAGGCTCCGCCAGGAGTACGACAGCCACGTCCGCCGGTACCTGTGGGGCGGACACTTCTGGTCCGGCTCCTACTTCGCAGGATCATGCGACGGGGCACCCCTGACCGTCGTAAAGCAGTACATCGAAAACCAGCAGCGTCCCGTCTGACCGCCACCCCGTCCTTTCCCTCCGGCCGGCACACCCCCTTCTCGTCGCGGTGGATCCAGGCATTCCGCAGCACCTGCACCGCTTCGATCTTGCGCAGCCGGTCCGGAGCCGTGGGGGCGTAGGCTGCCTCCAGCAGGACGAATCCGTCCCGCCCGACCTGCTCTGACCACTGTTCACGGACCTCTTCGCCCTTGGGGAAGCGGTAGTTGTCCACGCGCGGCCCGTAGCGCTCAGCCCACTCGGCTGTGACCAGGCCGGACAGCCATGCCTGGGCCGCGACCGCCACCACCTCCAGTGCGGCTCGCAGCGTCTCACCGACGAACTCCATCCGGTTCAGCGTCCGCACCGCCACGAACACATGCGTGGAATCGGTCCGCTGCCGGCCACCGGCCTTCAGCAGGTCCAGCCCGCGCAGGCGTTCCAGCACCACCTCCAGCGTCGCCTGTTCCAGTCCGTGCTCGATGAGACGGGAACGGAACAGGCTCAGTACGGAAGCTCCGAACCCGGGACCGTACAGCTCCAGGCCGAGCAGGAACTTCCAATCCATCCGGGCCCGCACCTGGTCAGCGGCCTGCCGGTCGGTCAGCCCCTCCGCGCAGTGCAACACCGACACCAAGGCCAACGCCCCCGGCGAGACAGCCGGACGTCCCCGGACGGCGAACGCCCTGGCGAACGCCTCGTCCTCACACAGCGGGCCCAACGCCTCCCGGATCCGCACCGGCAGCGTTCCCTTCGGGAACGCTGCCCGCACCACCCGGGCCGTCGGCTCCGGCACCCCCTGATCAGCCCGTGGCTCCAGCGACATCTCTCTCGGCCCTCCCACTCAAGACCACAACAATCGTGGAGAACCGACGATCCAGCCCTGCCCGAATCACGCATCCCTCAGCAGAGTCCTGAGGGCCGGAGCACTGGCCAAGATCAGGGGCCGTATCGTCAACCGGCACTATGCCGGTCCACTTCGAACTGGTCGAGGAAGTGCTGTCTTCGTCATGTGTTCCCCCTGGTCGTGTGAGAGCGTCTTGTACGGCTTCTCCAGGCCCCGTACGTGGATTGCGGGCACCTTGGGACAAACGGCCGTGTTCTCGGCGACGACCGAGGGTTCTCGATCGCGGTGGGCCCTGCCGGATCGTCCTGGTTCTGCTTCTTCAGAGGCTGCGGGCGGTGATGTCGCCGCGGGAGGTGGTGGCGCGGATGTCGAGTTCGGTGGTGCCATCGTTCTTGAGGGCGTTGCTGACGCGGCCGTAGTCGGTGCCGGCGTCCAGGGCGGCCGAGACGCCGGCGGCGGCGGCGACCGAAATGTTGCCGGACCGGGTGCGGAGCACGACCGTGCCGCGTACGGCCTCGGTGATCCGGATGTCGCCCCTTGCGGTGCTGATCTCCGCGGGGCCGCCCAGCCGGCCGATCTCGACGTCGCCGTCGATCGCGGTGAGGTGGACGCTCGCGGCCTCGTCGATCTTGATCTGGCGGTACGCGCCTTCGAAGGCGATGTCGCCGAGGCGTCCGACGCCGCGGAGCTCGGCGCCGGCGGTCTTGACCTCGATGCGGGAGCCGGCGGGCAGCTGGACGGTGATCTCCAGGGATCCGGAGGGGCCGAAGAGCTGGTTGTCGGGGGTCGGGGCCGTGATCCGCAGGACGCCGTCGGCGTAGGCGACGGCTGTCTGCTCGGCGGTCTTGGTGTCGCGGCTCTTGGAGGGGGTGGCGGGCAGGACCTCGACGGTGGTGTCGGCGCGGTCTGCGGCGATGAACTGGATGCGTCCGGCGGGGATGTCCAGGACGGCGGAGATCGGGGCGGGGGTGTCGAACTTCTGCATCGTGTTCTCCCGTGCTCGCTCGTTGTTTCTGACACTGGAAACGCTACGTTGCTTTCAAGAATCCGACAACGTACCTGTTGCATAGAATTGACATTCACGCAGGTGGATACCGGGAAACTGTTGCAACGACCTTGAGGGTAACGCAACGACGATTGCCCTGATCATTGCAATGGATGAGAAGTGAACGCTATAGTGGGGGGTCAGGGACCGCCACGGAGGATCACCAAGGAGATCGCGATGCCGGGAGGCAGACTCACCCAGCAGGAACGCCAGCAGATCGCGCTGGGGCTGGCCGACAGCCTCCCCTACGCCGAGATCGCCCGGCGCCTCGACCGTCCGACCTCGACGATCACGCGTGAGGTGATGCGCAACGGCGGCCCCACCGCCTACCGCGCCGACCTGGCCCACCGCGCCACCGAACGCCGCGCCCACCGGCGCAGGCCCGCCTCCTCCCGGGGTCCGGAGTCAGTCCCCCAGGCGCACGGGCGCGACGCCGAGGCCGTGGCCGAGTACGAGGAGACGTTCACCACCGTCCTCATGGCTTCGGGCCTGTCGAAGATGGCGGCCCGGGTGCTGACCTGCCTGTTCACCACCGACGCGGGCAGCCTCACCGCGTCCCAGCTCGCCCAGCGCCTCCAGGTCAGCCCGGCGTCCATCTCCAAAGCGATCGCCTTCCTGGAGAGCCAGAGCCTCGTCCGCCGAGAACGCGACGAACGCCGCCGCGACCGCTACGTCGTCGACGACGAACTCTTCTACCAGGCGACGATCGCCAGCGCCCGGGCCAACGACCAGCTCGTCGAAACCGCACGCCAAGGCGTCGCCGTCCTCGGCCCCCACACCCCCGCCGCCACCCGCCTGGAGAACATCGCCCGCTTCCTCGACTTCATCAGCGAAAGCATCACCCGCGCCGCCGAACAGGCCCGCGAAGTCCTCCACACCAGACCCGCAACAACCTCGAACGACACCGCCCAGCCAAGTCCGGACCACGGATAGACAGCCGTCTCGATCGTCACAGCGACGAGACGAAGCCGGCTGCGTCCTCGGGCAATCATTGGGTTCCACCACGGCGGCCGTCCGCGACAGCGCGCGGTTTCGATGTGGCGGGACGTCAGATGGGCTTCAGCTGCGTGCGCAGGAGACAGAACTCGTTGCCCTCGGGGTCGGCAGGACATCGGCTTCCTCGGCACCGCGAGCGTCTCTCCTGCAGTACCTGCGCCGTCGCATCCACCACCCGGGTGCGGTACGAAGTCCGGTGTGAACGATCAGACTCAGCGCGCGACCGTTCGCGTGTTCATCGCCCTCGCCCCGCCCGACCACGCGAAAGAAGAACTAGCCCGGGAGCTGCGCCCCGCCTATGACACACACCCTCACATGCGGTGGAACCGCATCGAGGACTGGCACATCACCCTGGCGTTTCTCGGGGAGCTGCCGGCCGAGACAGTTCCGCTCCTGCGACCGCCTCTCGCCAGCCTTGCAGCGGACCACCAACCACCCTGTTTGGCACTGCGCGGCAGCGGAACCTTCGACGACCGGGTGCTGTGGAGCGGAATCGACGGAGACCTCGATGAGCTGCAGCTGCTCGCCGCCGATGTGCGTACCGCCGTCAAGAACTGCGGGGTCGTCTTCGAGGATCGGCCCCTGCGCCCTCATCTGACGTTGGCCCGTGCCCGCCGAGGAGATCGATCCTCGGCGGGAGAAATCGCCGAGGGGTTCGCCGGCTTCACCGGACGCCGATGGCCCGCCGAGCGTCTGCACCTGGTCGGCAGCAACGTCGGCCGTAGCCGCGGACCGATCCACTACCGCGACATCGAGGCTTGGACCTTCGGCAACGGGAACTCCACCGGGTGTTGAACGAAGCAACGGCGACCTGAGGAAACGTGATCACCTCGGGGGCCCTCCGAGAACGCGCGCATCAGGCCCTGGGTGATCACAGCACCGTGGCGGCGTGGGCCCGGCAGGCGGCAAAGAACGCGGACGGGGCGGCGTACGCCGACGCGGTGCCGGAGTACGCCGCCCTGGAGTGGGACGGAGCTGGGGGCCGTGGCCCGCAAGGCTGCTGCCCGGTCCTGCTCCCGCTACTTCGGGTCGCGGTTGAACAGCGACTTGCACCAGAAGTAGCCGAGCACGGCCAGCCCCAGGCACCAGACCATGGTGATCCACCCGTTGTTGCCGATCTCGGTGCCGAGGAGCAGTCCGCGCAGGGTCTCGATGGCCGGGGTGAACGGCTGGTACTCGGCGATCGGCTGGAACCATCCCGGCATCGCGTCGACCGGGACGAAGGCGCTGGAGATGAGCGGCAGGAAGACCAGCGGCAGCGCGTTGTTGCTGGCCGCCTCGGCGCTCGGGCTGACCATGCCCATCCCGACCGCGATCCAGGTGAACGCCAGGGCGAACAGCGCGAGCAGCCCGAACGCCGCGATCCACTCCAGGACCGTGGCGTCCGTGGACCTGAAGCCGATGGCCACGCCGACGGCACCGACAAGAACCACGCTGATGACCGCCTGCAGCACGCTGCCGATGACGTGTCCGATGAGTACGGAGCCGCGGTGGATCGCCATCGTGCGGAAGCGGGCGATGATGCCCTCGGTCATGTCGTTGGAGACGGACACCGCGGTCCCGACCAGGGTGCCGCCAACGGTCATCAGCAGGATGCCCGGGACGAGATACGCGATGTACTGCGAGCGATCGGCGCCGCCACCACCGATGCCCGCGCTCATCACGTCGCCGAAGACGTAGACGAACAGCAGCAGCAGGACGATCGGCGTCAGCAGCAGGTTCAGGGTGAGGGACGGGTAGCGCCGGGCGTGCAGCAGGTTGCGCCGCAGCATCGTGTTCGAGTCGCGTACGGCGAGGGAGAGGGCGCTCATCGGACTGTCTCCTTGGGCTGGTCGGGGACGCTGGAGCTGGTCAGGGCGAAGAACACGTCGTCGAGGTCGGGGGTGTGCACGGTCAGTTCGTCGGCCTCGATGCCGGCGGAGTCCAGCCAGTCGAGGATGGAGCGCAGCTCGCGCTGGCTGCCGCCGCTGGGGATGGTCAGGGACAGTGCCTCGTCGTCGCGGGTTACTTCGCGCAGTGCGGAGGCGGCGCTCTGGTAGGCGGCCGGGTCGGTGAAGCGGAGCCGGACGTGTCCGCCGGGGATCAGCCGCTTCAGCTCGTCGGCGGTGCCTTCGGCGGCGATCTTGCCGTCGTTGAGTACGGCGATGCGGTCGGCGAGCTCGTCGGCTTCTTCCAGGTACTGGGTGGTGAGGAAGACGGTGACGCCGCCGGAGACGAGCTCGCGGATGATCTGCCACATGTTGTGGCGGGAGCGGGGGTCGAGGCCGGTGGTGGGTTCGTCGAGGAAGATGATCCGCGGGTCGCCGACCAGGGTCATGGCGATGTCCAGGCGGCGCTTCATGCCGCCGGAGTAGGTGGAGGCGGGCTTCTTCGCGGCCTCCACCAGGTCGAAGCGCTCCAGCAGTTCGGCGGTGACCCGCCGCCCCTCGCGCTTGGACAGGTGGTGCAGGTCCGCCATGAGGAGCATGTTCTCCTCGCCGGTGATCAGCCCGTCGACGGCGGAGAACTGCCCGGTGACGCCGATCGCGGCCCGGACCCCGTCCGGTGACGTGGCGACGTCGTGGCCGGCGACCTGGGCCTGCCCGCCGTCGGCGGTGATGAGCGTGGACAGGATCTTCACGACGGTGGTCTTGCCGGCGCCGTTCGGCCCGAGCAGCGCGAACACGGACCCGGCCGGGATGCGCAGATCGATGCCGTCGAGGACGGTCTTGTCGCCGTAGGACTTGCGCAGACCGGCGGTGGAGACGGCGGCCGGCAACGGGTGACCGTCACCCCGCCTGGATGTGGGCATGACAGAAGAAGGCATGGAACCCTCCCGTTCGAAGGATGAAGTGGCAGGGGAAGTGAGTGAGTCGAGGATGGTGCGGGGTGCGAAGGCGCTCAGACCTTCGCGCGGCGGACGTCGATGTTGCCGTACCGGGTGCGGGCACGGACCTTGACGGTGTCCTCGGTCTTCTCCGGGGTCTCGGACGCGGTGAGCGTGTTGCGCACCTGGCCGGAGCCCGAGCTGACGTCGAGCCAGGCGGCCGTGCCCTCGCGGACGCCGACCTCGATGGCGCCGTAGGAGGTCTCCAACTGGACGGTGCCGCGGGCCACGTCGCCCACGCGCAGGGTGCCGTGGGCGGTGGTGGCGGTGACCGAGTCCTCGGCGCGCCGGATCTCGATGTCGCCGTTGGCTCCGCTCACCCGCAGCTCGCCGGTGGCGGCGCCGACGGTCGTGGTGCCGTGCGAGTTCTTCAGGACGGCGGGGCCGTCGACGAGGCCGACGCGCAGGCTGCCGGAGCTGGTGGTGATCTCGGCCATGCCCTCGACCCGGTCCACGGTGATCGAGCCGTGCGACGCGGTCAGCTGCAGCGGGCCGGTGGTGTCGAGGCGGACGTCGCCGGACGAGGTCTTCACGCGGACCTCGCCGAGCCGGCCCTCACCGAGCACCTGGACCCAGGCGCCGGTCGTGTCGATGCGCGAGCCCGTGGGCAGTTCGACCGTCACGTCGACGGTGCCGGTGCGGCCGAACAGATTGGACTTGGGTGTCCTGACCGTCAGTACGCCGCTCGTGTACGTGACCTCGGTCTGGCCGGCCGCCCGTACGTCCTGGTCCCGCTTCGGGTCGCGGGGTTGCACCTCGACGACGGTGTCGAGGCGGTCGCCCGCGGTGAACTGGATGGAACCGGCCTCCACGTGCGCCGTGGCCGAGATCGGTTCGGGGGTGTCGAAAGAAGGCATGGCTGTCCCGTCCTCTTGGGTCTTTGGGACGTCCCCGCTGGTGGGACGTGGTGTGGGTGAAGTGGTGCGGGCGGGGGCGCGGCTAGCGCACCCAGCCCGTGAAGCTCTGTCCGATGGTCTGGGTCTTCTCCGTCGTACGCGGCCGGGTGCCGCCGTCGACCGCGGCCGACACGGCGCGCACCAGCCACGCGTTGACCGACAGGCCCTCGCGGCCGGCGACCTCCTCGGCGCGGGCCTTGAGGTGGGCCGGCAGACGCAGGTTGACGCGGGCGGTGCCGCCCTCGTCGCCGTCGGCCGGGACCGGGGTCTTGAGTGGTTCGACGGGCTCGGCCGGCTCCGCGGGGGCGCCTCCGTCGGTGGGCGGCAGTGTCACCACGAAGTCGGGGTCGAGCCCGCGCAGCCGTACGTCGACCGAGCCGGGGGCGAGTTCGCGGGTGATCTCGTCCATCGCGGCGGAGAGCACATTGAGCATGGTCAGCCGGGTCGCCGACTCCAGGGGAGCGGTGAGCCTCTCTGCCAGCTCGCGGGCTTCGTCGCCGCCGGCTTCGGCGGCCACCGCAAGTTCGCGGCGGAGGGTGTCGATATACGGCGTGAGGTCCATGACGCCATAGTGGCACCACAATGGCTCCATGCGCAAGCAGTGCGGCGATATCCGTGGGGCGCCAGCCGACTTAACTACTCTGACCTGCGAAAACATACTGGCGTCCACCTGAGTGATTGTGGCGCCATGGACGCTCATGCGCTTCCGGGAGCGCGGAGTGGCACCGGGTGACGCCGGATGGTGCCAAGCGGTGCCACCCGACATCATGTGACGCCATGCGATGTCGCAAGGGGCGTGGCCCACCCCCCGCCTCGCGGTCTGCCACTGGGCCGAGCCCACCCGAGGCGGCATGATCGGGCCCGCCCGGCCCAGCGGGGGCATGTGCGCGCGTGGGGCCCCGGGTTGAAGGAGCCGGGGCCCCGGCCATCCGCTACGGCAAGACTCCGCGCAGCTACCGGGCCGCGGGGCCAGGTCTCGCGCAGGGCGTGCCGGCGCGCTGCGGAGATGCCGGGCCGGTGTGCTCGGGGCGGCGTTCCAGGTGAGTGGGGTGCAAGGCGGGAGGTGCGGGTGGGCTTGGTGTCGGCGGTGAGGGTGCGGATGCGGTCGGCGGAGTTTCAGCGCGAGTCAGCACAGGGCCGCTCGACCGGCGGCGCCGCCGCGTCCTCGCCGACCTGGCCGACGCCGACGGCACCCCTGCCCGCCATCCGGCCCGGCGTCCTCTTCGAACTACGTGTGCTGGCGGCGCCCTGGGATCCGGGCCGAGGAGGGCCGGGGCCCAGCACCGGGCGGTTGCAGGAGCCGGCGGTCATCGAGGCCAAGAGGAGGAGCCGGGAGACGGCCGCAGTGCCGGACGGTCATCGGTAGTAGCCCTCGACCACGGCCCGCACCTCGTCGAGCAGCGCGGGGCCGTCCTGCGGCACGGGCGGCCGGCCGCTGCCCGGCCTGATGTCCAGAAGCTGTTGGTTGGACAGGGCGAACACCACCCGCCGTAGCCCCGCCTGTTGGATGACCGCCTCGCACATCTCGCACGGCTGGCAGCTGGTGTACATCGTGGTTTCCGCCGCCGTGGCCGTGTCCAGCTCTCTTGCGGCCCACCTCGCCAGCTTCAGTTCCGGGTGCGCGGTGATGTCCTGGTCGGTGAGGGTCGTGTTGTGCTCCTCTGCCACAACCGTTCCGTCCGGTCCCGACAGCAGCGAGCCGAACGGCGGGTTGCCGGCCGCGCGTGCCTGGGCCGCGAGCGCGATGGCCCGCCGGAGGAGGGCGTGGTCGTCGGGTGTGGTCATGACTGCTCCGTTCTGGTGCGGGGTGGGTGCAGGTGCGCGGCCACCGTGTCGAGTGCTTGCCAAGCCGCCTGCGGGTGGCAGGTCTCGCGGGGGTCGCCGTCGTACGGGTCGAGGACGACGGCCTCGGCACCCAGCAGCCGCAGCTGGTCGAGGTCATCCATGATCTGGTCGATGGTGCCCTCACCGGCGAGTCGGCCCGGTCCGCCGACCGGCGCCTCGGTGAGTCTGAGCGCGATCCGGGGGGCCAGGGCGGGCACGGGCAGACGTTGCTCGTCCGCGAACGCCTTCAGCCTGACCGCGGCTTCGCGCAGCCACGGCATGGTGCAGCGCAGAGGATGCCATGCGTCCCCGAGCCGCACGGCGCGGCGCAGCCCCGCGTCGCTGTTGCCGCCGACCCACACGGGGATTCTCCGGTCGCCGTAGGAGGCGGTGTCCGCCCACGCTGCCCGCATGTCCCGCAGGTGCTCGTCGGTCAGTTGTCCACGCCGCTCGAACGGGACCCCGAGGGCGGCGAATTCCTGCCGTGCCCAGCCCACTCCCACGCCCAGGACCAGCCGGCCGCCGCTCAGCTCATCCAGGTTGGCCGCCATCCGGGCGGTGAGCAGCGGGTGCCGGTAGGGAGCGATGAGGACCGTCGTGCCGAGTCGGACCCGGGTGGTGAGGCCGGCCAGCCAGGACAGGGTGGTGAAGGGCTCGTAGAAGGGTGCCGGATAGCGCTCGGCGACGTCGGGCGTGATGGCGATGTGGTCCGAGACCATCAACAGGTCGAAGCCCAGGCCCTCCACGGTCCGGGCCCAGCTCCGAAGGACTCCCGGGTCGCTGCCGGGGCCGAAATTGAGGACGTTGACTCCGATCTTCACGCCGCCGAGCCTAGCCAGGGCGCACCGGACGTCAGAAGGGTTTCCCGCCTGTCCAAAGGGGGTTCGGCCGTGGATCCGCCGGTATTGTGGGCGGATGACCGAGAGTCTTGACGCGACGGACTGGGCGATCCTGGCCGAAGTCCAGCGGGAGGGCCGGATCGCGTTCACGGAGCTGGCACGGCGGGTCAACCTGAGCGCGTCGGCGACGAAGGAGCGGGTGCGGCGGCTGGAGGCGGCCGAGGTGATCACGGGGTACCGGGCGGAGGTGGACCTGGAGCGGACGGGGTACGGGGTGCTCTCGGTGGTCCGGCTGAAATACCCGGGGCCGGGGACCCGGCACGAACCGTTGCGCCGTCTGCTTGAGGAGCGCCCGGAGATCCTGGAGTGCCTGCGCACCACCGGGGACGACTGCTACATCCTCAAAGTGGCGACCACCTCGATGGGCCACCTGGAGGAGATCGTCGACGAGCTGGCCCAGTTCGGGAGCACGACCACCAACCTCGTCCTCAGCCGGACGCTCCCGTTCCGCGGCCCGCGGGTGCCTCGGACCGGCCGCTTCGAGGAATCGCCTCAACACGGTCGGCCACGGCAGTGACGCCGGTCGGCCACGGCCGGGTCAAGGTCATGATCCGAGGACGGCGAACGGTCAGGATTCGGTGGCGCAGGACACCAGCAAGGGGAACGGGTCAGGAGAACGCCTAGAACGGCGGGCAGCCCTCGCCCGAGATCGGCACGATCGTGAACTCACTCTCGTGAGCGTGACTGGCCGGCTCCTGGCGGACTCGACGCTCCTGGCCGTTCGGCATGCACAGCCGGAGCTCGTCGCTGTCGAGCAGGTCAAAGATCCGGCTCGTCGGGACACCGCGCAGACTGCCGCGCCAAGCGTCAGGTCCGGCCATCAGCTCGGCCTGAACGGGGATCTGCAGATGCCCAGCGACCAGCAACGCATCGCCTTGATACCGACTCGCCATGTGTCCCACAGTCCCGCCACCCCCACACGAGGGCAACCGCACGCCCGGCGCTGAGCGCCCGCTCGCTGCCACAGGAACGGGGTGATGAGACTCTTTGAAAATTCCCCGTGCTCAGGGTCTCCCCCGGACCTGCTCACCTTGGCTACCCACCCGAACCGCACTGAGGAGCCCTTGTCCCGGGTGGCTCGCGGTGCCTTCGTGGACGACCAGGAGCGCCCGCGCGCCCGCCGCGGCGGCCTTCGCCCGCTCCTCGATTCCGATGGTGTCGCTGCGCCGCATCATTCATGGCCTTGCCGCGCACGTCCTTCTGGGCCAGCGCCTCAGCCGAACCCTCGCCGGCGAAGACCGCTGCCGGCTTCCGGGTGTCGGCCGGCAGCGGCCTGGCCGCGCGCTCGACCGGCAGGCCGAGTGTCTGACTACGCTGTAGCGTCGCCCCGCATCAAGACGGGCAGCCTCGGACGCTCGCGAACGGTTCTCGCCGGTTACTGCCAGATCCGTGCCAGAACGGAGAGCGCTTTTTCGGCCAGTGCTCGCGGCTCTCGCGGGTGGAGGCCGCTCAGGTGAATCCTCCCCGGCTGAAGCCGGGGATACCCACCCAGGACAATCGGAGGGCGCCGCGCGCAGGCACGGGACCGTCGGCGCCCGGCGGGCCGCGACCGGTGACTGTCAAGGACCGCGGCTCCGCTCAGGCGTGGGACTACGTGCGATGCAACTCCCGCGGGAGCATCTGCGCATACGACCCGGCGGTCGGCGCGAATGTCCTTGCGTGTACTGGTGCGACGGCGGACCCACGTCGCTCTCGTCGAACCTGCGCCGTACGACTACAGGTCCAGCAGGGCCTGTTCGACAGCTTCGGTCAATGCAGGGTGGATATACAGCACGTCCCGGCCGATCCGGTCCACCGTCAGGCCCAGCGTCATCGCCTGGATCAATGGCTGAATGAGCGTCGCAGCCTGCGGGCCGATGATGTGCGCGCCAAGGATCGTACGGTCAACAGGGTTCGCCAGGACTTTCACGAAGCTGGTGGTGTCCTCCAGAGCCCACCCGTATGCGGTCTCTGCGTAGTCACGGACACTCACCAGGTATTCGATCTTGCGACGGCGCGCCTCCTGCTCGGTCAGTCCGACACTCGCGATCTGCGGGCTTGTGAAGACCGCATGCGGGGCGACCTTGTTGGCCAGCGTGCGCACGTCCTGCGGATGGAGCACGTTGTGCCGCACGAGCCGCGACTCGGCATTGGCCATGTGCTTGAGCTGGAAGTGGTTCACCACGTCGCCGAGCGCCCAGACCCCCGGTACAGAGGTGCGGTAGGCGCTGTCGGTCACGATGTGGCCGTGTTCGTCGAGTTCCAGCCCGCCTGCGGCCGCGTCCAGCCGGTCGCTGTTGGGGCGGCGGCCGACACACACCAGCAGCGTCGCCGCCCGCACGACATGGTCGCCCCCCGGACAGGTCACGGTGACTGCGACGCCGTCACCATCCCGTTCGACAGAGGTGACGGCAGCATCGACAAGTACGCGATGTCGCTGCGATACGAGTTCGGTGAACCGCGCCGACACCTGCTCGTCCTCCGCCATCAGCAGGCGCGGCCCCCGCTGCACGATCGTGATATCCGTGCCGAATGCACCGAATACATGGCTGAACTCGGCCGCGATGAAACCTCCACCGACGACGGCCATGGATGCGGGCACGTCGTCGATCCGCATGATGGTGTCCGAGGTGTGGTACGGCACGGTGTCGAGTCCAGGGATGTCCGGCACCACAGGCCGTGACCCGACCGCGACGATGAACGTGTCAGCGGTGATCTGCTCGGTTCCGACCTGCAGCACCCGCGGCGCGACGAATCGGCCCTCTTCGGTGTACACGTCGACGCCGTTTTCCCTGCGGTAGTTCAGCGCGCTGTCGTGCAGGGGATCGATATGGTGGAACACCCGGTCGCGGATGGCTTTCCAGTCGATGGGCTCAACGGTCGTATTGACGCCGAGCCGCGCTGCCGCCCGCGCGCCCTCGACCGCGTCGGCGGTGACGACGAACATCTTGCTCGGGATGCAGCCCCGGTTGAGACATGTGCCGCCGAAGCGGTCCGGTTCCACGATGGCGACGCGCAGATGAGCGAACCCGTCGAGCAGCATGTTGCCGCTGCCCGTCCCCAGAACCACAAGATCGTAATGCTGCATGCCCGTCCACCTTCCGCCGGCGAAATTCTGGCCTTACGGGCATGGCCTCCCGGGAGACCGCGAGTCCGTTCCATCCCGATTCTGACCTCGCGGCCCTTTCCGTGCACGTCCCGACGGCTCATCGTGTCGCCGTGTCCTGTCGGCGGCCGGAATGATCGAGCCCTGTGAGCGCGGCCGGGAGCGCTGTGGTACGGCGACGCCGCCCTTGTCCGGCGAGCCAGAGGTCTCGCAGGCGTTCGGACGCTGCTCCCCCGCTGTGCCGGCCCTTCGCGTAGTCCGTGACGGCCGGCAGCCACGAGGCGTCGACGGGCAGAGCTGCTGCCCAAGGACATGCGTTCTCCGGAAATGACGGTGACTCCTCCCCCTCGTAAACGAGGCGGCTTCTCACTTGACCGCACTGGGTCTCATGACGGCCAAGCCCTGACCGCTGCCGAAGCAGGATCGCACCGTACTACGCCGCTTCGCGGCTCCGGGTCTCAGGATGCGTTTCCCGCCCGGCCTGAAGGCCGGGATTCCCACGCAAGATCTGGGATGGCACCCTTCCGGGGCGGAAGGGTTCACAACTGCTGGGCACACAAGCCGCTTTGGCGAACATGGGCACGATGGAGTGAACGGTGCGACGATCGGTGGGTGTGTCTGGCGGGGTGTGCGTAGCGTGCTCGGTGCGATCTGGGACGCCGGGTGTGGCGTCAGCGGTCGGGGCCCCCGTGTCACCAGCGAGATGGTGCGGGGCCTCCCCGTCGCCTCTGGCCACACCCCTATGGCCAGGTCGTAGGGATCCCGCCCGCCCGGGACGGACCGCATACGGGATATGCGTCGCCGACCGGGACGCGAAAGCGGAGGACCAGCGCGCCCAACACCGTTCGGGGCGCGCCGGTGAGTCAGGACTCACTCCTGCTCACTGCCCAGGAACGGTGCTGTGGGGAGTCTGCGTCACCGACATGGCGGCCGCTGCAAAGGGACAGAGCGTGGGGATGTGATCTCCGGCGTCCGCACGCGCCGGCGGGAAACCGCACATGATGTGCCGGTGGCGCGCCCGGAGTGAGCTCGTGGACGAGACGCTCGGGGCGGCCGTGGGCCCCGGGGCGGCCGGGTGGCTCGGTGTCGAGCCGCCTGGCCGCCCCGTCGAGCGAGGGCGTGTGTTGTCGGTCGGGCGCGGTCGGTCAGCGCATGGGGCGGAAGCCGGTGCGGACCTCGTTCACGAAGTACTCCGGCTGCTCCCAGGCGGCGAAGTGGCCGCCCTTGGGGAGCCGGTTGTAGTGGACGAGGTTGGGGTAGGCCTGCTCGGTCCAGCTCTTGGGGGCCTGGTAGAGCTCGTCGGGGAAGGCGCTGACGGCGACCGGGAGCTTGACGTTGTTGATACCGAAGAACGAGGTCGTGTTCTCCGCATACAGACGGGCCGCGGAGATCGCCGTGTTGGTCAGCCAGAACAGCGTGATGTTGTCCAGGACGTCGTCCCGGGACAGGCCCTCGGTCACCCCGTCGAAGGACCGGGAGATCATGGCCAGGCTCTTCGCGTCGTGGTCGAGCATGAACGCCGCCAGACCGACCGGGGAGTCCGCCAGCCCGGTCAGCGACTGCGGGCGGTCCCCCATCATGTATGCGTAGTAGACGTGCTTGTAGGTGAAGCCCAGCTGCTCGACGGCCACCTTCTCCTCGTCGGAAAGCGACAGACCCTCGGGCAGCGGGTCACCCTTGGCGAGCGCGGCATCGATGCCGGCCGGGATCACCTTGGGCATGTTGGTGTGGATGCCCACCAGACCCTCGGGCTCCTGCGCACCCATCAGGTCGGTGACGATCGCACCCCAGTCGCCGCCCTGCGCCACATACTTGGTGTAGCCCAGGCGCTTCATCAGCTCACCCCACGCACGGGCGATGCGCTCCGGGCCCCAGCCCTTCTCGGTGGGCTTGCCGGAGAAGCCGTAGCCGGGCATCGACGGGATGATCACGTGGAAGGCGTCCGAGGCGTCGCCGCCGTGGGCCGTGGGGTTGGTGAGCGGCTCGATGATCTTCAGCTGCTCGATGACCGAACCCGGCCACCCGTGCGTCACGATCACCGGCATGGCGTTCTCGTGCTTCGAGCGGACGTGGACGAAGTGGATGTCCAGCCCGTCGATCTCGGTGATGAACTGCGGGTAGGAGTTCAGCTTCGCCTCGACCTTGCGCCAGTCGTACTCCGACGCCCAGTAGTGCGCCAGCTTCTGCATCGTGGCCAGCTGGGTGCCCTGCGACTGGTCGACGACAGTCTCCCTCTCCGGCCAGCGCGTGGCCTCGATGCGCGCCCGCAGGTCCTTGAGGTCCGCCTCGGGGAACTCGAACGTGAACGGACGAATCGCATGCTGGTCAGAGGTAACAGACATGGTGGTCTCCTTGATGTCTCAATGAATTGCAGGTGAGGCGGGATTCGGCGACGGGTTCGCAGACGTTTTTGCGACGCGTCGATCCCACTGGCCGGCGCTGGGACCGTGTGGCCCTCTCCTGCTTTCCGGCGCATTTCCATGCTGGGCCTGGGCTGCCCCATCGGTAATCCGGAATGTGACCTGGGCTCCGCACGGGGTGGTGGCGTCTTCCTAGGTAACTTGACGCGGTACGCCGGCAGGCGTCATGACAGTCATGCGGCTCAGTGCCGCCGGCGTCACCGTGGTGAGGGGACGGACAAGCAGGGTCGCCGCTTCACCGCGTGCCGTCATGAAGAGGCTCACGTAACAGGGCGGGTCCTGGGACTGTCCAGCGGTCCCGTGTCGGCGTACTCGTCAAGGTGCTCAGCCAGGTACACGGGAACGTGCCCAGCGACTGGCCGGCGCGGGACCCGAGATCAAGGTCCGGCCGCCTGGGCTCAAGGGATGACGATGACCTTGCCTCGGGTCCGTCCGGCTTCGCTGAGGTGATGGACGTCTGCGAGGTCGGTCAGTGGCCGCGACTCGCTGATGTCGATGCTGAGCGCGGCCGCGTCGACGAGTTCCACGAGCGCCGCAAGATGTGCGACATCGTTGCGGGCGACCATGTGCATCGCGCTCACCCCGGCGTCGGCAGCCGGCTCGATCGGGGTTGCGATCGAGATGATCCTCCCGCCGCGCCGCACCAGAGGCGCCAGAGCTGCGGCGCCCGGCGGGCTCAGCGGGACCAGGTTGAGCAGAGTGTCCACCGGACCGTCGAGCGCGGCGCTCACCGGCCTGGCGGTGTAGTTGATCACTTGATCCGCCCCCTGCCGCAGGACCACCTCGGTGCTCCGAGGACTGGCCGTGGCGATCACCTCCGCCCCCGCGTACTTGGCGAGCTGCGTCACGAAGCCTCCGACGCCGCCACCCGCACCGTTTACCAGCACCCGCTGACCAGCGGCCACCTTCCCGTGCTCGAACACCGCCTGCCAGGCCGTCAGTCCGGCCACGGGAAGGGCTGCAGCGTTCGCGAGAGGGATGGACGCCGGCGCGGCGACCAGCACGGCAGCGGGCGCGCGGACGTACTCGGCAGCCGCACCCCCGCTGTCGAGCCGCCCGATGACCCGGTCGCCGACGGCGAAGCCCTCCGTCCCTGCGCCGATCTCGGCCACAGTGCCGGCGACGTCCCAGCCGAGCGTGTAGGGCAGGTCCACGGGGAAGAACGCGTGCAGCAGTCCGGCGCGCAGAGCGGCCTCGGTGGGATTGAACGAGGTCGCGGCGACATGGACAAGCACTTCACCGAAGGCGGGCCGCGGACGGGGGACGGCGTCGTAGCGGACCACGGAGGCATCG
Source organism: Streptomyces sp. NBC_00353 (assembly GCF_036108815.1). Classification (NCBI taxonomy): domain Bacteria; kingdom Bacillati; phylum Actinomycetota; class Actinomycetes; order Kitasatosporales; family Streptomycetaceae; genus Streptomyces; species Streptomyces sp. NBC_00353. The sequence goes on along the minus strand of NZ_CP107985.1, from coordinate 9,475,922 downwards.
CCGTACTCGTGGATTCGCGTGGTCTTCATCATCGTCATGCCGCGAATCTACGACCGCACTCGGAGACGATCCATGCGCCAGACCGCCCAGTTCATGCGCGTGCGTCTCGCACCCGTACTCTCGGCGCATGGATGTACTCAGCGACGTAGTCGCGGTGACACGGACCGGCCGGCCCCGGTCGGCGCATGTGCGGTGGCATGCCCCGTGGGGACAGGAGTTCGCCTCCGTCCCCGGGTCGGCGGGCTTCCAGGTGATCCTGCAGGGTTCCTGCTGGCTGCTGCCTCCGAACGCGGAGCCCGTCCAACTGGGCACGGGCGACGTGGTGTTCCTCCCCCACGGCAGCGGGCACACCCTGGCCGACAGCCCCGAATCCCTCGTGACAGCCTCTGCATGCGGCCCCGACAACCACGAGCAGTACGACGCCTACGCCTCGGACAGCGTCGACCGGAGCGGAGACGGCGGTCCGGTCACCGTAGTGCTCTGCGGGGCCTACCAGCTCGACCCGTCCCGCACTCACCCGCTGCTGCTGACCCTCCCGGATCTGATCCACTTGCCGGCACACTCGGGCCGCCATCCCGAGTTGCGCTCAGCCGTGCAACTCCTGGCCGCCGAGATGGAGTACCCGCGTCTGGGCACGGACGCAGTCGTCCCCGCCCTCCTGGACACACTGCTGCTGTACATCCTGCGCATCTGGTTCACCGAACAGCCCGCCCGAGGAGACACCACCGGATGGGCCGCCGCACTGAACGACCCACCGGTCACCGCCGCCCTCCACGCCATCCACCGAGACCCGGCAGCACCCTGGACCGTGGCGAAACTCGCTGCGGAAGCCGGACTCTCCCGGGCACCGTTCGCCAGACGCTTCGCCCTGCTGATCGGCCAACCGCCCCTCGGCTACCTGACCTGGTGGCGGATGACCACGGCAGCGCGCCTGCTACGCACATCGGACGCACCGTTGAGATCCATCGCTGCCCAGGTGGGCTACACATCCGAGTTCGCCTTCGCCAACGCGTTCAAACGCACGCACGGGACCGCACCCGGAGCGTACCGGCGGAACAGCTGATCCGGAGCGGCAAACCTGAGCACGTTCAGTCGTACGCGGCTGGGCACATTCAGGTGTACGCCGACATCCCGCCCCGTGCGCCGGTGCCGGTGCCATGGACCGGCAACAGTTTTGTGATCTTCGGTCGTCATCAAGTGGTCCTCAACCCGGGCCAGTTGTGGCGCACGCGCACTCAGACGCAGACGCAGACGCAGACGGGCGATACCTGCCGGAGGGCTTTCCGGCTGGGCTCGCCGGCGTTGGGGAAACAACGGCCGTGCGGCGAACCGCCGGAAAGCTGGTCGGGTCCGGGCGTCCCGCAGTGGCTGCCTTCAGCCTCGGTGGGTTTCCAGCAGTCGCAGCCAGATTTCGCCGAGGGTGGGGAAGGCGGGGACGGCGTGCCAGAGCCGGTCGAGGGGTACCTCGCCGGCGACGGCGATGGTGGCGGAGTGCACCAGTTCCCCGACGCCGGGTCCGGCGAAGGTGACGCCCACCACGGTGTTGCGGTCGGTGTCGATGAGCATGCGGGCCCGGCCGCGGTAGTCCTCGCCGTACTGGTGGGCGCCCGCAACGTGTGCGAGGTCGTAGTCCACCACCTCGATCCGGCGCCCGCTCTGTTCGGCCTCGCGGCTGGTCAGACCGACGGAAGCGACCTCGGGGGTGGTGAAGACAACCTGCGGGACGGCCACGTGGTCAGCGGTGGCGACATGCGCGCCCCAGGGCGCGTCGTCGACCGGTTCCCCGTTGGCGCGGGCCCCGATGACAGCGCCGGCGATCCGGGCCTGGTACTTGCCCTGATGCGTCATCAGGGCGCGGCGGTTGACGTCGCCGACGGCGTAGAACCAGCCGTCGGCGACGTCGGTCACTCGGAAGGTGTCGTCCACCTTCAGCCAGTCGCCCGGGGTGAGACCTATCGTCTCCAGCCCCAGGTCCCAGGTCCGCGGAGCACGGCCGGTGGCCAGCAGGATCTCGTCCGCCACCAGATGCCCGCCATCGGCCAGGGTGATCTGGACCTCGCCGCCCTCGCGCGCCAGAGAGGTCACGGAGGTTTCGAACCGGATATCGACACCGGCCTCCCGCAGACCGTCGGTCACCAGCTCGCCGGCGAACGGCTCCATCCGCTGCAGCAACGCGTCCTCGAGGACCAGCATGGTCACCTGGGAACCGAGCGCCTGCCAGGCGGTGGCCATCTCGACGGCCACCACACCGCCGCCGACCACGGCCAGACGGCCGGGGACCTTGCCCGCACTGGTCGCCTCACGGCTGGTCCAGGGGCGAACGGTGTCCAGGCCCGGGATAGGGGGCAGAGCCGCGCCGGTTCCGGTGGAGACGGCCACCGCGTGCCGGGCGGTCAGGGCGACGGTGTCGCCGTCGGGAGTCTGCACCGACACCTGCTTGGGACCGGTGAGGCGGCCATGGCCGCGGATCAGATCGACGTCGACCGAGTCCAGCCAGTCGACCTGGTCCTCGTCCTTCCAGTACGAGGACATCTTGTCGCGGTGCGCGAGAACCGCCTCGACGTCCAGCGGCCCGGCCACCGCCGGGTTGAGTCCGGGTATGCGGCGTGCGTCGGCGCGCGCCACCACCGGGCGCAGCAGCGCCTTGCTGGGGTCACAGGCCCAGAACGAGCACTCCCCGCCGAGCAGTTCACGCTCCACGATCACGGTACTGAGACCGGCGGCACGGGCACGTTCGGCCACGTTCTCACCGACCGGCCCAGCGCCGATGACAATCACATCGTAGGTGCGGGTGGTCTCGTTCATTACTGCTCCATTCATCACTGCTTCTGCAACTCAGGTGGATTCGGCGGCCCGGCACCTGGCCGCGCGCTGTTCCCCCGCTTTCACCGGGGAGATCCGCAAGGGCTGCAGTGCTCGGTTGATGCGGTTGCGTGCTCTCCGGACCGCTGGTGCCGGGGCGCGCCTTCGCGCCTGGCGGTTCGGTGCCGACGTGCTCTCCGGACCGCCGGTGCCGGGGCGCGCCTTCGCGCCTGGCGGTTCGGTGCCGACGTGCTCTCCGGACCGCCGGTGCCGGGGCGCGCCTTTGCGCCTGGCGGTTCGGTGCCGGCGCCCTGGGCCGGGTCGGTGCCGCCGTCCGGTGTCCGGCTTTGCGGGTGCTGTGGCCAGGGCCTGAAAGGGGGTGGCCGCGGTCCGGGTCGGTCATGACCGTTGCACCGCCGGGTGGTTGATGCGGTGTCAGCGGCCGGGGGCCCGGTTCACCACTTCCTGGAGCACCCAGCCGTTGCCGTCGGGGTCGCTGAAGGTGAGGTAGGAGCCGTAGGAGGCGCGGTCGGGGTGCGGGCCGGTCCGTCGTTCCTGGCCTGCGCCGCGGTGGACGGCGGTTCCGACGTCGTGGCCGTGGTGGAGGAGTCCTCCGGCGTCGTGGAACACCTCGCTCACGTCGATGCCGCGGCTGGTGAGCTCGGCGTGGGCCTCTTCGATGTCGGTGACGATGAGGTACAGGCTCTGGATCGCGCCGGGGGCGGTGGAGGTCATTCCCTCGCCGAAGATGATCGAGCACTCGGAGCCGGGCGGCGTGAGGTGGACCACCCGGAAGTCGTCACTGGCCGTGTAGTCGACGTCCAGGCGGAATCCCAGCGCTTCGTAGAAGGCCTTGGTCCGGTCGATGTCGGAGACGGGCAGCACGATCATTTCGAGCTTCAGATCCATGGGGATGTCCTTGTTTGTTGGCGTCGGTGAATTTCACACATCCGTGCGTCACCGGTTCTTCTGGTGATTGCGGCATTCGGGGCGACAGGTGCGGCCCCGGCTCGCTGTGGTGAACGGCCGGGATGGGCGGTGGGGTGGCTCATCCTGCGGTTCAACCTGATAAGAAACCTATCTGACACTTAAATCGTGTGCAAGTAAAACTTGAAAACTGAGAGTGTGGCAAAGGAAACATCCGGCGGCGGCCCCGGCCTCCGGGGCCGGGTGGCGGCCGTCCCGGACGCGGCCGAGTCCGGGGCCGGGGCGGGGTTCGGGGTGCACCCCGGGCGGCCGCCGGTACAGTCGGCGCGTGCGGGACCTTCGGGGAAGCTTCCGCGAGGCGGTCATCCTGCGGTGCGAGCCCGGCGGCGCCGACACGGCGTCCGGAGTTTCAGCGCTCCGGAGGGCCGCTTCTCACGCGGCCCACGGTTTCGACGGGAGGCACACCGTCTCGCCCGCATCGCCGATCAGCATGTCGAGCCCGCCCGCTCCCGGCGACGGCGTCCCCGGCCGAGCCGGTCCGTCACGGCGGGAGCCGGGCGAAGGCCCACCGGAAGATCCTCAAAGACGTGGAGGGATGCGGGCCACACAGGCACCGGATGGCCGCGACCGGCCCGGCTCGAGGGCGCGCCGACGAACAGGATCCTGGGATACTCCGCACACCGGCCGCCTGCAGTGCACCGAGCCATCGACGAGCGGACCCCCGCTCGAGCTCGACCTGCACTTGAGCTCGAACCCGCGCTTGAGCTCGACCTGCGCTTGAGCTCGACCTGCGCTTGAGCTCGACCTGCGCTTGAGCTTGACCCGCGATTGCACCGCACAGGACCGGCCCGTCGGCCAGTTCTGTTTTCGCGGGCCGGCGGCGGGCGAGAACCGGCGCGACCTGATCCAGCCTATTAAGTGTGCACAATATAATGTTGAGCATGTAAGTTTTGGGGTATGCTAACTATGCGTGAAAGATTCGCGCGGAGGAGGAGTCATGATGAGCAAGATCGAGACCGGTGCCGGACAGGGCGAGACCGCCGAGGTCAGCCTGCTCCTCGAGGACCAGATGTGCTTCGCCCTGTACGCAGCGCAGCGCGCGGTGACCAGTCGCTACCGCCCGCTGCTGGAGGAGCTCAATCTGACCTATCCCCAGTACCTGGTGATGCTGGTGCTGTGGGAGCACGGCGCCCTCCCCATCAAGTCCCTGGGCACGCTTTTGCAGCTCGACTACGGCACCTTGACCCCGCTGCTCAAGCGCCTGCAGGCTCACGGGTTCATCCGGCGCGAGCGCCAGGCGAGCGACGAGCGCTCGGTGCAGATCACCCTCACCGAGCAGGGGACCGAGCTCCGCGAGCGCGCTCTCGCCGTTCCCGTCGCCATGGGGGAGGCTGTCGGCTTGGGCCCTCGTGAGATCGAGGATGCCAAGTGCTTCCTCGAGCGTCTGACAGCCAACCTCTCCGCAGCCTGACCCGGCTGCCGCCCGTCACTGAATCGCCGCCCCGTCCACGCTCGAGCATCCACCGCCGGTCCGCCACCTGCGCCCTGCGCCTCGCGCTCCGGTATCAGCCGGGACCGCGAGGTTCGGCGCAGCTGCCACTGAAGCGGCCGGGCTACGTGTCTCGCTGAGCGCCGGGCGCGCCCGCTCGGCGCAAGAGCCATTTCCGAGGTGACGTCGCCCCGAGCCCCGCGGTGAGAGAGCCGCATCGCTCAGCGCCGGCTTTCCCGTGCCCCCGCTCCCCCACCCGGCCCGTGCTCCGGCGCGGCCGGCTACCGCGGGTGGATGTTGCGAGGTCCGGCCACGTACATCCCGCTCTCGAGATCGGTGCCGCTGAAGGGGATGACGTCGCGGTGGCGTCCGCCGTGCGTCCACACGCTGCGCTCTGCGACGACGCCCACCAGCACATGCGCGAGTAGCGCGAACCGTCCGGCACAGGCTTCTCCCCCGGTCCGCTGCGCCCGCTTGCGCCCGCTCCTGGACGGCCACCGGACCGGCGGGACACCGATGCCGCCCGCCCGCACGAAGGCACGGGCGGCGCCCCGTGGCCCCGGGCGGCGACGGCGCGCAGGCGGCGGCGATCTCCTCGGTTGTGAGCCCGGAGCCCGACGGCCTCGCCGGGGCGGGGCATCGGCGAGGATGCGTTCGCGCATCGCGGCATCCTCCTCGGGGAGGGGCACCCCGACGCCCTGTCCGTCGCCGGCCGACGCCGGCGTGCACTGAGGGCCGTTGACCTCCGGGCAGCGGCGTGAGGGTCGTCAGGTCGACCGCCCCGAGCGATGGCCGGTACACGCCGGTCACCGTGCGGGAGGCGGCGTAGCAGGTGAAGTGCAACCGGGTCGTTCACGAGCAGGAACAGCCCAACTGTCCCTTTTCTACCGATTTGGTGTGACAGGTCACAGGAAGCGCTTCCGTTCCTGTGACATCGCTGGTCAGGCGCGTCGCGCCCATGATCCATCATCTCTTCCGCGAGCGAATCACTCACTTGTAACTTGTACACGAGGTAATTTCGCTCTAGGGTTTTGATGTGGCGCCGGACAGTCCGCATCCCGGAGCCGTCACCGACGCATCCGACAGGGAGATCACCGATGAACCGCAAGCTCAAGAGCCACTCTTTCCGGACATACGCCGCCCTCGGAACCGCCGCCGGTGCGGCAGCGCTGGCCCTGATGGTCACCACGCCCGCCGGCGCCACCGAGGCGACCGAGATCGAGTCTCACCACCCGGGCGCCAAGCCGCCGGTGGTGCTGGTGCACGGCTCCTTCGCGGACTCCTCCAGCTGGAACGGCGTCGTCAAGGATCTGAAGCGCTCCGGCATTGCGGTCATCGCGCCCGCCGACCCGCTGCGGGGCTGCTGCACAGCAACGTCGACCAAGAGTGCGTACATCAACAGTGCGTACATACCGCACGACCGGGCCGAAGCCCGTGAGCAAGCAACCACCACTCAGGCCGGGGCCGTATCCCGACCGTGCGGGGAGGATGGATCCGGCAGGCCGAGGCCGATGCTGGCGAGTGCGATGGCCGGCTGACCACCGACGAACTGGAAGAACCGGCCCAGCTGCGGCGGGAGATGAGCCGGCCGCGCCGGGTGAGCGAGGCCCAGCGCACCGCTGAAGGAGCCCCGCGCATCCTCATCCGCCCCTGGGGCCCCGCCGAATGGCAGGACTGACTCTCGCCGCCCACGACCTCGGCCGGCTCACCGTCAACGGCCTCACCGGCGAGCCACCGTTCCTGGGCAGTGAGCAGGAGTGAGTCCTGACTCACCGGTGCGCCCCGAACGGTGTTGGGCGCGCTGGTCCTCCGCTTTCGCATCCTGGTCGGCGACGCATATCCCGTATGCGGTCCGTCCCGGGCGGGCGGAATCCCTACGACCTGGCCATATGGGCGTGGCCAGAGGCGACAGGGAGGCCCCGAACCATCTCGCTGGTGACACGGGGGCCCCGACCGCCGACGCCACACCCGGCGTCCCAGATCGCACCGAGAACATGACGCACACCCCACCAGACACACCCACCGACCGTCACACCGTTCACTCAAACGTGCCCACGTTCGCCAAAGCGGCTTGTGTGCCCAGCAGTTGTGAACCCCACCTTCGACGCGCGGCGGCACGCGGCCGTCGAACCTACCTCGCCCAGCCCCCCTCTGACCCACGAACTGCGATGGGAGCGTGTGATGACCGGCAGTGACTCCTTCAAGCACGGTACGGCCGGCCCCCTGGTCGGCCGGGACAGTGACCTGCGGCGGATCCGTGACCTTCTGGGCCTCGGGGCCGGGGGTGGAGCATTGCTGCTGTCGGGAGACGCGGGAGTCGGGAAGACGGCAGTGCTGGACGCTCTTGCCGAGGAAGCCCACGCGCAAGGAACCCGGGTTCTGCGTGCTGCCGGTGTGCAGTGCGAGGCGAACTACAGCTACTCGGGTCTCAACCAGGTCCTCTATCCGTTCCAGGACGCACTCGGTGAACTGCAGGCACCTTTTCGTAGCGCCCTGCACGTCGCGCTCGGCTTCGAAAGCGGCTCACCTCCGGAACGGCTGATCGTCTCCAACGCCGTACTGCTCCTGCTGCGAACGATCGCCGACCGCACCCCGCTTCTGCTGATCGTCGACGATCTCCCCTGGATCGACCGGGCGAGTGCGGCCGTACTGGGTTTCGTCGCGCGACGGACGACCGGCATCCGCGTGAGCCTCCTGGCCGCGTCGCGTTCCGGAGCGCGGAGCCTGTACGACGGTGGTGCCCTGACCGAATACCGGCTGCAGCCGTTGGACGAAGCGTCGGCGGCCCACCTGGTCAGTACAAGATTCCCGGACCTGGTCGCCGGCGCCCGCCGGCACCTGCTGGCGCTGGCGCATGGCAACCCACTGGCTCTGCTGGAGCTGCCGTCCGCGTTGCCCACGGCGCCGGGCCCGGCCGGCGAAGTCCCCGCCGTGCTGCCGCTCAGCCGGCGCCTGGAGACAGTGTTCGGCTCCCGGGTCACCGCTCTGCCGCGGCCGTCGCAGTGTCTGCTCCTGGTGGCCGCGCTGGAAGGCACGGGCGATCTCGGGGTGCTGCAGGCGGCCACGCGGCAGGCGAACGCCGGGTACGGCCTGGACGACCTGGCGCCCGCCGAGCGTGAGCAACTGGTCCACATCGACGAAGGAGTACGACGGCTGAGGTTTCGTCATCCGCTCATCCGTTCCGCGGTGGTGGGGAACTCCACCAGCGGCGAGCGGCGTGCGGTGCACGCCGCGCTCGCCCACGTCCTGGTGGACCAGCCCGAACGGCGGGCCTGGCACCTGGGCGAGGCGACCCTGGAACCGGACGAGAACGTGGCCGCCCTGCTGGAGCACGCGGCGCGGATCACTCTGCGCCGCGGTGACGCCGCGGGCAGCATGCGCACACTGATCCGGTCCGCGGACCTCACCCCGCCCGGCCCCGACCGCGCCCGCCGGCTCGCCGAGGCGGCCTACGTCGGCGCCGAATCCACCGGCGCGCTGGCAAGCGCCCAAAGGCTCCTGGACGAGGCCAGGCGCGCGGCCCCCGATCACAAGAACTCCCTGCACTCGGCGGCAGCAACTGCCTTTCTCCTCCTGAACGGCGACGGTGACATCGACACAGCCCACCGCCTGCTGGTCTGTGCCATCGAGACGGGAACCCACGCGTACGACGCCCAGGACAAGGCGCTCGTAGACGCTCTCGACACGCTTGCGCTGATCTGCTTCTTCGGTGCCCGGCACGACCTGTGGCAGCCGTACTACCGGGCGCTGGAGAAGCTGACGCCCGAGGTGCCCGTGGTCCTGTCCGCGCTGGGCAAGACGTTCTCCGACCCGGCACGCACAGGTGCCGCGGCCCCGGAGGAACTCGACGAGCTCGTGGCGGAACTGGCCGGCGTGACCGACCCCGTCCAGATCACGCGGGCCGGCACGGCAGCCCTCTACCTCGACCGGCTCGGCGACGTCCGCGAAGCGGCCTGGCGTGTGGTGCGCATGGGACGCAACGGCGGCCCGGCCCGCCGGTACCTGGCCGCTCTGATCCACCTGTGCCTGGACGACTACCTCACCGGGATGTGGGACGAGGCGGCGCAACTGGCCGACGAGGGGGTCCAGCTGTGCGAGACACACGGCTACACCGCCTTCGCCTGGTACTTCCTGTACATCCAGGCGATCGTGGGTGCCGCCCGCGGGGAGGCGGACGAGGCGGAGGCGACAGCCGAGCGGATCATCCGCTGGGCCGTGCCCAGAGGAGCGTCCTGCGCCGCGCACCATGGCCATCACGCCGCGGCCGTGGCAGCTCTGGGACGCGGTGACGTTGCCGGCGCATACGAGCACGCGACCGCCGTCAGCCCGGCGGGGAGTCTGGCCTCACACGTACCGCATGCTCTGTGGGTGACGATGGACCTGGTGGAGGCGGCGGTCAGGACCGACCGGCAGACGGAGGCAGCCGGCCATGTCCGCGCGATGCGCGAGGCCGACGTGGCCGCGATTTCTTCACGGCACGCCCTGCTGACGGAGGGCTGTGCCGCCCTGTGCGCCGCCACCGACGACGAAGCTCTCCAGCTGTTCGCGAAAGCCCTGGCGGTACCCGGTGCGCAGCGGTGGCCGTTCGACTTCGCCCGCATCCAGCTGGCCTATGGCGAGCGGTTGCGGCGCGGCAGGGCGACCATCGAATCCAGGGGGCCTCTCAGCGCCGCGCTGTCCGCGTTCGAACATCTCGGAGCCCGGCCATGGGCGGAACGTGCCGAGGCGGAACTGCGGGCCGCCGGCTGGAGCAGGCGGCGCACCGAGGCGTCGAAGGTGCATACGCTCACGCCCCAGGAGCTGGAGACAGCCCGGCTGGCCGCCTCCGGACTGACCAACAAGCAGATAGCGGAGCGTCTGTTCCTCTCCCACCGGACTGTCGGTACCCATCTTTACCAGATCTACCCGAAGTTGGGCATCACGTCCCGTGCCATGCTGCGAGACGCCCTGGAATCCGGGTCGTGGTCGCAGGGCAGGCATTGAGGTGCTCTGCCGGCTGACGCCGGGAGATTCCTGCTTGTCCTGCGGCGGCGGGCTCGGCGGGCTTCGCGCGTAACGGTCTAGAGGTTGGCGCGTTCCACGAAGAGGTTCCGCAGGTGGGTCAGGCTCCGCTCGGCCAGCGGGCGCAGGGCTGTGGCGGCTGCGCGGGCGTCAGCTTGCAGCCGGGCCGTGGCGTCGGGGCCGAGGGCGTGCCTGGCCTCGGTGGCGAAGGATGTTTCGGCGAGCCAGTCGTCCAGAAGGCCGGGAGTGACCTCCAGGTGGAACTGGAGGCCCCAGGCGGCCGGGCCGGCCCGGAATGCCTGGCACTGGGTGGTGTCGGTGCGGGCCAGGACGCGAGTGCCGGGAGCGGGCACGATGCGGTCGCCGTGCCAGTGGAGCACGGCGGGGGCGTCGGCCAGCGGGCCGACGACCGGATCGTCACGGTCCACGCCGTACAGCGGGGACCAGCCGATCTCGCGTGGGTGGCCGAGCTCGGCACCTGTGCGTACAGTCAGGCCGTGGGCGCGGGCGAGGAGTTGGGCTCCCAGGCACACGCCCAGCGTCGGGGTCCCGGACCGCAGCGCGTCGGCCAGCAGCTCCCGCTCCCGCTTCAGGGCCGGATGGCCTGCCAGGTCATCGGCGTTCATGGGACCCCCCATCACGACCAGTCCTGCCAGGTCGGATACGGGCGGCAGTTCGCTCGCTGAGGCGTCCCGCCCGTCGACCAGGTTCCGGATGTCGATGTCGAGACCGCTGCCGTCCAACGCGTCCAGGATCAGTCCGGGCTTTTCGACCTCGATGTGCTGGAGGACGAGGACAGTGCGCGCGGGCATGGCGGCGGTCTCCTCGCAGGAACGGGGAATCAGGGACAGGAGGGACATCCATCCTAAACATGGCAGGTCACCCGGGGCCGGACAGGCGCAGCCGGTGCGCATCGCGTGCCATGGCTCGATCCTGCACCGCGTTTGTCAGGGACGCGGGACGGCGGCACGAGGGGCGGGCGTGGCCGTGAACGCGCCCCGGCCCCGGTCGCGCACCCGGGCCGCCGGTCCAGCTCGCACCGTCGTCGCAGGGCGCCTCGACTGTGAGCTTGACGGTCTTCCGGGGCGGCAGGCCGTCCTGACGGCGCACCTCACGGCATGGTCGCCCGTCGCCGTGCCTCGGATTTCGTCGCCGGGATCGGTCTTCTTGTGCGGTGCCACCGTGATTCCGACGGTGCAGTCGCGCTGCTCGGGACGGCGATCGGCCGGGCCGGGGTAGGGGTGTGACCGCGCCCCAGCGGTGGTGCACGCGGGTGATGTTCAGGTCCCGGCCGGGATCGACGATGAACGGCTTGGGGCGGTCATGCCGACGGCCCGCGATGATGAGCAGGAGGTGGGACTGTGACTGGGGCAACGGGCAGGGTGGCACTGGTGACAGGCGCCGGCAGCGGAATCGGTGCGGCCACCGCGCGCCTTCTGGCCGCGCGAGGGATGCGCGTGGTGGTCAACTACCTGCGCAGCGGCAAGTCGGCCGAAAAGGTCGTGGCGGGCATCGAGGCCGCGGGCGGCCGGGCCATGGCCGTGCAGGCCGATGTGCGCGAGGCAGCGGCGGTCGAGAGCATGGTCGAGCAGGTCCAGGCGGCATGGGGCGGCGTTGACGTGCTGGTGCACAACGCGCTGATCCCGTATGCGGTCAAGCCGTTTCAGGACATGACGTGGGAAGAACTGGGCGGCAAGCTCGACGCCGAGATGCATGCGGCGTTCCTGGTCACGAAGGCTGTCCTGCCCGCCATGACCGGACAGGGCTGGGGGCGCATCATCTATCTCGGTACCGGCCTCAGCCGCCGGCCCCGGGAGGGCATGATCGCACTGGGCACGGCCAAGGCCGCACTGGAGCAGTTCGCCCGGTACGTCGCCCAGGAACTGGGCCCGCAGGGGATCACGGTCAACGTCGTCGCGCCCGGCCCGGTGGAGTCCCGCATGGCGGATGACGTGTTCGACGATGCGCACAAGCAGCGGCAGGTGGCCGCTACTCCCCTGGGCCGCCTGGCGTACCCGGCCGACGTCGCCCAGGCGGTCGCCTTCTACGCCGGTGAGGACAACGCCTTCATGACCGGCACCACGGCCGCGGTCAACGGCGGAATGTCGATGGACTGACGCCCCGCTGTCCCCCGCGCACCGGGTGCGTACCGTCCCGGTCCGGCACGCACCCGGCGCACCGCCCCTCCTTCGGGACCATGGGCCGCAGCGCCCGCGTCATGCGCGGGCGCGTGACGGCGGCACGATCAAGGAAAACCATTCATGCACACGATCGATCTCGCCTACGTCGGGCGGGGCCTGCACGAGGAGCTGGCCGCCTACATCGCCGATCAGCAGGACTACTACGCCGACGAGGGCGTCCACGTCGCGCTGCGCGACGGCTGCGCCTGGGACGAGGAGCGGCTGCGCCGCGGTGTCACGATCGGGCTCGGCCGGGCACTGCTGTCCCGACTGACCGACGGCATCCCCTGGGTCGCACTCCATGTCAACACCCACCGCCCGCTGTTCTGGTTCCTCGCCCGCCCCGGCCTGGCCTCCCTGGCCGACCTGGCCGGCCGGCGGCTGGCGGTACACGCCCCCCACACCGCACCCGGGTGCTTCACCCGGATCGTGCTGCGCCGGGCCGGCCTCGACCCGGACCGCGACATCCACACCGTCGTCCGCTCGCCCGGCGACTACGGCATGGACCTGCGCCGGCTGCACAACGGCGAGATCGACGCCGCCCTGGTCGGCAGCACCATGGCACCGGAGGCGGTCGCCGCCGAGCACGGCTGGCAGGTGCTGGCCTGGGTCGGCGACCACTTCCAGATCCCCACCGTGGGCCTGGCCGTCGACCCCACCTGCATCCACCCGGACGCCCCCGCGGTCCAGGCCGTCGTACGAGCCCACCGGCGCGCCCTGCAGGTGATCCGCAACGACCCCGACACCACGGTGCGACACATCCAGACGTTCCTCGGCGGGCACACCTCAGACGAAGCCCGAGCCCACTACGAGAGGTTCGTCGCACCGTATTTCACCACCGACGGCCAGGCCGACCTCACGGTCGGGGCCACCGCGATCGCTGCGGTCGCCGCCGAACTCGGCGTGCCCGCCACCGTCACCGCAGCCGATTTCTACCGCACCGCCACCACGCCCGGGACATGCAGTTGATACCGCATACCCGACAGGGTGCTCGCTCCCGCATGCTGAAAGCGGACCTCACCCCGTTATCGGACCGGGTCCTTGTCAGTCAGCGAAGGCATCGTGCGTGGACGCAGGACCATGAGCGAGCCTTCCAAGGCCGCCACCATGGCAAAGGGGAACCGGTCGACCTCAAGACAGAGCGCGACGTCATCAGGATGGACTCCTTGACGCACCCCCTGCGCCAGTTCGGCGGCGGCGCGCGACTCGGCAGCGCGGCGGAGGAACTCAGCAGCGTCCGTCCCGGCCTCGGTGGTCCTGCGAGCGATGTACTGAGCACACGCCAGATCTTCATCGGCCTGCCCGTCGTCGCCAGTGACCACGAACGTGACACTGTCACTCTTGCGCGTCCGCAAGAGCTGAGCCGTTGCCTCCGCCACCACGAAGCTGGCGCACAGCACCAGGTGCGCCTCCTTGACCGCAAGGGCGCCGACCGTCCCTGCCGTGGTTTTCTGCACAACGGTCCGTCCGCCGACGTCAACGGACCGCAGCAGGCCCGGGGAGTTGACGGTGTCGAACCCGGGCGCGGGCGGACCGTCTTTGAGCGCCACCCAATCCGGGTGGCGAGCCTTGAGCGCCAGGGCTTCGTCCAGCGACTCAGCAAGAACGATCTTTTCCGCCCCCTGGGCAAAGGCCCAGGCAGCCACGGTGAAAGCACGCATGACGTCGACCACGACCGCCACGGACGGGGCTTCGACCAGATCAGCGATACCGAGGAAACGCGTGCCCATTCCGATCATGATCGCGCATGCCCGACCCGAGACACCCGGACAGTGATGCGCATCACGTCGAAGGGCTCGCAATGCAACACCTCCGGCTGCCTGCGTCGCGAACGCGGTCCGCGACGACACGCCCGCTCCATCGCCACACCGGTGACCTGCGCACGGTCTCTGCGGGCACAAGGCGCATCGTCGTCCCCGATGCCCTCATGAACGGCCTGCCACCGCACATCACCGAATGCCTCCGAGGATGCCCCGGCCTTCAGGCCGGGGAGGAATCGGACTCCTGCGGAGCAGGGCAGGGAAAGCCGGATCGCCGCCAGGGCGATCGGGCTTCCGCCCACCGCGACGGTGCGCTTCCCCACCGTGGTCAATTGTTCTCAACTGTCGGTCCTCCCCGATAGGTTGATATGCATGACGACAGCGGCAGAGACGGCAGGTGACGGGCATGCCCGGTACACCTACCGGCTGCGCGTGTCGTCGACCGCAGCCTCCGCGCTTGAAGCGGAATGGGCGCGATGCCGGTGGATCTGGAACGAGTGCGCGGCCAGGTCGAAGAAGGCGCACGCCGACGACGAGAAGTGCGGGCCGGCCCGGCTGGACAAGATGCTGACCGAGGCCCGTACCGCGATGGCGTGGTTGCGCGAGGGCAGCTCGGTGCCGCAGCAGCAGATCATCCGCGACTTCGCGAAGTCCCGCGCCAAGGCGCTGAAGGACATCAAGGCCCGGTTGCCGATGCGGCAGCGCGCCGGGATGCCGAAGTACAAGAAGAAGCACCAGACGGACCCGAGTTTGAACTACACGCAGCGCGGGTTCCGACTCAAGGATGGGCGTCTGCATCTGGCCGGCGGGATCAGCCTGACGGTGGTGTGGTCGCGGGACCTGCCCAAGCCGCCGTCTTCCGTGCGCGTGTACCGCGACAGCCTCGGACACTGGTACGCGTCGTTCGTCGTCGCGACCACCACCGAGCACCTGCCCGCGACGGGCCGTGTGATCGGCATTGACTGGGGCGTGAAGGAAACCGCCACGACGACGTCCGACGCACACGACCTTCCCCACGCGCAGCACGGGAAGAACGCCGCCCAGCGCCTGGCGAAGTACCAGCGGATGATGGCCCGACGCCGCCCAGCGAAGGGGCAGGCCGGATCGAAGGGCTACCGGCACGCGAAGCGGCAGACCGCGAAGCTGCACAAGAAGGTCGCCAGGCAGCGTCAGGACACCGCCCATAAATGGGCCAAGTCCGTTGTCCGCGACCATGACGCCCTTGCGGTTGAGGACTTCCGGCCCAAGTTCCTGGCCAAGTCGACCATGGCCCGCAAAGCTGCCGACGCCGCGATCGGCGCCACCAAAGCCGCACTGATCGAAATGGCCCGCAAGCACGGGCGCACCGTGCACCTGGTCAACCCCGCGCACACCACCATGGACTGCGCACCCTGCGGAGCGAGAGCCAAGCACCGCCTACCTCTTTCCGAGAGAACGTATACGTGCACCGTGTGCGGAACCGTCTCGCCCAGGGACAAGAACTCCGCCCACGTGATGCTCGTCCGGGCTGGTCTCAACCCGGCTAGTGCTGATCTTGTAAGCCCTGCCACCTGCTAGGTGCCAGGCGAGGTGAGCTAGGAATCCCCCTGCTTTAGCTGGGGGAGGATGTCAACCAAGTGATCTACGGACACACCCGCACCGGCACTGCCCCTTTCCTGGGCTAGGCCTTGCGGGCGAGCAGTTGAATTTCCTGGAACTGCCGTCGGTCGGTGGGCTGAGGCTCGCGAACCATCCTGGCCACCTCGGCCAACCCCGACTTGCGCAGCATCGCGGCGAGGTGATCAGGCGACCACCGATAGGCCGGTACGACCGCGTGATCGAAGACCTGCGTCGGGTGAGACGGATCATCGCTTGCCGAAAAGCCGACCAGAAGGTGGCCGCCAGGCGCCAGCACACGGTGGAACTCCGCGAAGACGGCAGGGAGTTCCTCCGGCGGAGTGTGGATGATGGACCAACGTGAGAGCACGCCGCCCAGCACACCGTCGGCGATGTCCAACGCGGCCATCGAGCCCACGTCGAACCGCAGGCCCGGATAGGCCTGCCGAGCCAGCTCGATCATCGCGGGAGAGGCATCGACACCGAACGCCGCCAGCCCCAACTCATCCAGATGAGCGGTGACATAGCCAGGTCCGCACCCCAGGTCCGCGACCTGACTGTCCCCACTCGCACTGACGACCTCGGCGAAGGCGCTCAAGATCGCACGGTCCAGGGGCCGCTCACGCAGCGTGTCGCAAAACAGTTGCGCATAGCTGGGGGCAGCAGCGTCGTAGGCCTCGCGGGTGGCACTGAGAACATCATGTTCGACCATGCTCGCAACGGTAGTTCCCGCGCCGAGGCGAGCCGAGAGAATCACGATCTTCCCTCCCGCCCGCTCGACCGGGCTGTCGCCGGCTCACAGAGGCCTTGCGTCCGCCGCTGTGTGCTTCGCCCCGAGCCGTCCCGGTGTGGCCGGCTGGTGGAGATCCGCGACCACCTCATCACCCGCACCGCCGGGGCCGGGCGCGAAGGCCGGCCGGGCGAGGCGGACGGCCTGCGGGGCCGGCCTCGCCGGCGCGGAGGACAACCGTGCCCCGCTCGACCGCAGACCCAGCCCCGTCAATCCCGGGATCCCCGCTCTGCCCTCAGCTTCGAGTCCGCAACGGGCTCCGAGCGATGAGCGCTACTGCAGTGCGCTCCTCAGCGCAGGCACTGCGGGCCCTGAACTCGTGGAAGGGACCTTCCAGTAAAAAGCGACGCCGTCGCCATCGCCGTAGACGAGCGTGCCGCCCCTCTCGGCGGCGGTGATGTCGAAGGCAACGGTCTCGGCCTGGTAGGTGTGGGGCCGCACGGCCGGGCCGCCCTCACTGAAACCGACGGGAGCGATCTTTCCCGCACCCTTCCCCTCCCCCTGCTCGACGGTATGCCCGCCGGGTGTCTTCCACCTGAAGCCACCACTGCCGGCCGTGGTCTTCACCGCGGCCTTGCCCCGATTCATGGCCTGGAAGGTGACAACGGCGAACAGACCGCGCTCGGGGGTGCCAAAGCTGGTCCTGTCGGTATAGACGACGGTATCCGGGGTGATCTGCACCGTCCCCCTGCCCTCGGCACCGGCGGTGTCGGCGCCCTGGCCCAACCTGAGAACAGCGCGCGGACCGGGCTGCCGATGGTTTGTGCCGTCGCTGCCGGTACACGCGGTGAGACTCAACAAGCCCGCCCACTGCTGCGAGCGTGGACGCTGTGACGATGCGGCGCATGATTCCTCTGGCTGGGAGCAGGCGAAGAAGTAGACAAGTCTGCTCCACACCGGCACGTCAGCTGAATCAACGTTGCCCTGTTGTGACCAACAAGGCGATCCTGACGGGCACTTCTCACCGCCGTACGACAACGAAGCCGGCCCGGGCAGGACGAGCCGTCAAAATACGTACTTCGGCGGCCGGCACAGAACACGAACGACCACATCGGTGACGACGAAGTACCCCGGGCCCACCCAACCGTCCTCTTTGCTCACGAACCGCGGACCGACCTCGCGAAAGCAGCAACGGAACACGCGGCGGCACAACAAAGCCCCAGCGGCCAGCAGGACCCCAGCGGCAACAACTGCACCGACCGTCACGGCGAGCCGGACCGCCTGGATCCTGACGACATTCTCTCTACGCATCGCACCAGCCTGCCGAACCGCAGAGACTCGCCCACCGCTCTCGCCGGAAGGTGTGCCAGCGCCCCGTTCTCACCTCCGCAGCCGGCGGCCCGGTGGGCGGTGAGCGGTGGGCGATGGCGGGGGCCGATCACATGGTCTCCCGCGCCGGCCCGTGTCGGGTGCGGCGGCACACACCGCCTCCGCACGGCCCTGGCGCAGGCCGCTGACGCAACCACGCGAGCAGGGCCGGCCGTGTGCCGCGGTGAAAGCACAGGGCCCTGACCTGCCCGAAGACGATTTCCATCAGCCCCACGTGAGTGACCCGTGCATGTAACGCAAAGGTCTCCGTCCAACGGCATTCCATGATCGCGGCGTGGGAATGGTCCGGGCGTTTGACGATGACCCCCACAAGGAGTGATCCGCCCCATGAGCACCCCCGCCTCGCCGGCAGCCCCCACGCCGGCCGCACCCGGCGCCCTCCCGCTGATCGGGCATGCTCTCCAGCTCGCCCGCCGGCCACTGCCGTTCATGACCTCACTTCGCGAGCACGGCAGCGTCGTGCGCATACGTATCGGACCCACACCCGCGTTTGTCGTCACCGACCCCGCCCTGACCCGCAAGGTCCTGGTGACCGACTCCGCGCATTTCGTGAAGGGCGGCAAGATCATTGACGCGCTGCGCATGTTCTTCGGTGACGGGCTCGCCACGGTCGCCGACGGCGATACGCATCTACGCAACCGGCGCCTGATACAACCCATGTTCAACAAGGCCCACATCGCCGATCGCAGCGCCGCGATGATCGACCAAGTGCGAGGCGTGGTCACTGCTTGGCCCGCGGTTGTGCCACGCGACGTGTACGCGGACATGAACGAGGTCGCCCTCTCCGCGTTCCTGGTCGCCCTGTTCGGCGCACACCTCCCCGAGCACCTGGAGGGCGAGTTCGTCACCCTCATGCCCGAGATCATGAAAGGGGCGATCCGGCAGACGATCCTGCCGCCCTGGATCACTCGCCTCCCGCTGCCCGCCAACCGCGCGCACGCGGACCGTGTGGCACGGCTACGCACTCTCATCGACCAGGCGATCGACCACCACGCCGACCGGTCCCCGGGCCCACCCCCCTCAGCCGACACGCCCTCAGCCGATGCGGTCCCAGCCGATGCGCAACGGTGCCCGCATGCCGCAGCCCGGACCAAGGACCAGGGCGGACTCTTCACGACCCTTCTGACCGCCGAGGACCCCCTCACGCGGCAGCAACTGCAGGACGAGGCCATCACCTTGCTGACCGGAGCGATCGAGACCACCGGCACCACCCTGGCCTGGACACTGTACGAGATCACTCGGAGCGACGAGATACAAAGGCGCCTGCGCGAGGAACTCACCGCCGCCTGCGGTGACCGCCCCCTGCGCTACGACGACATCGCGCAACTCCCCTACGCCCGCCAGGTGCTGCAGGAAACCATCCGCAAGTACGGGCCGGCCTGGATGGTGACCCGCACCGCAGCCCGCGACATCGACCTCGGCGGCCACCGCATTCCCCAAGGCGCAGACATCGTGTGGAGCCCCTACCTCCACCAGCACGACACCCGCTACTTCCCCGACCCCGACACATTCGACCCGGACCGCTGGACAGCCGAGCGCGCACCCGCCGCCCGCGGTTCGTTCCTCGCCTTCGGCGACGGACGCCGCAAGTGCATCGGCGAGAACTTCGCCTGGGCCGAACTCCAGATCATCCTGGCGAGCATCCTCCAGACCTGGCCTTCCTTCACACTCACCTCCCGCCCCCCTCGCGCGCAGGCCGTCGTCACCGTCAAACCGGACACCCTGACCATGGCGTACCACCCGCAAGCACCATCGATGTCGCAGACAAGCACCGAACAGGCCCGCCCGCCACAGCCTCAAAAGCCCCAGCCGAAGCAATAAACGATGGGCACACCAGGGGAACGTGAATACCGGCTCAGCTCTCCCACCCCCTACCGGCCGCGATCCAACCCCACCGGCAAAACACGCACCTCAGGGCCCCGACACACGGAACACCCCCTCGAGACCCCCGGCACACGGAACACCCCTCGGGACCCCGACACACGAAGCACACCCCTCAGGGCCCCGGCACACGGAACACACACCTCGGGACCCCGGCACACGAAGCACACCCCTCGAGACCCCCGGCACACGAAGCACACCCCTCGGGGTCCCGAGGGGCGGAGCGCCGGGGGGGGCAGGGAGGCGGGCAGTTTCGACCAGCTGCCCGGCCCGACGGCACGTCGAGAGCATCCCCAGCGCTCCGGAGGGCCACCACACGCCTCACCCTTGCCTGTCCCTCAGGCTGCCACCGTGCACGGCCGGATACCTGCCGCACTGCCCGTGCCGCGGGCGATGTCCCACACACCGCCGCGCCCGGTGTCCTGCCCGCACCGTTCGGCCATTTGCTTGGCTGACCGAGGGGGCGGCCAGAGCCCCGACGGTGGTCTGGAAACGGGTGCCGATGAGCGCACCTGCGGCACTCAGGACCGGCGCCGCGGCCACGCCACGGCCCATCAAAAGCGATCGAAGACCGCCGGGCCGTCAGCGTGCCGCGGGAGCACTTCACCCGGGGCACTGCGCGTGCCCTCCACTCCGGGGAGGCGTACCAGAAGCCGCAGCGACGGAAGGACCGGCCGACCTGGTCTGTGAGCCAGGTCGGCCTCGACAAACGACGGTGCCCTCGAGCGCTGACCGGGCCGGCAGCTGCGCCGGAACCGGGCTGGACCCGGGAGCCATGACTCCGGACATACGGGCTCGCCCTCATCGGCCAACCGGAACGGGACCGGCCGGAACGGAGCCGACCGGAACGGATCCGGACGGAACGGAGCCGACCGGAACGGGACGGGACGGCCGGGACGGGACGGCCGGGACGGAACGGGACGGCCGAGACGGAACGGGGACGGGGACGGGACGGGGACGGGACGGGGACGGGACGGGGACGGGGACGGGGACGGGACGGGACGGGGCCGACCGGGACGGGGCGGCCTTGCCTTCCGGTTCCGCGGCAGCGCGCTCTTCCCGGGCGTGGCGGTACTGGCTGCTTTCCGGCGGTCCCGGCTGTTACGGAGTCCGGGTCGTTCACACCCATAGTTCAACGGTGGTCCGGCAGATGACGCCGGGCGTACGCGCCCCCGAGGCATCCCGGGCCCGAGCGCACCGGGTCCCGGCATCCTGCTTCACCTGCTTCACCTGCGGCCGGGTGAACCGAGCCGCGTCCCGCGCGACGTCACACCCGCATCACGCGTTGCAGATCTCACGGCATAGATCGTTTAGGCTCTGGGCAGTCTCGAGACGTACTTGAGTCGTCAACTTCCGGCTCAAAAGGTGCAGTTCGAGTCAGTGGGCGTCAATTCAGATCGCCCTTTCGCAGGGGCGGGGGCCTGTGAATCGTCGCAAGAGAGGACGGCAATGCCGCAGGACATCACATTCGACCTCCCCTTCAAGACTCCCGTGAGCGAGCATCTCCAGTACGCCCGGGAGCGCCACCTGCGCTGGGTGTGGGAGATGGGTTTGGTACGCAGCCAGGCCGGGTTCGAGGAGTACCAGTCCTGGGACCTTCCCCAGGCAGCGGCACGAACCTACCCCCACGCCTCGGCCGACGACATGGTCGTGCTGATGAACTGGTTCTCTCTGGCCTTCCTGTTCGATGATCAGTTCGACTCCGGGAGTCCGGACCGCGCGGACCGTATCGCCGAGGTCGCACGGGAGTTGATCGCCACCGCGCTGCGTCCCGCCGGGACCGCACCCCGCGTGGTGTGCCCGATCACCGTGGCCTGGGCCGAGGTCTGGGCCCAGCTCTCCGATGGCATGTCCCTGACGTGGCGCAGCCGGTTCGCCGCCTCCTGGGGGCGGTTCCTCGTGGCGCACACCGAGGAGGTGGACCTGGCGGCCCGGGGCCTTGCGGGAACGCTCGGACTGCAGGAGTACGCGGAGTTCCGCCGCCGCACCGTCGGCATCCACCACAGCATCGACGCGGGCGAGCGCAGCCGCGGCTTCGAGGTACCGCCGCAGGTACAGGCGCACGAGCTGATGGTCAGGATGCGGGATCTGGCCGCGGACACCATCGGGTTCATGAACGACATCCACTCCTTCGAGCGCGAGAAGCGCCGGGGGGACGGCCACAACCTGATAGCCGTGCTCCACCGGGAGCGCAGCTGCAGCTGGCAGGACGCCGCCGCGGAGGCGTACCGGATGACCACCGACTGCCTCGAGGAGTACCTCGAACTCGAGGCACGGATACCCGAGATGTGCGAGGAACTCGGTCTCCGCTCCGACCAGCGGGTCCAGGTGTGGATGGGCGTGGAGGCCATCCAGCACTGGATCAACGGCAACTACGAGTGGGCACTGACCTCCGGCCGGTATGCCGCGTCGAAGGAAGGCCCCGCCGCCACCGCCGAGTTGGCGGGCAAGGGCTCGCTCGACGATCTGCTCGCGGTATAAGACAAGACCCCGCCTGCTCTGCCCGGCCGGCACGCCCGGCCGGGCAGAAACCCATCACCCACCAGCAGCCTGGCCAGCACCGCACCCGATCAACAGCAACCACCAGCAGGCACCGACCACCGGCCGGTATGCCGCGTCGAAGGAAGGCCCCGCCGCCACCGTCGAATTGGCAGGCAAGGGTCCGCTCGACGAACTGCTCGCGGTATCAGACAAGACTCTGCCCGGCCGGTATGTCCGGCCGGGCAGAGACGGATCACCCACCGGTGGTCTGGTCAGACGGCGGCGGTCTGTGCCGCGAACTCGACCGGGAGACTGTCCAGGCGTGCCTCCCAGGTGGAGGCGGTCGAGGTGAGGTCGTCGGCCGGCACGGCCAGGCGCAGTCCCGGCAGCCGGTGCACCAGGACGTCGACGGCCGTCTCGATGATGGCCTGGCCGATGTTCTGGCCCGGACACTCGTGCGCGCCGCCGCTGAACGCGAGGTGCGACTGGTTGCCCTGGATGGAGACCCCGGTATCGGGACGGATCTCCGGGTCGAGGTTGCCGGCGGTGAGCCCGAGCACCAGCAGGTCGCCCTCCTTGATGTGGTGACCGGCGAGTTCGAGGTCAGCGGTGGCGAAGCGCCCGGGCAGGACCGCGAGCGGCGGGGTGTTCCACATCACCTCTTCGACGACCGTGGTGATGTTGAGCTGTCCGCTCACCAGCCCCGCGAGCCGGGAGGTGTCGGTGAGGATCAGCTGCAGCACCCGGGCCAGCAGATTACTGGTGGTGGTGTGCGCGGTGATCAGCACCAGCCGCAGATGGCTGAGGATCTCGTCGTCGTCCAGGCCGGCCTCGTGTCCGAGCAGCCCGGTGGTGAAGTCGGAGCCCGGCTCGGCACGCTTGCGCTCGGCGAGTTCCCCGAGGATCTCCATGATCCGGTCGTTGTGGGCGAGAGCTCCCTCACCGCCCTTGATGACCTGGGCACAGGAGACGGCAAGGTTGTGCCCCTCGGCCGCCGGGAGCCCGAACAGCCTGGTCAGTACGAGCATCGGCAGGTACTCGGCGTAGTCGCCCACCAGGTCGGCGCCACCCGCGTCGGCGAACGCGTCGATCTGCCTGTTCGCGAAGTGCGTGACATGGCGGCGGATGCCGCGGCCGGCGAGAGTCTGCAGATTGTCGGTGACCGCACCGCGGAGCCTGCGGTGCGGCTCACCGTCCTGGGACACGCAGTCGGGGCGCCAGCCCAGCATCGGGATCAGCGGCGAGGTGGCCTCGACACGTCCTTCCTTCCAGTCCCGCCAGATACGCGAATCCCTGCTGAACTGGCGGGGGTTGTCCAGCACCCGCCGGTTCTCGCGGTAGCCCAGGACCAGCCACGCCGGGATGTCGCCCTCAAGGAGTACCGGCGCCACCGCCCCGTGCTCCTTGCGCAGCCGCCCGTAGATGCCGTGCGGGTCCAGTGCCGCGTCCGGCCCGTACAGCCGGGTGAGATCGCCGGCGCCGCCGTGCGCGACAGGGCAGCCACCGGGAGCGGAGGAGCCATGTGTGAGCTGGTCGTTCATCGAGGCTCCACAACAACAGCAGCGGCGGCGGAGCGTTCCTTCAGATGGCGTATCAGCGCGACAAGGACGTCACGGCTCGACGCCCGGTCCCGGGCATCGCACGCCACGATCGGGGTGTGCGCAGAGATGTCCAGGGCGTCACGGATCTCCTCGATCGGATGCTCCTTGGAATCGGGGAAAACATTCAGCGCGATAACAAAGGGGACGTCCTGCCGCTCCATCTCCTCGATCGCCCTGAAACTCGACGCCAGACGACGCGTGTCCACCAACACCACCGCCCCCAGAGCCCCCTTGAACAGACCGTTCCACAGAAACCAGAACCGCTCCTGGCCCGGCGTCCCGAACAGATAAAGCACCAACTCGTCGTTGATACCGATCTTCCCGAAATCCAGACTGACGGTGGTCTGCGTCTTGTCCACCACACCGATCAGATTATCGACACCGACACTGGCCTGAGTCAGCGTCTCCTCGGTCGTCAGCGGCTCGATATCGCTGACCGACCCCACCATGGTGGTCTTTCCCGTGCCGAACCCGCCGGCGATCATCACCTTCACCGAGCGGGTCCCGCCGCCCGACCTCTGGTCGGGATGATCAAAGCCTTTGAAGTCCACTGAGTACCTCCTCAAGGAGCGCGAGGTCGGGCCCGCGGCCGGCGCCTGACGCCGGGATGGGATTACGGGCCTCGACGCGGCCTGCGTCCAGCAGATCGGCCAGGAGCACCGCGAGAATGTTGAACGGCAACCCGAGATGGGCGCCCAGTTCGGCCACCGACAACGGATCACGGCAGCGCCGGATGATCTCCTCGTGCTCATGCTGCATACCCGGGGCGGCAGCAGCGCGCGCAACGACAAGAGTCGCCACGTCAAGACTCGCCGCGGAACCGCCCGGCCCGCTGCGGCCACCGGTAAGGACGTAGTAGCGCTCAAGACCGGACGGGTCCGTGGGACGACGGGAAACACTCATCCAGAGTGCTCGTCCAGGCGAGCAGTGGTACCCAGGAGCTCACCCATCCTGCGGGCCAGATCCCTCATCTGATGACCCAGAAGACCCTGATCAAGACCCTCCCTCGCCAGCACCCCGAGATACGTCTCCACACCCGCCCGCACCACGAACAAATGACCCCCGTCGACCTCGATCATCGCGAGCCGCAGCTGCCCCGCATACTTCGGGAACTGCTTGGCCACCGGCTGGGCCAACGCCTGCAACCCCGCGACCACAGCCGCGAACCGGTCCACATCATCGGGGTCCTCGGCACCATACGAAGTGATCGCCTTACCGTCACTCGATGCCACGAGGGCGAAACGAATCTCCTTGATGCTCTCCGTCAGATCACGGAGCGCCCAACTCACATCGGTTCCCTGTTGCGTCATGGGACTAGTCGCTCTCTTCAGTGCGGTGCTCGTTCAACTCGCGTACGACAGCCATCTCGCCATCCAAAACCCGCTCACCATCCACAACCGGGACACCATCCACAACCGAGACACCGCCCGTGACCGGAACACCATCGACGACCGGGGTGCGGTCCGTGACCGGAACACCATCCGTAGCCGAGGCACGGTCCGTGACCGGAACACCATCCGTAGCCGAGGCACGGTCCGTGACCGGAACACCATCCACGGCCGAGGCGCGGTCCGTGACCGGGACACCGCCCGTGACCGAGGCGTTGTCTGTGACCAGGGCGTTGTTTGTGACCGGAACACCATCCACAACCGAGGCGCCGCCCATGACCGAGGCACGGTCCGTGACCGGGACGCCGCCCGTGACCAGGGCGTTGTCTGTGACCGGGACGCCATCCAAGGGCGGGGCACCATCCACGACCGAGACACGGTCCGTGACCGGGACGCGGTCCGTGACCGGGGCCCGGTCCGCCGGGACACCATCCAAGGCCGGAGTGCGGTCCGTGACCGGGACGCCGCCCGTGACCGGGGCGTTGTGTGTGACCGGGGCACAGTCCGTGACCGGGTCGCCGCCCGTGACCGGGGCGTTGTCTGTGACCAGTGCGTTGTTTGTGACCGGGACACCGTCCATGACCGAGGCACGGTCCGTGACCGGGACGCCGCCCGTGGCCAGCGCGCCGTCCGTGACCGGGACGCGGTCCGTGACCGGGGCGCCGTCCGTGACCGGGGCCCGGTCCGCCGGGACACCATCCAAGGCCGGGGTGCGGTCCGTGGCCGGGGTGCGGTCCGTGGCCGTCTCATGCGGCGGACCGCTTTCCCGCCCGGCCGTGGCAAACGCGGCAAGGCCCGCGAACGACGCATCGGGCGGCACCGCGGCCACGCTCTGCCCACGGACGGCACCACCGGGCTGCGGACCCACAAGGTCGTTACGGATACTGCGGCGCCTGGGCAGCCCACCGGGCGTGGTGTCCACCGCACCAGACGTCTCCACCGCCACCGTGCGCACCGGCTCCGCCACCGCCACCGCGGCCGGGGCCGGGGCCGGGGCCGGCCCGCTCACCACAGCAGGCAACTGGCTGAAAAACTTGTGCGGCACGACCACAACCACCGACGTGCCCAGCCACGGCGAGTCCGCGAAAGTCACCCGGATCCCATAACGACGCGCCAGAGCCCCCACCACACGCAGACCCAGATTCGCGTCCTCCGAGATACCACCGAGACCCGGGCCCCTCGACGTACCCGCCAAGGACTGCTCCGCCTCGCGCTTCTTCTCCTCGCTCAGCCCCTTGCCCGCATCCTGGATCTCAATACCGACCCCGTTGGGCACCTCCTTACCGGAGACGACCACAGCCTCGGTCGGCGGCGAGTACCGCGCCGCGTTATCCAGAAGATGCGCAAAAATCAGCGTGAGGTGGTCCACCAGACCCCCGTCAACACCCAGTTCAGGCAGATGACGGACCTGGACACGATCGAAATCCTTGATCCGGCCGATACCACCACGCACCACACTCAGCAGCCGCTGCGGCTCCTGCCACTGCCGCCCCGGCCGGTCCGAACCCCCCAGCACACCGACACTGGCCGCCAGACAGTCAGCAGGACCGATCTCCTGGTCCAACTCCATAAGACCCCGGGCCACCACAGGCAACCGCCCGTGCTCACCCTGCATCTCATGCAACCGCCCACGCAACTTACTCGTCAGCACATGAATCCGGCTGCCGATACTGATCACAGCCTGCTCCGCCGACGTCGACCGGTCGAACTCCTCCTCCACACCGATCAACGCAGTCCGCAGAACCTTCCGCAACTCCGCACCCAACTGCGGTCCCGCATCCGCGTCCCGGCCGACCTCCAACAAAATGTCATCAATGGCCTCCCCCTCCCGCAAACGCTTCAACGCATCAGGCAAATACACATCCCCGAGCCTGCCCACCACAGCCCGCTGAACAGCAAGCCGCTCCTCCCACACCCCCGCCTGCGCCACCACACCAACCTCATGCGCCCGCGCCAACTCAACAAGCCGAGCCTCGAAATCCCGGGCCTGCTCGACCAGTTCCGCACGCAGACCCGACCGCTCACCCCCGAAACTCCTCTCCAGACCCGCCACATGCTGCTCCCACTGCCGCGACAACTCAGCCTGCGACCGGCGGAAACCCTCATCACCACGCCGCAACTGCCCCCGAGCACGCACCAACAAACGCACACACACAGCACTGGCCGCAGTAGCCGCCACACCCACAAACGTCGCAGGAACCTGAACCTGATCAGGACCCCCGACCACCGCAGCGACCGTCCCAGCCCCTAAAGCCAACGGCATCAACCACCAGCTATACGAAACAACCAACGCACGCCCCGCCGAAGGCGAAGAGGCAAGTTCCATCTGCATCCTTCGAAGCAAACGACCGAACAAAAAAGACAACACACACCAGACACCACACGAAACACAACGCGAGACAACCCCACACACCCACGTCAACCCGCAGCGCCACAACCGACCCTATCGGGTCCCACACCAAAAGGATCAACCCCCACCACCCACCAAGACACACCACGACGCACGCCAACCACACCCACACAACCCACCCAGCAACCCCAGGGCTTCGGCGAACTTGCGTGGCGTCCGTTTTGCGCTCGAGCGAGGCCGGCTTCGACAAGATCAAGACGGTTCGCGCGAACGCCATGCCATGGGAGGAGGCGGCGACGTCCCGCCGTGGCGCGAAACCACCGCCCACTCACCGCCCCAGCCCTTGCTTCACCTATCGATATTCGATAGATTCCCATCGTAACTCGATGGAGGGATGGGTCATGGGAAAGCTGACAGTGCGTGCGCTGCGGGCCGTGCTCGTGGTGGTGCTCGCCGGCACCGTGTTCGTACAGGCAGGAATGGTGTGGGCGTTGGCCAGCGGGAGTGACCCGGAGGACGGGTCGCTCCCGCTGACCCCACTGCGCGTGATCACGATCCTGGGCATGGTGTCGGTCCAGGTCGCCCTGGTCTGCGTATGGCGGCTGGTGGCAATGGTGCGACGCGGAACCGTGTTCTCCCACGCCGCCTTCCGGTACGTGGACGTCATGATCGGCGCGATCGTGTCGGCTTCCCTCGCATGGTTCGCCGTCACGGCCCTCAACGCGCCGGGCCAGCGGGACGACCCGGGCGTCACCGTCATCATGGGCGGGGTCGGCGTGGCCATCCTGGGGGTCGCACTCATGGTCCTCGTGCTGCGGATGCTGCTCGCCCAGGCCGTCGCGCGCGACGTCGAAGCAGCGAAGATGCAGGCCGAGTTGGACGAGGTGATCTGATGCCGATCGCCGTCGACATCGACGTGATGCTGGCCAAGCGGAAGATGTCCGTGGGCGAACTCGCGGACCGCGTAGGAATCACACCCGCCAACCTGGCGGTACTCAAGAACGGCCGCGCCAAGGCAGTGCGCTTCGCGACGCTCGCCGCACTCTGCGACGTGCTCAACTGCCAGCCGGGCGACCTGCTGCGCTGGGAAGCCGAGAACCCCGCGACCCGATGACATGCCCCAAGGGCGCGAAAACGCCTGGCGCCACCAGCCCTTGACACGGCACGTGGACCGCAGGTGGATCGATCCGTAGCAACGTCCCCACCCTGTTGGGTGAATTCCGGTTGACCTGAACCGCACCGTCCTGGTCGACGCTCGCGACCTGCGAACGTGACCTTCCCACCGCAAACCCCCGTCCTTCCAGCCCGGAAGGGCGGGCACGTCTCGCCACGGGCGCCCCGCCCGGACCCGGTGGCGGATCCCGTCGACCTGCCGACGCAGGTTCCGCGCCGGACGACCGCACCCTGCGACCGGCAGCAACGCCTCGACCACCGCCCACGCCTCGTCCGTCAGATCATGCCGCCCAACCGCGTCACCCACAGCCGCGCAGCAGGCCGATCCCGCAGGTCACAAGCCACTTCCGAACCAGGCCCCAGCCGCAGCGGGTCGTCTTCGATCAGACGGTCGAGTCGGGCATGATCTCCCGGACCTCTTGCGCACAGCGGCACGCGGCAGCGATCTTGGCAGCCCACTCCAGCGCGTCCTCACGTGAGGGGACATCGATGATCGAGAACCCGCCGAGCACCGCCTTGGTCTCCGGGTACGGGCCGTTGGTGACGGTCCCGTCGGTGGCCACGACGCTCGCCTGCTGCCTTTCCAGCCCACCACCGAAGACCCACACACCGGCGTCCTGAGCCTGACGCACCACCTCGTGCGAGGCCTCGGCCACCTCGGGCAACTCCTCCTCGGGGAAGGTCATCGCGCCGTCATCGAACGAGATCAGGTACCGCGTCATACATGGCTCCCTCGGCCGTCGGCCTCCTTCGGCTGCCTCTCACCCTACGACGAACGCCTCCCTTCAGAACCGACACGCCCCCAGCTTCCGAAACCGGCCCCAGTCACGTCACGCATCAGGCATCGTTCGCTCAAAAGTGGGGATTCCGCAACACGAACAACGACAGGAGAATTCACCACGCCAACAACACACAGATCCTGGTTGATGGCTGTGCGGCCTGGGCTTTCGGTGGCGTGGAGCTTCCGCCCCGGTCACGCCCGGAGCATCGGTGACGAGGGTGCGCAGCCGTTCTGCGAACCGTTGTGGAAGATCAACCGAAGACATCAACGGCCTGTCGATCCGGACCCTCTGGCCCTGTAGCCGACTGACCTCACGCCTCAGCGTGTCAGACGCCGATGGCTGATGAGGACTGCTGCGACTCCGACGAACACCAGGAAGTCGAACAGCAGAAGCCCGACACCCACCACACCGACATCACACTGCCGAACCACCACCGACAAAGTCCCGCAGACCATCAACCCCGGGCGCCCGTGGTCAGAATTCACGGTCGATGCCCGTCACGGCGGCCGGCCCCAGCGGGGCATCGTCCTGCGTGAAGCCGCTATCCCTCAGCGCGCTGGAAACCAGACGTACTGCGTCCGCCTCGGCGCCCGCCCGACTGGGCCTCGACTTCGAGCCACGCTGCTCCTGCTGCGAAGGGGCCGCCCACCCGCTGCGGCGGAAAATCGGCTGACGAAAATCACGAACGGCAGGAGGGGCCGCCCATTCCATTCACCCTGCGGCCACTCCGGGTCCGGACAGCGCGACGCATTCCCTGACAATGGACCGGAACCTCGAGCACTACGGTCGATCCGCTGGCGCAGTGACCGCATACGTTCTCCGGGTCCCGGCACAAGGTTCCTGGCATGAAGTACATGGTGCTGATGTACGCCGATCCCGCCGCGACCGAAGCGGGTCAAGCTCAGCCGGCAAGCGGCGGTGAGGCTCGGGAAAGTCGTCGCGCCCAGGGATTCGTTCAAGACGCCCAGGTTCCCGACTTGGTCAGGTTCGTCAACTGCACGACAGCGACTCTTCGTTACTTCTCAAATCACGTCTCGATCGAGAGATTGTATTCAGTATACTTACGACCGGCCGTACACCCGCATCGCGCCACCCGGAGGAGCCATGACAGTCCCGCACCCCGAACTGCTCGCGCAAATGACCATCCACGCGCCCGACGGCATCGTCATCGTCGACAGCGAGGGGCTCATCCAGTTCTGGAACAGCGGCTCGGAGCGGATCTTCGGGTGGAAGGAGAGCGAGGCGCTCGGACAGAGTCTCGACCTGATCATCCCCGAGCGGCACCGGCGCCCGCACTGGGACGGCTTCCACGGGGCGATGGCCAAGGGCACCACCCGCTACGGCGCGAGCGACCTGCTCACCGTACCCGCGCTCAAGGCCGACGGGTCGAGCCTGTCGATCGAGTTCAGCGTGTGCCTCCTGTCGGATCCGCAGGGCGGCGCCGAACATGTCGGTGCGGTCATCCGCGATGTCACCGCGCGCCGTGCCCAGGAGAAGGAGTTGCGCCGCCGCCTCGCCGACGCGAATGTTCGCGCCACGACCGTGTGAAACGCAGGGAATTGCGAGGAGGGCAGGGAACCCTGGGTTCCCTGCCCTCCTCGCAATTCCCGGTCCGTACACGCGGGTGTCCCGCACGCTGGTCGCGCGCGGGACACCTCCCCCCTTGTCCCCCTGCCCCCCTGTCATCAGGCGGACACAGCGTCAGGCGACGACGGAACCCTTGTGCAACTCACGGATGGCGTCCGCGTCGTAGCCCAGGTCCGCGAGGACCTCGTCCGTGTGTTCGCCAAGCAGCGGCGCACCCTTGATGTCCGGCTTGAACCCGGAGAACTTCACCGGGCTGCCCACCGTCAGGTACGTGCCGCGCTCCTTCTGCTCCACCTCGACGATGGTGCCGCTCTTGCGCATGTCGGGGTCCTCGGCCAGCTCCTTCATCGACAGGACCGGGGCACACGGCACCTCCCACTTGCGCAGGATGTCGACGGCCTCGTACTTCGTCTTGTCGGCGAGCCACTTCTCGATCTCGCCGAAGATCTCCATGATGTGCGGCTGGCGCGCCCGGGCGGTGCTGTACTCCGGGTCGTCCTTCCACTCCGCGTGTCCGATGGCCTCGCAGGTACGAGCCCAGTTCTGCTCCTGGACCGTGAAGTAGATGTACGCGTTGGGGTCGGTCTCCCAGCCCTTGCACTTGAGGATCCAGCCGGGCTGGCCGCCGCCGCCCGCGTTGCCGCCGCGCGGCACGGCCTCACCGAACTCGCCGTGCGGGTACTGCGGGTACTCCTCCAGGTAGCCGACCCTCTCCAGGCGCTGCTGGTCGCGGAGTTTGACGCGGGTGAGGTTGAGGACGGCGTCCTGCATGGAGACCGAGACCTTCTGGCCGAGCCCCGTCTGGTCGCGCTGGATGATCGCCGTGAGCAGACCGATCATGAGGTGCATGCCGGTGTTGGAGTCACCCAGCGCGGAGCCGGAGATGGTGGGCGGGCCGTCCCAGAATCCGGTGACGGAGGCGGCGCCGCCGGCGGCCTGGGCGACGTTCTCGTAGACCTTGAGGTCGTTCCACTTCGAGTCGTCGTTGAAGCCCTTGACCGAGCCGAAGATGAGTCGCGGGTTCAGCTCGTGGATGTAGTCCCAGCCGAGACCCATGCGGTCCATGGCTCCGGGCGCGAAGTTCTCGACGAGGATGTCCGACTCGCGGATCAGCTTCTCCATGACCTCCTTGCCCTCGGGCGTCTTGGTGTTGATCGCCAGTGAGCGCTTGTTGGAGTTGAGCATGGTGAAGTACAGGGCGTCGATGTCCGGGATGTCCCTGAGCTGCTGACGGGTCACGTCGCCACCGTTGATGCGCTCGACCTTGATGACGTCAGCGCCGAACCAGGCGAGCATCTGCGTACAGGCGGGGCCGGCCTGGACCCCGGTGAAGTCGATCACCTTGAGGCCTGCGAGCGGCTGTTCACTCATGTCTGAGTCCTTCTCGTGATGGGTTGCGCGGCGAACGGCGTTAGTGCCTGGTGATGTTGAGAGGTGGCTTGCCGGGTGCGATGGGCGGGTCACTTCTTCGACGGCACGATGTTGCCGACGGTGATGCCCTTGGGGTTGAGGTGCGAGATGTGTCCGCTCTCCGTGCCCGCGCCCGGGTCGATGGCGCAGTCGATCAGGGCGGGGCCGCCCGCGGCGAGCGACTCGGTGAGGGCCGCGGTGACCTCGGCGGGGGTGGTGGCGCGGTAGCCCTTGCCGCCGAACGCCTCGATCATGAGGTCGTGCCGGGCGGACAGCATCAGGGTGGTGGGCGACGGGGCGTCGTCGAGGGGGTTGACGTCGTTTCCGCGGTACACACCGCCGTTGTTCATGATCACGGTGGTGACGGGGAGCTGGTACCGGCAGATCGTCTCCAGCTCCATGCCGCTGAACCCGAAGGCGCTGTCGCCCTCGACGGCTATCACTGGCTGGCCGGTCTCCACAGCGGCGGCGATCGCGTAGCCCATGCCGATCCCCATCACACCCCAGGTGCCGACGTCCAGGCGGTGGCGCGGGACGTGCATGTCGATGACGTTGCGCGCCATGTCGAGGGCGTTGGCACCCTCGTTGACGAGGTACGCGTGCTGGTTGTCGCGTAGCACGTCGCGCACGGCGCGCAGCGCGCCCATGAACTGCATCGGGTGCGGGTCGGCCGCCAGACGCCCGGCCATCTTCTCGACATTCTGCGCGGAGCGCGCCGCGAGCTCCTCGCGCCAGGCGGTGGGCGCGGAGATCTGACCCGGCTTGGCGCGCTCGGCCAGCACCTCGAGCACGGATGCGACGTCGCCGACGAGCGGCGCCGCGATCGGCTGGTTACTGTCCAGCTCCCTGGGCTCGATGTCGACCTGGATGAACTTTGCGTCGGGGTTCCACTGCGGCGCCTCCCCGTGCCCCAGCAGCCAGTTGAGGCGCGCTCCGACGAGCATTACGACGT
Organism: Streptomyces sp. NBC_00353; assembly: GCF_036108815.1. Classification (NCBI taxonomy): domain Bacteria; kingdom Bacillati; phylum Actinomycetota; class Actinomycetes; order Kitasatosporales; family Streptomycetaceae; genus Streptomyces; species Streptomyces sp. NBC_00353. The sequence continues at coordinate 9,442,443 of NZ_CP107985.1, read as the reverse complement.
CGGCCTTGCGCAGCGCGAGGGAGCGGGCGGTCGCCACCGACTGCGGGTGGTCGTCGGGCAGCAGGCCCTTGGCCATCGACATCGGTACGTACGGGATGCCGGTCGACTCGACGAACTCCCGGATCCTGTCGTCGGCCTGGGCGTAGGCGGCACCCTTGCCCAGCACCACCAACGGCCGCTCGGCGCCGGCGAGGAGTTCGATGGCACGGTCCACCGCCTCGGGTGCGGGCAGCTGGCGCGGGGCCGGGTCGACCAGCCGGCTCAGGGTCTTGGCGCCCTCGGCCTTGTCCATGATGGAGCCGAGCACGGCGGCCGGGATGTCGAGGTAGACGCCCCCCGGCCGGCCGGAGACGGCGGTGCGCAGCGCACGGGCGATCCCCCGGCCGATGTCCTCGACCCGGCTGATGCGGTACGCGGCCTTGCAGAACGGCTGCGCGGCGGCGAGCTGGTCCATCTCCTCGTAGTCGCCCTGCTTGAGGTCGACGAGGTGGCGCTCGCTGGACCCCGAGATCTGCACCATCGGGAAGCAGTTGGTGGTGGCGTTGGCCAGGCCGACGAGGCCGTTGAGGAACCCCGGCGCGGACACCGTGAGAGCGATGCCCGGCTTCTTGGTGAGGTAACCGGCCGCGGCCGCGGCGTGGGCCGCGTTGCTCTCGTGGCGGAAGCCGATGTAGCGGATGCCCTCGGCCTGGGCGAGCCGGGCCAGATCCGTGATCGGGATGCCGACCACGCCGTAGATGGTCTCGACGTCGTTCAGCTTCAGAGCGTCGACGACCAGGTGGTACCCGTCGGTGAGCTCGGCCGGTGCGTCGGCGTTCGCCGCTGTCTCCTGTGATGAGGGGGCGGTCATGGTCCGAGATCCTCCTTGGGCAAGTGATGCTGTGCGGCTGGTGGATCCACCTTCCGCGCCGGACCCTCGCCCCGTCCAAGACCTGACGGCGACCAGCCGATAACCGGCGTTTATCAACGGCGGGAACGGGCCCTGGCACCTGCGGTGATAGTCGGCCACTATCGGCCGTTCACGGTTGTGCATTGGACTCTCACGGGCCGTGGCCCGCAGGCTCGCAGTCGACCGTTTCAGCTGTGTCGGCTGTTCGCCTCAACTGGCGTGAGGAGGTGCGGTGATGGCCACAGTGGCCACGGCGTCCGTGCGTGAACCGGACCGCTACCGCCCGCCCGTACTCACCGGTCTTGTCGATCTGTTGTCCCGGCCCGTGCGGGCGCGTCCGCACTCGCGGGCCCTCGTCGTCGGTGCGGAGCGAATCGAGCTGTCGTACGTCGGCCTCGCCTCGCTCGCCGACGACCTGGCCCGCAGGCTGACGGCCGCCGGGGTGCGGCCCGGGGACCCGGTGGGACTGGTCGCCGCGAACACCGTCGAGTTCGTCGTGGCCCTATTGGGTGCGGCCCGGGCCGGCGCGGTCGTCGCCCCGTTGGATCCGGCCCTGCCTGCCGGTCAACTGGGCGCGCGGCTCGGGGTGTTCGGGGCGCGGGTGGTGCTGTGCGGGCCCGAGGCTCCCGCAGGCGTGCCGGCCGCCTGGCCCGTGCGGGTACAGGTCGCGCCCGGCGCCCCCTGTGCGGTCACGCTCGACACGACGCGAGCGCCGCTCGGGCTGTACGGGACGCCCACGCCGGGCCTCGCCCTGGACGACGCCCTGATCCTGTCGACGGCCGGCACCATGGACCAGGCCCGCCTGGTGCCGCTGACCCACGGGAACGTGGCCGCGGCGGTGCGCGTGCTGTGCGCGACGTACAAACTGGGCCCGCGGGACGCGACGGTGGCGGTCATGCCGCTCTTCCACACGCACGGGCTGATCTCGGCGCTGCTCGCCACGCTCGCCGGCGGCGGCTGCGTCCTGCTCCCGGCCGGGGGACGCTTCTCGGCCGACACGTTCTGGGACGACATGCGCGCGGTGGGGGCCACCTGGTTCACCGCGGTGCCCGCCATCCACGAGATCCTCCTCGACCGTTCGGCCGGCGAACATCCCGCGCCACTCGCACCGCCCCTGCGCTTCGCCCGCAGTTCCAGCGCTCCGCTCAATACCGCGACCCAGCGGGCCCTGGAGCGCACCCTCGGGGTGCCACTGCTGTCGGCCTACGGCATGACGGAGGCCGCCCATCAGGCGAGCAGTGAACCCCTGCCGCCGCCCGGTACGTCCAAGCACGGCTCGGTGGGCAGGCCGACCGGGACGCGGATCCAGGTCGTCGACCCGTCGGGGCAGGCGTGCCCGCCCGGCGTGCAGGGCGAGGTCTGGGTGCGCGGCCCCAGCGTGGCCAGGGGTTACCTCGCCGATCCGGCGGCGACAGTGCGCGGTTTCGGCGGGGGCTGGCTGCGCACCGGGGACCTGGGGCATCTGGACGCCGACGGCGCCCTGTTCCTCACCGGCCGGATCAGGAACCTGATCACGCGGGCGGGCGACCAGGTCTCCCCCGAGTACGTCGAGGACGTACTGTGCGGTTGTCCCGCCGTCGCCGAGGCCGCCGTGTTCGGGGTGCCGGACGAGCGGCACGGGCATCGGGTGGGCGCGGCGGTGGTGCTGCGCGAGGAGGAGGACGCGGAGCCCGCGGAGATCGTCAGGTACTGCCTGGGCCGGCTGGCCCCCTTCGAGGTGCCCGAGCGGATCCAGGTCGTCCCGGCGCTGCCGCGTACGGCCAAGGGCGCGCTGGACCGGCAGGCGGTCCAGCTGCGTTTCGCCCGGTGACATCGCCGCCGGGCGGGCCGGCCGGAACCGCCTCGGCTCAGCGGACCAGGGGTTCGGGCACGGGCAGCGGTCGGTCGAAGAACTCGTCCAGACGCAGTGAGGCCGCCGCCGTGATGAACGCGCGGGCCGCGAGCGAGCCCGGCGTCGCATCGTGGATCGCGACCGAGATGAGCGCCCGCGCGTCCGGCTCGACAAGCCGCAGCACACGCATCCGGCCGGTGACCGGCAGGGCCCGCAACCAGGTGTGCGGCACGATGCTGGTGCAGGCGCCCGCGCCCACGTTCGCGTACAGGGTGGCCACGGAGTCGGTCTCCACTTGCGGGATGACAGTGACTCCGCTGCGGGTGAACGCGGCGTCGATGACCTGACGGATCCGCATGTCGGGGGTGAGCAGCGCGAGCGGCAGCTGGGACGCCTCGGCCCAGGTCAGAGTGTCGGACTGGGGCAGCAGCTGATCGGCGGCGGCGAGCAGCATGTACCGCTCCTCGTAAAGCGGCGTCACCTGCAGCCCGTCCCGGTCCTCGGGACCGAAGTGGGCGATGGCCGCGTCGAGTTCGAATGCGCGGAGCTGCCGGATGAGTTCCGTGGTGGACAGGCGGGACCGCACCTGGACCTTGGCCAGCGGGTGCGCGGTGCAGAACGCCGTCACCGGCAGCGCAAGCGTCGTCGAGGCCGTGGGCTCGGCGCCCAGCCGCAGCGTCCCGGTGATGCCCGACTGGACCGCAGCCACCTCGGCCTTGAACGCCTCCTGCTCGGCGAGGATCCGCTTGGCCCAGACAACCAGACGCTCTCCTTCGGGCGTCAGGCCCTGGTAATTGTGGCCGCGATTGATCAGTGTGACGTTGAGCTCGCGCTCCAGTTTGGCGATGGACACAGACAGTGCGGGCTGCGAGACGAAGCAGGCGTCCGCTGCCCGCGCGAAGTGCCTCTCCCGGGCCACCGCCACGAAGTACTCCAGCTGACGGAAGAGCATGCTCGCCTCCTGCTTCGTCCCCCGCACCCCATACGTCTCCGCCCCGACCAGGTCGAACACGCCTGCGGTGGCTGCGCTGACCGAGCTTACCCGGCGGCCTGGGCGGCACCTCGCCCGCACCGAAAGCCCGGCTCCCCCAGCCTCATTGCGGGAGCCGGGCCGGGTCTCATCCTGTGCCGGTGCGGCGCGCCAGCAGGTCCGTGGCCGCGTGCACCGCTCGGAGCCTGGGTGCCTCGGCACCCGTGATATCGGCGATCTCCACCACCGCGGTCACGATGGCGTCGAGTTCCAACTGCTTGCCCGCCTCCAGGTCCTGGAGCATCGACGTCTTGTGGTCGCCGACCCCCTCCGCACCCCGCAGCCGTTTCTCGATGGAGATGTCCGGCGTGCTGCCGACCCGGGCGGCGATGTCCAGCGTCTCCTCCATGAGCTGGGCCACCAGGCGTCGCGTCGGCGGATGTTGACAGATCTCGACCATCGTGGCCCGGGTGAGCGCGCTGATCGGGTTGAACGCGACGTTGCCCATCAGCTTGATCCAGATGTCGTCGCGCAGGTTCGGCTCCACGGGGCACTTCAGTCCACCCGCGATCATCGCCTCGCTCAGCGCGTTGCACCGCGCCGAAATCCCGCCGCCGGGTTCACCGATGGAGAAGCGGGTGCCTTCGAGGTGGCGGATCACGCCGGGGGCCTCGATGACGGTGGCGGGGTAGACCACGCAGCCCACGGCCCGCTCCGGCGCGAGGACCTTGCTGGTCGCGCCGCCTGGGTCCACCGCCTCGATCCGGCGACCCTCGTAGGGGCCGACGAGCCGGTGGAAGTACCACCACGGGATGCCGTTCTGCCCGGCGACGACAGCAGTGTGCTCGCCGAGGAGCGGTTCGATCAGCGGGCCGCTGGACGGATAGGAGTGTGCCTTCAGCCCGAGGAACACGAAGTCCACGGGTCCGATCTCGGTGGGGTCGTCGGTGGCGTGCGGGTGGGCGACGAAGTCGCCGCGCGGGCTGATGACCCTGACCCCGCGCTCGCGGATGGCCTGCAGGTGCGGACCGCGGGCGATCAGGTGGACATCGGCACCACCCCGGTGCAGGGCCGCTCCTACGAAGGCTCCGATCGCGCCGGCTCCGAGGACAGCAATCTTCACGGCATCTCCTCTCGGGAAGAAGGGTGAGTGATTGTGATTGAATACTGTATGCAGTTCGGGGGTCCGGTGTATACCCTTCCAACCCGAACCGATACGGCCGCCATGTCCCCGACCACCCGCCCGGATTCACCCTGGCGTCGAGCGAACTGCACACAATATGCTGCGCGCCTCCTGTCCGGTGCCCCGCTTCCTCCGCTCCTGACGCTCCCCGCGCACCGACGGACCCGCAAGGCCCCTGAGAAAAGGAGAGCAATGTCTGCGCCACCACCACAACGCATAGGCGTCGTCGCCGAGTCGACCTCCGGGGAGACCAGAGTGGCGGCCACCCCGGACACCGTCCGCCGCCTGATCGGGCTCGGCTACGAAATCGTCGTCGAGACCGGCGCCGGAACCGCATCGGGCTTCTCCGACGCGTCGTACGTCGAGGCGGGCGCGTGCCTCGACGACGCCTGGCACGCCGATGTCGTTCTCAAGGTCAACGCACCGTCCCACGACGAGGTGCGACGGCTGCGGGACGGGGCGACGATCGTCGGCCTGCTCGCCCCCGCGCAACACGCCGAACTCCTCACCCGGCTCGCAAGCAGGCGGCTGACCGCGTTGTCCATGGACGCCGTGCCCCGCATCTCACGGGCCCAGTCCCTGGACGTGCTCAGTTCGATGGCCAATATCGCCGGCTACCGGGCGGTCATCGAGGCGGCCCACGCCTTCGGACGGTTCTTCACCGGACAGGTCACTGCGGCGGGCAAAGTGCCTCCCGCGAAGGTGCTGGTGGCCGGCGCCGGAGTGGCCGGCCTCGCGGCCATCGGAGCCGCGGGGAGCCTCGGCGCGGTGGTCCGCGCAACCGACCCGCGCGGCGAGGTCGCCGACCAAGTACGTTCACTCGGTGGGGAGTTCCTGGCCATCGAGATCGAACAGGAGTCGGCGGGCGACGGATACGCGCGAGCCACGTCCGAGGCGTACGACCTGCGCGCCGCCGAGATCTACTCCGAGCAGGCCAGGGATGTCGACATCATCATCACGACGGCCCTGATCCCGGGGCGCCCGGCGCCCCGGCTCATCACGGCCGATCAAGTGGCCTCGATGAAACCGGGCAGCGTCATCGTCGACATGGCGGCGGCGCAAGGCGGGAACGTCGAAGGGACGGTGAGCGATCGGGCGATCGTCACCGAGAACGGCGTCACCATCATCGGCTACACCGACCTCGCGGGCCGCCTGCCCGCCCAGGCCTCACAGCTGTACGGCACGAACCTGGTGAACCTGCTGAAGCTGCTCACCCCGGGCCGGGACGGGCAGCTGGCCCTCGACCTCGAGGACGTCGTACAGCGGGCGGTGACCGTGGTGCGCGACGGCGAGACGCTGTGGCCGCCGCCCCCCGTCGCAGTCTCGGCTGCGCCCGCGAAGGCCCCGGCCTCGCCGGCAACACCGGTCGATCCGGCGCCGCCGCGGCGCCTGTCACCCGCGGGCCGCTACGGGCTGATCGGGCTCGGGATGCTCGCCCTGTTCGCGCTCATCGCCGTCTCGCCCGCCCAACTCGCCTCCAACTTCACGGTGTTCGCGCTCGCAGTGGTCATCGGCTACTACGTGATCGGCAAGGTCCACCACGCGCTGCACACCCCGCTGATGTCGGTGACCAATGCGATCTCAGGGATCGTGGTGGTCGGGGCGCTGCTCCAGATCGGCCACCCGCCCCTGGCCATCAGTGTGTTGGCTTTCCTGGCCATCCTGCTCACCACCGTGAACATCTTCGGTGGGTTTGCCGTCACCCGTCGCATGCTCGGCATGTTCTCGAAAGGCTGAAGTTCGATGAACGCATCCACGGCGGCCCAGGCCGCCGACATCGTCGCCGCGCTGCTGTTCGTCTTCAGCCTGGCGGGGCTCTCCCAGCACCACACCGCCCGGGCGGGGGTGGCCTACGGCGTCGCGGGAATGGCGCTTGCACTCGTGGCCACCGTCGTCGTCGCAGGGCGCTCCGTCTCCGGTGAGTCGATCGCGCTGATCGCCGTCGCAGGCGCAATCGGTGGCGCGATCGGCCTGTGGCAGGCCCGCCGGGTCGAGATGACCCAGATGCCCGAACTGATCGCCGTGCTGCACAGCCTCGTCGGGCTGGCCGCCGTACTGATCGGCTGGAACAGCTACTTGGAGGTCGAGGCACAGCGCCCGGGCTCCACCGAGCTGGCCGGGTCGCTGCTGCGGATCCATCACGCCGAGGTGTTCATCGGCATCTTCATCGGCGCGGTCACCTTCACAGGTTCCGTGATCGCGTTCCTCAAACTGTCGGCGCGCATCAAGTCCCGGCCACTGACCCTGCCCGGGAAGAACCTGCTCAACGTCGGCGCTCTGGCCGCGTTCGTGGCCCTGACGGTCTGGTTCACCGTCAGCCCGAACCTCGCTCTGATGATCGCCGTCACCGTGCTCGCGCTCGTCCTGGGCTGGCATCTGGTCGCCTCCATCGGCGGCGGCGACATGCCCGTCGTGGTCTCGATGCTCAACAGCTACTCGGGCTGGGCCGCCGCAGCGGCCGGCTTCCTGCTGGACAACAACCTGCTCATCGTGACCGGGGCGCTGGTCGGCTCCTCCGGCGCCTACCTGTCGTACATCATGTGCCGGGCGATGAACCGGTCCTTCCTCTCCGTCATCGCGGGTGGCTTCGGTGTCGAGGCCGCACCCAGCGGCGAGCAGGAGCAGGGCGAGCACAGGGAGATCAGCGCCGAGGACACGGCAAGCGCACTGGCAGGCGCCACGCAGGTGATCATCACCCCGGGGTACGGCATGGCGGTCGCCCAGGCGCAGCACCCGGTGGCGGAGCTGACGCGCCGTCTGCGGGAGCGCGGCGTGACCGTGCGTTTCGGCGTGCATCCCGTGGCGGGGCGCCTGCCGGGGCACATGAACGTACTCCTTGCCGAGGCCCGCGTACCGTACGACGTCGTCCTGGAGATGGACGAGATCAACGACGACTTCGCCGACACCTCGGTGGTCCTGGTCATCGGCGCCAACGACACAGTCAACCCGTCGGCGATGGACGATCCGACCAGCCCCATCGCCGGGATGCCGGTGTTGCGGGTGTGGGAGGCGGAGCACGTAGTCGTATTCAAGCGGTCCATGGCCTCCGGGTACGCAGGTGTGCAGAATCCGCTGTTCTTCCGGGAGAACAGCAGCATGCTCTTCGGCGACGCCAAGGAGAGCGTGGAAGCGATCCTGCGTGAACTGGCGGCGAGTGACCCCGACCCGACGGCGGGCTCCGGACGTCGGCCGGCGGAGCAGCCCGCACCCGCCTGACAGATACAGATTGCATACAGAAGCCTATACGCTGTACGCGATCCCTCCCGCTCCATCACCAGCACCTCCCCGCAGTCCGCCACCACCAGGGAGCCCATGCGCGAGCCACGCACTTTCCCAGCCACCGTGACGACACCCGTCAACAGGCCCGCGCCCCTGCGCCAGGCCGTCTACGACGTCCTGATCGAGCTGATCGTGGGGGGCGTACTCCAGCCGGGCCAGCATCTGATCGAGGCCGAACTCGCCGAGGACCTCGGCGTGAGCCGCCAACCGGTGCGCGAAGCGCTCCTGCGCCTCCAGGCCGACGGATGGGTGGAACTGCGCCCCGCGCAGGGCGCATTCGTGCACAGCCCGACCGTCGAGGAGGCCACCCAGCTGCTCAGCGTTCGCGCCGTCCTGGAGACCCACTCGGCGCGGGGCGCCGCACAGTACGCGACCGGTCCGGACATCACGCGCCTGTGGGAACTGCAGGCCGCCGGAATAGCTGCGCTCTCCGCGGACGACGCCCGCGGCATCGTCGAGGCGAACGCGGCGCTGCACGGCTTCATCACCGAGCTCGCGCGCAACCCCATCCTCGCCGAGCTGATCCGGCAGGTCGACCGCCGGGTGCGCTGGTACTACATGCCCATCGCCCGGCCACGCGGCAAGGACGCGTGGAACGAGCACGCCGACATCATCGACCGCATTGCGGCCGGCGATGCCGACCGGGCCGAGGAACTGATGCATCATCACACCCGGACGACCACCGACTTCTACTGCCGACAACTGACCGCGGCACCCCGAGCCCGGGCGTGACCGCGGCGACTGAAATGGGGCACCTGACACAGCGATGAGGAACCGCCATCGTGATTTCCGCTGGTCAGCAGGGCCGGTGTGATGTTCCGGTGAGGTGCTCGTGCTGATCGGGGGTGAGATCGTTTGTGCGAGATCGTCCGTCATCGTTGGACTTCGGTGTTCGCCAGGACGAGCAGGGCCCGCAGGAGTGTGGTCGCATGTCGGGCGTTCATGCGGAGCTTGGTGAAGATCCGCCAGGCCTTGACGTTCGCGAAGCCATGCTCGGCTGCGGAGCGTTCGCGGCCGACCAGGCGGTTCGCTTCCTTCTCGGCCGCCGTCAGCCGGTGGCTCCGGGTTTGACCTGAAACACCGTGCCGATGGCCGGGCCGCTCCCCGCACTGCAGCGTGGAGCGGCCCGGCTGCCTTCCATCGCTCCCGCTGCATACCGGCGCACAGCAATCACTTAGCATGTGCCAATCAACACGAGATTGCAGAACATTGCGCGACAAGGGGAAGCCGTGCGCCTGATCAGGCACTTCAAGATGACTGTCGTGGGAGCGACAGGGATAGCCCTGCTCGTCGGGTGCGCAGGTGCACAGGGTTCGGTGGAGTCGAAGGGGGATCCGGCTTCCGGGACGGAGCTGCCCGTGAAGACCGGCGCCCGGGAAGTCGTCCATGCCGCCATCGACGGGAAGACATACGAGATCCAGCTCGCGGTCAAGGGCCTGGTCCGCGGTTCGGAGGACGACCTCGACGGCGTGCGCGTGGACGGCGACCTGAAGGGGAAAATCCCCCACTACCTCACCTACGAGGTCACCAACGCCGGCAAGAAGAAGATCCCCTACGCCTACGAGGTCTTCCGCAACGTCGCCCTGATCGGCACCGACTTGGTGCCCGGAACGCAGGTCACCGCATCCGGCGGATTCGGCACCGCGAACGCCTCGGCGCCCTGTGAGGACTCCGCGCCGGACGCGCTGGCGCCCGGCGACTCGTACACCTCCTGTGGGACGTACATGATGTCGAAGGGCGTCGGTGTGATGTCCGTGACGCACACTTTCGGGGGCGGGCTCATCAGCCCGGCCGACCAGGTCACCTCCTGGCCGGTCGACGGCGGCCTCGCCACGGCCTCGAAGGGGATGGCGGCCCAGGGCGACACGATCGCCGTCCGATGGGACGCCGGCAAGGAGCAGGGGGGCGTTCTCGAACTGCCCGCCACGCTGAAGTCCGTGCGCAAGGGCAGCCCGGCCGACCTCGCCGGTCTCGAACTCGACGACGACCAGCGGCACCGCACCCCGTACTACGTGACGATCTCTTACCGCAATCCCGGGAAGACCGACCTCTACCCCCGCCAGGCGAGCAGCGTCCGGGTGCTCACCGAGGGCGGCCAGCAGATCGGAGGCGCGCCGGCCCTCGTCCTCGACGGACTGAAAATCGCCGGCTGCCCGTCCGACGGGTCTGGTGGCATGGTCCCGCCCGGTGGCAAGGTGACGCAGTGCACCGTCCACCTGTCGGCGGACGGCGACGAACCGGTCGCGGTCGGCTTCGAGGACGCGGACGAGGGCGACCTCTCCGTCTGGCGGGCGCACGTCTCCTGACGTACCGGGCCGGGGGTGCTCGTGCTGATCGGGGGGTGAGATCGTGGGTGCGAGATCGTCCGTCATCGTGCCCGTGGCGTCGGTCAGAGGCAGGCCATGAGCCTTGCTCTTGCCGGAGTAGTTCTTCCGGTTGTCCTTGCCGGTGCGGCGTCGGGTGCGGATCAGGGTGCAGTCCAGCAGGACCATCACCCCGCCGGAACGGGCGACCTTCTTCACTGCCCGGTCCAGCCGTGGCGAACACGTGGCGAGGAGTTCGACGACTTCCTGCACCCAGTGGCGCACGGTGGAGGCGGAGACATCGTTACCGCCGGCCATGTCGGCCAGGCGCTGGTCAGGACGGAGCACGGCGAGCACGATGAGCGCCTGGTCGCCGGGGGCGGCCTTGCGCCAACGGGAGCGGATCTGAATACGGCGACGGCGTATCGGACCGGCAACGAGATCGATGGTCCGCTTCGGCAGCGGGAGCCGGACCTGGCAGCCGACGTCGTGCGAGCTTCACCCCGACCAGCATGAGCACCCCACCGGAACATCACGCCAGCCTTGCTGACCAACGGAAATCACGATGGAAATCTCTCAAAGGGCCGGGGCCGGACGGAGCAGGGAGCGCACCCCACCGTCCGGCCCAGCCTGTGCCACGGGCGCCCCGCCGGACGACTGCCGCCGCCGCCCAACGCTCTGTTCGCACCCGCGCACGGTCTGCGGGCCCGGGCGCGAAGGTGCGCCCGGGCGTTCGCTCAGTTCGCCGCGCTGGTCAGCCCCCGGCTGTCGGCGACGGCCTGCTCGGCGGGCCGCTCCTGGTCCTCGGGTCGGCCGGGCTGGCGCAGCAGCAGGGTGATCAGAGCCGACAGGAAGGCGATGCCGCCTGCCAGGTAGTAGCCGCCCGAATAGCCCCAGGCGCTGATCACCGAGGCGGCCAAGCCACCGCCGCCGACACCGCCGACCAGCTTGGCGCTGTAGACGAGGCCGTAGTTGGTGGCGTTGTTGTTCTCCCCGAAGTAGTCCGGGACCAGTGCCGCGAACAGCGGGTAGAAGGCGCCGCCGCCGAAGCCGTTGACGAAGGCGAAAACAAGGAACAGCGGTTCGTTGTGGGCCTGCCCCGACCACAGCACGCCGAACTGTGCGACGCCCGCGATCACGAGGACCAGCGTCAGGGTCTGCCGGCGGCCCAGGGTGTCCGACAGCCAGCCCACGGCGGCCCGGCCCACCCCGTTGACCACGGCGAGCACACCCGCTGACGAGGCGGCGATCAGCGGCCCGAAGCCGAGGCTCTTGGCGAAGGGGACCTGAAAGTTGATGCCGAAGAGCGAGACGCCGCCGATGCAGACCAGGGCGAACCACATCAGCGGCAGCTGCCCGGTCCTGATCGCCTGCATCGGGGTGAACTGCCCCTTGGCCGGCGGGTTTTTGCGCAGCCTGCGCGCCACACGTGCGGCGTCCTCGCCGCCGCCACGGTTGAGCGGGTCCACGTCGTGCGGCCACCAGCTCTTGGGCGGGTCGCGGAAGAAGAAGCCGCAGCTGCCGACGAGGAGGACCATGCCCAGGGCGATGAGGTCGAGGACCAACCGGTAGTTGTCGGCATGGAACCAGTAGCTGAAGACGAAGATCAACGGCAGTGTGCCGTAGGCGAATCCACCGTTGACAAAGCCGGTCCGCGCGCCCTTGTTGTCCGGATACCACTTGCCGACCATGTTGATACAGGTCGCGTAGACAAGTCCGGAGCCGGCGCCACCGAGCACCGAGTAGCCGAGTATCACCACGATCGGGTTCGACACGTGGGCGATGGAGAGGAAGCCGAGCCCGGACAGTACCGCTCCGAGGAGCATCCCCGTTTTGGCGGAGAGCTTTCCGGTCTCCCGGAGCCTGCCCGCGGGGAAGGCGATGCCCGCCTGGAAGACCGCCCAGATACTGGCGATCCAGAAGGCCTCGGTGAGGGTCCAGCCATGGGCGTGCTCGAGGGTCGACTCCGCCGAACTGTAGCCGTACTCGTAAACGCTGACGCCCATCATCGCGATCCACGGGAGCCAGACCATCCACGCCCGAGGCCTGCCCAGGATGGAGCGGTCACTCTCCCCGACGCGGTAGACGCGTCCGTTGGCATCTGCGACCTCTCGGTACGAGGAGGAAGTCGCCTGCGGTGTTTCTGACATGTGTGCCTTCCCTTGCCTGAAAAAGAGCTTGGCGTGCGCCCCCTGGGGCCTTGCTCTTCGTGCGGTGGGTGAAAGCGACTCCCCTCCACGGTGCGCGCCCGGACTCCTGCCGGGCGCGGGTAGGGGGTACGCCGTCGGCGCGTCACGGGTCCGGGGCGGCATCCCGGAGTCCGCCGGCGTGCAGGCGGTGACCTGGTGGTTCGGCCTCGGCGCGGCGGGTTCGGGGCCGCGGCGAGGTATGGCAGACAACTGACCTGCCGATCACGGCGCAGGGAGCCTGATCGGTGATTGCATACGGTATGGAGTGCTGAAATCGTGTGTCCAGTGGGGCGGCATGAAGCTTGACCAGTGCATTACCCAACTACCTTTGGGAGCAGTGCAGTTACGCGGCGCAGTGGACGGGTCGGCCGGTTCCGGGCATGCCGAAGGACCCCGCGGGGGCTCTCCCCGCGGGGCTGCACGAGACATGGCCCGCTGCGTCACACCGCAGCGGGCCGTACCCTCAACTTCACCTTCAGCGCAGCAGCTTCACCGCCTCGACGACCAGCGGGTGCACGCCGGCCGCGTCGGAGTCCACCAGCGCGCGCAGCCTAGTGCGCATCCGTGGGTCCCAGAACCTGCCGATGTGTCCGGCCAGTTCGGTGGCCGCCTGCGCCGTGGGCAGATGGGCGAGGTTCACGGCGATGTCATTGGCCATGCGGCACTCGGACGGCTCAGTGGTGGCCATGTTTGTCAGTCTCCCGCCGTCAGGGCGCCCACGGGGGCCTTGGCGGCCGCCGTGGCCCCTTCGTGCCCCGGCGGCGCCAGGGCGACCTGGACGGCCGTCACCTTGTACTCCGGGCAGTTGGTCGCCCAGTCGGAGTTCTCCGTGGTCACCACGTTGGCCCCGGTGACCGGGTGGTGGAAGGTCGTGTAGACGACTCCGGTCGGCATCCGGTCGGAGACCAGGGCGCGCAGCGTGGTGCGGCCGACCCGGCTGGCCAGGGTGACCAGGTCACCGTCGGTGATCCCGCGGTCCTCCGCGTCGTGCGGGTGCAGTTCCAGTACGTCCTCGGGGTGCCAGGCGACGTTGCCTGTGCGGCGCGTCTGTGCCCCGACGTTGTACTGGCTGAGGATGCGCCCGGTGGTGAGCACCAGCGGGAAGCGGCGGGTGGAGCGCTCGTTGGTCGGTACGTACGAGGTCACGACGAACTTGCCCTTGCCGCGGACGAATTCGTCGATGTGCATGATGGGTGTGCCATCGGGCGCCTCGGCGTTGCACGGCCACTGGACGCTGCCCAGCTTGTCGAGCAGCGCAAAGGAGACGCCCTCGAAGGTCGGGGTGACCGCGGCGATCTCGTCCATGATCTGGCTCGGGTGGTCGTACGCCATCGGATACCCCATGGCGGTGGCGATCTCGGTGACGATCTGCCACTCGTGCTTGCCTGCCTTCGGCGCCATCACCGCGCGCACCCGGTTGATCCGGCGCTCCGCGTTGGTGAAGGTGCCGTCCTTCTCCAGGAACGACGCCCCGGGCAGGAACACATGCGCGAACTTGGCGGTCTCGTTGAGGAACAGGTCCTGGACGACGACGAGTTCCATCGCCTCCAGGGCCGCGGTGACATGCTTCAGGTTCGGGTCGGACTGCGCGATGTCCTCGCCGTGGACGAACAGGCCGCGGAAGGAGCCGTCGATGGCCGCGTCGAACATGTTGGGGATGCGGAGCCCAGGCTCAGGCAGCAGGGCGGTGCCCCACAGGTCCTCGAAAACGGTGCGCACCGCGTCGTCGGAGACATGCCGGTAGCCGGGCAGTTCGTGCGGGAAGGAGCCCATGTCGCAGGAGCCCTGGACGTTGTTCTGGCCGCGCAGCGGATTGACGCCCACGCCGTCGCGGCCGATGTTCCCGCACGCCATCGCAAGGTTGGCCATCCCCATGACCATGGTCGAGCCCTGGCTGTGCTCGGTGACGCCCAGACCGTAGTAGATCGCCCCGTTGGGTGCGCCCGCGTACAGCCGGGCGGCCGCGCGCAGTTCGTCGGCCGGGACCCCGGTGACCGGCTCGACGGCCTCGGGGCTGTTCTCGGGGCGGGCCACGAACGCGGCCCATTCCTCGTAGCCCTCGCATCGCTCGGCCACGAAGCTCCGGTCGACGAGCGCCTCGGTGACCACCACGTGCGCCATGGCGTTGACCACGGCCACGTTGGTGCTCGGTCGCAGTTGCAGATGGTGGTCGGCCTCGATGTGCGGCGAGCGTACGAGGTCGATGCGGCGCGGGTCGATCACGATGAGGCGGGCGCCCTCGCGCAGCCGGCGCTTCATCCGGGAGGCGAACACCGGGTGTCCGTCTGTGGGGTTGGCGCCGATCACCATGATGACGTCGGCCTCGGCGACCGAGCGGAAGTCCTGGGTGCCCGCGGATTCACCGAAGGTCTGCTTGAGCCCGTATCCGGTGGGCGAGTGGCAGACGCGAGCACAGGTGTCGACGTTGTTGTTGCCGAACGCGGCGCGGACCATCTTCTGGACGACGTACACCTCCTCGTTCGTGCACCGCGAAGAGGTGATCGCGCCGACCGCGCCCGTCCCGTACGTGTCCTGCAGAGCCCGCATCCGGCGCGCGACGGTGGCGATGGCCTCGTCCCACTCGACCTCTCGCCACGGGTCCGTGATCTTCTCGCGCACCATGGGCTTGAGGACGCGGTCGGGGTGCGTGGCGTAGCCGAAGGCGAAGCGGCCCTTGACGCACGCGTGGCCCTCGTTGGCGCCGCCGTCCTTGTACGGCACCATGCGGACGAGTTCGTCGCCGCGCAGTTCGGCCTTGAAGGAGCAGCCGACGCCGCAGTACGCACAGGTGGTGAGGACCGAGCGGGTGGGCATGCCGAGGTCGACGACCGACTTCTCCTGGAGCGTGGACGTGGGGCATGCCTGCACGCAGGCTCCGCAGGAGACGCACTCGGAGTCCATGAAGGACTCCCCCGCGCCCGCCGCCACCTTGGAGTCGAAGCCGCGTCCCTCGATGGTCAGGGCGAATGTGCCCTGGATCTCGCCGCAGGCGCGGACGCAGCGGGAACAGGCGATGCACTTGGACGCGTCGAAGTCGAAGTAGGGGTTGCTGGTGTCCTTCTCGGCGTCGAGGTGATTCTCCCCCTCGTAGCCGTAGCGAACCTGGCGCAGTCCGACGACGCCCGCCATGTCCTGCAATTCGCAGTCGCCGTTGGCGGGGCAGGTCAGACAGTCCAACGGGTGGTCGGAGATGTAGAGCTCCATGACGCCCTGGCGCAGTTTCTCCACCTTGGGTGTCTGGGTGCGCACCTGCATACCGTCGGCGCACGGGGTGGTGCAGGAGGCGGGTGTGCCGCGCCGGCCGTCGATCTCGACCACGCACAGTCGGCAGGAGCCGAAGGCCTCCAGGGAGTCGGTGGCACACAGTTTGGGGATGTCGACGCCGGCGAGCGAGGCGGCACGCATCACCGAGGTGCCCTCCGGCACGCTCACCGGTATGCCGTCCACCTCGAGCGCCACCGTGGCCTCCCCCGGTCGCTCCGGGGTGCCGTGATCGGGTTCCTTGAGCAGTGTCATGCCGTGCCCTTCGTCCTCGTGTCGGCGGCGACTTCGCCGAGGAAGTCGTCCGCGAAGTGAGCAAGGGCGCTGCGCACGGGCAGCGGAGTCAGTCCGCCCATCGCGCACAGCGAGCCCTCGGTCATCAGTTCGCACAGGTCGTCGAGGAGTGCCAGGTTCTCGTCCCTCTGCTCCCCCGCCACGATCTTGTCGATCACCTCGACGCCGCGCACTGAACCGACCCGGCACGGGGTGCACTTGCCGCAGGACTCGGCCGCGCAGAACTCCATGGCGAAGCGCGCCTGGGCGGCCATGTCGACGGTGTCGTCGAAGACCACGATGCCGCCGTGTCCGACCATCGCTCCGGCCGCGGCGAACGCCTCGTAGTCCATCGGCAGGTCGAACGAGGAGGGCGGAAGGTAGGCGCCGAGCGGCCCGCCGACCTGCGCGGTGCGCACCGGCCGGCCCGACCGCGTGCCGCCGCCGTACTCCTCGATGAGTTCGCGCAACGTGATACCGAAGGCGGTCTCGACGATGCCGCCGCGGGCGATGTTTCCGCCGAGCTGGAACACCTGGGTGCCGCGGGAGCGCTCCACACCGAGCTCCTGGTACGCCTTGGCGCCCTGGGCGAGGACGACGGGGACGGTGCCAAGCGTCAGGACGTTGTTGACGACGGTCGGCTTGCCGAACAGGCCCTCGATCGCAGGGATCGGCGGCTTCGCGCGGACCATGCCGCGCTTGCCCTCCAGGCTCTCCAGCATGGAGGTCTCCTCGCCGCAGATGTACGCGCCCGCGCCAACCCGCACATGCAGATCGAAGTCGAGCGGCGTGCCGAGGACCGAGGTGCCGAGCCAGCCGCGCTCGCGGGCGATGTCGATGGCGGCGCGCATCGTGGCGACCGCGTCCGGGTACTCGGAGCGGATATAGAGGTAGCCCTCGCGGGCGCCGACGGCGTGCGCGGCGATCGTCATGCCCTCGATGAGCAGGAACGGGTCGCCCTCCATGAGCATGCGGTCGGCGAAGGTTCCACTGTCGCCCTCGTCGGCGTTGCAGCAGATGAACTTCAGCTCGCCCGGGCAGTCGAGGACGGTCTTCCATTTGATGCCTGCGGGGAAGCCCGCCCCGCCGCGCCCACGCAGGCCCGAGTCGGTCACCTCGGCGACCACGTCGGCGGGCGTGAGCTTCAGCGCGGTCCGCAGCCCTGTGAGACCGCCGTGGCGCAGATAGTCGTCGGCGTCGAGCGGATCGATGACGCCGACGCGCGCGAAGGTGACCCGGTTCTGCCGGGCCAGCCACGGCAGTTCATCGACCGGGCCGAGGCGCAGAGGGTGCTCGTCGCCTTCCAGCAGGCCGGCGGCGAGCAGTGCGGGAACGTCGTCGGGGGTCACCGGACCGTAGCCGATACGCCCGTGCTCGGTGGCGACCTCGACGAGCGGTTCGAGCCAGAGCATGCCGCGCGATCCGGTGCGTACGAGTTCGATGGCCACGTCGGCACTGTCGGCGGCCTGTTGGATTGTGGCGGCCACCTCGTCGGCGCCCACGGACCGGGCTGCCGAGTCGCGGGGGACGTAGATCCGCACATGGGGCTGTGCGGGATGCTGGGTCATGACCG
Source organism: Streptomyces sp. NBC_00353 (assembly GCF_036108815.1). NCBI lineage: Bacteria > Bacillati > Actinomycetota > Actinomycetes > Kitasatosporales > Streptomycetaceae > Streptomyces > Streptomyces sp. NBC_00353. The sequence continues at coordinate 9,424,692 of NZ_CP107985.1, read as the reverse complement.
GGGTGCCTCACTTTCGTCGGGCGTGGCGCCGACGCCGTCGCGCCGCGTCTGGTCGGTTCCGTGGAGCAGCGCGCCGAGCCGCTCCGTGTCCACCCGGCCGTGCAGACGTCCGTCCACCTCGACGGCGGGGCCGAGGGCGCAGTTGCCGAGGCAGAAGACCTGCTCGACGGTGACCGAACCGTCCTCGGCGGTCCGGCCCATGGTGAGCCCCATCTGCCGTACGTACTCCACGAGATACCCCGCACCCTGGGCCTGGCAGGCCTCGGCGCGGCAGATGCGGACGGTACGGTGGCCCGCGGGCTCGTCGCGGAAGTCGTGGTAGAAGCTCACCACTCCGTGTACGTCGGCCCGCGAGAGGTTGAGCTCGTCGGCGAGCACCGGTACGGCCTCCTTGGGTACATGCCCCAGTTCGGCCTGCACGGCGTGGAGGATCGGCAACAGAGCGCCACGCTGCTCGCGATGGGCGGCGGCGATCTTCCTCACCACCTGCTCCACCGTCGGATCACTGGTCCGGATCTTCATGGTCGTGCGGCCTTTCGTCAGGGCCGTGGAAGGGGTACGGGCACGGGCACCTGGGGGTCCGGTCCGAGCACCACGGTTCGCGTTCACAGGGGCACCTCGACCTCCCCTCGCGCGCACGGCGCAAGGGGCGAAACAGTCCTAGCGAAGCATGCAACCCTGATGCATACAAGCTTTTTGCATACAGAATCCCACATGGAGTTGCCTGCCGATCCGCTTCGAAGGACGGTCAACTCCGCTGTTGGCGAGCCGCGTTGATCCAATGCGCGGCCACCCTCCGCTCCGGTGGGACATCACGCAAGGCCGTCACGGGACACCACACTGCATACGAAAACCTGTATCCTGAATGGACCGCCGCGCGGTCCGCCCGGGGGTAACGGCCGGGACAGCCACCGACTCGGTGAGCTCGGGGGCGGAACAGGAGAACCATGCGCCAAGGCCTGACGGCTGACTCCGCCCGACGCGTCGCCCGCCCGGCGCCGCTGCGCCAGGCGGTGTCCGATGCCCTGGCAGAGCTGATCATCAGCGGCACCCTGAAATCGGGCCAGCATCTGGTCGAATCGGATCTCGCCGAGCAACTGGGGGTCAGCAGGCAGCCCGTGCGCGAGGCGCTCCAGCGTCTGCACAGGGACGGCTGGGTCGACCTCAGGCCCGCTCAGGGCGCGTTCGTGCACACCCCCACACAGGAGGAGGCGACCCAACTCCTCGACGTCCGTACGGTGTTGGAGACCTACTCCGCACAACTGGCGGCGCGCCACGCCAAGCCCGAGCACATCGAGCACCTGTGGCAGCTCCAGCAAGAGGGCTTGGAGGCACTGGCGGAGAGCACGACCGACCGCCTGGTCGCCGCGAACACGGCCCTGCACACCTACATCACATCCGTGGGCGGCAACGACGTGCTCGCCGAGCTGATCACACAGGTGGGGCGCAAGGTGCGCTGGTACTACACCCCGATCGCCAACTCCCGCTCCAAGGGCTCCTGGAACGAACACGCCCGCCTCATCGAGGCCATCGCAAAGGGCGACCCCGAGCGGGCCGGCGAGATCATGCGCAAGCACACCGAACGCACCCGCACCTACCGCAAAGCCATCGCGGCGGAGGCCGCGAACGCCTGACCGTCGCCGGAGCGCGCGGTCCCGGAAGCGGATCGCGCCAGCGCGCCCAGCGAGGGGTGCACCGCGTCGGACCCGACGACGGCGCACAGCTCGAGCAGCCACGGCAGCACGGCGCCGAGCAGAATCTTGAAACCCTCGCCGTCCGCCCCCAGCATCGCCTCGGCCGGGATGCGCACCGGGTCGGCGACCACCGTGGACGTGGCGCTGGCAAGCGGTGCCCCGGTGGCGCGCGCCGGAACAAACAGGCCGGGAGCATGGGCCGGCACGCCCCAGAGCGTCAGGCCACCGTCCGGGGCGACAGACGACCAGACATAACTGTCCGCCTCACCTGCGGCTACCACATCACGCTTGCGGGCCCGCAGCGCCACCACGCCTCCGGTACGCCGCGCGGTCGAGCGCACCGCTCCCCCGGCGCCGTCCTCCACCACCGCGAGGGTGCACAGGTGGCGGCCGGCCGCGACCTCACCCCGCAGCCACCGGCCGCCGTACGCCTCGACCACCGCGGCCGCCGCGTAGTGGGACTGGAGCACCGCGGCCGTGGCCGGGCACACGGGCATGACCCGGGCGACCACCTCGGCGGCTCGCGCCAAGTCGGCGCCGCCACCGGTGGGTTCGGCCGAGCAGGTCAGCCCGAGGAGCCCGGCCCGGCCGAGCGCCGTGACCGCCGCGCGCGGGAACTTCCCTTCCTGGTAGGCCAGTTCGCCGGCCGGAGCGATGACGTGGTCCAGAACGTCATGCAGTGCGCTGGGATACGACACGGGGCGCCCCCTCAGGTGCGATGTCCGATCCGCCCCGGGCGGGCGGTCCCGATGGCCTCGGCCGCGGATCGCGGATCGGCGAGGCACGCTTGCATTGCATACAGTATGCCATTGTTCCCCGCAGCGCTACGTATCGGACGGCCCCGGCCACCCGACTCCCCCTCGAACGACGCAAAGTCGCGTGGATGCAAGGACTCTCAGTCGAGGTCCGAGATCTCCCTCAACAGCCCCGACGCCACATCGAAGACGAAGCCCCTCACGTCGTCGGTATGCGGCAGGAACGGCGACGTATGTACTCGCCGCATCGACTGCCGTACGTCCTGGTCGACGTCCTGGAACGACTCCACCGCCCAGGCCGGCCGCTGCCCGACCTCCCGCTCCAGCTCGTACCGGAACTCCTCGGTCAGTGTCTGCAGGCCGCACCCCGTGTGGTGGATGAGGACGATGCTTCGGGTGTTCAGGGCGCGCTGGCTGATGGTGAGGGAGCGGATGGTGTCGTCGGTGACCACTCCACCGGCATTGCGGATGGTGTGGCAGTCCCCCAGTTCGAGTCCGAGCGCGGCGTGCAGGTCGATTCGGGCGTCCATACAGGCCACGACGGCCACTCCGAGGACGGGACGGGCATCCATTCCGGGGTCGCGAAACGCGTCGGCGTAGGCCCGGTTGGCCCGCACCAGGGAGTCGATGACCGATTCCTGGCCAGGGGAACCGGTGGACGGGCGTGCACCGGAAGGTGTCGATGTCAACATGGTCGGTCGCCTCTCAGCGTCGATGCTCGGGCAGAACGGAGCCGGGCAGAATGCTGTCGCCCCGGCGAGCCGGGGCGACAGCAGGAAAACCAGAAGTGGTCGTCAGGAACGCGGTCGGACCGGTACGGGGGGCGCCGCGCGGGGACACCCCGGCTCTGCCCCGCGCGCGGCGGGACCGAACCTCCTACTCAGAGCGCCTCCCTCGCAGCCGCGCCCGTGGCCGAGCGGACGCCCCCCTGGTTCGACCGGCCCGGTGCCCGCAGGAACACCGCAAGTACCGCGGAGGCGAGCCCGATGCTGCCTGCCAGGGCGAAGGCACCGCCGTAGCCCCAGGCACCGACCACGAGGGCTCCGACGCCGGAACCGACCAGGCCGGAGATCAGCTTCGAGCTGTAGACCATCCCGTAGTTCGAGGCGTTGTTGTTCTCACCGAAGTAGTCCGCGGTCATCGCCGCGAACAGCGGGAAGATGGCGCCGCCACCGAAGCCGGAGACCATCGAGCAGAACAGGAAGAACGGCATCGAGCCGATGTCGCCGGAGAAGAAGACCCCGAACTGCGCGGATCCCAGGACCAGACAGACGATGATCAGCGTGTTGCGGCGTCCGTACCGGTCGGAGATCCAGCCGATGACACCCCGGCCGGTCCCGTTCACGATCGCCTTGAGCGACATGGCCGTGGCCACGATGCCGCCGGCGAACCCCATCTCCTTGCCGAACGGCACCTGCATGGCGATACCGAAGATGTTGATGCCCGCCGTGCAGAGGAGGCAGAACCACATCATCCACAGCACCGGGGTCCGGGCCGCCTCACGCGGGGTGTACTGCTTGACCGCCGGCGGGTTCTTCGCCAGCGACCGCACGATCCGCGGGTCGTCCGAGACCTTCAGCGGGTCGACGTGATGGGGCCACCAGTTCTTCGGCGGGTCCTTGAAGAACCAGCCGGCGACCGCGACGGCCGCACAGCAGATGACCCCGACGGAGACCAGTACACCCTGGTAGTTGGACAGATCCATGTACGAGGTGAACAGGAACACGAACGGCACCGAGCCGTAGGCGAAACCGCCGTTGACCATGCCGGTCTTGCCGCCCTTGCGCTCCGGGTACCACTTGCCGACCATGTTCACACAGGTCGCGTAGACGAGCCCGGCGCCGATGCCGCTGAACATACCGAAGCCGAAGTAGGCGACGATGACATGCGGTGCGTACGCCAGCGAGAGATAGCCGAGCAGGGTGCCCAGCGCTCCGAGCATCATCGCGCTCCTGGCCGGCAGCCTCCCGCTCTCGCGGAGCTGCCCGGCCGGGAAGGCCACGGCTGCCTGGAAGAAGATCCAGACCCCCATCAGCCAGAAGATGTGACCACTGGCCCACAAGTGCGCGTCGTGCAGCGTCTCCTCGGCGGAGGTGAACGCGTACTCCGACGAGCTGATGCCCATCATGCCGATCCACGGCAGGAGCACCATGGTCCAGCGCGGTCTCCGCATGATGTCCCGGTCGGTCTCACCGAGCCGGTACACGCGGCCGTTGCGGTCCGTCACCTCTCTGTACGGAATGTGTGACGAGATGTCAGTTGTCGTCATGCCATTTCCCCTACGTCGCAGAACCCTGGTCAGCGCCCCCTGTCCGGTTCTCATGTGCCGTCAGGACCAGCCCGCCCCGCGACTCACCCCACGACCGGCCGGGTTCCCTGCACCCTGGCCCGGCCCGGAGCGCGCGTGCGCTCACGAGTCCTGACTTCGCGTCACCACATGTGCGACCCCCTCCACGACGACGGGAACAGTGATCCACTCCACACGCAGAGGCTTTGCATACGATATGGAGTAGACCGTATTCTGTAGACGGGTCGCCACTCTGTCTAGGGGCCGTACTCCGTCTTTCTCGCCCGGATGTGACGCGGAGGTCCGCGTACGCCACGTCGGACCGCGGCGGGCTCCCATCGGACCACGATCTCCTTTGGGGCGTTGGGGTGTTGCTCAGGTCGGCGACGCCGCCCAGCGGCATCAGCGCAGGGGGCTCCGGGCAGTACGCGGCCGTCGACCCGCGCGGCGTCGGACGGTCGACGAGCCGGAGCGCGCAAGCCCGGCGTTCCACCCCGTCGTGCCACACGCCCCGTGGATGACCCGCCGGCCGTCATGGAGGGACGGGCCGCCATGCGGGTGCGCCGCAGGGCCTGTTCAGGCACCTCGCTGCCCTCGGCCGCTCGGACCAAGATGCCCGCACCCCCGAAGGGGCCTTTGGGCCCCCTTGCGCAGGGACCGGATCGCTTCCACGGGGTCGAGACCGCGCAGGCTCGGCGGCGTGAAGCCGATCTCCGTGCCGAGCGCGTTCGAGAGGGGCCGCGGCATCACGGTGGCACGGTCGCTCTGCACGTTGCTGTGGACGGGCGCAGGGCGCACCGCGCCCCTGGGCATGCCGATGTCTCATTGCCGTGCAGTCCAAGGAAGTTGACGACCTCGCGGATGGTGGGCACCACATGCTCGTGCGATCGTGCGACGGGTCGTCGACGGCATTCACGCTGACACTCATGGCTTCTCGTTGAGTTCCACTGTGCCGGTGTGAGGTGCGATGACGCCGGGTGGGCGGGCCGGACGGTGCCAGGGGGCGCCTGAGAACACACCGTCCGGCCTCGCACCCGCGCCGCGGCGGCGGACGGGGTCCGCCGCCGCGGGCACGATGAGGGCCGATGCCTCAGTCTGAGGTCATGCGGGCAGTACGGGCGGTGCAGTGCGGATGCCCGTGGATCCGGGTCACAACGCGGTGCGCAGCGCGCGACCGACGCCGACCGGCGTGGCCATGACGGCGGCCGTGGCGACAGCACGTACGCACGAACACGCCGTCGGCCGGTCCGAGCGGCATCAGATCACCCCGCCGGTCCGCAACAGGGCCAATTCCTCGTAACCGAGGCCGAGTTCCCCGACAAAGACCTCTTCGTTGTGCTCGCCGAGCAGCGGCGAGCTGATGATGTCGACGGGGGAATCGGAGAGCTTGAGCGGGGATCCGACGGTGGCGAACGAGCCGCGCTGCGGGTGCGACACCTCGACGACCATCTCGTTGGCGACGAGCGAGGCGTCCTCGATGATCTCCTTGGTGGAGAGGATCGGGCCGCACGGGATGTTGTGGGCGTTGAGCTTCTGCAGGACGTCCCACTTGGGGAGCGTCGAGGTCCACTCCTCGATGAGCTGGAACATCTTGCCGAGTTTCGGGAGCCGCACCTCCGGGGTCGCCCACTCGGGGTCATCTGCCAGCTCGGGCCGCCCGATCAGCTCGCTCAGCGGCCGCCAGCCGACCGGCTGCACGATCACGTACACGTAGTCGTTGGGCCCGCCGGGAGCGCACCTCACCGCCCATCCGGGCTGCCCGCCGCCGGAGGCGTTTCCGGAGCGTGGCACCTCGTCCCCGAAGTCCTCGTTCGGATACTCGGCCAACGGACCGTGCGCGAGCCGCTGTTGATCCCGCAGTTTCACCCGGCACAGATTGAGCACGGCGTGCTGCATGGCCACGTTCACGCGCTGCCCACGCCCGGTGTTCTCACGCTGGAAGAGGGCAGCCAGGATGCCGGCGACAGCATGGATGCCGGTCCCCGAGTCGCCGATCTGCGCGCCGGTGGCGAGCGGCGGCCCGTCCTCGAACCCGGTGGTTGCCATCGCCCCGCCCATGGCCTGCGCGACGACCTCGTACGCCTTGAAGTTGGTGTACGGCCCTTCGCCGAAGCCCTTGATGGAGGCATAGACGATTTTCGGGTTGATCTCCTGAATGCGCTCCCAGGTGAACCCCATCCGATCGACGGCGCCAGGCCCGAAATTCTCGACCATCACATCGGAGCGCCGGATCAGCTCGGTCAGCAGCTCCTTGCCGCGCTCCGTCTTCGTGTTGAGAGTAATGCTCCGCTTGTTGCAGTTGAGCATCGTGAAGTACAGGGAGTCGACGTCCGGGAGGTCGCGCAGCTGCTTGCGCGTGATGTCGCCGGTCGGCGCCTCCACCTTGATGACGTCCGCGCCGAGCCACGCGAGAAGCTGGGTAGCGGAAGGCCCGGACTGCACGTGCGTCATGTCCACAACTCGGATGCCTTCCAGTGCCTTTGCCATGGCCGTCCTCACCTCGCTGATGCGTCATGTCGTCGGGTTCGGGCTAGAGAGGAACACGGTCGCGTGGGGGTCCGGCCCCCACGCGCACATCCTGCGCGACGACGGCAGTCATCACGCCTGCACAACCACACACTGTAGATTGCATACCGTATGGAGTCGCCATCATCGTGGCCGCAGGGGGGCGTCGTTGTCCAGAGGCCGCACGCGATTCCCCGCGAAACCGTCGAGCCGCGCCGGAGTCTCCCGGTGACGAACGATCGCTCGCGGCACGCACGCAGAGGTTCAGCGGAACGCAGGGCACGGCGTCCGCGTGCCCTGCGGGCTACTGGCTTTCCGGGCGTGGTGTCGTCAGGGTGAGGCCGGTTGTGGCTAGGCATCCGTCGATGAGATCGCTGCGGTACTGGCATTCTGGCGGAGGGGCGGGACCGCGCTCCCACGGCCCCGCCCATCCTGCGTGCCGGCCGTTGCTTCAGGCCCAAGGCACTGATCAGGGTGGCTGGCTCATCACCCAGATACCGGTGGCACAGGTGGTGAAGCCGGGCTCGTTGTAGAGCAGGCCGTACGTCTGGGCCTCCGAACCGGTCATGCCGATCCACGGTTGAGCCGGGGTGAAGTCCGCAGGGGCGGATGCGGTGATGGTGCTGTGTTCGGCTACCCCGCTGCGCTGGCCTGCTCCGTCGTGGTCGAGTACGTCGCCCAGCCAGAAGGTGCGGGACACGGCGCCGTTGTTGGTGAAGATGGTTTCGGCCGAGACCCAGGGTGGACGGTGGGGGTCGAGCGGTGACGGTCGGCGGTCTACTGGTCACAGCCGTCGTTCACGGTTGTCGGGGACGAATCCCGGGTGCTTCGACCGCCCCTCGTTCGCGCTCTGCCCCGTCACGTCGGGTCCGCGCCACCGTGAGGAGCAAAGGGGGTTGTCGGGTCCCGTGTCGTCGGGTGCCGCGACGGAGATATTCGGACGACTGCCGGTCGCCCGGGACGTCTGACCGGAGGTTGGTGCCCGGCGGCCGGCCACCGGCCGCCGGGCGGACACTGCTCAGACCAGCGCGTTCTTGTAGAAGATGCTGGAGCGCCGATCGCCTTCCACGCCGGTGGCGAAGCCGATGAAGAGGCGGGCCTCGCCGGCGTCGGTGCGGTAGATCGCCAGGCCCTCGGGCTCGCGGTATTGGAGGGTGGAGCCGGCCTTGGTGAGGACGGGGCCCTGCTCCACGGTGCCCGTGTTGATGTCGATGCTGGTGACGTAGGAGTTGCCGTCGCCGGTGGGGGTGCCGTCGCCGGGGTACGCGTCACCCGTCAGGTAGTACATGTACGAGCCGTAGAGCGTGTAGCCCTGCGGAGTGCCGGAGATCGTCGGCTGCTGGAAGTCGACCAGCGGCGACCCGAAGCTGCCCGTCTGGAAGGCGGAGAGGGGGTACACGGCGATGCGCTTGCCGGCGCTGGTGTTGTAGCGCACGATCATGCGCTGGTAGACCGGGTCGACGGAGCAGGTGTACTCGGTGGCCCCGGAGATCGGCCGGTAGGCGGCCGAGGCAGCCGGCGAGCCCAGGGTGGTGTTGGCGGTGTAACGAATGGGAGTGAGCGCGGTGCCGTACCCGTTGTCGTTCGCGGCGCACTCGATCCACAGGTCGGTGCCGGAACCGCTCGGCAGCGCGGCGAAGGCGACGCCGTGGCCGAAGCCATTGAGGTGCATGTACGAGATGTAATTCCCGTCGAAGTCCATCTTGTTGATGCACAGGTCACCGGCGGACTCGGCGCTGTCAGTCCGCTTGGTTGCCACGAACAGGAACTTGTTCACCCAGTCGAAGGCGAAGCTCTGCTGGACCCGCGCACCGTGCGTGTCCTTGGACCGGAACAGGTCGTACGACGGCTGCGTCAGATCGAACCGCTTGGTGGTGGCCACCGCGGCGGAGGCGGTCTGCGCGCCGACGCCGAGCCCGAGCGCGGCGAGCGAGGCGCCGGCGCCAGTGCGTATGAGGCCGCGGCGGGAGAGGGGGAGGCCAGGGGTGCGGTTCATGGGGAACTCCATGGGCATGGGTGGAGGGCGGGGACACGTGATGCTATCCGTCACAGGGGTAGGGGTGGTGTGACGGGCCGGGTCCCGGTGGGCAGTTGAGTGTCCGGTTGCCCGGGGCCAGGCACGAAGTGGTATCGCCGGGGGCCGCCCCGGACGGACGTCTCTCCAGGCAACACCCTTGCGGAGGGCGTAGACGATTCCGGCCGGCGCCACGCGGTCAGGCACCCGGAGCCGACCAGCGCGCCGGTACCTGCGCTCGGGTGGCTTCGGCAGCAGCGGGGCTATGCGCTCCCAGAGGTCATCGGACACAAGCTCATCGGACACCCCGCGGACTCTGCTCGTCAGGGCCGCCGACAGCCACCCGACACGCCGGTCTCATGCTTGAAGCCTTGGATTCGGCCACGCTGAACCACCCCGGGCGCACGTCGGCCAGCAGGGGCTTCAGCGACTCCACTGCGGACCGCAGGTCCTGATCCGTGGGGTTATGAGGCTGAGGCAAACTCTGCCCGTAGCAGCGCAGCCGCCAGAGGTCGAAGATCTCGGTCCCGTCGGCCGCGAAGTCCACGTCAATCTCGGTGCCGTTGTGGCTGGTGAAGAGGCAGCCTGCTCCGTGGACCCGGTAGGAGTAGGTGCCGATCTCACCGTCCCGGCTGATCCGGTGCGAACGGACCAGGCCGAGCACGTCCGCTGGCTGTTCAAGCGGGGGGATCGCCACCCTCATGGCCTCACCAACCGCGTTGAGAGCATCGATGTAACCGATCACAAGGTCACGCGCTGTTGGCGCGTGCGGCCCTCCCGCAGCAGAAGCCCGACCCCATACTGCCTCCCCCGTCCACGCTCGAAACGATTGCTCCACGTGGGCTTCCGACATCTCCGTAGAACGGCATTCCGAAACGAGCAGTCAGCCGGACGGGCCAACTACAACGCTCGGCCACACGCGTGACTGACATCGCACAGCCGAAATACCGCCGACAAGACCCCGCAGACCATCAACCCCTGGTGTCTGTGGTCAGAATTCGCGGTCGATGCCCGTCACGGCGGCCGGCCCCAGCGGGGCATCGTCCTGTGAGAAGCCGCTATCCCTCAGCGCGCTGGAAACCAGACGTACTGCCAACGCCTCGGCGCCCGCCCGACTGTCGGCCTCGACTTCGATCCTGACGGAAAACGTACTTCCCTCACCGACTGTCAGAAGGTTCAACTCCTCACTCTCCCCCAGGTCGGTGTTCTTCGGATCCCGAGGGCGCAGCCTGCGTTCCATAGCGGTGCGTGAGGCATCGGTGACGCCGTGGACGAACGTACCGGGAACAGTGATGACATAGGTGGTCACAGGAACTCCTTACACGGACACCCCTGCCATGCAGGGTGCATCCGGCCTGATGAGGGGCTGTGGTCACTCTCCTGAGTGACGGCCAGTCAGCACACGTGCCTTTGCTGGCACTTGTACCGCCTAGCCGTCCCTGCCTTCAAAAATGCGCCGCGCAGCGGCCCCCTCGTCCTCAACCACTCCACGCCGATCCGACAACTCCAGCACCTTCCCACAGTTCTCACACAACTCCCCCTCCCCCGCAGGCGTGCCACACGCCTTACAGGACTGCTGCCCCTCCGTTTTCTCCGCCATGACTCCTCCACTTCATCGAACAAGCTGTAATCGCCGCGTACCCCACAAGACCCATCGGAACCCGAGCAGCTCAGAGCTCCACACTCCGAATACGAACAAGGCGGGAACCCGCCGGCGCCCGCATTCCTGACCCGCCACACCCCCCGGCCGCCCCAGGACCACAGGGCCCCCGCCCAGCCGCGCCGGTTCCTCGCGCCCCTGCTGCCCCAGAGCACGGGCGGCCTCGCGCTCCTGACGGCACCGCTCCCTGCTCACGTCGCACTCGTCTTCCTTTCCCATGCTGGTGAGAGCGGCGCTGATCGGCTGCCACTGGCTGCAACCGAAGCGCCACCGCACCGGCCCATGAGGTTCATGGGAGCGCAGCCGGTCGATGTGGGTGGCGATAACGACGAGGACTGCGTCATCCAGGCGGCCACCACCCGCCCCACCAAGATCGGCCAGCCCGACCACCGCTGACTGATCCTCAGACTCGCCGCCTGCCTGCGACACGGCATACGCTTCCAGCACACGGCGGCTAACCCATCGCTCGCTCTCGTGTGGCTGCAGCCTCTTCGTCCAGGCGCCTTTCAACGTTGTGAATCCTCCTCCTAGACATCACGCTGCGGGCGTGCTGTCATGCGACTAATGAACTCCTCCCGTGTCCACACCCGCCCGCGTTCCCTCAGGTTCAGCTCGTCGTAGAGGTCATGAATGCGCAGGGCGCGGCGCTGGAGTTCGTTGAGGTCCATGCCCCAGCCATTCCCCAGCCGCCCAGCGCGATCTCCCGCCAGGGTCCGGGCCCGGGTCGCGTGTGCCGGAGAGCTACGAATCGGCGCGCGCACTGGCCGCATCCTTGCGGCGTCCGGGCCATGTCCCGGTGAAGGCGTCCGACGACGACGTTGTGGAGTACCTCAACTGCACGATGGAAGCGGGCGGCCACCACTGCGGATGCCCGCCGGCCGGCCTGGCAGCTTCGCCGGCTCCGGCAACGCCCAGGTGGGCGTCGTCGTCACTGATCTCGCCTCTCACCCTTGGGTTGGTTACGCACTTTTGGGTGCCTACTTCCCGAAAGGAAGTAGGCCTCCGACACTGGTGCAAGGGGGCCGGAGACACCACCCCTGACAAGAAGCGAAAAGCACTGCGACGGACACGTCCTCCACACCTCTTCCCGGCGGAACCTGGACGCTGGGTGACTCGACCGTCACCCGGTTCGGCTACGGCGCGATGCAGCTCGCCGGCCCGTGGGTCATGGGGCCGCCCGCCGACCACGACGGCGCCCTGGCCGTCCTACGCGAGGCAGTCAGCCTCGGGATCACTCACATCGACACCAGCGACGCCTACGGACCGCGCATCACGAATGAGCTGATCCGCGAAGCGCTACACCCGTACCCGGACTCGCTGTTGATCGCCACCAAGGTGGGCGCAACCCGCGACGCACAGGGCGGCTGGCCCGCGGCCCGGCGCCCTGAAGACCTGCGCAAGCAGGTCCACGAGAACCCCGAATCCCTCGGAGTCGAGGCCCTCGACCTGGTCAACATGAGCATGGGCGACGCTGAGGGCCCCCAGCCCGGCTCGATCACCAAAGCATTCGAGACGCTCGTCGACCTCCAGCGAGAGGGTCTCATCCGCCACCTCGGCGTCAGCAACGTCACCTCGGAGCAGGTCGCCGAGGCACGCGGCATCGCCCCGATCGTGTGCGTGCAGAACATGTACAACCTTGCCCACCGCCACGACGACGACCTCGTAGACCACCTCGCCGGCGACGGCATCGCCTACGTGCCGTTCTTCCCCCTGGGAGGCTTCACGCCGCTACAGTCCGAGGCCCTCTCGCAGGTCGCGAGCCGGCTGGAGGCGACGCCGATGTCGGTGGCGCTCGCCTGGCTGATGCAGCGCTCGCCGAACCTCGTGCTCATCCCCGGTACCTCGTCCACCGCCCACCTGCGCGAGAACATCGCAGGCGCCGGGCTCTCCCTCTCCGACGAGGATGTGGCCGAACTGGACAGCATCGGCCACTGAACAACACACAGGTCGCCGACCGAGACCAGGCAGTTTCGCTCGGATGCGTCGGCGGCGCGGCCCAGAGGGATGCTCTTCGGCCCGGACAGGTCCTCGGATAGGCCTTGCGGCGCGGCTGAGTCATCATGAGGGCACTGATACGGCCTGGAGTTGGGGTCGGACATCGCTCGTCCGGGCGATGTGACGGTAACCGATACTCGCAATTTCGAACCGAACAGGAGCTGTCTCCGCAAAGCAGGTTGAACAGATGCCGGATGGGGACATGGCTCAAGCGTGTTCTGCGTCAAAGCCACTATCAACTCGGTTCAGGCACACGTAAAACAGCCAAACCTGCATGTCAGTAACATGAACGTCCTCTCACAGCCCACTCGATACTTCGAGAGGAGAGAGAGGCTGTTCGGCCCAGATGGTCTTGCCGTCGCGGCCGTAGCGGGTACCCCAACGGGAGGCGAGCTGAGCCACCAGGAACAGGCCGCGGCCGCCCTCGTCGTGGACGCGCGCCCGCCGCAGGTGGGGAGCACTGAGGCTGCCGTCGGAAACCTCACAGATGAGGGCTTCGGCGTGGATGAGGCGCAGCCCGATGGGGCCGCGGGCGTACCGGATGGCGTTGGTGACCAGTTCACTGACGATGAGTTCGGTGGCGAAGGCGAGCGGTTCCACGTCCCAGTCGGCAAGCTGACGTGTGGTGAGATCGCGGGCCTGGGCCACCTGGGCCGGGTCGGCCGGCAGCTCCCAGGAGGCGACCCGGTCTGCCGCGAGGGCACGGGTGCGGGCCAGGAGCAGGGCCGCGTCGTCGGATCGGCGCTCCGGCACCACGGAGGTCTCCACGGACTCGCACAGCTGCTCCAGCGACCGGCTGGGGTCGGCCACGGTGCGGGCCAGCCGCTCGAGCCCGATTTCGGCATCCTGTTCGGCGGCCTCGATGAGGCCGTCCGTGTACAGCGCGAGGAGCGTGCCCTCGGCGAGCTTGCGCTCGGCAGTTTCGAAGGGGAGGCCGCCCAGGCCCAGGGGCGGGCCGGGCGGGATGTCCTCGCAGAACTCCACTGCACCGTCGGGCTGCACCAGAGCGGGTGGAGGATGGCCTGCGCGGGCGAAAGTGCAGACGCGGGAGATGGGGTCGTAGACGGCGTACAGACAGGTGGCGCCCTCACAGTCGGGGTCCTCCTGGGCAAGGCGGATGACGAGGTCGTCGAGCTGGGTGAGGATCTCGTCGGGGTCCAGGTCCAGGTCGGCCAGGGTGTACACGGCGGTGCGCAGCCGTCCCATGACAGCCGCGGCGTGCAGGCCGTGGCCGGTGACGTCCCCGACGACAAGGGCCACGCGGGCTCCGGACAGCGGCAGGACGTCGAACCAGTCCCCACCGGCTCCGGCGTGGGCGGCGGCGGGCAGATAGCGGTGGGCCGTCTCGACGGCGGGGTAGTCGGGCACCTCGTGCGGCAGCAGGCTGCGCTGCAGGGTCAGGGCGGTGTTGTGCTCCCGGGTGTAGCGGCGGGCGTTGTCCACGCACACTGCGGCACGGGACGAGAAGTCCTCGGCCAGGGCCATGTCCCCCTCGTCGTATGGCTGAGGTTCCCGGTTGCGGCCGAAGACGGCCACCCCCAGGGTGATCCCGCGGGCCCGCAGCGGCACCACCATGAGCGAATGGGCCCCCACCTCGCGGGCCTTCTCGGCGGTTTGCGGGTCGGAGGCGTACCACTCGTCGGTCTCCAGCCGCCGCACCAGAACCGACTGCCCGGTGGCCAGGCACCGCACCTGGGGGGTGCCCGGGTGGAAGGCCACCGCCTCCCCCACCGCGTACAGGGCCTCTGAGGCGTCCTCGTGGATCGAGCTGATGCCCGACCTGCGAAGCAATACCTGCCCGCTCACCGGCCCGGGAGCCGGTTCCTCGCCCCGCACCGTCGCCTCCAGCAGGTCGACAAGAACGAAGTCCGCGAGCTCGGGAACGGCTGCATCCGCCAGTTCCTGCGCGGTGTGCACCACGTCCAGGGTGGTGCCGATGCGCGTCCCGGCCTCGGTCAGCAGGGCCAACCGCCGCTGGGCCCAGTAGCCCTCGGTGACATCGACGCAGATCTGGCACATCCCCAGAACACGGCCGGCCGGGTCGGTCAGCCGGAAGGAGGAACCGGACCACACGTGCTCGCGGTCCGGGTCCGATGGACCTTGACCGCGCACCTGGAAGTCGAGCACAGGCTCGCCGGTGTCCCGCACCCGGCGCAGGACCTCCTCGATGCCCTCGACGTTTACCCACGGTGTGACTTCACCGATGCGCCGGCCGATGAGGCGCGCCGCGGGGACAGCGCTCCCGCGCTCCATCGCAGCGTTCACCCATCGGTACCGCAGCTCGCTGTCCACGACGATGATCCGGATCGGGGACTGGCTGAACAACGCCTGAAGGATCGCCCGATCGACCTCCTCCTGCCCCACCTGCCGGGCGTCGAAGGCGCTGAGCGACCAGCCGGCCTGGCCCTCCCGGCAGTGCACCGGGCGCACGCGTAGCGCGATGCGCACTGCACGCCCGTCGTGGTGCTTCATGGCCACCACGCCGTCCCAGCCCTGCCCATCTGCATGCCGCTCACGCGCGGCCAGCGCCGCTTCCCGGCCCTCGGGGGCGGCCAGCAGATCCGCCGCGAGCGTGCCACAGACCTCGTCCGCCGAATATCCGAGCAGCGCCTCCGCCTCCATGCTCCACAGGGAGATCCTCCCCCTGCCGTCCACAAACGCGGTGGCCGTGTACGGCCCGTGCAGCGGGTCTCCCAATCGTGCGCCGAGGCCCTCGGAAACGTTGGGTACGCTCATCGGCACCAGCCCATCCCTGGCCTCTCCCCGTCCATCCATGATAATGACGCGGGCCATGCCGCACCCCTTGAGGCCCGATCTACCGGACGATGACGGGCTGCGCGGGCCTGGCCCCCAGAGAGGTGCCCGCTGAACTGGGATGGCGGGCGTCCCTGCGCAACCATCAGGCCCCGTCGCGCAGCCCCGGCCAACCGGCGTGAGCACTTTCAGCCGGACCCAGACCCCTGGGTCTCCCGATCGTACGGAGGACCGGAATCAACCCGCCGACAAGGTGCGGAGCACTTCACTCGGCGGATTGGGCGTTGCCGGAGCATCCGTCATAAGTAACTCCAGGTAGCTGCATGTACGCTGACCAGGATCTGGCCCTCCTGATGAACGGACCGACGTGATGAGAGTCGTGTTCACCGGACACGTGATCGAATGGCGTGGGCCTTCACCGTTCTACTTCGCCACCGTGCCCGAGGAACAGTCCGCCGACGTCCGCGAGGTGGCTGTCATGGCGACGTACGGCTGGGGCGTGATCCCTGTCGAGGCCCGCATCGGCGAGGTCACTTTCACGACGTCGCTCTTCCCCAAAGACGGCGGCTATCTGCTGCCACTCAGGAAGGCTGTACGCAAGCCACAGGGTCTCTCGGCAGGTGACGACGTGGCCGTGGAGATGACCGTCCGTCTCTGACACCGGGCGTCGCTCGGCCGGTCACCTCGACAGGTCGCGCTGCCCACGTCGGCTTCCGCTCAAGGCCTCGATGGCGCTCGGCAGCAACCACCGGGGCACTCACCTCGCCGCCTCAAGTGCCCACCCGCCACATGGACTACTCCTTGCCTCAGTTGGCGAGTGCGCATCCGAGTCGGCGGGGCTCAGCGACTCATCGGCAGGTCCAGCTGCCGCTGTAGCAGGGCGAGTCACCGACGTTCGGGGTAGGCGCAGGGCCCGGGTGGGTGCGGTCGTATTCGTGCTGCGAGAGCACCAGCAGCAAGGTCAGCGTTCCGGCTGCGACGAGTTGCATGCCGTCACCGAAGCTCTTCCATACAAACGGGGGCCTCGACAATGAACGGCCCACAGCCAGTGGCAACGTCCGAGGCAGAGACGTGTTGCTCGACCAGGGCCACCTGCGTCGAAGCGGAGGTTCGGGGAGTAAGTACGTCAAGGCCACACCTTGCCGGGCCGGTCGCAGGGTGCGCATGAGCACGCGCACTCAGCCGATCGCCCGCCTCAAAGCTCCCACCCTCGAACTCGGCATCATCGTGTCCACACACCCGGTTCTGGAGCAGCGTGGAAGGCGGCCTTGTCGACGCCGATATGGCACTGAAGCACGCCCACTGACAGCCGGTGAGGCGTAGGTGGTGTCGGACTCCCCACGAGGCTCCCGGAGTCTGCGCTCCGGGAGCCTCGTGGTGTCCAGTCGCTGGTCAGGCGACCGTGATGTTCTCCGCCTGCGGGCCCTTCTGGCCCTGGGTGACGTCGAAGGTCACGGCCTGGCCTTCCTGGAGCTCACGGAAGCCGTTTGCGTTGATGTTGGAGTAGTGCGCGAAGACGTCCGGCCCACCGCCGTCCTGGGCGATGAAGCCGAAACCCTTTTCCGAGTTGAACCACTTGACGGTTCCGCTGGCCATGCTCGTGCCTTCCAGTCGATATCGGATCCGCACCACGCGGACCCGGAGGTGATCGCCCTGGTCTCGCACTGCACAGCAAAACGCCCACGCCAGGGCGCGGGCAGGAACTGCGAACCACGACATCTGGCAACAACGCTACACGGCGAAACCGGCCCGCACCAGAGAGCAACGACCATGATCCGGGCCCGGGTCGCCCGAGCCGGATAGCTACGGTCGGCGCGCCCAGTGGGCGCACCCGCCCTCGCGGCGCCCGGGCCATCCACCATCGTCCGGCGCTGCCGGATCCGCACAGGATCATCGTCTTACCGAGGTGCGGACCGCTCTCGCGTTGAACTCCCTGTCGTAGAAGCCTCGAGGGCTTCGCCGCAGGCGATTCGAGTTGAAGGCAGACTCGCGCAACGCCGTGCGGAACGGGTCTGCGCCGGTCTCTCGAACACGGGCAGAATCTT
The DNA here is from genome assembly GCF_036108815.1 of Streptomyces sp. NBC_00353. NCBI lineage: Bacteria > Bacillati > Actinomycetota > Actinomycetes > Kitasatosporales > Streptomycetaceae > Streptomyces > Streptomyces sp. NBC_00353. Next base: position 9,406,983 of record NZ_CP107985.1, on the reverse strand, counting down.
GGCGTGGCCGCCGTTTCAGCCGAGCCTCGGGTGTTGCGTTCCGTCGAGACGGGAGGAGCATGGTTCGTCTGCGCGGTTGGGCATCACGTTCAACGCGATGCCGGTGACAGCCGGCCCCCGACCTACAGACATGGCTTCGGAGGGCCGGAGGGCTCCTTGGCGCGTCTGTGAACTTGTCAGCCCGACGTGGTCCGTGCAGGCTCGGCCGAGGACGCCCCCTGCTGCGATGAGTTCCGGCCGGGACGCGAGTCTGTTCTGGTGAGCGTCGTCAGACGTCGTACGACGCTGCCCGGCACGAGACACCACGGAGGACACCATGACGACCGAGCCCGGCAACGCGAGCAGCAACCTCCCCGGCAAGCCGCCAGTCGTCGATCTGGCCACCTGGCAGGCGGCGCGCGAGGAGCTGCTGGTCCGCGAGAAGACGCACACCCGTGAGGGCGACGCCATCGCCGCGGCCCGGCGGCGGCTGCCGATGGTCGAGCTCGACGGCGCGGTCGAGGTCACCGGCGTTGACGGGCCGGTCCCGTTCCTCGACCTGTTCCAGGGTCGCGACGAGCTCGTGGTCTACAAGCACATGTGGTACGACGGCGCGCCGCACCAGGGGCAGTGCGAGGGCTGCACCACCACGGCCTGGCACGTGAAGGACGCCGTCTACCTCAACGCCCGGGGCGTCTCGTTCGCCGTCCTGACCTCGGGCCCGTGGGACGAGGTGGCTTCCTACGTCGAGTTCATGGGTTACACCCAGCCCTGGTACTCGGTGCGGGGCGTGGAGGCGCCGGTCGGCGGAGGAATGGGGCACATCGTCTGTTTCCTGCGCGACGGCGACCGCGTGTTCCTCACCTACTCCACGACGGGCCGTGGCAACGAGCCGGTCAACGGGTCCCTCGGCCTGCTCGACATGACGCCCTACGGCCGGGGCGAGGCGTGGGAGGAGAACCCCGAGGGCCGGCCCGTGATCGGTGATGTCCGCGAGGGGCACCCGTCCGAGGGCCGCCAGGCCTGCTGGTACTGGCGCTCGGACGCCGACGGCGTCGCCACCTGGGGCCCGACCAGCCGGCCGGTGCCGCAGTGGACCCGCCCCGGCGCGATCCCCGTGGTGACCCTCGGCCGCCAGGGTCACCACCACTGACGCGCCTTCGTCGACGGCGCCGGCCGACGGGGCTCGTCGGCGGTGAAGGAGGAAGGTGGCGAGTGGCCGGTGTTCTCGCGCAGCCCCACCCGCGCGTCGGCGACCGAGGCACGGACAGGCCCCGACGGTTACGCGTACCCCTGGCTCAGCTGCAGCGCGGGGACTCTCAACAGGGTCGGCCGACACATCCGGTTCAGGCGGCGGGCTGGGAGATGAAAACTCGTTCCAGCAGGGTGTGCAAGGAGTCCCGCTCCTGGTCGCTGAGCCTGTCCAGGCCCTCCCGCGTAGTGCGCATCTTCGCGCGAATCGCGTCGGCGACGCGCTCGCCCTCGGCTGTGAGGACGACGTTTTTGATGCGCCGATCGGAGGGGCTGGGCTCGCGGCGCACCAGGCCACGCTTCTCCAGCCTGTCGACGATCCCGGTCATGTTGGAGGCGTCGCAGGTCAGGGTGTGGGCCAGGGCGCGCATCGCGGCGGGGCCCCGGCGCAGCACGGTCAGTGCCTTGCCCTGGCTCGCGGTGAGATTCTCGCTCGCTGCCGCGACTGTGAAGTCGCCGTAATAGGCACCGAGGCACACCGAGAGCAGCTCCATGAGCCGGGCCGTGTCGACGCGGGCAGTTCCTGTCATGGGAGTCACTTTACCCAGGAAACTTGACAATCTCAAATATTTATATTTACCGTCTTCTCGTTGCTTGAAGTTATCAACCATCAAAGTCGTCAAGTACTACGAGGAGCACCTCCGTGACCGTCACTGCGACTTCGGCCCCCCGCGCGGCCGAGATCCTGTCCCGGCCCGTCGCGCTGAACGGCCTGACTGTCCCGAACCGCATCGTGATGGCGCCGATGACGCGCATGTTCTCCCCGGGCGGCGTGCCCGGTGAGGACGTGCGGTCGTACTACGCCCGTCGCGCCGCCGCAGGTGTGGGCCTGATCGTCACCGAAGGGACCTACGTCGGCCACGAGTCGGCCGGGCAGAGTGACCGTGTGCCGCGGTTCCACGGTGAGGAGCAGCTGGCGGGATGGGCGAAGGTCGCCGAGGCCGTCCACGCGGCGGGCGGCACGATCGTCCCGCAGCTGTGGCACATCGGCATGGTGCGCAAGCAGGGCGATGCGCCCTACGCCGACGCCCCCGCCGTCGGCCCTTCCGGCATCCGCGTGGACGGCACCGAGGGCACCGGCAGGGCGATGACCCGGCGTGATTTGGACGACGTCATCGGCGCTTTCGTCGACGCTGCCGCAGCCGCCGAGCGCATCGGCTTCGACGGCGTAGAACTGCACGGCGCCCACGGCTACCTCCTCGACCAGTTCCTGTGGGCGGGGACGAACCGCCGTACCGATGCCTACGGCGGCGACCCCGTGGCCCGTACGAAGTTCGCGGCCGAGATCGTGGCCGCGGTCCGCGAGACCGTCTCACCCGACTTCCCGGTGATCTTCCGCTACTCGCAGTGGAAGCAGGAAGCCTACGACGCGAGGCTCGCCCAGACGCCGGAGGAGCTGGAGGCGATCCTGACCCCGCTTGCCGCGGCCGGCGTCGACGCCTTCCACGCCTCCACCCGCCGCTACTGGCTCCCGGAGTTCGAGGACTCGGACCTCAACCTGGCGGGCTGGACCAAGAAGCTCACCGGCAGGCCCACCATCACCGTCGGCTCGGTCGGCCTCGACGGCGACTTCATCCGCGCGTTCGCGGGCGAGGGCGCCGAGGTCGGCAGCATCGACAACCTGCTCGACCGCTTGGAGCGCGACGAGTTCGACCTGGTCGCCGTCGGCCGCGCCCTGCTCCAGGACCCGGAGTGGGCGGCGAAGGTCCTGGCGGGCCGGGTCGACGAGCTGAAGCCGTACGACGCGGCCGCGCTGAAGACGCTGAGCTAGTCCTTTGGCCGGAAAGTTCGCCGGGTTGCCAGGAGAGTGGATGACGTGCGACGACGTAGATCCGCCTCATAGGATCTTGAGCCGAGGCGCGGATGTCGGAGGACGGCGATGGAACAACCGCGGATACGCTCCCGCGTGGTTGAACGCCCGACACGCTGCTCCCGCCTGACGGAGCAGCACTTCCTCCTGAACACGGGGCGGGTCCAGCGTGAACCGGAATGCCCGAAGCGCCTCCGTCAGTACGATGAACCACCCCCTGACCCAGTTATGACGAACAACCACGCCGACTGGAGAGACCACCGCTGACAACCGCCTGCCACCACCGCAGTTCCCATCCTGCCCGGCTGCCGAACGCCGGCCGCTGCTCAGCGACTTCTGTCCCGGATCGGCTACCGCTTGATCACCCTGAGGACTAGGGCAACCGGCCGGCCCTCGCGCCTTGGGGCGGTGTCTACCTGGGAGCGGGACGACCGAATGGCCAAGTCAGAGGAGGTGGCGGCGGGACCGGGTGCCAGGGCTTGGTCAGCGGATGACGTCGAGGACGTTCTTCTGGAGGCCGTTGGGGTACGTCTCGTGTTCGACCAGCTTCAGCTTCTGCGCGTCCTTGTCCGTAGTGCTGAACAACCGCTTGCCCGCGCCGAGCAGCAGCGGATAGACGACCAGGTGGTAGCGGTCGATCAGGCCTGCGTCCGAGAGGCTGTGGTTCAGCGAGGCGCTGCCGTGCATGATGATCGGGCCGCCCTCGGTCTCCTTCAGGGCGGCGACCTCCTCGACTGAGCGCAGGATCGTGGTCTCACCCCAGTTCGAGACCAGGTCGTCGTCGGTGAGAGTGGTGGAGACGACGTACTTCGGCATCGCCTTGTAGTCGGCGAACTCCTCCATGCCCGGCCACACCGGGCTGAACGCCTCGTAGCTGACCCGGCCCATCAGGATCGCGGTGGCTTCCTTCTGCTCCCGCCCCTTGATCTCAAATGCATCGGGGACGAACTCGACGTCCTTGAAGGTCCATCCCGAGTTGCGGTAACCGGGCTCGCCACCCGGGGCCTCCACGACGCCGTCGAGCGAGATGAAGGCGGTGCTGATCAGGGTACGCATGAGTCTTCCTTGCTGTCTCGTGTCGATCTTCGATTGCTTGCGGCTGTTCCGTCGCTGTCGGGATCTGCGCTCCCGCCGAACGGGCGGCCCGGTCCCCGGGTCCGGGCATACGGATGTCAGGCGAGGAGTCCGGTCAGCCACTGCTGCCAGGCTGCCTCAGCCCGCTCCGTATCCGGCCCGAACAGGTGATGGAACATCAGCGCCACGCCGGAGCCGTGGTGGAAGGTGTAGATCCCGTCGGCGGTACGGACCTCGGTACGCTCCTCGTCCGCCCAGACCACTTCGCCGTCCAGCGGCGCCAGACCGGCCGGCTCGGCGTGCACCCGCGCACCCACGTCGACCGGCGTCGGCAGTGACAGCCCACGAACGAGTGCCGCCCGGACCTCCTGCGGCGACTTCCCGCCCGCCGGTGCCACGGCGAAGACGGGGACCCCGGCGCGTCCCGGGAAGTGCGCCAGGTACTCGTGGAGCGTGTGGAGGTGGAAAGGCCAGCCGCGGCGCAGGGCGTCGTACTCGTCCTGCCAGTCGTCACCGAGCAGGCCGCTGTGGACGACGCGGAGCACGGTGCTGCCGCGGCCCCGTCCCTCGATCAGGTACTCGAAGGCCATGAACCGGCCGTCCTCGCCGGTGGACGTGCGGGTCGCGAAGCGCTTGCCGGGCTCATAGGCGGTGATCACCGCCTCTTCCCGGTGGCCCCCGGTGTCCATGGCGGCGACGCCGCCCTCGCGCGCCTCCACTTCGTTGCGGCCCATGAACCAGGAGTCGATCCCCGGTCCTGTCGCGATCGCCTCCCAGACCTCTTCCGGGCTCGCCGGCAGGGTCGTCTCCAGCTCAATCTCGAACGGGTGCGTCATGGTCGGTCTTCCTGTCCTGCTTCGGATTCGGTCTGGTTCGTTCCCCCGGCCTCCTGCCGCGGGCCGGCCGTGCTCACCGGAGGGCCGGGCTGCGGCGCGGGGATCTGGTGGAGCCCGACGATCACGCGGTGGGTCCGGCCTCCTGGGGCGGACTCGTCGTGGTAGCGGCCGACGAGGGCCGCCACCGACTGGGCCAGCTCGTCGGCGAAGGCCATCCGGTCGGTCGCGGAGGCGAATCGCACCTCGGCGTCGATGCCGAAAGTGGCGACCCGCCGCCGGGCTCGGGCGGCACCGCTCAGCAGCGTCCCGACCTCCTGCACCAGACGGGCACCCAGCGCCAGCAGCCAGCGGGCGGAGAGCTGGTCGGGAGAGCGGGAGGGGTCCGGGCTGACGGCGGCCAGAGCGCTGGGGGAGATCACGTAGGAGGCGGCGGTCGCGCGGTACACCCGCTCTGTGACGTTGCCCTTGCGTCGTTCCTCGGCGAGCTCGACCAGCCGGTGACGCTCCAGCTCCTTCAGGTGGTAGTTGACCTTCTGCCGGGGCAGCCCCAGGCGGACGGCCAGCATGGCGGCCGAGCCGGGCTCGGCCAGGGCGGCAAGGATCCGGGACCGTATCGGGTCCAGGGACGCCTCGGCCGCGGCGGGTTCTTCGATCACAGCTACGTCCAGCACCACTCCAGAATCCAACCGACAAAAAATTTTGTCAAGACAGATTTTATTGTCGGTGTATCTCGGGTGGGGGTAAGGGCCTTCGGCACGGGCTGCCTGCTGGGCTGCTCAAGTGCCGACTGAAGTGCTCAGCGACATCCCTGTGACTGAGCACTCCAAGGGCTGTCCCCTTACTCCCTGATGGATCAGCGCGCGGCGTCAGATGCGGTGCATCGCAAGGCGGAGGGGCGTCCTCATACTGGGCGTATTCGGGTGTTCCGACAACGCAGCGAGGCAGCTCTCGTCGTCCGTCCGCCCGCCCGGGATTGCGGGACAACCCTTAGTTGGCCCGTCTGGCCAAGTAGGCGTTCAGCCCCGGGCCGTGTACATCGCGCCTGAGGCGCGGATCCGTTGCGATTGTTCAGGGCCGGTAGACCATCCCCGGCTGGGGCTTGGCAGGGGCGAGCAGTTGCGACACCGTGACGATGGTGTAGCCGCGCTGCTTGAGCGCCTTGATGATTCCTGGGACGGCAGGCACGGTCCCTTTGTGCAGGTCGTGCAGCAGGATGATGCCGTCGCGGTGAGTCTGGTCGAGCACCCGCTTGGTGATCAGGGCCGAGTCGGTCGTCTCGTAGTCCTTGGCCGTGACACTCCACAGCACCTGCGCCAGCCCCAAGTCCTGGCAGACCTTGGCCACCGTGCGGTTGGTGCGGCCCTCCGGCGGGCGCATCAGGATGGGCCTGGTACCGGTGATCTTCTCGATGGCGCCTTGTGTCCGGGTCAGCTCCTGACGGGCGTCGTCCACGTCGATGTCCGTCAAGTCCTCATGATTCCAGGTGTGATTGCCGATTTCGTGCCCCTCTTCCGAGATGCGGCGCAGGATCTCGGGGTACTTCGCGATGTGGCCCTTGCCCTGCACGAAGAACGTCGCGTGCAAATCCTCCTGCTTCAGGATGTCCAGCAGCCTGGGGGTCGTCAGGCTGGGACCGCCGTCGAAGGTGAGGGCCACACACTTCGCCTTGCGGCAGTCGACGTTCCCGGCCACCGATCCCGATGCCTTGCCGCGGGCGGCGCGCGGCGAAGTGTGATCGTAGGTCGTGACCGTCAGGGCCAGAATCAGCGCGACTGCCAGAACGGCAACCACGGCTGTTGCGACGGCGATGAGTATTCGAGGCCGTCGTATTCGCGCATTGAGGTGCATGGGAGACCTTTCCCTGGATCGAGTTGTTGCTGCAATTGGTGATTGATGACCTTCACGGCGCTCAGGTTGTTCTTCAGCCCGTGTGTTCCGTGGTGGCCATGGAGAGAGGGATGCTGCTGAATTACGCAGAAGCGACGGGATGGGCATGCCGGGTAACCACCGCCTGGCGCGACGCATCGCCCTCCGATCGGCAGACAGCGGGGCCCTTCTCTCAGATTTGAAAGCGCCTTCGTGAATCTCCGAGCTGTCCTGTACGAGCTGGGTCGCGATGAGGCATGCACCCGTTTGAACGGCTGGAAGTCCTTGGGCAGGTTCGCCCCCGAGCTGCCAAGAGGCCCTGCCGTTATGCGCCGACCACCGCGGGACCACCCGAACAGGAACCTTGTACGACTGAGCAAGCCTCTTGAGCGGTGAGCGGATCGCTTCTGAGTGGTCTCACCTCGCGCTACCGCGTGCGGTGAACCCCTGCCCAGGAGCGAGGTCTTGCAGGTGCACGTCAAGTGTCAGGCGATGCCTCAGCAGGCGTCCGAACCGATGCTCCACCCTTTTGTAGATGAGCGCGGCCAGACCCAGCATGCAGATGACGGACACCGCCATCGAAGGCAAAAGCCCCAGCCCCGGAACGGCCTTGATCAAGCCCTTGGCCAAGGGAATTCCGATGCTTTGGTGTACGAGGTAGAAGGGGTAAGTGAGCCCCCCGGCGGTGACCAGCCAACGCCATTGCAGTCCAGCCAACGGTCCGACACCGGCCAGCGCCAGCAGCCCGAGACAGAGTGTGAGTATGGTCGCGCACACGGCCCAGGAGGGCCGGCCCTCACTGCTGGACGTGGTGACATGGTCGGCCACCCGGAATTCGAGCACGGTGAGTTCGTAGCACCAGGCGAAACCCAGCAGAAGCCACAACAGGAGGTTCTGTCCGAACCTGCGCATGAGGTGGAGCACGATCCCGGCGACGAAGAGGCCGGTGTATCGGCTCAGTACGAATTCGTTGAGCAGTGGCGAGTGAACTTCAAGGGCGATGACACCGGCCAGGAGCCAGGCTCCACAGAAAGCCACCATCCGCCGATATGACAGCCCGGAGATGAGCAGCACGGCCATCAGCAGGTAGAAGCGAGCCTCCACCCAGAGTGTCCAGCTGACTCCGCTGACCAGTTCAAGCCCCAGTGGCCCCGGAACCATCGTCAGGTTTCCCAGGACTGTACGAGGGTCGATGCGTGTGGCGGCAGGCCAATGACCTATCCGTGCGGCCAGGACGAGCACGACAACCAGGAGAACCGTGCACCAGTAGGCCGGGAAGAGCCGTGAGATGCGGGAGACGGTGAACTGTGCGGAAGTCCGCCCCCAGCAACTCATGCAGATGACGAATCCGCTGATGATGAAGAAGAACTCGACGCCGAGCCAGCCGTAGCGGCTGATCTCATGCAGGAACGGGGCAAGATCGCTGAGCTCGATCTCTCCCCAGAAGTGCGGGGTGGGCGTCCCCAGATAGTGATACCCAGCCACCATCAGCGCTGCCACCAGACGGAGCCCGTCTATTGCGGCCAGGCGCGTCTGCCCTCCCTGCGGTCGACTCGGGTCGATGGACCCACTCGACTGACTGCGGTCCTGGACCTGCAGTCCTGTTCCATGGCGCAGACTCATGCGACGCGCCCACTGTCCCGGAATCGGCCGTCGCATACGACGATCTCGCGGTCGGATTGGGCGGCCACCTGTGCCTCGTGGGCGCCCACCATGACCTTGCCGGGGTGGATGGGGAAGTCGCCGCCGTCGCGGGCGAAGGGCGAGCCATAGGCCTTGCGCAGCCCCTCGGCGCCGAGTCGGGAGCCGGTGGGAGCGGTCATCGGGCCGCCTCCTCGCGGAGCCCGTCGCGGCGGGCCGCGGTGAGTTCCAGCCGGCCCAGCTCGGCATCCAGGTGGAACAGGGCGTGGTCGCAGGTGAGTTGGTCGGCCGGCTCGCCCCCGCGCTTGTGCTCGGTGCGGGCTCGCATGCTGCGCAGGTGCTCCGCACACCGGGTGTCGAGGACGTCGGCGGCGCCAAGGTGGGTGGTCGACCGAATGTACGGCTCGGGCTTATCCGGCGTGGCGAGCCACTGCGGTACGTCGGTGATGCGGGCGTCGGTGATCGCGTAACGCTGCCGCTCGGGGCCGCCGCCCGCCCCGGCGCCGTCGACGACGCTGAGACCGTTCTTCAGCAGGCGGGACATCGTCGAGTAGCCCTGACCGCAGCGCGGGGGCCGGCCGTGACCGAACTTCTCGTCGAGGACCCGCTTCAGGTCGCGACCATGGCGCGGTCCGGACTCCAGGAGTCCCAGGAGGGTGTGACCTATGGACATGCACAGGACTATACACGCCGCGTATACATGCCATGTATACGTGGTGTGTATATGCCTCGGAGCGTGAGGAGCTGAGTTCTGCACAGTGGCCCTCGACGCCTACGCCAATGACGAAGGCACCCATGCCGCGGGCAACCGGGAGCGGAAGGGAGGACGCGTGGCCGAGCCTGACGCGCCGGCCGCGCTGCGCGCCACGGGACTCGGATTCCGGTACCGGACGCGGGGCGACAGGACCTGTGAGACTGCGAGTTCACCTTGCCCAGCGGCCGCATCACGGCCCTCGTAGGACGCAATCGGCACATCTGCGGGAGCTGGCGGCCTGCGCGGAAACCAGCGACGCCGCCGGCCAGGGCACTGCCTGGAACAACGTCGGGACCTCGCCGGCTCGCGCTGGCCGGCCGCCCTGCGAACCTGGCGCAGTTCGGTTTCAGGGAGCGTTCGACGGTACATCTCGGTCAACCCGTCGCCGCGACCACCGTCACGAACAGAAGAGACCCATACTCGCTGAGACAGGTCACCCGATGATCAGGGCGCCCGTCATGGCTTCGCGCCGCGGGGCACGACCATCTCGGTCAGCCGGGCAACACCCGGTTCCAGGTCCGACCAGGGGCCGAGCAGGTACAGCACGGCGATCGCGGACGTGGGGAACTTCGTACGCGTCTGCTCCAGGGCGTAGCCGTCCGCCTCACCGGCGAGCATCAGGACCAGGTCCTGCACGCCGGGGTTGTGCCCGACCAGCATCAGCGTCCGTACCTGCACCGGGATGTCCCGGACGACGCCGAGCAACTCCCCGGCGCTCGCCTGGTAGAGGCGTGCGTCGTGGGTCACCGGCGTGGTGGCGTCGAGCTCGTCCGAGACGAGGTCCCATGTCTGGCGGGTACGGCTGGCGGTGGAGCACACGACGAGGTCGGGAACGCAGTCGGCCTCGCGCAGCCAGCGGCCGGCCGCCGGGGCGTCACGACGGCCGCGCGGGGCGAGAGGCCGCTCGTGATCGGCCACGTCGTCGGGCCAGGCGGATTTGGCATGTCGCAGCACGACCAGGCGTCGGGAGTCGCCCGAGGTCATCGTGTCTCCTGGTGCTGGTGGCCGACCTCGCGCGCGAGGTCCAGCCCGAGGACGCGATCGAGATGGGCGAACGTCTCGAACTTGGCACCGGCCGGCACGTTCGCGTCCTTCTCCACGCTGCGCAGCATGTCCAGGACGGCGGGGACGCCAAGGTTGTCGGCGAGCGCGGCATGAGCCTGTCGCAGCAGGTCGGCAGGGATCGACCTGGATGGCTCCTGCGCCCAATCGGCCACCAGTTGCCGCCAGTGCCGCAGCGTCCGCCGGGCCTCGACGAGCGCGGCACCGGTGACCATGACTGGTGTGCGGTAGGCATGGCCGAGCAACAGCATCCTGACAGCCAGCGGATCGGTTCCCTCTGGGGCGGCTGCGTCCGGCGAGCCTGGGCCGCCCTCGTCCGGGGGCGCTGTGCCGACCTGGCCCACGTCGATCCGTACCCCGCCGACGCTGTCCTGCTGGTCGGCACCGTGCGTGAGCACGTGCACGTCGGCAGCGGCGCTCAGTGTCTCACTCGGGTCGTGAGCGCGGACGGTGGCGGGCGGGTGGATGCCGAGTACGGCCATGACCCGGTCGAGCGCCTGAACTTGCTCCTGCGGCAGGTCCGGCGCGGTGAGTACCGTCAGGGCCTGCAGGCCGTGCAGCTCAGCGGTGCGCGCCAGTACGTCGCCGAGCAGCAGCACACGCAGGTGCACCGCGCCGATCCCGTTGTCGATGACCGGCAGATGGACGCAGATGCGCAGGAGGTGGCGATGCGCGGAGGGAATCTCCACGAGGCGGCCGGTGCGGGCGTCGGCGATACACAACATGCTGCGGAGGCTAGTCGTGGAAACCTCCGGTACGCGGGAAGCCGGCAGAAGATGCCTCAGACATGGAACCCTGGGTTCGGTCGGTGCGGCCTCATCGCAGCCGTTTGCGTCCGGACGAATTGTCCATGGCCAAACGAACACCTGGGAAAGGCGCGGGGCCCGCGCGACTGTCCGCCGACCGGCTGCACACCGGCCGGCCCGGACCCTCCAACACCCCCATCCGGCTCGCCCGAGCACAGGGCACAGCCGTGGCCGGCGCACTGCTGGGATCCAGATCATCCCCGCGTTGCGCTCCGCCATCGAGGACGGGACGGCGAGCGCCGCCCTGCTGGCCGGCCTGGGCGGCACCACGAAGATCATCTACGCCGCCGCTGTAACTGACCGGCCGCCCATGAGACCGGGGTCCACCCCTACACCTGACGCGTTGAGGGCGGCCGGGCTCAGGCCGAACAGGGGATTGCGAAACCGGCCCCCGCGCGCGTAGGACGGTCTCACGACTTCCACGCAAGTACCTCTTCGCAGGTCAGGAGGGTGGGGCATATCGTTCTCCCGTGACCGGCCCTGTGCAGCGTTCGCTGCTGTTTCTCGATGTCGATGGACCACTCATCCCATTCGGCGCGGTGTCCCAGCTGTATCCGACCTGTGCGACGGGTCCTGAACCGCTGGGCGCCGTCGCGAATCCGCTCCTGACCAGGATCAATCCGGAGCACGGCCCCCGGCTGGCGGCGCTCCCGTGCGAGGTGGTCTGGGCGACGACATGGATGGCTGACGCAAACGAGTGCATCGCCCCCCGCATCGGTCTGCCGCAGTTGGCAGTGGTGGTCTGGCCGGAGCCGTCCCACATCGATGACCAGGACGAGCGGAACGGACTGCACTGGAAGACCCGTGCACTTGTCGAATGGGCTGCGGGGCGCCCATTCGCCTGGGTCGACGACGAGGTCACCGACATCGATCGGGCATGGGTTGCTGCCCACCACCAGGGACACGCCCTGCTCCATCGTGTCGATCCCCGCCATGGCCTGGTCGATAGCGACTATGCGGCTCTCGACTCGTGGTTGCGACAGCAAGTCTGATACTTGGTTGGAGAACGCGAGGAGAACTGCTGCCGGGATCGGTCCTTGTCGCGACCTGGCGGCCCTCACGCCATCGCAGCACAGAGGCGATCGCCGGGCTCCGGCGGTCACGGCGTGCCCGGCCACTGGCTGAAACCGCCCGGCGCACGGGCGACACTTGGGCCGCGCCGGGGCGCTGACGCGTCTGCACGGGGTGAGCGCGGCGAGGGGCACCCAGGCGCTGGTGGCGTCGGCGGAGAGGGCTCCAGTGCGCCCAGCCACTGAAGGTGACGATGGTCGAGGGCCTGGACGAGCTTCGCGTTGCCCGGCGCGGTGGTCGGCCGATGACGGTCTGGGCAGGTCATACGGCTCGGACGAGTTCTGCGCGGCCGCACAGCAGCAGGGCGTAGCCGAAGGGGAGCTGGGCAAGGACGCGGTCGAGGAGGCCGGCGAGGTGGGCGAGGACGGCTCCGGTGTCCCAGCGTGCGGTGGCCGGAGGGCCGCCGGTGCGGGCGGCGAGGTCCACGAATTCCCGCCGGTGAGCGGCTCAGCGTCGCAGATCTGGGCGGTGAAGGTGAAGGCGAAGGCGGCCTCGGTGGGGACATGGAGGCAGGCGGCCCGGACGGCGCGTTCGTCCCCTGTGAGCTGACGGCCGGGCAGTACCATCGTCACAAACTGTGACAAAAGCCCGTCGCGCGCCATGCCGTATTGCCAGCCGCTCGGGTTGGCCGAAGAGGGATGACTGGAACATGACTCGCGTCTCTACGCCGCCGGGGATGACGGGAAGGCACGCGTATACGAGCACGGAAAGAACCTTCTGCTGATCTGCCACTCCCCTGGCCCCTGGACCGCAAACGATGCCGTGCGGTTACGAACCTGCTGTCTATTCACCGGGTCGACCGACTAGGACGGAGATGGTCACGGCTCTTTCAAGAAACTGGATTCGTCGTTCTCCTGTTGACCGGAGTGACGGCGCCCCGGTCAGTGTGGCGCCGTCAGTAGCGCGGCGCTCTCTGCCGTTGAGAAGGGTATTCGTCGATGGACAGCGCGGAAGCGGCGCGTGCACGGGTGCTGACGGAGCTGATCGCTGCGAGTCATCTGATGACTTTGGAGCAGCTGCCCGGCACGGTGGCATCGCACGCTGCCGGGGTGGGCTGGCCTCAGGTGCTGATCTATCTGGCAGATCTGCAACAGGTTCGGCTGTACCTGCTGGCCGGCAACGTTCACGTCAGCCCCGGTGGCGCCGACGTACCGGATGAGTTGTCCGTTGAAGGGACCGTGGCGGGGCGGGCCTTCCAACTGGGGAAGGCCTTTCCGGCCTCGGCTTCTGCGAAGGGCCAGTGGTGGGTCCCGCTGCTGGACGGCACCGAGCGTCTGGGGGTGCTCCGGGTCGGCGTGCCGGGCGCACAGGTCGAGGCGGATGAGGATCTGAACAGGCTCGCCGGATTGATCGCCCTCCTTCTGGTGAGCAAGCGTGACACGAGCGACTCGTACTCCCAGTTGGTCCGCCGCCGGAGGATGGAAGTATCCGCCGAGATGGAATGGCAGCTGATGCCGCCGCGAACTTTCGCCACCGACCGCGTTTTGATCAGCGCGATTATGGAACCGGCCTACCAGGTCAGCGGAGATGCCTTCGACTACGCCCTGACCGGGGAGACCGTGCATCTGTCTGTCTTCGACGCCATGGGACACGACACCGCCGCCGGATTGACCGCGAACCTCGCGTTGGCGGCCGCTCGCAATCACCGCCGCCAGGGCTCTGACCTTCTGCAGACAGCGGAAGGCGTCGGTGAGGCCCTGACCGAGCAATTTGCGGGCAGCCGCTACGTCACGGGGATCTTGGCCGACCTTCACCTGGCCACCGGCGTACTGACCTGGACGAACTACGGCCACCACCCCCCGGTCGTCATCCGCGGCAACCGTACCCTCGTGCACCTGTCCTGCCCGCCCGCTCCCCCCATGGGAACCGGGCTGGACCGGCCCGGCACCCTACGCCGCGTCCAGCTGGAACCCAGGGACCGCCTGCTGCTCTACACCGACGGCATCACCGAAGCGCGCAACCGAGAAGGTCAGGAATTCGGCCTCAACGGCCTGACCGACTTCCTCATTCGTCACCACGCCGACGACCTCCCCGTCCCGGAAACGCTGCGCCGGCTGATCGGGCACCACCTGGATCACCACAGCGGCCGCCTCAACGACGACGCCACCGTGATGCTCGTGGAGTGGCACGGCCCAACCCCCTACCGACCCAGCCAGCTGCAGGCACTCGCGGGCCTGCCTCCCTCCACCGCCCCGGAGACGATCGCCTCCGCATGGGCCGAACAGCCCGCTGACGACGACGGCGCCTGACTCACGGCGCCAGGACCCGTCTCCGAAACCGACCGCCTACCCGCAGAGACGAGATGGCCAGCGCTCAAAGGGAGGGAACCCAGTACGCCAACGAGAGCGCCGATGAAGGAAGGTGGTGTGGAAGCCGATGAACAGGGTCCAGAAGTGGATCTCGCTGAGCAGTCCCCAGGGGCGGCATCTTCCAGCGCCGGAACGATGAGGATGAACTCGGACTGGCCAACAGCGCCGATGACTTGCCCAAGTTGCACGGCGCATTCGCCTGCCAAAGAGGCTGAGATCTCCGGAACCGCCATGCCGCTGCGGCAAAGCCCGGCGCGCGACACGCCGGAATCGGTGGTCAGACCCCATCCAGCCGCGTCACCAACCTCTCCGGACAACACAACCAGGGCCTGCTCAATGGTTCGGAGGACGGACTCGCCGAATGCGCCCCGGCCGGAGGGGACACGGAGACGCGTCGGCGACCCACGGGGGCGCCGACGCGTCGACATCGGATCAGGTCTGCTGTTCGCTGACGTTGACCATCCACGTGATACCGAACTTGTCCGCGCACATGCCGAACACGTCGCCCCACATCTGCTTCTCCAGGGGGACGGACACTGTGCCGCCGTCGGACAGCTTGTCCCAGTAGCCACGCAGTTCGTCCGCGTCGTCGCCGCTCAGGCTCACCGCGATGTTGTTCCCGGGTTTGTGTTCCGTCCCGGGCGGATTGTCGGCGCCCATCAGCGTGAATCCCCTGTCGGTCTCGAGCATGCCGTGCATGATCTTGTCGGCGTATCCGGGAGGTGCCTCGGAGCCGAAGCCGCCATAGGTGTGGACGGCCAGGTTGCCGCCGAAGACCTCTTTGTAGAACTCCATGGCTTGTTTCGCGTCACCGGAGAAGCTGATGTACGGGTTCAGACGAGAGGCCATATTCATTCCTTTCATGACGAATAGTCAGTGTGGGCAGCCTACGTGCGTCAGAGGCGAATTCGGATGACCTGCATCCACCCCACGGGCCGGAACGACCCAAGGCACCCCAATCACAGGACCCGTCGGACACTGCCCAAGCACAGGCCGCCAGAGCGCGGACGAGTCGTCACAATCCGCATGCGGCAGCCGTCCCGTGACAGCGGACCCCGACCGTTGTCACCGATCCCCGCCGGCACGGTGTCGCCCGAGTGGACGGGGCGTCCTCCATTCGGCTCGCAGTGATTGCTGGGGGCCTGCAGCAGCTGCGCCGGGCCGCACGCGCGGGCGTGGGCATGGGCCTTTAAGACTTCTACGGTCGGCTCGGCTGGAAGGAGATCGACCGGCGGCCCGGCGCGCTGCGGCCGGCCCAGGCGACGACCGCGACAAGATCTTGATGGCACTGACCCTCTGATCAGCCGAAGGCGGGTCAGTCGTGGGGCGGGAGGTTGCCGAGCTGGTGGTCGGCGACGCCGAGGGCCTCGTCGACCAGGCGCTTGAGGTGTCCGTGCCGCAGCGCGTAGATCACCCGACGTCCTTCCTTGCGGGTAGTAACCAGCCCGGCCAGACGCAGCCGGGCCAGGTGCTGGCTCGCCGACGGCCTCGCCACCCCGCACGCCTCTGCGAGCGTCGTCACATCCGCCTCCTCCTCGGCAAGGTGCTCCAGGAGGGCCAGGCGAGTGCGGTCGGCCAGCAGTCCCAAGACCTCCGCGGCCACGGTGAACCGCTCGCCCTCGTTGCGCGCTTGGGGGCCATGCGCACCCGATAGGTGCATGCGTGCACTCATACGCACACAATGGTGGAGTGAGCGGCCGGTGTCCAACGGGTCCGCTGTGGCGACCCCTGATCCGGAAGGTGTGTACTGCCATGAGCGAGCCGAGCCCGACCTCCCAGCCTCCCCGCCATGACCACAACCCGGGCAGTCACCGGAACGGGCAGGGGGACCACGCGCCGCACGGCAATCACGACCATGAACATGGCCCGGCCAGTGGCCACAGCCATGACCACGGTGATCACGGAACTGCGCACGACCACGGGCATCACGGTTCGGGCCGGTGGTCGCGGATCAAACTCCGGATCACACCCCACAGTCACGAGGCGACGGACAAGGTCGACTCGGCGATGGAGTCCTCCGCCGAGGGCATGCGGACGCTGTGGATCTCGCTGGCCGTACTCGGTGTCACCACCGTGCTCCAGGCCTTGATCTTCGCCCTCTCAGAATCGGTGGCGCTGCTCGGGGACACGGTCCACAACGCCGCCGACGCACTGACCGCCGTGCCGCTGGGCATCGCCTTCATCCTCGGTCGGCGGGCAGCGACCCGCCGCTTCACCTACGGCTTCGGCCGCTCCGAGGACCTGGCCGGCATCGCCATCCTGCTCACCATCACCGCCTCCTCTGCCCTGGCCGCCTACACCGCTATCGACCGCCTCCTGAACCCTCAGGACATCACCCACCTGTCCTGGGTGGCCGCCGGAGCGGTCATCGGCTTCATCGGCAATGAATGGGTCGCCCGCTACCGCACCCGTACCGGCCATAAAATCGGCTCCGCCGCCCTGGTCGCCGACGGCCTGCACGCCCGCACCGACGGCTTCACCTCCCTGGCCGTGCTGCTCGGCGCCGGCGGCGCCGCAATCGGCTGGCAGCTCGCGGACCCGATCGTCGGCCTGCTGATCACCCTCGCCATCCTCATGGTCCTCAAGCACGCCGCCAAGGAGGTCTTCCGCCGCCTCATGGACGCCGTCGACCCCGCCCTGGTCGACACCGCCGAAAACGCGCTTCGCGCTGTGGACGGCGTCCGCGACGTCGGGCAGGTCCGCATGCGGTGGATCGGCCACGCCCTACGGGCCGAGGCCGACATCGTCGTCGACCTCCAGCTCACCGTCCTGGAGGCGCACAGCCTGGCCGTGGCCGCCGAGCATGCCCTGATCCACGCCGTACCCAGGCTGACCGCCGCCACCGTGCACACCGACCACACCACCCACAGCGGCGACCCGCATGCCCCCCTGGCCCACCACGCGGGATGATGCCCGAACGGAATCCGGTCCGGGCCACAGCAACTTGATACGACCCGCGCCGGGTACCGGGCTGGGGTATCGTCGGCACCGCGCCCCCACGGGCGCGCTCGACGGCGTGAGAAAGGACCAGGCAGTGGCGGGCACCGGACAGAGGCGCAGGCGGGGCATCGCCCGACTGCTGGCGCTGTGCGCGGTCCTGCTCGGCCTGTTCCTCATGCATGGCGCCCCGGCGACTGCCGCCGAAGGCTGCCACGGTGCAATGTCCGCCGCCCCGATGTCCGCAGGCCATGACAAGGCCGTGATGGCGTCCGCGGCTCGCGCGTCTGTGACGCCTGCGTCATCACCGGTGATGACGCAGGCCGACGCTCAGCAGGCATCCGGCGCGTCGGAGATGGACGGGGCGACGTGCGTCTCGACTCCCGCCCGCGACCGGATCCCGCTGCCGCCGGGCGGCCTGCTGGCCGTCGTCGCGGTGCTGGCTGCCTCCTTCCTCGCGGTCCGACCGCCGGCCCTCGGCCGGACGGGGCGGCGCGGACCACCCCCACCGGGCGGGCGAAGTCTGCTGCTGACGGTGTGTATCGCGCGGACCTGACAGGCCCAGTGCCGGACCCCGGATGTTCTACCGGGCCCCTGGCGACGTGTCCTGCTCATCTCCGCGCGCCCGCCCGGCGTGGTGCGCCCACCCGGAAAGACCACCCATGTCCACTTCTTCTCGTCCCACGGTGCGCCGTCGTCCCCTCGCGGCGGCCGGCACGGCCGCCGCACTGGCACTGGCCCTCGCCGCCTGCGGCTCCTCCAACAACGACTCCTCAATGCCGGGGATGGACCACGGCGCCAAGTCGTCAGCGTCCGCGAAGGCGTCGCCCTCGATGGGAGACATGCCCGGCATGGACCACATGGCCACCGGGAACGGCCTGTCCGACACCAAGGACGGCTACCGCCTCACTGGTGTGGGCGCGACCCTGGCGGCGGGCAAGGCGGCCGCCTACCGGTTCACGGTCACCGGCCCGGACGGCAAGCCGGTTACGGACTTCGCCGTCGACCAGACCGAGCGGATGCACTTCTACGCCATCCGCTCCGACCTGACCGGTTTCCAGCACATCCACCCGACCATGGCCAACGACGGCACCTGGAGGGCGAACCTGTCTTCGCTCGCGTCCGGTTCCTGGCGGATGTTCACCTCCTTCACCCCCGACAGCGGGGCCGGCAAGGGCACGGCGTTCGTCCTCTCCCGCACGGTCACGGTCCCTGGCATCGAGACCAAGACCGCACTGCCTGCCGCCGCCAAGTCCGCCGAGGTCGACGGGTACACCGTGACCGTCAAAGGCGAGCCGATGGCCGGCATGGCGCACCCGATGACCGTGACTGTCACCAAGGGCGGCAAGCCGGTCACCGACCTCCAGCCCTACCTCGACACCTACGCACACCTGACCGCCTTCCACGAGGGCGACATCGCGTTCGCCCACCTCCACCCGTCCACCGAGGTCAAAGGTGACCACGGCTGGCCGGAACTGTCCTTCAACGCGGAACTGCCGACCTCCGGAAACTGGCGGCTGTTCCTTCAGTTCCAGACCGGCGGGAAGCTGCACACCGCAGCCCTGACCCTCAAGGTCGGCTGACATGTCCGCAAGGGGCGTCGCCCACCGCCGGCGGCGCCCCTTGCGCGCACCCGATTACGCGCCACCGCCCCGGTGTGACGTGTCGGTGGGCCGCATGCCGTAGTCAGAAGCAGCGGTCAGCCTGGCGTCATTCCTGGTCTGGGCGAGATCCGAAGGAATCCGGCCCCGCTGTCTCCCGGACTCCCAGATCAACTCCCAGAAACCCGCCCGCCAGGGGAATGGAAGGGCAGCCTCCCAGACAGCTCAGACTTTTCGGTGTCCTGGGGGCATTCGCCACGGTGCTCATCGTGATCTCCATGACCACCTGCATCTTGGTGACGATGCGTTCTGTGCCTCGCCGCCCCGTGGAGACCTGGGTCGCGCGAAGGCAGCAGGTTCCCTACTGCCGCCTGCGCCCGTTGTCGGGCCGGCCGGCACTGCGCCGACAACAGTGGCGAGACGGTCCTCCGCAGCCGGGTCGGGCCCGTCGAGTCCGGTCGCTTCGGCTGCAGCGCTGTCGGCTCTCCTCGGTGCTCACTGGCCAGCCGGACACCCGGACGCCGTCCCACGTCCGCCTCTGGATTCAGATCCCGAAGACAGTCCGAGGGAAACGAGCAACGGAGGGACCATTGGCTCGACAGCCAACCGTCAGCGCTTCAGGTGGACGGTGAAGTGCCTCTCGGTGTCACCGGCGGGAACGGTGCGAACAAAGCCCCGGGCGTTGCGGTAGTCGCCGGATCCGCCGGTGATGCCGACGTCGACGTAGGACGGGGCGGGCAGGTGGAGCAGCGCCTGCGCGGCGAACTGTCCCTCAGGCAGAGAGAAGGTGCCCAGGCACTGAAGCGCGGCCGGGTTGACGTGGGTATAGGTGCAGACGACGCTGTGATCGCCGACCTTCTCGCCGTCGCGGTAGAGGTCTTCGTGGATGACGCGCTGGTCACCGGGGCTGATTCCGGCCCGGCCCAGATCGAGGTCTTCGAGCGAGGTCTGTTTGCCGACCAGCTCGAATGTTTTCGCGCGCTGGTCGACGACGTGCGCACTGATGGAAGTCGACGTGTCGGCCGACGCCAGCGGGGCGATGGCGACGCCACCGGCGACGACAGTGGCGATGCCGATGGCCACACTCAGGTGACGAACCTTGTTGATCTTCGATGAACTCAGCAACTTACCGTTCCATTCCGTGGTGGGTCGATTCGGTGGCGGGTCGATTCGGTGGCGGCAGAAGATGGAGAACCTTGGCCGCCCGGATGCGAGGGGCCGACACTGGTTATGACCATAGGCGGTTAGCTCGCAACATGCAATGCTCCTCGTAACTGGCTCGAATCAGGTGCAGCAGCGACGCATCGGGCAGTGCGGAGAGACCGCACCGCAGCCGCTGGAACAGGCCCTCCGCAGTCCAGCAGGGTCGCCAACATCGCCCACGTCACGCTCAGTGCGCTCGGTGAGGCCGCGCTCAGAACCTGAAGGCTCCTGCCCAAGCTGCATGGCGGCGGGCGGCATGATCACCTCCGCCGACATCGCGGCCGGGCGCCCGCCGGGGCGCATCAGACCGTCGCGCTGTGCCCCGACGAAAGCGGCGCCTCGATCGCTCGGAAGGCGGCCCTCGCCAGTCCGTAACGGCAATGCGCCACGATCACCCACGCCTTCACCGGGCATCCCTCGCGAGCCGCGCAACTACTTCACCACCCCGGTACGGCAGCGTGGCATCGCTGGGTTACCCGGAGAACATCTCCGGGCTCCGCTCCGCGCCCGGGGGAGATGTCCCTCGCGGGAAGAAAATTGCCACCGTAATGGTTTCGGAGATAACGCTGGATGGTCTAGCCTTCCTTCGATCAAGGAGGCCGACAATGGTCGCGCGCAAAAGCGAGCAGAGCCCGCTGACCCAACCGTCGGCGGCTGATGTCGTCCTGCAATTCGTCAACACGCACACCGCAGGCCCCCACCGGTTGGCAGAGCGCTTCGCAAGCGCCGAGGTCATGCACGCATGGCTGCTGGAAAACGCCTTGGGCTCGCAGACCACCCACGTCACAGAGGCCGACGCAGCCGGTGCACGCGCACTGCGCGACGCTTTGATCACCGTGCTGCTCGCTCATTCGGGCGACAAGGACATCACACCCGAGGTACTCGCTCAGGCGGAGGAACACCTGCGCCGTGTCGCGTCCCGGCATCCGCTGGTAACGGTCGTCACCGCCTCGGGGGCGTCCTTGGAGACCACGCAGTCCGGTGTCCCCGGGCTTTTCGGCACCGTACTGGCGAGCGTTACCGAACTCGCCCAGGCGGGCTTGTGGGACAGGGTGCGGGCGTGCCGGAACCAGCCATGTCACTTCTGCTTTTTCGACCGGACGCGGAACAGCTCTGGCGTCTACTGCGGTCCGAAATGCGGCTCCCAGGCGTCCATGCGGGCCTATCGGCAGAGGAAGAAGGAGCTGGCTGCGGAAACGCCGACCTGACAGCGCCGACGGGGAGAGAGCCTGCTGTCCCTTCGGATGCGGTGTCCGCGGGAAGACGCGTCAGGTGGTGGCAGGTCTTGCACGATGCGTTCTCTCTCCCGGGCCGCACCGGCGAAGCTCTTCAGCCCAGCCGTGTCCGGCCTCCGCGCCCTTGCATGCTGGCACGTCAGCTGCCGTTGCGGCACCCGGCTTTGCCGGTTGGTCACCGATTCGACCCATGCATTCTAAGACGCAGGGGCGCGGTGACGCCTTCGATTCCACAGCGAATACCGACTCCAGCTCGAATGTGTGCTAGCAGGCCCGAGACTTGCGAAGCCGTTCGGACGAGGTCAGGGCAGTCTCGCAACCAGTGCTCGGAGCGGCTCGGTGAGCTCGGCGGGCGGTCTCCGCGTGCGGCGGACTGCGGGAGGTCGGCCGCATCGGTGATTTGAGCGTGGCTGCCCGCCCCCAGGCGGGCAAGGACCGCACGTGGGCCGGCGTAACCTCGGAATTCGGTGCCACCTGTGTGCTGTTCGGAGGAAGCAACCCTCTGTACGGCAAGACCCTGGGATGTCTCAGCGAAGATCCGGAACAGCCGACGGTGACCTTCCACCTGTGGAACAGCAGTGCGCCAGGTGCCGAATCGTGGCCGCCCGCGCATGAGCAGAGCTCCTTCTCGCCGTGCGCTACAGCGAAGGCCCGTTCCGCCAGTCCTTCACTTTCATCCCTGAGGGACAGCGAAGGAAATCGGCGTTCGCTGAGCCTTGCCGGCCTCAGCAGTCAGTCCGTCCGGCAATGGAGGTTGGTGTCCGCCGACGCGCTCGCCGGTGAGCCGTCCAGTCGGTGGGTCGGCCGCTGCGCCAAGGAACCCAAGTTCCGCCCCGCGCCCAGACCCGCCTGCACGCATGTCGAATCGCAGCAGCGCGAACCGGCACTCCTCTCGCCGCCACCCTGTGCTGAGGATGGCTGCCGAGTTGCTCGCCTTGATTCCTCAGGCGTGCACGTGCTGATCTGCGGATGGATGCCGAACTGAAGGGCTGACCCTTGGTCGGGGGCTGATCGGGGGCCCGCTGGGACAGGTCGGTCCGGGGCGAGCGGTGCTTCTCCCGAAGGCGGCAACAGGTGGTGTGGGAGCGGACTCAGGGTTCGATGGCGAGGTGTTCGATGAGGTCGTCGTGGAGCGTGAACTGATAGCGCAGATCGATGGTGCCGCCGGGGAAGTTGCCTTCGAGGTGGTGCGTGGCGATGTAGTGGGTCGTGTCCGTCTGTTGGGTGCCGATGAGGTGGGCGGTATAGGTGAATTCGGTGGCGGATCGGCCCAGCCACTGCTCGATCGCGGCGGTGCCCTGGTAGGTGTTGCCGTCGTCGATCACTGTGGCGTCGCCGGCGAAAGCCGTGACTGCGGTGGCGGTGTCGTGGGCGTGGTGCGCTTCGAGATACCGGGTGATCACTTCGGGCAAAACATCCGGGGTGATGGTCCGGGGGTGGTTGTCGTGCATGACACTCCTCATGGTGGTGGCTGGTTCAGACGGTGGGCGTGGTGCCGCCGTCGATGACGTGTTCGGCGCCGACGATGGCCGAGGCGCGGTCGGAGACGAGGAAGGCGACGAGCTCGGCGACTTCCTCAGGCTGGTTGGGACGGCCGAGCGGGATACCTCCCAGGGAGTCCATGAGCCGGGCCAGCGCCGCTTCCTGGGTTATGCCGGCGTCGTAGGCGATCCGGGAAACGAGGTCGTCGGCAGCCGATGTCTGGACGAAGCCGGGTGAGACGGTGTTGACGCGGATGCCGCGGGAGGCCACCTCGTTGGCCAGACCTTTGCTGTAGGTGGTGAGGGCGGCTTTGGCGGCGGCGTAGGCCAGGGTTCCGTTCCACAACGGCATGCGGCGCTGGATCGAGGTGACGTGCACGATCGCGCCCTTGCCCTTGGTGATCATGTGCGGGAGCAGGGCGCGGTCCAGGCGGACGGCGGCCAGCAGGTTCGTGTTCAGCTCCTTTGCCCAGTCGTCCTCGCCGAGCGCCGCGAACCCTCCGGCCGGCGCCTCGGAGCCGCCGAGGGTATTGACCAGGATGTCGACGCCTCCCACGCGGGCGTCCACCTCGGCGGCGACGTGTGCGGCGCCTTCGGCGGTGGACAGGTCGGCGGCGATGAAGGTCTTCTCCTCGACGTCATGGGGGCGGCTGCGGGCTGTGACGATCACGGTCGCACCGGCCTGGGTGAGGCGTCGAGCGATGGCGGCCCCGGTGCCCTTGGTGCCGCCGGTGACCAGAGCCCGCCGGCCTTCGAGGGAATCGCTGATGGATGTGGTCACGGTACGTTCCGTTTCCGGGTGCGGGCACACGAGACACCGCCCCCTCTGTTACTGCTAAAATGGAAGCTACTAACTTCGACTTTAGCAGTAACTGAGGGGATGGTCGCCGTGGCAAGCCGGATCAGACTGGAGGACCGGGAGTGCCCGCTGTCGACGACGGTGGAACACGTGGGCGAGTGGTGGACGCTGCTGATCCTTCACGATGCCTTCGACGGCTACACCCGCTTCGACCAGTTCCAGGAGAACCTGGGCATCTCCTCCAGCATGCTCACCACCCGGCTGAAGACCCTCGTCACGGACGGTCTGCTGGAGCGCCGCCCGTACCAGACCAGTCCCGTCCGGCACGAGTACGTCCTGACCGAACTCGGGCACTCCCTGCGCCCGGTGATCGTCACCCTGGCCGCGTGGGGCAACTCCCGCCTCACGCCGACGAAGCGCAGCATGATCCTCATCGACGCGCACAGCGGTGAAGAAGTCGAGCCCGTCGTCGTTGACGCCAAGACCGGCCGCCGACTCGACGACAGCGGCGCCTACGTGTTCACCGCAGGCCCCGCAGCCAGCGACGCGATGCGCAATCGCTACGCGACACGGCCGGCCACCCCCGTGGAAGAGGCGTAAGGCTGGCCGGACAAACCGCGGGCAGCGTTGAGCGGGGACGGAAGAACTCCGTGATCAGGCTTTCCGCGAGGACGGGATCAGGCTGCCACACCTACTGAGCCACATCCTGCGATCAGCCGGGGCCGACGGCGACACACCCCACATGACACTGGCGGTCGTCCGCAGCCTTCGCGAGGGCGGTGCTCAAGATGCACTGCCTCTCGTGGCTGTCGGACTCGCCGAGGCCGACCGATACCACGATGCCGTTGAGCTCGTGCGCACCTTCAACGACCCATGCCGGCAAGCCCCGCGTCAAGTGACCTGACCAGGGTATTCGCGCAGGCAGGGCGACACGACGACGCCCACCTCGCACACACCATCACCCGCCCCGACCAGCAGGCCTCTGCCCCGGCCACCGCCGCTGGTGCGCTCGCGCAAGTAGGGCGACACTCCCGCGCGAGCGGGAGTGACTCCGCCAAGCAGATCGACTCGTACGGGCTGTCCCCTCTCAGCCCCGCACGAGCGGGTGTGACTCTTACACGGCCTCTTCATCATGAGCCCGAAGTCCTTCGGATCCGCGCAAGCGAGGGTGGTGACTCCTGCATCCGAAAGTGACGGTCGCCCTGGACCTTCTCCCACGGATATCGCTGGGTCGACACCAGGCGTTTCCGGCTGGCGGCCGATGCAACTGCCGACCGAGGCGTGTTGGCGACCTCGATCGCGCACTCTCAACTCCGTGACACGTACGACGGAGCCGGTGTTCAGGACTGGCCTCGGCACGGCCAATGGTGGCTTGACCGCATCCCCCTGGCACCTCCAGAGCAGTCGACGACGCAACCGCGGCCGACACCATCCGCTCATGGGTCAGCCAGCACGGCGACGTTCCGGAGCAATCTGGATCACGACCGTTGGCGCGCCGCGGGACGGCGACCCTCGTGATGACGAACCGCACCACTCGACTCGCGACGATGTGACGTTCACGGCCACTCAGTCGAGACAGAACTCGTTGCCCTCGACGTCCTGCATCACGAGGCACGACTCGTTGTGGCCATCGGCAGGCAGTAGTCGCACGCGTACCGCGCCAAGGGCGACCAGTCGTGCGCATTCGGCCTCAAGTACGGCCAGGCGCTCTTCACCCACGAGCCCGATACCGACCCGTACATCAAGATGCAGCCGATTCTTGACGACCTTGCCTTCGGGAACGCGCTGGAAGAACAGTCGCGGGCCCACACCTGAGGGGTCAATGCATGCGAACGCTGAACCCTGATGCTCAGGCGGCAGTGCGCGATCGAAATCGTCCCAAGTAGCAAACCCCTCCGGTGGCGGCGGTACGACGTACCCCAACACCTCGCACCAGAAACGAGCGACGCGCTCAGGTTTTGCGCAGTCGAAGGTGACTTGGATCTGCTTGATCGACGCCATCGGTCCATCATAGAGGCGTGGGCTTTCGTCGTCTCCACGGGCTCTTCCCTGGCTAGGTTGTGGCGTATGCGGCCGACTCTTGGCGATGAGTGGGACCTTGAGCCGTGGGATGACGATCCTGACAGTGTCGATGCCCACTACATTCGGGAGTCCAGTGAGCCCGAGATCGACGATGAGGGTCGAGAGATCTGGCTTTACCTATACAGCCCATGCCGTTAGTACGCTGACCCGGCGGGTAGTGCCCGGCATCGTCTTGACATCCACTCACCGGCAGAAGAGGGTGCGAGAATCGACGCCTGGGCGGCTCGGGTCCTTCACCGCCGCGTCTCACGCGAGTTCGTCGACCGGCGGACAGTCGGACGTCCGGCGTACCGAGGAGAAACGCGGCCTCATGCCCGCTGTTCAGCGGCCTTGCGCTGCTGCTCGACGGCTCGCAATAGCAGCGGTAGTTGGGTCCGGGTCCGCTGGTCCATCCGGGCTTTGACCCGAACACCATCCGAGCCGCGTCGTAAGTCAGCGGTCGAGACGGCCGGCGCAGCGGCCACCACAAAAACTCGTCCGGCCCCTTCGGGACCAGGTCTCGGATCTCCTGTTCCTCCGGAAAGACCAGACCCTGTCGGACACCGAGCAACTCCGACGCTCGAGCACCGGCCGAGATGTAGAACGCGATCAGAGCCCGATCCCTGCTGCAAGACAAGGCCGCGAACAGGTCGTTGAACGCCTGATCGCGGATACTCCGCGGCGCCGACTTGGGCTCCTTGGGCTGCTTCTCGCCGTGACAACCGCAGGAACGGCCCCCGACGGTTGGGCCGGGGGCGGTCCAGGCCACCGCAAGGGAGCACAGCAGCGCTTCGAAGTCCCAGCACGCCAAATGCGGCGCCTACGCCTTCTCTCGGATCACTCTCACGTTCGTGCGATAGGTTGCCCGCCATGACTGGACTCGGACCCGTCGCCTGGCCGCCTGCCCCGATAAGGACCGAACGACTCGTGCTCCGCGAGTCCGAGGCCCGGGACCGTGCAGCGTTCATCGAGCTGTTCGCCTCGCCTGAGGTGCGCACCTACCTCGGTGGTCCTCGACCGCGTGATGAGCTCGAGCGCGCGGTGCCTGAGGTGCCCGGGCGGCGCCATGGCCTTTTCGTGATCGATCTCGACGGCGCGATGATCGGCATGGTCGCGCTCGATCGGCGCGATGCAGAGCGTCCGGGGCACGTCCGTCCGGATGTCGGGGAGGCCGAGCTCGGTTACACATTCCTGCCGCAAGCGTGGGGATGCGGGTACGCCGCCGAGGCGTGCGCGGCGGCACTCGACTGGTTCGCCGACGTACTCCCCGGCGAGCCGGTGGTGCTCTGCACCCAGACCGCCAACGACCGCTCGATGCGCCTCGCGGCCAAGTTGGGGTTCACCGAGGTGGAGCGGTTCGAGGAGTACGGCGCCGAGCAGTGGTTCGGCGTATGGTCCTCGGTCACGCCGTCCGGTTGAGCTAGGTCCTACCTTCCAAGGCGTGGGTCTGAGGCGGTCATTCGTAGGATCGTCGGGACGAGGGGTTCCGGGTATGGCTATGAGCTTGTCGCCGTCTGATGGCTCAAATGACTTGGCCGCCCGGAGCCCCGCGACGACTCGACCGCGTGCTGATGCGCGCGGACGATGGTGGGGTCCCCCGCGACGATCCAGTTGAGATCACCGTCGCTGTCGGCCTGGGCGAGCAAGGTGGTGAAGACCTTCTCCCAGGTGCCGCCGGCGGCCCGTTTGCGCAGGCGGTTGTGGACGCCTTTCCACGAGCCGAACTTCTCGGGCAGGACCGTCCGCGGGCGACCGGTGCGGTGCTTGAACGCGATCGCGTCGAACACCTACCGGTGATCACGCCACCGTCCACCCCGCTTCGGCATCCGTCCGGAAGCAAAGGCCCACTCCGAGCCCAGTGAAGGTCAGTCAAGGCCATACCCAAACCCACGATCAGATGGTCCGAAGGGCACTCCCTAGCGGCACAGACACCCACCGGGCACAGATCGCCGTCCTCACGTCGCAGAGGCAGCCACCGGTTTCTCGCTCCGCGTCTCGTGCGACAGCACCGTCTCGCGGAACGAGGAGACAACCGGGCGCAGGTCGATGTGGTGCCAGACGGCCCACAGGTGAACTGACGCCTCGCGCCAGGGAAGTTCACGTACCACCACAGCATCCGTCACACCTCGCACCATGCTCTTCTGCACCAGAGCCAGGCCAAGGCCGGAGGCGACAAGGCCCAGCGCTGTCAGGGGCTCCGGAGCGTCGAGCCGGATGTCGGGGGTAAAGCCTGAGGCAACACATGAAGCGACGAACGCGTCCCGCCATCCCGGATCGCCCTCATCCTCGATGGCGATCCATGGCTGGCCGTCCAGGTCCTGAGCCGTGACCTCGCCCTGTGCGGCCAGCGGATGGCCGGCCGGAAGGACGAGCAGCAAGGGGTCCTCCAGCAGGGGCGCTGCCCGCAGCACAGGATCGTCGCTGTCTGGTGGTTCCCGTACCAGGGCGATGTCGAGGCTGCGCTGGCGCAGCCCTTCGAACTGCTCCGAGGCGGCCATGTTGTACAGAGCGACGTGAATACCGGGACGCTCCTCCTGGAGGCGGCGCAGCGCACCGGGAAGCACACCCGTGTGCATGGCGTCGGGCGCGTAGCCGATGCACAGGCCTCCCTCTTCCCCGCGGCCCAGTCGGCGGCCGAGGTTCTCCAGGCGGTCGGCGTGGCGCAGGAGCGCTCTGGCCTCGCTCAAGAACACTGCACCGTCACGGGTCAGGCGGATGCGCTGCTGAGTGCGCTCGAACAGGGTGAGGCCGAGCTTCTTCTCGAGCTGGGCGATCTGTCGGCTGAGCGGGGACTGCGAGATGTGGAGCTGTTCTGCGGCGCGGCCGACGTGTTCGGTCTCGGCCACGGCGATGAAGTAGCGAAGTTGCCGCAGGTCAAGCATGTAAGACCTCAAGGGACTCAAGTGTGCCCAAGGAAGTCTTGGACAGTCTGATATCCCCATCTTAATGTCGAAGAGGAAAGAACGACGGACCGGCTGAAGGGCCGGAAATCCGGCTTCCCCTCTGTACAAGGACCTGCCATGAGCATCACATCTCTCCTTCCCGACCGTATTGGTTTCGGCACTGCGCCCTTGGGCAACATGTTCCGCGCCATCCCGGACGAGGAGGCCGCCGCGACTGTCCAGGCCGCGTGGGACCAGGGCATCCGCTACTTCGACACGGCCCCGTTCTACGGCGCGGGTCTGTCCGAGACACGCCTCGGTGCTGCTCTCGCCGGAAAGGACCGAGACCAGTACGTCCTGTCCACGAAGGTGGGCCGCGTGATCCTGGACGAGCTCGAGACGGGTTCTCGTGACTTCGGCGAGAAGGGCGGCCTGTTCGAGCACGGGAGCCTCAACAAGATCGTGCACGAGTGGACCGCCGAGGCCACCGAGCGTTCGATCGAGGGAAGCCTGAAGCGGTTGGGCGTGGACCGGTTCGACATCGTCTGGGTGCACGACGTCGCCCAGGACTTCCACGGCGACCTGTGGCTGCAGAAGTTCGAGGAGGCCCGCACCGGAGCCTTCCGCGTGCTGTCCCGGCTGCGGGATGAGGGCGTCATCAAGGCGTGGGGGCTGGGCGTCAACCGGACCGAGCCCATCGAGCTGACCCTTGCCCTGGATGAGCCGCAGCCCGACGGGTTCCTCCTCGCCGGTCGCTACTCACTGCTGGACCACGAACACGCCCTCCAGCGGCTGCTGCCCATGGCCGCCGAGCACGGAGCCGACATGGTCGTCGGCGGCCCCTACAGCTCCGGCATCCTGGCCGGCGGCACCCACTTCGAGTACCAGGACGCACCCCCGGAGATCATCGAAAAGGTCCGGCGCATCAAGGACATCGCCGACCGGCACGGCGTGAGCATCAAGGCCGCAGCCCTGCAGTTCGCCCTCGCCCACCCGGTCACCGCCGCCGTCATCCCAGGCGCCACCAAGCCCAGCCGCATCGCCGAAGACCTCTCCGCGCTGCACGAGAACGTCCCGGCCGACTTCTGGGCCGAACTCCGCAAGGCCGGCCTGGTCAGCCCCCAGGCGCCGCTCCCGGGCAACGCCTGAGTTCTTACGCAACCACCGTTCCCGAAGAACAAACGAATTCTGGAGAAAGTTCATGACATCGACATCAGTAAGCCGGGTCGTACCGGCCTCCCCCGAGCGCGTGTGGCAGCTGATCGGCGGCTTCGATTCCCTGCCCGACTGGCTCCCCTACATCCCCGAGAGCACTGCTCTGGAGGGCGGCCGCGTCCGCCGGCTCGCCAACCCGGATGGAGAGGCCATCGTTGAGCGCCTCGTGGATTTCAACGAAACGGAACGTCACTACAGCTACGCCATCCTCGAAGCGCCTTTCCCGGTCGTCGGCTACATCTCCACCCTGCGCGTGCATGAAGTGCCCGGCCGGAAAGACGTAGCCGAGGTGCAGTGGTCCGGACGATTCACCCCCCAAGGGACGGACGAGGACGAGGTGGTCACCCTGTTCACCGGGATCTACCGCGACGGCCTCGACGCCCTCCACAAAACACTCAGCTGAAACCGCACCCCTGGGTCCCTCGAGGCCCAGGGGTCGCGGCCACGCTGTACCCCGCTCGTACCGCGTCGGCGAGGCGAGCCAGAGCCGTGCCGGAGGTAGCCCGTCAGCCACCGGGTGGCGGGCGCAGACCGCTCTCGTACGTCAGTGCCCCTCGCTCACTGCAGCAGGGAAGAGACCTGACCGGAGTGAAACCCCTGCATGACGCGCTCGCGGCCACCAAGCGGGTCGACCCGACGCTCTCACCGCCGTACGCGGCTGGGTCCGATCCGGTATCGCGAGCGGCAGCGGATCTTCAACCGGACGAAGGGCTCGGCCAGGTTCCTTCGGACAGGCGCCGGTCGCCGATGGCACTGCGCCGTATGGCTTCGAACGAGTCTGTACCCGGATGGTTCCGCGGCAGGTCAGGAAGGCAATGGTCGCGCGTCCGAGCCCGTGTCGCTGTCTGGAGCCACCGGATTGTCGGGAGTCAGGGAGTGAATGCGTGGTATCGGCGAGGGCAGCAGCCAGAGCAGCGACAGCGCTCCGCCGACGGCAGCGAGGAGGAGGGTGGCCCGGAGGCCGATGAGGGTGGCGAGGAGGCCGCCGAGGACGGCGCCCACAGGGCGTATGCCGTAATTGATCGTGCTGTACGCGCCCGCGACGCGACTGCGCATGCCATCGGGGATCACGTCTGCCTGAAGGGAGTTGAGGTTGACGTCGAAGAGCATGACGCCGACGCCGGAGAGGAATTCGGCCAGGGCCAAGGCTCCGGCGCGAGCCCAGAGGGGGCCGCCCGCAGCAGCGGCGATGGCGATCGGCGCCGGGAACAACACAGCGCCCACGACGATGCTGCGGCCCACGCCGAGCCTGCGCGAGACCTTCGGGGCGATCACCGCGCCAAGGAGCGAGCCGGTGGCGCCGATCCCGAACGCCATGCCGATGACTCCCGCGGTCAGTCCGAGGTTTCGGCTGGCGAACAGCACGATCAGTCCGCTGCCCGCGACAAAGGTGAAGAAGTTGACGGTCGCCGCGCACCCGAGGCTCGCCCGCAGCACCGGATGACGGACGACGAACACCAGTCCTTCCCTGGCACGTCGCAGCAGCGGGGGTGCCGCTTGGCCAGGCTCGGCCGGCGGTTCGTCGATCGAAACCCGACCGACCAGAATCGCGGACGCCAGGAACGTCAGGGCGTCGACGACGACGGCGACGGGAGCGGTCAACGCCTGGACCAGGGCACCACCGATCGCCGGGCCGGCGACGTAGGACGCGGACCGGCTGGCACTGAGCTTGCTGTTCGCGTCGACGTAGGACGACCGGGGCACCAGGTGGGCGAAGAACGGCGGATAGGCGGTGTTGAACAGCACCCCTGCGGCGCCGGTCAGTAACGCCACGGCATACAACTGACTCAGCGTCACCGCCCCCAGCAGATAGGCAGCGGGGAGGGAGAGCAGTACTGCGGCGCGCACCAGGTCGGCGAGAACCATCAGGCGCCGCTTGTGGATGCGGTGGTCGACCCAGGCACCGAGGACGATCGCGAGCAGGTTCGGGGTCCAGATGAGCGCGGTCAGCCATGCCACCTGATTGGCCGAAGCGTGCAGCGCCCCCACCGCGATCAGTGGCAGGGCCAGTTCGGTGATCCGGTCGCCGAACTGCGAGATCGACTGGCCGGCCCAGAAACGACGGAACCGCTGGTCACGCCACAGCGATATGGGTATGGCCTGGTCTGCAGCGCTCATGACGTCCCGCCGGTCTGGTCCTCGGCGGCCTCGGGCAGGGTGTAACGCAGCAGCCGGACGCCACGGCCGTCGGCCGGACGCGCGGCCGGATCACGCGTCACGTAGGGCGCGAGGATGCGTTCGATCGCGTCCTCGATGGCGGCGAGTTCGTCGGCGGAGACGACGACGCGGGTGTTGGCCAGACCCGCAAGCCGCCCCCACGCCGGTTCGAGCTTGGGTTCGACCTCGGCAGCCCACCGGTTCGGCAGGTCTGCGGAGCGCAGGAACATCTCCCGGGACAGGACCCGCGCGGCCGACCTGCCCTCCTCATCGTCCGGGTCCTCCGGAACCTCGAACCGGAAGCCGCGCGCCACCGCCTCCCACCGCCGCTGGCGACGATCCGGGCCGGGCTCGGCATCGCGGACCAGGCCGAAGCCCGCCAGATGCCGCAGATGCCAGCTGGTCACTGACGGGGTTGCTCCCACATCAGGCGCGAGTTGCGTCGCCGTCGCCGGCCCGCGCTGCCGTAGTCGTTCGAGGATCGCCAGCCGCACCGGGTGCGCCAGCGCCCGCATCGCCTGCGGATCAGTGATCTCGATATCGCCCAGCCGATTACCAGAATCCATAACGTGAGAGTTTCCTCTCACACATTGTGAGAGTCAAGTCTCATATCTCCGGCGCCGGGCCGCCGCCTGATGCGCGTCCCAGCAGAGCAGGTGTGATCAAGCGCCGGCGGCGACCTGCCGGCGGGCTCTGGTGTGGGCGAGGCGGTAGGAACCGCTGTCGGTCTCAATGATGTTGCCGCCGAAGGTGAGCCGGTCCACGACGGCCGCGCAGAGCCGAGGATCAGTGACTGTCGGAAGCACACTGATGCTCCCACTACATGACAGGTCCTGGAGCCACTTCTGACGAGCACTCAAATCCCGATCAAGCCCCTGGGGCAACAGGACTCGTCACTGCGCAGGTTCCATGATCGGGCGCTCACGGAGCGCAAGCGGTCAGCGGCGGTAGCAGTACGAATCCGAGGAGGCGTCGCCGCCTTGCAGGCGCGTCTGGTGCACGCGCAAGCCCAGGAAGTCCGGGCCGTGCGGGAAGAATCGGCTGTCGACGGAGAGCCCGCCGTGCGAGGTGTCGGCATCGAGTTTGACCATCCACGGGTCGATGCCCGCGGGATAGAACTGCGCGTCCCAGGCGGAGTACAAGGAGTTCGTCAGGTACACACGCCGCCCGTCGCGGCTGAGCTCGACCATCTGTGCTCCGCCGGTCAGCGGAATGTCCGGCTCGGCGGGATGCGGCTGGCGGCCGACGATGCCGCCGAGACGCACGGACGCGGTCTGCCTCGGATGGAACGGGTCGCTCACGTCGTACTGGAGGAGCTCCCCGGTTCCCCAAGCGGATACGTACAGCCACTGGTCGTCCACCGACAGGTCAATGTCGGTGATCAATGGAGGCACGGCGCCGAACGGCTGCAGCGCCGGGGGCAGGTCCTCCGTCTGCGCCTGCTCGGCAGGGATGGTGATCACCTTGCGGACCACGAAGTCCTCGCCCGCCCGGTTCCACAGCCACACCGATGCCGACAGGTCCTCCACGTTGACCACGGTGTTTGCGAACCCCCACGCTGCCTCGGGGTCGTGCGCAGGACGCAGCTCCAGCACCATCTGGTTCTCATCCCCCAGATCGACACGCTGCAGGTGCCGACCGGAGTCCAGCTCCCAGAAGTGCAGCGAGTGGCCGTACTGGCGACCCAGCAGCAGTTCGGGGACAAGGCCGTCCTCGATCATCGAGGGGGTCCCCCACTCGCTGGTCACGGCGATGTTCTCGCGCAGATGCCACCAGACGTCATAGGCGAACCACTGCGGTCCGCGGTCGCTCTCCCAGGCTCGCAGCACTTCGAAGCTTTCGTGGTCCAGCAGCGCGACGCCGCCAGGCCCGTCCGCACCGTCCGCGCCGCCCAGGCAGGACAGGAACACTCCGTCAGGGCCGCAGTGAAGTGTGTGCGGACGCGAGTATCCGGCCTTGGCTGCCAATTCCTCGGGCTCGACCACTTTGACCAGGCGCGGGCGGGCGGGATCGGGGCTGGTGTCGAAGACGTGCAGCCGGGAGGAGCGCAGCCCCGGGACGATGAGGTAGCGCCGCGCAGCGTGATGATGACCGGCATGCGCCAGCGCGCTCGAGCAGGCGTTCCAGCCGAAGTGGTGCAGTTCGTTGCCCAGGCCGGGCAGGTCGGCGTGGGAGGTCACGCGGCCGTATGCGGGGGACTCGGGGTCGGTGCCGACGGTGAACAGCGCGTCCGCGCGCTGGGCGGTCGGGTCGAAACCGACGACATAGGCGAGCTTCTCCGGGGGCGCGGCCACGGCGTCCGCCGGAGTGCGGTACAAGGTCGGGTCACTGGGGTCGTCGCGGTCGTGAGCGTGCTCGGTCGTCATGGCTGTTCCTTACTCCCGAACGGGAGCCTGGGTCCGGGGGACTCCCGCAAGCAGCCGGGCTCACCCGTTCGAGATCGATGTGCAGACGCGGGACAGATATGCCATAAAACGAGCGTTTCACAGCCCCGGAGCCCTGCCAAGGCGGCAGCGCGGGGGCGCGGACCGCCTCAATATGCGGCTCGTCTCTGGCACGCCCGACCAGATGCTGTCCGGTCGATCGATCAGGCCAGATCAGCGAGCAACGTCTGACACGGCCGACTGGCAAGGCGGCCGGAATGCCCGGTGTCCGCTCGGCGCCGCCGCTCTTTTTCCACCGGCTCGTCATGGAGCACGCAGCCGATGTGTCCTGCCAGACGGTGCGGCGCTACGTCTCCGACCGGAAGCCGGAGATCCTCGCGGCCTCGGGCAAGGCCCCGGTGGAAGCGTTCGTGCCACCGACCCAGCTGCCGGGACAACCGGGCCAGGGTGGAGACCGACCGGTGGATCGCCTTCCACTCGCACTTCAACATCGAGAGCTTCTATTACCGCCCTGGCGTCGAAGGCGCCCGGCCGACCGCCCGTGGCGCGACTCGACCGCCCGCCTCAGGGCAGCCCCGGGAGGCAAAACAGCCGGCCGGGGCCGGCCCTGAGGACCGGTCACTTTCGCCAGAACAGGTGGTGCTTCACCCCGCTCGGGCTGGGAACGACCTCCAGGTGGAACCGGTCGAGCAGCTCATCGGGGGACTCCCAGAGTCGTACTCCGGACCCGAGCTTCACCGGCGAGACCGCCACATGCATGGTGTCGACGAGGTCGGCGTCGAGAAACTCTCTGATGGTGGTGGCCCCGCCGCCGAGTCTGACGTCCTTGCCCTGCGCCGCCTCCCGGGCCTGCTCGAGGACCATGGCAGGGTCGCCGTCGACAAAGTGGAACGTGGTGTCGGAAAGCGTGAACGAAGGACGCTTGTGGTGGGTCAGGACGAATACCGGGGTACGGAACGGGGGCTCGTCACCCCACCAGCCCTGCCACTCATGGTCGTGCCAGGGCCCGCGCTGGGGCCCGAACTTGTTGCGGCCCATGATCTCGGCACCGATGTTGCGCGCGTAATCCCGCGTGAGGTAGTCGTCCAGGCCCCGGCTCCCCCCGGGGTCGGTGCGCATGGGCCAGCTCGCCGTGGCACCGGCCCAGGCGAACAGTTTCTCGGGCTCGACATGACCGAACGGCCTCTCGAGGGACTGGTCCTCACCGGCACCGATCCCGTCACTCGAGACGTTGAAGTTCTGGACTCTCAGTAGCTGAGCCACGTGCTCCTCCTGTGTTGTTGACAACGGTGGTGAGACTTGCCGGGCCGGGAAAACTCATCGCTGCCTCCGTGACCCTGGGTTACCCAGTTTCCCGACCTGTGAGGTTTACGCGGTTTGCGGCCACCAGGTAGAAGGTACGTGGTGACGATTGTCCAGTCGTCGTCCGCGACGGTGGTGGAGTCACGGATATTGCTCTGCCCGGACTGCTGACGTGGCTGCAGGAGCGGGCGCCCGTTCTGTACGCCCGCTCCTGCACCGGTCAGCTCGCCGGAACGGTGTCCTCGAAGGTGGTACCTGCCTGCCGGTAGGTGTTGATCCTGGCGGCCACCTGGGCAGGAGTGAGGACCTGGTCCTGGACGTGCAGGACGTAGTCGACACCCTCGTCGTACGCGCGCGCGGTGGTGCTGGTCTGGCCGTTGAGGTCGATCAGCCACTGGTTGAAGTTGATCGACATGCCACGCTCGGGGAGATACGCGGCGTCGTGCGTGCCGAAGAGCTGCCCGTCGATGTAGTACTTGATGGTGCTGTTGTCGATGGTCAGCACCAGGTCGTGCCAGCCGGTGAAGCTCTGACGCGATTCCGTGTGCTGGTTGACGGCTTGCCAGGGATCAGGGTTGTACGTCTCCCAGGATGTTGTGTAGAGGATATTGCCCGTCTCACCCCAACCGCCGTTGGGCAGATACTCGAAGTCGTACTCCGAGTAGTCGTCGGCCATCGGCGCCTTGAGGTCGTTGATGGTGAAGAAGGTCTGGACGAGGTGGTCGCCGTCGGGTCCCGACTTCGGCACGTCGCTGAACTTCACCCGGGCCGCGTAGGTGCCGTTCTTGAACTTCATCGACTTGGTGAGGACTTCGGTCTGCTTGGTGGACTCGCCGGTCCCGGACGACGAGGTCTCCAGGTTCATGAGGGAATTGCCGCTCTCGGTGGAGAAGGTGACGTTCTGCGGCGACCATGTCGCGCCGGGGACGCCGGGGCCGCCCGAGTTGGAGCGTACGTTCCAGCCGTGCTCCGAGAGCTTTGTGTCGCTGTGGCTGGCGTAGTTGAAGTCGTCGAAGAGCGTGGCACCGTCGCCCGGCGGGTCGGTGGGCGGGTCGGTCGGACCGCCGGGGTCGTTGCCTTCGGGAGGGGTGCCCCACTCGAGACTGGAACCGACCTGGGCGGTGACCTTGTTCCAGTTTCCGTACGAGTTCTGTGCGGCTCCGAAGGAATAGTCGTCGCTCTGCTTCACACTCTGCCAGTTGGACTGGTAGAAGCGCAGCTGCAGGTCTCCGCTGTCGGCGCCCGGCGCGAGGGATCCTGCCCCCGAGGTGAAGCCGACCTCGAGGTAGCGATCGGCGGTGGCGGTCGGATGGGCGAGGGTTCCGAAGGTTCCTGTGACGTTGGCACAGCCCTTGACCGCCCAGGAACATGCGAACCTGTACGTGGCGTCCGCCGAGTCCGCCTTGAAGTAGTAGCGGACCTTGACCTGGCTGAGCTGCAGGGAACTGTTGCCGGAGTTGATGACCTTCAGCCAGGGCTCGCTCTGGTCAGCCGTGGCGCCCGATGCGCCGGTCTTGTACTGGACCGTGAGAGCTCCTGCTGCGCTGGCAGTGGACGGCAGCGCGAGCAGTCCTGCGCAGCCGAGACCTAACGCCGCGGCGGCTGCCGCGACGGTGTGCATCCGGCTCTTCGCTGTTGTTGTCACTACGGTGTTCTCCTTTATGGGGGGTGCGGGGGGGGCTCGCGCGGGACCTACAGGGGGCGGTACCGGACGCCGAGCACGTCCAGGCGCCTTTCGTGCAGCCGCATCCGGGCGAGGAAGTCCGCCCAGCCGGGCTCGTCCGACCAGGCGCGGTCGGCCAGGGCGCACAGCCGGGGGAAGCTGAGGTATTCGAGGTGGGCGGGGGTGGTGGCGAACTCGGTCCACAGCTGGGCTTGCGTACCGAGCACCTGTGCTGCGGCCTCGTCCTCCCAGTCGGCCGGGGCGGGGCGGTAGGTGTGCACGGACTTCAGGTCGACCACGGCGCCGGGCTGGGCGGGTGGTTCGGACAGGTCGTCGGACTGGGCGTAATCGAGGTAGGTGGAGCGGTAGTGGGCCATCACGACCTGCTGGCCGCGCCGAGCCGCGGCAAGACCGTGGGACGGGTCGCGCCAGGTCGTCACGGTGAAGTCGGGCGGCAGTTCGGTGCCGGTCTCGGCCCAGCCCACGGGACGCCGGCCGTGGCCCGTAAGGAATTTCCCGATGCGGCCCATGAACCAGCCGTGCAGTGCCTCGGGGCCCGCCAGTCCCTCGTCCTCGACCCTGCGGTGTGCGTCCGCGGAGGCCGCCCACTCGACGGTGGGGCACTCGTCGCCGCCGACATGGATATGTGATGCGGGGAAGACGTCCATGACCTCTTCGAGGACGGTGCGGCAGAAGTCCAGGACCAGGTCGTGGACGCCGAGGGTGGTGTCGCACACGCCCCATTCGGTCCATACGCCCAGGCGCCGTTCGGGACAGTTGCCCAGCTCGGGATAGGCGGCGATGGCCGCCCGGGCATGTCCGGGCATCCCGATCTCGGGCACGATCGTGACGCCCCGCGAGGCGGCATACGCGACGAGTTCGCTGAGCTCCCGGCGGGTGTAACTGCCGCCGTGCGGCGTCCCGTCGTACACCCCGCTGCCCGAGGGGCCGACCATCGACTGGGCCCGGTGACCACCGATCTCGGTGAGTTCGGGGTAGGCGGAGACCGGCATTCGCCAGCCCTGGTCGTCGGTGAGGTGCAACTGCAGGACGTTGAGCTTGTGGAAGGCCAGCAGGTCCACGTAGCGGCGTACGAAGGAGACCGGCTGGAAGTGGCGGGCCACATCGAGCATCGCTCCACGCCAGAGGTGGCGTGGGGCATCGGTGATCTCTACGCAGGGCAGCTGCCAGGAACTGCGGCGCTGCGGGGTGTCCAGCAGGGCTTCGGATGGTAGCAGTTGACGGATGGTCTGGATGCCGTGCAGGAGTCCGGATTCGTGTGCGGCTCGCAGGAGCAGGGCGTTCGGTCCGATGCTGAGCCCGTAGGCCTCATCTCCTAGGTCGCCCAGCTGCGGGTCGAGAAGGAGGCCGAGCCGCCCGTTCGGGGAGGGCGCCAGCGGCAGCCCGGTGGCCGGGGCGAGAAGGGAGCGCAGGAGCTCTGCGGCGCCCTCGGTGCCCGGGGCAGCCCGTATGGACGTGTCCGCGTCGAGGGTGAATCGGCCCGCCCTGACAGAGAGCTTGCTGGGGCGGGGAATGAGCGGGAAGTCGAGGTGCGCGGGCATGGGTCGGCCTCCGGTGCTGGCAGGGTGCGGTCCTCGCGGGCCAAGAGTGCGGTCCAGATCAGCCCTTGACTGCGCCGCCGGTCATCCCGGTCGAAACGCGTCGCTGGAGGACCAGGAAGAGAATGAGGACAGGGAGCGCGAAGAGCGTGGCGGCCGCCATGGTGGCGCCCCAGTCCGTGCCGAAGACATTCGAGAACGAGGACAGCCAGACGGGCAGGGTGCGGTCGTCCTGGTTTTTGATGATCAGCATGTTGGCGAAGGCGAATTCGTTCCAGGCAGTAATGAATCCGAAGAGCGAGGTGGCGAGCAGGCCGGGAGCGAGGAGCGGGAAGGTGACGCGGCGAAAGGCCTGGGCGCGGGTGCAGCCATCGACCTGTGCCGCCTCCTCCAGTTCGACGGGGATGGCGGTGAGGAAGCTCCGCAGCGTCACGACGGTGAAGGGCAGCGTGGTCATGAAGTAGATCAGGGTGAGCATCGACAGCTTGTCGAGCATGCCGGTGTCGCGGGCGATGATGTACATCGGAATCAACATGGCTTCCCAGGGGGCCACTTGGGCGATGAACACCATGAGGATGAAGCTGCGCCGTCCCCGCCACGTCATCCGTGCCACGGCGAAGGCCGCACCGAGGGCCACGACGAGGGCGAGCAGCACTCCGCCGAGCGTGACGGTGAGACTGTTGCGCCAGAACATCCAGAAGCCGTCCGCCTGCACGGCCTTGGTGAAGTGGTCGAAGGTGAGGTGAGTGGGCAGGAAGATCGGTGTGTCGGCGGTGATGTCCTTCGTGGGCTTGAAGGCAGTGAGCGCCATCCAGTACACGGGGAAGATGGAGAGCGCGAACACACCGAGGGCCGTGGCGTTGAGCGGGAGCCTTCGGAGGAATCCGCTCCGGACGCTGCGTGCACGTATCACTGTGAGGCTCACAGTTCAGCCTCCTGCTTGAACATCTGGCGGAAGTAGGCGATGAGTACGGCGACGAGCAGAAGCACTGTGATGGTGGAGGCAGCGCCGGCCAGGTCGTAGCGGTGCAGGGACTGGGCGACCTGGAAGGCGTAGATCGGCAGGGTGGTGGTGGCGGTGTCGGGGCCGCCCTGGCTGATGGCCCAGATCTGGGCGAAGCATCGGAAGACCCAGATGACTTCGAGGCACAGGACGAGCCCGAAGATCGGGCGGAGCATCGGCAGGGTGATGGAGCGGAACATGCGGGCGGCGCTCGCGCCGTCCATCCGGGCCGACTCGAAAACCTCGGCGGGGACGGTCGTCAAGGCCGAGTGCAGGGTGATCGCGGCGAACGGCACCGACTGCCAGACGACGAGGATCACCAGGATGGTGAAAGTGGCCGGCCCGTGGGCGAACCAGGTGTAGCCCTCGAAGGAGTCGAACCCGAGCCGGACGAGCAGCCAGTTGACGACCCCCAGCTGGGACTGGAACAGCCACTGAAAGACAGTGGTCGCGGCGATCTGCGGGGTGGCCCAGGCCAGCACCAGACCGCTCATCACGACGGTCCGCATACGCGTGCCCAGGCGCTGCAGCATCAATGCGACCAGGGTGGACAGGACCATGATCAGTACGACGTTGACAGCCGTCCACAGGAAAGTGCGGCGCACCACCGCCCAGAACTCGTCCCCGCTGAGGATCTCCCGGTAGTTCTCCCATCCTGCGAAGCCGGGGCCGCCGCGGATGAGTTCGCCCATTCCGAAGTGCTGGAAGGAGATGACCACATTGCGGATCAGTGGATACACGAGTAGATAGGCGGCGCCGACGACGGTGGGTGCGACGAGCAGATAGGGCCAGAGGCCCGCGTTGGCCGGCCGACCTGGGGCGCGTCGCCTCGCGGTGCGCGTCTTCCCGGGAGGCCGCGCCTTCTCCGGTAGCGGGGTGTCGGGTTCTGTTCCGGTCCGCGTGGCTGCGGTCACGGCCTCCTCCTTCCTCGGAGACGGGTTCAGGACTTGGTGTTCAGGGTCTTGGTGATGGAGTCCGATGC
This sequence comes from Streptomyces sp. NBC_00353, assembly GCF_036108815.1. Classification (NCBI taxonomy): domain Bacteria; kingdom Bacillati; phylum Actinomycetota; class Actinomycetes; order Kitasatosporales; family Streptomycetaceae; genus Streptomyces; species Streptomyces sp. NBC_00353. The sequence continues at coordinate 9,366,060 of NZ_CP107985.1, read as the reverse complement.
CTTCTTCGCGGCGGTCGCCAGGTCGCTCCCTGTCAGCACAGCCGTCTGGTACGCCTTGATCGGGTTGTTGGCCTCGACTGCGGCCCAGTTGGGCGAGTTGGGCGTTGCATGACCCTGTGGGGCGGCTGCGGCCATCACGGAAGCACCCTCATCGCTGCTGAGGACTTCGGCGAGCGAGGTCCTGTTGGGCACATAGCTCATAGTCTTGGCTATCTCGGTCTGCCATTTGTCGCCCGCCAGCGCCTTGATCACCTCGTACGCGGCCTCCTGGTGGGCGGAGGCCACGGGCACGATCAGGTCGGAGCCGCCGAGGACGACCGAGCCCGGCTTGTCGGCCGTCTTGCCGGGGATCGGGAAGAACCCGATCTTCCCTGTCAGCTCGGGATTGGCCTGCTCAATGATCTTGGCGCCACCGGGTACGGAGATCTCCTGGGCGACCATGCCCTTGGCGAAGACGTCGTGCTGCAGCGGCTTGGCCTCGTCAGCGTCCTTGGGCCCCTTTCCCAGTGCCTGGAGCTGCTTGTAGTACTCCATTGCCTTGACCGCTTCAGGGGTGTCGAGCGCACCCTTCCACGTGCCGCCGGATTCGGTGGCGAGGTCGCCGCCCTCGTCCCAGATGAACCCCGACAGCAGGTACCAGTTCTGGCCGGGCAGGTAAATCCCTTGATTTCCTCCCTTGTTGAGCTTCTTGGTCGCCGTGATCCACTGCTCCCGGGTCTTGATGGCGCTCGCGTCCACGCCGGCCTTCTCGAACAGGTCCTTGTTGTAGATCACGACGCGGTTGGCCGCGTACCAAGGGATGCCGTACTGCTTGCCGTCGATCCTGCCCGGCTCGGCAAGGCCCGGCAGCCAGTCGTCGCCCTTGAGGTCGGAGGTCTTGTCCGTGAAGTCCTTGACACCTCCGCTGGCGGCGTATTGCGCGACCTGGGTGTTGCCCACCTCGATGACATCCGGGGCGTCGTTGCTGGCCAGTGCGGCGGTCACCTTCTGCCCGATGCCGTCCCACTCCTGGATCTGGATGTCCAGGGTGGCGTCCTTGTGGGTCTTCTCGAAGTCCGCCTTGAACCGCTTGAGGTAGTCGTCCGTGACACTGTCCTTCATGATCCACACGGTGAGCTTCTGAGGACCGCCCGCGGAATCGGAAGAGCTGCACGCGCTGAGCCCGGCTGTCAACACGAGCACGGAAAGGCCGGCAAGCAATCGGAACTTCACTGTTCACCTCTGAGGGACGGGGCTCCAACCAGTTGACCACTAGTGGTCAACTGGACAACTCACCTATCGATGGTGGATGAAGTTGGCATAGACCACAGATGTCGTCAAGTACCCGTGCAGAGAGCACCGTTGGTGCCCTGTGACAGAAATGTGGGACCAGCCACCCCGACCCTGGACTCCGGATCAGTTTGACCAGCAGACCGATTGCAACCTGTCGCGGCCAACTGGTTAACTCTGGGGCAGACCAGAAAGGGCAACACATGGACAACAAGGCGCCGGAGACTCTGCTCAAGCGGGAGCGGGTGCGCGACCACATCCTGGAGCTGATCGAGGCCCGCAGGCCCGGCGACGCCATCCCCTCGGAGCGCGCACTCAGCGCCGAGCTCGGCGTCTCCCGGCCCACCCTGCGGGCGGCAGCCGACGAACTGGTGGCCACCGGCCTGCTCGTACGCGAGCACGGCCGCGGCATGTTCGTCGCTCCCCAGAAGATCACCCAGGAGCTGGTCTCCGGGCAGCATTCACTCAGCGCACCTCTGGCCGGTGGCAGCTGGTCGAGTCGGCTCCTCGAGTTCGCGACCGTGCAGGCCGGCGCCCGCGTCGGCCGCAAACTGCAGCTGTCCCCCGCGGCCTCGATCGTCTACATCGCACGGCTTCGGCTGGTCGACGGCACTCCCATTGCCATCGAGCATCTGCACATCCCGGCAGAGCTCGTACCCGATCTGTCGGAGCAGGAGCTGGAGGCCGGCGACCTCTACGAGCACCTGAGGGATCATCACCAGGTGCATGTCCATGAGGCGGTCCAAGCCATCGAGCCCACGGTCGTCACGCAGGCGGAGGCCGCTCTGCTCGGTGTGCCCGAACTCTCCCCCGCGCTGCTCTTCGAACGGCTCACCACCGACACCAGAGGGCGCCCCGTCGAATACGTCCACTCGCTCTACCGCGGCGACCGCTACCGCATCGTCTCCCGGATCACCCTTGGTCCCGCACCCGCCGTCCCCGAGGCGCGCAGCGAACACCATCCCGGCATCCCGCCAGGGTATTTCGCACACCGCGATCCCATCTCCTCGTCCACTGTCGGAGATGTCCAGTCAGGCAGGTAGCACAGGTCCGTCAGGAACTTGACGCCGACCCGAAAGCGGTGTGCCACCATCGTGTTCTCACTCTGAGTACGAGTGCGAACGCGACCAATTCCGCCACCGAGTACGTACCCCCGTCTAACGGACGCCCCGGATCGACGTAGCGGATTCCATACCGATCAGACCAAATCCCTCTTTGCGGGCATCTGCCGTGAACCACCCCAGCCCCATACGGTAATCAGGCGCACACAAGGGCAGGGGGATTTTGTGACGTACATGGACCGGCTGAAGGTGCTGTTCGAGGAGATCGGCAGCTACCAGCGCGCCATTGACGGGGGCCGCCCGTTCGTCGAAGTGAGGTCGGACATCTACAACCGCCTCCTGGAGGCGTCCATTCTCCTGCCGCCCGGGAACGGGCACATCTGGGACGACTTCCGGATGTGGGTCATGCAGGGTTGGGCGGGCGCGTTCCAAAACGGGGGCGACTCGGAGGCCGAGCCCTGGCGAGAGTTCCTTCAGGAGATCGGTGAGATCTTGGAGCGGTCCCCGGGGTAGTCGTCGGTGGCGTGCCGGTTGCAGTAACAGGTTCTGCTTCGGAGGGGCTATGGGCAGGTCGCAGGAGTTGAAATGCACCAAGTGCGGTGCGCGCCATACAGGTACATGGAGCGCGTCTCTGTGCCCGGACTGCGCGAAGAAGGCGGGGCAGAAGGAGCCCGACCCGGGCGACTAGCGAGCACGCGCCACAGCGCAACGGCGAAGCCCCGGACCACGAGGTGCGGAGCCCTGCCGTGCGGTGATGGGTTACTCGTCCTCTTCGAGGCAGTCGAGGCAGTCGCACTCGCCACCGTGGCCGCAGTCGCAGCCGCACGAGTGGGCGGCTCTCAAGCAGTAGCAGATGCAACCGCTCTCGCCGCAGGGCTCGGTGTGCCTACTCATGGGGTCATCCTCTCGTCAGCGGCAGCGCGGCAGTTGGCGGCGGCCGCAGTTGGGTCCCGGGCCATGAGGTCCGGGACCCAGTCGTGCGGTGAGGTCTGGGCGAGCGTGGTGGCGAGCTTGCCGTCCTCGGCTTCCATACCGCCGAGCTGGGCCTTCCCCCGGTGCGGCACCTCGACCTGATAGAACTTCTCGCCCCTCGGGACGTCGTCGACGCCGACCTTGCCGACCTTGAAGATGCAGCACCCCTCCGCATACTTGGAGGAGCCAAGGTTGCCGGTGGTCGCTACTCCCCCAGCGGCGTCGTAGACGGTGACGCAGGTTCCCTCGGCGCTGTCGTCGTAGCTGCGGGTTCCTTGGCAGCCGGTGTCGTCGGTGCGAACGACTCCGTCAGCGAGGGCGAATGCGCCTTTGAGTGAGAACGTGGCCGGTTGGTCGTCGCCAGTACCGGCCGTGTTGGCCCAGGCAGCCCCGACGCTGCCTGCCCCCTACGACCAGGCCTACGAGACCTGCGTTTGCGGGGTCCGCCTGCCGCTTGGCGGGCAGTGCTGCAGGCGCGGGCGGCATGGCAAGTACGCCGGGCATTCCAGCGGTGGTGGCGGCACTACGGTGGTCATGGTCCCCCCCGGGATTCATTCGAGATCGGGATCGTATCCCGAATCGGCGCAGGTGAGGCGGGAGTTTACGAACTGGTTCGCAGCTGCTGATCACTGATGCGATGGTTAACCGGATCGATCCGTCGATGCCGGCCATCAGGTTCGTGGGCGACGGTGGTCCGACAGCAACGGACTCTTGAAACCATCGCATTGACATACCGCACCTGCTCGACCTGGCGGGATCTCCCCGAGAAGCTCGGCCCGAATCGGTGGCTGGGTGCAGCTCCGCCTGTCACTGCGTGACGCGGATCAGAAGAAGGGCGATGTCGTCGGTGCCGGGGACGGTCTGCATGGCGAGGTCCAGCAGGGCGTCGGCGAGGTCGTCCGCGCTCTGGTCGTCGGCTTCGTCGAGGTGGCACGCGAGGTCGGCGGTGATGTGGTCGATGTCGTATCCGGGGGCTTCGACGAGTCCGTCGGTGTACAGGACCAGGACGGTTCCCGGCGGCAGGGGGATCTCGGTAACCGGGAAGTCTCCGTCTGAGGTGACGCCGAGCAGGAGCCCAGGAGGCATGCGCAGGATCTCGGTGTGTCTGTCCGGGTGGCGGAGCAGAGGTGGGGGGTGTCCGGCAGTGACCAGGCAGGCGCTGTGGCGGGCCAGGTCGAGATGGGCGTACAGGCAGCTGGTGAAGAGGTCCGGGTTGAGGTCTGCCAAGAGGCGGTTGATGCGAGCAAGGACCTTGCTGGGGGAGGTGTGGGTGGTGGCGTGGGCGTGGACGACAGTGCGGACTTGTCCCATGAGAGCCGCGGCCTGGACGTTATGGCCCTGGACGTCGCCGATGGCGACAGCGGCACATGCGGGACCGCAGCGGATGACGTCGTAGAAGTCGCCGCCGATGTCCGCGCCGTGACCGGCGGGCAGGTAGCGAACGGCGACGTCAAGGCCGGGGACTCGGGGCAGTTCCTGAGGAAGCAGACCGGTCTGCAGCGCACGGGCGAGCTGGTGCTTGGCGTCGTAGAGGCGGGCGCGGTCCAGGGCTTGTGCGATGAGTCCGGCCAGCGAGGTGAGGACCGTACGTTCAGCCAGAGGGAACGAACGAGGGCGGTCGTAGGACAGGACCAGCAGCCCGACCGGCCTGCCGGAGGCAATCAGGGGGAGGAAGGCCCAGGCGTCCCGGTCGCCGTAGCGGGGAGCATCGGGGTAGGCGCGCTGGAAATCGGTGAAGCTGGTGAAGAAGCTCGCAGTCGCCGTGGTCAGGGCCCGCGCGGCCGGGGTACGAGACGTCACAGGCTGACCATCGAGGCGAGCCATGAACTCGGCACTGTACCCGCGGTGTCCAACGATGTGCAGACGGCCGTCCTCGGCCGTCATCAAGGCCAGCCCCCGGGCTTCGAAGGCAGGGACGAGTTGGTCGGCGACCTGGTCAACGACATCTTGGACCCCTACGGCCTCGGTCAAGGACGCCGCCAGATGCATCAGGTGGTAAAGAGTCGATGCCCCCATCGGGCCCGGCGCAGGTCCCGGTTCCGCCCTGGCGTGTTTGGCCTCCGCATCTGCGGCTGGTGTGATCCGGACACTGATCCCAGTGGCTCCGGGCTGCAGCTGGAAAGACAGCCATCGGTCCGGTGGCCGCAACGCGGTGAACGTGGTGGGCCTTCGGCTGATCACCGCGGTCCGGTAGCGGTCCTCGAAGATGGGATCGCCCAGCCACCGCAGCCGCTCCCAAGGGCGGGAACCCAGCAAGTCGGCGGTCCCGGCACCCAGGAGGTCGGCAGCGGCACTGTTGAGGAAGGTGATCTTGCCGTCCAGGTCCAGCGAGCAGCATCCGGTCGGGAGACGTTCGGCGAAGTCGTACGCGGCCATCGCTTCGGCCGGATCCGGGGTGCGCAAGCGGGCCGGCGTCAGCACCAGCGGCTCGGCACCGGACAACAACGGGTGACCGCGGCCGGCCGCCTGGTCCAGCAGCCTGCCCGCCCGGCGGCAGAAATCAGTGATCGTCTCGCGCTCACCGGCATCCAGCTGCGGCGGATGCCAGACCGGCCATACCAGGCAGACAGCGCCCCACACGGAGGCCTCCCGTGTGAGGGGCGCGGCCGCCAGGAGGATGTCGTACGGCGCCACGAGCCCGATCCGGGGAAAGCGCCGGGCCAGCTCTGTCGAGCTGTTCACCCACACCAGACGCCGTTCGCGTACGGCCTCCGCCACCGGCGCCGGATCGTCCATCCCCACCCGCACCCAGGGAGCGGCAATCCGGCGGGACAAGCCGGACAGCGCCGCGAGCTGAAGGCCCCGTTCCCCCGGCGGCAGGACGTAGAGCATGCCCACCGACGCGTCGGTCTCCCGCACCAGACGGCCAAAGAGCCCGGTGAGAGGTCCGGCGCTCGCCACAGGCCGCGCATCGTCCCTGTGCACCGCGCTCACCACCCCCTGCCGCGCACCGTCGCCATTGCCCGGGCACGACGCCCAGACCGCCTACGCGCCGCCTCGGCACTGATGCCATGTCCCGCCCCGATCTGCGCCCACCTCGCCCCGGCCCACCGGTCAGCCACCACCGCGAGACGCATCAGCTGCTCGGACAGCTCCGGGACCTCCGCCACCGAGGCGCTGCAACAAGACGAAGCCCCTCCCCGGTCGAGCCCCTCCCCCGCACTCCGCGTCACAGCCTGCCCCTGTAGATCCGCTCCTGCTGCAGCCATGGCCGGCACCCCCACTCGCCACCGGCGTCGGGCACGCCCCGCCTCCTGCCGATGCACCGCCCCGCAGTGATGACGGCCAGGACTCGATTTCGGCAGGTGGGCACCGCACCAACTCCACCACACGCCACACATAACCGGACAATACGCCAGATAGCATGACGTGGGTGCCGCGGATCAGCAGAAGCCCGTCGAACCCCTGCTGCAGCCCGCGCGACCTGGAAGGTGCCCCCTCAGCAGGGCCGCCCACCACCTGCTCTCGCCTCGTAGTCGAACACGACCGCGCGTACCATCTGGCCGTCGTCCATCCCCGCTCGACCGGCGGCGTCCCGTCGTCTACCTATCGGGCGGGCATCCGACGGGACACGTCCCGCAGGCGCTCGGCGGCCTCGGGGTCCAGTGCGTGGGGCGCTACGCCGGACGCCTCCACGCTGGCGCGACGGTTGCGGAGTCATACGGAAGAGCTTCGTTGCAGTTCTCGAAGTAACGCCAACCCCCTCCACCAGCGGTGACGTGGCCAGCAGCACCGACGTGGCTGCCCCGGCTCAGGGCTGCGCCAGGGGTACGCGTCGAAGGTCTCCCGGGTCGCCGGGTCGATGTCCGGGCCTTCCTGGTGGCGCTGGAGCCCCGAACGGATGCCGCCGGGCATGTCGTCGGTCGTCCAAAGCAGGCTGAGCCCGTCGGCGCGGACGACGTCGGTCCGTTTGGAAACGGAAGGCCCGGTCTCGTAGGAGAGCTGGATCTCGCTTCCGACTCGGAGTCCCTTGTCGCCGTGGACCAGGACGTCGGTGCGCCGAACGTCGACCATAGATCGTCTGCGTCCGGCAGCCCGGCGCGGCCGTGACAGGCAACGCCGGCCGTTCACCGCTCGTGTCACCCTGCCGGCGAAGCAGGGCCCCGGCCTACCGCACCACGCACCCGCAAGACGCGGGCGTGCTCCTCGGCAACCTGCCCTTGACGGCCGTGCCGGACGCTGCCAGGTCCCTACCCGCGCACGACCAGCACGTCGGGATCAGTGCTGGCGCTCCAGCAGGTCCTTGAACTTCTCCAGGTCGGTCCGGACTGTCTCCTCGATCGCATGGACCTGGGCAAATCCCTTCGGGCCGCCGAAGGTCGCCCGCACGGTGTCCGGGTCATACTCCAGCCGGACTTGCAGCTGGGTGTGCTTGTCGTCCAGCGGGTTCACGGCGAAGGCGAGTTTCAGCTCCGGGCTGTCCACCGTCCAGTCCATCACCTGACCCTTGCCGCGATCGGCGATACGAGTCTCGAAAGCCCGCTCGTCTTCCCCGATCCGGACGTCGAGATGGGCTCGGCTGCCGCCCTGCGCAGCGGCACTCTTCACACCCTCCATGAACATCGGATATTCATCGATGCGGTGCAGCTGCGCCCAGACCTCCTGCGCCGGCACATCGACGTTGACCTGTTCTTCGAGCCTACTCATCGGGAGCCTCGCTTCCCGGCCCGGCCGCCCGGGCCATCGGTACCTCCAGCCTGCTCCCCTGCCCGCCCCCCGACCACCTACGGCTCGATACAAACCATTGAGATGGACAAGTCCAAGGTTCGGGCAAGCGCGCTGGAAACGTCTAGCGCCCGATCAGGCAAGTACCTGACAGTCCAGGCCGCGGCAAGGTGAAGGAAGTCGGTCAGATCACGTTCCGCGCCTTCAAGCAGCCGGCGGAGCTCGGCGACGGGCAACTCGATCAGTAGGCTCTCGTCTGCTTCGGCGTCGGCGGTCAGACGGACGATGTCGCCGATACGTTCGGCGATCGGTGAGGGATCGTGCCCGAAGCCGGCCCAGCCATCACCGTCGACAACCTCCAGCCAGTCGCGCCACTCCTCCAGCCCGTTGCAGCAGCCCGGCACCAGGGTGGCGCCAGTGACCGTGTCGGTGACCTGCAGTCCGCCCGACGCGAAGAGCGAGTCCATGGTGAGCAGGCCGTGCAGGAAGCCATCCAGCGGGTCGGCTGGGCGCGGCGGGCGGTCGTCATCGGGATCGATGTCATTGCAGGCAGCAATGGCCATCACAGCGGCGCCGACCTCGGTCGGGACCAGCGCTCCGCCGAGTGGAAGGAAACCGTAAGGCTCGACCTCGGCAACCGGCCACAGATCGAAAGCCTCAGGAGCACAAACCTCAAGGACGGGCTGCATAACGATCACCCACGGATGATGCGGCAGAACCGCTCGACGCGCACGCGAATACCCGAGACCTACCGACCTGTCCCGCCCCCCAGTCGAATATTCAGTGTCGTGCCGGTCGGTGGAAGTGCAGACTCGCTCCATGGCGGACATGCAGGCATTTCGGGACGCGGTCAGCCGCTGGGCGGTCGGCGGCGCCGGCGAACCGGCGAGTGACCTGGCTGTGCAACTGGGGCTGCGGACGGCGGTGCTGCTGGAAGGACCGAGCGACCTCGCGGCCGTCGAGGCGCTGGCCGCACGGCGTGGCCGGGACCTGACCGCCGAGGGGGTGTGTGTCGTGCCGATGGGCGGGGCAATGAGTATCGGCCGCTACGCCGGTCTTCTCGGGCCACCCGGTCTTGGCCTGCGTCTGAGGGGACTGTGCGACGAGGGCGAGCAACGTTTCTACGACCGCGGCCTGAAGCGGGCCCGGGCGCCGCACCGGGGTTTCTTCGTGTGCGTGGCGGACCTGGAGGAGGAACTCATCCGCGCGCTGGGCACGGCGCGGGTCGAGGAGATCATCCGGGCCGAGGGCGACCTGCGGGCCTGGCAGACCTTCCTGCGCCAGCCTGCACAGCACGGTCGGCCCCGGCTGCAGCAGTTGCGGCGCTTCCTCGGCACGAAGAAGGGCCGCAAGATCCGCTATGGCCGTCTCCTGGTGGAGTCCCTCGACCTCGGACAGGTCCCCGCCCCGCTCGACGACCTCGTCACGAGCCTGTGACCGACGCACGAAAACGCGGCCACAGCCACTTCGCGCGCTCTGTCCCGCTGTCCCCGTTCGAGGTGGCCGACTGAAGGGCGCAGTGACCAACTGGAGCGGGGCGCGGAGTGACCGTGGGGCCCGCGATTCACTCCGGGCCCCACGCCATGATCAAGCCGACGAGTCATCTCACCCGCGACCGTGGTGCTGCGCGAGCACAACGAGCAGGCTGCGGCGGCAGAGAGCGCACGACCACGCTCACCAGGTCTGCGGGCCCCGCACCATGACATGAGACGAGCCATCACCTTCCGGCTCAGACGACTCGTTCTGGTCACCGCGGCGCGACCAAGCTCGACGAACTTCGACTACCAAGGTGACTACGGAGCTCAGAGCGAAACGGACCGAACGCTCAGTTACTGACGCCGTTGGCCAAGGACACAGAACTCGTTACCTTCGGGGTCGGCCAATACAACCCACGATTGATCACCCTGGCCAATATCAACACGCTGTGCGCCATGAGCCACCAGACGAGCCACCTCGGCGTCCTGGTCATCAGGCCTGAAATCGAGATGCAGTCGGCTCTTGACCTTCTTGCTCTCATCAAGCCGGACGAAGTCCAGCCCCGGCAGGCGATTCGGTTCCGGGCGGATCTCGAACTCCTCATCAGAGGAGTGGACCACGACCCACCCAAGAGCCTCGGCCCACCACTGCCCCAAGGTCACCGGATCTACCGAGTGAACAACTACCTGTTCCCATTCCAAGGTCATCAGCCGAGCTTAGACCGCCAGGGCTTCGAAAACACACTCGCATGAAGAGGGCCGACCGGCCTGCAGTCCCGGTGAGTTCGGAGCAGGGTTCTGCCGTGCACACGCCATCGCGTTCGCGGTACTTGCCCTCCAAACGGCCTGGCTGAAAGCCCATCATTCGGCCGCCCGATGTGCGGGGCTGGAGCACGACCCGGCAATGTGGCCGCTGGTGCTCCGCAGACACTGTGTCCCTCACAGGTCGTGTCTCGTTCCGGCGGAACCACCCCGAGTGATGTGCCTCCGCGATCCAGCAGATGGTGTCGCGTTGAGAAAGCGTGCTTTGGGTCCTCGAGGAGGACCGCTGCGGTCGCCCACAGTCTGCAGGACGGCAGGCGGAAGAGCGCCTCTAGGGTGTGCGCATCGACAACATCCACCGACGGTCCGGAGAAGCCATGCCTCTGCAGATGAAGTTGGGCGCAATAACACTGGATTGCCCTGATCCGCTGGCTCTGGCGGCGTTCTATCAGCAGGCCACCGGCCTCGAACCTCACCCGAAGTCCGACGCCGACTTCGCCGGTCTCAACCGTGAGGACGGACTTCTCCTCGGCTTTCAAAGGGTCGACGACTACCGAGCTCCGAGCTGGCCCGACCAAACTGTTCCCCAGCAACTTCACATCTGCTTCAACGTCGGGGACGACCTGGACGAGGCCGAGGCCGAACTGCTGGAGCTGGGCGCGGGCAAGCCGGATCACCAGCCTCATGATGAGGCCAAGGCGCGGGTCCTCACTGATCCGGCTGGGCATCCCTTCTGCCTGGTCAAACGCTGACTGCGGCGACGACGTGGTCGGCCCGCTCGGCCTCGGCTGCGAGTCGGGCCAGCCAGGCGGTGTCACGCACGATGCGGTCCAGTCCAGGGTGCTGTCGGTTGCCGCCGGCGGTCTCGAACCCGCCGGGTCCAGCGTCCTGAACCCGAAGCGCATCTCGGTCTCGCCGCGCTCGGCCGCCTGGGGTCGGCGGCGTGCCGGGCCAGGTGCTCGGCACGGGAAGTCCCTGGCTCGGGCGCTGATGCGCAGCAGTCCTCAGCGGCCGCCGCGTGGCGATGGGCAACTGCGCCGAACCTAGGCCCGATACTCACTCAAAGCACCCGGTTTGGGTTGCTTTGTCGTGCTGATGTATGCCGCGGAGGAGAATCCGGTGGAGCTGAACCTCACGGAAAAGGTCGCCGTCGTCACTGGAGGCAGCAAGGGCATCGGCCTGGCCGTCGCCGAGGCATTCGGCCGTGAGGGTGCGCGCGTCGTTGTTGGCAGCCGCACGGAAACACCTGAACTGGCTGCCTTGCGCGAGCGGTTCGACGTCGCCTTTCATCCGGTCGATCTGGCCGATGCCGATGCTGCGGACGCGCTGATCCAGGAGGCGGCCGCCCGGCACGGCAGGATCGACGTGCTGGTCAACAACGTTGGCGCCACCAGCCCACGCTCAAGCTTTCTCGATGTCGACGACGCAGCATGGGAACGTGCGCTCAATATGACGTTCTTGAGTGCGGTGCGCGCCAGCCGCGCGTCGTTGCCGCACTTGCTGGCCCACGGCGAAGGGGCGATCGTCAACATCAGCTCCATCAACGCCCGACTGCCCTTCCCCATGGTGGTGGACTACTCGGCAGCCAAAGCCGCCCTGAGCAATCTCACCAAGGCTTTGTCGGAGGAGTTCGCCCCTCGCGGTGTCCGCGTCAACGCCGTCGCCCCCGGCCCCGTACGTACCCCGTTCTGGACAGCCCCCGGCGCCTTCGCCGATACCGTCGCGGCCGGCACGGGCGGGACGGCGAAGGAGGCCTTGGACGAGGTCGTGCCCCAGCAGATGGGCATCTCCACCGGACGGATCACCGAACCCCAGGAGGTGGCCGACCTTGTTGTCTTCCTGGCCTCTCCGCGTGCCGGCAACATCACCGGTGCCGAATTCGTCATTGATGGAGGCCAGATCAAGACCACCTGACAGGGATCGGGCGAACCGGGGGCAGCTCACGCCCTCGACTGGCGAAGCAGGCTCGGCGATCTGGTCGCCACGGCGCTCCGCCCTCGTGGTGGGCGCGACCCTGCGGGTTCTTGCGCCTCGGATCGTGAGGGCCGCCGTCGCCGCATTGCCGCGCATGAACCATCTGCGCCAACGCCTCAGGTGGTGGACGAACCGTTCTATATGCTTGAGGCATGTCTGCGACGCGATCTGCCATGAATGGGCCTGCACGGCCGTCCGAGGCGCGTGATCGCCTCCTGGCCACCGCAGAGCGGCTGTTCTACAGCGAAGGCATCCGCGCGGTGGGTGTCGACCGGGTGATCGCGGAGGCGCAGGTCACCCGTGCTACGTTCTACCGCCATTTCCCGGGCAAGGAAGACCTGGTCACCGCGTACCTGTCCGCCAGGGACGAGACCATCCGGGCAAGCCTCGCAGCTGGCGCCCGGCAGGCCGCCGAGCCCCGCGATCTCCTCATGCTGCTCGTGGACGGGATCGGCCAGGAAGTGTGCAGCCCGGGGTTCCGCGGCTGCCCCTTCATCAACGCGGCCGCGGAGTACCCCGACCCGGACAGCCCGGTCCATCAGGCCGTCCTTACTCATCGGGCGTGGTTCCGCCAGGCCCTCGTCGAGGCTTTCGGGGCCGACGGTCATCCGGAGCCCGAGCAGGCAGCCGACGTCATGGTCGCCCTGCGCGACGGCGCCATGGTCGCCGGCTACCTCGGCAACCCCGAGGCGGCCCGTCACACGCTGGCCCGCGGCACCGAGGCTCTGATGACCGCCGCCGGCTGACCTGCACGCGGATCGACGCTTCGTAGTCGTCGTCGCGTCTGCGCGCCCTCGGTTCACGCCCCCGGCGGGCACGACCCGAGCGCCGGCACGTGACATTCATCCATGAGATAGAACGTTCCTTCTCCCTGTTGACAGACTGAGCGAGGCTCCCTTAGCGTCCAGAGAGACAGAACGTTCTATCTCGTATGAGGAACCGTGACCCCTCCAGCCAAGCCGCAGACTGGCACCGTTGTCCTCATCCACGGTTTGTGGATGACTCCGCGCAGTTGGGAGCAGTGGATCGACCGCTATACCGCCTCGGGCCACCATGTGTTCGCCCCGGGCTGGCCAGGAGTGGGAGGCGACGTCGAAGAGCTCCGGCAAGACCCGTCCACGATTGCGGGTGTCGGGCTGGGCGAGATCGTCGAACACTACGAGCGGTTCATCCGCCGCCTGGACGAGCCCCCGATCCTCATGGGCCATTCCTTCGGCGGCGCGATCGTGCAGATACTGCTCGACCGGGGACTGGGTTGCGCGGGCGTGGCCATCGATTCCGCCCCGGTCAAGGGCGTGCTGCCGCTGCCGCTGTCCACGCTGAGATCTGCCTGGCCGCTGCTGCGTAACCCCGCCAACAAGAACAAGGCGGTGGGGCTGACCCCGCGCCAGTTCCACTATGCCTTCACCAACACCCTGGACAGCGCCGCATCACAGGCGGTGTACGACCGGCACCACATTCCGGGTTCGGCACGTGTGCTCTTCCAGGGCGCCTTCGCCAACTTCAACCCCCGCGCGATCAGCCGAGTCGACTTCCGCAACAACAACCGCGCGCCGCTGTTGTTCATCGCCGGAGGAGCCGACCACATCGTCCCGCCCAAGGTGAACAAGGCGAATGCCCGCCTCTACCGCAGGTCCACTGCCATCACCGATTACCGGGAGTTCTCCGGCCGCTCCCACTACACCGTGGGGCAGGACGGCTGGGAGGAGGTCGCCGACTACGCACTCTCCTGGGCCGCCGACCGCCGTCAGGCCCACACCTGACACACCCCCTCTGCCCCCTTCCGGCGCCCAGCGCCGACCTCACCCCCTGGAGTTTCCGATGTCCCGCCCCCGCTTGCTGATCGCTGCCGCACTCACCGCCGCCGGCCTCGGGTTGACCGCAGTATTCCTCCCCACCGCTTCCGCCGTCCCCGTGGCCTCGGACGCGCCCAAGCCGACCGTGGTGCTGGTGCACGGTGCCTGGGCGGACGCCTCTGGCTGGAGCAGCGTGGTCAAGCGCTTGCAGAAGGACGGCTATCCGGTCGTGGCCCCGGCGAACCCGCTGCGCAGCCTGTCCGCCGACTCCTCCTACCTCGCCGCCTACCTCAAGAGCATCAGCGGCCCCATCATCCTGGTCGGCCACTCCTATGGCGGGGCGGTCATCACCAACGCAGCCACCGACAACCCCAACGTCAAGTCCCTGGTCTACATCGCCGCCTTCGCCCCCGACCAGGGCGAGAGCATCGGCGCCCTGAGCGCGAGGTTCCCCGGTAGCCATCTCACGGACGACCCCGCTGCCCCTGTCCCCACCGCCCTCAGCTCCGTTCCCTTCGCCCAGACCGACGGCTCGCCCGGTGTCGACCTCTACCTGAAGCCCAACAAGTTCAGCGATGTCTTCCTGAGCGACCATGGCACGACGCGTGACGCCGCCGCACTCGCCGCCACGCAGCGACCGATCGCCGCCCAGGCCCTGGGCGAGCCCTCCGGCGCGCCGGCCTGGAAGACCATCCCGTCCTGGTACCTCGTCGCCAAGAACGACCACGCCATCCCGACCGCCGCAGAACGCTTCATGGCCGACCGCGCTCACGCACACACGGTGGAGATCGACGCGCCTCACGGCGCTCAGCTCACCAACCCCGGTGCCGTCACCCACCTGATCGAAAGCGCCTCAAAAAGAACCGCCCAGTGACCCGAAGGAGCCGCGAACGTGGTCGGGCCCCTCGCAGGACGGAAAGATCATCCTGCGAGGGGCCCGACCCGGCGTCCCGGGAAGGAGCCTGGAGGCTCCCCGCGACAGGCAAGCCAAGGACGGCTGCGACGTGGAGCGCGGCCTGGTAGGCGATGGCGAGCTTGTCGATTCGCACGGCCAGCCCGCGCCACTGCTCGAGACAACCCGCAGCCGCTGCTTGAACTCCTCGAAGGGCGAGGGTTGATCGCGGCCGGCCAGCAGCGGTGGTGTTCGTCAAGCCAGTCGGCGAGGGAGGGGAACAGGAGTGGACAAAGTCAGCTCCACGTCGCCGAGGTCCCGTGCGGTCCCTTGTAGCGGATCGGCTGGCCGGTGGGCGCGTCGAGCAGAACGCGGTCGCCCACGGGGCGTTCCAGCTTCACCGTTACCTGCTGCATCCTCGCCTGCTTGGTGCAGTCGCCGTCGTCCTTCAGGTACTTGACAGAGGCAGACAGCACCACGCTGCCGCGTGTCTCCAGCACATCCACCACGGGGCCGTCGTCGCAAACACCATGCAGGGCGACCACGGTCACCGATCGCCCGTCTGCGGCAATCTGGACCAGCCGGTTGACCGGATGACCGGAGGTGCCACGAGCCGGCCTGATCGGCGGCCGGGGAAGTTTCGACGGGACGGCAGCGGCCCGCTTGAGGGGGGAGGCATAGCCATCCAAGGTGAAGAACCAGGCTGGGACCGTCGCCGGCCCACGGCTGGTGGCCACGCTCATCTCACCCAGCTTCGCCCCGGTCACAGTCAGGTGTGATTTTCCGTTGACGCGGGCACCAGCCAGGGTCTTGTACGACCCATCCGCCCCCACCAGCGACCGTGTGACCGATCCACTCCCGGCCCAAGTCACCTGGCCGTCCGTCGGCCAGGTGTCGGGCAACTTGCCTCGCAGAACAAAACTTTGGTCTTCGTAGGCCTGCTTATCGGCCTGGCTGCGCAGGCCGCCCCGCGGCAGCTGCACCGTCTCCCCCATGGGGTAGTAGCCAGCACGCCACGCGGCAGCTGCGGTTGAACCGTCCCAGGCTGCGGCGACCTGCCGGGCACGGTCTGTCGCCACATCCGCGCGGCTGTCGGCTTCCTTCTCGCTACCGCAACCGGAGACAGCCCCCAGAGATACGGCGAACAAGGCCGCCACAGCAAGCAGGTTGACGGAGCGCGATGCCGTTATACGCATTTCGACCTCTGGAAAGAACAGTGTGGCAGGCTGTCTTGCCTTGTGACGCGCCCGGCCCAGGACAGGTTTCACCGGTTGCGGCGGCAGGAGACAGCGAGCCGTCAGTAGACGTGGGGCCGCGTTGGTTCAGCACCATCTGCACCGGCGTGGAACCGGACGTGATCGGCCTTGTCCGGGACCGTGCAGCGGATCCCGCTTCGGCGCAGGTAGCCACTTGTTGTGACTGAGCACAGAAGCAGTACGCAACCCCCGACTCGCATACCGCCGCCCCAGCGTCCCCAACCAATTCCTGGGACCCGCACCGACGGTTCGCGAGGCGCTGACCAGCGACGAAGGATTGGTCAGCTGCCGCCACGGCAAGGGATTCCTGTGGGCGGGTGGATCCGACCGTGTGAGATCTCCGAGGGTGGGCACGCGAATGTTCGAGAGGGTAACGCCGCGTCTGATCGACGGCGAAATACAGATTTCTCTCAACCTGCACGCAATGAAGGAGCTACGCATGAGCGACATCTGGGGATACCGGCCGACCACGGGCTACACCGCCGGCACGAACTTGACCGGTTACAAGGTCGAGGCGACCGACGGAAGCATCGGCAAGGTCGACAAGCACTCCGATGAGGTTGGCTCCTCCTGCATCGTGGTCGACACCGGCGTCTGGATCTTCGGTAAGCACGTACTGCTGCCTGCCGGAACCATCACCCTCATCGACGCCTCGGAGAAGAAGATCCATGTCTCGCGCACCAAGGCCGAGATCAAGGACTCACCCGAGTTCGACAAGGACAAGCACCTCGGCGACCCGGGCTATCACGAAGCGGTCGGTGAATATTACGACGCCCCTCGCCTCTGACACGAGCCCCTGAAGCGCAAGGCCGGGGTGGGCCAGGGATTTCCTGGCCCACCCCGGCATATCCGCGGCGGACCGGGGCCGGGAGAACGGAACACCGGCGGGCGGGTTCGTTCGGCTCCGGCGAGGGCGCCGACACCGTGGCCCTGCCGCCCTCGGAATCACGGAGCGAACGACCAGCGCTTCGCCTGTCACGCTGCTCAAGCGGCGTGCTCAGCCGTATCCGATTGCTCAAGGCTTGGGCGCCGTGGCCAGTCATGGCGCCTGCGCGAGGTCGTCCACGCCCTGGACGACCTCGGTGCGGTCGGTATCGGCGTGACCACGACCGTACTCGGCCGCACACTCGCCGATCCGCCTTTCGCCCCCCTCTCTACGAGGAGCTCGATCGGCGCGGTGCCGTCCTGTATGTCCACCCGGCCGGCGAAGGGGCCGCCAGCCCGCTGATCACCGGGCACAGCATGACATGGATGGTCGGGGCACCGGTCGAGGACACGGTGGCGGTCATGCACCTGATCCTCGCGGGCATCCCCGTGCGCCATCTGCGGATGCGCATCCTGGCCTCGCACCTGGGCGGGGCGCTGCCATTGTTGCCGCGCCGGCTTGACGACCATCTGGCGTTCGAGTCCCCTGAGACGCCCGAGCTGCCATCGGTCGCCGTCGGCCGCCTGTGGTTCGACACTGTCAGCCACGTGCATTCGCCGGCGCTCGTCGCCGCCGCGGCATCATTCGGGGCGGACCGCCTCGTACTCGGAACGGATTTTCCGTACGAGGACGGAGAGGTCTTCCTGCGGGCCGTGGACTACATTGCTGACTCAGGGCTCGCCCCGGAGGGGGTCTCGATGATCCTCGACACCAATGCGGCAGACCTGCTCGGCCTGTCCGGGCCGTGACCGGCCCCGTGCACGGCATGGCCCAGCACGCGCGAACCAGCCGCACTTCTTGCCAACAGGTCGGACGCTCAGTCCCGCCACGTCAAGTGTCTGCCCGCCAGGTGCAGACCACAGCATGCTGCTGCTCGTAAGCAATGTGGCGGCCTCGTCCTCGTGGGGCGCCGAGCGGCCAAGCCACGGCAGCCACGGATGGCAGCAAGGTGAAAGCCGCACCCAGCGCCCCTTGGCGGCCCAACCTCACGAACGGCTTGCCCCTCCCGTCCCAGGAACGTAAGGCCAATCAGCGTGCTCAGCCGCAGGGGATGTGACTGAGCACCGTACTTGGCACGTGTGGTCAAGTACGGCGCTCACCTCACTCGTACCGTGGTCGGCAGGCACCAGTCAGTTTCGGGGTGATCTGCCGTCAGCCCGTGATACGGCCCAACACGGCACGGAACCATTCCCGCCCCGCCTCGACGCTCGACTCCCACGGCCCTGCGTCGTCACCGGACGCCGAGAGGGACTGGATCCGCTGCTCCTGGGCGCGGAAACGCGGACGGTCGGCATGCCAGAGGTCGCGTACAGACTCCGCGTAGCAGTCCAGGTCGGCTTCCCGTCCGGCCGCGCCGCCCCTGCAAGGCCCATGAACAATGGCGGCATGAGTTCCGCGCAGGCGGCTACGTACACACGGATCGTCCCGCTGCCCTCACCGCGAACCGCATCAGTGACAGCCTCTTCCGCCGGCGTCTCCATTTCCACATCTCTCCCCGCGCCGGCCCGGGCGGGTTTCGCCGGTTGTCGCGCGCACCTCCAGCAGGCCAGGGCGGTTATCTCGTACTGACCCTGCTCCAAGAAGTACCGCATATCCTCGTGCGTGCCGTCGACTGCATCCTCTGCCGCCGCACGGAGCACGCTGAGGTCCTGCGCGCCTTCCTGGATGGCGTTCGAGACCACTGGCACGCCCGGCTGCCAACCGATGTCACAAATCGAGTCGCTGGCTCGTCATCAGGAGAACGGCATCCCACGACGGAGTGCCCAGCAACTCAATTCCCCACAGAAACGGAGAAATCGTGTTCGCCGCCTACGTCACGGTCACCATCCTCGGCGCGGTCTTCAACGGTGCCGCCGCCGTCACCTACCTGATCGGCCACGAATACCCCAAGACCCAGGCGGACATGAAGGGCATCCCCCGCAAATGGGTACCGGTGCTGGGCATGCTGCTGGCAGCGGGCACCGTGGGGCTGCTGGCCGGGCTCGCCGTGCCGTTCCTGGGGACCCTCGCCGCCTCCGGCCTCGTGCTGTACTTCATCGGCGCAATCATCGCCCACCTGCGGGTGGGCTCCCGCAACATCGTAGGCGGCATAGTGTTTCTCTCCACCGCGGCGGCCGCCCTGGCTCTGGGCCTGGTCCACCACGGCCTCTGGTGACCCGCGGGGCCCAGAAGATCCGCGCCCGTCACCACGGCGGCCGTCGCCGTCCTCCCTGCCCCTCTGGCCCGCCGGATCACGCCCTCGAACTGCTGTCGGAGCCGTACGGGGCACGGGCCGGACTCACCGATCGGCAGATACAGATTGGCCAATTCCGAATCTGTATCTGCCAGTTGGATCCTCATCACGCAAAACGATGCACCGGATCAGTTCCCGCCGCGAAGGGAAGCCCCGCAGATTGATCACAACCCGACACGCGCGCTTGTCGCGCTGTTCGGCAGCAGTCATCGACGCACCGGAGCTCCGCGAGGTCCTTGTTCGGGCGGCCTGACCGACCAGCGAAGGAACGACTGAACTGCTGCCCCGACTGAACGGAGCAACGGACTCTGATCGGTCGCATGCGGTCGTGCCGCTCGAGTGCCCGCTCCATCTCCAGCTCGGGGACAACCGACGCGCCACCACCGGCGATGGCCTCGGTCCTCCAGAGGAATGCTGCAGCCGGAGCCGTCTGCTGCGAAGGCACGGCCGTCGGTCGTCGTTGCCCACGCGGCGCGTCGCCCCCGCAGGCCTCACTCCTGCCGCAGGCTCATGACCAGCTCACGTGGCAGACCATGGGTGTCGTGGAGGTAGTGGAAGTCCTCCTCGGTCAGCCGGCCTTGGAACCGGGGTCGGGCGAGCACTTGCCGACCCCGCTCCAGGAGCCGACGGAACCGGCGCTCCTCCTCGAGCAACATCCGTAGTACGTCGCCTGGGCGCATGTCCTGCCGGAAGTGGTCCAGGGTGTGCTGGACCAGTTCTTCCGGCAGGTCTTCGACACCAAGTGAGGGCTCGTCCCGCCAGAGCACGGTCAGCACCCGCCGTACCAGGCGGCGCAGCACGTAGCCCCGTCCGGTGTTGGCCGGGCGCACGCCGTCGCCGAGCACCACGACGGCCGAGCGCAGGTGGTCGCAGACCAGACGAAGTGAGGGCTCCTCCAGGGGCCACAGGGGCGGCACGAGGCGGCGCCAAGGGTCGAAGACGTCGCACTCGAACACGGACGACTTGCCCTGGAGCAGTGAGGACAGCCGCTCCAGGCCGAGTCCGGTGTCGACATTGCGCTGGGGTAGAGGTACGAGGGAACCGTCGTCGAGCCGTCGGTGGGTCATCATCACGTGGTTCCACACCTCCACCCAGCGGTCGTCGCGGGTGGGGGTTGACCGGGGTGGGCAGTCACCGCTCCACAGGAAGATCTCCGAGTCAGGACCACACGGTCCGACAGGTCCGTTGGACCACCAGTTGTCCTCCACGGTGAGTTCAACGGGGACACCGCGGTCCTGCCACAGCTGAAGGGAAGCGGTGTCGGGCCCGGTCTGACTGTCACCGGCATGGACGGTGGCATGCAGCAGGCCAGGATCGATACCCAGTCCCTCGGTGAGCAACCCGTATCCCCAGTCGAGACTGAGCGGGCCTTCGTAGTCGCCCAGCGACCAGGTACCGAGCATCTCGAAGACTGTCAGGTGAGTGGCGTCGCCGACCTCCTCCAGGTCCGTGGTGCGCAGACACCGCTGCACGTTGACCAGCCGCCTGCCCAGCGGATGGGAGCGGCCCTCCAGGTATGGAGTGAGCGGGTGCATGCCGGAGGTGGTGAACAGCACGGGGTCACCGGGCGGTGGCAGCAGCGTCGAGCCGACGATCCGGCGATGGGCGCGCTCTTCGAAGTACTCGATGAACCTACTGACCAGCTGTTCTGTCTTCATGGGTTGACTCCTTCGCGTCACAGCGGGGAGGCACCGGAGAACGGGACCGTTCAGTCGTCCGGCCGGGGCCAGGGGCGCCACGGCACTACCGACGGACCGTTTCCGGTCGCCGGGGGGAGGGGAAGGTCAGGCGGCGGCAACCGGCGAGCTGGTCGCTCGCGCGGTCGCGATGATGTTGAGGCCGGTGACGTTCATGCGGATGACCATAACGCGGTCCTGCCCACCGAAGCATTCGAATTTTCCGCCAGAACATCCCACGCGACTGTCCCGTGAGACAGAGCGGCCGGGGCGTCTCACCACTTCTACGAGGCATCAGAGATGCCAAATGAAGCGCTCAGTCACATGTTGTCGTAGTGGCTAGCAGTCAGCGTCCTGGCCGATCGCCCGGATGACGTCGGCAAGCCGGACCAGGTGGTGGCCCACGGCTCGGTCCTCGTGGGCGAGCAGGCCCTCAAGGTGCTGCCACGACTCCGAGAGCCGCCCGATCGTGATCGCTGTCGGCTCGTTGTGGACGTCGTACAGTTCATCTCCCGGAACAGACCAGAAGTAGTCGTGTTCGAGTGTCACCGTACTGCCCGCTGAAGCTTCAATGTGCCGCAGCGCCAGCTCGAAGGCACGCCGGAGTTGATCGAGCGGGATCTGCAGGGGTTCGCTGGGCATGCGCTCATCTTGGTCGGTCAGGAGCCTCGTTGGGTCCACCCGGCTTGATATCGACGGATCCGAACGGCCGACGGTCGAGGCCAAGGGTCAGCCAGTTGCGGGTAGCACTGTGGGAAGTACGCAAGTCCCGGAAGCGTATCGACGCGAGATCACCCGTACAGGTTCATGACAACGTGGCTAGTGTGATCAGGTGACAGAATTCAGCATCCTCGGCAACAGCACTGAGTGGCAGATGGACTTCGAGCGGCGGCTACGCGGCTCGTACACGGCGGCCGGGCTCGGTGCGGCCGCGGCGGAGCGCATGCTCGATGAGGTACGCGCCAGCGTCGGCGACTGGACCGTCGCTGAGATAGCGGATGCCGGGACCCGAGTGGGATACGTCGCCGTGGTCGTGGCTGACGACAACGGCGCGCTCGCGGGCCGTATCGGCGACCTCCGCGTCGACGCGCTCCACACCGGGCGGGGGCACGAGCAGGACGCCCGGGACTGGGCCGAGGGATGGTGCGCTGAGCGCGACGCACACCGGGTGGACATACGGCTCACCGAGCCCGCCGGCGAGCTGTTCGACGGTTACTCCGTCCTCGGCCAGCTCAGGGCGCGGCGCGTCAGTTCCCCGCCGGAATCACTCGATGGCGTCACCGCACGGCCGATGACACAGGCCGAATATCCCGAGTGGCTCGCCTCCGAGAAGGTCGCCTACGTCGGCGACATCGTCCGGGCGGGTGCCCTTGGCCCCGAGGAGGCCGTACGCAAGTCCGACCGCGACTTCGCGAAGCTGATTCCCGAGGGCCTGGCGACGCCGGACAACACGTTCCTGATGCTCGAGGCGGCGGGCGAGCAGATCGGCACCGGCTGGTTGAAGCACGGATACCTCCCGGGGGTCACCTACGGCTACTCGCTGCACATCCAGGAGCAGCACCGCGGCAAAGGGTACGGTCGGGCCGCGATGGCAGCCGGCGAACGGGCAACGCTCGCAGCCGGCGACTCGGCGCTGATGTTCACCGTGTGGGGCGGTAACGAGGTGGCAATGAACCTGTACACGAGCGCCGGCTACCAAGTCATAGAGGAAAGCCGTTCAATTGACCTTCCCCGCTCCGCGGCCTGACGCGAATCACCACAGCACGACGGAGCCGCCGACCCGCTACCTGACCTGCATCCGCGTGGCCTCCGCATCTCCGAGCTCAGGCTTCGACTGGCCGAACCCCCACGCTCACGGCGCCGTTCCTTCATCCTCCCCGAGCTGCATGTGCGCTTCCCCAGCAACTTTGAGGGGGCCTCAGGCAGTCTTTGGACCGGGCTTTGGCGTCGCGCAGCAAGTAGGGCCGTTGCTCAGCGGGTCTCGTCGCTCCTGGGCTGGGAGGGGGCCGTTGGGTGCGCGGAGTCAGTCAGCTCGGTGTCGGCCGCCAGGCGGCTTCGGCGGCCTGGGCGGTGGTGTGCGTGGGGAAAACCTGTTCCAGGCCCACGATGCGGAAGATGCGGCTGACGCGGTCGGGGACCGCCGCCAGGACGATGGCCGCCTTCGCGGCCAGGGCGTGGTTGCGGGCGGCCAGCAGGACAGTGATCCCGGTGGAGTCGCAGAAGGTGAGGCGCCCGAGATCGAGGACGAGCTGTTGCCCCGCTCGCAGGTCGAGCTCCAGTAGCGCGGTGCGGACGTCGGAGGCGGTGTGTCGGTCCAGTTCCCCGACCAGTTCCATGACAGGTCCGGCGGGAGTGGCGCGGGTGTGGAGGGTCAGTCGCTGGGTCACTGCTGCTCTTCACTGGTCGGTCGGGGCACGTTGATGGCCAGGACGGCGGTGTCGTCGTCCACGCCGGTGCCGAAGGTGTCGAGCAGGTCGCGGATCGCGACGATCGTGTCCGTGGCGGTGGTGGGTGCGAGGGTGCGGGCGAAGTCGAGGAGGGCTTCGTCGCCGTAGCGGTCGGTGGCTCCGGTGCTCGCGGTGTGGGCTTCGGTGAGGCCGTCGGTGTGCAGCAGAAGGGTGTCGCCGGGGTTCAGGCGGATGGTGGTGGTGGCGATGTGAGCGTCGGGCAGGACGCCGATGAGCTGGCCGCCGGGGGTGGGCAGGTAGTCGGCGGTTCCGTCGGCACGCATCAGCAGGGCGGAGGGATGTCCGCCGCTGGCCAGGGTGACGCGGAAACCGCCCTGCTCGCCGTAGGGGGTGAGCAGGCCGAAGATCACGGTGCAGAACCGGGGGTCGGTCCCGCTGTACTCGTGGTTCAAGACAGTGTTGAGGTTGCCGAGCACAGCTGCGGGGTCCGGGTCGTAGACGGCGGCGGCACGCAGCGTGTAGCGGGCGAGGGAGGTGACGGCCGCGGCGGCGGCACCTTTGCCGCACACGTCCCCCAGGAACAACCCCCAGGTGCCGGCGGCCAGCGGGAAGAGATCGTAGAAGTCGCCGCCGACCTCATCGGCGGAAGCGATGTGATAGTGCGCGGCGACGTTCAAACCAGGCACGTTCGCCAGGGCCGGCGGCAGCAGAGTCTTCTGCAGGGTGGCGTTCAGGCGCTTGAGATGTTCGCGTTCCCGCTCGGCTTCCTGGCGGGCGCGCAGCAGCTCGGTTTCGTAGGCGCGGCGGTCACGGGCGTCGAAGACGGTGGTGCGGATCAGCAACGGCTGCCCGTCGCTGCCCGTCTTCACCGTCGAGGTGACCAGGACCGGAAGACGGGAGCCGTCGGCGGCCTTGAGCTCCAGGGCGATGCCGCTGATCTCACCCTGCATGCGCAGCAGCGGCGCGTAATGCGTCTCGTGATAGAGCCGCCCGCCGACGCTCAGCAGGTCGGAGAAGTGCCTGCGACCCACCAGATCACCGCGCTCGTAGCCGAGCCAGTCCAGCAATGTGGTGTTGACCTTGGCGATCTGGCCGTCCAGCAGGGTGGACAGGTAGCCGCACGGGGCGTGCTCGTACAGGTCCTCGGCACTGTCCTCCAGCAGCGCGGAGAATTGCGCCTCCGCGCCAACCGGCTTCCTGTCCCCTTCCAGGCCCCGGCCCTCTTCCTCATCGCCGGCCTTGCCCATCATCTGACGGTTCCCACGAACGCGGTGATCGCCGCAGCGGTCTCCTCCGGCGCGGCAAGCTGGGGACAGTGCCCTGTCGCGTTCAACGTGACGAGCCGACTGCCGGGTATCTGCGCGTGGACGAACGCGCCCACCTCCGGCGGCGCGATTGCGTCACTGGAGCACTGAGCGACCAGTGTGGGAACACCCACCTGGGCAAGGTCCGCACGGTTGTCGGACAGGAACGTCACCCGCGCAAAGATGCGTGCGATGTCCGGATCGGTACGGCAGAAACTGTTGGTCAGCTCCTCCCCCAGCTCCGGCCGGTCCGGGTTGCCCATGATGACCGGCGCCATCGCACCCGACCATCCCAGATAGTTCGCCTCCAGCGATTCCAGCAGCTCATTGATGTCCGCGGCACTGAACCCGCCCCGGTAGCCGGTGGCCGGATCGTCGATGAAGCACGGTGACGGGGCGAGCAGCACCAGCCCGGCGAACGTCTCCGGCTCTCGCGCGGCGGCCAGCACGCCCATCATTGCGCTCACCGAATGCCCCACGAAGATCACCGGGCCGAGCGCCAACTCGTGGCAAATCTCCAGCACATCGTCGACGTACCCGTCGAGCGTCGCATAGCGCTCCTGGCTCCACGCCGACAGGTCCGAACGCCCCGCGCCCACGTGGTCGAAGAGGACCACGGTGAAATCGCGCTCGAGTGCCGGCACTACCAGGCGCCACATGTTCTGGTCGCACCCGAACCCGTGCGCCAGCATCACCACCGGCGCCCCGGACCGCCCGGTCACCGTCACATGGTTCCTGCTCCGTACATCCATGCGGCACATCCTGGCAGACCGAAACCACCATGCATCGTCGTCAACGACATCCAGCGCGCCCTCGTACACCAGGCCCGCAACCGCAGGCCTGAGCTGGGCAGCCATCGGCGAGATGCTGCACGTGACCCGGCAGGCTGCTTTCCGGCGCGGCGGGGCCTCGGACGCCTCCGACAATGCGGCGGAAACGGTCGTGCAGCTGCCCGGTGCAGCCGATGATCATCAGAACGGGCGCCGAGGTCAAGGGCCAAGATGACAAGACGCAGGACGCGGGTCACATCCGCGCTGCTGCATTTCTCCAGCCCTCGGGGCGCAGCAACGATCGTGGCGTTCCTACGCACCCGCGTCCATGGGCCCGAATCCCTCTTCTGGCTGAAGGACAGGCCATATGCGCTCCTCACCGGCCATCCGACCTGCAAGTCTGTTTACGGAGCCGCGGGGACTCGCGCAGGCCGGCACGGACATCACCGTTCGGACCGATGAGTTTCTGCGCGCCACGGCGTCCAAGAAGTGGGGACGGTCGCGTCTCCCCCCGCCGAAGCGGCTGAGTCGGCCTCGAGGTCGAAGAGAGAGTGGTGCGCGATGAAGCTGGTTGTGCAGGAGTTCCTGACGCTCGACGGTGTCTCCCAGGGGCCGGGGTCCCCGGACGAGGACACCAGCGACGGGTTCACGCGGGGTGGCTGGTTCGTGCCGCACCTGGACGAGGAGTTCGACCGGCTCGTCGGCACCTGGCTCGGCGAGGCGGACGCATTCCTGTTCGGCCGCCGTACCTACCAGAACTTCGCGCGGGACTGGCCGAAGATGACCGACCATCCCTTCGCCGGCATCTTGAACGGCCTGCCGAAGTACGTGGCCTCCCACAGCTTGACCAATGCCGAGTGGAACCCGACCTCGATCCTGTCCGGCGACATCCCCGCCCAAGTCGCCGAGTTGAAGCGGCAGCCCGGCCGGGAACTGCAGATCCACGGCAGCGCTCAGCTGGCCCAGTCCCTGCTGGCCGCCGGGCTGATCGACACATTGCGGCTCGTCATCGCCCCGGTCGTGGTGGGCCAAGGACGACGCCTGTTCCCGGACGGCGGAGCACCGGCCGGGCTGCGGCTCGTCAGCCATCAGGCGACACCGGGCGGCCTCTCGGTGCACACCTTCGAAGCAACGGGGCTTCCGGAGTACGGGACCTACGGGGCCGACGCGTAGGCCCTTGGCGCAAAATCGACACCGCCGGAAGTGATCACCGGTCGAACTCCCGTACCTCGACTGGCGATCACTGATGACACGACCGTGCACATCCGTTCGTGTGGACCAAAACTGCCGACCAGATCCTCAAGAATGCCAACCGTGAAGCTCACTTCAAACGCCGAGCCCTGGCGAGCGTAGGCCCTCATGGTCGAACATAGAACGTATGAGTGACCAACCAGTGCGATGGACCCAGGCAACCGTCTGGGTGGGACAGTGACGAGGGCCGGGGGCTACATCCGCCGCCGAAGGCGCGTGCAGGATTGCGGCGAACGACGAGTCAGCGCGGACGCTCGTGATCACTACGCGACCCAGCAGTAGACGCCTTGGCTCTGGCTTCTGGCACTCCTGACGAGGGCAGCCAGTTCACTCACGATCTCATCGGCGATCTCAGCCTCGATTACCTCGCCGTCCTCCGAACGCTGTTTGACCCACGATGCGGCGACTTCACGCAACCGGGACCGCTCGGCCCCGGCGAGGGCGGTGAGCAGACGAGGCGAGATCGCGAACACGACGCACCCACCATCATCCTGACCAGCAACGATTCGTGGCTCGCCGGCTTGGACAAGTTCCTCGAAGCTGCTGTCGGCAAGGAGGCATTCCCACTCGACCACGGCCAACTCAGGATCGAAGTTGCCGAACGAGTGGGACTCGAATGCGCGTACCGGCCCGGTGTGAAGCGCCAGAGCCGCTGACGTGTCATCCGGTGCCACGAAGAACTTGACCACGATACTCACCACGGCATGATGCCTGACTGCCCCGACCGACCTCCACTGTGATCGCCCGGACAAGTCCAAGCTGACGCCCGGCTCGATGCGGACAGGCACTGGAGGGGGCCCATGGCGTCAGAGGGCGATCAGCCCAGCCGGCGTCTCCCTGAAGTCACAGGCATCGAAATAGAACGAACGCAGATGTTCTTCGAAGTCGACGTGAAGCCACTCGCACTTCGCGGCACGGGCTTCCTTGGCCGCAACCGCGACAAGCGCAGCGCCAATCCCTCGCGACCGGCGATGCCGGGCGACCACCGTATCCAGGATGAAGGCGTGAGCTCCGCCGTCCCAAACAACGTTGACGAAGCCGCTCAGAGCGCCGTCTTCCCACGCGCAGACCCAGCCGAGGCTGTGATCCTCAAGTCGTGCTCGCCAGTCGGTCTGAGCGACCGGGGTACCGAAGCCGTCGGCGTGCAGCGCGTTGAGAGACGCGTTGTCGAAGTCACCCCGCCACTCGTACTTGATCGTCACGTCCCGATCCTAATGTCCGTACCCAGTCCGGTACTGACGGGCATCGATTGCGGGGCGAGGAGAATCCGCTCGGGGAGTCGTCGATAGCCTGCGCGCCGAACATCTGGCGCTTGAACATCTTGATCCTTCTGTGGAATCAGATTCGTCAAGCCCGAGAGGCAGGGGCCCGGACATCGGCCGACCGCCCGAGCACGACCTGCGCCAGGCACGTAATGTCCCGCACCAGCACAACCCTCGGCGCCCTCCGGATGTCCCACAGGTGAATTCCACACCTCGGACACTCTTGGAGCCCCCGTGCGCACACGGATACGGACGTACGCCACAGCAGCCACCGTCGTCGCTGCGGCCACCGCCGGGCTGACCCTCCCGGCCTCGGCCGCCGCTCCCCCGCAGACCGCCAGCGACTTCAACGCCGACGGGTACGCCGACCTCGCCGTCGGAGTACCGGACGGCGCGGTCGGCGGCAAGGCGAGAGCCGGCTACGTCAACATCGTCTGGGGCGGCCCGAAGGGAATCGGCGCCCACGGCAGCATCCGCATCAGCCAGGCCACCGCCGAGGTCCCCGGCACCCCCGAGACGGGCGACCGCTTCGGCGCCTCCGTGGCACTGGTTGACACCAGCGGGGACGGCGTCGCGGAACTCCTCGTCGGCGCCCCCGGCGAGGATGTCACCGGCCGCGGCACGGACGCCGGCTCGGTCACCGCGGTGGGCGGCGCCAAGGGCGGTCCGGGCCCGGGCTCCGTGGTCCTCAACGGCCCGTCCGCATCGGCGGCCTTCGGCCTGGCGGTCGCCTCGGCCGACCTGACCGGCGACGGCAGCAGGGACATTGTGATCGGTGGCAAGGACAAGGTCGTCCTGCGCACCGCCGACGGCATCTACACCACCGTCCTCACCGCCCCGATGGGCGGCCGCGCCCCCATCCTCACCAGCGGCGACTTCACCGAGGACGGCACAGCGGACCTGGCCGTCGGGTACTGGACGAACACCCCGTTCACCCAGTCGCACGTACGCCTGTGGGCCTGGGACGCAACCGAGCAGTCCATGGCCAACACCTGGAACACCGACAACGCCGGAGTCTCTGCCCTCGCCGCAGGCGACTTCGACGGCGACGGCCACGACGACCTGGCCCTCGGCGAGTGCCGGGAGATCGCCGACGAGAACGTGGACGACCCGTGCGGCCCCGAGGAGATCGCCAAGGGCGGCGGCATCCACGTCCACTACGGCAACGCCACACCCGGCAGCTTCGGGTTCCGCCGGCAGACCCTCAACCAGGACACGGTCGGCGTGGCGGGCGTCGCGGAGGCCGGTGACCGCTTCGGCGCCGCTCTCGCCGTCGCCGACATCAACAACGACGGCCGGGACGACCTGATAGCCGGCGCCCCCGGTGAGGCGATCGGCACCCGCTCGGGCGCGGGCGCCGCAACCCTTCTGTTCGGCGGCCCGACCGGCCTCGTCGACGCGTGGGGCGAGGGCCACTCCGTCGGGTTCCAGCAGGACACCCCGCGCGTGCCGGGCGTCGCGGAAACCGCCGACGCCTTTGGTGCCGCCGTCGCGACCGGCGACTACAACCACGACGGCAGGGCGGACGTGGCGGTCGGCTCCCCGGGTGAGAACGCGGGCTCAGGCGGCGTGTGGCTGCTGCCCCGGGCGAGCGTCAACGGCTCCTCCGCCTTCACACCCGCCAAGCTGGGTCTGCCCTCCCCGTCGAGCGCGCTCGCATACGGCAGGTACCTCAGCAGCCAGTGACGGCCACCGAATCCGTCCGAAGGCCGGCCGAGGTTCACCGACGGCCCTGCCGCGAACCGTGGCGGCGCACGCCGGAGGACCCCGGGAACCCTGAAGAACGCCTGGCAGATCCCTGAAGGGGTCGTTCTTATGGCAGGCGTCGGCCTGCAACCGCTCGTCCACGGAGTCACGCCGCCGACGGCCTACGAAGCTGCATGCCGTCAAGGGCTACGACTATGACCACGGGTACGCTGCCCGCTCGCTGAAAACCGCTCCGAGGAGGAGCAACAAGGGGGTGCAATCATGCGCAGAGCTTCGGGAATCACGCAGAGAGGCATAGTGGCCTTCGCCGTGCTGGCCACTGTGCTCACGGCTGCGGGGTGCGGCACGGACGACGAGCTGACGGGCTCCCGGACCACGGGCTCCGCCGACACGGCAGACGCCGGCGGCAAGGACGCCCCGCCAAAAGCCCCGGCGAGCTCCCTCACTTGGGAGTTCGAGCACATCGCGGACTTCAGCGGAGACCTCACCGATGTCGCCGTTCTGGCCGAGGACGACATCTGGGCGGTCGGGACCGAGAACAACGGCAAGGCCAACGCTCACTTGCTGCACTACGACGGTACGCAGTGGAAGCGCGAGCCCGTTCCCGAAGCTCTCGGCACCACCGACTACCCGCCCGTGCTCGAAGAGGTCGGCGAGGAAGTCCTGTGGCTGCGGCCCCAGACCTATGAAGTGGGCGCCGGCGTGACCCCCTGGGCGAGGTGGGACGGCACCCGCTGGTCCGCGGTGCCGAACCCCCCGCCGGGCAATGTCGGGGACTTCGAGGCCGCGGGCCCGGACGACATCTGGGCCCTCAACGGCGAGCAGACCGCAGTGCACTGGGACGGCACCCGTTGGAACACGACCCGGCTGCCGTACGGCACCTCCGACCTCGCGGTGGTGGGACCGGACGACGTCTGGGCGGTCGGCAGCCGCTCGACCGGGCCGGGCACCGAGCTGGGTTACGGCGAGCGGTACAGCCAGCCCGTCTCGATGCACTGGGACGGCACGTCCTGGAAGTCGGTGGAGACTCCGCAGGCCCGCTTCGAGGAGCCGATCCCGCCGGAGCCCAGCGCCGGGCTCGGCCAGGTCTTCGCGCTGGACAGCGGTGAGGTGCGCGCGTACGGCAACAACTCCTTCAACCACGGCGAGGTCGAGAACGAACCCGCGGACGAGTTCATCCGGCTGCGCTGGGACGGCTCCAAGTGGGTCGAACAGGAGCCCGCACCCGGTGGGTGCGCTCTGCGGACCCCGGTGGATCAGGACGACGAGGGCCTGTTCCTCGACGGCAACTGGTACCTGACCGATGACGGCCGGTGCGTGAAGATCAAGCGCCACCGCCTGCCCCTGACGACCGGTGCCCGCAAGGGGTCGAACCAGTCGCTGTGGCTCAAGGAGATCCATCGGGTGCCCGGCACCGACGAGTGGCTGGGCGCCGGACACGTCCAGGTCAACCAGTCCGGCGACCCCTTCGGCGCCCCCGTCGTCGTACGCCTGAAGCGCGGCGGCTGACTTCTGGTTCCTCGTGGAAGCATCCCGCGGAGCTCGGAAACGAGAGAGCCACCGAAACCTCACGTTCACCACCGAGCAGGTGGTGGTCGGTAGTGCCTGACGGACGAGGCTCTCGGGCCGGCGCGATGTTCAGTCACCAGCACGAAAGCCTCGTCCGTCTGCACCTGCAGCGCGGTGTGCCCGTATGCGAGGGGACGCAGCCGGGAGGCCACCCGGCCACCGCTGCTCTGACGCCGCCGTCGTCGACGCGTCCCCTCGCGGTCATGTCCCGGGACTCAGCAGACGCCGGCGGCCGCTCAGATG
The DNA here is from genome assembly GCF_036108815.1 of Streptomyces sp. NBC_00353. Classification (NCBI taxonomy): domain Bacteria; kingdom Bacillati; phylum Actinomycetota; class Actinomycetes; order Kitasatosporales; family Streptomycetaceae; genus Streptomyces; species Streptomyces sp. NBC_00353. Next base: position 9,334,590 of record NZ_CP107985.1, on the reverse strand, counting down.
CCGGGGAGCGCGATCCGGGTGTAGGTCAGTCCCGCGCTGGTGCCGCCGGGGCTGGTGACGGTGACCTGGACGGCTCCAGCCGATCCGGTGGGGGCGGTGGCGGTGATCTGCGTGGCGGACACGGTCGTGAACGCAGCTGCTGTGGTACCGAAGCGGACAGCTGTCACGTCGCCGAGGTTGGTTCCGGTGAGTGTCACCGTGGTGCCGCCCGTGGGTGGTCCTTGATCGGGAGACAGGTCCGTCAGGGTGGGCAGCGCGACGTATTGGAAGGCCACCCCTCCGCCGGTGCCGCCTGGGGTGATGACCGTGATCTGGGCGAACCCCGTGGATCCGGGAGGGGAGGTGGCAGTGATCTGCGTGGCCGACACGACCGAGAATGCTGCTGCCGTGGCACCGAAACGGACAGTCGTGGCGTTGAGCAAGTTGGTTCCGGTGAGTGTCACAGCGGTGCCGCCTGCGGTGGGTCCTTGACCAGGAGACACGGCTGTCAGGGTCGGCAGCGCGACGTAGTAGTAGGCAACGCCTCCGCTGGTGCCGCCGGGGCTGGTGACGGTGACCTGAGCAGGTCCCGGGAATCCGGCAGGGGTCGATGGGGTGACGGAGTTGATCTGCGTGGTGGACAGGACCGAGAACGCAGCCGTTGCGGTGCCGAAGCGGACTGTCGTCGCTTGGCTGAGGTTGGTTCCGGTGAGTGTCACAGCGGTGCCGCCCGCCATGGGTCCTTGACCGGGAGACACAGCTGTCAAGGTCGGCAGCGCGACGTAGTAGTAGGCAACCCCTCCGCTGGTGCCGCCCGGGCTGATGACGGTGACCTGGACGGATCCCTCGGATCCGGGAGGGGCGGTGGCGGTGATCTGTGTGGAGGACACGAGCGTGAACGCGGTTGCTGTGGTGCCGAAGCGGACAGCTGTCACGTCGCCGAGGTTGGTCCCGGTGAGTGTCACCGTGGTGCCGCCCGCGGTGGGTCCTTGATTGGGAGAAAGGCCCGTCAGGGCAGGTGTCGTCATGGTGCCTCTTCGCAGCGGTGGGCGGATACGGCCATAGGGGTGGGGCACGGTGACGGCCCGGGCGCCTTCCGGGGTGCCCGGGCCGCCTGCTCGCCCGGCATGTGCCGGGAAGAGAGCGTCGATCAGATACCGGGGCCCGCCACGTAGGTGAACCCGGCGGCTGCGGTGGCGCTCCCGCCGGTTGTGCTGACGACGACATCGACCGCGCCCGCGCTGCCGGGCGGTGTGAACACTGACACCGTGGTGCTGTTGATCACCACGAACGGCGCGGCTACGCCGTCGAAGGTGACCGACTCGGTGGTCGACAGGTCGGTTCCGGTGATCGTGACCGCGGTGCCGCCGGAAGTCGAACCTGACGTCGGCGTCAGCGAGGTGATCGCGGGTACATCCACGTAGGTGTAGGAGAACCCGTTGTTCGTACCGCCCGCGGTGGTGACGCTCACGCCGACCGAACCGCTGGTGCCGGCAGGAACGGTGACGCTCAGCAGGCTGTCGGAGGTGATGGTCGGGGTTGCGTTGTTGCCTCCGAAGGCGACGGACGATGCGGTTGCGAGACCGGTGCCGCTGATGGTGACGGTGTTGCCGCCGGCGGAGGGCCCGGAAGCAGCACTCAGCGAAGCCTTGAACGGCGCGCCGATGTAGTAGAAGTTGAGCGGGTTGCTCGTGCCTGCGGCCGTGGTCACCGTGACGGGGACCGTACCGCTGCCCGAGGGGGAGGTCACGGTCACGGAAGTCGGGGTGTTGGCGGTGATTGCGGCCGGCTTGCTTCCGAACTTCACGGCAGTGGCCCCGGCGAGGTTGGTCCCGGTAATGGTGACGGTTGTGCCACCGCCGGTGGTTCCCTGGTTCGGAGAAATGGGCATGGTGACCTCCTAGAAGGCAAACCGATGGTTGGGACGAGGTGTTGCTCTGCCCGGTGGGTCATGTGTCGTTACTCGTCAGCAACGCGTGCACCGCACTGGAATTGGCGGTACACAGGAGAAACCGGGTGCTCCCTGCATGCGCTCGAATTCCATGGAGCCGACGGCTGTCGACCGGATTCGAATGCGTGCCCCTGAACGCGGGGCGTCAAGGAGTAGGTTGGGGGAAGGGGAATGACACCGCCGTCGGCGGGGCCTGGCCGTTCGAACGTGCTGCACCGCCGCCGGCCCAGTCGTGGGAGTGGGCCTACAGTGCGGCTCAGCTACGTCTATTGACCCATCTGCGCCAGCCTGGGCACAACCCCCTCATGACGGGATCCTAATAATTGCCGATTTCCGTCTCGCTCTCGTTCGCTAATATCGAACGAATCTGCAAAGTCGAGGGGTGTGGAGAGATGCTCTCGCGATTTCGGTCCGGCAGAGAACCGCACTCCGCTCCTGGCCGGTTGACTCGGATGCGGAGCCGACCTTCGCCCGAAACTCCGCCGGAATTCCCTCAAGCGAGCTCTGCATAAAGCGCGTTGTGCAAAGTTGCAGTCAGACCGTCCGGTCGGCCGGTCAATTCCGATTCGGGCATGACCGTCTTCCGTGCGGAAGGCGCACCATGCGGGGTGATCAATCGATTTTCGGCCGCCTCGAACGTGCATGATCTGTCGCGTGCGCGCGAGGTGGGCGACGGCCGCCGGAACCCGGGCCGGTACGAGCGCGAGGCGTTCAGGAGTCGCGAAGGAATTCATCGACAATCCCCGGCTCCGTCGTGGCGGCGAAGGCCGGCGCCGTCCGCGCCGGGAGGTCCGGGAATGCGGTAGTTTGCTCACCGGCGCCCGGACGATCCGCTCACGCCGGAGGAAGCCGCCGCGGGCCTTCTGGACTTTGACCCGGTGGAAGTGGAGGAAGCCCTGAGATGTGGTGGAACATCGTGGGGCGGTCCAACGAGCTTGACCCCCACGCTCGTTCAGACTTTATGAAGGCACTCGCTCTGGCGAGGTGAAGTGCAACGACCGTGCTCCGTTGCCCGCTCCCAGGCGCACGCTGATGCCCCTGAAACCGCGCGGACGGGGTTAACGGGTGTGGCCGGATCAATGTTCCCCGGTCACTGTCCGTCGCTGGTTCGTGTCCCGCCCCTTGGTGAGGTCGCGGACACCATGTGTGGGCAGCGCACCGCACGCGGTGGGAAGGGTATGTCCGTCTCCTCAGCCATGGCCAGGAAGAACTTTCGTCCCACCGAGGACTGTCGGGACGTGGACCAGGCATAGCCCGGGCACGGCGCCAGGGCGGTATGCAGTGCTTCACGTCCCAGACCGTGCCCCTGCCGGCAGCCGACGATGGAGATGCGGTCTATGTAGCCGAGCCGGCACGGGTGGCAGACCTGGTACTCCAGCTGCCCCACCACTCGCTCTCGGTGCTCTCGTACGAGGACGGCCTGGCGGCCCGCCGGTGTGTCCGCGGTGACGCGTTCGAAGTGGACCACCGGTAGCCGCGCCGGACCACTCACCTCGTTCGCCGGACCTCGGTGGCGTCCCGTTTGAAGGCCCACTCCATCTTGGGTTCCATCGCGGGACGGAAGATCCGCTGCACGGGCGGGGTGCACAGTGCGGTGATGACCGTTGCGGCGACGAGGGTGGCGGTGATCTGGCCGAACGGCTGGTGGAGCCAGTCCTGGTCGTACCAGTGCCAGAAGCGGGAGCCCTTGGCGAGGAAGCCGTGGAGCAGATAGCCGTACAGCGTCCCGGCGCCGAGAGCGGTGAACCACACTTCGCGCCGGGGTACCCAGGCGAAGAAGCAGGCGACCAGAATCACCGAGCATCCGAACAGGGCGAGCGTCATGACGGCGCCGGTCCAGCCCGGCGCGGCCAGTTCCTGGGCGCTGTCGCGGCGGTAGAACCAGGCCGCGTTCATCTGCGGGGCCGCCCAGTACGCGACGGCCAGGGCGCCGGCGAAGACGGGGACGGCCAGCAGGCGGACCTCGCGGCGGCGTACCAGCTGGAAGTGGGCCGGCTGCAGGCAGAGACCGAGTACGAAGAAGGGCAGGAATTGCAGGACGCGCTGCAGGTCGAGGTCGTCACCGATGTCGGGCGAGACCGACGCGAGCACCGCGATGGCGAGCGCCAGCGGCAGCGGCCAGCGCACGACCTTCCACAGCGGGGTCGTGAGCCGCCAGATGACAAGCGCAGCCAGGAACCAGGTCAAATACCAGGGGTCCAGCAGACTGATCGGATACGACGGGTCGCCGCCCGCCCACCGCTTGAAGAATGTGTACGCGACCTCGAAGACCACGTACGGAACGGCGACGCCGTTCACCAGGCGTTTGATCCGGCCGGGGCTCGCGTCGAAGCTGCGCGAGAAGTAGCCGGAGATGACGATGAACGCCGGCATGTGGAAGGTGTAGACGGTGATGTACAGCGCGGCCGCTGCCCGGCTGTCCCCGCGCAGCGGCTCCCACGCGTGGCCCATCGCCACCAGCACGATCGCCAGGTACTTGGCGTTGTCGAAGAACGCGTCCCGCTTCTTCGCCGACGTGGGTGGTGTGGCGGGCGCCTTCCCTGGGGCCCGTCCGCTGTCCGCGCCCTTTGCCGGGGCCTGCCGCTGGGGACGCAGTGACGTCGACGGCTGCTGTGTGGGCCGCATCGTTTCGCTCATGAGCGATCCCACGTACAACATATGGAACCCTTGCAGAGCATCTGCCGTCTTACAAAAAATGTGGGGGTGGCGTCGCTGTGAAACATCTGAGGCACCGTAATCACCAGCCTCGGGCCGCGCAAGCCCGAACCGGTGACAGCTTCGCGCGGATCACAGGTGACGAGTGATGGCGGGAAGCAGGTCCTGGCAGGTGCGTCCTGCGGCGGGTTCGCCCAGGGCGGCCATCTGTCGCCTCCGGATCGGTAGATCTTGGCCATGACTTGCGCGGTGTGGTGACCGCCGCCGGTAGGGGTGTAGCGGGCGAGTTCCTGCCCGGTGGTCTCGTCGATGAGACGGCGGTACGCGTTCTGGACTTCCACGAAGGTCTGGCGGGTGAAGGAGTTCACCGTGAAGGCGATCCGGTCCACCTGCGCCGGCACGCGCTGGAGGTCGACGAGGATCGACTCGTCGTCCTGCCCGGTGCCGCCCACCGGATTGTCGCCGCTGTGCTGGACGGATCCGTCCTTACAGGTCAGCTGCTGGAAGAAGACGACGTCGACGTGGTGGCCGCCCGCGAAGAGAACGGCGGAGGCGTCGAGGTCGATCTCGCGGGTGCCGGTCAGCTTGGCCAGGAAGCCCTTGCGTGGGGCGGCTTGCCCGCCCCGGGGCCGCGGTTGCGGCGTCCGGCCGGCAAGCCGGGCGCCGCAACCGCGCACGTCAGGCCGGCGAGGTGGCCGCTCGGCCGAAGTGCCGGGCGAGGAACCGGACCGCGCTGTCGGCCTCGAACCTGGGGAAGTCGAAGTGCTTGCCCGCGTTGGCGTGCAACGTCTTCTCCTTCGAGGCAGAGGCGTCGAACAGCGCGAGGCCGGCCTCGCCCGAGCATCATCCCGTCCAACCCCTTTCCCCGCCGCGTGATCACGTCTCCGGGCAGGCCCCAGTCAGACGTCATCTCAATTGGCCCTGCCCGTACTTGAATGCGGGTGGCACTGGACTGGACCCTGGCGCATGATCACGTGATGGCGAGTCCTGCTGCCTTTCGGGACCAGACCAACTGGTCCGATGGTTTCTACGAGCTGGCTATAGAGGTTGGATCGAGTGATGACGCCCAACTTCAGGCCGTCCTGAGTGCTCTGTGGTCCGCCGCAGGCGTCCACGGGTGCTTTGGGCAGAGAGACCGTGAGCCTGAGGAGCAGGATTCCGTGCCGTGCACGGTTGGCTCTCTGACCGAGTTCGGCCACCTTCACGGTCAGGTCCGTCTGCCGACGGGGCAACTGGTCGTGTGCGGTTGCGTGGCGATCCGCGGCGGTGATGAAAGCGGTGACTGGCTGGACTTTTACGTCCCCATGGGCGCGCTGGACCACGCGGGAATTGCGTACTGGGACGGTCAGCCGTGCTTCAGGTCCAACGTGATGGACGACTGGCTGGCTGCCATCGGGACCGCGACTTTCAAGAGCGCCTCCTTCAGCCTGGGGGTGATCGGCTTCGAGGTCTCCGGCTCCACCGACGCATCGACGCTGGCAGGGCAGTTGCCGCAGACACGAGACATCGGATACCTGCTTCCACAAGGCGACGCCCTGCACTACGGCGCGGCCAATGCCTGAGCCTTCCGGCTCCCGGTAGGCAGGAGCCTGCGGCAGCAGATGAGAGTGCAGGCGATGCCGGTGAAGGCGAGGAAGTGGTCGGCTTTGCGTTCGTAGCGTCGGTGGAGACGTCGGCAGCCGGCGATCCAGGCCACCTGCTCGACTCAGGCGCGCACCTGCTTGTGGGACTTGTTGTGGGATTCCTTCCAGCTGGGCAGAGCTTCGCTCTTGCGCCGCCTGTGGGGCATGACAAGTCCGGTACCGGGATAGCCACCGGCGGTGATTATGGTGATCCAGCACAGACGCAACGGCTGGACCCGGACGTTCGCCGTCACCGGCCCTTGACCTAGAGCGCGGTCCAGCATCTAGCGTCTCCGTCATGACGACACCTCAGCACAGAATCGGATCGGGCTTCGGTGCCCGGAGCACCGCGGACGACGTCCTGAGCGGGATCGACCTGTCCGGCAGCACCGCGATCGTCACCGGTGGCTACTCGGGACTTGGTCTGGAGACAACTCGCGCCCTGGCGGGTGCCGGGGCGCGCGTCGTGGTCCCCGCCCGGCGACGGGCAGCCGCCCAGGAGGCGGTCGAGGGCATCGACGGCGTCGAGACCGACGACCTCGACTTGTCCGACCTCGAAAGCGTCCGCGGTTTCGCCGAGCGGTTCCTGGCCTCGGGTCGCAAGGTCGACATCGTGATCAACAACGCTGGGGTCATGGCCTGCCCCGAGACGCGGGTCGGCCCGGGGTGGGAGGCGCAGTTCGCCACGAACCACCTCGGCCACTACGCGCTGATCAACCATCTCTGGCCGGCGATCGCCCGCGGTGGCGCCCGCGTGGTCGCCGTGTCCTCCGGCGCCCACGGCATCACCAGCGTGCGCTGGGACGATGTGCAGTTCGAGCGTGGCTACGACAGATGGCAGGCGTACGGGCAGGCGAAGACGGCGAACGTGCTGTTCGCCATGCAGCTCGATGCGCTCGGCCGCGACGCCGGAGTCCGAGCGTTCGCGCTGCATCCGGGCAGCATCCTCACCCCGCTGCAGCGCCACCTCGCGAAGGCGGAGATGGTCGACGCGGGCTGGATCGACGAGAACGGCAACCCGACCGATCCCACCTTCAAGACGCCCGGGCAGGGCGCGGCGACGCAGGTATGGGCGGCGACCTCCCCCCAGCTGGCAGGCATGGGCGGCGTGTACTGCGAGGACTGCGACATAGCCGAGCCGGCCGGCGACGGCTCGGAAGGCGGCGTGCACGCACATGCGACCGACCCCGAGCAGGCCGCGCGCCTGTGGGCGCTGTCGGCCGACCTCACGGGCGTCGACGCTTTCGCGGCGGCAACCTAGCCCCCCGGGCCGGTCACACCATACGAATCGGCGTCCACCATTCGGGGGACACGGTGATAACGCGGACCACGCGGCCGGTGGTGCTCTACGAGTCCGGGTTCGCACCGCGGTGGTACTGCCGCGTGAGGACATCCAGGAGAAGGATGTACGTCCCGCGCCCCTGGACCGAGGACCGCCAGCGGTGCGCGTCGGCCGGCAGCCCCGCCGATGTTGGCTTCGCCACCAAGCCCGCTCCAGCCGCACAGATGATCGCCCGCACCCTGGACTCCGGCGTCCCGGCGCGCTGGGTGGCCGGCAACGAGGTCTACGGGGGCAACCCGACTCTTCGCACCGAGCTGGAACAGCGTGAGGTCGGCTACGTCCTCGCCGTCGCCTGCGACCACCGATCGCCACGAAGCGAGGAGCGGGCGGCTGCCCTGGTCAAGGAGATGCCCAGGCGGGCCTGGCAGAGGCTCTCGGCCGGGACCGGGGCGAACGGCCACCGCTTCTACGACCGGGCCGTGGTCCACATTGCCGACGACCGCCCCGGACACAACCAGGTCCTGGTCCGTCGAAACCGGCGCACAGGCGAACTCGTCTTCTGCCGCTGCTATTCATCCACCGCCGTGCCACTGTCCACGCTCGTAGGGGTGGTCGGGCGCAGGTGGACGGTCGAGGAGACCTTCCAGTCGGGAAAGGGACTGACCGGACTGGACGAGCACCAGGTCCGCCGGTGGACGTAGTGGCACCGATGGGTCACCCTCGCGATGCTCGCGCACGCCTTCCTCGCCGTCGCCACCGCAGACGCACTCACCGGCACCCACCAGACGGACTGATCCCGTTGACCAGCAACGAGATCGCACACCTGTTCAACACTCTGATCGTGCGGCCCCCCCACGCCGCAGCGCACCGCCTCCGCTGGTCCCACTGGCGACGACGCCACCAGGCCCGAGCCCGTGACAGCCACTACCTGCGACAAGCAGCAGCTCAACCATGATCACGATCTACAACTGGCGTACTGGGCTCCACACCACTCACGGAGACCTTCGTGTCCCACCGGAATGCCCGGATGACCGTTCACGGGCGGCGGCTGCTGGTTGAACGTGTCCGTTCCGGCCGACCGGTCGGAACCGGGTGCGGACTGTCGGTGCGGTGGTGTGTGATCGGGTGTATGGCGATTGTGTTAGGCAAGCCGGGAGTCGACGGGCTGAGCGAGGCTGTGGGCGTGCTGCGGGAGTGGCAGTACGACGGGGCGCCGATGCAGTTGCATCCGGGGGACCTGGGCTGGTTCTGGCGTTTAGGTGCGGAAGCGACCGCCGCGGCGGTCAGGACGTGGAGCCGGGAAGGACAGATTCTCGCCGTCGGACTGCTGGACGGTCCCGGACTGTTGCGGCTGACGATCGCGCCGGACGCTCATCGGGACGAGGAGCTGGCGCAGCAGTTGGTTGAAGACGTGACCGAGCCGGAGCGCGGCGTTTTGCCCGAGGGGAAGGCGAACATCGAGGCGCCGATGGGTGCGCTGGTCCAAGATCTGCTGTTCGAGGACGGCTGGAACGCCGACGAGCCGTGGACGCCGCTGCGCCGCAATCTCACGGACCGGGTGAATGACCCGGGCGTGCGGATCGAGGCGGTCGGGCCGGAGCAGGCGCACGTGTTTGCCGCCGTACATCGGGCAGCGTTCGACGGGTCGAGGTTCACGGACGAGCGCTGGCACGCGATGGCGGCCGGATTGCCGTACGCCGACGCCCGGTGTCTGGTCGCGTACGACGACCAGGGCACCGCGGTCGCGGCGGTGACGGTGTGGTCGGCCGGTCCGGGTAGGCCCGGGTTGCTCGAACCGATGGGCGTACACCGGGAACATCGCCGTCACGGCTACGGCGAGGCGGTCACCGTTGGCGCGGCGGCCGCACTCCAGGAGCTGGGCTCGTCGAGCGCGATCGTCTGCGCCCCGAGCTCCAATGTCGGCGCCGTCGCCACCTACAAATCAGCCGGCTTCCAGCAACGCCCCGAGGTCCGGGACCAATACCGGGACGCCTAGGACGCTCACGGGCCATCTACGGCCCTCAGTTACAAGTGCTGTGACTGAGCGTCGTAGATGGCCCGCCTGGCCAGGTGTGTACTCACTCGGGGGCGATCGGTTGGGTCAGGTCGCTCGCCCGCCCGCGATCGAGCGCAGACTGGGACGGAGGCGAGGCGGCTCGTCGCCGGGTACTCCGTCGGGCAGCTCGGTCTGCTGTGGATGGAGGCCTACGTTTCAACTCCTCACGCCGGCTTCCGGGCGGAGGGAACCCGGTGGGGCGCTCTGTGGGAGGGCGAGCCGGAGGAGGAGCGTCGGGCCCTCAGGCTGGGTAGCCGACCTCCGAGATGTCCTCGATCAGATCAGCGAGCTCGACGTCCGAGTTGAGCACGGCGACGATCTCCGGCGTCAGCTGGCGCCGGGCCAGCACGGCGCGGACGGCCTCGACATCGACGGGTCTCTCGTAATACTCGGACGCCCACATCGCGTAAGCCTCCGGGGAGCGGTCGACGAGGAGTTCGAAGAGGCCGTTCGCGCCGTCCGGGTCGCCGTCGCCCTCCTCGGGAAAGACGATGGCGCCGGTCCGCCAGGCGAGGTCGCCCGCCCGGCGCCACAGGCAGCAGGTGACGGTGGGGACGCCCTCCTCGTCGCAGAACGCGGGCTCGGTGACGTACGGGTGGAAAACGTCCGGCACGTCGTCGAGGACGCCCGGCCACGCCGTGGGGACGTCCATGCGGGCCCACGGACTCATGAGGGACTCGTGGTCGAAGCCCCGGACGTAGGCCCCGGCGGCCGCGAACACGATCGCGTACTCACCGCCCATTCCATCCCGCATCGACGCCAGTTGCTCGCCCTCGTCCCAGTGGGCGTCGAAGGAGTAGAACCGCGCGTCCCACTCCGGGCTGAGCACGGCGTCCAGCATCGCGAGGCCACGGCAGTGGTCACGCAGGTCCTCGATGCCCGGCAGAGCCCGGGCCACATCGTGTGCGGTCATGCGGCCATTCCATCGCACCCCTCTGACAATCGGGCGACCCACGCGCGAGCCCCCGCGTGCGGCCGGACCGAACGGGCCCAGTCCAGTCGCCGCTGCCTGGCCTGGAGGCCAATCCCGGTGCTAGCCCGGGCTTCCCAGGAGCGATGCGATCGTTTTCGCCTCGTCGGCGGAGCAAGTACGGCGTGCTCCGCCCGATCCGCGGGCGGGCGCGGATCGGATAGGCAGCGAGCAAGGACAGGGGGCCCAGGACCCCGATGCAGGCGGCAACTTGGCGGCCGGTGTTGGTTGTGCCGTACTGGTGAACAGGCGGTGTTCCAGCCCTGCACTATTCGGTGTGCGTAGTTACTGCGGGGGCCGATGGGCCCGCAAGGCGCTGGAGCCGTTCAAACTGTGGTGCGTTGGCGCCTGCAGTCCGTAACACTCCACGCATGCGTGCTGACACTGCTGTATCGCTTCAGGAGAGAGCTCTGCGATATGTCGCGGCTTCGTCCAGGGGAGAACCACTTGCTCACGACCTACGGGTGACGATGCATTTTCATCCCGATCGTCCAGCGGGGAACCGTCCCATCCTGGCCAAGATGGCGGAAGACGGTGTCTATCGCTCGCAGTTCGTGACAGGTACGAGCAACGGCGGTCTGACCGCACATCCCGGCGGGGATCGGTGGCGCTGGGAGAGTCATATCTTCGCCGGCGCATACGACGACGCTGCGGCCGACCAGCGTCCCGTGTACGGGGCGTTGAACTACCGTCGTGATCCGATCGGCGGCGCGCCGCGGTTCGGCTCCTCGTATTTCCGGCTCACCGCTGAGGCTCTTGCACGCACCACGTTCTGCTACCCCGACAGCTCCACCGAGCCTTCCGCCTTTGGTGTCGCCGCCCACTGCTCGCTCGTCGAACTGGCCGAGGCCGAGGATTTGGATGCCCTGGACTGTCATATCGAGGCACAGATTCACGGTCCGGTTCGGTTCGACCGTGATGTAGAGGCACTGGTGCTGGATCCCAGCTATCGAAGCACAGCGATCGAATCCGCAGCTCGCCGCTTGTCCTGCCCGATCGAATGGCATCCAGGTTTTCGGCTCAGCGTGGATGAACTGCGACACCATCCGAGCTATCGCGGACAGGAATACGTTGACCTCGGTACCGAGATCGCCGTTGATGGCCGGCTTGATCCGAGGATCATCGGCGACGCTGCTCGGACAGGCCTCTACGCCCTCCAGGATCTCAAGAAGGTTTGGCACTGCCTGGCACGCTTCGGTAAGGGCGACATCTGACGACAAGGAGCTATTCGGCGACTCTGAGGGCCGTGAGACAGCTGGACCAACTGTCCTCGGCCGGCGCCGCCCAAGACCGACGTCAAGGGCCGGGGACGTCCGGGACACTCCAGGTTCCGGGTCAGGCCTCGCTTGTTCGAACATCTGATGAAGGAGACAGTCGCGCACAGTCGGAATGGCTCGGCCTGGCGTGGCCTTCCAGGTCTTCACACGTCGGAAAGGAGACGCCCTCTTCGCGGAGCAGGGCCCGAAGGGCCTCGTGACTCATGTCGTCGACCACCCCCTCGGCAACCAGGAAGTCACCCAGCTTGGCCAGGATCCAGATCGGGAACGGCAGGTCGTGCCCGGCCGGCTTGGACTTGGCGATCTTCTTGATCTCGCGCCGCTCCGGAAGGGTGAAGGTCCTCGAGCGTCCGCCTTTGCACTTCGGGTAGAGCGCCTCGAAGCCGTCGGTGTTGAAGTCATGGATCACATCGCGGCCCCGGTCCGGGCTGGTGAAAGTCACCTCGGCGGTCTTCGCCACGAGCACGCCCTGGGCAGACAGCAGCACCCTCGCAGCACCCTCTGTGCGCGCCGCCACGTCACCACCGAGCCGGTGCCCCTGCGGATGATCCGCAGCAGCCGCCGGCCCTCGTCATCATCGATCTCACGGCCAAGGGCTGAGTGGTTCGTTGAGCCGAGCCACGGTAGTTGGAACCTGGCCATGATTCTTGGAACCAGCCGATGAATGCCCCCCGGGGAAGGCGTTGCCCCGGGTCGCTCACGACGGCCGTGAGAGCCGGTCAGGCGTTCGTGCGTGACAGGTGGTTGGGGAGGTCGGTGAGCCGTTCGATGCGGAGCACCGTCTGGTCTGCCGTCGGCGATGGTCCACCGGTGACGAAGTCGATGCCGCGGTCCAGCCAGATGCCGGTGAGACCGGCGAGGGCTGCTGCGTTTACATCGGTTTCCAGCATGTCGCCCACGTTGACCGCCTCCGCGGGGTCCGTCCGCATCCGCCGGCAGGCGGTGGCGTAGGCGACGGGCTTGGCCGCACCGAGCTCGGTCGGAGTCAGGACGGCTTCGAAGTATTCGAGGAGGCCGAAGCGGGCGAGTTTGGCGCGCTGCTGCTCGGGGTCCCCGTTGGTGAGAACAGCCAGACGCGGTCCTCGGGGAAGCCGTTTCAGGGTCTCCAGGCATGGCTGGACATCGGGATAGCACCGCCAGGACTCCTCGAACACGGTGAGGTAGCGCTCGGCGATCCAGGCATCCAGAAGGCCGGGACTTTCAGGCACCGGCTCGCCGAGCATCGGCAGGAAGGAACGGAGCCTGCGTCGGTGGTGCTCAGCGAAGGAGCACTGACCAGCAAGGTATTCCCGCATGTGGCGCGCCTCCAGCGTCCACCACAACGTCACCAACTCCTCCGATGGAGCTGTCGCGTTCGGTGCGGCCTGGACGATCTGGCCGATCGTTTCCAAGACCGCGCTTCGATGATCGACCAGGGTGCCGTCCAGATCGAAGAAGATCACATCTGTCATAGGCATGATCATCTCGTGGCGCCTGTCCCTGACGCCAGACGGCAGGTATCGCGATCCCCCCTTTCGGGAAGATTGTCCAGGTGGTCACAACAGGGCCAACATTGCCTGATGCGGCACCGACTGCCGCAGCGTGACCACTGGAAGCACTGACGCAAGGGCTGTCACGAGCGCTTCAGACCTGGTTGGTCGACCTTGGGTGGCAGCCGCAATGTGTGACCGTCGACGCCGACTCCCCCGGCGTGCTCGCTGACGATGGCGTCGTGAATCATCGACCGGCTGGGCCCGCTCCTCACGCTCCCTCCCAGGCGCCGCTTCGCGGAGGACGCCGCGCTCGTCATGGACGACTCAGTTGAATCTCCCCGTCCTTCGCGTGATCTTGCTGGCGCGACTGGGCCGGCGAGTGTTGTTCGCCGACAGAATCTTGCCAGGTTGGCAATCTTGCACTTTGGGCAATTTTCTCTACAGTGGTCGACATGACACAAGGAGACGACGCCGGCGGCGGTCTGCGGGCACGCAAGAAGCGGGAGACCCGGGTCGCGCTGAGTCAGGCCACGATCCGCTTGTGCGTCCAGTACGGGTGGGACAACGTAACGGTGGAGGACATCGCCGCCGCAGCGAATGTGTCCGTGCGCACCTTCCGCAACTACTTCTCCAGCAAGGCCGAGGCGATCGCCGCCAGCCACCTGGAGCGCATGCTGCGGATTGCCGACGAGCTGCGCGCGCGGCCGGTCACCGAGCCCCTGTGGGACTCGATCTCCTTCTCCGTGCAGGCCCAGTTCGTGCCGCAAGGCGATTCCGGCGCGGGGTCCCCCCGAGACCAGCGCTGGGCGGACGGGCTCCGGCTCATGCTGGCCGAACCGGCGCTGCAGGGGGAGGTCGTCAAGGCGAACGCAGCCGCACAGGAGGAGCTGGCCAAGGCGATCGCCGAGCGTACCGGTACCGACGTGGCCCGTGACGTGTACCCGAAGCTGGTTGCCGCGGTGGTCGGTGCCGGCAGTGCCGTGGCCGTGGAGCGCTCCCTGTGCGCGGATCCGCCCGCCCCGCTCGCCCTGGTGCTGCGCGAGGTGTTCGACCAGGTCGTCGCGGGCCTTCCCGCTCCGTAGCAAATGAACCGATCTCGCCCGGCTGCGGCCGGGACGATCCGCCCTGCTTTTCCCATCCGTACAAGGGGGACACGTTGGTGGTCACAGATGTCGTCATCGTCGGAGGCGGCCCGAACGGGCTGATGCTGGCCTGTGAACTGGCCCTGGCCGGAGTCCGGCCGGTCGTCCTGGAAGGCCTGACCGCGCCGAGCGCGGAGCCGAAGGCGAACGGTCTGCTGGGTCAGGTCGTGAAGGTGGTCGAGCGCCGAGGGCTGTACGAGCGTCTCAGCGGCGTACCGGGGCCGCCGCAGCCGAACTCGGCCTACTTCATGTTCGCCGCGATGGGCCTGAACCTGAGCCTGCTGCAGGAGAGCCCGATCTACGGCCTGCCGGCACCGCAGCAGCACATCGTGCAGGTCCTGGAGGAGCGGGCCACCGAACTCGGCGTAGAAATCCAGCGAGGACACGAGGTCGTCGGTCTGTCGCAGGACACCGAGGCGGTCACCGTGGACGTCGCGGGAACGGATGGGACCTACCGGCTACGGGCCCAGTACGTCGTCGGTGCGGACGGCGCGCACAGCATCACGCGCAAACTGTCCGGTATCGGATTCCCCGGCGTCAGCTACGACCGCAGGACCAACCGGACGGCGCATGCCACGGTTCCGGCGACATGGGTGGATCCCACCACCGGCGCACTGAACCTACCCGGCTACGGAACCGTCCTGCCGTTCCTGCCCCATCGCACCGAGTGCGGAGGGTTCTCCTACGCGCCCTTCCCCGGCCACCCGCCACTTGTCAGCACCACAGAGTGGGACCAGCCCGAGACCCAGGCGCCGATGAGCCTCGACGAACTCGGGGCGAGCATCCGCCGCGTACTCGGTGCCGACCTGCCCCTGAGCCCGCCCACCGGCGAGGGACCACACGTGCTGCGCCGGTTGACGGGCGGCAACACCCGAGTGGCCGAACAATTCCGCGACCGCCGCGTGTTCCTGATCGGCGACGCCGCCCACGTCTATGCATCAGGGGGCGGCCCCGGACTCAACCTCGGCCTGCAGGACGCGGTCAACCTCGGCTGGAAACTCGCCGCCGAGATTCACGGCAGCGCCCCACCCGAACTGCTCGACAGCTACGACACCGAGCGCCGGCAGGCCGCCCACCGCATGGTCATCAACGCCCAGGCACAGGCCGCGCTGACTGCCCCGGGCAGCGACGTCACCGCGTTGCGCGAGCTGTTCACCGAACTCCTCGGCCATCCGAACACCGTCCAGCACCTCGCCGACCTCACCGCGGGCACCGACATCCGCTACGACATGGCCGGCCCCCACGCACATCCCCTGGTCGGCCGGTTCGCGCCGGACGTGGAACTGCGCACCCCGGCCGGGGCGGTCCGACTGGCAGAGCTCACCAGAACCGCACGGCCACTGCTGCTCGACATGACCGAAGACGCATCGGTTGCCGGGGAGCTCGCACAGTGGCACGACCAGGTGGACATCGTCATCGCGCAACCCCAGTCCCCCGCCCCTGTGGCCACCGCCCTGCTGCTGCGCCCCGACTGCTATGTGGCATGGGCAGCAGCCTCACACCGCCCCGACCCGGCCGACCTGGACGCCCTGCGGACCGCAACGCAGCGGTGGTTCGGCGCTGCCGAACCCGCCCGCAACGGGTCGGAAAACCTGCGAACGACGTGAAGGGCGTTGAGCGCACAACCGAACGGGTTCGCGCTCAGGGAGGGGTGGCCGGGCGGGCGCACCGGTGCGCCGGGCGAACTGCCTTGGTCCTTATCGCCGGATGAGGCCGAGTTCGGTGGCGGTGGCGACGGCAGCGGTTCGGGAGTCGACGCCGAGTTTCACGTAGATACGGGCCAGGTGGGACTTGACCGTCCCTTCGGTGAGGTGGAGCCGGTTGCCGATGGCCTGGTTGGACAGGCCCACGGCGACCAGCGCGAGAACTTCGGTCTCGCGCCGGGTCAGGGTGGTGCCGGGAGTACGCAGTCGGTTCATCAGCCGGTCCGCGACGGTGGGTGCCAGTGTGGTGCGGCCTGCCGCGGCGGTGCGTACGGCGGCGGCCAGGTCCTCGGGTGGGGCGTCCTTGAGGAGGTAGCCGGTGGCGCCGGCTTCGATGGCGCGGAGGGTGTCGGCGTCGGTGTCGTAGGTGGTGACGATCAGCACGCGGGGGGCCTGGGGCCGTGCGGTGATGGCGGCGGTGGCCTCGGCACCGTTCATTCCCTTGCCGAACTGAAGGTCCATGAGAACGACATCGATGTCGCCCTGGGCGGCGCGGGCGACGGCTTCCTCGGCGGTTGGGGCTTCGGCCACCACTTCGATGCCGGCTTCGGTCTCCAGCACGGCGCGCAGCCCTGCGCGCACGACGGGGTGGTCGTCGGCCAGGAGCAGGCGGATGGGGGTGTCGGTCACGGGTGGGCCTCGGGCTCGTTCTCGGCGGAGGGGGTCAGAGGGAGCTGGGCGGCCAGGGCGGTGCCGTGACCTGGAGTGGACTCGATGATGAGGGTGCCCCCCAGATCGTGGACGCGGGCGCGCATGGCGGCCAGCCCGAACCCCCCGGCCTCCGGGTCGGGGACGGGCAGGTGGTGGGGATCGAAGCCGTGCCCGTCGTCGACGATGTCGACGACGACGTGGTCGCCGAGGTAGCTGAGGGTGACCTCGGCTGCGGTGGCCTTGGCGTGGCGGACGGTGTTCCCGAGGGCAGACTGCGTGATGCGCAGAAGTGCGACCTCGTGCGCGGTCGGCAGCGGTAGCGGGTCGCCGGTGAGGTGGAAGCGGGCGGTGATCCGGTGGCGGGCACTGGTGGTGGCGCACAGGCGTTCCAGAGCGCCGGCCAGGGTGGTGCCTTCCAGGGCGGGCGGGCCGAGGGCGGCGACGAAGCGGCGGGCCTCGGCAAGGTTGTCGACGGCGGCCTGGCGGGCCTGGTCGACGTAGCGGGCGGCACTTTCGGGGGTGCCGGGCAGGGCGCGTTCGGCGGCGCGCAGCAGCAGCTGGATGCTGGAGAGGCCCTGGGCCAGAGTGTCGTGGATCTCGCGGGCCAGACGTTCGCGCTCGGACAGCACGCCGGCGGTGTGCTGGGCGGCAGCCAGATCGGCTCGGGTGGCGGTGAGCTCCTCGATCAGGTGCCGGCGTTGTTCGCTCTCCAGGTACAGAGCCTGATACCCCCACACCACCGCCACCGCCACGGCGGCGCCGAGGGCCGGGCCGATCGCCATCGCAGCACTGAAGGTGCCCTGATGCGCGGCGAAGCCTGCGACGGCGGCCAGCCCGGTGACCGCCACGGCGGCCAGTCCGGCGCGGCGGGCCAGCAGGTGGAGCTCGAGAAAATACAGCGGGAATGCCAACCACACCCCGTCGGCGGACAGGGCCAGCAGCACCAGCCAGACAGTGCCTACAGCGGCCAGCCACAGCGCTGCGGCCGACCGCGAGCGGCTGACGCGTGGCAGCAGCGGGCCGGCCGCGTAGACGAGGCCGCATGCCGCGGCCGCGGCGACGACCCACCCGGCGTGCGGGCGGCCATCGGCCACGGCCCGGCCGGCCGCCAGGGCGAGCAGGCCGATGACCAGCAGGTGCAGGCACCAGGCCAGGGCTCTGGTGGTGGGGGTCAAGGCGGGGGCGGTGGTGTTCACAGTCCTTCCACCCTAAGGAGAAAACCTCTGCGCGGCTTCCATCGAAAGTTACAACCGGTCTGCCGCCTTTCGATGCGCCAAGTGCTGTCCTGGGCCAGATGCCTCTGGAGGGGATTGGCAGCGACGGTGGGGACATACCGATTCCGCCCATGAAAGAGCAGGTCCAAGCCGTGTTCGTCGCCTGGAGAGACCTGAAATTCGCCAAAGGGCGCTTCGCCCTGATGGGCACCGTCATCGTGCTGATCACCCTGCTGGTCGGGCTGCTGTCCGGACTGACCGCCGGGCTGGGCCGGCAGAACATCTCCGCGATCACGTCCCTGCCCGCCGACAAGATCACCTTCGGCGCGCCCGGCGAGGGCGAGGACCCGTCGTACTCGAACTCCACCGTCACCGAGAAGCAGTGGCAACAGTGGGCCAAGACGCCCGGCGTGAGCAGCGCCGAACCGCTGGGCATCACCACCACCAAGGCGACCGCCGGGAGCAAGAGCACAGGCGTCTCCGCCTTCGGCGTGAAGCCCAGCTCCACGCTCGCCCCCGACAGCAACAAGATCGACGGTCACGCGGTGGTCCTCTCGACCGCCGCCGCTGACGGCCTGGGCGTCGCGGCGGGCGACACCATCACCCTGGCCGGGCAGAAACTGACCGTCGCCGCGGTGAGCGGTGACGCCTCCTTCAGCCACACCCCCGTCATCTGGACCAGCCTCGACACCTGGCAGAAGACCGCACCTCCCACGGGCACCGCCTACGGGCCCACCGCCACCGTCATCGCCCTCAACACCACCTCCGGCACCGACCTCAAGGCCGCCGACCAGGCGGCGGGCACCAAGACGGTCTCCAAGGACGACTCGCTGTCCGCGATCGGCTCCTACACCTCCGAAAACGGCTCCCTGCAACTGATGCGTGGCTTCCTGTTCGCGATCTCCGCCCTGGTCATCGGCGCCTTCTTCACCGTGTGGACCATCCAGCGCAGCGGCGACGTCGCCGTCCTCAAGGCTCTGGGCGCCTCCACCGCCAATCTGCTGACGGACGCGCTCGGCCAGGCCCTTGTCCTGCTGGCCGGCGGCACCCTGATCGGCACCGGCATCGCCGCCGGCCTCGGCGCCCTGGTCGCCGGCAGCGCGGTGCCGTTCCTCCTCACCCCCACCACCGCCCTCGTTCCCGCCGCCGTGACAATCGCGCTGGGCGCGCTCGGGGCCGGCCTGTCCATCCACCGCATCACCTCCGTCGACCCACTGACCGCCCTGGGGAGCGCCCGATGAGCCTCAACCTGACCGACATCACCCTCACCTACCCCGACGGCGTATCCCGCCTGACCGCACTGGACCGGGTCACCCTTCAGGTGCCCGAGGGCAGCCTGACCGCCGTCGTCGGCCCCTCCGGCTCCGGCAAGTCCAGCCTTCTCGCCGTCGCCGCCACCCTCATTGGCCCCGATACCGGCACCGTCACCATCGACGGCACGCCCACCACCGGCCTGACCCGCGGCGAACTCACCGACCTGCGCCGCAACAAGATCGGCATCGTCTTTCAGCAGCCCAACCTGCTGCCCTCCCTCACCGCCGCCGAACAGCTCCAGGTCATGGCACAGATCGACGGCCGCAACCCGCGCACCGCCCACAACCGGGCCATGGAACTGCTCGACGCCGTCGGCCTGGCCGACCAGGCCGGCCGGCGCCCCCACCAGCTCTCCGGCGGCCAGCGCCAGCGCGTCAACATCGCTCGCGCCCTGATGAACGACCCCACCGTTCTCCTGGTCGACGAACCCACCAGTTCCCTCGATCACGAACGTGGCGCCGTTGTCATCGACCTGATCATCCGCCTCACTCACCAACAGGCCACCGCGACCGTCCTGGTCACTCACGACCGCACCCACCTCACCGCGGTCGACCAGGTCGCCGAAGTCCACGACGGGCGTCTCCGCCTCCCCACCACCGCCCGATAGCCAGTCGTCCACGAGCAGCACGCAACCCCGGACGGGAGGTCGGTGCGGGCCCCGACAGCGTCGGCCCCACTGCAGGAGAACAACACGGTCCCGGGCTCCCAGCCCGGGACATGGCTCGGTCCGCTCACACTCTCGGAATGGGCAGTGGGCACCACACCGGGCCTGGCCACCGGGGGGTGCCGGCCACCCCCGCCACCCTCGAACGACGCCCACACACACTTACTGCGGCTAAAGGGGGCCCGGCCACGCACCGCGGCAGCTCCGTACGCGAGGAAGGCCCAGAGCTCCGGCGACGTCGAGCCCGGCGAGAACCCAGTCGCCGTCGCCGACGGCACACCGCGCTCCAAGTGGCTCGGTTTCGACGCCGGGGGCGCTCGCCCTGCTCCATCCGAGGGATTCACCAGAGCAGCTCGTCGTGCCGCTCGTATCCAAAAATCGAACACGCGTACCATTCGGGTGTGCCCACGTACGACTTCCCCCAGGACCTGCGCGACGCCCAGCTCGCGCTGCACGAAACCCGTGCTCAGTACGAGCAGTACGCCCGGACCCTGCCGTGGTCGGCTGAGCCGATGCCCGGCTGGGAGAGCGAGAAACAGCCCTACACCAGCTTCCGCTCCGGAAAGACAGACAGCCCCGGCTACACCGACGAGCAGGCCGCGGAGATCGCCCGCCTCAAGGCCCGCATCCTCGAACTCGGCATCATCGTGTCCACGCACCCGTTCTGGAGCAGCGTGGAGAGTGGCGTCGTCGATGCCCGTATGGCGCTGAAGCACGTTCACGAACAGCCGGCCGAGGCGTAGCGGTGTCCGAATCCGGCGGGATATCCGACCTGGACAAGAACCGCGCGCTGGCCGACTGGCTGGAGTGGCAGCTGCGCCGGACCCGGAACCGGATCCGTGAGCTGGAGGTCGCAGACCGGCAGGAGCAGCGTGCCGACGAGCGGGCGCAGGCGGAGCAGTCGTGGAAGATCCAGCCGAAGCTCTCCAGGGACACGGCGATGCTGCACCGCGGGGGCTGCTCCCTGTCACCCCAACTCGGGTTCATCAACCGCGAAGAGGCGATCATCGCGTTGAACGAACCCGACATCGAGGCATGCCGGATCTGCCATCCGGAAAAGGGCCTGAGGGCCGCATAGGGCTGGTTCGGGCCACTCGTGGCGCAGCGGAGGCAGTCGGCCCGCAGGATCGGCATTCCGGCTGTGACGACGGCGACGGCTGCCAGATGCCGGTGCACCGGGAAGTCGACAACGGTGCACAGATACCGAGCGAGACTCCTCCGACGATCCCGAGGCTGAAGGAGCTGTGCAGGATGGGCAGGACCGTCCGGCCGGTGATCCGTCGAGGTCGCCCGCGACCTCCTGGGCGCCCTGTGCAGCGAGTGCACGGGCCGTGTCGGACCGGGGCCGCGGAGGCAGGGCGCGAACCGGCCGGCCGCGCTGCAGCAGCTCACGGGCGCCGGCGCCGGCCCGTCGCCCCCGCTTGCCGGCTGCCCCGGCACGACCGGGAGATGCGGACGTCGGACGCAAGTACGGGGAATGGTTCGGCCGAGCGGGGTCAGTCGTCGAGGCCCCAGCTGTGAACGGTATGAGGGTGGATGCGGATCACCTCGGGGCTGAAACCCGGACCGAGGGCGTCGGAGCTGGTGAGCAGCTCAGCCGTTCCGCGGATCTCCACGAAGCGGGGCTTCCATGGCGTCACGCTCGCGAGGTCGTCGACGACGAGGGAGATCTTCGGGTTGGCCTGCAGGTTGCGCCATTTCTTCGAGGCGCCCATGCGGTGTCCGCCGATGAGAACGGTGTCGTCCGCCTGGAGGAAGAATCCGACCGGGTTGGCCTGCGGCTGGCCGCTGGGGTCGACAGTGGCCATGCGACCCAGCCGCTGGCCGGCCAGGTAGGCACGCTGAGCATCGGTGAAGGCAGTCATATCTGCACCTTTCCACTGGGTTACAGATGCCGCCTTGTGGCGCCGCCCGGCCACCACTCGGGCGCGGGTTCCTTCGCGATCACGTAAGACGGGCACGCCGCCCGAGTTGTCCAGGTCGCCGCTTTGCGGCGTACCAACTGCTCGCGGCGATGGCTATTCGGGCAACGGTCGGTCGTCGATCACGTGCTTCATGACGAGGGTGGAGGTCAGACGCTGGACACTCGGCAGCCTGGCCAGCTGCTGGTCGTAGAGCTGTTGGTAGGCGGCCAGGTCGGTGGTGGCGACGCGCACGAGGTAGTCGGGTTCACCGAAGAGGCGCTGGGCCTGGATGACGTTCGGGCGGTCACGGCTTCTTCGAAGGCGGTGACGGTGTCACGGTCCTCCCACCGCAGCGTGGCGAAGACGAGGGCCTCGAAGTTCAGGCCGACGGCGGCCGGGTCGACGACGGCACGGTATCCCCGGATGGGACCCTCGCGTTCGAGGTAGCGCACGCGGCGGTGGCAGGGCGAGACGCTCAGCTGCACGCGGGCGGCCAGCTCGGTGACTGTCAGGGGTGCCGGGATCAGCGGCCTGAACCCCAAGGCGCTGTTGCTGTGCTTCTCGCTGTTCCCGCAGTTCATCGACCCCGCGGGCGGCTGGCCCGTCGCCGCGCAGACGGGCCTGCTCGGCACGCTCCACATGACGGCTTGTGCCCTCGTGTACCTCGCCGTCGGCGTGCTCGCCCGCAGTGTCCTGAAAACCCGGCCCTCGGCGGCCCGGGCGGTCACCCGCGTCTCTGGTGCCATGATGATCGTCATCGGTGGTTTCCTGCTGGTGGAACGCCTGGCCGGCTGACGAAACCGCGCCACCCCGTTCACAGACCGTGATGTCCCCTTCGAAGGAGAGCACGTGGAAGACCAGACGCAGCAGGAACAGGCGAGCCCCGAGGTGCAAAAGCGCATCCAGGACAGCTTCGACTGCCAGGGGCTGATGGCCCACCTCGGTGCACGGATAACCCACATCGGACCGGGGCGCGTGCACATCGTGCTCCCAAGTCGGCCCGAAGTGACCCAGCAGCACGGCTACTTCCACGCCGGCGCCACCAGCGCCATCGCCGACACCGCCGGCGGCTACGCCGCCTACACGCTGTTCCCCGAGGACACCGAGGTTCTCACTGTCGAGTACAAGATCAACCTCCTCGCGCCCGCGGTCGGTGAGTACCTCGAGGCGGCCGGAACGGTCCTGAAGGCCGGACGCACGCTGACCGTCTGCCAGTTGGAAGTGTTCGGCGTCACGGACGACGGCGAGCGGAAGCTCGTCGCCAACGGGCAGCAGACGCTGATCCGCGTGAAGCGGCCCGAGCAGTGAGCCCGCAGCCGTCATTGCCGTCCTGGGCAACGTGGTGGCAGCGGCCGTTCCCGGACGCCAACACACTGCTGCTCCACGGACGGCAACCTGCCCTGATCGACACAGGGTTCGTGGGTCATGCCGAAGAGACGGCCGGCTGGGCCCGCGCGCACGCCGGGGAAGTCGGCCTGGTGGTGAACACCCACTGGCACTCCGACCACGTCGGCGGCAACGCCCTCCTCCAGGCGCACGGCGCGGCCGTCGCGGCCGGGGCACTGGAGGCCGAGGCCATCCGACGCCGGGACCCGGGCTGCTGCGCGGCCGAGTACCTGGACCAGCCGGTCGCCCCGTACACGGTCGACGTACCGCTCGACGACGGACAGGTCCTCCGGCTCGGGGACACCGAGTGGGAAGTCGTCCGGACCCCCGGGCACACACCTGGACATCTGGCGCTGTGGCAGCCGGAGGAGCGGCTGCTCGTGGCCGGGGACGCACTGTCGGACTACGACGTCGGCTGGGTGAACCTCGCCCTCGACGGGCTCGACGCGGCCACCACCGCGCTCGCTTCCCTCAATCGGATGGCCGACCTCGCCCCGCGGGTGATCCTGCCCTCCCACGGCCCGATCCCCGCCGACCCCGGTGCCGCCTTCGCCGCCGCCCTGCGCCGTGCGCAACGGCTCGTGGACGACCCGGACGGGACGGTCTGGTACGGCGCCCGGCGGATCTTCGCATTCGCCCTGATGATCCGCGGCGGCATCCCGGCCGACGACGTCGAGCCGTACCTGCACGCTCGAGACTGGCTGACCGACGCCGCCCGGTTCCTGGACCTCACGCCCGAGGCGCTCGCCGCCGAGCTGGTCACGACCATGCTCGGCAGCGGCGCCGTCGTTCTCCGCGACGGCCGCCTCCACGCCGCCGCCGACCACACCCCTGTGGCGGCCGAAACGCTGCGCGTGCCGTACCCGCGCGCATGGCCGGTTTCGGAGCCGCGCTGACTCGCGGCGGGAGTGGATGGGCGGACCTCCGGCCGCTCGCCCGTCCACTGCCGCCCGGACCTCCGGTCAGAAGGTGTGCTCCGGCGACGGGAACGCTCCCGCCGTCACGTCGGCACATTCACTGGAGGCGTTCGGTGAACGGAATGCGGAGAACCGACCGGCGACGTGCGGAGCGTGAGTCCTGGAGGTTCCGGGAGTGGTGAAGCGGCCTGGTGGAGTAAGGTTCCCGCCGGGCCGTCCAGGCCCCGGCGGTACCCATGCAGATGGGCCCCGGGTGGTGCACACCCCCGATGGGGACGTCCCCCCACTTCACGTTGGACCACACCACATCGAGGATCAGTCTTGACCCCCTACTCGCTGGCGTTCTACGTGGACGTCGTCACCACCGGCACCGTGCTCGGCGTGGGCCCCGCGGCCTCTCCCGACCGCGTGACCATGGCCCTGGGGTCGAACTTCGGTGAGAACACCTTCGACGACCACAGCATGTGCCGTGACTACGGCCTCGCCGAATTCTTCTGGGACCGGGCTTCCGCCGAACACACATGGTCGGGCCACCACTTCACCCTGCAGGTTCACAGGCTCGCGTACCGGGACCGCACCCTCGTCAACGAGACGCTTCGCGCCCGGTACGGGCGGTTCACTCCCAGGCTTCGGTTCGAAAAGCTGCAACGCCTACTGGAGCGGCGTGGGGTCCCCCTGCTCGAGATCCCGGAGATCCCGGCGAACTCCCCTTATTTCCGTACTTTCTGGCAGCCCGATTCCCGTGTGGCCGTCTCCGTCATAGGCACCTACGGCGAGTACAGCACGCCCGACAATCTGCGGGTCGGCGACGTGTACAACATCCAGGCCCCGATGGCTGCCGAGGAAGTGGAGTGGCGGAGGGCGCGGGTCGGGTAGCACCGGGCCGGCCTGGGAGCTTGTCAATTTCGCACAGCCTGAGTCACAGCAGGACTCGCTTTCGGAGGAGTTGGAGGTCAGCTCGACCGAACATCCGGCGCTGTGATGTGAGCCGGCCAGGGCATCGGGACGGCGCTCGACGGGGCGCACGAGCGTGCGTAGCCATGGATCGGCGGACCGCTGTCCGACGGCGTATACCTACTGCGGGTCACGCTGTGAGCGCCACGAAGCCGTGGGCTCGACAGGTCAACCGGCGGTGCTGCCTGAACCGGCGTCAGCCGTTCTCCCGTCGTGCCGACGACGGACGCGGTTGGCGACGATCAGAAGGGCGGTAGCCAGCAGGAGGATCCCCGTGACCAGCCCCTTGAGTGCGCCACCGCCGGACGCCTCGGCGTCCACCGCGGCTGCCGGCGCCATGCCCTGGGTGTGCGGGAATCTGATCTTCGCGTGGAACTTCTTGACGAGCAGCCCGCTTCTCAGTTCAAGGGTGGCGCGCCAAGGGCCGTCGGCCACTTCGTCGGTCACCGGAATCATCACCGGCTCGGACTGATGGGGTGCCAGGCTCGTACCCAGCTGTACCTGGTAGGGGCCCGCGCTCAGGCTTCCCGACACCGAGGCGAGCTTCAGGGTGCCGGACAGATCCAGAGCGCGGCCCCCCGTGTTGATGATCTGGGCACGCACGATCGCGTGGCCGTCCGGGCCGCGTTCAGCCGTCATCGTGCGCGCGGTGAAGTTCGGGGCCGGGGGGTTGTGGCCGCCGACCGAGAGATACATCCGGATGCCGGTGCGGCTCACCAGGGCGATGCCACCACCTCGACCGCCCCTGACTTGCGCCCAGACCACGGCATAGCGCTCGCCGGGCGCCGCGTCCCTGGGCACCGCGATCTTCACGGTGTCGCGGAGGCTGTCGTGGGCGGGAACATCGAGCGTCCTGCGTCGCAGCCTCGTCCAGGACGAAAGCTCGTTCCGCTTCCTGCCGGCCGCCCCCACGAACGAGCCGTGAGTGATGGTGGCGGCGGCCGGATACACCTCGACGTGCAAGGTGGAATCAGTGGTATTCAGCACTTCGATGCGGCGATGCACGGTCGTGCCGGGCGTCAGGTTGTCGACGATGTAGTGCCGAGCTCGTGGATCGTCGGCCAGATCGACCGGGATATCGACGAGGCGTACGCCGACGCTTCCCTGGCCGAAGTCCGACGACCGTGGCGACGCCGCTGCATTGGTCGCAGGTGAGGCGGCGCCGGTGACCGCGATGAGTGCCGCGGCCACCAGAGCCAGGACGGGAACGAAACTGCGCAAGGTGGAGAACCCCCCAGTGATTTCGGCGTGCTGGTCAGGCCACGGAATGGGTGATCGTCGAGCTGTAGGTGCCGGCCAGTGCGTCCGCCGGGATGGTGACCGAGATGGTCGGGTTCCACACGGCGGTGTTGATCCCGGACACGCTGGTGGCGGTCTGGACAGGACCTGGCGGGTACAGGGGTGCCAGGTTGCTGGCGTTGACGATGGCGTTGCCGGTGACCGTGGCGGACGGCGTGTTGTAGCTGCTGGAGCCAGGGGCGGAGACCGAGATGCTCTGCGGTCCCGTGAAGTCGACCCCGTTCGCGGTGACGACCCAGCCGGTGGTACCACCCCGACTGTCTGTCACAGTGACGTTCCCCAGCTGCGCGCTGACCGTCTGGGGGGTGCTGCTGGCGGCAACGGTGCCCAGGCTCACCGGCCCCGTCGGCACAGTGATGTCGATGGTGCCGGTGGTGATCGAGAGCGTCACCGGCGTGGTCCCGCTCTGATCGGCCGAGGCCGGTAGGGGGACGGACAGAGCCGCCACCAGGCCGACTACGAGCGAAGCGGCCGCGATACTTCTGCGCATCTTGATCCTCGAATTGGGGGTCACAGGTGCAGGTGTAAGTCACCTCCCGCCTCGTATCGGCAGAAGACCACATTCATGATCGCTTTCTTGGCCTTTTCCACCGAATCGGACCATTCGCTCTTTAGAATGGTTTTATGGCACTCCGCGGCTCGCCCCTACCGGGGCAGACACGGTTCTCGGCGCGTAGCTGCTTGATGCGTATGCGTGCGGTCCCCGCTCGCATCTGTCCCGCCCCTCAGACACGGAGCCCCTTTCATTCTGAGGACGGTGCGGTCCGGTCCGGACCCTCGTCGATCTCGCGTCGGCTCCTGAACATCCCTGTGGCCATTGCTCGTTGTACGGCGCCTTCAACGAAGGCCCTATCGACGTCGACCGGCTCCGCCGGAGCCTGGCCGGGCTGCCGTTGCCGGGGGCATACGGCCGCCTGGTCCTGGCAGTGGATGGCTCACCGCGGCTACGGCCGGACGCGGCGAGTGGCCCGTCCCGAGTAACGGGCGGAACGCCACCGGGTGGGGCCGCCGGCTGCGACCCCACCCGGTATGTGCTCCGTCAATGACGTCAGCGCAGGCCGAAGGCCCGGGTGATCGTCTGCGAGACGCTGTTGTCGGCGCTGTCCCGGGCAGTGACCCGAAGCGTGACGAAGTCCGCGGACTTCGGCGCCTTCAGGGCCGTCCGCCATGCGTCGCCGTCTCGGTTCAGTTCGGACCGCTGCCAGGTCGCCCCGTCGTCGTACGAAACTTCGACAGAGGGCTTCCGGATGCCCGCCGTTGTGCCGGGCAAGTGGGAGGCCGCCACCGTCAGCTCGGCACGCCGGTCCGCCCGGCCCGCCTTGTCGGTGTCCACTCCGTAGTCGAGCTGGATCAGCGGAAGAGACTCGGCCGAGTCGGCGCCGGTCGCCGCGGAGGTGAAGTTCCACTCGGTCAGGGTGTGCGTCGAGTACGGATTGGCCCAGGCTGCCCGGTCGTTGTCGACCACCAGCCGGTAGGGCAGGCGCTCCGCCGCGAGCTCGGGAACCCGCAGGAATTCCGCGTTGCCCCAGTTGAGCTGCCGGTCACCCTGGTAGAGCGACATCCAGTCCTTGACGTCGAAGTTGCCGTGAGCTTCTCCGACATGGCCCGAGCCGGAGTCGCCCCAGCCGGGCGCGGGAATGTAGACAGTGTCGAGATAGCGCACCGGCTGGTAGCCGATCGGACCCATCCGGGGCCGCTGGATCGGCCCGAACCAACTGACCTCGGCGGTCTTCCCGGCCCGGTAGCGAAGGACGTCGATCGAGTGCTGCCCGGTCTCCCCCACGGTGAAGGCGTCGTCCAGCCAGTCGGCGCCGGGGGTGACCCAGTCGGTCCGCTCACCCTGTGCGGGCGCGGTGAGCTGGTTTCCGACGGCCCAGCCCCGCCAGACATCGGAGCGGTACTCCAGCGCCTTGCCCGGCCGATAGTTGCGGAACGAGACGTCCACCCGGGCCAGATCGCTCGGCTTCACCCGCCAGGTCGGGTCCGCCGGGACGGTGCCGGACCAGTGACGCACCACGTCGTAGAGGTAGTCGGTCGTGGGGTGGGAGGTGACCTTCAGCTCGACGCTTCCCCGCTGGAGCGAGTCGATCAGGTCACCGCCCTGGTCGGCGTTGAGCGTCGCCACCGTCAGCGGAGCCGGGTTCTGCGGGCTCCAGGGAGTTTCGTCCCACGGCCGCAGTCGGCCGATGCCGTCGTTGGCGACCAGGAGTACCCGCGCGCCCGCGGCTGCGGCGGCCTTGGCCTGCTCCTCGATCGCCACGGTGTCGCTACGCCGTACCACCACAGCCTTGCCGCGGACATTCTTCCGCGCCAGGTCCTTGGCCGTACCTTCGGCGGCGAAGACCGCCGTCAGCTTCCGCGTGCCGGCCGGCAGCGGTTTCGCCGCTCGCTTGACCAGCGGATCGTCGAAGGTCTCCGACTTCGTGCCCACGGTCAGCGCCGGCTGCTCGAGGCGGAAGCGGGCGCCGAACTCGAACTCGCCGTCGGTGACCTTCTTGCCGGTCGGGAGCGCCCAGATGCTGTCGTACGTCTCGTTGGGCAGCATCGAGCTCTCGACGAGGCTGTCGGTGAACGACCGGTGTACGTCCAGCCGCGGCGCGACCGCCGTGGTCTGCCGCGGCACGTGTGCCAGGATCTGGCGGGTCTCGCGGCCGTCCAGGGTAACGGTGCGGTCCTGGTCCAGCTGAACGTCGTTGAAGCTCAGCAGCGCCATGCCGAGCGAGTGCGGCCCGTTGGCCCCCCGCACATCAGCGGTGAGCCATCCGCTGTAGCTACCGACGGGCAGGCGCCCGGTGCCGGTGCCGGACTCGTCGAGCTCGATCGTCGTGAAGAGGTGCTCCGCGGTGAGGAGGACCCGGCCGGAGAGCGGCTTGCCCGACCGGTCCTTCGCGACGATGGTCAGATTCTGCCTACGCCCCTCCTTGCCGACGCCTATCAGGGTCCGGGCGCGCACCACTTTGGCGTTGTCCGAGCCGGTGATCATGCCGCTGATCTGCCGGTCGGCGGGAAGCCGGTCCAGTTCCGCAGTCAGGGTGACCGAGGTGGTGCCGTGTGCGGGAATGGTGACCCGGTCGGTGGAGAGGGTGAACAAGCCAGCCGGGGCGTCGGCATCGATCGCGAGATCCAGGGTGACCGGGGCGTCGCCGACGTTGGTGTATGTCACCTTCCGGACGTCGGTCTCTCCCGGCTTCGCGGGCCACGTGTGGAAACCGGAGAAGGCGCTGGCGGTCGCAAAGACGGACGCGTGCACGGCCGCGGAGGCGTCGAGCCGCCCACTGCCCGCCTCGTACGGGGTGTACGACTCAGTGGCCTTGGTGCTGCTGACCAGTGCTGCCTTCAGCTGCGGACCGCTCCAGTCGGGGTGGGTGGCGGCGAGCAGTGCGGCGGCGCCGGCGACGTGAGGTGTCGCCATCGACGTGCCGCTCATCGTGGTGTAGTAGCCCGAGCCGCCCCGCCGGTAGTGGGAGCGGGCCGCGAGGATGTCGACACCGGGTGCGGTGAGTTCCGGCTTCAGCCCGGCGTCGCCGTCCCGCGGGCCCTGGCTGGAGAATTCGGCGAGCTTGTCCGTGGCGTCGACGGCTCCGACGGTCAGCGCGGAGTCCGCGGCACCGGGACTGCTGATGCTGTGCGGCCCGCCGTTGCCGGCCGCTACCACGAACAACGCACCGGTCTCGGCGCTGAGTCGGTCCACCGCCTCGCTCATCGGGTCGGTGCTGTCGCCGCCGCCGCCCAGGCTCATGCTGATGACCTTGGCCTGTGCGTCCCGGGCGGCCCATTCCATACCGGCGATGATCCAGGACTCCTGTCCCCCGCCCTCGCTGTCGAGCACCTTGCCGATCTCCAGCCGGGCTCCGGGCGCGACACCCCGTTCCTTCGCGTCGGAGGCGCTACCGGTGCCGGCGATGGTCGAGGCGACGTGGGTGCCATGGCCGTTGTAGTCGGCGATGTCCTCCTCGTACGGAACGAAGCTGGTGCTGGCGTCGATCTGCCCGATGAGGTCAGGGTGTTCGGTGTCCACCCCGGTGTCGAGGACAGCGACCTTCACGCCCTTGGCGGTGTTGCCCTCCGCCCAGACCTGCTGCGCGCCGATCTGTGCGGTGGACTCGGCCAGGTCGGCTTTCACCTTGCCGTCGAGCCAGACCTTGGCGATACCACCCGCGAAGGTGGGACGTACCGATCCGCGGCGTGCCCTTGCTGCCGCGGAGTCGCCGGTGAGCGCGGACCAGAACGCCGGGGCCTTGTCGCGCTTTTGCGCGACCGCCGCGCCCTGCATGCTGTCCAGCCGGCGGACAACGGTCGAGCCGGTCACGTTCGGCGCGGTCCGCAACTTGGCGGCTGCGTCGGTGTAGCGGACGATGAGCGGCAGCCGTTTTGCGTGCGCGTCGTCGTACCCGTCGGCGATCAGCCGGGTCACGTTGAACAGTTGCTCGTCCAGCAGCCCCGCGCCGACATAGGGCAGGGCCGCATCGGGGTAGACGTATGTCGAACCGTCCATGACGACGCGGTGGAAGCCGGAGATGGTTCCGTTCGGGCCTTCCACTGACCGGATGACGGTGCCGTCGGCGGCGGTGCCGATCGTGACCTTGTCACCGGTGATCAGGGTGACGCTGTGGCTGCTGCCGCTTGCGGGTGGCTGCGATGCGGCACCGGCGGGCGGTGCCGGGTCGGGCGGGTCCGCGGGAGCCGCGGCGATGGCTGGTATGACCCCGATTGCCAGGGCGGCGACCGCGCCGAGCGCGATCGGCCCAAGCCTGGGGGTGGGAAGAATGGACAAGGAGACCCCTCAAGGGCTAAGGAGAGTGGGAGATCATCCGGAGCATGGGGTTGTCCTTCTGCCTTGAGCAATAGACTCAGGCTGGCGCTGTTTGGCCATGGCGCAGTTATGACATGCCGCCATGGGGATGGATCGCCCGGAACCGCACGTCAGGTAGTCGGCGGGCAGTCCCCCGCCCGGTCGGGGAATCGGACCGGCCCGGGACCCACGGCCTCTCGCCGTGAACGGCACGACGGGGCGGGAGGTGACGACGGCGCACCGGACAGGCTGGCCACAGAAGTGGTGCTGCAGATGATCGCCGCAATGCCGTCCCGCTCGGCATCGTCAGGCCACAGCTTCAATCGCCGTTCCGTTGGCGCGACTTGATCCGGTGGGGTTACGCGTCGGCCCAACGCTGAGCATGACGGACGGCTCTGACAAGCGGCCGCGTGGCGCCTCACGCGGGTCTGGCAGCTGTTCACCGGCCACACCGCCCTGCCTGATACGACGGTGGCCGTCGTCGGTAAGGACGGATACGTCAAGGGTGATTTCCTGGCGAGGGAGACGCTCGCCCCCGCGTGTGGGCGCATCGACAGCACCGGGCTGTCACGCCGGCAGACCGCCGCTCCCGAGACCGATCACCACCACCCCAGTCCCGCCGACCGGCCGCCGGCAAGGAGGAACACCTACCGCCGCGCCCGTTTGGCCGGGCGCGGCGGGTGTGCGCGGTGCGGTGGAGAAGAACGGTCAGAAGGTGAGGCTCCAGCTGTCGAGGTAGCCGGGGTCGACGGTGAAGATGCCGGGGGTGTTGTCCTGGACCCGGAGCTTCCATGTGCCGTTGGCGGGGACCGCCGACGCGTCGACCGTGTAGGTGGTGTGCAGCTCGCCCTCGCCGGTGTCCCAGTACCAGTCCTTGACCGGGATCTCCGTGCCGTTCTCGCTGACCAGGCTGACCACCTGACCGCCGATCCACGGGTGGTACAGGTCGACCGTGACCTTGAGGTCGCTGGGGGCATTGCCCTTGCGGCCCGTGACGATGAGCGGGGACTCGATGGACTTCCAGTTGGGGATGTCGAACCGGGCCGGGTTGACGAAGAAGTCACCACCGGAGGCCAGGACGGTCCACACGAAGTGCACCGTGCGCTTGACCTTCGGGGAGTTCTTGATGGTGACGGCGGCCTTGAAGTCGCCGGCCTTCTTCGGAGTGCCGCTGATCAGGCCAGTTTCCGCGTTGATGGACAGGCCCTTGGGCAGCCCGTGCGCGGAATACGACAGAGGGCCCGGCCGGGAACTCGTCGCCTCGATCTGCCGGCTGGTCGGCTGGCCGACAGCCGACTTCCGCGTGGAGGGGGCGATCACGGCGATGTGGTTCACATAGCGGGCGCCGACGTTGACGGCCGCCCAGGCGTTGCCGACGGCCTCGTAGGCGTCGCTGGTCGGACCGAACAGGTCGGCGGCGGCCCGGAGGGTGGCGGCGCGGGCGCCCGCGTAGTCGGTGCTACTGGTCATGTAGACGGTCAGCGCCCGGTACCAGACCGCGGTCGCGTCGCGCTGGCCGAGACCGACGACCGGGAGGCCGTCGTATGTGGGGCTGTCGTAGGCGATGCCGTTGATGGTCTTCTTCCCGCTGCCCTCGGAGAGGAGGTAGAAGAAGTGGTTGGCCACGCCCGAGCTGAAGTGCGGGTCGAGCTTCCTGGTCTCGGGGGTCCAGTAGTCCTGAGAAGTGCCCTTGGCGGAGGCGTCCTTGGAGGGCTGGTCCAGGTAGCGCAGCGGCTTGCCGGTACCGCGGACGTCGGCCAGCTCGCCGATCATGTAGTCGGGGACATCTGCGGGGTTGTCCGCGGAGAACTCCACGGAGGTGCCCATGATGTCGCTGGTGGCCTCGTTCAGGCCGCCGGACTCACCGGAGTAGGTCAGGTTCGCGGTGGCGTAAGTGACGCCGTGGGTCATCTCGTGTGCGGCGATGTCGAGTTCGGTGAGTGGCCTGGCGTTGTTCAGGCCGTCGCCGTAGGTCATGCAGAAGCAGCCGTTGTCCCAGAACGCGTTGGCATATCCGTCGCCGTAGTGGACCCGGGAGTAGGCGCCGACACCGTCGTCAGCGATGCCGTTGCGGCCGAACCGGTCGTGGTAGAAGTCCCACGTCTGCCGCTGGCCGTAGGCGGCGTCCACGGCCGCGGTCTGGCGGTCGGCCGCCGTTCCGTCGCCCCAGACGTCGTCGTCGTCGGTGACCAGTACGCCGCTGCCGCCGACGCCGGTCAGGTCGTACGTCTTGTGGCCGCCGCGCTCGGGGTCGGTCAGCTCGTAGAGGCTGCCATTGCGCGTGGTACCGATCGGCACCTCACCGCTGTACTGGCTGTGGCCGGTGCCTGAGTGGACCTGTTCGACGCTCTGGAGCTGCTTGCCGGTCGTGGCGTCCGTCACCACGCTCAGGCTGCTCGGGGTTCCGTCCTCCTGCACGCCGCTGACGACGGTTTGCCAGGCGAGCGTGGGCTTGCTGCCCCCGAGCCAGACGACCAGCTTCGGCGATCCGTCCGTGGCCGCGTCGTCGGTCTCCTTGGTCTTCGCGGCGGCCAGGGCGGACTTCTTCGCCGTCGCGGCCGTGACGGCGGCCTTGGTCGTCGGCACCGACACCTCGGCGTCCGAGGCCTTGGTGACCGTACGGGCCGCACCCTGCTCGTGGACCACCAGGTCGCCGCCGATGACGGGCAGGCCGGCGTAGGTGCGCTCGTAGCGAGTGTGCACCGTGCCGTCTGCGTCCTTGACGACGTCCTTGGGTATCAGCTCCTCCCGATCGCTCAGCTTCAGCGAACGGGCGGTGGTGACGCTTGCCTCGGTCGCCGCCTCGAGCAGCTTCCTGCGCTGCCCGGGGGAGAGCGTGACGGACCGGGCGCCGGGCCGGGGCTCCGCGGTGATCTGCCGTGGTGCCTGATCCGTGCCGACCGAGGCAGAGGCGGTGCCCGAGGCGGGGAGGACCGAAACGAAGAACGTGGCCATGGCGACGGCCGCAATTGCCGCGACACGCGGCGACGTGGCCCTGTTGGTACGGAAGTTGTTCGGCACTGCTGTAACTCCTTCTGTCCGGACGTGCGGTGACGGCCGGTGGGGTGGGGAACCAGAGGCTGGGTGTTCCTCCGGCGTGAAGGGGTGCGATGCGGCGCGAGCCGTGGGTCGACGCGGTCGCGCCTGCGGTGGTGCGGGACGGAGTTGGTCACCGCCCTCTGCGAGGGCCGCGAGAGGGAGTGCCGCGGCCGGTATCGGCTGAAGCGGCACGGGCTGCGTCGCGTCGGCGGCTCGTGATCACCCTGTCCGGGGCGCGATCCGCCAGGCAAGGAGATCCGGAGTGCGGGTCCGCGCAACTGCGCAGATGTGAACAGGAACAGACAGGAACGGAACGGGTCCGCCCCGGCCGTACAGGGATGTAACGAGCGCGTGATCGCTCCGGCCGACTCCACCGCGTACGATCGGCCTCGCGAACGCGCCGAAAGGGGGACAGCTGTGGCGGTGTCGTCGGATTTGCCGTGGGCCGGGACCGGTCTGGGCCCCTTGGCCGGCCGGGTGCTCGAATGCCTGGTCACACAGCCGGAGCTGAGCAGCGAGGCGGTTGCCGAAGCGCTCGGGGTCACCTCGGCAGCCGCCGAACGCGCCCTACAGGCACTGGAGAACGAAAACCTGGTCGTCCGCGTAGGTGACCGGCCCACGCGTTGGAGCGCGGGCCCGCCCCGCTCCACCCTCGGTTCGCTGCTGGCCCAGAGGCGGCAGGAACTGGCGCGGGCGGAGCTGTACATGGAGCGGTTGCACGAGGCATACCGCTCGGCGTCGCACCGCCGCGTCACCTCCGACCTGTTCGAGGTGGTGGAGAGCGCCGAGCAGGTCGGGGTGCGCTACGCGCAGCTGCTCGCGTCCAGTCGGCACGAGGTGCTCCACCTCGCCAAACCTCCGTACGTCACGCGGTCCGCGCGCCTCGAGGGCACCTCGGTGCCGACTGCCCCCGCAGCCGTTTCGGACGCTCCGACTCCGGAGGTCCCCGTGCCTGACGGAGTGCGGCTCCGGTCGGTGTACGACACCGACGGGATGACCGACACCGTTTCGCTGCGCACCGCCCTGAGCGGAACAGCCCGGGGCGGGGAGCTGCGGCTGTTGGCCGGGCTCCCGATGAAACTGGTGGTGTTCGATGCGACGGTCGGCATCATGCCGCTACGGCAGGAGGATCCGTCTGCGGGTTCGCTCATCGTGCACTCGACCACACTTCTCGGAGTGCTCACCGCGCTCTTCGAAAGCGTCTGGGAACGGGCGACCCCGGTGTCGCTGGACAGCGGCCCCGGCCGACCGCCGATCACTGCGACGGAACCGGACGGCCAGCCTCCGGGGCGCATGCGCGACATCCTCACTCTCTTGCGCGCGGGTCTGACGGACGACGCGATCGCCCGGGTCCTGGGGCTGAGCCGACGGACGATCCAGAAACACATCAGCGAGACCGCAGAGCTCCTCGGCGCGCGGACCCGCTTCCAGATCGCGCTGCTGGCACGCGAACGAGGCTGGCTCGGGGACGCCCCGGGGGTGGGGGCGGCCCCCGCTGAACGAACGACCGCGTGACCCAGGGCGGCGTCGAACAAGTCGGGAACTTCCCGTCGCGGTCCCGGATCAGGCACCGTGCCCAGCAGCAGGCTTCCTCGATGTCCGTGACGAGGTTCTTCGCGGCTGCGCCACCCCGGATCCGCTGGGGGGCCAGAAGCTCGTCCTGCCCCTCGGCCGTCCCGGATCATCTGCTTGGACACACTCGCGTCGTCGACCTCGGAGAGGCGCGCGGATGTCGCCGTGCGTCAGCCCCCGCGCGGACGGGGAAAAGGGCATCGCGTCGACACCGGTCAGCCGGTGCTGCCACTCCTTGACGGTCTGCGGCTCGACGCTGCGCCCGTGGTCCCACGGCACCGCGATCTCAGTGCGAGGAGGTGTCGAAGCAGCAGCTTCGCGCGCCTCCCGATGAGTGGACTGGGAGGCTGTGCCTCCCAGCAGGTAGCAAGCCGATCGTGGCTCCAGTACGGGTCACGGGCGCATGATGAGCACACAGAAGTCCGAGGCCGGGGCCGGCGGTAACCCCGTCCCTGATCTCTGGGGCGCACTCGCCGACCAGCGCCTCAAGGGGTCGGTCACCGCCCTTGGACCAGGATCCTGCGGCCCGCGGCACGTATCAGGACACTCCGTGCCGCGTTCTGCAGGGCACGTTCGACGGTCCGCACCGGGCAATCGGGGTCAACCACTTCGACACTTGGCCCTTCGTCGGGCGTTCGCCTCGATCCTGAGGCGAAGTGGCGGCGGCACGCCGGCGAGCATGCTGTCGCCGGCATTCCATCGATCTGGTGTCCACACCATGCACGGCCCGGAGGTACCCGATGAAGCACAAGCACCCTGGAACAGGTCCGCACACTGTGACAGTGTTCGTCTTTCCGGGGGTGCGGCTGCTCGATGTGACCGGTCCCATCGAGGTGTTCACGACGGCGAACGAGTTCGGCGGGCGCTATCGGGTGCAGATTGCGTCCGAGGACGGGACGGACGTGATCACCTCCGCCGGGACCCGACTCGGCGCTGACCTTTCCGTCGACGATGTACAGGAGCCGTGCGACGTTCTGGTGATCCCGGGCGGTCCGGAATGGGAAACGCTGATCAAGGACGACGCTCTTTTGGATGTTGTCCGGCAACTGAACGAGAAGAGCCGCTGCACGGCATCGGTGTGCACGGGAGCGTTTCTGCTGGCCGCGGCCGGACTTCTGAACGGCCGTCGCGCTACGACGCACTGGCGGCAGTCAGGGGAACTGGCCTCTCGTTTCCCCTCCGTGCAGGTCGCACCGGACGCCATCTTCGTGCGGGACGGCAAGATGATGACTTCGGCAGGTGTCAGCGCCGGTATCGACCTGTCCTTGGCGCTGGTCGAAGAGCACTACGGTGCGGAGGTCGCTCGATCGGTCGCCAAGGACATGGTCGTCTTCATGCAGCGACCGGGTAGCCAGTCCCAATTCAGCGTCCGTACCCGGGCGCCGCACACCCACCAGCAGATGCTCCGACGGGTCCTGGATGCCGTCGCAGAGAACCCCGGGGCCAACCACACGCTGACGGCCATGGCCCGCAGGGCAGGCATCAGCGTCCGTCACGTGACCCGGCTCTTCTACGAAGAGGTGGGAACGACGCCGGCGCGGTATGTCGAGCAGGTCAGGCTGGAAGCTGCCCAGGCGCTGCTGGAGACGGGTGATGACCCCATGCCGGTCGTAGCGCGGCGCACAGGGTTCGGCTCACCCGAGTCGCTCCGCAGAGCGTTCGTGCGACACCTGAGTGTCACACCTGGTGCGTTCCGGGCCAGCTTCCGGACGACGGGGCGTGCACACACAGAATCAGGTGTCCCCGGCGATGACGTCGTAGTCGAGGCACAACGGGCCGATGACGGTGAGCTGTCAGCTGCCTGAGGCCGGCTCAGCGCCGAGCTCCGGTACAGCGGTATACAGACGCCG
The DNA here is from genome assembly GCF_036108815.1 of Streptomyces sp. NBC_00353. Lineage (NCBI taxonomy): Bacteria > Bacillati > Actinomycetota > Actinomycetes > Kitasatosporales > Streptomycetaceae > Streptomyces > Streptomyces sp. NBC_00353. The sequence goes on along the minus strand of NZ_CP107985.1, from coordinate 9,296,925 downwards.
TTGCAGATTGTCGCTCGAAGCGCGCGTGCGGTGGGCACAACGACATGATTCGCCACAGGTTTCACGTCGCGGCCTGGTCGTCGCCGAGGCCGTGCGTATCCCTGCCTGCGGGTCGCTCTGGTATGCCTGGAAGAGAGCTTCGGTGAGCAGGGCGGCCACAGTGCCCTCGGGCCGTTTCAGCTCCCTCGTCCGGAAGTGAGCGGGCCGTCCAGGCTCGGGCCCAGCAGCGGGCACATCGGGGAAGGCAGGTGTCAACCGCCGCCCTGCCCTCTGGGGTTCCGAGAAATGACGGGCCCGGTTGCCTTGCCCGGGCGTTCCTCAGCCATCTGCCGAACTCGGCCGGCTTCGCGAGCCTGCGGTCCTATCCGACAGCCCGAAACCTCTGGACCTCGCCAACAGGGGCGCGCTGCACAGGTTTTGCCACGTCCTCATGCGCAGTCGACGCCTGCAGGAAGAGGCATCGCGGCGCCGGATCCTGGGGTGTCCCTTCTTTTTGACCTGCACCCCGGTGCGCTGCGGGAGGGCTTGCGTTCACCGGACTGCGAGCCGTCCCCGGACGAGCCCACCGTCAGAGGGCTGAATCTGCGCCTGTGCTGTCCGTAGCTGCGGCCATGCCTAGGCAGCCCGTGCGAGTTGAACAGGTCAGGAAATGCCCGACGCCCGGGCCGGCCTGAAGCCTCGCCCCGTATGAAGGCGTTCGAGGCGCCCGGCGGCGGCCCCACCGAACAGAAGGCGATCAATCATGGCTTCGATCGGATCCACTCTCGAACCCGATCCGCGCAGATGGCGCGCGCTCGGCATCATCTGCCTGGTGCAGGTGATGCTGCTGCTCGACGTGACCGTGGTCAATGTCGCACTTCCCCCCATCCAGAAGGATCTCGGCTTTACGAGCACCGGCCTGGCGTGGGTCGTCAACGGTTACACCGTCACCTACGGCGGGCTGCTGATGCTCGGTGGGCGCCTGGGCGATCTGGTGGGCCGTAGACGCCTGTTCCTGATCGGCCTGGCGATCTTCGCGCTTTCGTCGGCGAGCGCCGGAGTGGCCCAGCAGGCCGGTGTACTCGTCGCCAGTCGCTTCGTGCAGGGCATTGGTGCGGCACTTGTCAGTCCGGCGGCCCTGTCCCTGGTGACGCTGCTGTTCACCCGGCCACAGGAAAGGGCGCGGGCGATGGCCATCTGGAGCGGCCTGGCCGGAGTTGGCGTGGCCCTGGGCGTCGTGCTCTCAGGCATCCTCACCGACCTCGCCTCCTGGCGCTGGATATTTTTCATCAACCTGCCCGTCGCCGCCTTCGCAATTCTCGCCACCCCCCGCCTCGTCTCCGAGAGCCGCGCCGCCAAACGCGGTCGGCCTGACGTCCTCGGAGCCATCCTGGTCACCGTCGGCCTGCTGCTGGTCGTGTTCGGTCTGCTGGAGAAGAGCAATCGTGCGTGGCTCTCATTTCCCGTCCTCGGCTGCGTGGGGATCGGTGTTCTCCTCCTGATCGGTTTCGTGCTGGTCGAGGCCCGGGTGGCACAGCCCCTGATGCCCCTCGCGTTCCTACGCTCGCGCAACCGGAGCATCGCCAACGTGGTCCGCGTCTGCTACTACGTCGGATTCGCCACCTTCTTCTTCTCGCTCAGCCTGTATGTGCAGCACACACTGCATTTCTCCGCGCTGGCGACCGGATTCGCCTTCGTACCGTTCGGGTTGGTCATTCTGTTCAGCGCCACTGTGATCGCACCGCGCCTCCTCCCCCGGTTCGGACTGCGGACACTGAATGGAGGAGGCCTTGCGATCTCCACGGTCGGCTACATCTTCCTTGCCGGACTGAGCGCGCACGGCACGTATGTGGCCGATGTGCTGCCCGGGCTGATCCTCGTGCCACTGGGAGGCGGCCTGGTTCTCGTCGGATCCACCGTCGCCGGAGTGGACGGCGCCACGGGTGAGGACGCGGGTATCGCCAGCAGTATGAACAATGCGTCCATGCAGATCGGCAGCGCCATCGGTCTGGCCGCCCTGGTCTCCATGGGCACCAGCCACGCCACCGTTCTGCAGCACGCAGGCGTCGACCCGATGACCGCCACCGCGCGCGGCTACGCCTTCAGCTTCGCCGTCGCCGCCGGTCTGACGGGCTTCGGCGCGTTGGTCGGCTTCCTTGGGATTCACCCGACGGCCGCCGAAGTTCGAAAAGTCCCGGAGAACACCGGACAGCACGCGGCCTGACTCGCCGCCGGCAAAGGCCTGAGCCTGCGGCAGGGGCGGGTCGAGGGTCGGCGGAGTCACAATCCCGAACAGCGGCACGAGACTGCCGCAGTGGCGGGTTCGTCCGCCAGTACGCGGCGACCAGCGGGCCCGGGTCCTCCAACGGCAGGCTCCGCGGCAGTCATTTGCTGACCTCGTCCGCGCCTTCGCGTCGGAGCGCGGTCAGCAGCTTGCCGAAGCAGCGCGGACTCAGCCCGGTGAACGGGGCTGTCCAAGACGGCCCCGACGCCGTGATTACACCAGCCACACCAAGATCACCTACTGCGACTGAGCACTCAGTCGGCCAGTCCGAGCGTTCACCCCCCCCCGGCAGGCAGACACACACGAAGGACGGCACACGGTTCGACTGGTACATCCGGGACCTGCGCGTCGATACCCCAATGCCGACCTGCTGACCCCAAGCCACTCGATGGCACGAGTGCGGCATGTACTCCGAAACGGATCTGAGGCACCCAAGCAGGGATCGGGCTTCCCTCTGAACAGGCGGCAGGTGACAATAGAGCTCAACAAGGGGCCACAGGCCGGTCCCGCCAGACAAACGGGGGACCCATGATCTTCATTGTTTCCATGGTGGTTGTGCTCGCGGCCGCGGTCGGGGGCTGCTTGGTCCTACTGCGGCGCAGAGGCGGCTCGGGGGAACGCGGGGCGCTGGAGCGCGGGGCAGTGGACCAGGGACTCGCACAAGGACTGGGCACGCAGAACGCCAAGAGCCAGAGCATGGGGCCCTTCGGGTCCTGAGCCCTGGCCTCAGCCAGCCGGCTGCTCCACAACATGCCCCCGGGGCAGGACGCACTTGTTGGTTGCGCGAAGCCCGTACGCCGCGTCGCTGTGCACGCGCGCCTTTGGCCGCAGCCCGACTTCTTGACAGCCGTCGGATGCCAGGGCACTGGTGCTGCGCCGGCATGGCGCTGACGTGCAGGCCCCATGCAACCGGACACCCCTCGGATCCGGTCCGAGGGGTGTCCGGAACAAAAGGCCCGTGGGCCGTAGTGCGCGAGCCCGTCTTCGGCGCCGTCGTACGTGGCAGGGTCAGTGGAAGGCTGACATCAGGAGATCCTTCTGTTCGCCGGCATGCCGTCGGGCAGACCCCACGGCGGGGGCCGGCGCCTCCGGCCGGCTGATGCATTCGATGGGACGGCTCGCCAGCCGGTGCACATAGGGCCCCACGAAGGACCATGCTCCTTGGTTCTCCGGCTCCTCCTGCACCCATCGCACCTCGGCCTCGGCGGAGAATCGGGCGAGTTCCGCGCTCAGCTCCTTTTCCGGAAACGGGTAGAGACGCTCCAGGCGGACGATCGCCGTGTCCGACAGCTCAGCGCTCCGCCGATAGGCGTCCAGGTCGTAGAAGACCTTGCCCGAGCACACCAGCACACGCCTGATCCGAGCGGTGTCCGCCGTCTCGTCCGGTATGACCGGACGGAACGCGCCCGAGGTGAGCTCCGTCAGCCCGGAGGTGGCTGCCTTCAACCGCAGCATCGACTTCGGAGTGAAGACGACCAGCGGCCTACTGTGCTCGCTGAGCGCTTGCTGCCTGAGCAGATGGAAGTAGTTGCCCGGCAGGGAGGGCATGGCGACGGTCATGTTCCCCTGCGCGCAGAGTTGAAGGAATCGCTCGATCCTGCCGGAGGAGTGGTCGGGCCCCTGCCCTTCCAAGCCGTGCGGCAGCAACAGTGTCACCCCGGAGCGCTGCCCCCACTTCTGCTCGGATGACGAGATGTACTCGTCGATGACTGTCTGGGCCCCGTTGACGAAGTCGCCGAACTGGGCCTCCCACAGCACCAGAGCGTCGGGCCGCGCCAGTGAATAGCCGTACTCGAAGGCCAGCGCTCCCAGTTCGGACAACATCGAGTCGTAGGGTGCAAAGCTCGCGGCCAGCGAGCCGAGAGAGCTCAGCGGCGTGTGCTCCACACCGGTGCGCCGGTCGGTGAGCACAGCGTGCCGTTGGCCGAACGTGCCGCGGCGGGAATCCTGCCCGGCCAGCCGCACCGGAACCCCGTCCAGCAACAGCGAGCCTATGGCCAGTGTTTCTGCGGTGGCCCAGTCAATCGTTCCCGCATCCAGCATCGTGGCACGCCTCTGGAGCTGCGGAAGAACGCGTGCGTGCACGGTGAACCCTTCCGGCATACGGGTCTGGGAAGCGATGACGTGCCGGGCGGTCGCCTCCGTGATCGCGGTCGCCACCGGGCGGGCGGCTGCATTCTGAGCGGCCACAGGGTTCACAGGCTTCGGAGAGAGTGGCACCGACAGCCCCCGGGTCTCGGTGAAGGCCCGCTCAAGGTGTCCCTGATAGTCCCGCAATGCGCCTTCCACCTGCCGCTCGCCGATGTCCCCTCGGCGGACCAGCGCCTCGGCGTACAGCTTGCGCACCGAAGCCCTGACGTCGATGCGGTCGTACATCGCCGGCTGAGTGATGGATGGATCATCGACCTCGCTGTGCCCGTGGCGCCGGTAGCAGATCAGATCGACAACCACGTCCTTGTGGAACGTCTGACGATAGTCGAAGGCCAGGCGCGCGACCCGGACAACGGCCTCGGGGTCGTCTCCGTTGACGTGGAAGATCGGGGCCTCGACCGACCGTGCCACGTCGGTGGCGTATGTACTCGAACGGCCGTTGGCGGGCGAGGTCGTAAAGCCGACCTGGTTGTTGATGACGATGTGGACCGTCCCGCCGGTGCGGTAGCCGGGCAGCTGTGACATGTTCAGCGTCTCGGACACCACACCCTGACCGGCAAATGCGGCATCGCCGTGGACGACGATCGGCAATACGGGGAAGGGTTCGCCACCGTCTGCGGCCGACTCCTGCTTGGCTCGCACCACCCCCTGGGCCACCGGCCCTACGATCTCCAGATGCGAGGGGTTTGCCACGACGGAGACGGCAATGGTGCCGCCGCCCAGGGCACGATAGGTCCCTTCCGCACCGAGGTGGTACTTCACGTCGCCGGATCCCTGGACCGACCGAATGTCTACTGCATCCTCGAACTCATGGAAGATCTCTGCGTAGGACTTGCCGATGGTGTTGGCCAGAACGTTGAGCCGGCCTCGGTGTGCCATACCGATGACAGCTTCCCCCACCCCATGCCTGATGGAGCGGAGCAGCAGGGCGTCGAGCAGCACGATCGCCGACTCGCCGCCTTCAAGTGAATACCGTTTGTGGCCCACATACTTGGTCTGCAGGAACGTCTCGAAGGCCTCTGCCGCACCCAACCGGTAGAGAATCTGCAATTGTTCGGCGACGTCCGGCCGGGGCTGAGGCGACTCGATCCGCTGCTGGACCCAGCGACGTTCCTGGGAGCTTTGGATGTGCATGTACTCGGTGCCGACGGTACGGCAGTAGAACTCCTGCAGAGCATTCAGCACGTTGCGAAGAGTCATGGTGGCGTGCCCGGCAAAGCCGTCGACGACGAACTCACTTTGCAGGTCATCGTCTCGGAGCCCGAATGCCATGATGTCGAGTTCCGGATGTGCCGCCACCCGCCCTGTCGCGAGCGGGTCGGTATCGGCCACCAAGTGTCCGCGGACTCGATACGCGTCGATGAGCGCGGCAACACGCACCGCCTTGATCGCCGCCTCGTCCGTGCTGTCATGCGCAGTCATCGCGCTGTTACGTGCCTGCGGAACGGCCACGGGGGCCGCGGAGGCGAAGAACTCCCTCCAGGTCTGGTCGACCGAGCCGGGGTCGTGCAGGTATCGCTCGTACTGTTCGTCCACGAGCCATTCGTTGATGCCGAAGCGTGATTGCGACGCCACTGTGTGGATCGCCTTCTTTCCTCATTCAGATCTACCGATGATGGACACGCCCGGACTGCCCGGTCATCACTCATCGTGCCCGCAGACTTCACTTCCACTGAACATCCGTCGTGGAGGCGAACCCATCCGACCCTGTCGGACCACCGACGCTATGGCATCGCGGCTGCCGAGAGAGAGACTCAGGAATGCCATAACAGCGTCACATCAGGACATTGCGGCAGAAAGGTGGCTTACGGGTGGAACGCTGCCACCGCACGGCTGAGACCTGATTTCCGGTGCCGCGCGTCCTGATCCGAGGGCTCGTAGTCCACGCGCCCCGACATCGCCTCGGTCCAGAGCTCGGTTGTAGGTCATCAGCCGCGATCTCACGGCCGCCGAGTCGACCCCACCGCCGGTCCCACATCACCGGTTCCCCGGTCGACAGACCGGCGACACCGTCTCGGATGAGACTCGTACCGGGTGAGCACAGTAGTGGTGCCGCTCACATCACACGCCAACAGGCAGGACGACAGGAATGACAGCGAACGACTATCTCGACTGCTTCGAACCAGAACTCGTCGTCATCCCGTGCGGTAGCCGCAAACTGGGCCGGCGCGCACGAGCGGCAGATATGTATGTCGGCTCGTATCACCGTGCGTGCCGTAAGGCGGCTGATGCACTGCAGCCCGATCGGCTGCTCATCCTCTCTGCACGCCACGGCCTGCTCGACCTCGACGACGTCATCGAGCCGTACGACACACCCCATGGCGCTGCCGACGCCATAACGGCCCAAGTCCTCCTGAAGCAGGCGACCATGCGCGACATCGTGCTCCTCGACCCCGTTGTGGCCCTCGGCGGGGCACGGCATGTCAGCCTCGTCCGCACCATCTGGCCGCACGCCCGCACGCCGCTGGCCGGGACACGCGGCATGGGCGAGCAAATGGCCCGACTCGCAGCACTGCGCAATCGGCGGGATCAGCAGCTGATGTGACACCACATGCGGCTGCTTGAAGGCGGTCGGCCCTCGGCCGACCGCTGCGTGGCCACAGAACACGTGCGCAGCGCATGGCATCGACAGTGCTGGTGGCTATGGAGCATCGTCCTGGCGAGTGGGTCCGCGGCGCGGTCGGCGGTGGCCTCGGCCTCGCCGCGAAACAGCGCCCATTTGAGTCCCGAATGACAGATGCCGTACCGAATGACCTCGCCGAAGCCACTGCCCCGATGATCACGCGAGAGCCACTCCGGGGCCCGCTCCAAACGCGCGGAGCGGGCCCCATCAGTGACAGATATTGTTCATCCCTCGTCGTGTGCCAGCGTCAGATCGAAGGCGTCCTGGCCGGTGGCAGCGAGGGTGAGGGGTGCCGCTTGAGCCGGGTACCCCGCAGCTACGACGGTGTAGCGGTCGGCTTCGAGATCGGTGAAGGCGTAAGAGCCGTCCTCGGCGGTGAGCGTGATGCCGACGATGTCGCCCACCGGGTCGAGGAGAGTGACGCGGGCCTCGGAGATCGGGCGGCCGTCGATGGCGGTGCGGACGGTGCCACTGAGTACGGGAGCCACATCGAGCCGCAGGTCCGGCTCGACGGACCGCCGGCGCGCGTGCCCGGCGACGGGCTGGCGGCGCACATGCTTGGCGGTGTGGCGTAGGGAGTGGCCGGCCACCACCACCCAGGCGATGACGAGCAGCGCATACAGCACGACGGCCGTCCAGATGAACGGCTCCGAGCCGGTCCGCGCAGCAAGGGTGCCGGTAGCAGTCACGCAGGCGCCGACCGGGAAGATGAAGGACCACCAAGTGGGGGCGAAGGGCAGTCCGGCACGGATCGTCCGCACAGTCAGCCCTATGGCGAGCGCCAGCCACAGCATGGCGAAGCCCCACACCACGATTCCGCCCAGCAGCGCGAAGACCGCGGTGCCCCGCGCGTAGGGCGCGGGCAGCACGCTCGGCGCCACCACGGCCAGCGCACCGAGCGCCGTCACCGACTGGCCCAACGCTCCCAGGCCGATCCACACCGTGGGCACCACCGTTCCGGTGGGTGCGTCGTGGTGCACCAGGCGGCTGTAGATCATGGCCAGCACCAGCAGTGCCGCAACGAGACCGAGCCCGAGCATCGCGTAGCAGCCCAGCAGCAGGGCCAGCCGCAGCTGCCCGGCCGGTGTGTAGGGGACGAGCAGCGCGCCCGTCGCGGCGGAGACCATCGGCGGCACCACCGGCATCAGCCAGCCGCCGAACGCCGCGTCCGGCGCGAAGCGGTGGCGGGTGACCATCAGATAAGGCACCGCGCAAGCAGTGGCAAGACCGAGCGCGGTACCGAGCGACCAGAGAACCCAGTCCACAGCCAGCGCCGCCTCGAGCCCGATCAGGCTCCGGCCGAGCAGCAGCGCCCCGGCGCCCACCGTGAGCAGCGCCATCGGCGGCGCACCGAAGAACTGGGCCACCATCGGATCAGCCGCGTGTACCCGCAGCGCCCGCTGCCGGAGGTAACGGACGGCCAGCACCATCAGCAGTAGCGCGGCGCCCAGCCAGACCACCGTGGCCGCGGTCCGCAGTCCGTGGAAGCTCCGGGGCAGGGTGACCGCGGCGTTGGCGACGATGCCAGTGCCCATGACGGCCGCGAACCAGCTGGGGCCGAGTACCGGACGCATCGTTCTGCTTGCCCCAGGCGGCAAAGGACTGGCGGACGAGGAGGAATTCATGACCCAAACCCTATGGTCGGGTTGGGGCAGCACTGTCGAACATGTCCAGATGTGAGGGGCTCAGAGCACATATCGAGCGACCTTCAGAATGTGGCAATTCAGGAGGACCGACCCAGTCGGCCGCGACCGGATATTCGCTGGGGCAATTCGTTCCGACCATCGGATGGTTGGTCCGGTGTGCCGTTGACAGACGCGCAGTGGGCGCAGACAGAGCCGTTGTTGCCGGACGAGGCGCCAAAGCGGGGCAGGCGGTGGTGCGTTCACCGCCAAGTGATCGACGTTCCGGCGAAGGCGACCGCTTCCGGATGCACCGGGACCGTCCCTTCGGCGGCGACGTGGCGGCGACCGACAGTCTCGGTGCTGTCGTGGACGATCATCATCGGCACACCGCCGAGAAGCGAAGAGTTCGGACTCCCTGGACCGTCCGGGAGCCACGCTCACGCACCTTGATCTGCCGCGAGAGGGTAGGTCCGGCGATCAGCAGCCGCTCGTTGGCCCGACCGACGTTCGGTCCATCGGCAACCGCGTGAAACCAGCGCGCTTTGCGCAGCACCCCATTCGCTCGGCCGTATCCGATGGAAGGCCGCGCCTACCAACAGAAAGGAAGCCGGTCGTAGCGTCGCCCCTGGTGGCAGCGCACCCTCGAGTCGTGGAAGCGCGACAGGACGTCAGAGCGGGTGATCTCACCGGAACGCGCAAGGCGGCCGCTGTGCGCTCGTCCGCGGAGCGGCCGTGCCCCATCAGGACCGGCAACCTGCCACTACTGACGGACCGTGCCGGCAACGTCCCCTTGTCCCGTCGGCGACGGCGCAAAACACAGTCGGCCCGCCCCGAACAAATCACGGACCAGGAGGAATGCCATGGCAACGCTCGACGAGAAGGCCGTGCACCGATCTGGCGAAGCACCGCACCCCGGGCGTGCCGCGACCCGGCTCGGTGCGGTCCACCACCACGTCCCGCATCCTGGACGCGCTGTCTCCCAGCACCGCAAGATGCGTCCGCCTGGAGCCCGCCTGATCGTGTCAGCTCGCCACGATGCCATGCAGGAGCAGGTCGATGAGCCTGGTGGCCAGGTCACCCTGTTCCTCGTTTGAAGCCATGAGGCTGATCCCGCCGAGGGCCATCAGTACGTCCTGGGCGCTGACATCCGGCCGTGCCACTGACCGGCCTTTTGCGGGGGCGAGCAGGTGGTCGATGGCGTCGGCGAGCAGAGCCCGAGTGTGCAGCCTCTCTCTGTCGTCGGTCAGTATCACGCGCAGCGCGTCGGCCATGCCGTGCTTGGCGGCCATGAAGTCGATGAAGCTCTCCATCCAGGTCCGCAGTGCGTCCACCGGCGGCTGCGTGGCCGCGAGGTGTGGTGCCACCTCGCACAGGCGCTGCACTTCGTGCCGGTAGGTCGCCTCGATCAGCAGCTCCTTGGAAGGGAACCGGCGGTAGAGCGTGCCGACGCCGACGCCGGCTTCGCGGGCGATGTCCTTGACCGAGGCGCCCGCACCCTCGCGGGCGAAGGCGGCTGCTGCTGCCTGCAGCAGCCGGTCCTCGTTGCGTTGCGCGTCGGCGCGCAGGGGCCTGCGGTGCCGCGCTGCGTCCGCCTCGTTGCCGGTCAATCCCGACTCCTTTCTGCCGTCACTTGCAAGCGGAACTAGTTCCGCTTACTGTCGAAAGCGCGAACCGGAACCCGTTCCGGATATGAGAGTACGGCGGCCCGCGCGTCCACGCCACCAACCGCGCCCGGCCGCCCATTCCACCGTCTCCATGGAGAGCGTCATGACCGACAACCTCATCACCACCCCCTTCGGGGCACAGACGACCGCCGCCGAGGTGCTGGCCGACGTCGACCTCAACGGCCGCCATGCCATCGTCACCGGGGGAACCTCCGGCATCGGACGCGAAACCGCGCGCGTCCTGGCCGCTGCCGGTGCGGAGGTCACCATCGGCGTCCGCGACCTGGCCGCGGGCGCAAGGATTGCCGCGGAGATCACACCGGCCGGCGGCCCGGGAACGGTGCGCGCAACGATGCTCGACCTCGCCGACCAGACCTCGGTGCGCGCCTTCGTAAAGGCCTGGCAGGGGCCGCTGCACATCCTGGCCCTCAACGCGGGCGTGATGGCCCCGCCGCTGCAGCGGACGAAGGAGGGCTGGGAGATGCAATTCGCCACCAACCACCTCGGCCACTTCGCCCTCGCGACCGGCCTGCACAGCAACCTGGCAGCGGCCCGCGGAGCACGCGTGGTCTCCGTCAGCTCGGTCGGCCACGTCAACGGCGACGTGCTCTTCGACGACATCAACTTCGAGCAGCACGCCTACGACCCATGGGCGGCCTACAGCCAGTCCAAGACCGCCAACGTCCTGTTCGCCACCGAGGCGGGCCGCCGCTGGGCATCCGACCTGATCGCCGTCAACGCCCTCAACCCTGGCCGCATCACCAGCACCCGACTCGGCCGCCATATCGGGGACATCGCCAACAGCCCGGCCTCGTTCGACGCCACCAGCACCGACGTGTCCTGGAAGAACATCGAGCAGGGTGCCGCGACCTCGGTACTGCTCGCCGCCTCCCCGCTGACCGAGGGCGTAACCGGCCGGTACTTCGAAGACTGCAATGAGGCCCGCCCTCACCAGCCCGGCGTACGACGCGGGGTCGCCGCCCACGCCCTGGACCCGCAGCACGCGGCCCGCCTGTGGCAGATCTCCGTCGACATGCTCGCGGCCGCCGCAACGACCGCCTGACGGCGCCACACACCCCCTACCCGAACCAGGACTTCAAGGCACCACGGTCTTGATCACCGATGGCGGCGGCACCGTATCCGACCCAGCGTCAGCACGGCGAGCCGGAGTCCGCTTCGCCTGCCTCGCCGAACTTCTGCAGCCCACCCGCTTGACCACATCGAACCCATGCGGCTCCGGATCAGAAAGCCACGCCGAGGTCCAGGGGTCTCGGCGTGGAGGACACCGGCTCAAGCAAGCGCGACCGAAGAGATTTCGTCACCGGTTTGACCGGTGACGATCTCGCGTGCGACAGTCAACGCGCATGCAAACCATGGCAATCGCACATGGTTGATCGACTCAGACATGTGACGCGCAGGTCAGCGCATCGAAACGCACGGAGGATGTCACGTGATCAACAGGCGCACTTTCAGCAAGGCTCTCGGGCTGGGCACGGGCGCGGCCGCCGCTTCACTGGCCGGCCTGCAGAGTCTTCCGACCGCCTCTGCCGCCACGCAGAACGGAACCACGGCACCGACCGCACTCACGGTCACCCCCGGCACACACACCTCTTTCGCCATGCTGAAGCAGATCAAAGCCGGTCTGCTGGACATCGGCTACGCCGAACTCGGCCCCGCCCATGGCCCTGTGGTCATCTGCCTGCACGGCTGGCCCTACGACATCCACAGCTTCGTCGACGTCGCTCCCCTGCTGGCGGCAGAGGGCTACCGGGTCATCGTCCCTTACCTCCGCGGCCACGGCACGACGCGCTTCCTTTCCTCCCGGACGTTCCGCAACGCCCAGCAGTCCGCGATCGCCCTCGACATCATCGCCCTGATGGACGTCCTCAAGATCGAGAAAGCCGTCCTTGCCGGCTTCGACTGGGGATCGCGCACCGCCGACATCATCGCGGCGCTCCGGCCCGAGCGGGTCAAGGCGCTGGTGTCCGTCAGCGGATACCTCATCACGAACCTCGAGGCCAACAAGCAGCCCCTGCCGCCCAAGGCCGAATACGCCTGGTGGTACCAGTACTACTTCGCCACGGAGCGGGGCCGACTCGCCATGGAGGACAAGACGAAGCGGCACGACCTCACGAGGCTTGTCTGGGACACCGTCTCCCCGACCTGGGGCTTCGACGACGCCACGTTCGAGCGCACGGCTGCAGCCTTCGAGAACCCCGACTATGCCGACATCGTGATCCACAACTACCGCTGGCGATTGAGCCTCGCTGACGGCGAGCGCCGCTACGACCGTTTCGAGAAGCAACTCGCCGCACGGCCGGTCATCGCGGTGCCCGCCATCACCCTCGACGCCGAGCACGACCCCTTCACCGCACCGGGAGACGGCTCTTCGTACCGGGACAGGTTTACGGGCAAGTACGACCATCGCACCCTGAAGGGCATCGGCCACAACGTGCCGCAGGAGGCGCCCACAGCCTTCGCTCAGGCTGTCATCGACGTGGACCACTTCTGACGCAGCGTCCGGTCCACCGGCTCGTCCAGCCCCGAAACGGGAATCGCTCGCCTTGGTCCTCCGATGGAAGACCGTGCCTGCCGTCGTCATCACTGATCCCGCGTGCCGTTGACCAGCTCCGCACCAGTCGGCGAACGCCCTCGAGGACGTGGTGGACGTATCCGGGCGGGGAACGGCTCGCCGCCGCCGTGTCGTGGTGGCGGCGGTGAGGACCGCGAGTGGATCTGACGGTCGCGCGGTGGCGTCGGCTTGACCCGGGTCGTTGGGGTGGGACTCGAGAGAGGTGACGGTGAGCGTCATCCATGAGCGCGGCAGGGTGCCGAACACCTTCTCGTGAAGCTCGTCCTCGTCCGCGGCGCGCCACACGCCGATGCTGCGCGGTTCGCCGACCGAGGGCCGCAGCCGGAACAGGTTGCCGGTGGCGGTCAGCACCTTGGCCCGGGCTGCTTCGACGGCACGGCGCCGGTCGACCTCGGCCGAGTCTGTGCCTTGGGTCTGGCGGTGGTGACCTCGACCAGGAACTCGCGCATGGGGTTTCTCCGTTGGGGGTGGCGCCCGGTCGGGGCCGAACGCTGGAGGTGGGGTACGGCGTGAACAGCCCGTCGCTCCGATCGGACGACGCTCGACCGACCGGGGTCGAGCAGGAGCAGCCGGTCCTGAAGGCACGTCCTCATCGTCTGCCTGCTGCCGGGGCAGACCCCACGACCGGCTTCCTCCCTGCTGGAAGGCGCAGTCTCCTCCCAGCGACGTACCATGAGAGCGTGGAGCTGGGCCAGCTTCGGTACTTCGTCGCAGTCGCCGAGGAACTGAACTTCAGTAGGGCTGCCGAGCGGCTGCTGATCGCCGGCCCCTCCCTGTCCCAGCAGATCAAGGCGCTCGAACGCGACCTCGGCGTGCGGCTGTTCGATCGCGACCGCCGCTCCGTGTCCCTCACCCCGGCCGGTACGGCCCTGCTGCCGCACACCCGTGCCTTGCTGGAACGGGCCGACGACCTCCAGCGCCGTGCCCATGAGCTGGGCGGATCGGAGCCGGTCCGGCTCGGCTACGTCAACTGGCTCCCCGCCGACCTGATCGCCCGCACCTCCGCAGTCGCCCAACTGCACATCGACACCTGGATCGCGCCCTCCCACGCCCAGGCCGCCCGGGTCTCCGACGGCAGCCTCGACCTCGCCGTGTGCTGGGTACAGAACGAGGACCTGGAACGGCACGACCTGCGAGCCCAACTCATCGGTGCCGACCGGCTCTATGCGGTCACCACCGGAAATGACCCCAGCGATATCCCCGCCCGTGACACCGCGGTCCTCCTCGACGACGACACCACCTCCTGGTCGTCCTGGAACACCTTCGCCGAACAACTGACCCGTGACACCGGCGCCCACGCGGTACGCATCTCCGACGGCGGCATCACCGGACCCGCATTCTTCGACCACGTCCGCCGCAGCCCCCGTCCGGTTGTCAACTCCCCCAAGGGCCAGACCACACCGCTGCCGCCGGACCTGGTCCAGCGTCCCGTGATCGCACCCAAGGTCTACTGGACCTGGTCTCTGGTCTGGCGCAGAAGTGAAGTCCGCGCGGCGGTCCTCGCCGCCGTCGACGCCCTCACCACGGGAGTCGACGACCTCGGAATCCATGCCCCGGACGCCTGGCAGCCCGACGGGGCCCCTATCAGCAGTAGGTATCCCGGCACACCATCGGAGCGCCACCACTGACTCCGAGCGCAACGATCCCTGACGTGGAGCCCACGACAGCTACAACGAGTAACCGGCTGGACTGACGCCGCCGGGAAAGAGGCTCCACTCGACGCGCCTGGCAGCCCGGCGTGAGCTCAGCAAAGAGTGGTGACTGCGGTACGGCGAAGGAAATCCTCGGCCCGGTCCCACGACCAGCCGTTCTCCACCACCAGAGTGCGCCAGCCCGTCGGGCCGAACCAGAACCACAGGAGATCGGCCGTCTCCTCCACCGGGTAGGAGGGTGGCGGCGTCAGGGTGTGCAGATGGCGGGCAGCGGTGCGGAGAGCGTCCCGGTAGGCCGCGGTGGCGCGCTCCCACAGCACCTCGCCGTGCTCGTGGACGGGCAGCGCCTTGCGGATCGCCTCGTGCACCGTGAACTGCCCCTCGTTGCCCGCCCGCGTGCCGCGCGCCAGCGCTTCCAGCACTGCCTCCGGTGTCCGCAGGGCGAGGATCTGCCGCATGGCCTGCTCATAACCGGACGCGACCACGCCCTGGCCGACGATCCGGTCCAGGATGTCGCCTTTGCTCCCGACACTCGCGAAAACGGTCTTCGACGCGACGCCGGCCGCCGACGCGATGTCCGCGACGGTCACCCGTCCGTAGCCACGGTCCGCGAACAGTTCCGCCGCCCGCTGAAGGATCAGTGCGCGGGTCTGCGCGGCGGCCTGCTCACGCAAGGGGGAGATGTAGGCACGCTTGGACGACATGACGCCATCGTAAGCAGCATCATCACATGGCCGCACTATTCATTAGGCGGCTTGTAACCCTAATATGGGTCCGACGGATCACACAGCGAGCGAAGGCGATGCACGTCATGGGAATGGACACCACGGAACTGGCCCACGGCCTCTTCCAGATACTCGAGACAGGGGATCCGGTTCTGGCCGCCGACGTGGTCGGCGAGGAGTTCCACAACCGCGAAGCGGCCGTCTCGCCCCCGGCCTGCGCGATCCCCGGCCCCGCAGGCGTCCTGGCGTCGGGCGCGTGGATGCGCTCGGCCTTCAGCGACCTGCGGTTTCCCATCCTCGGCGTCGCCCGCAACGACCACCAGATCTGGGTACGGCTGCGCATGCAAGGACGGCACACCGGCCCGTTCGTACGCTTCAAGGACGAGGCCCTCGACCAGGCCATCCCTCCCACCGGACGCACAATCGATTTCGAGCAGATACACGTACTCGACCTCTGTGACGGCAAGGTGATCAGGCACGAAGCAGTACGCGACGACATCACCATGCTCGGCCAACTCGGCGTCTTTCCCCCGGCCCCGGCCACCGCCCTGCGCATGCTCGCGTGGCGGATGACCGGCCGAGCCGCTCGCGCAGCCGCCCAGGTCGCGACCCAGGCAGCCGAGGCAGCCGCCCTGCTCCGCGATACGGCGCACCCGAACCGCTGAAGCCTCCAGGAATCCGTCAACGGCGACCGCTGCGCCCTGATGGACAGCAACGGCCACCGCCTACCGGCGCAGGCCGCATCGCAGGCAGGACCCCTGCGGCACGCAAACCGCGGCGACGCTACTCAAAGGACCTTGAGCAGACGTTCGGCCAGCACGGCTGCCGAGGCAGGGTTCTGCCCAGTGAACAGGTTGCGGTCAACCACCGTATAGGGCTTCCACATCTCGCCCTTGGTGAACTCCACTCCCAGGTCGATGAGCTCGTCCTCCAACAACCAGCGGGCCTTCGGGCCGAGCCCGACCGCGTTCTCTTCCTCGTTGGTGAACGCCGTGATCCGGTAGCCGGCGAAGGGTGATACGCCGTGGATCCTGGTCGCCAACATCGCGGCCGGGGCGTGGCAGACAATGGCGAGGGGCTTGCCGGCGGCGAGCGCCGCGGTCAGCAACCGTCCGGCGTCCGCGTCCACGCACAGGTCTTCCATGGGGCCGTGGCCGCCCGGGAAGTAGACGGCGTCGTAATCTTCCAGGCGGGCGTCCGCCAAATGGATCGGCCGCCGCATCACCTCTGCAGAGCGAATGATCGCCTCCAGATCGAGAGCGGTCTGAGCGCTGCCGGCCATCTCGGGGCGCAGGCTCATCATGTCCACGGTCGGGATCACCCCGTTGGGGGTGGCGACCACGACCTGATGGCCGGCCGCGGTGAGCGCCTTGTACGGGGCCGCGAACTCCTCGGCCCAGTAACCCGTCGCGTGCCTGGTGCCGTCCTTGAGCGTCCAGTACGCCGCGCCGGTCATCACGAAAAGTAGCTTCGCCATCGAACAATCGACTCCTCGTCCACATTTAATGCGATTGGCGTAGATTCATTGCAGGCGCACCTTATGTTCGAGTATGAACCCTGCCACATGTCGCAGCCGATCTGCCGGACTGCGCGAGCCGAAAGTGTCATCCGGGCAGAACCGTTCGAACTCCCGCAGCGTCTGGAGGAGATGACATCGGTGCCAGATCGGGGTGCGGTCCAGAAGTTCACGTCGGCAGGTCTGTACCCACCTCTCCAAGATGGGGGACCTCCCGTCGAGCGGACTCCGCGGCTGCCCGGTTGAGTGTCTGTGCCGACAGCCCGAAATCTGCACCGTCCTGGCAAGGCCGGCCGGCATCCCACAGACTCACGGCATGGACACGGGACTTGCAGGACTTCTTGGCGGAGTCATCGGAGCGGCTGTGGGCGCACTCGGCGCTACGGCATCCTGCCCTGGAGCTCGCCAGGGCTTCAGCGTCAGCCGGCGCTGAGCACCCGGCCCGCCCCGGGGCCCGCCGTGGACCGCTCCGCTTCCGCGGGCGGCGAAACACTGTGGCCCGCGCCGCCCCGCGCGGTCAGAATGGCCGGATGCGCCGCATCGTCGTCATTGACGCCCCGTCCAACCTCGGCCTCCGGCCGCCCACCGAAGGCACCGTGCCCGGGTGCTACAAGCTGGCCGGAGCGCTGCGCGAGCAGCGGCTGGTGCAGCGGATCGGGGCGTACGAGGGCGGAGTCGTCGTGCCGCCCCGCTACGACCGCGGCGGCTGGAGGGAAGGCGACGGCGTGTTCAACGCTGAGGCGATCGCCACGTACACCCGCAGACTCGCCGACCGCATCGAGCACCACGTCCGGGCAGGGGACTTCCCGGTCGTACTGGGCGGGGACTGTTCCATCCAGCTCGGCGCCTCGCTCGCGCTCCGCCGCATCGGGCGGTACGGACTCGCCGTCATCGACGGATCCGCGGACTTCCGGCACCCCGGGAACTCCGACCGTATCGGTGCCGCGGGCGGCGAAGAGCTCGCCATCGCGACCGGCCGCGGCCAGGCGGACCTGACGGACCTCGAAGGGTTGCAGCCGTATGTCAGGGACGAGGACGTACGAGTCTTCGGCATCCGGGACTACGACGAAGAGCGGTCCGAACTCGCCGAATTGAAGATCACAAACGCGACGGTCGGGGAGATCCGGGAGTGGGGCGCCGAGGAGCTGGCGGGGGCGGTTCTGCAGACACTTGAAGTGCCCGTGACCGAGGGGTTCTGGGTGCATCTGGACGCGGACGTGCTGGACCCCTCCGTCATGCCCGCCGTCGACAGCCCCGACCCCGGAGGGCTGATGCCTGACGAACTCGCCCCCTTGCTAAGGACCTTGGTGCGGTCCGAGCGCTGCGTAGGATTCAACCTCACCATCTACGACCCCGATCTCGACCCCGACGGCTCCTGCGCGGCTCTCCTCGCCGACCTCCTCCAGACGACCTTCACCCAACCCTGACCGGGAGCGAGCCTGTTCAGCCGATCCATGGAGGAATCGTCAAGACCTGTGGATCAAGTCAGCTGGTCTGGTTCCGGTGCTGCAACTGACGGCAGGTGTCGGGCGTCGGGCCTACCGCCGACGCATGGCGTCGAGGACGACTTCCCTGGGACCCAAGTTGCGACTGGGATGGCTCTCCTACCGATCGATCGAGAAGCGATAGACCGTCGATTGCCGGACCTGGAAGCCGAGACGTTCGTAAAGCCGGTTCGCTGCCACACGATCCGGACGGGAGGTGAGGTCGACTGTCCGGGCGCCTGCTTCCCTGGCGATCTGCAGGGCCTTCTCGGTAAGAAGGCCCGCGATTCCCTGGCCTCGCGCCGTGCGGTCAACCACTACATCTTCGACCCGGGCCCGCAGTCCGGACGGCAAGGGCAGCAGCACCAGCGTCAGGGTGCCGACGATCGCGTCGGATGTCCGGGCGACCAGCACCGTGTTGGCATCACACGTCACCATCCGGTCGACCGCTTCACAGTCGAGAGGGTTGGCCGTCGCAGACAGCTGCGGCAGCAGTCGGCCGAAGGCCTCGACGAGTTCCTCACTCGCTTCCTGGATGATCTCTACACGGACGTCCATGACGGGAGCCTATCCGCCTGCCAGGACCGCCGGACACGCCGGCAAGACACGGTACTGCTATCGACTTTCAATGACGCGCTGATCATCCGGTGCCGCCACCCGTGACCGATAACTTCAAGCGACACAGCCCCGCACAGGCGCCGCTGGGAGGACACCATCATCTGAGATCCCGGCGTGTTTCCGTCTCACGCGTCCTGGCATCCACCCATGTCACAACCCCGGCGACAGCCAAGGTCAAATGAGACGGGACACCATGTCCGGTCTACGAGTGCTCCGGGCATCTCCGCGCATTTCTGGGTAACGGTGTCGGCAAACACGCGAGCCAGTGGGCTCAAGGCGTCCCACCGGCGAACCGCCCAACCGGCGGACAGGGCGGGCAGTGCCGGAAGCGGTATCAGGCGGACGCTGTTGTGGTCCGCGCCGTGGCGGTCGGGCAGGGCGGGTACGACGGCGTGGCCGAGGCCGAGCTCTGCGAGGAGGATGGCCGTGTCCCAGTCGGCGACACCCGTGTCGGCGGGATGCGGCCGGCACTGGTGAGGAGCCCGACCCCGGTGGAGCCGTCTTCGCGAGTGTGGACGATGACGGTGCGTCGGTTTCCGGGGTGGGGTGTAGGTGACGGAGGTGTGGCGAAGAAGCCGTTCGTGGGAGGGGTAGTCGGTTATGAAGCAGGTCCGTTCGCCACTTGAATACCAGACCTCACCACTCCCCCGAGATTGTGTGGCGTCCATCAATGACGCGGCAGTTGAGCGACGTCCGAGGTTCCTGCGGCGGGTGAGCGGTCCGGGGCGGGCGGGGCGGCCGGGTCGACGATCAGGGTCAGCAGGGTCGCGGCGAGCGCGCTCGCTCCGACCAGCCCGGTGACGAGCTGCCGACGCGACCGGTGAGTGCGGCCGCGGCCGGTCCTGCGAGGTCTGCGGTGACGTGCCATGAGGATCCCTGCCCTAGTACGAGAAGTTTTCGGAGTGGATGCGCTCGGCCGGGACGCCCGCCCTGGTGAGCGCAGCGGTCGCGGCGTCCGCCATTCCCGGCGGCCCGCACAGATACACGTCGTACTCGACGAGGTCGGGGAGCAGAGTTCGCAGCGACTGCGGTGCCAGCGGGTCGAAGGAGGCATCGGAGGGCCCGAGGAGATAGTGCAGCCCGGCCTGCCGGGTACGGGCGATGGCCTCCAGCTCCTCGCGCAGCACCAGTTGGGCCGCGTTGTTCGCACGGTAGAGGAGCGTGATGTCGCCGGGGCCGCCCGGCAGCGTCTCGAACAGTGCCCGCATCGGCGTGATACCGACACCGCCCGCGAGCAGCAGCACCTTGCGCCGCGTACGGCGGTGGGCGGTCATCGCCCCGAACGGACCGGTGGCCAGCACACGGGTGCCGGGCTTCAGCCGCCGTATCCGCCGGGTGTGGTCGCCGATCACCTTGACCGTGATCCGCAGGGTGTCGTCGCGGGCGGGCGCGGACAGCGAAAAGGGCAGTGCGGTGCGCCAGAGCCTGCGCTGAAGGAAACGCCAACGGAAGAACTGGCCGGATTCGGCCCGGAGTTCGTCCAGACTGATGCCCTGCACAACGACCGAGACGACATCCGGCCCCTCACGGCGTACATCGAGGACGCGCAGGCTGTGGCGGAGCGCCTGGCGTACGGGCACAACGCCTCGGTACCAGAGCAGCAGCACCGCGACGAAGGCATGCAGCATCGCCCACACCCAGACTGCGAGGACGCTGCCCGCTATGTCGGGTCCCACGAGTTGATGCGCGAAAGCGAGCGCGGCCGCCGAATAGGCGAGCAGATGCACGGCCCGCCAGGTCTCGTGCGGGACGCGCCCGCGCACGGTACGCGCGGAGGTGACACCGACGGCGACCAGGAGCGCGGTGCCGAGAGCGGCGGCAGCGATCCCGCCGTATCCGAGCAGGTCCCTGACGGCGGAGAAGAGGTCGGTGCCGGTGTGGGCCGCGTATCCGCACAGAGCGAAACCCATGTGCGCCAGGCACAGTGTGAGGACATGCCGTCCGCCGCGCCCGTGCCACCGTGCGAGCCGGTCGGCGCCGATGCCGTGTTCGATCGCGGGCACGCGCGCCATCAGCAGCAGCATGACGAGCACGCCGTACCCGGCGAGCAGACCGGTGAGATGGGCGGCGGTCGCGAAGAGTGCGTCGAGCCTCGCCGACGGCTTCACTTGGGCGCCCCAGAGCGCGACGACGCCCGCGGCACCGCCGCCGAGCGTCGCCTTCAGACCGTGTGGCGACAGGCGCGCGGGTTCCGGCACGTGGGTGCGCGCCGGAACCTGCTCCTTCGGTTGCTGCGTCGCCAGATACGCCGCGAGCGCCGGGGGGTCGGCAAGCCGGGAATCGTCAGTGGCCTCGATCGTCACGCGGCGAGACTAGAGGCGCAGGACGAGGAAAAGACGCTGTTCAGAGGCATATGCGTGATCCTTAAGGTCCTCTTGAGGATCCTCTGACCGCGGATTAAGCCGCGGGCCCGGCGGCCCTCAGTCCGATCACGGCGGTGGCGCACAAATCCTCCGGAACGCACATTGCCCGAACCCACCGCGCCGAAGTTCACGGCGGCGCAGCAGACCGGAGACGACGCGGATGCCGAACTCTCTCCAGCGCGCGATCACCGCCGACCGACCTGCACGTCCGGCGGACGGACGGTCGCAGCGGACCGACGACGTGAACGGCTTGTCGAGCAGGGCCTGAGGCGGTTCCGCTGAGGATCGAAACAGACCAGTCCCATCGAGCCCGCACGGGCTGTTGCGTACAGCGATGCTCCTCGCCCGTGCCCCAGCGCATTGGGAGGTGGATGAGCGGTCCTCCGGCCTCATCGATCGGCGGGCCGGCTGCCCAGGGTGAGGTTTGCGTATGGTCGAGAAAGCGTCGCCCTCGACGAAGGGCTCAGCGCTGTGCTCGTCGAGTCCTCACAGCGTCTGAGCCTCGGGCATGGCCGCACTCAGCCAGATCAACATCGCCCCGCGCGTTGAAGTGGTGCGGGGCAGCCGCTGACGGATGCTGGACGTTGTCCGGCTGGTAGTGGCCAAGCGTTCCCTGTGGCCGAAGTGGGAGACGAGGGACAGTGAGCAACGGTGTTTGGGTGAAAGGTGCGTGTGTATGAGCATCATTGCGTGGATCTTGATCGGCCTGCTGGCCGGTGCCATCGCTAAGGCGTTGATGCCGGGCAGGGACCCGGGAGGCTGCCTGATCACGATGCTGATCGGCATCGCCGGCGGCCTTCTGGGCGGCTGGCTGGGAAAGGTCATCTTCGGCGTGCACTCGATCAAAGGCTTCTTTCACCTCTCCACCTGGATCGCCGCCGTAGTCGGATCCGTCATCGTCCTGGCCGTCTACCGGCTCATCGCAGGACGACGACGCTCCCACTGAGGCGCCTGGAGAACGGCGTCGCCACGGACCGCCGGCCCGGCATCGAGAACCTCGTGGCGAGCGCACCGGTGGCTGTGCAGTCGCCAGCGCCCGTGGCCGTATGTCGTTGCATCCGTGGGGGCGTGTTCGCCCGCAGCGCGTGACCGGGATCGTCGAAGAGGGCTTTGCCGGACGTCCCCTCGACGTCAGGCGTGCCTCGTCTCAGGCACTGGAGCTCACAACACGGTCCACGTCGCCGGTGTTGGCACAACCGGCACGCCACGAGCCCCCGGATCGTCCAGCATGCGATTCTCCGCATCGCCCGCTTGCGCAACCTCTGTCAAGCCGGGCCGAGCAAGCCAGATCGGGCTCGAGCGGGGGCGCGACGCCATGTGAGTGATTCCGGCAGGGCGGTCGGGTCGCAGTCCACGCGCCGCCAGAGGATCGGGGCGCCCTTTCGCTAATGTCCAGGTCGCCGCGCCTTCACGGGCAAACGGGCGGGCGCCCCAGCTCATCGATTCAGCAGCAAGGAAGGATCGTTCATGGCCGTGTGCGAGGTATGCCACAACGACTACGAGCTGGCGTTCGAGGTACGTGCCGCGGGAGGGGCGGTCCACGTCTTCGACAGCATCGAGTGCGCCGCCCAGAAGATGGCCCCGACCTGTGTCAACTGCCAGTGCCGCATCCTTGGCCACGGCATGCAAGCTGACGGACAGTTCTTCTGCTGCGCACACTGCGCGCGTGAGAAAGGTTTGTCCCGGTCCCAGCTCGTGGATCACGCCTGAACCGTTCCTGGGCAGCGAGGTAGGAGTGAGTCCTGACTCGCCGGCACGCCCCGCACGGGCTTGGGCGCACTGGTCCTCCGCTTTCGCGTCCTGGCCGCCGGCGACGCATATATACAAGGGGCGGGTCCCCATACAGCCTCTGACGGTCGGCTCAGGCGTCAGCGAGCATGCCGGTGCGGAGCTTGGTCAGGGTGCGGGCCAGAAGCCGGGATACGTGCATCTGGGAAACGCCCAGTTCCGCACCGATCTGGGACTGGGTCATCTCCTGGCCGAAGCGCATCTCGACGATGTGGCGCTCCCGGTCGTCGAGCTCTTCCAGGAGCGGAGCCAGAGTGTGAAGGTCTTCCACGAGTTCCATGGCGGGATCGCGGTCGCCGAGGATCTCGGCATAGGTGGGGCCGCCGTCGGCTTCGTCGTCGTTCCCGCCGGGAGTGTCGAGAGAGCCGGCCATGTAGCCGTTGGAGGCCACCAGGCCCTCGTTGATCTCATCGTCGCTCAGGTCGAGGTACTCGGCCAGCTCGTGAACGCTGGGCTGGCGGTCCAGGGCGACTGCCAACTGCTCTTTGGCCTTGGCCAGTTCCAAGCGGAGTTCCTGCAGACGGCGGGGGACGTGGACAGCCCAGCTGGTGTCACGGAAGAACCGCTTGATCTCCCCGACGATGTAAGGGATGGCGAAGGAGGTGAATTCGACCTCGCGTGACAGGTCGAAGCGGTCGATGGCCTTGATCAGGCCGACCGTGCCAACCTGGAGGATGTCCTCCATCTCGCCTCTGCCGCGGTTACGGAACCTGCTCGCGGCGAAGACAACCAGGCTCCGGTTCATCTCGATCAGAGTGTTGCGGGCGTACTGGTATTCGCGTGTGCCTTCTTCGAGGACCTGAAGCTGGTCCAAGAACAGCTTGGACAAGGCCCGCGCGTCCTTGGGCGCCACTTTGCCCGCGTCCTCGATCCACGGCAGGTCACCCACGATCCGCTCGCTGCGCGCCGACGATGTCGTCCGCTCCGGTGCTACGGACATTCCTTGGGCCTGGATGGATCTCGTCACGTCGCCACCAATCCTCGATCGACTGCCACGCGTCACCTGCCCCCGAAGCCCGTGACCAACCCCTCCCCGAACAAACAGGACGGTTCCCCCCTTCCTACTGCCGGCGTGTCCAGACACCGAGGGCCGCCGTGTGCACCCAGCAGTCTCAGAGGAGAGGCGTCAAGGTCCGGCGCGACAGCACCCCTTGGCAGGCCACGGACCGTTCCGCGGGCCGCTCGTCGCGCGGGCGCTGAGCATCCGGGTGTCGGCCTACACCTGTACGGCCCGCTCCAAAGTGGGGAGGGAATCCAGGAGTTGAGTTCGAACCGGCTCGGTCTGACGCTTCATGGTGCTTTCTCTCCTCGGTCCGCCGGTTCGTTTCGTGGGGACACCGCGAGGGAGAAGGAGTGCCCGGCAGGGTCGGCATAGAAACGTACGCCACGTGGCCCACTGCTGTCCTTGGTGTCTATCGGGATTGCGCCGAGACTCACGGCTTCGCGTTCCGCCTCGTCCAAATCATCGTGCGCGACGAGTATCCGAAGATGCGCCTGCTGGGCGTCCTCCGGCCGCGGCCAGCTCGGTGGGGCGTAGCCATGGTCCCGGCGGATCGCCAGGTGTACGCCGTTGTGGCCGACGAGTTCCACAAAATCAGGATCGCTCATGCCTTGGATTTCCGCATCGAGGAGTGAGGCGTGGAAATCCGCCAGGGCTTCGGGCTCCGCGCAGTCCAGCACGAGAAAACTTGTTTTTGCAACAGTCATGTGATTCCGGTACCCGCCGGCGCTCAGAACACACGGGCAGCAGCCAGTGCTCACTGTCGGCAGGTTCGGCCTGTGTCCGTTTCGGGATGTTTCCGCGCGACCAGCTGCTCCGTCACGCCGTACGTTTCGACAGCTTCCAGGGCGGGGCTGCATGGCCGGCGCACGGGATTCCCGTGCGCGGTCAAGATGCCGGACGATGACAAGGAAGCGCCCATCCCGTACGCGTTCAACTGAGCAGTGACGGCGTTCCGTCCGGATGTCAGAAGGAAGCCAGTGGAATCCGGGCATGCGGAATACCGGTCGTAGAAGTCCGGCCCGGGTTCAGGCCGCCCCAGTCGTGGTTGTCGAACCAGACCCGCGCATGGGGGGGGCGGTGAATGTATGGAGAGGCAGACAAATGCGGGGCGGCTCCACACCTGGAGGTGTGGAGCCGCCCTGCATTACTGGGCTAGAACTGCATCTCTCTACCAGCGGTACCAGCGGCCACGACGACCACCGGCTCCGACGGAACGCATGGCAAATCCGAGCAGCCAGACGGCCAGCACGATCACGGCGACGATCCACAGGGCCTTCAGTGCAAAGCCGGCACCGAAGAGAAGCAGGGCGAGCAGAAGAACGAGAAGCAGGGGAACCATAGTTATCAACCTCCAGAGCATCGTGTGCCCTGGCATCACCCGGTCATGCGTCCGATCTTTATGTGTTTCTTATGCTTCAGCATGGGCATGTGATACGGCCCCGCGCCTCACGTACCTCGAACAAAAGGCAGACAACGGGCTGCACCCGCTATTCCTCGCGGCCGGTCAACGACTTGCGGTCGCCGATGACGGGCGGCCAACTGCGCAGTAGTTGCGCGGTGCGCTGCGAGCTTTCGGCTTCCTCGTCATCGACTGCGCCTGACCCCGAAGACCAACAATCGGCAACCACGCCGCCGCCGGCCGCGCCCTCACCCAGCACGCCGCGGACGTACACGCCCGCACCGTCGCGGTCGGACACTCACCGCGCGGCCCGCTCACCCAGTTCGCCGACGGCAGCTTCACCAGTGCCCTCACCCGCGCCGCCACCTGCACGGTCGCCCTCATCGGGCCCGACCACACACCCCGACACCTGACCATGGACACCCTGGCAGAACTGCGCAACAGCGCCGTCCGAACAGGCCGCTCGGCGGGTCAGCAGAGGGACGGCGGACATCAGGACGTACCCGACCGTTCGCCGGAGGCCTTCTACGTGCAGGGATTCGACTCCCACAGCCATTACACGTACGTCGACTACGACTTGGTCGAATCCTGCCCCGCATGTGAGGCGAACAGCCTGGTTGCCGACGTGGAATTTGCCGGTCAGGCCCCGGATTTCGTCACATCGGTTGGCGTAGTCCTGCGACGAGGAGCGCGGCCAGTCGGCGCGCGTCGTAGCGGGGGTCGCTGTCGGCGCCGATGCAGAGGTTCCCGATGCCGCGCATGAGTTGGTAGGCGTCGAGGTCGGAGCGGATCTCGCCGGAGGCGGCAGCAGCGTCTAGGAGTTGGGTGCACACCGGCAGGAGGCGTTCGAGGAAGTAGGCGTGCAGCGCCTCGAAGCCAGCAGTGTCCCCCTGCATCGCGGCGGCCAGGCCGTGTTTGGTGACCAGGAAGTCGACGAAGAGGTCGACCCACCGCCCCAGGGCGGCATGGGGTGTCGAGCTGGTCGCCAGCAGGGCCGGGCCGGCCTCGGCACAGGCGTCGACCTGGTGACGGTAGACGGCGATGACGAGGTCGGCCCGGGTGGGGAAGTGACGGTAGATCGTGCCCATCCCGACGCCGGCCTCGGCCGCGATGTCGCGTACCGGCGCTTCCACGCCCGAGGTGACGAAGACCGCGGCGGCCGCGTCCAACAGGGTCTGCTGGTTGCGCCGGGCGTCCTTGCGCTTGGACCTGGCTGAGCTTCCCGGGCCCTGGCTGCTGTCGTTCACCGCGGCACTCCTTCCGTAGGTCTTGCAAAGCGGAACAGTGTTCCGTATTGTTAACGGAGCGACGTTCCGTTTCACCCATGATGGCAGACCCGGAGGCGGTCGACCAGGCCGCTGTCGCAGTCACGCTCCACCCGGATGGGAAGAGCACGCGAGGGTCGGCACCTGCGTTGATGTGGCTCCGCATGAGAAACGCTCCTCGCTCCCCACTCTGCCCGGCCTGCGGCGCCACCGACCGCCGGCCCCACCGAACCCAAGAGTGCGAAGGCACTGAACGGAAGGCACTTCCATGTCCGACTCGAAGACCGCGACCGAGCAGAAGATCGCGGATGCGCCCACCACGGTCGTGTCCGCGAAGCCGGTCGTTCTGTCCGCCCCGGGCCGCGGTGAGGACCTCCAGGTCCGCGTGTCCGCACCCGCGACCGGCGACGATCTTCCCGTCATCGTCTTCTCGCACGGCTTCGGCTGGTCGATGAACGGCTACGCCCCGCTGGCGGACTTCTGGGCCGCGCGCGGCTTTGTGGTCCTGCAGCCCACCCACCTCGACTCCAGGACCCTCGGCCTCGCTGCCGAGGACCCCCGTACGCCGCGGATCTGGCGCTTCCGTATCGAGGACCTCACGCGTGTTCTGGACGGACTCGACATTCTGGAAGCTTCCGTGCCAGGCCTCGCCGGGCGCCTCGACCACGACCGCATCGCTGTGGCCGGCCACTCATGGGGAGCCCAGACGGCGAGCACACTGCTGGGCGCACGCGTCCTGGACTCCGAGGGTGTTCCCGGAAAGGACATGTCCGATGCCCGGGTCAAGGCGGGTGTACTGCTCGCCCTGACCGGCCTGGGCGACGACCTGACCCCTTTCGCCGCCGAGAACTTCCCATTCATGAGGCCGTCCTTCGACAGCATGACCACGTCGGCTCTCATCGTCGCCGGGGACAACGACCAGTCCCACCTGTCCACTCGCGGACCGGACTGGTTCACCGACCCCTACACGTGCAGCCCGGGAAGCAAGAGCCTGCTCACGCTGTTCGAAGCCGAGCACTCGCTGGGAGGAATCGCCGGGTACGAGGTCGCCGAGACGACGGACGAGAGCCCCGCACGCGTCGCCCTGATCCAGCAGCTCACCACGGTCTTCCTGCGCAGCGCCCTCTACCCGGAGGACACCAGCTGGCGGGCGGCGGCCAGCGCACTGGACGAAGACCCCAACCCGCTGGGGAAGTTGCAGAGCAAGTAAGCAATCTGTCTCCGAGCCTCACGAGCGCCGGCAGGCCCGGTGCGCCATGGCAGCCGGCACCGACCCCCAGTGAGGCGACGCCGAACGGCTCGAGTGCAGCGTCGCCCGACTCGGCCATGCACGCCTGCGCATGTTTCAACTGACACCTCCGGCGGATGTTCGCCGGAATCGTCGGCACTGCTGACCATCAGGATTGCTACAGGAAGGACACATGATGATCCTCGTCACCGGAGGTCTCGGCTTCATCGGATCCCACACCGTGCGAGCGCTGCTCGACCTGGGCGAAGACTGCGTTGTGGTCCAGCGCCATGCCCGTGAACTCCCGGCCGTACTCGCTGGAGCGCGGGTGGAGGTGGAGCAGGCGGACGTCACCGATCGCGATGCCCTGCTCGCGATCGGCCACCGCCACGACATCACGGGCATCGTGCACCTGGCGGGGTCCTATCCCTGGCCTCCCGTCCCCGACGCGCCGGTCGAGGCGACACGGCAGGCGCTGGGCGGGCTGCTGAACATCGCGCAGGCAGCGCAGGAATGGGGCGTGCGGCGTCTGGGCGTCGCCAGCACGATCGGGGTCTACTTCGGCGCCACGAACGACGGACCGCTACGCGAGGACGCTCCGCTGCCGATGAGCGCACTCGTCTCGATCCCCACCTTCAAGAAGGTCGGCGAACTGCTGGGCGGATTCCTCGCCGACACGACGGGTGTCGACATCGTCAACTATCGCGTCTCCGGTACCTGGGGCCCGCTCGGCCATCCCGATCCGTTCTTCGCCGCGCCCGCCCTCATTCACGCTGCCGCCCGCGGCACCGCCCCGGACCTCTCCAACCTCGTGGGGCCGGCCTTCGCCGAGGACGGGCTCGACCTCAACTATGTGAAGGACACCGGGCGGGCGATCGCGCTCCTTCAGCTCGCGGGCAAGCTGAACCACCGTACGTACAACGTCGGTTCCGGCCGAGCTACGACCAACGCCCAGCTCATCGAAGCGATCAGGAAGGTGGTCCCCGACGCCCGGGTCGGCCTCCCCACCGGAGGCGATGCACCGCACCTGGTCCTCGACATCAGCCGCCTCCAGGAAGACACCGGATACCAGGCCGAGTACGACACCGAGCAAGCCGTCAGCGACTACATCGCGTGGCTGCGCGCAGGCAACAAAAGATGAAGTCAATCGCCGACAGGCAGGGGCGTGGGCTTGCGCAGCAGCCACTGTCCGAACGTCCGACGCGGGGGCCGCACCACGACGCGCCCAAAGCTCTTCTTGCCGACCAGCTCCACTCGCAGCGTGATCGGCGTACCAGGGTCCGGCGTCCGACGGATCTTGACCTTGCTGTATTCCAGTGTCAGGGCATCGGCATCGACCACGATGCCCGGTTTCGTGACCAGCGTCAGGGTCTTGCGGCCGCACCGCAGAACTCGACGAGCGCGGCGATGACCACACTGTGCTCGTCCACGTGCGCCGCAGCAATCCCGACGGATCCGAGCAACCGCGCGCCTCCTGGCTGGCCGAACAGATCGGCCAGTCCGTCATCGGCCCACCACAGGAATAACCCCCCGCTCCACAAAGCGGTCAAGGTCGACAGCGTGGACCGGGGGCCGGCAAGGCCCGCGTCGTCCGCGCAGTGCCGCGTATTCTCGCCCGGAGCATATCGAGCGAAGGACAGCGCACGTGGTGGACAGCAGCAAGGATCACGGCCGCACGTTTCCCGACAGTTCTGACGGTTCGGGCCCGGAGGCATCGGAGCGCGTCTCGCTCAGCGTCCGGGCGCGGGATGCCGTCCGGCAGCGGATTGCCGATGGTCGCTACCCGCAGGGGGCGCGCCTCGTGGAGCGTGAGGTCGCCGAGGAGCTGCGCATGTCCCGGGTCCCTGTGCGGGAGGCGTTGCGTGCTCTCGTCACCGAGGGTCTGCTCGAACTGCTGCCGCACAGCGGTGTGCGGGTACGTCGCTTGGAGCGAGTCGACGTGGAGCACCTGTACGAGGTGTGGGAGCCGCTCGCTGTACAGGCGTCGCGTCTTGCGGCCCGCCGCGTGGCCCGGGCCGCGCCGGGTGAGCTGTCGCCCCTGGCCCCGCTGCAGGCTTCCCTCGACCGGGCCGAGCGGGCTGCCGGTGATGGTGACGGAGCGCGCGAGGTGGCGGCTCACACCGCGTTCCACGAGAACATCGTGACACTGACCGGCAACCCGCTGCTCGCCCGCACCATGGAGCAGCTGAGCTGGCAGCTTCAGCTGTTGTTCGGGATGCGCAGAGAGCCGACGCACATGCGGGCACAGCACGAGGTGATGTTCCGGCACATCGCGCAGGGCGACGAGGAAGCGGCGGCGGCGAGCACGCTGCTGCACGTGCGCGACAGCCGGGCAGTGGCCATGAGGGCGCTGTTCGAAGCCACGTGAGATTGGTATACAAAGCCTCTTCGTGACCGATGGTGCCCAAATCAACTCGCGCATATTGCCCCATTTTGTGAGCAATCTTCGAGAGGTGAATTGCCTCTTCCCCGCCAGCTACGCATTCTGGTATACAAAAAGCTCCACGATCGCTGAGCTTGATCCAAGGAGCCCCAATGTGCGTAGAGCCCGCCCCTCCCCCCTCGAGCCGGCTGACCCGGCGTGGTGTTATCGCGGGAGCCGCAGCACTGGCGGGGACCTCGGCTCTCCTTGCCACGGCAACGCCTGATGCGGCAGCTGCGCGCCGGGGCCTGTCGTCGGGCGGCGACCTGGTCGTAGACGGCGGCACCCTGTTCGACCCGGCCACCGGCGATGTCATCGAGGATGCGGTCGTCGTCATCAGGGGAGGCGTCGTCCGCGCGGCCGGGTCCCGGGAGCGCATCGCCGCACACGTCCTCACCGACGCGCCCGTCCTGCAGGCGCACGGCCGATGGATCCTGCCTGGCCTGGTCGACGCGCACATCCACCTCAACACAGTGACCGAAGCCCGTGACGCGGTGCTCAGAGGTGCAACCACCGCGCGCAGCGGGTCGACGAACTTCTACCAGGACATCGCGGTACGGGAATTGGCCCGCCAGATGCCACAGCAGGCGCCTCGGCTCCGGGCCGCGGGCATCTTCGTGACGCCGGACCTGGGCGACACCATTCTCGCTGACCCGGACCTGGCTCCGCTTGCCCGGCTGCGGGACGGCGTGCGCTCGATGGAGGCCCTGCGCCGCGTGGTCGAGGTGAATCTGGCGCGCGGCGTCGACACCATCAAGACCCGGGTGAACGAGCGAGCCGGGCTGCCCGAGCAGGACCCGCTGGTCCAGGTGTACACCTACGAGCAGCTGTCCACGATCGTCGCGGCCGCCCGGCGCGGCGGCAAGAGCGTGCTGTGTCACAGCTACAGCGAGAAGGGCTGCCACGACGCGGTGAGGGCAGGAATCCGCTCGCTGGAACACGGAGCATTCGTCGGCGAGCACACGCTGCACGAAATGCGGCGCCGGGGAACATACTTCACACCGACGCTCACCGCGATCGCCGGACTCGTCGACTCCTCGGACCCGATTCTGGCGGAGCGCGGCCGTACGTATCTGCCGGTGCTCAAGCAGGCGGTGCTGGCCGCGCACGAACTGGGTGTTCCGCTTGCGGCCGGTACGGACTCCTCGGGCGGCAAGGTGCAGCCCATCGGCCGTGAAGTGGAGTTGATGCGTGCTGCGGGGCTGCCCGCCCTGGACGCGATCCGCACGGCGACGACCGGCGCGGCCAAGCTGCTCGGCCTTGAAGGGACGGTTGGCCGCCTGCGGCCCGGCTTCACGGGAGACATGCTGGTACTGGACGGCGATCCGCTCGCCGACGTCACTGTTCTCAAGAAGCCGGCGCGCGTGGTGCGGGCGGGCGTTGCGCTGCAGTGAAGGCCGTCAAAGGTCCGCGCTGTCCTTTCTCGGGGCGTGCATGCCCTGCACGCAGCTTTTCTCTCCTCCGATCACAGCTCTGAAGGAGCATTCGATGCATGCCGAGTCCTCCCCTTCCACTTCCGGCAGCCTCTCCCGGCGGGGCGTGCTGGCCGGTGCCGCCGCCCTCGGCGGCAGTGTCGCCGCGCTGTCCGTGAGCGCTCCTGAGCCCGCCGCCGCAGTCCCGCACTCGGGAGCCGTGCCCCATGCAGCCGACCGGATCACCGAGCAGGCGGGGCACCATGCGAACGCCACGGTCTTCAAGAACGTGCGGCCGTACGGCGCGAAGACCCCCGTCGACCTCACCGTCGTGGACGGCCTCGTCGTGAGCGGTCCGGCGCCGAAGGACGCGACGGTCGTCGACTGCAAGGGGCGGATAGCCCTGCCCACCCTGGTCAACGCTCACGTCCACCCGGACAAGACGTCGTGGGGCGAGCCGTGGGTGACGCGCAACCCTGCACACTCCATCGCCGAGTACACCGCCGAGGACGTGAAGCTGTACCACGCACTGCGCACGCCGCTGAAGGACCGCGCCCAGCGCCTGATGGCGCATGCGGCAGCCCAGGGAACCCGGGCCATGCGCGCGCATGCCGACGTCGCGCCCGCTTACGACCTGGCGGGCGTCGAAGGCATCGGGGCCGCCCGCAAGGCACTGCGGCACGCCCTCGACGTAGAGATCGTGGCTTTCCCGCAGCACGGGGTCATTCGTACCCCTGGCACCAAGGAACTCCTTGAAGAGGCAGCGCGCACCGGTGCCATCGACCGGGTCGGCGGCATCGACCCGATCGAATTCGACGAGGCGCTCGACGAGCAGCTCGACGTGGTCTTCGGCATCGCCGACCGGCACGGCGTCGGCCTCGACATCCACCTTCACGAGCGGGGCGGAAATGGTCTGAAGTCGCTTCGCGAGATCATCGCGCGCACCCGCGCCCTGTCGCTTCAGGGCAAGGTCACCGTCAGCCATGTCTTCTGCCTGCCGGAGCTGACAGACCGCGAACTCACCCGGATCGCAAACGACTTGGCCAACGCGGGCGTCTCCCTGACGACGGTGGCGCCCGACTCGAAGCTGGTCCTTCCCCTCGACCGGTTGCGCGACCACGGAGTCCACGTCGGCCTCGGCACCGACGGCATACGCGACGCGTGGAGCCCCTTCGGCAACGCGGACATGCTGCACCGTTCCCACCTGCTGGCCTGGGTCCAGGACGTGCGTCTGGACGAAGAGCTGCAAGCCGCCTTCCGCGCGGGCGCCGACGGCGGCGCCCAGCTCCTCAGCCTGCCCCGGGTCGACCTGAAGCCCGGCTCCCCGGCCGACTTCTTCCTCGTGCGCGGCGAGTGCCTGCCCCAGGTTGTGGTGGACCTGCCCGCGCGAGACATGGTGGTGCGCGCCGGAAGGATCATCGCCAAGGACGGCGAACTGACCCACTAGCGAGCCCCTCGGAAGCAAGCCCGCTCCCGCCTGGGTCGCTGCGCTGCGGCCCGGGGCGGCGGAGGGGATCGCCGCGGCACAGGACCGGGAGCCCCCTCGACGGTCGGGCAGTGTCCGACTTCCAGGTGAGGTTCCTGCATCCCCGACGACCAACCCAGTGCCATCCGGTGGCCCCCACGGGCATCTCGATGTCCGGCGCAGCCGAGTCGGAAGAGAGGTTCCCCCGATACGACACCGAGGGGAACTGCGTTGCCGGCCCACGTGAGGCCCAACGGGGCACAGCCGTCCCTATGATGGTGCGCTGACCAGCGCCGTCGCCAAATACCCGATCTGGCCCGGCATCGCCGCGTTCATCGATGCAGAGGACCTGCCCATGCCCATCCGCCGGATCGCCGCCCTGGCCGCGGTGCCCGCGACCGTACTGCTCCTGGTTGCATGTGGGAGCAGCAAGGTGCACGGCACCATAACGGAGAAGGAGCACAAGCCGGCCCGCACCACGTGGACCACCGAGCCGGTCACGAAGAGGGAGTGCACCACGTCGCGTCGCGGTGGCAAGACCAAGAGGTCGTGCCACACGGTGCAGACCGGTACCCACCGTGTCTCGCACCGCCATCCTGCCTGCTGGCAGATCGAGCTTGACGACGACGCACATGAGTTGTGCATCGCCAAAGCCCGGTGGGACAAGGTGCGTGTCGGCGACCGGTGGTGAGCCGCTGTGATCGGTGCCGGCTTGCCGGCGCGGTCCGCTTTGCACCCCCTGGTCCAGGAGTTCCCTGAGGCCGCCCAGCGGCCGGGCGACGTCTTGATCGGGGGACGGGAAAATCGTTCGCAAACTCTCAGCGCGGGTGGCTAACGTGCACCGACGTGGACTTCGAAGATCCCAAAGACCTGGTCCGGCGCGGATACGACGCGCTCTCCCTCCGCTATGACCAGGCGTATGGCTCTGAGACGAAGTACCAGCCGTGGATCAGCGCACTGATCGATCGGATCCCGGCTGGAGGCACGGTGCTGGATCTGGGGTGCGGGAGTGGGGTGCCCGTCGCCCGCACCCTGACGACCGCAGGTCACCGCGTTACGGGCGTCGATATCAGCGAGGTGCAGATCCGCAGGGCCCGGGAGCTCGTGCCAGAGGCCGAGTTCATCCGCGCCGATGCTACGGCCATGGACTTCGAACCGTCCTCGTTCGACGCGATCGTCTCCTTCTATGCACTGATCCACATCCCCCTTGATGAACAGCCTCCGCTGCTGGAGAAGATCGCCGGATGGTTGCGCCCCGGCGGTTGGTTCCTGGGCACCACCGGCAACCGGGCCTGGACCGGCATCGACGAGGACTGGCTGGGTGGCGGGACGGCTATGTGGTGGAGCCACGCGGACGCCGCCACCAACCGAGCCTGGATCACTCAAGCCGGCCTGGTCGTCGAGCAGGAGGAGTTCGTGCCTGAAGGCGATGGCGGGCACGTTCTGTTCTGGGCCCGCCGCTGCTATTGAGGTTGAACTCGTGGTGCCTTCGGGGCTGTCCGCTCCTGCTGAGCGAACTACCCGTCCGCAGCAGGAGGCGGCGGCGGGGCGGTGCTGTCGCGGACCACGAGTTCCGTGGGTACGAGCGTTGTGCCGTGTTCCGCCCCGTCATGGCGCATCCGCCGCAGGACGCCCTCGACGCATAGGCGTCCCACTTCGGCGAAGTCCTGGTGAACCGTGGTCAGCGGAGGCAGGAAGGAGCCGGCCTCGGGAATGTCGTCGAAGCCGATGACACTGACGTCATCGGGAATCTTCCGGCCTCGCTCGTGCAAGGCCCGCAAAAGCCCCAGCGCCATCTGGTCGTTGGCGGCGAACACCGCCGTACAGTCCTTCTCGTCGGCAAGTTGCACACCTGCGCGATAGCCGGACTCCGCCGACCAGTCGCCTCGTACGACGCGCGGCAGGACGCAGCCCGCCCCGGCGAGTTCGGCGCGCCAGGCATCGGCGCGGCGTTGTGCCGCAAAGGACTCCTCGGGACCGGCCAGATGCCAGACCGTGCGATGGCCGAGGTCCAGCAGGTGTCGCACAGCAGCACGGGCTCCCCCGGCCTGATCGGTGTCGACCACGGTGTAACGGTCGCCCGCGTCCGAGTCGGCGACGACGACCTGGACATGAGGGGGCAGGGAGATGGTCGCCGCATCGAGCAGGTGTACTTCCATGATGACGATGACTGCGTCGACGGCGAGCTCTCCGAGCCGGGAGAAGGCGCCGCGCACCTCGTCCTGGGTGGGAACGGCGACGGGCAGGAGCGTGACGGCGTAGCCCTCCTGTGCCGCGGAGGTGGCGATCGCCTCCAGGGTGCGCATATTGCCCGTGGTGGAGAGGTTGAAGGTGATGACTCCGATGGTGCGGAATTCGCCGCTCTTGAGGGCTCGGGCGGCGCTGTTGGGCCGGTAGCCCAGCTCGTTCATGGCCACCAACACCTGCTGCCGGGTCTCTTCGGTGACGCCCGCGTATCCGTTGGACACCCGGGAGACGGTCTGCGAAGAGACGCCGGCGAGGCGGGCGACATCCGCCATGGACGCGCGCTGTGTGCGACGCGCGGTCCGCTTGCCCGTGCGCGTGCGTACCCGATCCTTGCCCGTCGAGGCGCTGTCCGCGGTGTCCACCCGTCTCCCTCATTACCCGAGTCGCAGTTTCAGCAGACGACCCTTGACCACCAACATTGGCGCAGTGTAGACATGCCGCCATCGGATGTTTACGTAAACATAACAGCCCGAGGCTCTCCCCGGCGCGGCATGTTTACGTAAACATCGCGACGGCGGGCGACGCCGGTTCCGAGATGGACGAGCGAGGAACGACATGACGACGCTACAACCCCCTGCGGCCGTACCCCGGCACCCGGCCCGGCCTGCGGCGAAACGGGACCGCCGCTCCTGGACAGGGTGGGGGTTCATCGGTCCCTTCGCGGTGGTCTTCGCCTTCGTCTTCCTGGCTCCGATCGCCTATTCGATCTACCTCAGCCTCTTCCGCGACAAGCTCATCGGCGGCACGTCCTTCGTGGGCCTGGACAACTACCAACAGGCCCTGCACGACAGCCAGTTCTGGGACTCCCTGGGGCGCGTATCGCTGTTCCTGCTGATTCAGGTGCCGATCATGCTGGGCATCGCCCTGCTCGTGGCACTCGCCCTGGACAGCGGGCGGCTGTACGGCAGGGACTTCTTCCGGATCTCGATCTTCCTGCCGTACGCGGTACCCGCCGTGGTCGCCACGCTCATGTGGGGCTTCATGTACGGCACCCGCTTCGGTCTGGTGAGCGACATCAACGACGCCCTCGGCGTATCGCTTCCCAACCCGCTCGGACCCAATCTGATCCTGGCGTCCATCGGCAACATCGTGACCTGGGAGTTCGTCGGTTACAACATGCTGATCTTCTACTCCGCGCTCCGCGTCATCCCGGCATCGCTGTACGAGGCCGCGCAGATCGACGGCGCCGGGCAGATCCGCGTGATCACCGCCATCAAGCTCCCCGCCATCCGCGGTGCCCTCGTCATCGCGACGATCTTCTCGATCATCGGCACCTTCCAGCTGTTCAACGAGCCGAGCATCCTTCAGAAGCTGGCGCCGAACTCCATCACCACCGACTACACCCCGAACTACTACACGTACTCGCTGTCCTTCTCGGGCCAGCAGCACAACTACTCCGCGACGGTCGCCATCGTCATGGGCCTGATCACCATGGTCATCGCCTACGTCGTCCAGCTGCGCGGCATGCGCAAGGGAGCGTGAAGCGATGAGCAGCCCTGTCACCACCCTCGCCCAGCCATCGGTTCCTCCGGCCGGCTCCGCGCCCCGCCTTCGCACGCCGCGCCGGCACAGCCCCGGGCGCCCCAGGCGCAGCGTGCTGCTGACCGTGCTCACCGGTCTGGTCCTCCTCTACTCCCTGGTGCCGCTGGCATGGCTGATCATCAGCGCCACCAAGACCCAGGAGGGGCTGGCCCATTCCTTCGGGCTGTGGTTCAACGGCGACTTCGCCCTGTGGGACAACATCCGTGAGACGTTCACCTACAGCGACGGCGTCTTCACCCGCTGGCTGCTGAACACCGTGCTGTACGTCGTGGTCGGGGCCGGCGGCGCCACCTTGCTGGCGGTCCTGGGCGGCTACGCCCTGGCAAAGTTCAAGTTCCCCGGCAAACGCGCCGTCTTCGCCGTCGTCATCGGTGCCGTCGCGGTGCCGGGCACCGCCCTGGCCGTCCCCACGTTCCTGATGTTCAGCAAGATGGGGCTGACCGACACCCCGTGGTCGGTGATCATCCCGTCCCTCATCTCGCCGTTCGGCCTCTATCTGATGTGGGTCTTCGCCTCCGAGGCCGTCCCCGACGAACTACTGGAGGCCGCCCGCATCGACGGCGCGGGCGAACTGCGCACCTTCTTCCAGGTCGTCCTGCCGCTGCTCGCACCCGGCATCGTGACCGTCTCGCTGTTCACGATGGTCGCGACCTGGAACAACTACTTCCTGCCGCT
Organism: Streptomyces sp. NBC_00353; assembly: GCF_036108815.1. Classification (NCBI taxonomy): domain Bacteria; kingdom Bacillati; phylum Actinomycetota; class Actinomycetes; order Kitasatosporales; family Streptomycetaceae; genus Streptomyces; species Streptomyces sp. NBC_00353. The sequence goes on along the minus strand of NZ_CP107985.1, from coordinate 9,259,202 downwards.
GATCATGCTCAAGGACCCGGACTGGTATCCGCTGACCCTGGGCCTGAACAGCTGGAACGCCCAGGCCGCCACCGCCGGCGGCACGCCCGTCTTCAACCTGGTGATCACCGGCTCGCTGATCACCATCCTGCCGCTGATCGCCGCGTTCCTCCTGCTGCAGAAGTACTGGCAGTCCGGGCTCGCCGCCGGAAGCGTCAAGGAGTAACCCCGAGCCCCGCACGGCAACACCCCCGGTCTCCCCCACAGATTTCCAACCCTCATCAGGCACGGTTTCGGCCACGACGAAGTGGAAGCACTCCCATGCACATGAACCCCCGCCGCCTGCTGCGCGGCCTCGCCCTGGTCTCGGCCCTCGCCTTGGGGGCGACCGCCTGCGGCGGCTCCGACGACAGCAGCTCCAGCACGAAGCAGGTCTCCTCCAAGGACATCGACGCGGCCCTGAAGAAGGGCGGCACCCTCACGGTCTGGGCCTGGGAGCCCACACTGAAGCAGGTCGCCGCCGACTTCCAGAAGGAACACCCGGCCGTCCACGTCAAGCTCGTCAACTCCGGCACCGGCAACGACCAGTACAAGGCCCTGCAGAACGCCATCTCCGCGAAGAAGGGTGTCCCCGACGTCGCGCAGATCGAGTACTACGCACTGGGGCAGTACGCGCTGACGAAGGGTCTGGACGACCTGACCCCGTACGGCGCCGACAAGCTCGCCGGCAAGTACTCCCCCGGCCCGTGGAACGCCGTGAAATCCGGCAGCAAGAACGTATACGCGCTGCCGATGGACTCCGGGCCCATGGCCCTCTTCTACAACAAGAAGGTCTTCGACAAGTACAAAATCAAGGTGCCGACGACGTGGGACGAGTACCTCACGGCGGCCCGCGCCCTGCACAAGGCCGACCCCAAGGCGTACATCGCCAATGACACCGGCGACGCCGGCGAGACCACCAGCCTGCTGTGGCAGGCCGGTTCGCGCCCCTACAAGGTCGACGGCACGAACGTGAAGATCGACTTCTCCGACGCCGGCGCCCAGAAGTACACCGCCGTCTGGCAGCATCTCCTCGACGAGAAGCTGCTGGCGCCCATCACCGGCTGGAGCGACGACTGGTACAAGGGGCTGGGCGACGGCACCATCGCGACCCTGGCCACCGGAGCCTGGATGCCCGCCAACTTCGCCACGGGCGTGCAGGGCGCCTCCGGCGACTGGCGCGCCGCACCGCTGCCCGCGTGGACCGCCGGTGACAAGGCCAGCGCGGAGAACGGCGGCAGCTCCCTGGCCCTGCCCACGCTGGGCAAGAACAAGGAACTCGCCTACGCCTTCACCGAGTACGCGAACGCCGGCAAGGGCGTCCAGGCCCGGCTCAAGGCGGGCGCCTTCCCGGCGACCACCGCCGATCTCCAGTCCAGCTCGTTCCAGAACACCGCGTTCCCGTACTTCGGCGGACAGCAGGCCAACAAGATCTTCGCCGAGTCGGCCGCGAACGTCGCCTCCGACTGGTCGTACCTGCCCTACCAGGTCTACGCCAACTCGATCTTCAACGACACAGTCGGCAAGGCCTACATATCCGGCACCAAGCTGACCGACGGTCTGAAGAGCTGGCAGGACGCCTCCGTCAAGTACGGAAACGAGCAGGGCTTCACCGTTCAGAAGTAGCCGCTCAGAAGCAGCCGCCCCGGAGGCTGCCGCTGAGCAGCAAGCTCGCAGCGGCAGCCTCCCGGAAGCCACCACGCATCACCTCGCGCCACCCCGTGCGGTACACCGGAAGGACCACCATGATCTCCACCCTCCTGTCCCAGTTGCAGCACGGGCCGGACGGTGATCCCACCCCCCGCCTCGCCTACGGAGCCGACTACAACCCGGAGCAGTGGCCACGCGAGGTGTGGGAGGAGGACGTACGGCTGATGCGCGAGGCCGGCGTCAACATCGTCTCCGTGGGGATCTTCTCCTGGGCCCGCATCCAGCCGGCGGAGAACGAGTGGGACTTCTCCTGGCTCGACGAGATCATGGACCTGCTGCACGCGGGAGGCATCGGAGTCGACCTGGCCACCGCCACCGCGTCCCCACCGCCCTGGCTCACCACGGCGCACCCGGAAATCCTCCCGGTGACCGCCTCCGGTGAGACGGTGTGGCCGGGGGCACGGCAGCACTGGCGTCCCACCTCGCCCGTCTTCCGCGAGCATTCGCTGCGCCTGGTGCGGACGATCGCCGAGCGGTACGCGAACCACCCCGCGCTGGTGGCCTGGCACGTCTCCAACGAGCTGGGCTGCCACAACATCTACGACTTCTCCGACGACGCCACCCGTGCCTTCCGCGACTGGCTGCGCGCCCGGTACACCACGCTCGACGGCCTCAACCATGCCTGGGGCACCGCTTTCTGGTCCCAGAGGTACAGCGACTGGGAGCAGATCCTGCCGCCCCGGCTGGCCGCTTCCCACCCGAACCCGACGCAGCAGCTGGACTTCAAGCGCTTCTCCTCCGATGCGCTGAAGGAGTATCTGCGCGCGGAGCGGGACGTGCTGCGCGCGATCACACCCGGTGTTCCGGTCACCACGAACTTCATGGTCATGGGCGGCACCAAGGGGATGAACTACGCCGACTGGGCTGATGAGATCGACTTCGTCTCCAACGACCACTACGTCACCTCCGGGCCCCAGGACCGCGACGAACTGTCCTTCTCCGCCAACCTCGTCAGCGGTATCTCGGGCGGACGTCCGTGGTTCCTCATGGAGCACTCCACCAGCGCCGTCAACTGGCAACCCGTCAACCTGGCCAAGCGTCCCGGCGACCTCGCCCGCGACTCACTGCTGCACGTCGCGCACGGCGCCGACGCCGTGTGCTTCTTCCAGTGGCGACAGTCGGCGGCCGGCGCCGAGAAATACCACTCGGCGATGGTGCCGCACGCCGGGCCCGACAGTGACGCCTTCCGCGCGGTGACCGAACTCGGCCGGACCCTCAGGACGCTGGCCCCGGTCGCCGGGTCCGAACGTGAAACGGCACGCGTCGGGATCGTCTTCGACTGGGAGTCGTGGTGGGCCAGCGAGCAGGACTCCCATCCCACTTCCCTCCTCGATTACCGCAAGGAGGCGCTCGACTGGTACTCCGCCCTCCTCACCCTCGGCGTGAGGGCAGACGTCGTCACCGCACAGGCCGACCTCGACCGCTACCAGCTCCTGATCACGCCGGTACTGCACGTCGTCCCCGCCGCGCTGGCCAAGGAACTCACCCGGTACGCCGAGAACGGCGGCCACCTGGTCACCACGTACTTCTCCGGCGTCGTCGACGAGAACGACCACATCTGGCTCGGCGGCTACCCGGGAGCCCTGCGCGATCTCCTCGGCATCCGCATCGAGGAGTTCGGCCCCCTGCTCGACGGCGACACGGTCGAAGTCGGGCTGGACGGCGCCACGTTGGGCACGCTGTGGACCGACCGGATCACCGTCACCGACCCCGAGGTGGAGGTGCTGGCCGAGTACTGCAGCGGTGCGTACGCCGGCCGCCCCGCCGTCACCCGCCGCGCCGTGGGCCAGGGTTCGGCCGCCTACATCTCCACCCGGCTGGGTGCGGACGGCCTCACCGTCCTGCTGCCGAAGCTGCTCGCCTCTGCCGATGTCGGCAGTGAACTGCCCGACGGCGCAAGGGGAAGTGTCGAGTTGATCGTGCGCCGCGACGGCGACAGCCGCTACCTCTTCCTGGTCAACCGGACCGACGAGACGGTGCCGGTGACCGGACTCGCCGGGGAGCTCCTGATCGGTCGGGCAAGCGATGACGGCGCCCTCGTTCTCTCCCCCAGAGACGTCGCCGTGCTGCGGCAGCCCGCGACCTGACGACGGGGTTCACCGCGTACAGAAGAGCCCCCTGACACCCCCTGAGCGGCGGGCAACCCGTTCGAGGGTCACGCCGACGTGCCCTCGCAGCCGGTGTCGCGCACGGCATCAGGGGGGTGGGAATTGCCTGCCGAGGACGTTGAATCTCAAGCCGGGGCCTGTTGCGGAAGTGCTGGTCACAGCGGCTCACCGCTCGCTGTCACCAACACTTCTGAGGCAGACCTAGGACCAGCGCCCGATGGGCCCGTGCTCGTCCGCTCGCTAGGGTCCTCGTGATGAGCGGTCGGCGTACGGCGGCTCCATTCCGACCAGGGGTAGCACATGCCGGCCAACGCCACAGCCCATGTACGCATCGCTCGTCCGTCACGTGACCTGGGAGCGGCGGAACAGTTCTGGATCTCGGGTCTGGGTCTCGACGTTCTGTACCAGCATGCGGCAGGTGGCACTCCAGGCGACCACTCGCTCCTGATGGTCGGCTGGCCGGGCGCCGGGTGGCACCTGGAACTCGTGCATGATCCCGTCGACACCGTGGATCCACGGCCGACCCCCGAGGACCTTCTGGTGATCTACCTCGGCGAACCGGTGCCTGCCTCCCTGGTCGAACGCCTCGAACGGCACGGCGGCAAGCGAGTGCCGGCGCACAATCCGTACTGGGATACGTGGGGCGTGACCCTCCAAGACCCGGACGGCTACCTGCTGGTCCTCTCCACCAGGGACTGGTCCAACTCCTAGCGCCACCGCGAAAGAAGAGCTTGATCGGTCAAGAGAGGCCCGCCCCGTGGTCCTCGTATGAGTGCGGTCCTGTGACGGACCGCATGCTCATGCGAGGCCGTCCGCCTGTCCGGCGAATGCCCGGGTCAGTGAACATGAACCAACTCACTGTTCGAGATCAGAGGCCAAGAACGGACTCGGTCAAGGGGCAAGACACCTTGGCTCATCCATCCGGGCAGGTCCCGAGGCAGAGCCCGGCCGACCGAAGAAAAAGGGCTGCCCCAGAGAAGCGTTGGGCATTCGCAGCGGAGGCCGCCCGCTTGCGTGCGGGCAACCGAAGCCGTCCGCAGCACTGCAGTGCATGGACACCCGCCCCCTGTAGGAGGCGGTGAAACGGCTGCTCGGTCAACCGGGCGTGTGGTGCTGGACGCCATCCTCCTGATTCGACGCGGACGCGCAGACCGCCCGGGAGTAGGCTTCGCTCAGTATGGACCGGCGGGGGGCGGAGCACATGACGGCTGAGTCAACACAGCGGTGGGGGTCGACTCTTGATTCGGTCGTGGTGTACGCGCAGGGCGCGGTCTGCCGACGCCTGGCGCGGGGCAGCGTGTCGCCCGACGGCCGGGTGCGGGTGACGGGACTGCCCCGCTCGCTGAACCCGGGCTCGCTGCGGGCCCGTGTCCTGGGCGCGCCCGGGGTGCGCGTCACCGAGGCCCGGGTGGAAGTCGAGGTCTCATCGCTCGGCACGGGCACTCCCGACGAGTTGCGGCGCGAGGTCGAGCGGCTGAGCGACGAGTACGCGGCGGCGCAGGGACGCAGGGACCGACAGCTGAGCCTGATCGAAGAGATCAGCGCTCTCCACCCGGTCCCACCTGCCCGCAGGCGCGAGGACCCGCACCGCCGTACCCCGGTCGACGCCTGGCTGGAGCTCGCCGACTTCGTCGACGAGCGGCTGGCGGGACTGCACAACCGCCTCGTCGAGCTGGAGGAGGCGCTGCGGAACGTCGAGCACGAGCTCACCGTCGCCGCGGACAGGCTCGCCCGTGCCTCCACCGACGCGCCGCCAGCGCACGTGGAGACCACAGTCTGCGCGGTCCTGACACTCGACGGCACCGGTGATGCTGAGGTGGAGCTGGAGCTGGAATACGGGGTGCCGGGCGCCGTTTGGGTGCCGGCCTACCGCCTCACTCACCGTCAGGGCGACGGCAGCGGCCGTCTGGTGCTGCGCGCCTCGGTCGCCCAGCGGACCGGCGAGGACTGGACCGGCGTGCGCATCGCCCTGGCCACCGCCGATCTCCGGCGCCGCACCGACCTGCCGAGACTCCGCTCGATCCGGATCGGTCGCAGTCAGCCCACCCCCGCGCCTTCTGGCTGGCGCGAGCCCCCGGCCGGACTGCTCGACTTGTTCTCCGGCTACGACGCGGCGGGCCCCGGCCCAGCCACGACCATCGCACCCGCGGCTGTCGGGGCCGGCCCCGCGCCCATGGGTGCCGCGGGCGGCTTCGCATCCGGTCCCGTTCCGCCACCGCCGCCTCCGCCGCCTCCGGCACCGCAGAGCTACGGCGGTCCGTCTGCAGCGGTCCCGGTGCCCGGCGCCGCTCCCCCGGAATCCTTTGGCGGCGGGATGCCCGCCCTCGCGCAGCCGGCCGGGTCGCGACCGGGCAACAGGCCCCGTACCGGCGAGAGGTCTTTCGCGGGTGCCCCCGCCGCCATGGCGCCCGCGGCTCCTGGCCGGGCTGCGCCGCCACCCCCTCCGGAACCGGTAGCCGGTCCGCCGCAGCCGAGCGGCGCCGAGCTCGACTATGCCGCCCTTGTCCTGTGCGGCCCCGACGAGCAGGGCAGTCGCAGAGGCCGGCTGTTTCCCGACTCTTCCTTCGACCCCGTGGCGGCCGAGTACCGCCGCCGCGCCGAAGCGGTGGCCGCGCTGCCGTTGCACGGGCAGGCCGTGCGGCCCCGCGAGTCGGCGGGTTCCTTCGACCACCGCTTCGATGCCACCGCCCGTGCCGACATTCCGTCGGACGGCACCTGGCACACCGTCACCGTCGGCGAGATCCCGGTCGGCCTGCGTGCCGAGTACCTCTGTGTGCCGTCCGTGGAGCAGACCGTGTACGCGACGTTGGTGCTCTCCAACTCCACCGACCAGGCACTGCTGGCCGGCCCGGTGGAGGTCACCGTCGACGACGACTTCCTGCTGACCGCCGCACTGCCCACGCTTGCCCCCGGCGGCGTCCGCCGGGTGGGGCTCGGGCCGGCCGAGGGAATCCGGGTCAGCCGCCGCACGAACCTGCACGAGTCGACCTCGGGCCTGCGCAACAGCACCACCGTGCTCGACCACCGCGTCCACGTGGAGCTGGCCAACCGGCTCGCGAGGCCCGTCACCGTGGAAGTCCGCGAGCGGGTGCCGGTCACCTCCGAGCCGGACGTCCGGATCGAGGAACGAGCCGATTGGACAGCACCCGAGGAAGGCACGGGGCCCGATCGACATGCGCCGGGCACCCGCGTCTGGCGACTGGACCTGCCCGCAGGCGCCACTGCCGCCTTGGACGGCGGCTACGAGATCCGCATCCCGACCGGCAAGGCCCTGGTCGGCGGCAACCGCAGGAGCTGACACCCACCATGTCCACGGCCCCGAAGCCGATCGCCCTCCCCGTCACCGCCGTCACGTGCCTTGAGGATCGTGCCCACATCGAGCGCGCCGTCGTGCTCGACCTGGAGGCCGGGGTCCAGCGGCTACGTCTCGGGCCGGTCAGTGCGCTGGCCGTCGACCGGACCCTCCATGCCGAGCTGACCGCCGATCACCCCGCGACCGTGCTCGACGTACGGATCGTCCGCAGCTGGACGCCGTGCGGGCCGCTGCCGTCCACCGACGACGACTCCGCCCTGCGCCACCGCGTACACACCCTCGAGGAGGAGCGGCTGGCCCTGGGGAAGCGACGCGACCGGCTGCATGCCCGCCTTGACCTTCTCGGCCGCCTCGCCGCCGATCTGCTGCGGGAGATCGGCGAAGGCGCCGGCTCCGGGGAGACCGAGCGGCTCCGCTGGGCCCGCGAACTGGACCGGGTGGACGACGAGCGCGACGCGCACGGCGAGCAACTCCGCACCGTGGAAGCCCGGCTGGCCGCCCTCGCTGTCGAACTCGGGGAAGCTCAGCGGGCCATGCATCTCTCCGAGGAGGAGCCAGCCGAGCTGGTCGGCCATATCGAGCTGACCGTGGAGGCCACGGCCGCCGGGCCGGTCGGGCTGCGCCTGAGCCACCTCACCCCGTGTGCGCTGTGGCGGCCCGCCTACCGGGCCGTGCTCGACGGGGACTCCCTGACACTGGAGACCGACGCCGTGGTCTGGCAGCGCACCGGTGAGGACTGGTCGGACGTACGCCTGACATTGTCGACGGCCCGCTCGGCGCTGGCCACCGATCCGCCACGGCTGGGTGAGGACCGGCTGACGCTCAAGGACCGCTCCGCGGCGGAGCGCCGCACGGTCGACGTCGAGCTGCGCGAGGAGGAGATCGGGTCCCTCGGCCCGGCCTCGGTGCTCGGCCTGCCGGGGCTGGACGACGGCGGCGAGGCGCGGGTGTTGAGATCCCCCGCGCCGGTCTCGGTGCCTGGTGACGGCCGCGCCCATCGAGTGCTGCTCTCCGCATTCACCACGGCCGCGCCCGGTGAGTACGCCTGTTCACCGGAGTTGTCCCCCCTGGTCACCCAGGTGGTGCGGTTCGACAACCTGTCCGGCCACGCGCTGCTCGCCGGGCCCGTGGACCTGGTCCGCGGCAGCGGATTCAGCGGCCGCGGCACCCTGGACTTCACTGCCCCTGGCGCCCCCGTTGAGCTGGCCTTCGGCAGCTGCGACGACTACAGGGTGGTCCGGCATGCCGAGGAGTCCCGCGACTCGGCCGGTATCACCCAGCGGACCGTGGTCACCCGCACGGTCCGGCTGCACCTGTCCCGGTTCTCCGCCCCCGGGGAGCACGACGAGCGGGTGGTCGTCCTTCGGGAGCGGATCCCGGTCTCCGAGGTCTCGGCGGTGGAGATACGTCTGCACAAGGATTCGTGCTCCCCGGCGCCCGACGTGGTCGACGCCGAGGGCATCGCCCGCTGGGACGTCACTCTCCCGCCCGGGAGCCGCCGCACGGTCACCCTGGTCTACGAGTTGTCGGCGAGCGCCAAGGTCGCCGGGCTCTGAATTCGGTGGGCCGCTGCACGCCTGTTGGTGCAGGCCTGATCTTGGCTCCCGCCCCCCAGCCGGGGGCCGTCTCGCACACCCGAAGGACATGGGGGGCGGTCACTGCTGGGGCCGCCGGTACGCGGCCTGTCGCCCGCTGCTACGAGTGGAGCGGGTCGGGAACGAGGGCGACGGTCATCCATGGCACGGCACGCTGACGGAAGCTGTGCCCCATGGGCTCCAGGCCGCCGCTCTGCTCGCTGAGGCTGAACGTCGTCACCATGACCATGTCCGAGCCGTCCGCTACGGAGACGAGGTGGGTGCCGCAGCGCGGGCAAAAGCCTCGGCGCAGGGTCGGCCAAGTCGAGTACCACGTCGGTTCCCCGCCGCGGCCGGTCCAGATCAGCGTCTCCCGGCGGAAGCCGGCCCACGACATCGCCGGTGAGCCGGACAACAGAGTGCAGTGCTCACAGGAACACAGGTGCGGATCGTCCGGAACGCCTGTCACCTCGTACGCGGTGTCACCGCACTGGCAGCGGCCCGTCCGCAGGTCGGGAGTGGTGGTCGATTCGGTCACTGCGACATCTCCTTCGACGTGACGTGCAGTTGCGGTGCCAGTGTGCTGCCCCGGAGCAGCCCGCGCCGGTGTTCGGGATTCCGCGCCCCGTGCGGCGAGGCATGTTCACCCCTCGCGGTGAACGGCAGCGCAGGAAGGTCGCCGATGTTTGCATGCCCCTGCCCGTGTTGGCCGAATTCTTTCGCGGATCTTTCCTGTCTGCGCCCGGCGAACTGAGGCGCGCGGCCTCTGCGTGGGACCTCAATCGCTGGTTCACAATCTCAGCGACCACTGCACTGCGGCTGCACGCGGGCGAGACACCAAGCGCAGAGCTGTGTCCCGTCGCATTGAAGCTGCCGGATTCTCATTCGCTCTCGTTCGTGCCGGCGGATCCTCATCGCGGTTCGCTCCGAGCGGGGCCGTGTCACGTTTCGGAGAGCCATGTCGTCGTACTGCTGAGACGAACACACCATCCAGTGAGCAGAAGACCCAGGAACGCTCGGCGGGACCGGCTGTACTGCCGAGGTGGAGGCTTCCACCTCATGGCGGCCCAGTGGCGTTCGTGAACCGAGTTCAAGGCAACGGGGAGGAAATCGATGAGTGACTTTCAGGCCATCGCGGATCGCGTCGAGATCGAGGCGCTGCGCGGTGAGTTCACCGACGCCGTGATGATGCGTGACTACGACCGAATCGCTTTGCTGTTCACACCGGACGGCGCATTGCGGATGCCCAACATCCCCGTTGAACTCGAAGGGCAGGAGCCGATCCGCGCCTGGGGCAGGCGGGTGCCGGAGGTTGTGGATTTTCTTGTGCAGAACACACACCCGGGCGTGATCCAGCTTGACGGCGACACCGCGTCCGGCCGCGCGTATATGTCAGAGGTCGGACGTGGCCGCGACGGCCGCGGAGGGCTGAACTACGCCATCTACCATGACCGTTACCAGCGCACCGGAGACGGCTGGAAGTTCGCCGAGCGCGTCTACGAGGTCCGATACGAAGACGCCTCGCCGCTGGCCGGCTCACCGCCCCGCCGGGCCGAGGATTCGTGACCAGCCCCTCGCGTGAGCCAGATCGTCTGAGAACACCGGTCATCGGCGTTCTCAGCGAGTGATTCGCGAGTTCATGTCGGTTCCGTGGTCGCCTGATCGTGTGGCCGCTGCGGCATCCGAGCCGGTCAGTGGGCCCGGCCGTCGTGGGGTGCCGGGAGGCCGCCGCCCCGCGCCACGGCGAGGCGGCGGGGAGATGGCCGGGCAGGGAACGGTGATGCGCCGTTCGGGTGCAGGGCGCCCGCTGGGCGTGGGCCATACCGGCCACTGCCGGCCGCGGCCGCTGTCGGCTCCGGGGCGGTGTCAGATGGCCAGTGCGAGCGTCACGGCGGTGGCCGCAAAGAATGGGATGAGAACGACGGCGGCCAGGGCATTCCCACGTGTCTCGGGGTTGGCGTAGTCGCCGACCTGGATGTGATAGCCCACGGCACCGATCATCATGAGGGCCATGCCGATGGCGGCCGCGATGCCCAAGGGCTGCCAGAAGAGTCCGACGATCAGGCCTACCGTCGCGGAGACCTCGGCCAGTCCGATGAAGCGGACGAGGCCGGCACTCAGCCCCATGTGCGACTGCAACCCGGCGGAGACTTCGCCCTTGAGGACCGTCTTGGGCGCACCTGCGGCCAGGGTCACGAGGGCGAGGAGCACGCTGAGGATGGCGGCGGTGACGTACATGGGGTAGTTCCTTTCCTTGCGGCCACGCCGGGATGGCGTGGCCCTGATACTCCTTGACCTGTCAAGGAGTGGAGTAATGGGAAAAACATTCAGATGCCTCGATGCCTCGTCAACCAAGCAGTCGAGCTGTTCCTGCTCGCGGCCCCGCGCAAGAGGGTCCGCGAGCTCGAGGAGGAACCCGAGATCCTGCGGAGGGCGGCGAAGCAGGTGAGAACATCGGGGCGCGCAGGCCGCTGCTGGAGCGGGCGCCCAGCCCGACCTCAGGCGACCCGCTTGACCGCTTCGGCCTTGCAGTCCTGAATGTGCGAGCTGCGGGTGGCGCTACCAGGCGCTCGCACCGCCGTCGACCGCATAGTTGGCGCCTGTGATGTATGCCGCCCGGTCAGAAGCGAGGAAGGCCGCCAGCTCGACGATCTCCTCGGGCCGGGCGAAGCGCTTGAGGAGCGTCTTGCGGGTTATCGCGTCCCGGGCCGCCTGGTTGTCGCCGAGGTCGCGGTCGCTGGCCGGGGTCAGGACGGGTCCGGGGCTGATCGCCACCGCACGGATCCCATGGGGCGCGCCTTCGAGCGCGAGCTGTCGCGTCATGCCGATGACGCCGGCGTTCGCCGCAGCGTGCCCGACCATCGGGGGGTTCTCGCCGGCGATCATGCCGGCCATGGACGCGACGTTGATGATGACGCCGCCACCGCGCCGGGCCAGGTGCGGCCATGCGAACTTCGACACGAAGAAAGGTATGTCGAGTTCGCCGGCTACGGTCGCCCGCCAGTCGTCGACAGAGAAATCGGGCATCGAGCCGAAGCGCAGCGAGGCCGCGTTGTTGTAGACCACATCGAGCCCGCCGTAGGCGGCCACGGCTTCTTCGACCAGCCGCTGCGCCTGTTGCGGGTCTGTGAGGTCGATCGGTGCGATGCCCGTCATCTCACCGCCCGCGCGACGGACGAGCTCGACGGTCTCCTCGTTGGCATCGACCTGGATGTCACACCCGACGACCTTTGCGCCTTCTCGCGCAAAGATCAGCGAAGCGGCACGACCCATACCCCCTCCGGTGCCGGTGATCAGCACTACCTTCTGTTCGAGCGTTCCCATGGAAGTTCTCCTATCAGTGGATTCTCCGGTGGCTCTGTCATTGCGTCCGCGGCCGGTCCTCCGGGCGCATCCTGTGTGCGGTGTGCCCGGAGGACCAGTCGCTCACCGAGGCCTTGGCCAGAGCCTTCCGCCAAAGCCCGGAGGGAGTCGCCGGGCAGCGCTACTTGGCGCTGGGGGTCTCGCCACGGAGCTCGTCCAGGAACACACCGAAGTTCCCTTCCGACCAGTGCTCGATGGACTGTCCCTTCACCACGCGGTCGATGGAGATACCACTGAGGTGGACCTCCCGGCCGGACGCGGGGATCCCGAAGATCGTCCCTGTGTGAACGCCTCCGAAGCTCCAGCGCGTGACAACCTTGTCGCCTTCGACGATCTGGTCCAGCACAGTCATCTTGAAACCGTTGAGCCCCGCCTTGATCCCGAGGTCTCCCTTGATCCAGTCCTCACGGCTCTCGGGGCCGTTGAACCCGTGGAGCACCAGGTCCTTCGAGATGTAGCGATCGAAGGCAGCAGCCAGGTCCCCGTTGTAGCTGTTGTAGTACGCCGAGGTGACCTGCAACGGCGACAGGTAGTGGTGCTGGGAGGACGAGTGTCCGGACGACGCACCGTGCGATCCCTGACCCTGCGCCGCGGCCGGGACGGCTACGGCGGCCAGGGTGGCGGCGACGGCAAGGCCGGTCATGGCGCCGATCACCCTCTTGCGCCGTACAGGCGCGGAGGCGGAAGTGAGGACGGCCGCGGCCTCGCGGGCCTTCTTGGAGATCATGAGGCAACTCCTGTCGAACGCGGTCGGTGACTTCCGACCCACATTTCCTTGACTCGTCAAGCATGCATCTCTGCCTGACAGGCGTCAAGCGCTTCACGATCAGTCGCGCGCAGCCACCTGCACCCGTGTCCGGCATGACAAACTTGGATCGCGTCGCAGGGACGCCGCATCGCCCCGGACACGTGCGGGTTCGTGACAAGTCGCCGAGCGGCAGGCCGTGCGGCGGCGAGCGAGAGCCCAGGGTGTGCGGATCGGCTCACCAGGCGATGCGCCGGAACCGGCAGAGGCGGCGAGCTCGACAGAGTGTGCAAACGATCAAGATCAGGCCGACTGACGCCGAACGGAGCGACGCCGGAGTGACCGACGGAACACAGACAGAGGCGGGGACCTCGCCGGCGCGCGGGAAGTACGCCCCTGTGCAACTGGACGAGAGAGAGATTCTTCGGCGGGGCCTCGACACCTTCGCCGAACTCGGTTATGCCGCGACCACGGTGAGGGAGCTGGCACGGCGGCTCGACGCCAGTCACAACTTCATCAACGATCGTTACGGGTCGAAGGAGAACTTCTGGCGCGCTGCGGTGGACTTCGCGCTGCAGGACGCCCAGCCCGCGCTCAACCAGTTGCTGGCGGAGTGCCGCGACGATGACGAACGGCTGAGGAAGGTAGTCGTTCAGCTCTATCGGCTGGCTGCCAATGCCTCGGGCTTGAATCGGTTGATGTCGGATGAGTCGACTCGCGACTCCAGCCGCTTGGACTATCTCCACCAACGGTTCGTCAAGCCGTTCTGGGACAGCATCGAGCCGACTGTCAACAGCCTCATGGCGGCCGGACGCATTCCACGTGTGCCGGCGCACATCCTCTACTTCGCCGTCACCGGTCCGGCGCTGGCCCTGGCACAGGACCCGATCGCCGACCGGCTGAACTCCGCGGCCTCACCGACGGCGGAGCAGGACAGAAGCAGCATGGCCGACGCGCTCTCCGGTCTTGTCCTGCACGGCCTGCTGCCACCCGGGCCAGGAACGGAGACCACGGCAGGGCCAAGACCGACGACCCGGTGATGGTACTTGCTGCGCCAGACCCGGAGCCGGAAGGGCACGGAGCTGGTGTCGTGGACGGCCGGCAACTTCGCACCACTGACGGTGTGTACGACCGCTGCTAGCCTGCGCCCATGATCAAGGGAAGATCGCCCGGCCGAATAGCTCACACAGCGGGGGGCAGCAGGTCAGAGCGTGTATTGATCGTGGCCAGCTTCGTGAACCGAGTCGGCAATGGGCTCTTCAACACGGCGTCGGCGCTCTACTTCACGTTGGTCGTGGATCTACCGGCAGTGCAGGTGGGTGCCGCCCTCACTGTCGCCGGCCTGATCGGGCTACTCGCGGGGATACCGGGAGGGCACCTGGCCGATCGACGTGGGCCGCGCACGATCATGATGCTCGCGTTGACGGTTCAAGCAGTGGCGATGTCCGCTCTCGTGCTTGTCGAGAGCTGGGCTGCCCTCACGGTCATCGCTACCGTTGACCAGCTTGCCGCAGCCGCTGGCGGCGCAGCCTGGGGAGCCCTCGTGGTCCGGGTCGGTACTGACCGCCCAGCGCTGTTCAGGGCAAAGCTCCGTACTTACGTCAATTTGGGCGTCGTCCTGGGAACCGTGGGTGCCGGATTTGCGGTTACAGCGAATACTCGTACGGCCTACGTCGTGCTGATTCTCGGCAATGCGGCCAGCTTTGCACTGTGCGCCCTCCTCCTGTTCTTGCTCCCCAACTACAGAGCAGTGGCGCCACCGTCGCAGCAGCGCCGCTGGATCGCTCTCACCGACCGTCCGTTCGTGACCTTCACAGCCCTCTATGGTGCGATGGGGCTGCAATACCCGACGGTGTCCCTGCTTCTGCCGATATGGATCTCGGAGCACACAAACGCACCGCGCTGGACCGTGGCCGCGGTATCCGCGATCAATGCTGGAGTCTGCGTCCTGTTGCAGACCAGAATCGGATCCCGCATCGAAACCCCTCGCGAAGGCGGCAAAGCGTTCCGCACGGCAGGACTGCTCTTCCTCCTCAGCTGTCCGATGATGGCCCTGACCGCGCACGCTCCCGTGTGGGTGGCCGCCGGCCTCGTGGTCGCAGCGATCTTCGTCCACAGCCTCGGGGAGATATGGGAGTCCTCGGCCGGCTTCGCCCTTGGCTTCGGCCTGGCACCAGACCATGCCCAAGGCCAGTACCAAGGGCTTCTCGGGCTTGGCTTCAGCGCAGGCCAGGCGCTCGCCCCTGCCATCCTCACCACCGTCGTGCTCGGACTGGGCACGGCCGGCTGGCTGCTCCTCGGCGCGTTCTTCGCCGCTGTGGGCGCCGTGGGCCCATCGCTTGAACGCTGGGGCACGCGAACCCGATCTCGACAGGGAGCTGCAGCTGCGGAACCCAGCGGAGAACCGGACGAGGCGCACGCATAGCCGCACCTACTACTTCGCCAAGTGGCGCGACGACGGCACCGACCAGACCATCCACGACCTGCGGCGCCGGCAGGTACGGGAGATGAAGAGGCGATTGGCCGACCCGAGTCCGGTGGTGCTCGACACGCAGAGCGTCCACGCCGCAGCCGGGGTTCCTGCCGGCACGACGGGGCGGGATCCGGCGAAGAAGGTGCACGGGCGGAAACGAGGGCTCGCGGTGGATGTGTTGGGGCTGGTCATCGCGGTCGTCACGGTTCCGTGGGCGGCAACAGAATCAAGGGCGCACGTGACGACCCGGTGATGGGTTTCCAGCTCGTCGATCAGCGGCTGGAGCCCCGGTGCGTGACTGGGGGGTGCGCCGGGTGACGGGATCCTCTCGTGCCGACGCGTGTGGCAGGTGCGAGATTCCCAGCACTTCCCGGTAGTTGGGGATCAATTTCTGGTTCAATTCGAATTGGGAGACAGAGGTGTTCTTCTGATGGGTGGGTGTGCATGACTCCGTCGTGTGATCCGGACCGGGTGAGGCGATGAGCCCGCCGTCAACGCCGATCGCCCGCAGGATTCAGACCCTTCTCACCCTCGCTGAACACTACTTTTCGTCGGGCCCGGTGATTCCGCCATCCAGCGTCCACGTCGCCCCCGGGACGTACCCGGCTGGGCCGATCAACAGCAGCCGCTGTCAGGGGCGGGGCAGGATGAACAGGCCCGGCTCGGGTTCGGCAAGGCCGTGGCTGACCAGGCGCTTGAGTTCGGAGCGGATGTCTTCGGTGTGCTTGGGCAGGTCGGGCTGAAAGGTCTGCTCCCGGCCCCCGGGACCGCGCACCCGGAGCCGGTGGAAGGTAAATACGTCGACAGCGCCCCGCCGAGCCCGGCAAAGTGGCCGCTCGTGACGAGCAGTGAACTGTGGACCCGTGCGACCGCCGACCGCTACGACGCCGAGGAACACGAGATGTCCTCGGGCGCTGTTCTCGGACCGACTCTCGACTTCCTCACCGAACTCGCCGGAGACGGCCGGGCACTGGAATTCGCCATCGGAACCGGACGAGTGGGCGTCCCGCTCCGGGAACGAGGCGTGCCAGTAGTGGGCATCGAACTGTCCGAGCACATGGCAGCGGTCCTGCGGCGCAAAATCGACGAGGACACGCTCCCGGTCACCGTCGGGGACATGGCCACGACCACCGTCCCTGGCAAGTTCACCCTGGTCTATCTCGTCTACAACACCATCACGAACCTGCTCACCCAGGACGAGCAGGTCGAGTGCTTCCGAAACGCCGCACGGCACCTGGCGCCTGGCGGCCGGTTCGTCATCGAGCTGGGCGTGCCGGCGCTGCGGTTCCTGCCACCCGGGCAGGTCGCGGTGCCGTTCGACGTCTCCGAGCGGCATCTCGGCTTCGACACCTTCGACCTGGTCGAGCAGATCCTCGTCTCGCACCACCTGACCCGCGACGGCGACGACGGCCGCTACCGCCGCAGCAGCTCCCGGCACCGGTACGCGTGGCCGGCGGAACTCGACCTCATGGCACGGATGGCGGAGCTCGAGCTGGAACTGCGCGTCGCGGACTGGGACAGGGCGCCGTTCACCCAGGACTCCGCGAAGCACATCTCCGTATGGCGCAAGCCGGCCTGAGGCGAGCCCCTTCTCGCCCAGCCCCCATCGGCCGGACCGGGAACGATGAGGCCAGGCACAACAGGCCGGGCCGCACTTGATCATTCCGAACGCTGCACCGGCGCCTCGGCTGTCGTACCAACGCGGTACGGTCACCTCCCGTGACATCAGGTGCAGGGGTAGGGGGCGTGTGATGGATCTGCGTGTGGGCGACGTCCTCAGGATCTCCTGTCCGTTTACTGAGGCCCTGGTCACGGGCAGGCAGCAGTCAGACACCCCATGTCGTTTGAGGTCAAGCGGCAGAGGTGTAGGCATGGTGTGACCAGGCGGTGGCTTCGTCGTAGTGGGTACGGGTTTTGAGGCAGCCGTGGAGGATGCCGACGAGCCGGTTGCCGAGCTGGCGGAGGGCGGGGTTGTAGCCGACCTCGCGGGCGCGTTGCTTGTCGTAGTAGCGGCGGGCGCCCGGTGATCGCAGGGCAGCGAACGCCTGGGATTGCAGGGCGTCGGCGAGGCGGTTGTTGCGGACGTAGCGGGCCTGGACGCTGTGGCTCTTGCCGGAGGCTCGGGTGATGGGGCTGGTGCCGGCATAGTTCTTGCGGGCTTTCGCGTTGGCGTATCGGGTGGGATCGTCTCCGAACTCGGCAAGCACCCGGGCGCCGGTGATCTCCCCGATGCCAGGCATCGAGAGGTAGATCTCAGCGTCCGGGTGCGCCAGAAAATGGGTCTTCACCTGCTCTTCCATCGCGGCGATCTGCTCGTTCAGCGCGATGATCAAGCGGGCGTGGGCGGTGGCGGTGGCCGCGTAGGCGGCGGTGACCGGTTCGGGCAGACCAAGTTGCGGCTCACGCAGCGCGGCCTGGATGGTGGCCGCTTTCGCGTCCCGGTTGCGGCGGCGGTGGCGCGTCAGGACGGCGGTGATCTGGGTGCGGGTCAGCTTTGCCCCGGCTGCCGGGGCAGGTGCCTTGATCAGCAGTTCCAGCGCGTCCGTGCTGGTCAGTGTCAGGTCCGCGTATGCGGCCAAAGCGGCTGGGAAGTACTCGCGCAGAGTGCAACGCAGCCGCTGGAAGGTGCGGGTGCGTTCCCAGATCAGGCTCTGGTGAGCACGGGCGACGACCTTGACGGCCTGGGCCTGCTCGCTGTCCCCGGCCACCGGTCGAAGCTGGTCCCGGTCGATGCGGACCATGTCCGCCAGCGCGTGCGCGTCGCCCTTGTCGCTCTTGGCGCCGGAGGAGGCATAGCGTTCCTTGAAGCGGTTGACCTGGCGGGGGTTGATCGCGAACACCTGGTAGCCGGAGGCGATCAGGGCCTGCACCCACGAGCCGCGGTCGGTCTCGATGCCGACCACGACCTCGGCTGGGTCCAGGTCCGCGCCGCCGTGGCGGGCGATCAGTTCGTGCAGCTTCGCGATGCCTGCCACCCCTTCGGGCAGGTTCGCGGCGGCCAGTTTGTGGCCGGTCTCGTCCTGGACCTCGACATCGTGGTGGTCCTCGGCCCAGTCATCACCGATCAGCAGCAACAGACCCTCCCCGTCTCGTACTTGACACAGCGGTGCAGCCTGCGGAAGGCGCGGCACGCGGCCTAATGGATCCAGTGCTCACGCCCCCGTGGGGCGGGCACGCCACCCCATCAGCGGTCTGGCCTCCCGGCCGACCAGCAGGGGCACGGTCTGACTCCAGAACTCGGCTGGTTCCGGCGGCGATAGTGCTCACCTGCTGGCGGCTACGGAACCGAGCATTCCCCGACTCCGTAGCTCCCATTAGGCGGGGAAGTCGTCCTCAAGTGGCCGTGGTGGTCGGTCGACCCGGACTGCGAGTGGATCCACTGGAACGGCGAGGTGGCCATCCACGGCGATGCAGGACAGGGCGACCAGGCCCGCGGGCTGTTCCGCACCGATCCCGCGCCTCACCGGCTCACCATCGGCGGCATGTGCCGCGTCGGCATCCCGCCGACCCTCGTGCACGTCATCGACGTCGCTCACTACTCCCCGCCCCAGGAGACCGGCCGGCTGCCTCGCCCCGGTCGGCTGGTGGTCGTCCTACCGGTAGGCCTCTCGTTCGACTCCTGTCTGGAGGAACAAGGGGAGAGTTTTGACCCGGACGACGACATCCCGCTCGCCTTCGACCTGACCTTCCGCCCCTACGCCTTCCTGGAGCCCGGCGACGAGGTCGCCGACAAGGCCGGCCGCGCCTGGCGCTTCGACGGCCCGTGGGACTGGCATCCCTTCGACGGCGCCGAGCCTCACGAGCCTGCCTGGCCCCTCAGCCTCCTCACCCGCGTCAACGCGACGACCGCAGAAGTGCAAATCACCGTCGCGGATGCGACGAACAGCGGCTCCCACCAGGAGGAATGCGCCCGCTGGAGCGCCGTCGCCCGGGCGAACCCTCCGTCTTACGCTCGTCCCCCACTGCTACCGCCGTCGTGAATTCCGGTGAGCAGAGAGCCGACGGAAGTGCGGCCTGCAGCAGCCCCCTCTCCCGCACCCACACCGACCGTCGCCAGATGACCGTCACGGAGCCTTCAGTGCGCAGTAGTTCGGCCCGAAGGACACGGTGGGGCTGCCCATCCACCTGACCGCCGGAGGGCTACTCCGTGCCAAGAGCTCCGTCTGAAGGCTGTGCATGACCCTGCCGCCACGAGGCAAGGGGCACGCTCAGGATGATGGTGGTGCCCTTCCCAGGAACACTACTGAGCGTGAGCTGGGCGTCGATGAGGTCTGCGCGCTCGTGCATGGCGGAGAGCCCCACTCCCCGCACGGTGGATGCCGGGGGCGTGGCCGCGCGCAGGGCCGGCCAGCGCCTGGAGTCCGGGGGCTGAGGCATTCCGTGCCCGTCGTCGGCAACGGTCAGCGTCATCACATGGCGGTCAACCTCCATACCGACAGTGATCCGAGTGGGCTGAGCGTGTTTCACCGCGTTGGTCAGTGCCTCCTGCACGATGCGGTACACGTGGGCCTGTGCTTCTGAGGTCAGCCGGTCGCTGATCTCGGTGTCCTGCGGATCGATCCGGAGATCGACGCGGATACCGAAGGTCTCCGAGGTGCGTCGGCACAGCGCCTCCAAGGCCGCGCGCAGTCCCAGTTCGTCCAGGACCAAGGGACGCAGATCCGTGATCAGGTGGCGCAGCGAGGTGATCTGGTTGCCCACCAGGGAGCGTGCCTGCTCGATGGCGCCGCGCATGGCCTCGGGGCGGCCGTCGGCGGCGGCGGCGGAGAGCAGCACCTGCACGGCGCCGAGTTCCTGGAGGGTGTCGTCGTGCAGTTCACGTGCCCAGCGGCGGCGTTCGCGCTCCGCGCCGTCATGGCGGGCTCGGACACGTTCACGTTGGAGACCCCGGTCGCGGTGGGTTGCGCTGCGGATGGTGGAGGCCGTGTACGCGACCAGGATGAGCGGGAGCACGTGCAGGGCGTTCAACAGCGGTTGCTCGGTGATACGGACCAGGCTGGCCACGGCGAGCATGAGCGCGAGGGCACCGGCCACCACCATCCAGGTCCGGCGTCCCGCGGTGTACAGCGGGGCTGCCGCAAGGTACGGGGTGGCCGCGGCAAGGGAGAGGGCCAGCTCGGAGGGCAGCGGCTGGTCGGTGACCTCCAGAGCCACCGCGGCCACCAGCAGACAGCTTCCCGCCGCCTGCAGGGCAAAGCCCCATCGGGACCGGCGCGGTCCCCTCATGGCACTAGGCCGCGCTCGCGGGCCGCGGCGATGAGCTCCGCCCGGGTGTCCTTGCCGAGCTTGTCCCGGATCCGGGCACGATGGGTCTCCACCGTCCGGACCGAGACGTAGAGACGCTGCGCGATCTCCTGATTGGTGTGGCCCAGCGCCAGCAACGACAGGACCTCGGCCTCGCGTGCGGTCAGTGACTCCTGGTCGGCAGATCCCGGCATCTCAACGGCGAGCCTGGCTCCCAGCACCGGCTGGACGTACGTCGCACCGCGGGCGACCTGGTGTGCGGCGGCCAGCAGTTCCTCGGCGGCTGCCTCCTTGAGCAGGTAGCCGGCCGCGCCGGTGCGTAGCGCCTCGCGGGCGAACGCCGGATCCTCCTGCATCGTGAGGATCAGGATCCGCGTGCCGGGTGAAGCGGTGAGCAGCGCGGGAATCATGGGCAGGCTCGACTGGCCGGCCATGGTCAGGTCCAGGACCAGCACCCGCGGATGGGTCCGACGCACGGCTTCGAGGGTGTCGGGGACTGTGGCGCTCTCGGCGACAATCCGGAATGCCGGGTCCTGGGCCAGCAACAGCCGCATTCCTGCCCGGACCACCAGATGATCGTCGGCCAGTACGACGGTGGTCCCCGGGGGCTCTTGCCGGGACGGGGTGGAGCTGGGGGCGTCCATAGCTGCAACGGTAGATCCGCTGTGGCAGTCAGGCAGCCGCTGTCGGCGCGCGTGCGGGAAACCCGCAGGAAGGTACGCGGGGATGGCGCAGCCGCGTCCGGACATACCTGCGGTGCAGGTGCAGGGTCCTACGGATGCGCAGTGCGGGTCGGCACCGATGTGCCCCGACGTCGTCGGGGCGGATGCTCAAAGGGATCAATTCATGCATCCCCTCCCCCTTGAGGCAGCCCCTCATGACCCGATCCGCTCTCCCGCTCCCCCGGACCGGCACCGGCCCCCGCAGGGCGAAGCGTCCAGCCGCTCAGGCGGGTACCGACGGCCGCCGCGCGTGGCAGCTGCGGCACTTCCCGTGCCGCCTGCTGGCGGGAGGCATCCTCCCTCAGGCTGCGGTCCCGGTCGCGCTGATCACCGCCATCACTCTGGGCGCCACCTTCGCCCCCATAACCATTCATCTGTCCCCTCTCCTGGTCGCTGCCCCCACCTCCGCGGCCGCGTTCGCCAGCTCCCGTTTCATCGCGGGTACCGCCCTGGCCGCCAGCGCGGCAATGTTTGTCATCGACCGCCATGACGGCCTGCTGCATTCGCCACTTCTGCCGATCCACATCGGCGCCCTGCTGGTGGTGTCGGGTTTCGTCGTCGCCGCCCGGGCGCTGCACGACCGCGACCTGAGGGAACTGACCCAGGTACGCGCGGTGGCCGAAGTGGCCCAGCGGGTCGTGCTGCGCCCCCTGCCCCGGCAGCTGGGTCCGCTGCGCGTCGCCTGTACGTACCGGGCGGCCGCGGCGCACGCCCTGGTGGGCGGCGACCTGTACGCCGCCGCCCGGACCGGCCGGGCGACCCGGTTCCTCATCGGCGATGTCCGCGGCAAGGGCCTGCCCGCCGTCGAGGACGCCTCCGCCGTTCTCGGGGCCTTCCGCGAGGCCGCTTACCAGCACGCCACCCTTCCCGAACTGGCTGCCGCCCTGGAGAGCAGCGTCCGCAGGCACTTGGCGCAGCTCACCGACAGCGACCCCGAGAGCAGCGAGCGCTTCATCACCGCGCTCCTGGTAGAAATCCCCGACGAGGCTCCTCTCGTCCAGGTCATCAGCTGCGGGCACCCCTCACCCCTGTGGGGCCACCGCGGCAAGGTGGCCGCCCTGCCCATACTTCATCCCGCACCACCCCTTGGGCTGGCGAGCACCTCTCCCGACACCTACCACGTCGACACCTTCGAGTTCGGCCCCGCAGACACCCTGCTGCTGTACACCGACGGCGTCATCGAAGCCCGCAACATCACCGGCGGCTTCTATCCGATCCTCGAGCGGGCCTCCACCTGGCCCTGGGAATGCCCGCACAGCCTGCTGCTGCACATCAACCATGACGTGGACACCCACACCGGCGGACGCCTGGAGGACGACCTCGCCCTGGTGGCCGTCCAGCGCACCTCCGCGCCGGACACCGGCCAGGGTCCGGACTTGCCCCAGCGCCCCCACCCCATGGAGGCCCACCCGTGACGCGCCTGGTGCTCCCGGAACGACACACCTTCTATGGAAAGGCGATGACGACGATGACCGTCACTCGACTGAACGCGTGGCTGTGTGCGCTGCTCATTGTCTACATCGGTGCGTCGTGCGCCGTGCAGCTCCAGGATTCCTCAGGCGGCCTTGTCCGCTGGTCGGGGTTCTCCGTGCTCGTCCCCGTCGCGGCCGCCGCCCTTCTGCCTCTGCGGCGCTCCCTGATCATCGGAGCCTCCACGCTGGCTGCCACCATCGCCATCTACGGCTTCGCCATCCACGGGGTATCGGCAGGAGGCCGGACGGTCGTCATCACCGCGGTCGCGCTGTCCTTCGCCTTCGGCCTCTTCGTCTGCTGGGCGCGGCCGCATCTGCTGCACACGCCCGCCACAGCCACGCAGAACCCGCCCAGCCTGCCCCGCCCGGCCGGCACGCAGGCCGGTAGCGCCCCCGAGACACCACGCGCGGTTCCCGCCTCAGCACGCGGCATCCTTCCCGAAGCGTTGCCGCAACCCGCGGTGGTGGAGCTGGCCAGCCACTACCGGACCGACTCCAGCCAGCTTGGCATGCGTGCCCATTGGCTGGACGCCATCCCGTTGTCCGGCACCCGGGTCGGACTCGTCGCCGGCGCCGTGGCCGGGCCGGGCGCCGACGCCACCGCCACCGAACTCCGCACCGCGGTACGCACCCTGGCCGACATCGACCTGCAGCCCGAGGAACTGCTCACCCATCTCGACGATGTCCTGGCCCGGCTCCGCCCCGACAACCGTCCCAGTCACGACGCCCAGGCCACCAGCACCGTCAGCGCCCAATGCCTGTACGCGGTGTACGATCCCGCCTCCTCCCGCTGCACACTCGCCGGCGCCGGAAGCCCCTCACCTGCCGTCATCACACCCGACGGCACGGTCACAGTCATCGACCTGCCCGAAGGGCCACCCCTGGGACAGACAGATCTGCCCTTCGAAGCCACCGAGATAGACCTACCCGAAGGCAGCCTGCTCCTGCTCTACACCCACACCGACACCGGCGACAGCCCGCATGACCCCGGCGGCGAGGA
Source organism: Streptomyces sp. NBC_00353 (assembly GCF_036108815.1). NCBI lineage: Bacteria > Bacillati > Actinomycetota > Actinomycetes > Kitasatosporales > Streptomycetaceae > Streptomyces > Streptomyces sp. NBC_00353. Next base: position 9,235,460 of record NZ_CP107985.1, on the reverse strand, counting down.
GCTGCTCAGCGCACTCGCCGGGCCCCAGTCCTGCCTGGACTCCACCTGCCGAGCCGCCCTCGACGCCCTGCTCCACGCTCCCCACACCCAGGTAGCTGTCCTCGCCGTCCGCACCCACGCCCTGGACACCCGCACCGTCGCCACCTGGGACCTGCCGGCCGACCCGGCCGCCGTCTGCCACGCCCGCACCCACATCGCGGAAAAACTGACCGCCTGGGGCCTGACGGACGCCGCCCCCACTACCGAACTCATCGTCAGCGAACTGGTCACCAACGCCATCCGCCACGCCCAACCCCCCATCCAGCTGCGCCTGATCAACCACGCCGGCAGCCTGGTCTGCGAGGTCGCCGACGGCAGCAGCACCTCGCCACACCTGCGCCGGGCCCGCACCTTCGACGAAAACGGGCGCGGACTGTTCATCGTCGCTCAACTCGCCGAACGCTGGGGAACCCGCCACAACCACCACGGCAAGACCATCTGGGCCGAGCACACACCCGCACCCGACCGGCCCATCACCACGGCTTGAGCTTGTCCTACCTGCCGGGCGCGGCGGAGACACAGGGCCGGCGACTTTTTTCTGGTGCAGCGCATCTGGAGCCGGTCGGCACCGTGTTGCCCGTTTTGTAGGTACTGGCCGGCGAACCCGTACCCGGTGCGCGGCCTGGAGCACCTGCCCGATGAGTCCCGTAGTCCGGGACCGACGGTGCCAGCGCCATCAGTAGGGGGAACGGGCCGGCCCCACACCCCTCGTATTCTTTTCCCGTGCCCGCTTCCCGCCTGTATCGCGTTGCCGTCCTTGTGCTCGAGGGTGCGAAGCCGCTCGATGTCGGCATTCCTGCGCAGGTGTTCACGACCCGCGCGAGCATGCCGTACGAGGTGCGGGTGTGCGGCGCCGCCCCCGGTCTCGTGACCGGCGGTGACGGTCTGTCGTACTGCGTCGCCCACGGCCTCGACGCGCTTGCATGGGCCGACATCGTCTTCATGCCCGGCTACCGGTTCCCGGACCGCGACGACCCGCCGCAGGCCGTCGTTGACGCGCTGATCGCGGCCCACGATCGGGGCGCGCGGCTCGCCGCCATCTCGACGGGCGCCTTCGCGCTCGCCGCCACGGGCCTGCTCGACGGCAAGCGCGCCACGACGCACTGGCATTACACACGCGCGCTGGCGGCGAGGCATCCGCTCATCCGGGTCGACGAGAACGTTCTGTTCGTCGACGAGGGCAGCGTGCTGACATCGGCCGGCGCCGCCTCGGGCATCGACCTGTGCCTGCACATTCTGCGCGGCGATCTCGGGGTGGCCGCGTCGAACCACGCGGCCCGGCGCCTGGTCGCGGCCCCCTACCGCAGCGGCGGTCAGGCGCAGTATGTGCCACGCAGCGTGCCCGAGCCGCTCGGCGAGCGGTTCGCCGCCACCCGCCAGTGGGCGTTGCACCGGCTGGGCGAGCCCCTATCCCTTGAGATGCTCGCCCGGCACGCGGCGGTGTCGCCGCGCACGTTCTCGCGACGCTTCGTCGAAGACACAGGAGCCACGCCGATGCAGTGGGTCATGCGTGCCCGCATCGACGTGGCCCGTGAGCTGCTCGAGCGTTCGGAGCGGAGCGTCGAGCAGATCGCCGCCGACGTCGGTCTCGGCACCGGTGCGAATCTGCGGCTGCACTTCCAGCGCATCCTCGGCACCACGCCGAGCGAGTATCGGCGCACCTTCGCCCAGGGCGAGTAGCCCGCCGGCGTGGCGCGATCCTTTCGAGCCGTGGCACTCACGCCGCTGTCACGGACGGACGCCGCGAGCGAGCCTGATGGCGAACCGAAGGGACACCACTCATGACTCGCATCGCCGTCAACGGATTCGGCCGCATCGGACGCAATGTGCTGCGCGCACTGCTCGAACGCGACAGCGACCTCGAGGTCGTTGCCGTCAACGACCTCACGGAACCCGCCACCCTCGCGCGGCTGCTCGCCTACGACACGACGGCCGGCCGGCTCGGCCGCCCGGTGACTGTCGACGGGGACGTCCTTGTCGTCGACGGCCGTCGCATCACGGTGCTCGCCGAGCGCGAACCGGCGAAGCTGCCGTGGGCCGAGCTCGGCGTCGACATCGTGCTCGAGGCGACCGGCCGCTTCACGTCGGCTACGGCCGCCCGCGCCCACCTCGACGCAGGCGCGAAGAAGGTGCTCGTCGGTGCGCCGTCGGACGGCGCCGATGTCACGCTCGCGTTCGGGGTCAACAGCGACGCGTACGACCCGGCCGTGCACACGATCATCTCGAACGCCTCGTGCACGACCAACGCTCTTGCGCCGCTGGCCGCGGTCCTCGACGAGCTCGCCGGCATCGAGCACGGCTTCATGACGACGGTGCACGCCTACACGCAGGAGCAGAACCTGCAGGACGGCCCGCACCGCGACGCCCGCCGCGCCCGGGCCGCCGCTGTCAACATCGTGCCGACCACGACGGGCGCCGCCAAGGCGATCGGCCTCGTGCTGCCGAACCTCGAGGGCAAGCTGGCGGGCGACTCGATCCGCGTACCGGTGCCGGTGGGCTCGATCGTCGAACTCAACACGACCGTCGCCCGCGACGTGACGCGCGACGACGTGCTGGCGGCGTACCGCGCCGCGGCGGAGGGGCCGCTGGCCGGCATCCTCGAGTACTCGGACGACCCGCTCGTGTCTTCCGACATCACGGGCAATCCCGCCTCGTCGATCTTCGACTCGGCCCTCACCCGCGTCGACGGCCGCCACATCAAGGTGGTCGCCTGGTACGACAACGAGTGGGGCTTCTCGAACCGTGTGATCGACACGCTCGAGCTCCTCGCCACCCGCTGACCGGACGCCGGGGCGGCCCCGCCGACTGATGTCACGCTCGCTGGTCAGCAGCACGATTGCGCTCTCGGCGACGAGCACCCGGCCGGGCCGCCTCGACGGTCTCCCGACGGTGCATTCCGTGCGCGCTTCGGTGGGCTTCCCCTGGCGCGGCGCGCCGGCAACGCGGCGCGCCACGGCGAGTGCCGGGCTGCTCAGGGACGGACTGCGGTGTTCCAGCCGGCCAGAATTGGCAGGACGTGGGCGGTGGCGGAGTCGGGCTCGGCCGTGTAGACGATCAGCCGCTGGTCGGGGTCGTGCGGCGTGCAGACGATCTCGGTGTTGAAGGACATCAAGCCTGCGGCGGGATGCTCGACTCGTTTGGCGACCGATGCGTAGTCGCGGACGGCGTGGTCGTCCCACCACCGGTCCACGTCGTCGTCACTCGCCCGCAACTCCTCCATGAGCGCCGCCAGGCGGTTGTCGTAGGGGCGGCGTGCGATCTCCCGACGCATCGTGGCGACGGTGGCCGACGCGAACTCCGTCCAGTTCACGATCCGCTCACGGGCGACAGGGTCCTGGAACATGAAGCGCACGAACGACGACCCCGGCTCCAGCGGACGGCCCAGCACCTCAGGCAGCAGGGCGTTGCGGGCGAGGACCTCGCCGCGATGGCCGAGCAACAGCACCGGGACGTGGTCGAGCGTCTGCATCAGCCGCAACAGACCGGGATCGGGGCGTTGGGGGGCGTGCGGGGTGGCGGCACGGTGCTGCGCGGCGGGCGCGGCGCGGTCGCGGAGATGCGCGTGCTCGACCTCGTCCAGACGCAGTGCGCGGGCCAGCGCGTCGAGCACCGCGTCGGAGATGTTGGCCTGGCGTCCCTGTTCGAGGCGGCTGTAGTAGTCGGGACTCAGGCCGGCCAGTACGGCCAGCTCCTCCCGTCGCAGTCCCTGTACCCGCCGGGCTCCGGGAAAGGCTTCGATGCCCGCCTGGGACGGGGTGAGGTGGTTCCGGCGGGAGCGCAGGAACGCCCCGAGCGCGGCGCGGTCGCGTGACATTCCTCCAGCGTAGGGCGCCCGGCGGCGCTCTGGGTGGTCCTGCCGTGCCCAGGTTTGTCCTGTCCTGGCCCGGTACCTGAGGCCGCCGTACAAAAGGACTCATGACTTCTTCACTTCACACGAACGACAGCACACCTACCGCCCCCGGCTCCCCGCTCATCGGCCGCACTGCCGTCGTCACCGGCTCGACCAGCGGGATCGGCGAGGCGATAGCCCGGCTCCTGGCCGCCGAGGGCGCTCACGTCGTCGTCAACGGCCGGCAGCAGACCAGCGGCGAGCGGGTCGTCAAGGCGATCCGCGGCACCGGCGGGCGCGCCGACTTCGTCACGGCGGACCTCGGAGGCAGCTACGAGCAGCTGCGCGCCTTCGTCGCACAGGCCACGGACGCGCTCGGCGGACGCGTCGACATCCTGGTCAACAACGCCGGCATCTACCCGGCGACGCTGACCGAGGATCTGCCGGACACCGACCTCGACGCCATGCTCGCGGTCAACATCCGCGCCCCGCACGTCCTGGTCGGCGCCCTGGCTCCGGCCATGGCCGCACGGGGCAGCGGCGTCATCGTCACCGTCGGCTCCTGGATGGCCCGTCTCGGTACTCCCTACGCGGCGATGTACAGCGCGACGAAGGCCGCTGACGAGCAGCTCACCCGCAGCTGGGCCGCGGAGTACGGGCCACGCGGCGTGCGGGTCAACGCCATCGCGCCCGGAGCGACCCTCACGCCCGGCAACGAGGAGGCCCGCGCGGAGCTCGACGCGATGACCGCCACCACCCCGGCGGGCGTCGTCGTCCGGCCGGAGGACATCGCCAAGGGCGTCCTATACCTGTCAAGCGACGACTCGGCCATGGTCCACGGCATCACGCTCTACGTCGACGGCGGGATCACCGCCTCCCGCATGGGCTGATCCTCGGCCGACCCCCGGGCACATGCCGATCGTCGGGGGGTTCGACGGAGACAGGCAGACATTGGCGACGACAGCCGCCTCGACTGGTGACTGGGACCTCCCGGCTGACCCGAGTGGCTCGCGCGCCCAGAACTCCAAGGCGTGCGTGCCACCGGCGCTCCTGCTCCTCGCGCAGCCACCCGCGGCACCGCTCGCGAACGGAGGTGCCGCCGAAGCCGTAGCAGTGGCACGGCCGGTGGCGGTGCGCACACCGGCCGACGTGCGCGGCGGGCAGTCCAGGACGGCGGAGGCCTTGCGCCGGGCTGGTGCAGGTGTGGTCATTCGACCCCGGAGAAACAACGGAACAGCGGCGGGCGCCAAGGGGTGACCTCGGTACAGGACTCGCGATTCCGTCAGCACTGTACGAGCAAATCCCGCGCGCGCCGTCGGGCCGGAGCTGCTCTACTGGCTTCCGGGGGCGTCGTACCCGTAGCCCGGAGAGATGCAGATGAGCACCTATCGAGTCGCCCAGGTCTCCGCCCCCGGCGGTCCGTTCGCGATCGTCGAGCGTGAGATGCCGCAGCCGGGTCCAGGGCACGTACGGATTGCCGTGGATGCCTGCGGAATCTGCCACAGCGACGCATTTTTCGTGAACGCCGGGCTCCCGGGCGTACGGTTTCCGCTGGTCCCCGGGCATGAGATCGCCGGGCGCATCGAGGAGCTCGGCGAGGGAACGCAGGACAAGGGCTGGCATGTGGGCGACCGGGTGGCGGTGGGCTGGTTCGGCGGCAGCTGCGGCCACTGCACGCCCTGCAGACAGGGCGACTTCGTCGTGTGCGAGAACCTGAAGGTACCCGGATGGGCGTACGACGGCGGTTACGCCGAGGCCGTGATCGCCCCGGCAGACGCGCTGGCCCGGATCCCCGATGCGCTGGCGGCACCCGATGCGGCGCCTCTGGGCTGTGCGGGAGTGACCACGTACAACGGGCTGCGGCGCAGCTCCGCCCGGCCGGGCGACCTGGTCGCCGTGCTCGGCATCGGCGGCCTCGGCCACCTGGGGGTGAAGTACGCAGCCGCGATGGGCTTCGAGACCGTGGCCATCGCCCGCGGAGCCGGCAAGGCCGACTTCGCCGAGCAGCTCGGTGCGCACCACTACATCGACAGCACGGCGGACACCACCGTCGCGGACGCGCTGCAGTCCCTCGGCGGCGCCAAGGTCGTCCTGGCCACCGCCGCCAACTCCGACGCCACCACAGCGACCGTGGACGGACTGTCGCCCCGCGGCGAGCTGGTGGTCATCGGCGCGGACACCGAGCCACTGGGCATCAGCCCGAACCAGCTGCTCATGAGTGGCAAGATCGTCCGGGGCCATCCGTCCGGCACCGCGCAGGACGTGCAGGACACCCTGGCGTTCAGCGCGCTGCACGGAATCCGCCCGATGACCGAGGTCGTGCCGCTGGACCAGGCCGATCAGGCGTACCAAAAGATGCTCTCCGGGGCCGCCCGCTTCCGGATGGTGCTCACCACCCGCTGACGGACCCGGCCCTCGGCCTTTCACCAGCGAGTCGCCCGGGCGGCGTCCTCGTGGGCGGTGGTCCGCAACGGAACCTTCTACGAACCGCAGCCGTCGACCTCACTCACCTGACCTGCGGGCCTGCGAGGAGAACGACTCGATCAGCCTCGACGTCGAAGCCGAGCACCGGATGGCCGTAGTCGCCCTCCGGGTCCATCAGCACCGGCTTGCCCAACCGCCGCCCGATCTCCCGAAGGAAACCGCAGAACACATCAAGTCGCTCCTGGCCCTGCAACCGCGGCCGCACCGGCACCGTAAGGGAGCGGGCGCGGCCGCGCGTGCGGGCCCGAGGTGGTCAGCGGGACGCGGGGAAGCCAAGGTCAGGACCGGCTGCCGCCTCGGCCGGGTCCGGCCAGCGGCTCGTGATGACCTTGCCGCGCGTGTAGAAGTGCACGGCTTCGCTGCCGTACATGCGGTGGTCGCCGAAGGCCGAGTCCTTCCAGCCACCGAAGGAGTGGTAGCCCACCGGCACCGGCATCGGCACATTCACGCCGACCATGCCGGTCTCGACCTCCAACTGGAACCGGCGGGCCGCGCCGCCGTCGCGGGTGAAGATCGAGCTGGCGTTGCCGAACGGGGAGCCGTTGATGATGCGCATGGCCTCGTCGTAGGTCCCCGCGCGGAGCACGCACAGGACGGGGCCGAAGATCTCGTTCCGGTAGGCGTCCGAGTCGGTGCTGACCTTGTCGAGGAGCGAGATACCCATCCAGTGCCCGTTCTCGAGGCCCTCGACGGTGAAGTCCCTGCCGTCGAGCACCACGTCGGCTCCTTGGGCGGCCGCGCCCGCGACGTAGTTCGCGACCTCGTCGCGGTGTGCCTCGGTGACGAGCGGGCCCATCTCGGACGTCGGGTCATTGCCCGGGCCGATCTTGACCTTCGTGGCCCGCTCGGCGATCCGGGACACCAGCGCGTCGCCCGCCGAGCCGACCGCGACCACCACGGAGACAGCCATGCAGCGCTGGCCTGCGGAGCCGTAGGCGGCGGTCACGGCGGCGTCGGCGGCCGCGTCGAGGTCGGCGTCGGGTAGTACCAGCATGTGGTTCTTAGCGCCGCCGAGGGCCTGGACACGCTTGCCGCTGGCGGATGCCCTGCTGTAGACGTGGCGGGCGACCGGCGTGGACCCCACGAACGACACTGCCGCCACATCCGGGTGGTCGAGCAGCGCGTTCACCGCGACCTCGTCGCCGTGCACGATGTTGAGCACACCGTCGGGCACACCGGCCTCGGCCGCGAGTTCCGCGAGGAGCATGGACGCGGACGGGGCCTTGCTGCTCGGCTTGTGGACGAAGGTGTTCCCGCAGGCGATGGCCATGGGGAACATCCACATGCTGATCATCGCGGGGAAGTTGAACGGTGAGATGCCGACGATCACACCGAGCGGCCGGCGGACCGACGCCACGTCGATGTGGCTCGACACCTCCGTGGACGTGTCGCCCTTGAGCGCCGTGCCGAGCCCGCAGGCCAGTTCGACGATCTCCAGGCCCCGGGCGACCTCGCCCAGCGCGTCTGCGTGGACCTTGCCCTGCTCTGCGGTGATCAGCGCGGCAAGGTCGTCGCGGCGCCCGTTCAGCAGCTCGCGGTAGCGGAAGAGGATCGCGATCCGCTGCGCGAGCGAGGACGTGCGCCAGGTGGCGTAGGCCGCCTTCGCCGCGGCGACCGCGGCGTCGACCTCGTCGGCGCCGGCCATCGCCACCTGTGTGATGACCTCTCCGGTGGCGGGGTCGGTCACGGGGCCCCAGGTGCCGGAGGCGCCTGCAGCGTCTCCGAAGTGCTTGCCACCGATCCAGTGGGGGACGGTCTTCATCGGCGGAACTCCTTCAAAGGTGACGGCGGTGGGCAGTGAGGTTCCTGTCGTTCACCTCACGGGCCTTCACTTCAGCCGGACGGTCCGCGGTCTCGGCCACGGATACGCCCCCACCGCCCGGGAGAGGGTAACTGCTGATATCGAAGCTACTTCTCCGATCCGCACGTACAGGCGCTTCGGAGCCTTGCGGCCCGAAGTGCCTCCCCCGGGTCCCGAACTGTCGTGGGGTGGATCACTCACATGCCGAGCACCGCCGCGTTCGCTTCGAGATCGACACCAGCGGCTCCCTCGTGCAGGGGTCGTCGGCGGCTCGGAAGCGGTACGTGGTCCCGCAGTCCTCGACGTCGACGGACTCGGAGAGACCAGCGCCTTTCGTGCTTGCGATCAAGCGTGACCGTCCGTACGCGCCACTGCTGCTGTGACGGTTGACGTACCTTGCCAACCGTGGTGTCCCGGATCACATCCTGAAGGCGGGCAGCACAGTACCGCGGTCGGAGAGCGGTGCCTCGATGCCCGATCGGGTGCCGCTGCATCAGGCCGACGGGTTCCCGGACGTGCCGGCGGCGAACGGCGTGACGCTGAATAGGTCGTCGCAATCGGTGATCTCTCCCGGGATCACCAGCGAGGCGGTGTTGCTCGGGGGACAGATCCGCAACTGCGCCGACGTCCCCGCCGACCCCACACCCGGTCACCCCCGTAGCCCTCCGGGGGCGACTATGGCCACCAGTGATCATTCGGCGCTCGACCAGAGCGCCGAGCGCAGTCGATGCGCAGCCGCGCGCACACCGGCTGTGCACTCTCGGCACAGCCCGTACGGAGCGCTTCCATCGGATCGGGAATACGCTGCCGAGGAGGGCTGCGGCCATGATCGGAAGTTGTGGGACGGCGCGGATGGCACGGGATACCGGAGGCGGCCTGGGGAGTGATGCGGCCGTTGGCGCCGAGGTGGCGGCGACCGCTGTGCTGGATTCTCGAGGTGTCGTTGTCCGATGGAGCCCGGCTGCCGAACAGTTGCTGGGCCATCCGGCGGCCCAGGTCCTGGGCCGGTCCGCCATCGAACTGCTCGCCCGGCCCGAGCCGGCCGCAGCCGCCGCGGCACGGCGCGCACTGCGAGGGGCACCGGAGGTACGGTCCGCGGTCGTGACCGTGCGCTGCGGGGACGGCCGACTGCTGGAGCTGGTCCTGTGGGCGTACCCCTCGACCGGCCCCGAAAGCCCAGGGACCGCACCGCACTGGGTGGTGCTGGCCGTCGAGGCAGCCCAGATGCGCCGCTGGGAGGGCGACCGGGCGGTCATGGAAGGACTCTTCTCCCAGTCGCCCGTCGGCCTGCTGGTCACCGATACCGAACTGCGCTGCGTACGGCGCAATGTGGCCCTGGAACGCATGACCGGCATACCGACCGAGCAACGGCTGGGCAAGCGGATCGGGGCTGCGCTGCCGGGGCTGAGCGCCGAGGCCATCGAGGCGCAGATGCAGCAGGTCCTGGACACCGGCGTCCCGACGATGGACTTTGTGCACCGCGGGCGCACCGTGGCCGACCCGGAACACGAGCATGTGTGGTCCACCAGTACCTTCCGGCTCCAGGACCCGGCCGGAGCCGTCCTCGGGCTGTGCCACGCGGTCATCGACGTCACCGCCAGTTACCGGACCCAGGAACGAAGAGCTCTGCTCAACGAAGCCAGTCTGCGCATCGGCACCACCCTGGACGTCATGCGGACCGCGCAGGAACTGGCCGAGGTGGCCGTCCCCCGGTTGGCCGACACCGTCAGCGTCGATCTGCTGGACGCCGTCGTGGAGGGCGAGGCGCCCCGGCCGGGTCCGGTCGAAGACAGCGTCACGCTGCGCCGTGCGGCATTTCGGTCCACATGGCGCGGGCATTCCCGGGCGGCGTACGCGGTCGGCGAGCTGAGCCGGTTTTCCTCCTCTTCACCGCAGGCCCGTTGCATGGCCGACCTCGAAGCCCGCCTCGTCGCCAGACTTGACTTCACCGCCGACTGGTTGCGGGACGATGCCCGGCGAATCGTGGGAATCCGAGCCGCCGGCGCGCACTCCCTGATGGTGGTACCGCTGGCCGCCCGCAACGTCCTGATGGGCGTGGCCAGCTTCTACCGGTGGCAGCAACCGGACCCGTTCGACGACGAGGACCTCACCCTCTCCACGGAACTGGCCTCCCGGGCCGCCGTGTGCATCGACAACGCCCGCCGCTACACCCGCGAAAGCGCCGCCTCCCTGGCCCTGCAGCGCAGACTGCTCCCCAGCGAGCTGCCCGAGCTCCACGCCGTCGAGGTCGCCGCACACTACCGACCCGCCGGCGCGGAGAGCGACGTAGGAGGCGACTGGTTCGATGTCATCCCGCTCTCCGGCGCCCGAGTTGCCCTGGTCGTCGGCGACGTCCCCGGACACGGCATACACGCCTCCGCCACCATGGGGCGGCTGCGTACCGCCGTGAACACCCTCGCCGACCTCGACGTACCCCCGGACGAGCTGCTCACGCACCTCGACGACCTGGTGATCCGGCTCGCCGAGGAGGACGGTTCCTGCCGCTCCTCGCCGACCGGCGGCACGGTCACCGGGACCACCTGCCTGTACGCGGTCTACGACCCGGTCGAGCGACGCTGCACGCTGGCCTCCGCCGGCCACTACCCGCCCGCGGTGGTGCACCCCGACGGCACCGTCGAGTTCCCGCGTCTGCCCGCGGGCCCGCCGCTGGGCCTGGGCGGCCTGCCCTTCGAGACCGCCGAGCTGGATCTCGCGGACGGAACGGTGCTCGCGCTCTTCACCAACGGACTCCTCCTGGGACGGGACCCCGACATCGACGTCGGACTTCAGGCACTGCGGCGCAGCCTGTCCCACCCCGACCGCCCGCTCGAGCAGATCTGCGACCAGGTGGCCGCCACCCTGCTCCCCCTCCGGCCACCGGACGACGTCGCGCTCCTGGTCGCCCGCACGCACACCCTGGGTGCAGACCGCGTCGCCTCCTGGGACCTGGCCGCCGACCCGGCGGTCGTCGTGGATGCCCGGTCCCTGGCCGCGCGGAAGCTGACCGAGTGGGGTCTGGAAGAGTTCTCGTTCATCGCCGAACTGGTGGTCAGCGAACTGGTCACCAACGCCATCCGCTACGGCCTCCCGCCGATCCGGCTCCGGCTGATCCGCAACACCGACCTCATCTGCGAGGTCTCCGACAGCAGCAGTACTTCTCCTCGCCTGCGTCGCGCCGGATCGGACGACGAGGGCGGCCGGGGCCTGTTCCTCGTCGCCCAGCTCACCCAACGCTGGGGCACCCGTTACACCCCGAACGGCAAGACCATCTGGACCGAACTCGCCCCGCCCCACGCGATGTGATCCACCAGCAGGATCCGGACCGCCCACGGACCGGACCCGTCACTCCTTCAACCCGAATCTCCGGCACGGCAGTTGGGCCGCACGGTCGGTGCCTGGGCGCGCCACGGAGCCCTCGGGATGGGCCGTACCGGACGGGCCCCGTACCGGACGGGTCCGCCCCGCAACGGCCCCGGACGATCCTCTATCGCCGGGCGCGCAGCGCCTCCCACTGCGCTGCGGCGCCGTCCAGCAGCATCTCCAGGGCGGTGGGATAGGCGCTGTCGACCATGCGGGTCGCCAGGAGGGGTGCCGCCTCGGCGATCCGGGGGTATGTGGTGCGCGGCAGGCGGGCGTACGTCGAGCGCCACATGTCCTCGTCGGCTCTGAGACTCTCGCGTGGCAGGGCCAGCGAGGCGGCGTCGAGCGCGGCGAAGGCCAGGGTCTGGTCGATGAAGGCCTGGTAGATCCGTACCGTGTCCGGCAAGGGGAACCCTGCCGTGCGAAGTACGTCAAGGATGGCCTCGTCGGCCGCCAGCTCGTGGGCCCGGCCGGTGACCCGGTTCGCTGTCAGCAGTGCCGCCTGCGGATGCCCGACGTACACGGCGTGGATGCGCAACCCGAGGCCGCGCAGATCCGACCGCCACTCCCCCGTGGGCCGCCAGCCCTGCAGGGCCTGCCCGATGAGGGCGTCGCCGATGGCAAGGGTCAGATCATCCATGCCGCGGAAGTACCGGTAGAGGGTGCTGGGGTCGGCGTCCAGGGCCAGGCCGAGACGGCGGGCGGTGAGTCCCGCGCTGCCGTGTTCACGCAGCATCCGCAGGGCGGTCTCGAGAATCAGCTGCTCGGACAGCACCGTGCCGCTCCTGGTGGGACGGCGGCGCCGCCGTTTCTCCTCAGGCACCACAGCTTTCGCCACCGCCGCCTCCTCACCGGGTCCTTATGCCAACACCATTGACCTTATCCGAGCACGCGGCGTTGGATCTCCCGGCAGGGGCGCCCGCACCTCCGGTCCGCGCGGTCACGCCCCGTCTCCAGAGAGGAAGTCCGTGTCATGCGTGTTCTGCTTGTGGGCGCCGGCGGTGTGGGCACCGCGATCACCCGGATCGCGGCCCGGCGCCCGTTCTTCGACGAGATGGTCGTGGCCGACTACGACCTGAGCCGGGCCGAGGCGGCGGTCGCTGCCCTCGCGGGTGCCGCGGGCCGCTTCCGTGCCGAGCACGTCGACGCGTCCGATCAGGCGGCAGTGACGGCGCTGCTGACGCGGCACGGGTGCGACGTCCTGCTCAATGCCACCGACCCGCGGTTCGTGATGCCCCTCTTCCAGGCAGCGCTCACGGCCGGCGCAACCTACCTCGACATGGCGATGTCTCTGTCGCGCCCGCACTCCGATCGGCCGTACGAGGAGTGCGGGGTGATGCTCGGCGACACGCAGTTCGCGCAGGCAGCCGACTGGGAGAAGGCGGGCGCGCTGGCCCTCGTCGGCATGGGTGTGGAGCCGGGGCTGTCCGATGTCTTCGCACGGTACGCAGCCGACGAACTCTTCGACGAGATCGACGAGATCGGCATCCGCGACGGCGCCAACCTCACCGTCGACGGCTACGAGTTCGCGCCTTCCTTCAGCATCTGGACCACCATCGAGGAGTGCCTCAATCCGCCGGTCGTCTACGAGGCGGACCGCGGCTGGTTCACCACCGCGCCCTTCAGCGAGCCGGAGGTGTTCGACTTCCCCGAGGGCATCGGCCCGGTCGAGTGCGTGAACGTGGAGCACGAGGAGGTGCTGCTTGTCCCCCGTTGGATCGACGCACGGCGCGTGACCTTCAAGTACGGCCTGGGCGAGGAGTTCATCCAGACCCTCAGGACGCTGCACCTCCTGGGTCTGGACCGCACCGACCCGGTGACCGTGCCGAGCGCTGCGGGCCCGGTGGGTGTGTCGCCCCGCGACGTCGTGGCCGCCTGTCTGCCGGACCCGGCGACGCTGGGCGAGCGCATGCACGGCAAGACGTGCGCGGGCACCTGGGTGCGCGGTACCAAGGACGGTGCGCCGCGCGAGGTCTACCTCTACCACGTGGTCGACAACCAGTGGTCGATGGCCGAGTACGGCTCCCAGGCGGTGGTGTGGCAGACGGCCGTCAACCCGGTCGTCGCCCTCGAACTCCTGGCCACGGGCGCGTGGTCCGGCTCGGGAGTCCTCGGCCCGGAGGCCTTCCCCGCCCGCCCCTTCCTGGACCTGCTCAGCGCGTACGGCTCTCCGTGGGGCATGCGGGAGCAGTGACCGTCCTGGGCTCACCGGGGAATCCGACCTCGTTCCGGTGAGAGCGAGTGTCGGACCTCCGATCCCTTCGCCGCTCCCGGGGTGCTCCCAGTTACCGGCGTCGGCCAGGGGCACCGAAGTTCCTGGCCTGCGAGGGTGCGCTTCGACAACTCGTGGGACCGGCATCCCTTCGACGGCGTCGAGCCGCGCGGGAGCTTGTGGACACAGTGTTCTCGGGGTTGTCCCTGCTGATCGGACAAGGATTGCGTGAGTAGGTCGCCGAGGAACTCAGCCTCAACCCGGGCATGCTGCACAGCTGGGACTCTCGCGCCGGCGCCGCAACGGACGTCCGACCGCCCGGCGGAGGGGTAACCGACGGCTGGGCGATGCTGAGCTCAGAGCAGCTGCGCCTGAGCCGTGAGGTGGCGGACAAGAACTAGCCGCTGACCGAAGCCGCATAAGTCGTGCTCACGATTCGGAGTGAAGGCCCGGGTAGTTGCCCGACTCGATCCAGTGGTATTTCACTGCCCGGGCCCACTCCCCAGGCCGCGTGCTGCCGGCCTCCTCGCTGAGCGCGCTGTCCGCGAGCGCAGTACGGTTGAAAGGCCCTACGTCCATGAGTATCTGCGCGGCACTGAGCGCATACACCGGTGCCTGTCGCAGCCACAACAACGCAGTGCTCATCGACCCGCCGAGGCCGGCCCATGAAACGGCGGTCGAGTTGCGCGGTCACCGATCCGTCAGCGATCCGACCCGGCGCCCGAACACCATGCGACGTCCCGGGACGCTCTCGTCAGGATTTCGCCGCCCTATTGGGGTTCTCGCCGTACGTCTCTCCATCGTGAGGTCAGCCACCATGCCGAACAACGACAGCAGTGGGCCGGATCAGGCCCGCTCCGACTCTGCCGCCGAGCCGGTCCCCTGGCAATCATGTATCACCACTCTGCTGGAGCAGGTACCGCCGTTCATCCCTGAACGTGCACAAGTGATGACCTTGCTCGTGCAGTACCCTCCTGCGCATCCGGGGGTCCCGCCACACCGGCACTCCGGTCCGGCATTCGGCTACATGATCGAAGGCGAAATGCTGTTCGAGTTGGAGGGCGAGCCGGAGCGCGTTGTCCGGGCCGGTGAGACATTCTGGGAGCCGGGCGGCGATGTCATCCACTACCAGGACGGGAACAATCGGGACGATGCGTGGAGCCGCTTCGTCGTGGTGATGATGGGTGCGCCAGGCAAGCCCATGCTCACCCTCGTCGACGATGAGGAACTGGCCGGCCGCCGGGACCGACGCGCGCCGCGACCGTCCTGACAGCCCCGGGGCCGTGCCGCGGCCCACACGGAGCTTCCGGGGAGGCCGACCTACTGGGACCGGCAGCAGGGTCGTTGCCTGTTGTGGCGCCGTTCCTGATCAAACGCTCCTGGCCTTCTTCTCACAGTCGTCCCACAACCTGTGCTGGACCCGGAGCGCTTCGGGCCACAGCCGCTGTGCAGACGCGCGGTGTGCCGCCATCGCGCACCGCACGACCCGCGGCTACGCGCCCTACCCCGCGGTGGCAAGCCTGATGAGCAGCAGCGCGATGTCGTCCGTCCGGGGAGCGGTCTGCCGTGCGTGGTCGATCAGGTACGTGGCGAGCTGGTCCATGGGCTGGGGCCGGGTCCGGGCGAGCTGGTCGGCGAGCCCGGCCATGGCATCGTCCAGGTCAACCTCGGGGGTCTCGACGAGTCCGTCGGTGTACAGGGCGAGGACGCTGCCGGGGGCCAGCGGGATCTCGGTGGTGGGATAGTCGGCGTCGGGGTCGATGCCGAGCAACACCCCCGGCGGCACGCGGAGGACCTCCGCGTGCCCGTCCGGGTGACGCAGGATCGGTGGGGGGTGGCCGGCGGTGGCCAGGAGGGCCCGGCGGTGTGCGAGGTCGAGCTGGGCGTACAGGCAGCTGACGAAGCGGCCCGGGTCCAGGTCGACCAGCTGGCGGTTGGCCTGCGCGAGGGCCTGCGCCGGCGTGGCCCCCGCGGCGGCCTGGGAGCGGATGGAGAGGCGGCAACGGCCCATGAGTGCGGCGGCGGTGACATTGTGGCCCTGGACGTCGCCGATGACTGCGGCCGCGGTGGTGTCGTCCACCCGGACCAGGTCGTAGAAGTCGCCGCCGATGTCCATACCGCGGACGCTGGGCAGGTAACGGGCGGCCACATCCAGTCCGGGAAGGTCCGGCAGCGAGTCGGGGAGCATGGCCGCCTGCAGAATCTGTGCGAGCTCCTTGCTGGTGTCGTACAGGCGGGCCCGTTCCAGCGCCTGCGTGATCAGTCCCGCGAGTGCGGTCAGGACGGTCCGTTGGTTGCCGGAGAACTGGTGGGGCCGGTCGAAGGCGAGCACGCACAAGCCCACCGGGCGCCCGGAAGCGATCAACGGCAGGTAGGCCCAGGCCTGCAGACCGTCCTGGCGGGGGGCGAGCGGGTAGGTGCGTACCACCTCCTCAAAGGTGGCGAAGAAGTTCGGCACACCGTCAGCGAGGGTGCCGACCGCGGCCGGGGAGGTGAGCGTCGCTCCGTCGAAGAGCTCCACGGGATAGGGGTTGTAGCCCCGACAACCGATGAGGCGTAGTCCGCCGTCCTCGGCCGTGAACAGGGCCAGGGTCCGGGCCCGAAAGGTTGGCAGCATCTCGTCCGCGACCAGGTCGACCACGTCGCCGACTCCGACGGCCTCGGAGAGGGTAGCGGCCAGGTGCAGCACCTGGTAGAGCTGGCCCAGGGGGATCGGCTCGCCCCAGGGCGTCCCTGTCCCGGCGGGCGCTGCCCTCGAGGTGTGGGCGGGGGCCGTCGGCGAAATGCGGGCGCTCACTCCGGAGGCATCGGGGTAGAGCTCGAATGCGAGCCAGCGGTTCGGCGGGACCATGGCGGTGAAGGACACCGGCTGCCGGCTGACCACGGCAGCGCGGAAGCGGTCCTCGAAGGCCGGGTCGATGGACCAGGGCAGGGTCTGCCAGGGGCGCTTGCCGAGCAGATCGGGGATGCTGCCGCCCAGCAGGTCGGCGGCGGTGGCGCTGAGGTAGGTGAATCTGCCCTCGAGGTCGAGGGAGCAGTTGCCCTCCGGCAGGCGTTCGGCGAAGTCCGCTGCGGCCCGTGCCACGGCCGGATCCCACTCCCGGGTGAATGGCCGGGGCAGCGTACGCGGCAGCGTCCCCGGAGTGACCGGGCGGCCGGCCTGGGCGGCGTCCCGCAGGAACCGGCCCAGACGTCGGCAGGCGAGACCGACCCGGTCAGAGCCCGGGCTGGCAAGTTCGGCAGTGTCGCAGCAGGGCCAGAACAGCAGCAGTGTTCCCCAGGCGGTGGTGCCGGTCAGGATCGGCGCCGCGGCCACCGCGAAGTGGTACGGCAAGGCGATCGCCGTACGCGGGTAACGCCGGGCGAGCTCCTGATGCTCGCTGAGCCACACCAGCCGTCGCTCGCGCACCGCCACGGCCACCGGATCGAGACTGGCCAGCCCCACCCCCAGCCAGGGCGCGAGATACTCCGCCGGCATGCCGGTGGTCACCTCGAGCCGCAGCGCCTGCCCGTCGGCGGCCAGCAGGAAGACCGCTCCCGCATGCCCGCCCGTGTCGCGCACGGCTAGATCCAGCAGCCGGTCCAACTCCGCCCGGCGTGCCGACCCAGCAGCGGGAGGGGCGTACCCGTACGCCCGAGCAGCGCCGTCGTCCGGTGCAGCGCTCATAGCACAACCCTACGTCCGGACCGGCTCGCCCTGCCTGGAAGGCCCGGCGCCACCGGTCCGGCTCCTCACAAGAGGCCGTCCCCGCCGTGCCGATCCTTTGGCGGGGTCGCCTGCGACGAGCCCGGACATCGTGGCGCAGGCACCCGAGTTGACGCGCTTGACCGGAACCCCGCCGAGTTCGGTGGCGCGCTCGTTGCCGCCGCTTGCGTACAGGCAGCGCCCGAAGGGTGTTCAGCGCAGCAGCACGGTGACAAGGTCGGCCGGCACGATGGTGATCCAGACCGCGACGGGCAGCCCGAGCGGCCGCCCCCTGATCGAGCCGGTCGAACCCGGTGTCGTGGGTGTCACGGTCGCCGAGGTCGGGGGGTGGGTCGTGCCGTCGGAGCTCAACAGGGCGGTGGTGCGGGCCACGTACAGCAGGCCGAGGGCGCGATGAATGGTGCGCGCTGCCGACCACCGTGCGAGTCCCGACAACTCTTCCGAGCTGCGTGGTTGTCAGGACGATGCCGCGTGATGGCCACGGGATGAGGGCGGAGAGGTCAACGTGGCCAGGTAGTCGTCAAGGAGCTCGGCCTGGCGGTGGGGTGGGAACGCCGGGGGGTCGAACAGTGCCTGTACCACCAGACCGAGCACGAAGGACTGGGCGCCGGCCGCGATGCGGGCCGGGTCGCCGTCGGGCAGTTCGCCGAGCTGTTGGGCTGCGGCAACCAGGTCGCACAGCTTGTCGCGGCTCTGCGCGTACTTGCGGGCGTAATCGCCGCTCAACTCGGGGTTGGCGAGCGCGGCGTCCCAGGAAGACACCCAGATCCGGTTGCTGTCGGTGGCCTCGTCAGTCAGCGGCAGGATGTCCAGCAGCGCGGCCCTCACGGCGGGCAGGCCTGTGTCGGCGGCGCGCCGGGGGCGTGAGGCACTTCGCCGTTCGAGCAGGTCGAGGGCGTATGCAACCAGGTCGCGTTTGGTGGGGAAGTAGTGGGTGAGCAGGCCGGTGGTGGCGTCGAGCTCGCCGGCGACGGCTCGCATGGTCAATCCGCCGAAGCCGTGCGCGACCAACACCCGCCAGACCGCCTCGGAGACGTCGCGTCGGCGAGCCTCGTGGTTCCCCTTGGTGCGTGACATGCTGCTACGGTACATAACCGTAACGCTTGTTATGTGAATGAGGTCATCATGTTCTCCCTTTCATTGCGGGACAACGCCCGCCTCCGCCCGCTGGAGATATGGCATGCCGAGGAGTTCGCAGCCAACCTGGACCGGGCCCGCGAGCACATCCGACCGTGGGTCGGGCCGGGGTTCGTCACCGACGACCTCGACGGGGCGCGGGCCACACTGCGCCGGTACGCCGAGCGTCAGGCCGCGGACGGCGGCCGCCTCTTCGGTATATGGCTCGACGGAACGCTGGTCGGCGGCGTGATGTTCGTGGACTTCGACGCCGGCTTCGGTTCCTGCGAGATCGGCTGCTGGCTGGAGCCGGCCACCGAGGGTCGCGGCCTGGTCACAGAGGCGTGCCGCGCGCTGTTGGAGTGGGCGTTCGCATCCCGGGGGATGCATCGCGCCGAGTGGCACTGCCGAGCCGACAACGAGCGCAGCTCCGCGGTGGCCCGGCGGCTCGGCATGACGCTCGAAGGCGTACGACGCGAGTACTGGCCCTACGACGGCACCCGTCACGACAAGCAGATGTGGGCGATCCTCGCCCCCGAATGGCGAAACCATCACTCGTGAACGGAATCCCCGCCACGCACCCACGGCGGCGGCCGTGGGCGCCGCCTCCGTCAACCGCGGATTGACGTTCCTCCCGCCTCCGCCCCCAAAACGCCTCAGGGGCCATCCGAAGATGACCCCTGACCTGCGCAAATGTCCGATGTAACCGGCGAGGCGACAGGATTTGAACCTGCAACCCCTCGCCCCCCAGCGACGCGGCCGACCCCCGGTCAAGCCCTCGAGCGCCGATGCGCGCAATTGCGGCACGCAGACAACCGCACGGCTCCGGGCAGGGAAACGCTGCGTTCCCGGGCAGCTCCGATTGCGCAGGGCACACCCCATCGCGCCCGTTCCCGGGCGACCGGTCACCTACCGGGCCGGTAGCTCCGCCCGACATGGCCCTCGAGGTCATCGGGATAGAAGCAGACGGGTCGCAGGTCGCCGTTCGCGCAGCGTTCGGCCTGGTCGTCGAAGTGCGGCAAGGCGGGATGCCCGCTCACCCCGCCGGCCGTCACCGCCCAGGCGCGCAGTCGCGGCCCGAACTCCACCACCGCCACGAAACTGTTGCCGCTGGTGCCGTAGGAGCGCTTCGTTCCCGGGTAGGCCTTGGCTCCGAACGAGACGAGGGGGCCCCATCGCGACGAGGTGAAGGGCACGGGGATGCTCGGCTGGCGTCGCTGAACTCCTGGACGATCGCACCGTCGTTGCGCTGGTAGCGGTTGATCTCGCCGAGTTCCGATGATCACCCACCCGGACAGTCCTACCCAGGAAGAGGAGCCCTGACAAGGCCTCGCCCGTGAGCGAGCAGTTGCAGCAGGCCCTGCGCCGGGTTCCCAGTGCTGGAGGCGCGCGCAGGCGGATATCGGGGGCAGGGTCACTGCCCTCGCCGCGGGCCGGCCGCCCCACCTCACCCATGCCAACCCGACCGCACATACGCCCTCGCGTGCTTCCCTGCCGGCACCGACACCACGGCCAACCGACCCTGAGCGACGGTGGATTGACGGAACAGTGCCGGAAGGGCAAAGATCGTCGAGCTCGAAGTTGACAACGTTGTCGTACGAGAGGATCGCGATGCGAGCGTTGAAACGCGTGTTCACCGCCTTGTTGATAGCCACCACCGTGGCCACGGCTTCCGTCACCTCCGGCGTCGCAAACGCCAAGGACCAGGGGACGAAGTTCGCCGATGACCCCACCACGCTGGTCGACACGTCGATCGGCAACAACGGCGACGGAACCACCTTCCCGGGCGCCGCCGCGCCGTTCGGCATGGTGCAGCTGAGCCCTGATACGCAGCTGAACAAGTACGCTTCCTACGACTACAAGCAGGACACCATCCTCGGCTTCAGCCACACGCACCTCTCGGGTGTCGGCTGCCAGACGATGGGCAACTTCCGGTTCATGCCGACCACCGGTGCGGTCACGTCGTCCGACCCGGCGCAGTCCGGTGCGAAGTTCAGCCATGACAACGAAACCCGCGCGCCGGGCTACTACGGCGTGAAGTTCGACAACGGCATCCAGGCCGAGCTCACCGCCACGCAGCGGACCGGTCAACACCGCTACACGTACCCCGCCGGATCGGGCCCCGAGAACGTGCTCATCGAGGCCGGCGAGAGCAACGGCAGCACCTACGGCGGCGACGTCAAGGTGGTCGGCAACGACACCGTGGAAGGCTGGGTCCAGGGGGGCAACTTCTGCGGTGAGACCGGCAAGGAGCGCTACCGAATATTCTTCAGCGCCAAGTTCGACCGGAAGTTCTCGAACTTCGGAACCTGGACCGACGGCGTCCTCACCCCGGACCAGCGCGAAGCATCGCGCGGCGCCAAGCGCGCCGGCGCCTGGGTGACGTTCGACCCGGCCAAGGGCGACCAGGTCGGCACTTCGGTGGGCCTGTCCTACACCTCGGTCGACGGCGCACGGCTCAACCGCAAGGCCGAGCAGCCGAAGTCGTTCGACAAGGCCCGCACCGGCGCGCACGACGCCTGGCAGGGCGAGCTGAACCGCATGCGCGTGGCCGGCGGCAGCACCGCCGACCAGCGCACGTACTACAGCGCGCTCTACCACTCGCTGCTGCACCCGTCGATCGGGTCCGATGTCGACAACCGCTACCGCGGCTTCGACGACCAGGTGCACCGCGCGGATTCCACGTATTACCAGATGTTCTCGCTCTGGGACACCTACCGCTCGCAGAACCAGCTGGTGGCCCTGCTGCACCCGGACAAGGCCGCGGACATGGCCAAGTCCGTGCTGCACATCTACCAGGACGGTGGGTGGCTGCCGCGCTGGGGGCTCGGCAACGGCGAGACCAACGTAATGAGCGGTGATCCCATCACCCCGTGGATCGTCGACATCTACAACCGCGGCCTACTCGACGACCGCACCTCGCGCCAGCTCTTCGACGCGCTCTGGAAGAACGTCAATGAGGTCCCCACGGACCAGTCGATCTTCCGCGGGCGTGACGGCAACCCGACGTACGTCGAGAACGGCTGGGTCGGCTACCAGAACCTGCCCGGTTACAAGTACGGCGACAGTCGCCAGGCAGGCTCGGCCACGCTCGAATACTCGCTCGCCGACTGCGCGCTGTCCACGATGGCCGGCGGCCTCGGCTACAAGGACAAGGCCGCGACGCTCGCCTCGCGCTGCGACAACTTCACCAAGCTCTGGGACCCCAACGTCACGTCGCAGGGCTTCTCAGGGTTCCCCGTCGCGAAGAACGCGGACGGCACTGTCGCAGGCGACCTCGACCCGGCCCAGGCCGGCGCGTTCCACGAGGGCACCGCATGGCAGTACGAATGGCTTGCCCAGCAGGACCCGCAGACCCTCTTCGGGCTCATGGGCGGCCAGGCGAAGGCCGAGCAGCGGCTCGACAAGTTCTTCGACATGCCGACCGTGCTCACCGACCCGGCGAAGGCCGCTTCGGAGTCGTGGGTGACCGGCGCGTACGACTACCACAACAACTTCGCCTTCAATCCCAACAACGAGCCCGACTTCCACACGCCGTGGATGTACACGTGGACCGGCGCGCCGTGGAAGACCTCCGCCGTGCTGCGCGCAATGCGGACGCTCTTCACCGACAACGTGTACGGCATGCCCGGCAACGACGACCTCGGCGCCACTTCGTCGCTGCTCGTCTTCGCCATGGCCGGCATCTTCGAGGCCCAGCCGGGCTCCGCCAACTACGTAGTCACCGCACCTATGTTCGCGAAGGTCGAGATCCGGCCTGAGCACGGACGCAAGATCAGCATCGAGGCTCCGGGCGCCGACGCGTCGAAGCTCCAGTACGTGTCTTCCGCGGACACGAACAAGGGCAAGCTGCGCCAGAGCTGGCTCTCTCACAAGGACCTGCTCCGCTCCGGCACGATCAAGATCAAGCTCACCGACAAGCCGACGAGCTGGGGCGTCAACGCCGCCCCGCCCGCCATGGCCGCCCAAGGCTGAGGTTTTTGGGGTGCGGTCCCTCCCGCGAGGAGGGCCGCACCCGGGTGGAATCCTTGGATGACAAATCTTCACAGCGTGATGGGGCGTTCGGTCCCACAGCCCCTCGCAGAGGCTCTCTTCTCGTCCCGCATCCTGTAGCCGGTGTTCAGGCAGTCGACGACGTTGCGACCGGGTCGGACCACCGGGGCGGCGACGAGGCCGTCGTAGAGGCCCTTCTCGTTACGGAGCCAGGGGCTCAGCTCCGGTCGCGTCATCACTCAACCAGAACTCCCGGTCGATGGCCGGCCTCGGCGGATTCGCCTCCACCTTCCGCGTGTTGGACAAGGACGGCGACCGGGTCGACAGCGGCGGGCTCCAGGACTGCAACGGCACCGCCGATGTGATCAGATGCGGTCAGCGGCCCTGAACCGTGACGCGTGAGCCGTAAGCAGTGATCAGCAGGAATGGGTCCCAGAACTTCCGGGCCCACACCCCCTGCGGGGCACCGTTCACACGGCCCGCCACCCGTCCTGGAGACAGACCTCGACGACGTCAGGCTCATCCGTGCTCACCCAACCCAGACCATCACCGGAGGGAGAGAGAAACGGCACCTCCCCCTCCGTCACCCGGCAGGCCGTCCCGGTCGCCAACGCTCGTGCGCCATCGGCCAGATACTCGGCGACCGTGCACCCGGACGGATCCAGAGTGCCCGCGTCCGTCCAGGTTCCCATCTCCCCCTGCGCGTCTACCCACATCCCAGACATGTCGGAGTCGGCCACCTGTGACAAGAACGGCACGCGGCGACGCGGGTCGTCGGGATCCGCGTACATGCTCACGTGCTCGCCCAGCTCGACGGCCCGCTCCAGGGAGAGCCAGGCGAGGTTGCCGGGAAGGAAGCACACGGCGTTCTGGTAGCGCCAGAAGGGGTCGGCCGGATCCGGTGGAACGTCGTGCGGATAGTCGGCAAAGTGCTCCGGCTCGTGCACTCCGTCATGACGGAGGTACAGCGCGCGCACCCCTGCCGGGAAGGCCACGCCCAGCTCCTCCTCGGCGGACACGATCTCCTCCTCTGACGCGGGCGGGCGGAGCATGCTGTGGGACAGCGGTGCCACACGCGCGAGTTCCGTCTTGAACCGCCCCCAGACCAGCGTCGTCTCTTCTGCACTCATGAGCGGTCACCTTACGAGAGAACTCGCCCGCGGGAGCGTGGATGCGAGCGGGGCGCACAGCGCGCCGCGCCGGCGATTTCTCTCTGCTGCGACTGCGCGGCCGCAGCGACCGAGCAGGCCCTGTCGCACTTCCCCGACGCCTCAACTCGGCTACCGACGAGGCGCGTTACTTGCGCCGTGTCGTTGCCCTCGCCTCCTTCGCGACTGCAAAATCGGCGACATATTGCGCCGTTGCCCCGACACCCTGGATGTTCCCCTTTCTTTTCACCAGTACCTCACACCTTTTGATGAATCATTAGAAAGTTCCAGAGATTCGTACCGAACCTCTGGACAGTCCCCCACGCGGCGCCCTAATCTCTCGGCCCACCGAGACATGCGTTTCGTCCCGGTAACACCGCAGCCGATCGGCGTTCCCTCGAACGCTCCTCACCTCACGAGTCTTTGCACGTCTCTCCCCCCATGGCCGGGCCACCGCCCGTCACGAGGCACCGCGCGATCGCTGTCACAGCGGTCGTCGCTCACGCACCGTTTCAGCACCCCGTCGAAACACGGGGGAAACCGGCCGGGTCACCGACTCTGCCGTGACCGCAGCGGAAGGGAAGCGACATGAAGATTCTTACGTTCATCGCCACGGCCTCACTGGTGGCCTCCGGGAGCCTGGTGGCCTTCTCCAACTCCGCCCAGGCCTCGCTCTACACCACCTGTGTCGGTGACGGCGGGGCCGTGACCGTAAGCAACGACCTGGTCGTGCCCGCCGGGAAGTCCTGCACCCTCACGGGCACGAAAGTCAAGGGCACGGTGACGGTCGAGGCCGGAGCCGACCTCGTGGCGGCGGGCGCCACCTTCAACGGTGCGGTCACGGTCGAGGAGAACGCCTATCTCGACCTCACCGACACCACCGTCAAGGGTGCGCTGAGCACCAATTCCGCTTTCGGCGCGCACCTGGAGAAGAGCAACCTCAAGGAGGTCGACGCCACCCAGGGATTCGTCTACGTGGTCGACTCGACGCTCGGCGGGAACGTCAGCACCGAGGCCGGCGAGCTGTACGTCTCCGGCAGCACCCTCAGCGGCTCGCTGACGGGTGACGGCAACCAGTACAGCGACGTGTACGACACCACCGTCAAGGGCGCGCTCACCGTCAACGGGAACACCCTCGGCGGCGTGTTCTGCGCCAGCGAGGTGTACGGCGCCGCGAAGTACGCGGGCAACGCCGACAACCTCCAGCTCGGCGGCGAGAGTCTGATCGGATCCTGTGCGGGTGCCTCGTACTTCGGCGGCAACCTGGCGGTCACCGACAACACCGCGAAGGCCGTACTCGACAACGCAATCGTGCGCGGCGGGCTCACCGCGACCGGCAACGATCCCGTCCTGGTCGTGGGCGAGTTGGCGCGCGTCCGTGGCACCGTCACCGGAGAGACCGCCACCGCCGGCGCGGCGTCCTCCCGCTCGGCCAAGGAGGCGGCGCCGCAGGACCGTGGTGCCGACCTCGCCCAGAGGGCCGACGCCCGCGCCGCGGCGGCGCGGGCCGACGCCCACGGGGCGGGCAAGTCCCGCCTCTGACGCGGAGCGGGACAGGCGGCGGCACACGCGGCGGCACCGGCTGGTGACGACGGCCGCCCCCGTCGCCGTACCTCCGCACAGCGCCGCGGTTCTCCTCCCGCCGCCACCCACCCACGCTCGTTCCGCTGTGTTCCGGAGCCCGTGATCCGCCGTCGTGGCACGCACCGCAGAGCAGCAGCCCGGCCGCGCGCCTCGATCTGTACCCTCTTCTCCTCATTCCTCAGGAGTGACCGTGAGTCATATTCACAAGTCCTTCGACCGCAGGGACTTCCTGCGCGCCACCGCCGGCACCACCGTGGCCATCGCCGCCGCGTCCGTCACCGGGGCCGCCGCGACCTCGGCCGCCGCCGCGCCGAGCAGTCTGTCCATCCCCAAGGACCGCATCGGCATCCAGCTCTACAGCATCCGCGACAAGGTCAGTGCACTCGGCTTCGCTGTCGTCCTCCCCGAACTGGCCCGGATCGGCTACAAGGAGATCGAGTTCGCCGGATACACCCAGTCCACTTCCATCCTGGGCCGGCAGATCACTCTCCCGGAGATCCGTAAGCTGCTCGACGACCACGGACTGCGCGCCGTCGGCAGCCACGTCGGCATCGGTAATCTGCGCACCAACCTCCAGGCCGAGCTGGACGCCGCCCAGATCCTCGGGATGCCGCACGTGGGCACCGCCAACGCGCCCTCGAACGTCAACACCGTCGCGGGCTACCGCGCCGCCGCCGACGAGTTCAACGCCTGGGGCGCCGCGGCGTCCGCGCGTGGCCTGAAGCTCTACCAGCACAACCACGCGGGCGAGTTCGCGTTCGCCACCGACCAGCCTTCGGTCCGGCTGTACGACGTGTTCCTCAAGAACACCGACCCGCGCCATGTCTATCTGGAGCTGGACATCTACTGGGCGTACGTGGGCCAGTACCGCTGGCCCGGATTCGACCCCGCCGCGTACGTGCGCAACCAGCCCTACCGCTACCCGCTGTTCCACATGAAGGACGGCGACGCCAACGCGGCGAACGCCAACGGTTTCGACATAGTCGAGTTCGGTGCCGGCGACCTTCCGTACGAGAGGTTCGTCCGAGACATCGGGCCGCGCGCCTCGCATGTCGGCATCTGGGAACAGGACACCGCGCCCAACACCCAGCCCAATCCGCCCGGTTCGCTCGGCGCGGCGGAGCGCAGCTTCACGGCGCTCAAGGGACTCCTTGGCTGAGAGGCCCCGAAGAAGAGAGGCGCCTCAGCGCGGGGCGCCTCCGTGTCCGCTCCTTACCGCCAGCGATCGAGGAGATGCATCATCGTGCACCGCACCCTGAGACGCCTGATCACGGGGGTCCTGCTCGTGGCACTGCCCGCGTTGGGCGGTGTGGCCCTCGCGCCCGCCGCGCAGGCGCACCCGGACCACGAACACGCCCTGGACTGGTCGAACTACGAGAAAGTCACTCTGACGAAGGACACCGGCGAGCCGATCGACCTCGCCGTACTGCCCGACAGCCGCGTTCTGCACACCGCCCGCAACGGCGACGTACGGCTCACCGACCCCGGCACGGGTGTCACGAAGGTCGTCAACCACGTCGACGTGTACCAGAACTCCGAGATGGGGTTGCAGACAGTCACGCTCGACCCGGACTTCGCCACCAACAAGTGGGTCTACCTGTACTATTCGCCGCCGCTGAACACCCCGGCCGGCTCCGCCCCGCTCCAACTGCCCGCTGGGCAGAACGACTCGTACTGGAAGCAGTGGGAGGGGTACGACACCCTGACCCGCTTCAAGTGGACCGGCGACAAGCTCGACCTCTCCACCGCGCAGGAAATCATCCGGGTCGACACCAACCGCGGCCAGTGCTGCCATGTCGCCGGTGACGTGGACTTCGACGGGGAGGGGAACCTCTACCTCGCGACCGGCGGCAACACCCCGGCGTCCGGCCCGAACGTCAACGGCTACACGCCGATCAACGACGCCGCCGGCTACAACCCGGGGCTCGACGAGCGCCGCGGCTCGGGCAACACCAACGACCTGCGGGGCAAGATTCTTCGGATCGACGTCCAGGAGGACGGCAGTTACACCATCCCGGAGGGGAACCTCTTCGAGCCCGGCACGGCCAAGACCCGTCCCGAGATCTTCGTGATGGGCCTGCGCAATCCCTTCCGGCTGGCTGTGGACCGCGAGACCGACGCCGTGATGTGGGGCGACTACGGCCCCGACGCCGGTACCGCCGACCCGAACCGCGGGCCGATGGGATACGTCGAGTGGCAGACCACGACCAAGGCCATGAACAGCGGCTGGCCGTTCTGCACGGGTGACAACAGCAAGCCCTACCGGGACTTCGACTTCGCCACCCTCACACCCGGCCCCGCCTTCGACTGCGCGGCACCGGTCAACGACTCCCGCTGGAACACCGGCCTGACCAAGCTGCCCGCGCCTGTGCCGGCCACGCTCTGGTACGGCGACCGGGACACCGACCAGCCGTGGCCCGAGCTGACCGCCTTCCGCGGTCCCGGCGGTCCCGGCGGCCAGGCCCCGATGGGCGGTCCGGTCTACCACTACGACGCGGACAACCCCTCACCGGGCAAGTTCCCCGAGTACTGGGACGGCAAGGCGTTCTTCGCGGAGTTCTCCCAGGACTACGTCGCGGCGTTCACCCTCGACGGGCCGGACGGTCCCGTGAGCAAGCTGGAGAACGTCCTGCCCAACAGCGAACGTTCTCAGAACGGCATCCCACCGTGGGACAACCCGATGGACCTGGAGTTCGGCCCGGACGGCGCGCTCTACGTCCTCGACTACGGCGACGGCTTCTTCCGGCAGAATCCCGATGCGGGTCTCTACCGGATCGACTACGCCGAGGGCAACAAGGCACCCACCGCCGTGATCAAGGCCGACAAGACGTCCGGCCAGGCCCCGCTGGAGGTCTCGTTCAGCGCCACCGGTTCCAGTGACCCGGAGAACGGTGACCTCACCTACCAGTGGGACCTCGACGGTGACGGCACCTTCGACGCCACCGGGCCCACGGCCAGCCGTACATATCCGGAGAACGGGCAGTTCCAGGCCCGGCTGAAGGTCTCCGACCCACAGGGCAAGTTCGGCCTGTCGAGCCGTCAGATCACCGTGGGCAACACGGCGCCGACGGTGCGGATCACCTCGCCGCCGGACGGCGGGTTCTTCAACTGGGGCGACGCCGTCCCGTACGGCACAGCCGTCGAGGACCCGGAGGACGGCACCACGCCGGACTGCGCCAAGGCCGCCTGGACCTTCGGTCTCGGGCACAATCAGCACGGACACCCGGTCAACAGCGGCACCGGCTGCACGGGCGCCGTCGCGACCCCGACCGACGCGGGACACGGTGACACCGAGAACGTCTTCGGCGTCCTTGGGATCACCTACACCGACAAGGGCGCGGGCGGCGTTCCGCCGGCGACCGGTGACGCCCAGGTGGTGCTCAACCCGGCTCTCATGCAGGCCGAGCACTACGACTCGGCGGAGGGTGTCACGATCACGGACGACACCACGGCTTCCGGACAGCGCAAGCTGACCTCCTTCGACGCGGGTGACTGGATCGCGTACGACCCGGTGTCGTTCGCCGGGATCACCGGGGTGAAGACCCGTGCCAGTGGCGCCGGCACCCTGGCGCTGCGCTGGGGCGCAGCCGACGCCGAGCCGTTCGCCACCGTGTCGGTTCCGGCCGAAGACGGCTGGCAGTCCGTCACCACCGCGCTTCCGAACGCCCCTTCGGGGAGCGGTGAGGTCTTCGTCACCAGCTCCGGCGGTGTCGAGCTGGACTCGCTGACCTTCCAGGGCGCGGGCGTCGCGGACAAGACGGCGCCCAAGGTCACCGCCACGCTCAACCCGCCCAGGCCCAACGGTGACGACGGCTGGTACACCAGCAACGTGTCACTCGCGGTCTCGGCGACCGACAACGGGACCGTCGCCAGCCGTCAGTACTCGGTCGACGGCGGAACGACGTGGCAGTCGGCGAACTCGACCGTCACCCTGTCCAATGAGGGTGCCACGAGCGTCCGTTACCGCGCGACCGACAACGGCGGCAACGTCTCCGAGGTGGGTTCGCTGACCGTACGGATCGACCGCACCGGTCCCACGGTGGCGGTGAACGGTCTCGACGCCGACGGCGTCTACGGGGACTCCAAGCGCCCGACGCCGGTCTTCTCGGCACAGGACGCGGTCTCCGGCGGGGCCACCGCGACGGCCACGCTGGACGGCAAGTCCGTCACCTCCGGCCAGGCGCTGGAACTGTGGCGGCTGCCGCTCGGGAACCATGACCTCACGGTCAAGGCCAGGGACAAGGCCGGCAACACCACCACGAAGACGGTGGCCTTCACCACCCGTACCTCCTACGCGGACATCCGTGCGCTGATCACCCAGCTGCGGGCCGACGGCCTGATCACGGCACAGGGACAGCAGCGGCTGACTGTACGGCTCAACCAGGCCGAGGCGCACACCGACGCGGGCCGCACCAATCAGGCCACAGCCGTGCTGGAATCGTTCGCCGGCTACGCGTCCGACACCGCCCTGGTGCCGGACAGCGCGGCAGGAGCGGCCCTGGCACGGAGCGCGCGGGCGCTGAAGGGAGGCGCCACCGGCTGACGCCGGGACGGACGGAGCTGCCCCGCTGTCACCGGCGGGGCAGTTCTGTGCCCGGACTCTGTGACGGGGGCCTGCTTCAGGGCGGTAGGGTCCCCGCCGGGGGGAGTTCCGTCAACAATGCAGCAACTTTCGGCGTTCTGTGAAAAAGTTGCCGGAAGCCGCCCGCGCCCCTGCGGCCCCGCGAGGACGAGCCAGGCCGGCCGATACGGTGCCCGGCCCCGTACCACCCCCGCGACAACTCCCGAAAGCTGTCCAAGGGCGTCCAGAGGAAGTGAGTCCGTGAACATCCAGTACCGCGTGTTGAGTCTACTGCGTGACAACGGCCCGCTGTCCCGCGCCCAACTCGCAGACCGGCTGGAGGTTCCGCGCCCGCGGCTGCTCGGCGAACTCGACCGCATGGTCGCCGCCGGGCGGGTCCGTGAGGCGGGCCCCGCCGCGTCGCGCGGCGGGCGGCGCTCCACCCTCGTCCAGCTCGACCCCGGGGTGCGGTTCGCCGCCGTCGATCTGGGCGCCAGCTCCGTCGACATCGAGATCACCGACGGCGCGCTCACGCCGGTGGCCTCCTGCTCCGAGCCGGCAGACATCCGCTCCGGACCGGTCGCCGTGCTCGGGCGCGTCAGCGAACTCCTGCACGCGTTGGCCGACCAGGGGCACTACACGCGGCTCGACGCAATCGGCATCGGCCTGCCGGGCCCGGTCAGCTTCCGGGAGGGCATACCCGTCTCGCCGCCGATCATGGTGGGCTGGAACCGCTTTCCGGTACGCGACACCCTCGCCCGCGCGCATGGCTGCCCCGTCGTGGTCGACAACGACGTCAACGTGATGTCCCTCGGGGAGCAACACAGTGGGGTCGCAAGGAGCGTCGACCATCTGCTCTTCGTGAAGATCGGCAGCGGTATCGGCTCCGGCATGCAGCACCACGGCCGTATCTACCGGGGCGCGGAGGGGTGCGCCGGTGACATCGGGCACGTCCAGGTCGAGGCGGAGGCGGACGGGCCTGTCTGCTCCTGCGGGAACACCGGCTGCCTGGAGGCGTACTTCGGCGGGGTGGCGCTGTCCAGGGACGCCACGGAGGCCGCGCGGTCCGGCCAGTCGCCCGCCCTTGCCGAAAGGCTCGCCGAGCGGGGGGTTTTGACCGCCCTGGATGTCGCGGAGTGCGCGGACGGCGGCGACAGCACGAGCGTCAACCTGGTCCGGGCCGGCGGCCACCGGGTCGGGCAGGTCCTCGCTACGCTGGTCAGCTTCATGAACCCGTCGATGATCGTGATCGGCGGCGGTCTGACCGGGCTCGGCTATCCCCTGCTCGCCGAGATCCGCAGCGTCGTGTACAAGCGCTCACTTCCCCTCGCCACCGGCAATCTGCCGATCGTCATGTCCGAACTCGGCCCCCGCGCCGGGGTCGTGGGCGCCGCGCTGCTGGCGAGCGAACTCGCGTACGGTGAGGCGTCGGTGGCAGGGGACGTCGGGAGAGGAGAGGCCACCGCATAGAGCACTCTCCCGCACTGCGGCCCAGGACCTCGCATCCGCCGTGGATACCGCACGCGGCGCGAAGGAGTCTGCCGCGGTGCTTGTCAGAGTGTCCTGGCTTCCGCTCGGGGTCGACGTCGTGCTGCACCGGCACAACCTGGATGCCATCGACGGTCTCGTCGAGCCCGCCCTGCGCACGAGCTGGGTATCCCCCGCCGCCTTGGCCACGCTCAGTCCGTGCGCGCCACTGCAGCCATCACCGCCGCCCAGCGTGGCAACGCTTTCGCCGCCGTCCGCCTGTGCAGCCGCCGTTCAGGCGCCCGGTCCTGGGGCGGCCGCTTCGGCGCGCAGGCCGCGGGCCGTGATGAGTCGGGCACTGCCGTCGGCCAGTCGGTAGGACAGGCCCACCACGGCCGTCCGGCCGGCGGCGACCTGGTCGGCGAGCACCCGGGAGCGGTCCAGGAGGAGGTCGACGCTGTGCCGTATGTGCTCGGCAATGATTTCATCGTCCTGGGTGAGCCCGGCGGCGCGGGCGGCCAGGACGCTGGGCGTAACGCGTTCGATGACGTCGCGCACGTACCCGGTGGCGGCAACGCCGTCGGTCAGGGCGGCACGGGTGGCCGCGACCGCACCACATGAGTCGTGGCCCAGCACTACGACCAGCGGGCAGTCCAACACGCTCACGCCGTATTCGATGCTGCCCAGCACCTCCGGCCCCGCCACATGGCCTGCAGTGCGGACGACGAACAGGTCACCCAAGCCCCGGTCGAAGATGATCTCGGCCGCGAGGCGTGAGTCGGAGCAGCCGAAGAGCACGGCGAACGGGCGCTGTCCGGGTGCGGTCTCCGCACGGCGTGCGGCGTCCTGGTTCGGGTGCTGCGGGGTGCCGGCGACGAAGCGCTGGTTGCCGGCCAGCAGCAGCTCAACGGCTTCGGATGGAGTCAGCGGCAGGGCGTCAGTCATGGTCCCAGGCTACGTCCAAGCCCCGCTCACCACGGCGTCGAGGTCCACCAAAGGAGGAGCGGATGTGGCAAAACGGGATGAAATGCCCCGTGTCGGCGCGCATCCCGGACGCCGGGCGGCAGCGGCTTCCAGCCGGAGCCTCAAAGCGCGGCGAACCCGTTCAGCCCGGTAGGCCGCTCGCCACAGGACAACTGCGCAGCGTCTGGCGCGCTGCCGGCAGGCGCGTGGTTCACCGTGCACCGCCACACTGTCCGCAACGACGCCATTGCGATCACGACGCCCGCCGAACGGGTGGCCCCATCGAGGGCCGGTTGCGCCGGGCCTGTGCCGTCGCCGCGGGCTCGGGTCATGGTTCCTGCAGGTCGGGTACCACCTTGCGCAGGCGCAAGGTACTGATCGCGCCCGCGCGCTTCAGGACGGGGACCGCGCCGGTGATGTCCACGATCGAGGAGGCGACAGCGGCCTCGGTGGGCCCTCCGTCCAGGTAGACGGCGACCGAGTCGCCGAGCATGCCCTGGGCGGCATCGCAGTCCTGCGGAGATGGCTGTCCCGTCAGGTTGGCGCTGGAAACCGCCATCGGACCGGTCCGGGCGAGCAGGTCAAGGGCGGCCGGGTGTGACGGCATCCGGACCGCCACCGTGCCGTGGGTTTCACCCAGGTCCCAGTCCAGCGACGGCTGGTGGCGGGCGACCAGGGTCAGCCCGCCCGGCCAGAACGCCTCCACCAGCGCCCAGCCCTGCTCGGAGAAATCGGTGACCAGGTCGTGCAAAGCGTCCGGAGAGGCGACCAGCACCGGCGAGGGCATGGCCCGGCCCCGGCCCTTGGCCTCCAGCAGACTGTTCACCGCCCCACGGTTGAAGGCATCGGCACCGATCCCGTACACGGTGTCCGTCGGCAGCACCACCAGCTCACCCCGGCGTACCGCCGAAGCGGCCTCGCGAAGCCCGGCAGAACGCCCGGACACCGTGGAGCAGTCATAACGACGGGCCATTACCGTTCTCCATCCCCCCGGGCGTTCAGCCCTCACCTGCTCGCTCACTCCGACAGGCTACCGACTCGGCGGCGAGAGCAAGGACCTCCCACGACCGGCTCGCCGACGCCCTCACCCGTCATCTTCGTCGCGGTCCGGCAAGAGGGCCGCTGGCCTCCGGGCCCGGCATGACTGTGTCCCCCTTCAGATCAGGGGATTGGGCTTGGTGGGAATGGCCTCACCCGTCGACCCGGAGTTCTCGTGCTGGTGCTACTGACGACTGCCTTCATCGGGGAGGTCGTAGGGGTGCTGACCTTCTTCAGCACGGCAACGCTGCCGGTGCTCTGCTCGCCGGCCTTACAGGGGCGGACGCCAGCACGCTCACCGTGCACAAACTGACCGGTCAGGTCCCGGAGTTCTGGCTCTGACCCCAGTCGCAAAGCAGACGCGGGCGGTGTCCACGGCCCGCCGTCCGACTCGGTCCACTCGTGGTCGAACGGGACGGGGGCACGAGTCTCCTCGGACGGGAAGGCGATTGGCGAACCACGGTGAATTCGGTGACGGCGACATGGGTGGCGGGATCGGTGGCCTCCTGGATGTCGACCTGGGCGCTCGCTGCGTCGGCCACCGAGTGAGCCGCTGAGGTGTCCGCACGTCAAGGAAGGCGGCCGGTGTCCGGTGCCGCCGCGGTCAGCCCGACTTCGGCGGCTTCTGCGTGTCGAAGGCGAAGAGAGTGTTCTTGGCCGCGGCCACGATCACCGCACGCCCCGCAACGGTCACCCGCGGGCTTGCGCCCTGCTCGCCCGTCAAACCATCGGCCTGCGGATCTGTTGTCCACAGGGGTTTGCCATCGTGCGGCGACAGCGCGACCACCCGGCCGGTGGCCGAGCTGAAATACAGCGCGCCGGCTCCCGCCACGGGACCCGACGCGCCCTCCACGCTCGTCTGCCGCGACCACTTCTTCCGGCCGGTCGCGGGGTCGAGGGCCGTGACGAGACCGGTCTGCCCGCTCACGTAGACGGTGCCGTCCGCCATGCCGGGCGTCCCCGCGTATGTCTTGGCCAGTCGGGAGTACGTGACCTTCCGCGAGGCCGGGTCGACCCGCGCCACCCCGTCGTATCCGGTCAGCGCCGTTCCCTCCCTGTGCTCCTGAAGGAGTACGAGCCTGCCGTCGGCGACGCCCATCGGCACGGCGGGGCCGTCAACCGTGATGGGCCTGCCCAGCGTCCCCGAGGCGCGGTCGACCGTGTACAGGGTGGGGTGGCGCACCTCTGAGGCATCCACCTCCGCATCCGTCGCGCACATCGCCAAGAGCTGTGGGCCCACCGGGACGGGAGCGCAATGCGTACTCGCGGGGAACGACGTCGTCCAGGTGACCTCACCGCTGTGCGCGTCCCGGGCCTCGAAGCGGGAGTTGGAAGCGTCGACCGTCACGACGGCGGAGCCGACCACAATGGCGTCCTGAGACCGACCCGTGACGGCCATCGACCGGGCGCCGGACGGCACGGACCACAGCTCCCGGCCGTTGTTCGCGTCGATGGCCACCACCTCGGTGGGAGGGTCCTGCGGGGCGTCCTGGGCGGCGAAGCGGTAACCGAGCACCGTGTCGTCGGTGGCGCCCACCAGGTGCATGCCCTGGACGGGGACGCCCGGGCTCTTCGCCGTCCACACCCGCGAGCCGTCCAGGGTCCTGATACGGGTCGCGACAACACCGCCGCCCCCGCAGAACAGCGCATCGCCCCGCGCGACGCAACGCAGTTCGTCGGGGATGCCCTCGCGACCGCCCTGCACGGTCTTGCGCCACGGCTCGAAGCCGTCCGGAAGTGCGACACCCGGCACCGCAACGCTGTTGCCCTTGTCGCCGCCGCTGTTCTCCCCGAAGTCGCCTGCCTGCAGCGCGGCGACTCCCCCGCCGATCGCTGCCACCGCGACCGCGGCCGCGAGCACAGGCCGCCATCGGCTGCGCAGACGGCGGCCGATGGGGGTGCCGGTGCTCCCTGTACCGGGACCGGCCGGGGCGGTGGTCGGGGCAGTCGGCGCCGGGGTGGCCTGCGTCGCGAAGTGATGCTGGGTGATCACGTCGCGGGTGCGGCCAGCGCCAACCCCGTTCGCGTCGGTCGCGCCGAGGTCGGCCGGCAGGTCCCGCAGCAGCACGAGGAGTTCGTCCGCCGAGGGGCGCCCATTGGGCTCCTTGCCCAGACACGACTCGACGACCGCGCGCAAGGCCACCGGCACGGCACCCAGCGACGGCTCCTCGTGCACCACCTGATATGCCGTCATGTATGGGCTGTCCGCGTCGAAGGGCCCGCGGCCCGTCGCTGCGTACACCAGCAGCGTCCCCAGCGAGAAGACATCGGAACGCGGCCCCACACCACGCGGCGCCTGCAACTGTTCCGGCGACATGAAGGGCGGCGTACCGATGACCCGCCCTGTCATCGTCAGCGTCTGCTGGTCCACGGCGCGCGAAATGCCGAAGTCGATGACGCGCGGGCCCTCGGGCGAGAGCACGACGTTCGAGGGCTTCAGGTCACGGTGGACGACCCCCACCCGGTGGATGTCGCGCAGCGCCTCCGCCAGCCCGATGGCAAGCCTTCTCAGCTCCGCTCCGTTCAGCGGGCCCTTCGTGGCGATGCGCTGGGCGAGCGTGTGCCCCTCGATATAGGTCGTCGCCATCCACGGCTGCTCGGCCTCAGGGGCAGCGTCGACCACGGCGGCGGTGAACGCGCCGCTCACCCGCCTCGCCGCCGCCACCTCCTGTCGGAAACGGATGCGGAACTCGTCGTCCGCCGCGAACTGCTGGTGGATCAGTTTGATCGCGACAGGTCGCCCCGAACTCGTACGGGCCAGAAAGACCGTGCCCATGCCACCCGAGCCGAGCCGCGCCTCAAGTGGATAACCGCCGATCTCGGCTGGATCACCTCCACGCAGCGACACTCTTCCCGACCTCCCGTCCCCCGTGCACCTCTGCCACCACGGGCCTGCGTACCTGTCCTGCACACAAACTAGTGCCGCCTCAGGCAACGTTTGCCCTGTCGACGACGGCTTGTAGGTGCTGGTCGTCGGCATGGCGGTTTCGCCAGATGATGTAGCGGCGGATCATGCTGCCCTGTTCCTTGTGGTCGGCGTGGTCCGTGCCGTCCAGAGTGAAGTAGCGCAGGGCCGTGAACTGGGCCTCGATGCGGTTGAGCCAGGAGGAGTTGGTCGGTGTGTAGGCGATCTCGACGTTGTTCGCGGCAGCCCAGGTGCCGACCCGCTGGCACCTTTTCGTGGTCAGGTGCGGGGAGAAGTTGTCGGCCACGATCGCGATCCGGACGGTGTCCGGGTAGAGGCTGCGCAGGTAGCGGCAGAACTCCAGGAACTGGGTGCGCTTCTTGACCGGTTTGATGTGGCCGTAGAGCTTGTCCTTGGCCAGGTCCAGGGCGGCGAACAGGTGTCGCACCCCGCCGTAGCGGTTGTAGGTCGCTCGTCGCCGTCGGCGCGGTTCACGGTCGGGGTCCTTGTGTGTGCCGCCGCGCTCGGCCCACTGCCGGCCCGGGTGGGGCATCAGGTTGAGCGGCCCGAACTCGTCCATGCAGAAGATGACTTCGGGTTCGCCGTCCTCGGGTATAACCTCGCCGTCGGCGATGGCGTACAGGTGCTCGACCCGCGCTTTCTTGGCCGCGTAGTCCGGATCGCGTGAGGTCTTCCAGGTCTTCAGGCGTTGAAACGAGACGCCTTCCTCGCGGAGCAGGATGCGCAGGCCCTCGTGGCTGATGTCGTCGACCACCCCCTCGGCGACCAGGAAGTCCGCCAGCTTGGTCAGGCTCCAGGTCGAGAACGGCAGGTCGTGCTCGGTCGGCTTCGACTTCGCGATCTTCTTGATCTCACGGCGCTCCGGCAGCGTGAACGTCTTCGGCCGGCCACCGGAGTACTTCGGATACAGAGAGTCGAAGCCGTCGGCGTTGAAGTTGTGGATCACGTCCCGGACCCGGTCGTCGCTGGTGAACGACACCTCGGCGATCTTCGCCACCGGCATGCCCTGCGCGGACAGCAGCACCATCTGGGCCCGCCGCCAGGTCACCACCGACCCGGCGCCTCTGCGGATAATCCGCAGCAGTCGCCGCCCCTCATCATCATCGATCTCTCGGACACGCACTCGTTCTGGCACCCGGACAGAATGATGCCCACGCGCCGTCCACTACAGCACCCGGACGGCGCGTCACATCACAACAGGGCAAACGTTGCCTGATCCGGCACTAGCCGCTGGGCAGTACGGCAGAGCAAAGCGGGTGACGAACAGGGAGCCCAGGGCTGATCCGTGCCGCACACGACGAAGCCCCGCCAAGAGGAACATGGCGCGGCGACCGGTGCCTCGTCCCCGGGGAGGGCGACCGGACGTCGACGTAGGGTGGGCGGCCATGGACTATCTGAAACTCGGCACGACCGGTCTCGACGTCTCCCGCATCTGCCTGGGTTGTATGAGCTACGGCGTCGCCGACCGCGGTAACCACAGCTGGACGCTGGACGAGGAGGCCAGCCGGCCCTTCGTACGGCGGGCCGTCGAGGCAGGGATCAACTTCTTCGACACCGCGAACGTCTACTCCGACGGCACCAGCGAGGAGATCGTCGGCCGGGCGCTTGCCGACTTCGCCCGCCGGGACGAGATCGTGCTGGCCACCAAGGTGCACGGCCTGATGCGGCCGGGGCCCAACGGTGGCGGGCTGTCCCGCAAGGCGATCATGACCGAGATCGACCACAGCCTGCGCCGGCTGGGCACCGATTACGTCGACCTTTACCAGATCCACCGCTGGGACCGGGCAACGCCGATCGAGGAGACCATGGAGGCTCTGCACGACGTGGTGAAGGCGGGCAAGGCCCGCTACATCGGGGCGAGTTCGATGTACGCATGGCAGTTCTCCAAGGCGCAGTACGTCGCCGAGCGGCACGGCTGGACTCGTTTCGTCAGCATGCAGAACCACTACAACCTGCTCTACCGCGAGGAGGAGCGGGAGATGCTTCCGCTGTGCGCCGACCAGGGTGTCGGGGTCATCCCGTGGAGCCCGCTGGCCCGCGGCCGGCTCACCAGGGCCTGGGACACCACCAGCGCGCGCAGCGAGACCGACGAGTTCGGCAAGACGCTCTACCAGGAGACGGACCGGCACATCGTGGACGCCGTCGCGGCGATCGCGGACGAGCGTGGCGTCACCCGCGCCCAGGTCGCGCTGGCCTGGCTGCTGCGGCAGCCGGGGGTGACCGCGCCGATCGTCGGTGCGACCAAGCCGCAGCACCTGGACGACGCCGTCGCGTCGGTCGACCTGCGGCTGAGCGACGACGAGTGCAAGCGCCTCGAGGAGCACTACAGCCCGCGCGGCATCGTCGGCTTCGCGTAAGCCCGCCCGGCCCGACGCTCAGGAGCGGCCCGGTCGTTCGGCCGGACCGCTCCTTCCCGCGCTGCTGGTTACGCCACCGCAACCTGCACGGTGGCCGGTCCCGCCGGGGTGCCGGGCGGGCGGCGGTCGGTTTGAACGTGTGCGACCCCGCAGCGAGTTCGCCGGACCCGGTGCAGGTCCAGCTGCCGCCCAGGTGCCGGGCCGCGGTCGGCGCGCTACCGGTGACCTGCGCGAACGGCAGGGCGGTGGTGGGCGCGGCGACCTCCCGCACCAGATCAGCACCCCGGGCTGCATGTCAAGACCGTGACCCCATGGGGCCTTCGGACCGTACGAGGCTTATCAGCAGGCGCAGTTGGGGTTCCCGTGAGCCCGGCTCAGGGACACGTAATGCCGCAGCAGACAACTTTGCCCTGTTGCTCAGATGTGACCCGCACGGCCCTCGGATCGGAAGAGCAGGTCCGACGTGTGCGGTCGAGTCCTACTTGCCGGTTCCGTAGGCGGCCATGAACATGTCCAGCAGTCCGTCGACCGCGTCCTCGTCGATGGGGCGGGTTGACAGCAGGCTGCGGTAGTACAGCGTGCCGCACAGCACCTCGGCGGCGA
Organism: Streptomyces sp. NBC_00353; assembly: GCF_036108815.1. Classification (NCBI taxonomy): domain Bacteria; kingdom Bacillati; phylum Actinomycetota; class Actinomycetes; order Kitasatosporales; family Streptomycetaceae; genus Streptomyces; species Streptomyces sp. NBC_00353. The sequence continues at coordinate 9,196,273 of NZ_CP107985.1, read as the reverse complement.
ATTCCAGATTCGCTTCCGCAGTCAGTTCACCGGTGCGCTGGGCGCGGGTGATCCGGTCGAGGGTGCTCTGCTCGACGGTCACCAGGAATCGTTCGTGCAGAGTCGCCCGCAGCGTGGAGTCGGCCTGCGCCTCGGCGATGACTGCACGGTAGACGGGACCGATCGGCGGGCTGGAGAGGGCGAGGCCTGAGCGTAGGAACTGTTCGCGCAGATCCGCGCGGACGTCCCCGGTGTCGCGGTAGTCCAGGTCACTGGTCCACACGCGGCTGAGCGCGTCGAGCAGCAGTGCCGACATGGACGGCCAGCGCCGGTAGATCGTGTGTTTACCGACGCCGGCCCGTCTGGCGACCGCCTCAATGCTCAGGCCCGCGTAACCGACCTCCGCAGCCAGATCGAGGGTTACCTGCAGCAGCTCTTCGGTGCGCGCGGCACCTCGGCGCCGCGGCGTGTCGGGCTTGTCGGGCGTGTCGGTCATGCCGCCACCCTATCGGCACGTAACGTGCCGTTGACAATCCCGAGGCCTGCGCGCAGTATTCAATCTCGATCGGCACGGCACGTGCCGATGTTGGGTCTGATGGCACGGCGCCACCCACGCGCCCAAGATCCAACACATCAGATCCTCAAGGGGAGGTCTGCCATGAACAGCACCGAAAGCAGCAGCACGCACGAGGGATTCACGGCCGAGGAGCGGGCCGCGATGAAGGACCACGCCCAGGAGCTGAAGAGGGCGGCCCGCCGCAGTTCGCGCGCGGACAAGGCGGCGGAGGCGGAGCGGGACGTGCTCGCGAAGATCGCCGAGATGCAGGACTCGGACCGGATCATGGCCGAACGCGTCCATGCCGTCATCTCAGCCAGCGCCCCGGTCCTCGCGCCCAAGCTCTGGTACGGGATGCCCGCCTACGCGTTGGACGGCAAGGTCGTGTGCTTCTTTCAGAGCGCGGAGAAGTTCAAGGCGCGCTACGCGACGCTCGGGTTCAGCGACCAGGCGAAGCTGGACGAGGGCACGATGTGGGCGGCCGGTTTCGCCCTGACCGAGGTAACTGCCGAGGTGGAGGCGCGGATCGGTGCGCTCGTGAAGCAGGCAGTGAGCTGATGCACGCCAGGTAAACGGGCTGGGCCTGTGACACCTCAGCGTGCTCGGCGGTCCGGCACTGCTGGTAGACATCTGCCCGGGAGGCCGGTGTTCATGGAGTCGGACGTGCGCGGTGGGGCTCCGGTCGAGGCCCGCGCCGGCGGGAACACCTGCACCAGGCGTTCGCCGCGCCCGGGCCGGCCCCCGATGCGCCGTGCCGACCTCGGCGACCGGTCCGGACGCGCCTCGGCGCAGCGCCAGCCGTGTGGGAGGAGCAGGCCGCCGTCGGGAGCGCCCGGTCCCGTCCGCACACCCGCACCTGACGCGCCGTGACCGTGCGCCCCGCATACTCGTCGGCATGGTCGCGCAAGTGGTCAAGGTACCGCCCGGTTGTCCCATTCAGGTGTGTGTTGTCCCTCCGCTCCGCCCCTCCGTCCCTTCCCCCGCACAGCGCCCGACCATAGGCTGAACGCGCTTTCGGGCAGGTCACACGGCGTGCCGGATGCGCAGGACCAGGGATACAGGAGAGGCAAGGCAGCACCATGAGTACTCCGACGGTGTACGACGTCGCCGAGCAGTCCGGCGTCTCCATCGCGACGGTGTCGCGCGTGTACCGCAATCCCGACTCCGTACGCGCCTCCACCCGGGAACGGGTGCTGGCCGCCGGTCGCGAGCTGGGATACGTGCCCAGTGGGAGCGCTCGGGGGCTGGCCAGCCGTACGACGGGAGTCCTCGGCCTCTACTTCCCCGACATCCACGACGCCGTCGCCGAGAGCGTACCGACGGCGGACGACACCGAGCTGATGCTCTATTCCGACCAGGTGATCCGTGGCATGGAACGCGCCGCCCGGCAGCACGGCTACGCGCTCCTGATCGCCGCGGCGCACGCGGAACGCACGAGTGAGCAACTCGCCGAGGTCGCCGGACGGGTGGACGGGCTCGCCCTGCTGGCCCAGACCGGAATAGCGAGCGAGGACCTGGAGGTCATTTCGAGACGGCTGCCCGTCGTCATGCTCGCGGCAGACCGGGATGCCGACCACGACCACATCGAAGTGGCCAACTTCGACGGCCAGTTGGAGCTCACCCGGCATCTGATCGCCGACCACCGCCTGCGCAGGCTGGCTTTCGTCGGCGGCCCGTCCGACTCCCCCGACGGCGAGGCACGCTTCCGCGGATTCCAGGCGGCCCACCTCGAGGCGGGGCTGCCGATTCCGCAGCAGCCCGACGTGCGGGGCGATTTGACCCAGGACGCCGGCCGCCGGGCTGTCGAGACGCTCCTCGACCTGCCGGGGCAGCGCCCGCAGGGACTGGTCCTCGCCAACGACCAGATGGCCGTGGGTGCGCTGCATGCACTGGCGTCGCACGGCATCAGCGTGCCGGGCGACATGGCCGTGACCGGCTTCGACGGAATCCCGCTGAGCCGCGTGGTGCGGCCCGCCCTGACGACCGTACGACAGCCGATGGCCCGGCTCGGCCAGGAAGCGGTCGAACTGCTCGTCGCCCGCATCGCGGACCGCCAACGGGCCACTGCAGCACGGGTGTTGCCGGTGACGCTGATGCGGCGGGCCAGTTGCGGCTGCGCCGCGCCGTGAGCGCCGTAGCCGGCCGCACAGCGGGCGACGCGAAACACCCCTGGATCACACGAAATTCCGCAGGTTTACGAAAGTGTTACCGGCACGCCCCTTGAGGCCACCCCAGGCATGCTGCAGGGTCATCCGTGCGCCAATGTGTAAGCGCATACATGAAGCGCATACATGAACCGCACACATGCACTCGAGGAGGAGTCACATGTCACGCATCGCCAAGTCCGTCGGCCTGGCCATGACAGTGGTCTCGGCCATCGGACTGACCGCCTGCGGCAGTAGCGGCGGCAACGGGGTCGCGGCCGACGCCAAACAGACCATTACCGTTTGGGCCATGGGTGAGGAAGGTGCGCGACTCCAGTCGGTCACCAAGGAGTTCACCAAGGAGCATCCCAACATCTCCGTCAAGGTGACACCCGTCGGCTGGGATGTCGTCCACCAGAAGCTGGTGGCGGCCGCGGCTGCCGGCAAACTGCCCGACATGGCGCAGATGGGCTCCACGATGATGGGCGAGTTCATCTCCCTCGACGCTCTCGAGCCGGTGGACACCGACACTTTCGACAAGGACGACTTCTTCCCCGCCGCCTGGAACGGGAACGTCCAGGACGGCAAGGTCTACGGAGTGCCGTGGTACGCCGACACCCGGGCGCTCTACTACCGCAGCGATCTCGCCGACAAGGCCGGCGTCACCAAGGCCCCCACCACCTGGAAGGAACAGAGCGACCTCGCCTCCGCGTACCAGCGCAAGGCCGGGGCCGACTGGGGCACGGCCCTCCAGCCCGGCAGTACCGGTGCCTGGCAGGGCTGGCTGCAGTACCTCTACTCGGCGGGCGGCGAGCTGCTCGGCAAGGACGGCAAGCCCGCCCTCGACTCCCCCGAGGCCATCAAGGCGTTCACGGAGTTCGGCCACTACTTCGACGCCGGGCTCGCCAAGAAGAACTTCGTGCCGGGCGAGGACGTCCTCAAGGGCTTCGCCTCGGGCAAGACGCCGATGTTCCAGTCCGGCCCCTGGATGGTGCAGAACATCACGGACCAGGCACCTCAGCTGAAGGGGAAGTGGAAGGTGGTGCCGGTGCCGGCCGACAAGACCTCCACGTCCTGGGTCGGCGGCGCCTCCCTGGTCACCTTCAAGGACAGCGAGCACAAGGCGGCCGCGGAGGAGTTCACCAAGTTCCTCAGCACGCCGAAGATGCAGGCGCACTGGTACGAGATAGCCAAGTCGCTCCCCGCCAACAAGGCAGCATGGAACGAGCCCGCCCTCAAGAGCGGCGGAGAGTCCCTCAGCACCTTCAAGCAGTCCCTCGACACGGCAGAGGCGATCCCGCCGATGGCCAAGTGGAACGAGTTCGCCGCCGAGATCGAGAGCGCCCTCGAGAAGATCGCGCGAGGTGCCGACCCGGCCGCAACGGCCAAGCAGCTCCAGAAGTCCACCGAGGGCCTGGTGGCCTGACCTCATGAACAGCACCGCCGCCGAGGCCGGCGCGCCGGAACGGGCACCGGGCACCGCACAGCACCCGGCCGTCAAGGGCGCGCGGGCCGAGGAGCCAGGGGCGTCCCGGCGCCGCCGGGACCGGCTGTCCCGGCAGAATCTGGCCGGCTGGCTCTTCTCCACGCCGTTCCTGTCGCTCTTCCTCACCTTCATGGCGTTTCCCATCGCCGCCACGCTGGTGATGAGCTTCACGGACTTCGGCCTCCGCAATGTCACGGACCCGCTCTCGGTGAATTTCGTCGGCTTCGACAACTACACGAAGCTCTTCGAGGACGAGAAGTTCGTCCGGGCACTGTTCAACACCGGCTACTTCGTGGTGCTCGGCGTGCCGCTGACCATCGGCAGCGGACTGCTGGCGGCGGTGCTGCTCAACTCCGGCATCGACCGGATGCGCACCTTCTTCCGTGTCGGCTTCTATGCGCCCGTCGTCACCGCCATCGTCGCGGTCGCCGTCATCTGGCGCTTCGTCCTGGACCCCGGCGAAGGGCTGGTCGCGGGGCTCGGACACCAGATCGGCCTGGACACACCGGACTTCCTCGGCTCGGAGGCGCTCGCCATGCCCTCCCTGATCGTGATGGCGGTCTGGCGCAACATGGGCACCGCAATGGTCCTCTTCCTCGCCGGACTGCAGGCCATCCCCACCGACGTCCGGGAGGCGGCGAGGATCGACGGTGCGGGGGTCTTCCAGGAGTTCCGCAGGATCACGGTCCCACTTCTGCGACCGACCATGCTCTACGTCGCGGTGATGACCTCCATCGGCTTCCTCAACGTCTTCGAGGAGCCGTTCGTGATGACCGACGGCGGCCCGTCGGACAGCACGCTGACGATCTCCCTGCACATGTACCGGGAGGGCTTCAACTTCTTCCACATGGGTTACGCCAGCGCCATGGCGTACGTCCTGTTCGTGATCGTCCTGGCGGTCACGCTGCTCCAGCTCCGTCTGCTGAAGGACAAGACCGCATGAGCGCCACCGAGACCCGAGCCCAGCCCGCGCCCACGGTCCGCGCCGTGCCGCAGTCCCCCGGCGCCCGCAGCCGCAAGGCACTCGTCTACGTCCTGCTGAGTGCCGGTCTGCTGGCCATGGCCGCGCCGTTCCTGTGGATGGCGCTGTCGGCCTTCAAGACTCCCCAGCAGCTGGGGGCCAGCCCGCCGGTGTGGATTCCGACCGAGTGGACTCTGCAGAACTTCAGGGATCTGCTGGCGAAAATGGATGTCGGCCAGGCGTTCTTCAGCTCGGTGCTGGTGGCGGTACTCGTCACGGTCTGCAATCTGCTGTTCTGCTCGATGCTGGGATATGCCCTGGCCAAGCTGAACTTCGTGGGAAAGAAGCCGGTGTTCGGCGTCGTCCTCGGCGCGCTGATGGTGCCGGGCAACCTCATGCTGCTCCCCAAGTTCGTGATGATGAGCCAGATGGGGCTGATCGACACCTACACGGCGCTGATCCTGCCGTTCGCGGCAGGTGCCTTCGGGGTCTTCCTGATGCGGCAGTTCATGATGGCCATTCCGGACGAGCTTCTCGAGGCGGCCCGCATCGACGGAGCCCGCGAGTGGTTCATCTTCTGGCGGATCGTGCTGCCCCTGGTCAAGCCCGCCCTGGCGACATTGACGATCTTCGTCTTCCTCGGTTCCTGGAACAACTTCCTGTGGCCGCTGATCGCCACCAACGACCCGGACAAGTACACGCTGCCGGTGGCCCTGGCCACCTTCGCCACCGATCCGACCAAGGCGGACGGCTCCAACGGCGTCCTGATGGCGGGGGCCTTCCTGGTGGTCCTGCCGGTCCTGCTCGTCTTCGTCCTCCTGCAACGTTTCTTCACGCAGGGCATCGCCACGGCGGGTCTCAAGTAGACCCCGGGGTCACGATGCTCTGCCTCCCCTGAGCCCGTGCGGGACCGGCCGTTCCTGACGACGGCCGGGCCCGCACGGCACCACAGCCGTATCCACGACTTACGCCGGAGGAGTTGGCCTCCATGGACCGCCGCTCATGCCCCGCGCTCGCGCCTGGCGCAGGCCCCGTGTTCGCCCCGCAGGCCGCTGAACCGGCGTGGGGGACGATGGCCGGGTCACCTTCCGGACGCTCGGCGACGAGGCGGTGGGTGGCCGTCGAGGGTCGGGCACACTGCGAGGGCGCCGCGTCCTCGTACGAGGACGCGGCGCACGGTGCTGCGCGTGCGGCGCGCGGAGTTCACCGTCCGCAAGGGCTGAGGCCTGTTCCCACGACGACGGGCCCCTCCGCCAGGTGCGGAGGAGCCCGTCGTCGAGCGAGAAGCCTCGGTCAGGGGCTCGAGAATGCCCTGTGCGAGGCGCCGCCTTCATAGCTCGAATATGCCGTATCCGAAGCCCTCGGCCCGGATCCGGTCGCCGGTCACAATGACGCCGTTGGCCTCCAGACGGGCGGCCCTGCCCGCGGGGGCGGCAGACTCGGCGGCGTCGCGGCGCGGGTTGACCACCACGAGGTAGCGGCCGCCGCGGATGTACACCAGCGGATAGTCGGCGTGCAGGATCTCCGTGCTGCCCGCGGCGCCCAGCTCACGGATGTCCTTGCGCAGTGCGATGAGGCGGCGCACCAGGTGCAGGAGGGAGCCGTCGTCGGCGCGCTGGGCCGCGACCGTCGGACGGCCCGGGTCCGGGTCGACGGGGAGGTAGAGGCGGTCAGCGGGCGCGGTGGAGAAGCCCGCGTTCGGCGAGTCGTCCCACTGCATGGGGGTTCGGGAGCCGGCTCGGTTGTAGCGGGGGCCGAGCCGGCTGCCCTCGTGCCCGGGCAGGCCGGGCACGTAGCGCATGCCGATCTCGTCGCCGTAGTAGATCGCGGGCAGCGTGGGCCAGGTGAGCTGGAAGACGAAGGCGGCGGGCAACTGTTCGGCGGTACGCGGGCCGCAGGCCAGCCGGGAGAAGTCGTGGTTGGCCGTGGGCAGGGAGATGAAGCCGGCGTCACCGACGGCGTCTGTCGCGTCGCGCCAGTCGGCGAGGAAGGTGCGCGGGGAGCCCTTGCCCTCGGCGTCGAAGTAGGGCGCCTGCGGCTGCCATTGCTCGCTGACGGTGCCCTCGAAGTTGTTCCACAGGGAACGCAGTGCGAGCCCGTCGTCCTTGGGGCCGAACTGCAGGAAGAAGTCGGCGTGGAAGCCGGCCGGGACGGACGTTGCGGGGTCCCCCCATTCGGAGAGCAGCGCCGCCTGCGGATGCTTGGCATCCAGCCAGCTGCGAAGTTCCCGCCAGACCGCGGCGGACTGCGCCTGGCCGGGGTCGTCCTTGACGAGGGAGGCCGCCATGTCGACGCGGAATCCGGACAGGCCGAGGGTCAGCCAGTGGTCCATGATCTCGCGCAGGGCCTGGCGGTTGGCGCGCGGTCCCTCGGCGTCGACGGGCAGACGCCAGGGTTCAGCCTCGTGCATGCGGGCGTAGCCGAAGTTGAGGGCGGGCTGGGAATCGAAGAAGTTCGGCAGGTAGAAGCCGGGCCGGGTGCCCGGCGAGGCCACGAATCCTTCCGGCAGTGCGGCCGGGTCCGCCGGGTCGGCCCAGATGTAGCGGTCGTCGGACGGGTCGTCGGCCGAAGCTGTGAACCAGGGGTGCTGGTCCGAAGTGTGGCCTGCGACCAGGTCGAGCAGTACGCGGATGCCGCGGCGCGACGCGGCATCGGTGAGGCGGGCGAGGTCGTCGTTGGTGCCGTAGCGCGGCGCGACGGTGAGGTAGTCGCTGACGTCGTAGCCCGCGTCGAGGAACGGCGAGGCGAAGCACGGGTTGAACCAGACGGTGTTCACGCCCAGCCAGGCGAGATGGTCCAGCCTGGCCTCGATTCCGGCGAAGTCTCCGATGCCGTCACCGTTGGAGTCGGCAAAGCTCTGCGGATAGATCTGGTACAGGACGGCGTCGGCGAGCCATTCGGTGGCGGGGCGGGGGGACATCATGGCGGTGGGCTCCTTCGCGGGTCGGGGTGACGGGCGTGGGATCAGCATGCGGTGCGCAGGAGTGCCTGTACGGGCAGATGGTCGCTGGGGTAACGGCCGTTCGGTGCGAAGTCGTTGAGCGTGGCACGGCGCACTCGGGTGCCGCGGGACGCGAGGATCCAGTCGATGCGGTCGCCGCCCGGGACCGGCGGCCGGTAGTCGTGGAAGGTGCCGTGGGCCGGGCCGCGTTCCTCGGCGGCTTCCCAGGTGTCCACGAGATCCGCCCGGGGCAGGAGCGCCGCGTGTACGGTGCTGTCGCCCGCGGGTGTGTTGAAGTCACCGGTGACGATGCGCGGAACGTCGGGCGCGAGCGTGTTGAGCCGTTCGGCGAGGAGCTCGGCGGAGCACTCCCGCGCGTATGCGCTCGCGTCGTCGAAGTGGGTGTTCGCGGCGAACAGCTCGCCGCCGCCCGACAGGTCATGGAAGCGCACCCATGTGACCATCCGGGTCCAGCTCCCTCCCCAGGTGTTGGAGCCGGGCTCCTGCGGGGTGCCGGAGAGCCAGAAGTGGTCGTACTCCAGAGGTCGGAGCCTTGTGCGGTCGTAGCCGATGGCCATGAACTCTCCGCGGCTGCCGCCCTCTCTGCCCTGGCCGATCCACCCGTAGTGCTCCGGCCCGAGGTCGGCCTCGAGATCCTGCAGTGGTCCGTGGAGCCCCTCTTGAGTGCCGATCAGATGGGGCCGCTCCATGCGCAGCAGGTGAGCCACCACGTCCCGCCGCTCGCGCCAGGGGTGGGGCGATGCGGGCCAGTCGACATGCAGATTGAAACTCATGACCCGCAGCCAGGGCGGATCGTTGTCCGTCATGCGTTCGCCTCCGGAAGCGACTTCGGGGTGGAGTCCGGCAATTCCCTCGGCATCCGTGGAGCGGCTCCGCCCGGGGACTTGTCCGCAGTTGATGAATGCGCTTTCATTCATGCCGCGCAAAACGTTAACTTCACGGGTAGCGATACGGCAACAGGTAAAGAGGTCACGACGTGCTTCGAGCGTACGAGGACAAGGTGAAGGACCTGCTCGGCCGGATGACGGTCCAGGAGAAGCTGGGTCAGATCCAGCAGTTGACCTGGACCGGCGACACCGGCCCGGGCGGTGGTCAGACCGAGCAGACGGAGGCCGCGGCCCGTGCGGGACTGCTCGGCTCGGTGCTCAACATCCACGGCGCCCGGCACAGCAACTCCCTCCAGCGCATCGCTGTCGAGGAGTCCCGGCTCGGCATCCCGCTGCTCTTCGGCCTGGACGTCATCCATGGCTTCTGGACCGCCTTCCCGATCCCGCTGGCCCAGGCGTCCAGCTTCGACCCGGAGGTGGCACGGCGGGACGCCGAGGTGTCGGCGAAGGAGGCCCGGTCCGAGGGTGTGCGCTGGACCTTCTCCCCCATGATGGACGTCACCCACGAGCCGCGCTGGGGCCGGATCGCGGAGAGCTGCGGCGAAGACCCCTATCTCAACGCCGCCTTCGCGGTGGCCAAGGTGCAGGGTTACCAGGGTCCGGCCGACGGCAGCGAGCTGTCGCGCATGGACCGGATCGCCGCCTGTGCCAAGCACTTCGTCGCCTACGGCGGCGCCGAGGGCGGTCGCGACTACAACACGGTCGACGTCTCCGAGCAGCGGCTGCGCAACCTCTACCTGCCGCCCTTCAAGGCGGCGGTCGACGCCGGAGTGGCCACCGTCATGGCCGCGTTCAACACGATCGGCGGAGTACCCGCGCACGGCAACGCGCACACGATGAACTCCGTCCTCAAGGAGGAGTGGGGCTTCAAGGGCTTCGTGGTCAGTGACTACACGGGCGTCGAGGAGCTGATGGCACACGGCTTCGCCGAGGACGGCGCCGACGCGGGCAGGCTCGCGCTGACCGCCGGCCTCGACATGGAGATGGTCTCCACGAACGTGGCCGACCACGGCGAGGCATTGCTGTCCGACGGCCTGATCACGATGGAGCGCCTCGACGATGCGGTGACGCGCATCCTGCAGCTGAAATTCGATCTGGGACTGTTCGACAACCCGTACACCGACGAGTCGGCGGCTGTCGCCGAACCCACCGCCGCCGCGCGGGCCGCGTCCCGTGAGAGCGCCGCCCGGTCGATGGTCCTGCTCAGGAACGAGGGTTCCGTCCTCCCGCTGAGCCCTGCCGCCGGCTCGATCGCGGTCGTCGGCCCCTTCGCCGACTCCACCGGTCTGCACGGCACTTGGGCGGGACCCGGTGCGTCCAGGTTCCCCTCCGTCAGCATCCTGGACGCCGTTCGCGAGGCGGCGCCCGGCACGAAGGTCACGCACGCCGGTCAGGACCCGACCCGGGCGGCCGCCGCCGCCGCAGCCGCCGAGGTCACCGTCGTGGTGGTGGGCGAAGACCCCGAGCTCAGCGGTGAGGCGGCCGTGCGCAGCGACATCGGTCTGCCCGCGGGTCAGGAGGAGCTCATCGCAGCCGTCGCCGCGACCGGCAAGCCCTTCGTGGTGGTGCTGGTGAACGGCAGGCCGCTGGTGCTGGGCGACTGGCTGGACTCCGCGCCCGCGGTACTGGAGGCCTGGCACCCCGGCATCGAGGCCGGTCACGCGGTCGCGGATGTACTCTTCGGCTCGGTCAACCCGGGGGGCAAGCTGCCCATCACCTTCCCGCGGGCCGTGGGTCAGATCCCCCTCTATTACAACCACGAGAGCACGGGCCGCCCGTACAACCCGGCACGGCCGGAGGAGAAGTTCGTCTCGAAGTATCTGGACCTGGCCGACGGACCGCGCTTCCCCTTCGGATACGGCCTCAGCTACACGACCTTCGCCGTCTCACGGCCGCAGTTGAGCCAGGAGAGCATCGCGAGGGACGCCTTGGAGCGAGGCGAGACGGTCGAGGTGTCGCTGACGGTCACCAACACCGGCGAGCGGGCGGGCGACGAGGTGGTCCAGCTCTACGTCCACGACGTGGCGGCCGGCATCGCCCAGCCGGTGCGCCGACTGCGTGGTTTCGAGCGGGTCGGCCTCGCACCGGGCCGGAGCACCACCGTGTCCTTCCGTCTCGGTGCGCAGGACCTCGGCTTCTGGACCAACGACCCTGCGGGGACGTTCACCATCGAACGCGGCCGCATCGACGTCTACACGGGCACGAGTTCGACGACGCGGGACTGCTGCCCGCTGACCGTGGTCTGACCTGTGCCCGTGCACCGCCGCCGCACCGTTCGGTACGGGGGCGGTCAACCCTCCCCCTCTCAGCCCACCGGAGTCGCCCCGTGCAAGCCCACCCCCCGTCCCCTGGCCGCTCCCGCCCGAGGACCGCGCGGCAAGCCCCTGCACCGGCTGGTCCCGCGCCCACTGGGAGGCCACGGCGGACGGACTGCTCGCCGCGGTCGACCGCCACGCGTCGCCGGGCCGCGGACTCATCCTGCTGCCAGGCAGGCACAGTTGGTCGGGGGCGCGCTCCGACGGCCTCGAAGGCTACGCCCGCACCTTTCTGCTCGCCGCCTTCCGCATCGCCGGAGCAGCGGGCGACGACCCGCACGGCGTCCTGGAGCAGTACGCGGACGGGCTCGCCGCGGGCACGCGTACCCTCGGCCGCGACGACGCGGAGTCCTGGCCCCTGCCTGCCGAGTGCGGCCAGGCCTGGGTGGAGGCGGCATCCATCGCGCTCGGACTGCGGCTGACGAAGCCGTGGCTGTGGAACCGGCTGGACGACGGCGTACGACAGCGCGTCGCTGCATGGCTGTCCGGCGTGCTGGGTGAGCCCCCGGTCAACAACAACTGGTGGCTCTTCCCTCTCACCGTCGGCGGTTTTCTCGCCGACGCGGGCGTAGAGGAGGAGGCCTCGCGCGCCGCGATCCAGCGCGGCCTGGAGCGGATCGAGGGGTGGTACGCAGGAGGGGGCTGGTACACCGACGGCCCCGAGCGCTCCTTCGACCACTACAACCGGCTGTCGACGAGGACCGGGTTGCGCGGGGTGTCGGGAATGGCGCCGATCTCCGCACCCGGCATCCACCCGCGGTCCGCGACCTGGTGGCCGTTGGCGGGCTCGGCAACCCGGAGGTCCGCGTCCATGTAGATCACCGTCATCACGCGGCGCGGCACGGAGCCTCTGTTGGGCCCGGCTCCGTCAGGCGACCGAGGATCTGAGCCGTGCGCCGAGGGAGCGGGAGATGCCGCGCGCCGCGACCTGCACCAGAGGGGCGAGGGCGTGCGGGTTCACGGCGTCCGCGTGGGCGACCACCGATACCGCGGCGACGACGGCGTTCTCCGGCCCGTACACCGGGGCGGCGAACGAGACGGCGTCCATGGTCACCTGCCGGTCGCTGACGGCGACTCCGGTGCGGCGCACCTCGGCAAGAGCGCGGCGGACCTCGGCCGCGGAGCAGAGGGTCTTCTCCGTGTGCCGGACGAGCGGTCGGGAGAGCACCTGTTCCTGGACATCCTGGCCGGCGTGAGCGAGCAGGACGAGGCCGACGCCGGTGGACGCGAGGTCGAATCGCCCGCCGACGCGGGTGAGGACCCGGACTGCGTCGCGGCCCGCGAGGCGCTCCACGTACACGACGGACAACTCCTCGCGGACGGCCAGCTGCACGTTCTCGCGGGTGATGTGGCCGAGGTCGGAGAGGTGCGGCAGGGCCGCCTCGCGCAGGCCGAGGCCGCGCGGGGCGAGGGAGGCAATCTCCCACAGCCTCAACCCGATGCGATATCCGCCGTTCGGCTCGCGTTCGAGCGCGCCCCAGTCGGCCAGCTCCTTCACCAGCCGGTGAGCGGTGGTGAGGGGCAGGCCGGTGTGGCGGGAGATCTCGGCGAGCCGCAGCACGGACCGATCCGGAGCGAATGCTTCCAGCACCTGCAGAGCCCTGGCTGTCACCGAACAGCTGCCGGCCGAGGCTTTGCGCTGCATGCCGGCCTCCTCGTCGTACGCCCTCCGCTCCACCGTGGATCCGGGCACTTCACCGAGAAGCTAGGCAGACATCTCCCGGCCGTCAACACTCTGTCGACGATTCGCCGTGGCGTGCCCTGCGGGAACCGCAGGCGTCGGGCGACTCCGGACTGTCACCGTGCGTCCGGACTACGGCATGCACTGCGGTCGCCGATCCGTGCAGCCGTCACAGATCCAGGACGAGCCTCGGGCACAACGCCCGGGAGATGCAGATCATCATCGTGTCGTGACTGCTCTGCTCGGCGGGGGTGAGGAGCGAGTCGCGGTGGTCGACCGTGCCGGCCAGCACGCCGGTTTCACAGGTGCCGCAGGTGCCCTCCTGACAGGAGGAGAGGACCTGCACGCCGGCCTCCTCGACCACCTGGAGCACGGACTTGTCCGGCGGGACGGTCACCGTGATGCCGGACTGCGCCAGTTCGACATCGAACGCCCCGTCCCGCAGGGGCGCCTGCAGCTCCTTCGGTGTGAACCGTTCGAGGTGCAGGGCGCCGTCGGGCCAGTCGGCGCACCGCTCCTCGACGGCCTTGAGCAGCGGCTCCGGGCCGCAGCAGTAGATGAGTGTGCCCGGCTGCGGGGTCCCCAGGAGCGCGTCGAGGTCTAGTAGGCCGTACTCGTCCTCGGGACGGACCCGCACCCGCTCCTCGTACCGCTTGACGAGTTCGTCACGGAAGGCCATCGACGCAAGGGTCCGCCCTCCGTACGCCATCTCCCATGATGATCCGAGCCGTTCGGCCTCAGCCAGCATGGGGATGATCGGTGTGACGCCGATGCCGCCCGCGATGAAGAGGTACCGTTCGGCGCGCTCCAGGGGGAAGTGATTGCGCGGACCGCGCACCCGGACCGCGTCGCCTTCGGCCAGCGTGTCGTGCACGTGGAGGGAGCCGCCGCGGCCGTCGTTCTCCCGGAGGACGGCGACGCGCCACACCTCCGCTTCTTCCGGCGAGGAACACAGCGAGTACTGCCGTACAAGGTCCGGTGCAAGCAGGAGGTCGATGTGCGCGCCGGGCGTCCAGACGGGCAGGGAGGCGCCGTCGGCCCGCCGCAGTTCGAGTGAGACGACGCCGTCCGCCTCGTCGGTACGGCGGGCCACGACGAGTTCGAGTTCGGTCTCGGGTGCGGTGGTGCTTCTGGTCATCAGTGGATCCTTGAGTACGTGGGTTCAGGCGCCGACATGCCGGCGGGGGTGAGGAGTGGCACCGGGGACGGGGGCGGCCCGCCGGCCGGGGTGCCCGTCGGGGTGGGCGAGCAGCCACTCCCACAACTCCACCGGGTCCTCGGACTCCCGGTCCTCACCGCACCAGCACCAGCCGCGCAGCCGGTCCGTGCCGGGGATCCACACGATCCGGTACACCGTCTCCCCGTCGAGCGTCGTCGTGGGCGGCGTGCTCATCGGACGCCCACCGCGGATCCGGCGGTGCCGGCCTCGACCATTCGCTCGAGGATGCGCCGGGCGGCCAGGCCACCGGTGTCGATGTTGATACTGAGCTCCTGCGTCCCGGCCGGCTCGGAGGCGATGACCTGCTCCAGCTTGTCGAGTGCGACGACGTCCTGGAGAACGACGGTGCGATTGTTCTCCCGCAGGAAGTCGGAGACCTTCTCGTCCTCCAGGGCGAAGTCGCGTGCCACGGCCCAGAAGTCGTGGGTGCTGTGCTCGGTCTCGGGGGTGATGGCGTAGACGACCTCTACGTGGAAGGCGTCCGGATCGCTGCCGTCGGCGTGCGGGCCCGGCGTGCTGACGGGGGCGATGCGGGAGTGCAGAAGGTAGAGACAGGGAGCGTGGTACTCGATGTCCTGCCATCGCGTGATGCGGCCGGTGATGCCGGTGGACTCGGAGTAGAACGGCGGGCAGGCCGCGTCGTCCATGTGCCGACTGACGTGGACGATGCCCGCCTTGTCGTCGACCGCGGTGGTGATCGGGGTCTCGGCGACCTCGGGCGTGCCGATGTAGCCGCCGTGCAGGTACGTCTCGTGGGACAGGTCGAGCAGGTTGTCGACGAGAAGGCCGTAGCGGGCCGCCAGCGGCTCCATGCCGCAGACGGTGGTGTAGTCGGGCGAGTCCAGCCAGGGGGCGCGGGGGATCAATGTCTTGTCGGCCTGGTCGTGGTCGCCGATCCACACCCACACGAAGGAGTCCTGCTCCGTGACGGGGTAGGAGGTGAGCCGGGCGGTGCGCGGCACGCGCTTCTGTCCGGGCACGCTCACGCACACGCCGTCCGCACCGTAGGTGAAACCGTGGTAGCCGCAGACGACCGTGTCGCCGTCCAGCCGGCTCGGCTTCTCGGAGAGCGGGAAACGGCGGTGCACGCAGCGGTCCGCCATGGCGGTGACCTCGCCCGCCTCGGTGCGCCAGAAGAGGATCGACTCGCCGCAGATGGTGCGGGTGAACAGCTCCCGACCGATCTCGCTGCCGTAGGCGGCCACGTACCACTGGTTGCGCGCGAATGACGTCGTCGTCATCGTCATCTCCCTTGCGTTCAGGTGGGCCCGAACGCGTAGACGAATTGCGGGTTTCGGATGCCGTTGCCCTGCTGCCTGCGGGCCGGGCGGAACGGTTCCCAGAGTGCTGCAGGCGCGGGCCCGCGGACAGGGCGCCTTCCGTTGAACGGAAGTCCGGCGCCGGGTGGTTCAGGGTCTTCCACGACCGCGGTGATGTCCGCGTGCTCCCCGCGCACCGCAGGCCGCCGTCTGCGGACCGGACCCGCCAAGGCCGGCCGGGAGCGCAGCCCGTGGCGCTGCCGCCGCCCGGCCCCGGGCAGGGTGAACGGACTCGCTGTCAGATCTGGACCGCCGGCCTCGCGGCCGCCACACCGGTCGCGGGCAGCTCCGCGGACAGCGCACCCTCGGCCTCGGCCGGCAGTCTGCGCTGGACCCGGCCGAGCGCGAACAGCACGAGCACCATCACCGCCGGACAGACCGAGAACACGATGAACGCTCCGCGTGCCCCGAGGCCGGCATCGAGAATGACACCGCCGAGCCACGGTCCGGCCATGGCACCGACCTTGGCGACGGAGGACGCCCAGGCGGCACCGTTGGCGCGGATCGCCGTAGGGTAGAACGTGCCGGCGATGCTGGTGATGCCGCCATGGCCGCTGTTGATGAACATCTTGGCGCCGATGACGAAGGCGACATAGACGGCCGGAACGAGCGCGCCGGTGCCCAGAACCAGCATGCAGACGACGGCTGCGAGGGGCATCCACAGGATGGTGCCCGCGCCCTTGCGGTCGACGAACCTGCTGATGAACAGCTGCCCGACGGCGCCCGCGACGCTCGCGCATGCCGCGATGGTGGCGGCGGCGCTCACGCTGAAGCCCATCCGCTCGTTGATCATCGGGGTCCAGAAGACCATGAAGTAGATCAGCGCCGAGGAGAGCAGATAGACCAGCCACAGCAGTGGTGTGATGCCCATGAGGTGGCCGCGGAAGAGCTGGGCGGGGGTGAACCGCTTGCCGTGGTCGGCCTGTTGCGGGTCGCCGGTGGTGAAGCGGGTTCCGGGCTCGATGGCCAGGTCCGGCTGGAGGCGGGCCAGGATGCGGGCGATGCGCTCATCGCTGCCAGGGCGGGCCTTCAGCGCCAGGAACTTCACCGACTCGGGCAACAGCGCCAGCATCGCAAAGACGGTGAGCAGGGAGCAGACACCGCCGACGACGAACACCGAGCGCCAACCGTGTTCGGGAACCAGCCAGTTGGAGACGGGCCCGCCCGCGGCGCCGCCGAGGGTGTAGCCGGCCATGATGATCGACACAGCGGTCACCCGGAACCGCTTCGGCGCGTACTCGGCCGCCAGGGCCCAGGTCAGTGGGAGGACCCCGCCGAGGAAGAGCCCGGAGACGAACCGCAGGGCGACCAGGTGTCCGTAGGTGTCCGCATAGGCGAAGCCGAGCATGAAGAGGCCGAAGCCGACGACCGAGAGGGCGATGATGGGACGGCGGCCGATCCGGTCGGCCAGATAACCCATGATCAAAGCACCGATCATGGTGCCGAAGAGGCCGACCGTACCGAGGGTGCCGAGCTGGGTCTCGGTGAGCGCGAAATCCTTCCGGATGTCGGTGGCGGCGAACGACAGGATCTGGAAGTCGAAGCCGTCCAGGAAGGTGATCAGGCAGCAGACGGCGTACATCAGCAGCCATGAGCGGCTCGCGCGCTGCCGCTCGACGATCGGGGCCAGTTCCACAACGGATGGTGCGGCTCTCATGGACAGCTCCTCGTCGCTGAGGGGTGCATGGTGGTGTGCGGGATCGGTGCGGGGCGCACGGTGACGGTGCCGTGGTCGGCATCGATGCGGACCCGGTCGCCTGTGCGGATGACGGTCAGCGGGTCCTGGTCCAGGCCGGTCACGGTGGGTACGCGGGTGACGACCGCGCCGAGAGCGGCCTTGGTGGTCGTCGTCACGAAGATCATGCCGAGGGGGGCGGTGCCGGCGAGCCGGGTCGCCTGGAAGAAGCCCGCCCATCCGGAGGAACCCTTGGCGCCCGGGAACACCAGGATCTTCCCGGCGAAGGACTGACCGTACAGCGGGTGTCGGCGTTCGATGACGATGCCGCGGGCCGGGTCGATGCCGCCCCATCCGGAGACCGTCTCGGACGATACGAGTGCCTCGCCCTCCACGAGGCCGGGGACGACGGTCCGCCCCCGCAGGACGACGGCGTCGCTCATCGCAGGTCTCCCTTCCAGACGCCGGTGACAGCGGCGTCGATGCAGTCGGCGAGCGTGCCGAACCAGGCCTCGATGCCGAGGATCGCGGGCAGGTAGTGGGCCTGCTTCGCCGAGTCGGTGGCAAAGACCTTCGTGCCGGGCGGCGCGGAGCGGGACATGGCGGGGCAGGAGTCGGTGAGGACACGGCCGCCTGCGCGCTCGATGGTCTGCGTCCAGCCGTTGCGGTCGGCGGTCGTGCGCAGCGCTCGCGGCACCATCAGCCACAACTGGGTGCCGGAGTTCAGCCGGCGCCCCTCCAGCAGCCGGGCGGTGTCGCGGACCTGGTCGAGCGAGGCGTGCGGGCAGCCGAGGAGGACGAAGTCCACGTCCGGGCTCGTGCCCTGGGAGTTGAGGTCCTCATAGACGGCACGGCGTTCGCGTTCCCCGTACGGGACGGCCTCGGGGATCCGCCGGCCGCCGAACGCCGCCTCGAGACTCGGGGCTTCCGGAGTGATGCCGGGAAGGTGGTAGATCTCGACCCCGCCGGACGATGCGGCGGCCGCGCCGAAGTGCTTGAGGTCGAGCAGGTCGGGCCGGGCCAGCGCGCCGGTGACGACCGGGCGTTCCTCCTGGACGAGGCCGCCCGCGAAGTAGCCGAGCATGCCCCAGTCGAGTGGCCCCGCCACCGGTGTGCGGACGTCGACGTGGTGGGTGCCGATCCGGTTCTCGGTGCGGTGGTTGCCCCAGCAGGGGATGCGGCCGGTGAGCGAGGCCGCTCCGGTGGAGGCGGTGCCCTCGCAGTTGGTGCGGGCGCCCACCACCGAGTTGGCGTAGACGACCGCCGAGGACTCCATCCAGGCCAGATGTTCGCCGCGCACGGGGATGTTGCCCACTTGGTACGGCGTGCAGGTGGCGAGGATGTTGACGCCCTTGCGGCTGTAGAACGCCTCGGCGTCGGACTGCAGCGCGACGAGTTCCTTCGGGTAGGGGGCGACGCCCTCGGCGTCGGGGCCGAAGCTCTGCTGGAGCTGGCAGGTGGGCACCTTCATGTCGGGGATGGTGAAGTCGCCGTCACTGTCGAGGTTGAGCACGGCGTAGGCCTTGTGCCAGCCCCCTTCCCGTACGAGCTCTGCTTTGGCGGGCGAGGGCTGGGTCATCGTCCCCGCGACGTTCCGCACGTCGCACAGCTCCTCGGCGTCCAGAGCCTTCCCGTAGCGGACGAGGAGGTCCATGGCTGCCGCGACGGCGGGTCCTTCTGCGCCGTCGAGCATGGCCTTGTCGGTGTCGTTGAGCTTCATGCGCTCGTGGTTCCTTCCCTGGGCGTGCGCGGGGTGAGTACCGCGCCTTCCTGGAGCGGGCGGACCGTCCGCAGGTAGACGGACAGCCATCCGCGCTCGGCCTCCGCGCACGGGGTCCAGGGGGTGCGGGTGGCCAGTTCCTCCTCCGGTACGAGGAGGTCTGCGCGCCGGGTCGTGAGGTCGATGGAGATCGTGTCGCCGTCCCGGACCAGGGCCAGCGGCCCGCCGTCGGCGGCCTCCGGGGAGACCTCGCCGACGACGATGCCCTTGTTGACCAGACCGGAGAGTTGTCCGTCGGTGACGACGGCGACCTTGCCGGTCAGCCCGGCCCCGTCGAGCGCGAAGACGGGCCGCGACGCCATGCCCATGCCCGGAGTGCCCTTGGGCCCGAGACCGCGCAGCACCAGCACCTGCCCCGGCAGCACATCTCCGGCACGCAACCCGGCAAGCGCGTCCTGCGGACTGTCGTACACCTTGGCCGTTCCGGTGAACGACGGCGGACGCTCCTCGTCGACCGCCAGCTTGACGATTCCGGTGGCCGGTGCGAGCGAGCCGCGGACCAGGACGATCGTGGGTCTGCGGCCGAGCGCCCGCTCCGGCGGCCGGATCACCTCGGGGTCCGTGGGCTGCCTTTCTATGAGCTCCTCACCGAGGGTGCGGCCGGTGACGGTCAGAGCCCCGGTATGCAGCAGCTCGCGCAGCTGCCACAGCGTCCCTGCTGCTCCGCCGGCCGCCTCGAACTCGTCGATGGAGTGCGGTCCGTTCGGCCGTACGGCGGCCAGCAGCGGCACACGGTCGGCGAGCCGCTCGTACATCCCGTACACATCGATGCCGGTGCCCGCCTCCTCGGCGATCGCCTGCAGGTGCTTGACGGAGTTGATGGACGCACTGACGGCGAGCATGACCGTCACCGCGTTCTCGAAGGCCTCGCGGGTGAGCAGGCCACGAGGCCGCAGGTCCTCGCGTACGAGGTCGACGATCCGGCGCCCCGCCGCCCGCACATCGGCCCACATCCTGGGGCTGTTGGCGAGCACGGGGGTGGAGCCGGGCAGCGCCATGCCGAGCGCCTCGCAGGCGATGTGCATGGAATTGGCGGTGCCCATGCCGGCGCACACGCCCGGGCCCGCAACGGCGTTCTCGCTCATGCCGGTCAGTTCGTCCAGGCTGATGCGGCCCTGTGCATGGTGGCCTGCGGCAAGGAAGACGTCCTCGATGTCGCAGTGGCGCCCGGCAAAGATGCCGCAGGCCTGATAGCCGCAGCCGACGACGATGGTCGGCAGATCGAGCCGCGCTGCCGCCATCAGCTGCCCTGGAGCGGTCTTGTCGCAGGAGGCGAGAGTGAGCATGCCGTCGAGCTGGGCGCCTTCGACGGCGGCCTCGATGTCATGGGTGATCAGGTCGCGGGCGGAGAGAATGTAGCCGCCGCGGCCGCCGGCGCTGTGGATGAAGTCGCTCGGGGCGACGGTGCGGATTTCGAAGCCGATGCCGCCGGCCTCGGCGATCGCCTCCTTGGCGGCCCTCGCGATGTCGTCGAGATGGCTGTAGCAGGTGGCGAGCTGGGACGAGGAGTTGACGATGGCGATCTTCGGCTTGGCCATGTCCTCGTCGGTGAGGCCGAGGGCTCGCCACTGGGCGCGCCGGACGGCCCACGGGGACGTTCCGGGGGTGTAGTTGCTGCGGAGTGCGGTCATGAATCGGCTCCTCAGTCGTCGACGTTTGCGGCGAGGCGGGCGCGGAGGGCTGCGAGGTCGATCCCGTGCACGCTGCCATCGCGTCCGGCGAGGTCCAGGGCATGGGCGGCGCCTGCCCCCATGGCTGCGCAGGGACCCAAGACGCGGACGCTGGAGAGGGCCGCCGCGTCGCCGTCGGCGCAGCGTCCGGCGGCTACGAGGTTGTCGCAGTCCGGGGAGAGCAGGGAGCGCAGCGGTACGTAGTGGACGTGGTCGGCGTCGAAGGTCTCCCAGACGTACCCGTCCGCACGGTCGTGCAGCTCGATGGGCCAGGCGGTGCGGGCGACGGCGTCCTCGAAGCGGGTTCCGGCCCTCACCTCGTCGAGTGACAGCTGGTGGCTGCCCTTGATCCAGCGGGTCTGCCGCCTTCCCGGGAGGCCGTAGGAGCGCACTTTCGCCTCTCCGAAAGCCTTCGGGTACTCCGCGCGCAGGAACTCGACCACCCGGTCGGCCTGTTCCCGGCCGTCGAGCTGGGCGGCCGACGCCTCGACCGGGTCGAGCGGGGCCGGTATGTGAGTCATGTTGAGGACGGCGGTGTTCCGCCCGGGGAAGAAGAAGGCGAGCCCGTCGCGGCGGACGAGTCCCCATTCGGCCGCCTTGGCGTGGACGTGCTCGGCCAGCTCCTCGCGGCCCGGCTGGTGTTCCTCGTGCAGGTGCTCCAGGACGATCTGCTGCGATCCGTAGATGGTGCGTTCCGGTACGCGGCAGGGCAGCCCCGCCTCCCAGGCAAGTGCCGCGTCCCCGGTGGCGTCGACGAAGCCGGGCGCGGTGACCCGCACGGCCCCGTGCCGGGTGGCGAAGGACACCGCCGCGATGCGCCGGCCGTCCCGCTCCACACCGGTGATCGAGGCCCCGAGGACGACACGGATGCCCAGCTCCCGGATCCGCCGCTCCACCCACCGGCCCAGCGCCACCTCGTCATAGGTGACGGTGATGGTGTGGCCGCGGTTGACGTGCAGATCGCACGAAGCCTCCAGGTCGGCGAAGATCCAGTCGAAGATGCCGTGGGTGAGCTGCCGGTAGCCGGGCCCGTTGCCGTACACCCCGCAGAACAGCCCGATCAGCGAGTTCACCATCTGCCCGCCGAGCACGGGCAGACTGTCGACGAGGACGACGTCCCGCCCGAGCTGCGCACTCTCGATCGCGGCGGAGATTCCGGAGACGCCCGCCCCCACCACGCAGACATCGGCGTCGAGTTGATGGCTCGCTGTGCCGGCCGGCTTGGTGACGGTGTGGACCTTCAGCTCGGTCAGGGCATGGGGCATGGAGATCTCCTGTGCGAGAGGGCTGTGCCGCAGTCGGCTCACTGCTTGCCCGGCACATTAGGAAGCCCTGTTCCGCGGAGGGAATGCCCAGGTCAATAGAGCGTTCGGCTGGGTGGCATCAATGGCGTTTATGGTCCGAGGCTGTCCGCTGCCCGGGCCACCAGTTCACGCAGCCAGCTGTGCGCCGGGTCCTCGTCGTGGCTCGCGTCCCACCACAGGTGCTCCTCGAGCGAGTCGAGCGGTACCGGGCAGTCGACCGTGCGCAGCCCGTGAGCCGACGGCAGCCGTGCGGTGAGCCGCTCCGGGATGAGCGCCACCCTCCGCGTGCCGGCGATGAAGTCGGGTACGGCACGGTAGCTCTCCACTCGTACAGCGATCCGCGGCCGGATGCCCAGTGCGGTCAGCTGCCGGGTCGCCGGAGCGGCCGAGGGGTAGCCGTCGTCCCGGTGGTAGGGCACCACCCACGGCAACCGTGCCAGGTCCTCGATGCGGAATGCCCCGGCCTCGCAAAGCGGATGACAGGCGGACAGCAGGCAGACCCACCGGTCACGGAAGAGCGGTACCGACCCGACCCCCGGGGTGCGAAAGTGGCCCAGAGACGGGGACACCAGACCGTCGACGAGGCGAATCGTGTCGCCCGCACCGCTGCCCAGAGTCTCCCGGACGAGCTGGAGATGAAGCGCCGCGTGCGGTGCATCACTGTCGAACAGCCGCGAGAGCGCGGGGCCGAGAACGGTCGCCGGATAGTCGGCCATCAGCAGCGTGAACTCCCGCTGTGTGGTGGCCGGGTCGAACGCCGTGCCCGTCGCGAAGAGCCGCTCCGCGGCAGCACACACCGTCTCGACCTGTCCGGCAAGCTGCGCGGCGAGCGGCGTCAGTACGTAGGCGCCCTGGACCCTGACGAGCAGCTCGTCCGCGAAGTGCCGGCGCAGCCGGGACAGCGAAGCGCTGACGGCCGGCTGGGTGACGCCGAGGTTCCGGGCGGCGCGGGTGACGTTCCGCTCACGCAGCAGTGCGCGGAGCGTGACCAGGAGGTTGAGGTCGAGGTTGGCGAGGTGTGTGGGACGGGACTGCCGTGGGGTCATGAGTTCGGGATCCTGCCGCATACGCATCGCCAGGACCAGCCATGCTTCCGTTGGGCGGAAACCCGCTTCGACCGGCCGGCACGGCCCGGGTCGCCCCTGAGCGTTCACCGCGCCGGTTGTCGCGCGACGGCCGAACGTTCAGATCGTTCCGGTCGGCGTGGGGCAGGGAAGTCACGCAAGATCGAAAGTGGCGCAGGTCACTTTCGTCCGACCGATTACTTCGCCTGACGCCTCCGGTCGTACAAGCAGAGGGCATCAACGCCACAAGATCGTTTTGCGCCGAGGGATGGGACACTGCGACATGACGGAAACCGTGAAGGGCCCTGCCGGCTACTTCCCTTCGATCGAGAAGAAGTACGGCCGCCCGATAGCAGAGTGGAAGGACATCATCCGCTCCTCGCCCTTGACCCGGCATATGGAACTCGTCTCCTGGCTCAAAACCGGACACGGGCTCGGGCACGGTCACGCAAACGCACTTGTCGCGCACACCCTTGCCGAGGACAGCGGGAAGTAAGCCGCTCCATCCCGGCACCGCGAGAGCCGATCGCCACCGGTTTCGATCCCGTTGCGAAATGAGAACCTGCCGACGACCGGGGTTGTCCGTGCACCGCACTTCGCGCTGGAAGCCGAACCCGTCAGCCGGACCAGGGGGCCTGTCTCAGCTCCGGTGGGTGAGTGGGTCAGCCTGTCGGAACGGGCCGTCGAGGGCTGCCCATTGGAGCAGCATGATGGTTTTGGCATCGGCGATCACGCCGTTGCGCACCATGTCGAGTGCGTCGGCGAAGGGGAGTTCGACGGTGGTGATGTCCTCACCCTCGGCGGCGATTCCGGTTCCCCCGGTGGGGTTGTCCGCCGGGTCGTAGGGGGCGGCGTAGAAGTGCAGGCGTTCGGTGACGGAGCCGGGGCTCATGTAGACGTCGAAGACGTGCTCGGGAGTGCCGATGACGTGTCCGGTCTCTTCGGCTGCTTCGCGGCGGATCGCTTCGTGCGGGCTGTCGCCGTCGAGGAGCCCGGCGGCGGTTTCCAGGAGCATGCCGTCGGGGTGACCGTTGACGTAGGCGGGGAGGCGGAACTGGCGCGTGAGCAGCACAGTGCGGTGGTCGGCGTTGTGGAGCAGGATGGTCGCCCCGTCGCCGCGGTCGTAGGTCTCGCGCTGCTCGCGGCTGACGTGTCCGTCACTGTGCTGGTAGTCGAAGGTGGTCCTGCGCAGGACATACCAGTCGCAGGAGAGCACCTCCACTTCGCGGATCCGCACGTGCGGATTGCCGTCCAGGTCGCGGCCGTGCTGATCCAGGCCGGTGCGTCCGCGGCGGTCGGGGGTATCGAGGCCGGCGGTCATCGGGCGGCCGGCACGTCGGTGAGGCTGGTGTAGACGTACTTGCCCTGGGCGCGGGCCTGGGCAACCATCCGGTCCGCTCCCTCGGAAGGGCCGCCGATCCGCAGAACGGCGTCGCAGCGGGTGAGCAGTTGCTCGGCGACGGGGTGGAAGATCTCGCGGAAAAGCGGATCGCCGGGCCGGGTGCTACCCGCGGTCTCCAGAAGCGGCAGGGCCAGGGCCTCGCCCGTGACGGGGAGGTGCCCGGCGCGGAAGAGGACGAGAGCGGTCTGATTCATCGCCCGGACGTTGGCTTCAAGCCTGTGCGGGTCGTCGCCGGTACCCGATCGGTAGGGACCGGCGACGAGGACCATCAGCGAGCGTGGATCGGTGGCCACGATGGAACACTCCTCAGTAGGGGCGGGGACAAGGTTCAGGCGAGGACAGTGTCGACGCCCGCCTCGCGCAGGGCGTCAAGCGTCTGCGGACCGCCGGGGTGCGCACGGCCGTCTTCGGCGGCGCTGTCGGTGACGAAACGGTGCACGGCATCGAGGGGGGCGACCCGGCTGAACGCGCGCACGCCGAGCTTGGTCGCGTCCGCCACCGCGACGGTACGGGCGGCCCGGGCGAGTCCCGCCTGTTTGACAGCGGCATCGTCCAGCGAGAACTCCGACCAGCCGTGCTCGGCGTGCACACCACCGATGGACATCACGAAGCAGTCGAAGGCCAAGGACTCCAGCGTGCGCAGCGCCAGCGGGCCCACGAAGGAACGCTCGCCAGGACGGGAGCGGCCGCCCACGACCAGGAGCTCGATCCCGGGCCGGTCGGCCAGGCACACCGCGGCCTGAAGGCTCAGCACGGCGATCGTCAGCGGCGCCCGGGCCGCCAGATGCTCGGCAACGTGCACCGTCGTGGTCCCTGCGTCCAGCAGTACCCGCGATCCGGGTTCCACGAGCGCGGCCGCGGCGGCGCCCAGGCGGTCCTTGGTAGCGGCCTGCCACGGCTCCCGCGCCAAGAATCCCGCGTCCTCCGCCCGCGAGCGCGTCGCCACGGCTCCGCCGTGCACGCGGCGCACCAGACCCTGCCCTTCCAGCGCATCCAGGTCCCTGCGCACGGTCATTTCCGACACACCCAGGCGCTGGGAGAGCTCCGACACGGAAACCCGGTCGGAGCCCTGCACCAAGCGCAGGGTCAGGTCCAAACGATTGGCGACACCCATGACCGATTTCTACCACGCTGATGTTCGAATGAACAATCTGGTGTGCGAACTGCAGCTCCACGCCGGCGCCCGATCCTTCACCGCGGTGCCCCGTAAAGGGCCGATGCACCCGCCTTACGCTGACACGCGCTGCCCGAGGCCATCAGCGGTGAAGCAACCGACCTTGCTGGGCTGCGCGGGGTCGCCTGGGGCCCTCCCGGGCGACCAAGGGCGAGAAAGGGCTCCGGTAGGCCTGCACCGGCTCGACGGGCAGTGCGAGCGAGAAGGCCGCGATCCCTCAGTCGGCGTTCCGGGTCCCCTCCCGGCCGAAGACTGCAGCCTTGGCCAGTGAAGACCGAACATCGACGAAGGCTGCTTCGACACCAGGGTCCTCGATGCCCTGTCCCAGGACGAGAGCCATCCGGTTTGCCACCCACGCCAGTTCGGCGGACCGTCGGGCGAGGTAGTCGCGAGCGGGACGTGTGCTGAAGGCGTAGGCATGAGCGGTCAGCGGAACCCGATTGGGCCCGTGGTGGCTCTCGATGACGTCACGCACCGCGTTGACAGCTGCGGTCGCGCCCGAGATACCGTCCCCCGCCGAGACGAACGAGTTCGCCGCCGGGGGCGGTAGCAGTCGCTGGGCTGTCTGCAATGCGTCACGGGCCTGCTCAAGGTGGAAACTGATCTCGCTCGCCGGCGAGGCGTCGTCGATGACACTGAGCCCCACAGCCAGATCCGCCAGGAACTGGTCCAAAAGGGTGTCATCCGAGCCGAATGGTGTCACCGGTGACGGTGATCCGTTCGGCAGCCAGCGGCTGCGGCGCGGGACCGGCCACGACCGCAGCGTCCGTGATGCTGTACCGACTGCCGTGGCAGGGGCAGTTGATGGTGCCATCGCTGACCTCGGCGACGGTGCACCCCATGTGGGTGCAGATGGCGGAGAAGCCCTTGAACTCGCCCTCCTTGGGCTGGGTCACCACGACCTCCTGCTCCGCGAAGACCTTGCCGCCTCCGACCGGAATGTCCGAGGTCTTGGCGAGAGCCTCTCCTCCCGGTACGGAACCCGCGGCACTCGCCGCGCCTGCCCCGGTGCTCGGCGTCGCGCCCCGGGAGGTCTCCGGAGCGGATGCCGTGCTCCCGCCCCGGTCCCCGGACGAGCCGCAAGCGGCCACCAGCCCGGCGGCGCCCGCCGCACCTGCCGTGAGTACCGTCCTTCGCCCTGCATACATGGCGTGCTCCCTGCCTGGTGGCCACGACACCGTGAACCGTCCGCTCCCGGCACAGGCATCGTCACCCCGCGGGCCCCTAGGTCCTAGCAACCTGGCGGCAAGCTCGCCCGAGTGGCAGAAGGCTCAGGACGCGACTACGCACTGACGTCCTCCTACCGGCGTCGCCGCCACCAAGCACGCGCCCGCCGTTGCCACTACAAGCAGCGCGGCCACACGTTCGCACGACGGTCCGCCAAAGACCGTCCCACCCCCATTCGAGCCCGCAAAACTCTCCACGCCCAAGCCGTTGACCAGCGCTGATGAAGAAGTCCTGCTGCAATCGTCGCGATGACCTGTCCGATTCGAGGCGGGTGCGAGGACGTCCCCGCCGGAGGTCTCCGGCGGGGACGTCCCCTGTGTGCGTCGGCATTTCGGTACGTCCGTGGTCTGCATACCGGAACGCCGGGGCGTCGGTCAGCTGCTCGGCAGGGCGAAGTCGGCCTTCGTCAGGCTGCCGCGCTTCATGCTCACCTTCTTACTGCGCTTGCCGTATCCGTCATCGGTGACGGTAATGGTCGGCGCGGTCGCCTTCAGCCACACGTCGTACACGCCACGGCTGTTGGTCGTGACCGTGATGAGGTGCTTGCCCGCGTGTGACAGGGCAACCGTCGCTCCGGGGAGGATCTTGCCCGTGGCCGCGTCGGTGACCGTGCCGGAGATCTCCGCCCAGGAGGCGGGGGCGGTCGCCTTCAAGGTGACCGGGACGGGCTGGTACACGTACGGCGTGTCGGTGATCATGGACAGCGTGGCCGCGTACCCGCCGGGGGCCGCGAGGACCTTGGCATCTGCGGTGACCCGGACCCGAGTGGAGTGACCGGGCTTCAGTGTCACGGTCGTCTTGTCCTGCGACAGCCAGCTGACGTCGTCGCCGCCGCACTGGTCGAACCCGGTCAGCATCGCTGCGCCGGTGGTGGTGGATATCCCCAACACATCAGCCGTCCCGCCGATCTGGGAAAGCCCACAGCCGGTGCCACGCCCGGCATCGGCGACCGCTTCGGGCGCGCTGGGCAGGTCGGTCCAGACATTGGCCACCGGGTCGTACTGCATGGCGCGGTGGGTCAACGCCGCCACGCCGAACGGAGGATAGTCCACGCCCCCGACGACCTGGAGTTGACCGTTGGCGGAGCTGTACGCCCCGTAGAGCTGGGTGTGCGGCATGTCGGTGGCCCGCGTCCAGGTGTCGGTCTTCGGGTGGTAGATGTACGTGTTCGCCAAGGCAGTGACGTGCCCGTCCGAATCGTTCAGGCCGCCCGCGCACACGATGCCGCCGTCGATCCCGCCGCATCCGCCGGCGTTCACGGCGACCGGATAGTCGGCGATCCGGCTCCAGGTGTTACGAGCCGGGTCGTAGCGGTAAACGGTCGAACTCGAGGACCCGTCGGCCGTGACTCCTCCTATCACGTAGAGCTTGCCGTCAAGTACCGCGACGGCGGCACCAGCCAGTACCTGCGGGAGATCCGCCACCCGTGACCAGCTGTCGCTGTTCGGGTGGTACGCGTAGGTGGTGGATTTCCACCCGATGATCCCGCTCGCGTCGTAGCCGAAGCCGCCGGCCACGTACAGTGTGCCGTTCACGAACGCGCCCGTGGCGGAGTTCCGCGGCTGCGGCAGGTCGGCGATCCGCGACCAGGACTGGGCGGCCGGGTCGTATACGTAACCGTGCCCGAGTGCGTGTCCTCCCCACATCTTGTCCATTCCGCCGACTGAGTACGTCTTGCCCTGGTACGAACCGACGACGCTGCCCCTGACCGGCTCGGGGTGGTCGGGCAGCGTCTGCCACGACCCGTCTGCGGCGGCCGGCTTCGTTGCGGCTTCAGACGTGGTGGCGTTCTGCTCGGCCACCGTGAGCTTGAGCGGCGCGTGTCCGGTGTTGGTGAGAGTGATGTCCTGGCTCACCTTGCCGCCCAGCGTGGTGTTCAGCGACACCTTTCCGGGCGCGACCTTCAACCGTCCGGCCTGCAGCGCGGGGCTGTTGGTGTGCACCGTGTCGGAGGCAGTGACGGTCGCCTTGTCCGTCACGTACCGCGGAGCGGTCGTGGTGAGCGTGTTCTGCCCGGCCTTCGAGCTGTACAGCCAGTAGAAGCCGTCAGGCAGGGTGGGGTCGTTCGGGGTGGCGGTGCTGACCGCGGTGGCATACATGTCCGCGGCGCCGGCGGAAGTGTCCTTGACGGTGGCGCCGTTGATCGGCTGATGGGTGTTGGCGTCACTGATGCTGCCCTGGATCAGCCCGCCGCCGAGTGTCCGGCACTGGCCGACCGACACACTGGACACCTCGAAGATCGACTGGCCGTCGCCGCTGAAGTGGAAGCGGACCTGGACATTGCGATGGCCCAGTGCCTGGGTGAGCGGGACCTCGACGTGTCCGAAGAACTCGGACTCGCCCTTGTACACCCGCGTCCAGGTTGCGCCGCCGTCGGTGGTGACGGACACGTCCGCCTCGGAGCCCGCCGGCAGCAAGGAAGCCACATTGAACCGCAGGTCGGCATTCTTCTGCCCGGTCAGGTCGAACGGCGGCGAGATCAGAGCAGTGTCCTGCGCCTTGCCGTCGTTGCCGAACGGGTTGGCGACCGCGAAGCCCGCGTCGCCGATGACGTTCCACGACCCGTCGAACTGCCAGCCGAGTGCGGAGGGGTCCTTGTTGGTGACGGTCCACCCGTACTTCGGATCCGTGGTCCAGCCCTCGAAGGAGGCTTGTGCGGGGTACGCGAATCCGGGCGCGTTGCACTGCTCGAGGTCCGCGGCCACGGAGATGTTGTGCTGTACGTCGCCCGTACCGATCTTGATCGTGGAGTCCGACGAGCTGTATCCGGGATAGACCGGCGTGAGGTGCATCGTGTAGTCGGCCTGTTCGGGCAGGTCCACCGAGTAGGCGCCGGTCTTCGGGTCGGTGTACACCGCCCCGTTCGGGTAACCGTCAATAGTGATCTTGGCGTAGAGCGGCCAGCCGTGCCCGGACCCGTCGGTCACCTTGCCTGTCACCTTGTGGTTCGGTGTCTTCGTCAGCGCCATGTCCGCGGTGGCGGTGTGGTCGGCGGTCACGGCGATCCCGCTACGGGTGCCGGTCCCGTAACCGAAGAGCGACACCGACACGTCGTAGGTGCCGGCTGGGACGGTGACGCGGTAGGCGCCTGCGCTGTCCGTCTTGGCGTGAGACAGGAACTGGTCGGCCTTGTCCGTCAGCGTGACGGTCGCCCCTGCGAGCGGCTTACCCGTCGTCCGGTCCGTGACGCGGCCGTTCACGACCCCGGACGGAGCCGGGACGAGGGCGGAGACGCCGTCCGGTGTGCCGAGTCCGGTGGGCCCGTCCCAGCCGGGTCCGGCCTCGCACAGCACGTCGCCGCAGGCGCCGTTGACGCCCTCGGTGATGTCGAAGAGGCCCTTGGTCTGGTGGGCGTAGGGGTAGGTCACCGGGTACGTACCCGCAGCCGGGGTTCCCGCCAGTGCGTACATCGCGGCGATCAGCGGCGACGACAGGCTCGTGCCGCCCACCTGGAGCCAGCCGTCGTTGAGCGAGTTGTACACCGCCAGGCCGCTTTGCGGGTCGGCGACCGCGGAGATGTCTGCGGTGGCTCTGCGCGGACAGTTCGTCGCCGATCCGCTCTGGTAGTCCGGCTGCGGCTCGAAGGTGGAGCAGCCGCTGCCGGCGCCGGACCAGGCGCTCTCCGTCCAGCCACGCGCGGCGCCGGGGGCACGGGTCAGCAGCGTACCGCCGGTGGCGACGACATTCGGGTCGGAGGACGGCCAGATGACCTCGTTGCCGGTGTCGCCGGACGATGCGGTGACCACCACACCGGGATGGTCGTAGTCGGCGCCGCTCAGGTCGGACGCACTCGCGTCCGCCAGACCGTACGAGTTGGACACGAACTTGGCGCCGAGCTCCACCGCGGTATTGACGGCGGTACCCAGGTTGCCCACGCTCGCACTGTCCGCCTGGACCAGCAGGATGTGGCAGGCGGGGCATGCCGACGAGACCGCGTCGAGGTCGAGAGCGGTCTCCAGCGACCATCCCTTGTCGTCCCGCGGATAGTTGACGCCGCCTCGCTGGTCGACCTTGCGGAAGCACCCGTTCTCCGTGGTGCACGCGGGCAGCCCGAACTGTTCGCGGTACTTGCCGAGATCGGCCTCCGCGTCGGCATATCCATAAGCGTCCACGATCGCGACGGTCTGGCCCTGGCCGGTGGCCGGCAGGCGGTAGGCGGACTGGATGTCCGCGGGAGTCAACGCCGTGGCCGGCGGTCCGGCCGCCCTGACCATGACGCGCTGGTCGGACGTCGTCCGCACCAACGCCTGGCAGCTCGCGGTGTGCTTCTTCGGCTTCGGGGTGTTGCAGTCGGCGGGCGCGTAGCGGTGAACCAGGCCGGCGATTTTCGCCGGCGAGGGCTTATTGTCCTGCCGCGCCGCAGCAGCGTCCTTTTCTGCCTGCCGTGCCACCTGCGCCGGGACGGCGGCGGTGGGTTTCTGGGCCCCAGCCGCCGGATCGGCCGCGATGGCGGGAACCTGGGCCGCGGCGAACAGGCCTAGGCAGGCGGCTATAAGGAACGAAACAGGAGCGCGCAAGCGCCCACGTCTTATCATGAACAGACAACCCTTCGGTCGGGGTGGGGGCGGAGTCAGAGCGGTTCGTAGCCAGAGGGCTCCTCGCGGTCGGCACCCTCTCCGTCCACGCCTTCCGGCTCGTCCCGATCGCCGTGAAGTTCGTGCTCGCACGAACTCGCGTCCTTGCCATCACTCATGAAA
Organism: Streptomyces sp. NBC_00353; assembly: GCF_036108815.1. Taxonomy (NCBI): domain Bacteria; kingdom Bacillati; phylum Actinomycetota; class Actinomycetes; order Kitasatosporales; family Streptomycetaceae; genus Streptomyces; species Streptomyces sp. NBC_00353. Next base: position 9,164,771 of record NZ_CP107985.1, on the reverse strand, counting down.
AACCCTCAGTTGCTGCGCTCCGGATGAACGCCGTGCGCCTGCGAGTATGGGTCTGGTGAGCGGACATGTGCGATTGGTCAAATGGGCTAAAGAATGCGTGGACGTGCACGGACGAGTCCGCGCCGTTCAGACGCTCCCCGCCTGCGTCACGTTCACGGCCAAGGCCGTTCTGGACGTCACCCCGTATTTGCGCATGGCCGACTTCAACTGCGCCGTGACGGTGCTGGGTGACCTCGACAGCTCAACCGCTATCTGACGGTTCGTCAGTCCCTGCAGCATCAGCCGTACCACCTCCAACTCCCGTGGCGACAGCTGGTTCCCGTATCCACGCCGCCCGCCGCGTCGCCCGTCCCGCGCGGCGGCCGTGCAGCGCTCGACGCCTTCCTGAGCCCGTGCCGCTGCGTACGGCCTCGGCAGCTGCGACCACGCCCGAGCCACGTTGTCCCAAGCCCGCGCCGCCGCTTCGAACTCTCCCCGGCCCTCGGCAAGCGCCGCACGGCACTCCTCCAGTCCCGCATGCGCAGCAGGCGCGCGCCGCCCGCTCAGCCCCTCCTCGAAGGCGGCCACGAGACGCTCCGCTTCCGCCTGCCGCCCGGCCGCGGACAGCGCGGCCACGCGCACAGGTGCGACATCCGTCGCCCAGAACCAGATGCCCTTGCGCATGACCAGACGTATGGGGTCCTCGGTCAGTGCGAGGGCCTCCTCGGTGTCACCCGCGGCAAGCCTGAGCCGTGCCTGCGCCGCGGCAGGCTCCAGCCACAGACCGACGGCGCCGCGGCGTTCGCCTTCCTCCCGCACCGTCCGCAGCAGGTCTTCGACATCCTCATCCGCGCCCGCCGTCGCCAGCTTCACCTGGGCCACCACGAGTAGGGCCTGCAGTCGGCACAAGGGCTCTTCGCCCACGTCCGACCACTGCCCGGCCCGCTCGGCCAGGCCCTGCCACGCCCCGGTCAAGTAGTCGAGGTGGAGGAGCGTCACTCCTGCCAGGTCTGCGAGCAACTGGTACGCGTGCCGCCCCGCGACATCGACGGCGCTCGTCAGTCGCTGTCGGGCCTCCGCGTACCGTCCCCACCGAATCGCCGCGTCGCCGATGTTCAGTTCGGCTCGGCCGCGTTGGAGGGCGAGCTGTGGTGTCGACTCGTCGTCGCCCAGTTCCTCGGCGAGCACCCAGCCGGATTCCTCGCCGAGTTCGAGCAGCGCGGTCGTACGGTTGACCAGCAAGGACATCTGCTCATGCGGGGAGAGCGTCGCACCGGCGGTGAACTGCCGGGCCCGCTCCAGCCAGCGCAGATGGGTCGTGGCCGGCCAGGTTCCGCTCAGCACCGGATATCCGAGCGCGGTCATCGCCCAGCCGCCGGCGTATGTCCCGTCGACGAGGTCGGGTATCGCCGGCTCCAACTCCCCCGCTGCAGCGGCGTACTCACCGAGTTGGATGAGGATCTGAGCGAGCTGGCCGCGCACTTCGGCGCGGTCGCGCGCGCTGAGCCGGTCCGTCTCGAGGACGGCGCGCAATGTGGCCAGGACATCCGCACGCCGGGTGTAGCCGGTGAACGCCTGGAACGGCATCTTCCGCACCAATGGGGCGACCGCTTCCGCGGGCAGCCCCGGTTCGTTGATCAATTCGTGCAGAAAGGCGAGGGCGGTGACGTGGTCACCGGACGCGAGGGCGATGTCGGCTGCCTGCCCGGCGTACTCGCACCACCGCACGATCTCGCCGGCCTGCCGGAAGTGATGGGCGAGCCGGCCGACGGGCCGGGGCCGGGCGGTCTCCAGCAGCGCGGCGGCGCGGCTGTGAACGGCGCGACGTTCGGACGCCGACGCCCGGTCGTACACCGTCCGGGCGGCAAGCGTATGCCGGAACGCGATACGGCCCGAGCCGGAGCCGACCTCGACCAGCAGGCCACTGCGTACCGCGTCGAAGACGGCTGATTCGACCACCGTGGCGGCGGCCCCCCAGGCCGGCGCGATGGCGGAATCTGCCGGACGGCCCGTCCGGCCGCCGAGGCCTGACTCCTGGTCGCCCGCGACCCCGGTCAGCCCACTGACCGTCCCCAGCGTTCTCTCGTCCGCCGGATCGCTCAGGACGGCAGCCGCGAGCAGCACTCGCCGGGCGTCGGCCCCGAGCCGGGCCACCCGCTCGGTGACGGCGTCCCGGATCGTCGGCGGCACGGCGATCTCGTCGAGGGTGCGCCGCATCCATTCGCCGTCCCGCCGGACCAGGTCGGCCCGGTCTCGCAGCAGTCGGACGCACTCCTCCAGCGCGAGCGGCACGCCCTCGGTACGGTCGTGCAGGAATGTGGCGAACTCGGTGGAGACGTGTTCGTCGTCCAGCATCGACGACACGAGCTCCGCGGTGTCCGATACCGCGAGTCCGGTCAGGCCGACACGTGCGTGACTGATCCCCGCACTCGTCGGCACCCGGGAGGACAGGCGCAACAGCAGGGAGTCGGCGGCCACCTCCTCGGGACGGCAGGTCATCACCAGAGTGAGCGGGAACGGCTGCCGTGAGGCCAGGAACAGCAGGAACTCCAGCGTCGCCTCGTCCGCCCAGTGCACGTCCTCGACGACCAGGACGTCGATTCCGAGACGGTCAAGGAGTTCGGCGAAGGCCCGGATCAGCCGGTGCCGGGCGGCGCCGGCATCGGCCAGCGGCTCCGGCGCGGACGGCAGGTCGTCCGCCCATTCCGGGAACAGCGGCCGCAGCGCACCGGCCAACGCCGACAATCCGAGGTCCGCCACATCGGCGCCACTCGGTGCGGCCTGTCGGGCGGCGTCAACGATCGGACCGAGGGTCAGCGCCTCACGGAACGGCGGGCACACCGCCACCAGCGTGCGCGGACCTCCGATGACGACCGCCGCCAAGGCCTCCCGCACCAAGCGGCTCTTGCCGATGCCCGCCTCGCCCTCCACCAGCACAAGTGCGGGCAACTGCTGCAGGGCGTCCGTCACACGCTTCAGTTCCGCGTCGCGCCCGACAAAACGGGGGCGGCGGCATACAGGGGACGTCGCCGGTGCGGTCATGGATCTGAAGCAACTCCCAACGTGTTCAGCAGGTCGCTGGCCAGCAGTTCGCCGGGCTGCCCCGGTGTGCTGGGACTCTTGGTGCGCAACTGGTCCACAGAAGTGGTGCCGGGTCCCTCACGCCTGTCGGACGGCCGGGCGCGAATTACGGCTAGGAAGCCCGCCGGAGGCGTACCGGTAAGCCGCCCCGGCAGAAACGGGCGCGATTCGTGGAGATGGTGGTGGTCAGCCGGGCGTTCCCTCGGGGGCAAAGTCGTGTCCCTGGACTCCGGCGGACGCTTCGAGTTCGACAGAGCCGGTGCGGGTGATGACCAATTCTTCGGAAGCCGTCAGGTGGTGCCCACCACTCTCCGGCCGCTCAGCTTGGGCACCTTGCCGACATCCAGCCGGGCACCGGGGGCGACGCCCCGCTCCATCCCGTCGGGAGCGCTGCCAACCGTTCGGCGTGCGCGTCGCCGTAGCCGTCAGCGATCAGCTGCATCACGTTGAACAGCTGCTCGTCGAGCTTCCCTGCGCTGACGTAGGGCAGGGCGGCGTCGGGGTAGACATACGCCGAGCCGTCGACGACCGGGCGGCGGAAGACGGTGGTGGTTCCATTCCGGCTTTCGAAGGACCGGATGGCGGTGCCGCCGACGGCGGTGCCGATCGTGACCTTGTCTCCGGTGATCAGGGTGACGCAGTGGGTGCCACCGCTTCCTGGCGGCTGGCGAACGGCGCCTGCGGACGGCATGGGACCGGTATCCGCGGGTACCGCGGCGGTGGCTGGTATGACCCCTGTCGTCGGAGCGGCGACCGCGGCAAGCGCGATCGGCTCTGGTCGGGACATGGGAACGCTGGGCAAGGAGACCCCTCGAGTGAGGTGAAAACGCAAGAGCACGTACGTTGTCGGGCGTCCTCGGCCACCACCTGGGAGTTCATGTGTCGACCATGCACCCGGGCCCAGAGTTCCATCGGTCATTTGACTCCATGACCAAACCGTGGCTGCTCAGTACCCGTGCGCCGTCGACTCCTGCCGACTGCGCGATCAGCCTCACCTGCGAACGCTACGATCTCGACCTGATTCGGCCTGGACCGAAGAACGGCATTCCGCAAGGATCACCTCAGGACGTCATGTTCTACCGCATACACTTCACCGTCCACCTTGGGCTTGAGGCTGTCTGCCGCCGGCGGAAACCAGGTGGCCTCGGCGCACCACCTGGGTAAGGTGGGGCAACGCCCGAGCTGAAGCGGCTGCATGTCAGCCATACCTCGGCGGTCCTGGCCTTCGAGTTGGCGAATCGCGCCTACTTCGCTGCCTCGGTCTCCGACCGCGGCGACGACTTCTTCGCCCAGTTCACCGACAGGTACAACGCCTTGCTGGCTGAGCAGGAGGCGGGCATCTGCGCCTTCTACGTGCTCGTCGCCGAGGACAGCTCGGTACTCGGCAGGTTCAACCTGGTCGACATCGAGGACCACACTGCGGAACTCGGCTACCGGGTCGCGCGGCACGTCGCCGGCCGCGGCGTGGCGACCGCGACCGTGCGGGAAGTGTGCCAACTGTCGGCGGCCCAGCACGGGCTGCGCACATTGCGAGCGGCCACGGCCCACCAGAACCTCGCGTCCCAAAAGGTGCTGACCAAAGCCGGGTTCGTCCCCGTCGGCCCCGCCGACCCAGCCCACATCGGCGGTAAGCCAGGCACCTGGTATCAGCGCAACCTCGTCCTCCAGCCACACAGCGCGATCTCGCCTCGGGACCGGCTGCGGGAAGGCCGCGGCCACCGCTGATCATCGGCGCGTGAAGACTAACGATCTTGTGCTGGCCGCAGGGCACAGGGCAATACAACTAGGTCCTTCCAGCACGTCGAGCCGATGCCTGTCCTGGAGTTGACCGCAGTACAAGAGAGGGCCTCCTCGCCCCCTGAGGTCCGTACATGGTCATCCCACCTGAACGGTGGCAGGAAAGGCCGGGTGAGGGTCTCCGTATACGAGCACGACGTAACTGTATTGATCACGAGCCTTGTTGACACGAGGGTCTTGATCGAAGGCGGAGACCTCCGGTGTGGTGGAGCTGTCCAGCGCTCCAGCAGTAGATCGTGATCTTCATGTCTGATTCGCGGCCGGTCGGCGGTAACGGCTTGCCTTGGCTCGGGCCTGATGGCGGCGTCGCCCGGCCGACCAGCTGAGCCGGTGGGCCGCGTCATGCATGGGCGGACGAGCGCCGTGAACGACCGCTGGATCTCGTCGCAGGTGAGCGGGATCAGCCCGTCCGGGGACGGCGCCAGGAAGGCGTGGCCGAGCATGGCCAGGGTGTCCCAGCGGGACCACGAGGTGAAACACCGAAACCGGTGCCGGCCATGGCCCACCTGATCGGGCGTTTGTGCGCGGTCTGAAAGGGCCCGAGCTCTTGAGGCAGGTCCCGCCAGGGCGAGCAGGTGCGGACCGGATCGGCCGGCATCAGCGGCTCGATCCGGTCCCACATCGCATCAGTGATCACTAACCGGGCAGACACGTCCGATCAACCGACCCACCCCTCAAGGAGACACACCCCAGCGGTCGATCAAAGTCCTCGCCTGCAGAATGACTCACTGACGGTGTCGCGCAGCTGCTGACCCGGGCCAACCCCCAGTAGGTGCGATGGAACCCGCCAGTCCTGGAAGTCCGGAGGGTGAACGGAGCCGACCGCGACCTTTACCTGGACGGGGCAAGGCTCCCTGCTCATGCCGTCGATGTTCTGCACACGCGCCACCCGTGGAGCCCTTCCGTGCCTGCTGGGGCGTACTACTTGGTGAAGTAGAAGTACTTCCAGGCGCCGTGGGTGGTGGAGTTCACGTTGTCGCCGGAGGAACCGTTGATGTACGAGGAGCGCATGCGCATCCGGTAGCCGGTGTCGTGCGTACCGGTCAGGGTCACGACGGACTTGCCGTTGGTGCCGAGCGCGAAGTACTGGGATCCCGCGTCGTACCACTTGCCCTGGTAGTAGATCTCCAGGTTCAGCTTCTGCGAGCGGTTCTTGTAGTACGTCATGGTTGTGGTGAAGACCGGGTTGGTCTTCTTGTGGAAGTACGCGTACGAGGTGGAACCGATCTTCGCCGTCTTGTACTGCTTGGCAATCGTCGTGGCAACCTTCACCTTGGCATAGGCCGTGGCCTTCACCGTCTTGGAGGCCGAGCGGGCGTCACCGGCGAAGACCGCCGTGACCGTGGTGTCCCGGGTCATGTCCACCGTGGCGGACAAGTTGCCCTTGGAATTGACCTTGCCCGTTTTCACCAGCTTCTTCGGCTTGTCCGAGCCGAACGGGTCGGCCCAGATCTCGACCGTGCGGTTCTTGTACGTGGATCCGAGGTGCGCGGTGAACGAGACATCGGCGCCGTAGGAGTACAGCGCGCCGTTGTGGTTGAGGGTGAGGGAGGTGGCGGTGCGCGACACAGCGACCGTGTCCTTGCCCGACGCCGGTGCGTGGGTGGCATCGCCACCGTACTGTGCGGTGTAGGTGACGTTGCCGCCGGCGGGCGGCACGTCCGTGAAGGAGAACGTGCCGGAGGAGCTGACCGTCTTCGTACCGAGCGACTTGCCCTTGGGCGAGTCGATGTCGGTGCGGGTGATGGTGACCGTCGAACCGGACGGGAAGGACTTGTCGGAGGTCAACTTGCCGGTGGCACTGAGCTTCTTGCCGCGGGTCGCCTTGGCCGGCGCTGAAACGGTCGCCTTGACCGGGTAGCGAGTGGCGTTGTCGAGGACACGCAGATGCGTACCGCTGTTGCCGGACGCGATGGCGAACAGCTTGCTTCCGTCAGGGGCCCAGGCGAGTCCTTGGTTGGCGATGGTGTCGCCGCCCGATGCGTTCAAGTCGTACGTATAGGTGCGGTAGGGCGTCTTCGCGCCCGGCTTGAAGATGTAGATGTCCTTGTCGTACCAACTGAACGTGGACAGGGCGATCGTCCCGTCCGGTGCGATCGCGGCGGAGTTGGGGTTGCCGGCCTCGACGGGGTAGCCGCCGGTGCGGCTGAGGTCATCGGTATTGATCGCGGTCGCCGCGTAGGGCGATTCGCCGGAGGCGGCGACGATCGTCTTGGCGTCTGCGCTGAGCGCGAAGTCGTTCATGTAGTTCGCGGCCTCGGCCGGCATGCCCTGCTTGCGCAGCACGGGTGTTCCGGAAGACACGTCGTACACGGCGAGACCCGACCAAGTTCCGTGGATACCGACCACGAGAGCGTTCCCGGCCGACTCCAACTCGGGGGCATCGTAGAAGCCCAGGTCAGGGAGTTGGTCAAGAACGATCTCGGGGGTGCTCTGCGCAGGGTCGAACGATCCCAGGTGGTGCGACGGCTGTTGCCCGTACATGAACCAGACCCGGCCGCCCGCGACCGCCAGGGTCTGCGGGTCGGTGTTCTCACCGGTCGAGTAGCGTGCGGCCGCGGTCGAGGTGGACGTCTCGATGGCCACGACGGCGTCCTCCCCCGGGACGGCCGCGTAGACGGTACGGGAGTCGGGCGTGATCGCCAGGTCCCGTACCCCGGAGAGGTCAGGGACGGTCGCCACGAGCTTGCCCGCGTAGTCGGTGACGACGACCTTGTTGCCGGTCGGATCGCTGATGTACACCCGCTTGTGGACACCGTCCACGGCAATGTCGCCGTACGAGGAGATCGACAGGGCCATGCTGGAATCCGCCGCAGCAGGACCCACGGTGCCCGCGGCGATGGCCGTCGAGCTGAAGAGGACCGCAAGCGCGGTCGACACGGTGCGCATGCGCACGTTGATTCGTACCCCCACTGAGAAGCCCGGTGGACAGACCGGGTGATGAGTCGGGCCGCGCGACACCCGAATGCCGTCCATGTGAAGACGACGTGAAGGGCGCGGCCGCAGACGCAGCGTATGTCATGGCTTTGACCGTTGGGGAGCGGGTTTTCCGGATCTCCCGCGTCTTCCCTGGCCGGCTGCGGCACCTCGATCTGGGCCGGCTCGGCGGCGCCGGCCTCGGCCGGGGCGTCGACCACCTGCTGCAGATACGGACGTGCGCGTCGGGTGCGCAGTTCTGCTTCGACGATCGCCCCGGCTCCGCGGTGTCGGTGCAGGAGCTGAAGTGAAGTCCGGACCCCGACACCGTTGGCCGTCGGAGTCCAGCAGAACGGGCCGTACCGTTGTCCAGCACGGCGTGCACCGGCCACAACTCCAAGCGCTCGCCCGGCAGTACGAAAGGCGCCGGGGGAACACGCCCGAGCGATCAGTGAGATACGGCCGCTGTTGGCTCAGCGGGGATTCCGGACTCCGCCCGAAAACGGTGAGTGGGCCGGCGGGGACACGTCCGAACGCTCCGGCGCTCAGGCAACAAGTACCGGGTGAGACCGCCGACCGGTGGTCGAGAGGGAGGGCCCGTGAGCAAGAACGGGGACACCGGGGACACCCGGGACTTGACCGGAGTGGGGGACGACGATTCGCTGGCGCGTTCCGCCCGCGACCCGGCCGCTTTCGAGCCGCTGGTAACGCAGCACTCCACCGCCCTGCACGGCTACTTCGCCCGCCGCGCACCCGTCGCCGCCGACGACCTGCTCGCCGAGCTGTGGCTCCAGGCGTACGCCGCCAGACGGAACTTCGATCCGGCGCGCGGCTCGGCCCGCGCCTGGCTGTTCGGTGTGGCCAGGCACGTGCTGTCCGCGCACTGGCGCAGGCTCGCCCAGGAGCGTCCGGGGCCGCCGTCCGGCGACGCGGACGTCATGGACTGGGCAGCCGTCGACGACCGGCTCGACGCCTCCGCGCTCGCGCCGGAGCTCCGCCGCGCCATCAGCGAACTCCCCCACGATGAAAAGGAGTTGTTGCTGCTGATCGCCTGGGAGCAGCTCACCCCGACGGAGGCGGCCGCGGTGGTCGGCATCCCCGCGGGCACCGCACGTTCGCGGTTGCACCGTGCCCGCGGCCGACTACGGGCGCACGCGGCGCTCGCTCCGGCCAAGACCCGCATCCGGCTGACTGGAGACCTGGCATGACCGACAACACACATTTCCACGGCTCCATCGACGTGCTCGACTTCCCGGGCGCGGACGACCTGATCGCGGCGGGACGCGTCGAGCCGCCCTCGGCCCAGGTGGTGGCAGCGGCCCACGCCCAGGTTTCGGCGGGCGCCGTCGTCGTACCCCTGGAAGCGCCTCGGCGGAAGCAGTCCCGCAGCCGGCGTCTGCTCGTCGCGGCGGCAGCGGTCGCGGCGATCGCCGCGGGCGCGGTGGCGTATCCGGTGATCGGGGTCGGTGAGAGCAAGCCGCCGGCGTCCGCGTCCGCGGCGGAGTTCCTGAACAGGGTGGCGGCGACGGCCGCGAGCGCGTCGCAGACGGATGCGCCGTACTGGAAGGTGCGCGTCGAGGTCGACAACGAGGACGACGGGCTGCGTCAGTCGACTTCGTGGTTCGACCGTGAGGGGCGCCTCTGGTTCCGGAACCCCGACGGGAGCATCGAGAAGCCGGTCCCCGGCGGCAAGTTGAAGGCCTGGCCGGTGGGTGACGAGTTCCTCACCTGGAAGCGGCTGGAGAGCCTGCCGACGGACCCGGACGCGCTGGAGGGGCGGCTCGGTGACGATGTCTTCGGCAAGGTGTCGGTCCTGCTCGAGGACGCCCCGCTCGCCCCGGAGGTGCGGGCGGCACTCTTCAAGATCATGGCAAGGACCGAGGGTGTGAAGTTCATCGGTCAGGTCGAGGACACCAAGGGCCGCAAGGGGACGGCTGTGGAGTTCACCCGTCGGCCCGGAGGGATGGAGGACCCGGCCACAGGCAAGAGGATCACGCTCCCATCCGTCACGACCCGACTCGTGATCGACTCGGATTCGGGCAAGCTCCTGGAGTCGTACGGCACGGCCAAGGGCATCCCGGACTCCCGCGCCACCTACCTGGAAGTCGGCCCGGTCAACAAGATCGGCTGAACCACCGGACGGGGGCCGGGGCCCGCGGACGGGAGTGCATGTACCCGCACCCCCGTCCGTGGGGAACCCCGCGCGGCGCGCCCCTGATCCGGCCTGATGCTCTTCCTGCTGATCCGAAATGCTTTGGGTTCAGGCTCGTTGACGGTGTGTGAATGAGCTGGTGGGGGATGCGCGGACGTGGTCGCCGGACGCGCAGGAGGCGGTGCGGTTGCCGGCGGTGCCGCGCTGGTCGAGGGCCGGGGCCGGGTAGAGGTTGCCGCCCTGTTCAAGTGTCGGTCAAGGCCGTGGACCACTGGTCGGCAAAATGGCAGGCCGACGGGCGGAACGCACTGCTGTCGCGCCCGTGAGGCCGTCGCCGCGGGTGAGCGCAGGTCCTGTCCGAGGCCGGGCAGGCCGCCGTCCGGCAGGCTGTGCTCGATCACATCCCCTCCGGCCTGTGGCTTTCCGGTCGGTTGTGGACGCAGGGCAGATAGCGAGCTGATCTTCAAGGTGTACGCGGTCAGGTTCACCGAACCGGCCGTGGGCATTACCTCAAGTGCTGGGGCCGACCTTCCAGCGTCCGGACAAGCGGGCGGTCGAGCAGGCCCCGGAAGCGGTCCGCGTCCGGCATGAGGAGATCTGGCCGGCGATCCGGTCCAGGGCGAAGACCGAGAACGATGAAGTCCTCTTCGCGGACCAGGTCGGGATTTGCTCGCCCCTGTCTCCCCCGCCGCGTCTCACTTCCGGGCCTCGGTCTGTGGCCGTGCCCATGTGATCGCTCCGGGGCTTGATGGGCAAGCGCAAGATTGACTTATGTGCAGATCTCGAATCCGGCCCAGGTCTTCTCCGGACGCTCGGTTCTTGGACTGTTCCGCTCGCAGCCGGCGAAAAGGGCCGCCTTCGGTGCTGAGTGTCCGCAGCGTTGTCGGCCAGATGTTCGTACTGCAGGTAGCGGTCGTGGTGCTACTGGCCATCGGGGCCGTCGTCATGCTCACGCTGGCGGCCCAGCGCGAGAGCACTCGCGAGGCCGACAATCGATCACTCGCTGTCGCGCAGGGCTTCGCCAGCTCGCCGGGAATCGCGCAAGCTCTGAAGTCACCTGATCCCACCGCGATACTGCAGCCGCGGGTCGCGGAGGCCCAGACAGGCTCCGGCGTGGACTTCCTGGGTGTTCTGAACCGGGATGGAATCTACTACGCCCTCTCCTCCCTCTCGGGCCAGGCCGGAGTCCGCACCACTACGGACATGGCTCCCCTGTTGGCTGGGCGAACCGTGAAGGAGGAGGCTGTGGGCTCTCTCGGCCCTCAGGTTCGGGTCTTCGTCCCCGTCAAGGGGCCGGATGGCACGGTGGACGGCGTGGTCGGTGCCGGGATCACACTCGAGCATGTCAGCGACAGGGTCACAGGGCAGCTGCCGGCCGTGCTGGGCGCTGCCGTCGGCGCGGTGGTCGTCACCACGGGCGGAGCGGCGGTGCTCAGCCGGCGGCTGCTGCGCCAGACCCGCGGCCTCGGCCCGGCTGAGATCACCCGGCTGTACGAGCATCACGACGCGGTGCTGCACTCGGTGCGAGAGGGGGTGCTGATCGTCGGGGGTGACGGGCGGTTGCTGTTGGTCAACGACGAGGCGCGGCGGCTGCTGGACCTCCCGGCGGACGTGGAGCGGCGCCATGTCACTGACCTGGGCCTGGAGCCGCGCATGGCGGAATTGTTGATCTCCGAGCGGGTAGCGACCGATGAGGTGTATCTGGCGGGTGACCGTCTGCTGGCGGTGAACGTGCGTCCGACCTCCCTCCACGGGGGGCCTGCCGGGAGCGCGGTGACGCTGCGGGACACCACTGAGCTACGGGCGCTGGCGGGCAGAGCGGAGGTGGCACAGGAGCGTTTGAAGCTGCTCTATGACGCAGGGGTACGGATCGGCGCCACACTGGAGGTGACGCGCACCGCCCAGGAACTCGCCGATGTGGCGGTCCCACGCTTCGCCGACATCGTCACCGTCGAACTGCTGGAGCCGGTCCTGCGGGGCGACGAGCCCGCCAAGGACAGCACCGAGATGCGTCGCACGGCCACCAGCGGCGTCCGGCAGGACTCGCCGCTCTACCCGGTGGGGGAACTGATCAGATTCGCGCCCAACACGCCGATAGCGTCGGGTCTGGCGAGCGGCCGGGCAGTCCTCGAGGCCGACCTGCGCACGACGGACAGCTGGCAGGCCCAGGATCCCGAGCGGGCCCGGCAGATCCTGGATTACGGCATCCACTCGCTGATCAGTGTGCCGTTGCGGGCGCGCGGCGTGGTACTGGGGCTGGTCAACTTCTGGCGCGCCCAGGCCTTTGATGCCTTTGGGGAGGAGGATCTGTCCTTTGCCGAGGAACTGGCCGCCCGGGCGGCGGTGGCCATCGACAACGCCCGTCGCTACACCCACGAGCGCATCATGGCCGTCGCCCTGCAGCGCAGCCTGCTGCCGCGGGGACTGCCTGAACAGAGCGCCGTGGAGGCCTCCCACCGCTATCTGCCCGCGCAGGCGGGGGTCGGCGGGGACTGGTTCGACGTCATCCCGTTGCCCGGCACCCGGGTGGCCCTGGTCGTCGGCGACGTCGTCGGTCACGGGGTGCACGCGGCGGCCACCATGGGCCGGCTGCGCACCGCCGTCCACAACTTCTCCGCTCTGGACATGGCCCCTGATGAGCTGCTGGCCCACCTGGACGAGCTGGTCGCCCAGATCGACACCATCGAGGCTGCCGCCGAAGAGAACGGGCAGGAGATCACAGGGGCCACCTGCCTGTACGCGATCTACGACCCGACCTCCGGGGTGTGCACCATCGCCCGCGCCGGCCACCTCGGCCCCGCCCTGGTCCACCCCGACGGTACCGTCACCTTCCCCGACACCCCCCTCTCACCACCCCTCGGCCTGGGCAGCGGCCTCCCGTTCGAAAGCGCCGCACTGCAGCTGCCCGAGGGCAGCCGGCTGGCTCTGTTCACCGACGGGCTGATCAAGGACCGCCATCGCGATCTCGACACCGGCCTGGACCTCCTGCGAGACGCCCTGACCGGTCACTCCGACCGCACCCCGGAACAGACCTGCCAGGCAGTCTTCGACGCCCTGCAGCCTGAGCGCACCCACGACGACGTCACGCTGCTCATCGCCCGCACCCGGCTGCTGGACCCCGGCCAGGTCACCGAGTGGGACGTACCGTCCGATCCGGCGGTCATCTCCCGCGTCCGCGCTGACGTCACCCGTCGGCTGGAGACCTGGGGCCTCGACCAGCTGGCCTTCACCGCCGAGCTGATCGTCAGCGAGCTGGCCACCAACGCCATCCGGTACGGCGCCCAGCCCATCCGGCTGCGCCTGCTGCACGACCGCAACAGTCTGATCTGCGAGGTCGCCGACAGCTCCAGCACTTCGCCGCATCTGCGCCGCGCGGCGGCCACCGACGAGGGCGGCCGGGGGCTGTTCCTGATCGCCCAGCTCGCCCAGCGCTGGGGCACCCGATACACCGCCCGCGGCAAGATCATCTGGTCCGAGCAGGCCTTGCACGACAGAACCGCAGAACCCGGCACCGGCCTGGCCGACGTGCTCCTCAGCCAATGGGACGAATGACAGGGCTCAGCCACGCGGGCGCCGCAGCGGCGGTGCCTGCACGCGTCCCGCTTCGCTGCGGTCTGGTTCCGCACCTCGAATGCCCAGCGGTCCGCTCACGGTGGCATCCGGACAGCGCGCCCACCGCCACCCCGCCCTTGGCGCCGGGGCGGTGTGGCACGCGGACGCCGACCGGCGGCCCTCGATGCGGGCGGCCGTGGTCGGACGCCACCGTCAGCCACGACACCGAGGGTTGCGGTTAAGAGCGCCCAGGCGTCGAAGTCGACGGGTTCGCCGGTCCTGCACCGACCACCCGCCGGGATCCTGAGTACTTCTACTCAGGACCCCGGTCCGCCTCTGAGGGACGCTGGACCGATGACCACGCCCCCTGCCCCCGATCCCCCGCCGTCGCCGACTCGCCACCCCCGCTATACAGGGGTCAACCATCTTCTGCCGCCGCAACGGCGCAGGGGGTTGCACCCGGCCGCAGACATCGCACTCGCCATCGGCCTCCTCGTGATCGACGTCATCGCCCCGCTCATCGCGTTCGTATTCGGGCTCGACGCGGCCGGGTACCAGATGTTCGACCCTGCGGCCGACAACTCGTCCGTCTCCCTCACCCGCCCCTTCACCTACGTGGCCGTGGTCGGCGGCATCGTCCTGGTCTCCGCCCTCCTTTTGTTCATGGCCCGCGCATTCATCAGCTCCGGCGTCCAAGTCCTCGCCGGCCTGGTCCTGGTCCTGGTGGCCGTCATCGGAATGAACGACGCGGACCGCAACTCGCACCCACAGCCCGTCCCGACCTCCCCCTCCATCAGCCCCGGTGCGCTGTGCCGGTCCGGCGGCGACAACAGCGAATGCGGCGGATCCTGACGGGTGGGCCCTCGATCGATGAACCTTGTCATCGGTGCGGACGCGGCGGAGGCCGCGCAAGCTGTCCGGGTTGTGATGCCCAGTCAGGCCCGTGCGGCCATGTCCCGCCCTGCCGGGCGGTGCGGCACTGCATGTCGGCGACGCAGAGGCCGCGACAGCCGCAGTACACCAGCACTTCGACGACATCCGCGGCCGACTGAGCAACCGCTGACCGTCAACGGGAGCCGGGGTCTACTCGGCAACCACTCCCGCCGTCTCCCGCGGCGTGCGTGAGCCGTCCGGGGAGCCGGTGTCCCGGCGCCGCAGTACCGTGCGGGCGGACGGGATCAGCAGGGCCATCAGAGCGGCGGCGAGGCAGAGGGCCGTCAGGAGAGCGAAGCCGTGGGTGTAGCCGGACTCCTGGGGCAGGCCCGTCGGCTGGAGACGGGCCGTGACCAGGAGGCCGGTGACCGCGGCGCCCAGCGAGCCGCCGATCGTACGGATGTTGGCGTTCATGCCGGTCGCCGCGCCGGTCTGGGTGGCCGGGACGCTGTGCACGATGAGCGTCGCCATCGAAGCGAAAGCCAGCCCGATGCCCAGGCCGAAGATGCCCGCGGCGAGAGCGACCTGCCAGGCCTGTGCGTGCAGAACGGTGAGCAGCCCACCGGCCGCCGCTGCGAGCGCGGAGCCGGTGACGAGCTGGGCCTTCGCACTGAACACCGGCGCGAGGCGGCCGCTGAGCACCCCGGAGAAGAACATCGCGACCAGCATCGGCAGCATGAGCAGACCAGCTCCGGTGACGCCCGCCCCGAACCCGTACCCGGCGACGTCCGGGGTCTGTGTGAAGGCCGGCAGGAACGACCACAGGGCGAACATGCCCGCGCCGAAGAGCAGTGCGACCGTGTTGGTCGTCCACACGGCGGGCAGCCGCATGATCCGCAGGTCGATCAACGGATGCGCGGCCCGGGCCTCGGCGAGGAGCCACAGGGCGAACAGGACGACGGCGGCCGCGAGCAGGCCCAGGACCCGGGCCGATCCCCATCCCCAGGAGCCCGCCTGGCTCAGCGGCAGCAGCAGTGCCACCAGCCACGCCGACAGCAGCCCGGCGCCGAGCCAGTGGACGCTGCCCTCGGCCCGCCGGGGTGATTCGGGTATGTGCCGGACGGCGAGCACGACGGTCACAGCGACGACGATGACCGGCAGCCAGAACAGCCAGTGGTAGTCGAGCGCTGCCACGGTGGGCCCCGCCAGGACGATGCCGAGGCCGCTGCCGGCCGCGATGACCGCGGAGAGGTTGCTGATGGCGGAGCCGACCCGTGAGGCGTCGAACTCGTCACGGATGATGCCGAAGGAGAGCGGGAACAGGGCGCCGCCCATGCCCTGGACGACACGCGCCACGATCAGGACGCCGATGTTCGGTGCGAGCGCGGCGAGCAGGCAGCCGGCGAGTACGGTCAGTAGCGCGGCGACCAGCGTGCGCTTCTTGCCGAGCAGATCGCCGACGCGACCCAGGATCGGGGTGAAGACCGAGGCGGACAGCAGGTAGGCCGTCATCACCCAGGTCACCGTCGTCTGCGAGGTGTGCATCGCGTGCTGGACGGTGGGCAGGGCGGGCGCGATCAGCGACTGCAGGAGGGAGAAAACCCCCGAGCCGGCCGCGAGGACGGCGAAGGTGGTGCGGTGCGAGGACCGCGGGCGAGATGGTACGGACACAGTCAGCTTCTTCTTCCTCGGGCATGCGGGCAGGCCGTTTTCACGCAAGGGGCGCGGCGAGAGGCCGCTCGCTCCGACAGGGGAAACGGGTGCCCGCGCCGATGGGGGACGCGGGGGTGCCCGGAGGCACGATGAGGAGCGCGGCGTGACTGCCGCGTCGGGAGGATGGAGGGTCCGGGACAGGGCACGGCGAGTGCTGCCGCCCGCCCGCTGCTAAAGTGGAGGTACGCCTCCACATTAACGGAGGCATGCCTCCGGTTCAAGTCAGGAGTCCCTCGTGGCGCACACCCCGGTGAACGAGATCGTCGCGGCCCGGCGCCCTCGCCGCGCCGACGCGCGACGCAATTACGACGCGCTGCTGCTCGCTGCCCGCGAGGCCTTCGCCGCGCACGGCGCCGACGCCTCACTCGAGGACATCGCACGCCGCGCAGGCGTCGGCATCGGCACGCTGTACCGCAACTTCCCCTCCCGTACCGAACTGTTCGAAGCGGTCTACGCGGACGAGGTCGACGCGCTGTGCCGGGTCGCCGACGAAGTCGCCGCAGAGGCCCCCTGGCAAGCACTCACCACATGGTTGCGCCGCTTCGTCGACTACATGGCCACCAAACGCGCGATCCGCGATGCAATGGACACACAGTCGGCCGTGTTCACCTCCTGCCGCGCGTCCATGTACGAAGCAGGCACCCCCCTCCTCACCCGTGCCCAGACAGCCGGCGAAGCCCGCACCGACATCACCTTCGACGACTTGATCCGCATGGTCGCCGGAATCACCGGAGCGACCTACCCCGAACCGGACCAACGCGACCACATCCTCAACATCGCCCTGGACGGCGTCCGCACCCACCGACCCTGACAAAACCCACCCCCACCCCCACCGCCACCAGGCCATGAACGCGCCCCATCGCGTCGCCCTCGCGTCCGCGCCGGAGCCCGCATCGAACGCGGCCGCCTGTCGCACGCTCCGAGACTCGTGCGGCATGATCAAGCTCAGCTGATCCCCCTGGAGGTCCCACGTGACATGGTCCGAGCACACCGTGACGCGAGACGGCGTCCGACTTGTCTGCCGGGACTGGGGCGGGCCGGGGCAGCCCGTCGTCCTGCTGCACGGACTGGCCGGTCACGCAGGCGAATGGGACCGGACGGCCCAGAGACTGAGCCCCCGGCATCGGGTCATCGCGCTCGACCAGCGCGGACACGGCGCCAGCGAACGCCACCCGCAGGATGTCTCCCGCGACGCCTACGTCGCCGACGTCATCGCCGTCGTGGACCAACTGGCTCTGCGGCGTCCTGTCCTGGTAGGCCAGTCGCTGGGCGGGCATACGGCCATGCTCACCGCCGCCGCACACCCCGAGCGGGTCCGCGCACTGGTACTCGTCGAGGCCGGCCCAGGCGGCCCGAACCCGAACGTCCCTGCCGACATCGGCAGTTGGCTGGACTCGTGGCCGACACCTTTCCCCTCCCGCGAGGCCGCTGCCCAGTTCCTCGGCGGCGGACCCGTCGGCGAAGGCTGGGCAGCCGGGCTGGAAGAGCGCGGAGACGGATGGTGGCCCCGCTTCGACCGCGAGGTGATGACCCGCTCGCTGGCGGAGAACGCCCAGCGTTCCTTCTGGCACGAGTGGGCGCAGATCACGTGCCCGACCCTGGTCGTCCTGGCCCAGTCGGGCTTCATCCCTCGGCAGGAAACCGAGGACATGCTCCGGCAGCGGCCCACCACCGTGGCCATGAGCATCCCTCGAACCGGCCACGACCTGCACTTGGAACAGCCAGGAACCCTCCACTCCGCGCTCTCGGACTTCCTCAAGGACCTCGCCTGACAGATTCCGGCGGCCCGCCCGCTGGGGCGGGTACCGGTGTCGGGAGGGGCTCTGAGACCATGCGGCCGTGATCACCGCGGACGACAACCTGCTGGCCGGCCTGGACGAAGTGGACTGGGCGAACCTGAACCACGCCTACGGGACGGCCGACGATGTCCCCGGCCAACTACGCGCCCTGTGCGGAGACGACGAGCAGGCACAACAGGAGGCCGTCGCCGACCTGTTCAACCATCTCGCGCACCAGGGCACCCGCTGTCAGGCATCTCCGCACGCGGTGCCGTTCCTTGTCCGGATCGCTCTCGCCGGCCCGACGTCGGCGCGTGAGCGCGCGTTGGCGCTCTTGAGCGACTTCGCGGTCAACTGGGACGAGGAGTACGAGATCATCCACGGCGCCGACATCGCCGTCTGGCGCGCGGAGGCCGCCGAGAACTCCTCCCACAAGCTCCTCCCCCTGTACGAGGAGGCCCTGGCCACCGAGCAGGACGAGCATCGACGCCGGAACGTGCAAAGCGTCCGGGACTGGGTGGCGGCGGGCAATCCGATCGACGCCCGTGACTCTTCGATGCGTTCGTACGACGCCGTGCTTGCCGAGATTCCCGCCCTGCTCAACCTCCTCGACGATGAGAACCCAAGGGCCCGGACCCGGACCGCCTACCCGCTGGCCTGGTTTCCCGAACTGGCGGACACCTCTCTGTCTCTCCTGCTCGACCTTGTTGCACACGAGCACGACGCCGTCGCCAAGACCACCTCGCTCGTCGCAGACTTCCGGCCACTCATGCAGGGCTGCGCGCGCACATCGGGCTTCCCCTGGCAGGCTACGGATGCTCGCCGTCGAGGATCTGACCACGTGGACGGGGCGCGTGCCCAGGAACTGCCCGGCGGCGAATTGGCCCCCTCCGCCACCCGGGAATTGGTCCATGCGGCCGGAATGTCCAGTACGTACGGTCGGAATCATGACGACAGCAGCGCCCACCACGATGAAGATCTGTGTTTTCCTGTCCGCCGCAGACCTCGGCGAGCACTACACCCGACCTGCCCGCGAGCTGGCGGAGCTGCTCGGCAAGGGTGGTCACACCTTGGTGTGGGGTGGATCCGATACGGGGCTGATGA
Source organism: Streptomyces sp. NBC_00353 (assembly GCF_036108815.1). Taxonomy (NCBI): domain Bacteria; kingdom Bacillati; phylum Actinomycetota; class Actinomycetes; order Kitasatosporales; family Streptomycetaceae; genus Streptomyces; species Streptomyces sp. NBC_00353. The sequence continues at coordinate 9,145,826 of NZ_CP107985.1, read as the reverse complement.
AGGTCGTCGCCGATGGGGTGCGGGAGACCGGAGGGCGGCTCGTAGGGGTCTCGGTCACCTTTCTGCGGGAGTGGGCCAGGCAGGACGCCGACGAGATGGTGTTCGCCGATGATCTCGCCGAACGGAAGGCCCTGCTGCTCGCCCGTGCGGACGCAGTGGTCGTGATGGCGGGCGGCCTGGGCACGCTGGACGAGGTGACCGAGATCCTGGAGCTGAAGAAGCACGGCCTGCACGACAAGCCGGTGGTCCTGCTGAACACGGCTGGCTTCTACGACGGTCTGACACTCCAACTCCGCCGGATGGAGGAGGAGGGATTCCTGCCGGTACCCCTGGACGAGTTGTTCTTCCCCGCCGACGCGGCTGCCGACGCCTTCGCCTACCTGGAAGAATCCGTCGGAAGGCGGTGAGTCGACCACGGCGGTGCGTCCCACTTGTCTGATGCACCGAGGCCGGTTCCGGAGGCGGCGCATCGGTGGCCCGCTGCGCCGCAACCGCGGTCACGAGGGCTGGTCCGGTTCATGATGCCGACCGGCGCATGGAGAACGGGTGGCAGGTCGAGGGCATCGGACCCCGTTCATCGACCACCCGAAGCAGCATCCGGGCCACGGCGGCCCTGCCGTCGGCATCAACCCTGCGTCTCGGGAATCACCCTGCACAGTGTGTCCAGCGCACCCGTCCACGCACTGTCCGAGGGGGCCGCGTAGTTCACCACGAGCGCGTCCTTTTCGGGCAGCCGCCGGCCGGACTCCGGCGGCTCGTAGCGGAACTCGGCGAGCCCACTGACTGCGAGGCCCTGCCGCGCTGCCGCCTGGGTGACCGAGCGTTCCGTTCCGTGTGGGAGTTCGAGGATTGCTTGCAGTCCGGCGGCCATGCCCGTCACGCGGACGTGGGGGGCCCTCTGGGCCAGGGCCGTGACCAGTTGGTCGCGGCGGCGCCGGTAGTGCAGCCGCATCGAGCGCACATGACGGTCGTACGCGCCTGACGTCAGGAACTCCGCGAGCGTCAGCTGTTCGAGCGCACTCGACATGTAGTCGCCGTACCCCTTGGCTGCAACGATCTCCGGGACGAGTTCCTCCGGCAGGACCATCCAGCCGAGCCGTACCCCGGGCGCCAGTGACTTGCTTGCCGAGCCGAAGTACACCACCCGGTCGGGGTCGAGGCCTTGCAGGGCGCCCACCGGCTGACGGTCGTATCTGAATTCCCCGTCGTAATCGTCCTCCAGGATCAGCCCACCGGTGCGCCGCGCCCACTCGACAGCCGCCGTGCGACGGTCCGGGCGCAGCGCGACCCCCGTCGGGTACTGGTGGGCGGGTGTCATCAGTACCGCGCCGATACCGTCCAACCGTGCCAAGTCGTCGGTGCGCGCGCCGTATTCGTCGACGTAGACGGGCGGGGTGCGCAGGCCGGCGCCGGTCAGCAGGTCGCGATAGAGGTCGAGTCCGTACGACTCGACGGCCACCGCCCGGACCTGTCGCGCCTCGAGCGCCTGTGCCATCAGCGCAAGCCCGTGGTGGAAGCCGGAGCAGATGACGATCCGCTCCGGCTCGGCGTACACCCCGCGGGCCCGCGCCAGATAGTCCGCGAGGGCGGTGCGCAGTCGGACCTGACCGAGGGCGTCGCCGTAGCCGAAGGCGTCGTGCGGTGCCGAGGTCAGGGCGCGGCGGGCAGCGGTGAGCCACTGCGTGCGGGGGAAGTTCGCGAGGTCCGGCAAACCCGGCTGCAGGCCGTACATGGGACGTTTCCGGGTCGGCTGCGCGCGGGAGGCGGCGGGTGCGGCCCGACGCGGCTCGGCCCGTGTGGCCACCCGGGTCCCGGACCCCTGTTGGGCGGTGAGCCAGCCCTCCGCGACGAGTTCGGCGTAGGAGTCGGTCACGGTGTTGCGGGAGACACCGAGATCGGCGGCGAGCGAGCGGGAGGGTGGCAGCCGGGTGCCGGGCGCCAGCCGCCCCGTGCGCACGGCGTCCCGGAGGGCGTTCGTGAGCCCGGCGCGCAGCCCGGGTCCGCGCAGTTCCAGATGGAGGTCGGTGCCGGGTTCGGGGGGCGGACCGGTCTCAGAATTGGTCTGTGAATCTGTCACAGAAATGGACCCTACTTCAGTGCCACTGGATGCGTAGCGTTGCAGCCATGAACACGAACGAAGCACCCGAAAGCCTGGAACGTCTTCCCGAGCACGCACCCCGTCTGGACTGGACGAAACTCGCCCCGGAGGCATTCAAGGCCATGGTCCGCCTGGACACGGCGGCGAAGCAGGGAGTCGAGCCCGTCCTGCTGAACCTGGTCAAGATCCGCGCCTCTCAGATCAATCACTGTGCCTTCTGCCTGGACATGCACAGCAAGGATGCGCTTGCGGCAGGCGAGTCGGCGGAGCGCATCTTCCAGCTCGACGCCTGGCGGGAGTCGAGGCACTTCTACACGGCCAAGGAGATTGCGGCGATCGAGCTGACCGAGGCGGTCACCGTGCTCACGGACGGGTTCGTGCCGGACGAGGTGTACGCGCGGGCCGCGACGGAGTTCAACGAGAGCGAGCTGGCCCGCCTCATCGTCGCGATCACCACGATCAACGCATGGAACCGCTTCGGCGTCTCCACCCGCCTCGTCCCCGGCCACTACACCCCCGCCGGCTGATGGGTCCGGAGCGGGTCCGGGACGACCGGGCCCGCTGCTCAGCACCATCCCGGCTCCGATCTTGCCTCGGGCAGGCCAACACCAGGAGATTTTGGTGAGTACCGTCTCTTCTCAGTCACGTCGGCTGCACCTGACACGTGCCGCCGACGAGTTCGCGCTCACCACCGTCATGCTCTTCCTGGCGGTGACGGTCGTCATGTGGCTACGTGACCCGGACTCCGCTCTGTACGTGGGCGACCTCGACGCCGCGCTCGCCGTCATCGGCGTCGTCAGCGGGGCCATCCTCACCGGGCTGATATTCAGCCCGCCTGGCCGGCGCAGTGGGGGCCACCTGAATCCCGCCGTGACGGTCTCACTGTGGCTCATGGGCGCTTTCCCCGGGCGCAGCGTCGTGCCCTACGTACTGGCCCAACTCGCCGGTTCCGCGGCGGGAACGGGTCTTGGGCGCCTGGTGTGGGGGCCTGCGGTCTCGCTTCCGTCGGTGAATCATGCGGCGATCGTGCCCGCACCCACGTGGCATCCCGCGTCCGTCTTCGTAGCCGAGGCGGGCAGCATGACGATCATCATCGTCGCTGTCGGTTTCACCATGGCCCATGCCCGCTTGGCACGCCTGGTGCCCTACGTCATCGGGCTGTCTGTCGCCCTGGTGATCGCTGTCCTGGGTCCCCGCAGCGGCGGCTCGATCAACCCCGCCCGCCAGTTCGGCCCTGCCGCACTCGCCGGGCAGGGCACTGATCTGTGGATCTACCTGGTCGCGCCGGTCCTGGGAGCGGTCCTGGGAACCTGGCTGCACCACCTTCTCAGCCGGCGCCGGCCACTGACACACAGAGTGCGGGTACCAGCAAGCAGGCATTCGCCACCGGCGGGCAATGCTGCCGCCCGCGTGAGTCGACGGTCCCCGAGCCGCACCCCGGCTCCGACGGGAATCCCGCCCGAGTGAAGCACCCGGACCACCGAGCAGCCGGGGGATCACAACGCGGGGCGCACAGAAGGGAAGGCCGATGAGTCCGGTGGGTGGTGCGGGCCGCCGACAAGGCGTTTCTCCCGCCAGACGATCTCCACGACCACCGACAAGGTCCACGTGAAGATCCGCGACGGCGCCGTGGCAAATCAGCCGATCTACGTGGCCCTGGCCGTCACGGCGGACGGCGGACGGGAGCCGCGACCGCGATAACGCCATGGGGGCGGTTGATTGTGACCGGCAGGAGGAAGACCGTTGGCGAGGCGCTCTGGGGCTTGCTCGGGTGGAGGGGTACAGGTGTTTCTCACGAAGAGAGATGCGGTGACGATCCTGCTGGTCCACTGGGGAGCGAGTGTGTGGGGTGGTGCGGGCGTAGCGGTCGTAGCCGTGGCTTACGCCCCTCTGCCAAACACGCTCTCCGCCACTGCCGGGCTGGTCATCGGAACTGCTGTGACACGGTGGCTCATGGGCAAGCAGAGCCTCAGGCGATGGGCCCGCCGCCAGCAGCGTGTCGGACGGTGGTCTCTGAGCACCATTGACTGGGACCTGGTTGAGCTGATCGGGCCGGTTGCGTTGATGTGGCTTGCGGCGGGGGCGACGGCAGCGATCCTGGCTACCGTGTAAGCGCCTGCTCGCTCGCGCGCGGACCAGGTTCGAGCGGGGGCAGACGCAGTGAAGGCCCGGTACCCACCGGGCCTTCACGTTTGACTAGCGGGGACAGGATTTGAACCTGCGACCTCTGGGTTATGAGCCCAGCGAGCTACCGAGCTGCTCCACCCCGCGTCGGTAAGGTGAACTGTACGGCACCGACCCGGCTCGGCCGAATCGGCTTTCGCTTGGAGGCAGTGTCAGCGCATCTGTGAGCGCGGTCGACCGGCCATGAGCACCATCCGAGTCTCGCCCCACGCCAGGAGACGCGGCAGTGGACCTTTCGCGGCGTTCAGCCCACGTCCGACAGAAACCGGTCTGTGGATCCCGGAGTACGGAACGCCGGCCCTGCTACGCGCCCCCGCCCCGAGACGGCGCCCGGTCGGGTGTCGCGACAGACACCCCGAGGGGGCGGGCCAGACCGATCAACCCTTCGTCCAGGCGCTGCAGATGCCGCAGGACACGGTCCGTGACGCGATCGTGCCGGGGCGAGCCGGGCTTGTCCGTCTCCAGCATGGAAGCCAGGCTCGCGCCGGTCTCCACCACGCCGTCGCTGTCGTCGTCCTCGACACGCGCGACGAGGACGTCGATGTTGTGGGCGATGCGCCGGCCTGCTCCCTTCAGGAGCGGGTCCGCGGCGACGCTCTTGCTGCTCGGGAGGAGTTGAGCCGTCGCCGCCAACGAACGCGCGTGGTAGGCGCACGTTTCCAGCAGCGCCACGACGTAGCGAGCGGTCTGGCGGCGGGCTCGCAGCGGGGTGATCGGGTGGGTCAACGGCTGCGTGGAGGAACGCAGATCCTCCAGTGCCGTATCGAGCTCCCGGGCCATGTCCAGCAGATCGCGCGCAGGCCCGCCGCTCAGCTGCTCCACTGCGGCATCGGTGACGTCACGGAGCCGGGTCAGCATCGTGCCGAGGAGTTCGTCGGTGCGGCGATCGGTGTGCACCGGCAGGATCACGGCCGCCGCGATCACGCCGCAGGCGGCGCCGAGCGCGGTCTCCTCGATGCGCAGGACGAGCACCGCGGAGCTGTAGGTGTTGAGCAGGGTGTACAGCAGCCCCAGTGCCGCCGTGACGAAGAAGGACATCAGGGCGTACGACAGCGGCGCGGTGAAGAACATGGCGAAGACGAACAGCAGCACGAGTGCGAACGCCGTCCAGGTGTGGTGGCCCACCAGGCCCGCCAGGCCGACACCGGCGACGACGCCGAGAACCGTGCCCAGCAGCCGACGGTAGCCCTTGACCAGGATCTCCCCGGTGGACGCCGTGTTCAGGAAGACGACCCAGCAGGTCAGCACCGCCCAGTACCAGCGCTGACTGGAGAGGAACTCCCCTCCCACGATGGCCAGCGCCGAACCCACCGACACCTGGACCGCGGCACGGGTCGTGGGACGCTCCAGTCCCTTGCGGACATCCTCGACAGCCTCGGTCTCCTCGGCCTGCGCGATGGCGACGTCCTCGGCGTCCAGTTCCTCGCGGGAACGCGTCGTCGCAGGTGTGTCGTCGGACTCGTCCTGGGGCCCGTCGAGGGCCAGCCGCAGGCCCATGACACCGCGCGCCGCCTCCCCGATGCCGCGGAAGACGTCCTGGACGGGGGCGGAGGCGTCCGGCAGATTCTCCTCGTCCCGATAGCCGAGCAGCCGGTTGCGCAGGTGGGCCACCGCGGCGCCGCGATTGTTCGAGGCCGGGCGGGCGACGAGCAGGCGCAACGCGTGGAGATCACGGCGCAGCGTCGCGGTGATGTCGTCCTGTGTCCGCAGTCGGTTGCCCGGCGGCGGCACGGGCGCGTGCGGCAGATGAAGCGTGAGCGTATCGGCGCGTTCGGAGCTGCGCGCGGTGAGGATGAGTACGCCGAGCCGTTCGGCGGCGATCTCGGCGTCGGCGACACGGCGCTGGACGAGCAAGGCGGTGGCGCTGTCGCTGGTGCCCTCCTCCAGCCGCCCCTGGATCATCATCGCGCTCTGGTGGAGGCGCGCGGTGTGCCGGCGGACGTCCTCGAGTGCCTTCTCGACGTGGTCCGGCCCGGCGTCGAGCAACTCGATCTGGGCGGACACCAATTGGGCGAGGCGGGCGCGGAAGGCCTCGCGCAGTCGCAGCAGAATGCGTTCGGGCGTCTCAACAACCAGGCCGAACCGCACGACCGCGCTGCAGGCGAACGCGACGACCAGTGTTCCGCACAGCCCCGGCAGCGCGGAGACTGCGGCCCCGACGAACAGGGACACAAAGTAGATCTGAAACCCGATGAGTCCCAGGGCCGTACCGCGATCACCGAACCGGCGGCTGTAGACCGCGGCGAAGATCAAGGCGAGGAAGACGAGGTCGCCCGCGACGACCTCGGTGCTCAACAGCGCTCCCAGTGACATCGCCACGAGCGCCACCGGCAGGCCGAGCGCGAGCGTGATGGCCTGTTCGCGCCGCTGCTTCTCCTTGATGGCGAAGGTGGCGACCATGGCCGCGATGGCACCGGCCACCATGTGGGTCACATCGGTCTTGAGCAACGCCAGGACCGCGAGCGTGAGCGCGATGGCACCGACTGTCCGCAGGCCGGCCATCAGCCGCAACAGTCCGGGGTCGGAGGCCGAGAACCGGTCCCAGATCCTCGTCCGGCTCGCCCGTGTCACTGTCCTCACCCTGCCGCTTTCCCCGCTCGCCACCCAAAACCGGAAGTTCCAGCATGGCACGCGTCAACGCTCGCCCCGGCCTCGCCGTCCCGCTCGAGTGATCAAGCGGTTGTGTGTACATGCCGGACGAGAAGGGCTGGAACGAGACACACGGCCTGGTCATCCTGATCACCCATCGGGGAGGCGGCCGGTATGCCCGGCCCGCCCCCACACCATCGGACATGCGGGCCTCGCATCCGGCGGTTCGTCCCGCTGATCTCAGACGGGTCTCCGGCGGGACCAAGAGCCGTTGAGGGGCTTGTATCCCCGTGCCTCCCGGTGAGCCCTGTTCAGTCCCGGTTCCAGTGGGGCTATCTCGGATGACCTCCAGTGTCGCGTTCCTCCGAGTCCCTGACTCCCGGGCTGGACAAGTTCCGTATGCCACCGTGCGGCTGCGATCCGGATGGGCGCGGGACGGTCCGCCCTTTTCAAGCAGAGCGGCGCCCGGGCAGCCCACGGCCGTGGGCTGAGAGCGAGCGCAGTGCCAGCAGCAGGAACCCGATGTCGTCGAGATAGACGGGGTCGGGGATCAGGTCGACGGGACACACGGTGTAGATCGCCGCCGCCCACACCAACGCCTTGTTCCGCAGCGGGACCCCTGCGTCGATCAGCAGTTTCCTCGCCCGGATCAGCCGGATCAGGAGGACGCCGGCGACCCCCATGGTGAGCAGTGCGGCGACCGCGCCGACGAAAAGCCAAGCCGTGAGGTCCATGGGCTGATCATCCATCCTTATCCGGATTGCTGAGCCCGCCTGCGGGTGCGGCGCTTCAGCGCACGTCGTTCGGCCTCACCCAGACCGCCCCAGACGCCGGCGTCCTGACCGTGCTCCATGGCCCACTCCAGACACGGCTCCCGAACCGGGCATCCGCCGCACACCGCCTTCGCTTCTTCCGTCTGCACGAGCGCCGGGCCGGTGCTTCCGATGGGGAAGAACAGGTCGGGGTCCTCGTCACGGCAGGCCGCCTGCATGCGCCAGTTCTCCATGTGCCTCACTCCCGATGGTTGTCTCGTTCGGTTGGTACGTTGCGGGTGACCTACAACAGGCCTCTGAAACCCCATTTGCTTCTGCTCACCGCAATGCCCACCCTCGTACAGGTGCAGCGCGCATCCCGCGCCCAGGCCAATCGTCGCCAAGGGGGCACACGAGATCGGCGAGAATCGGGTCCCGCAGAGCAAACCCGCAGACCCCGCAACCCCACATGCCACGACTGGGGCCCTCCATGCGATCCTGCGCCCTACCCTGCCCGCGACACCCTGGGCAACCCCGCCTTGGCCGTCTACGACAACCCGCGCCCCTCATGCTGTGCGTCTACAGCCGGGACCGGGCGCTGTACCACCGCCTGAACAATAGCGACGCCCCGCGACTGGACCGCTGCCCACCGTCGTGCGCGAACATCGCACGCACCGATCACCACGCCAAGCAGCTCCGTGAACACGCCCAGGGGTGAAGCAGGCTCCCGGCGCCTGTGATCCACCGTCACCACGGGCTTGAGCCAGGAAGGAAGGGGCCGCGGCAGCCTGCGTCCCGGCGCCTGAACGTCTCCGAACGAGACGGATGGCCCACTGCCCGGTCGGCCCCCGCCGCGTGAGAACGCGCTGCTCAGGTGCGTCGTGCTGCCCATACGCTGCGCTCGGTGCGTACCGTCAGGTCGTCGCGGCGCAGAATGCTGCGAGGGCTGTCCGTATCGAGCAACTGGTCGAGAGCGGTCAGGTCTTCGACCGTCAGCGCTTCGGCGACGCTGCCGCGCATGCGGCGCAGGCTGCTGAGTGCGTAGCGGCCGACTGCCTCGGGGTGGGGCGGGCCGAGGTTCACGGTGATGGTGCGTTCGCCCTCGACGGTGAAGCCGGCGGCGGTCAGCTTGGGCCCCCAGTCGGCGCCGCGGTGCGGCATGTGCTCGGCATGGTGATGGTCGAGTGCGGCATGGCAGCGTTCCTCGAGGCCGGGCCGGTCTTCTGGCGCGTCCTCGGGCAGGAATCGCGGGAAGCCTGCCAGTTCGACGACGGCGAACAGCCCTCCTGGCGCGAGCGTGTCGTGGACCTGGCGCAAGATGCGGTCAGGGTCGGCCATGTGGTGCATCGAAGCTGACGCCCACACGAGATCGGGCGTGCCGAGGTCGGGCCAGGCAGTGTCGAGGTCGGCCTGAACGGTGTGCACCCGGCCGGCCAGGCCTTCCGACTTCGCCTTCTCGAGCAGGCGGTGCAGGTGGCTGGTCGAGGTGTCGACGGCGGTCACCTCGGCATCGGGGAAGCGCTTGAGCAATGCGAGAGTGCCGGCTCCGGTCCCGCTGCCCAGGTCCACCATGTGACGGGGGGCGGCTTTGACGGGCAGCCATGCGGTGATGGAGGCGATGTGCTCGGCGAGCACTTCCGCATCGAGGTCGAGGATCTCCGCCTGGCCGTCGGCGTCGTGCTGCTGTACGTGCTGGTGGGCCGAGTGCGCGCCGTGGTCGTGCGCTGCGTGCGGGGATGTGTGTGTCATGGCACCCACGCTAAGAGGATCACAGGCGTGCGGCACGGTCGCTTCCCGAATGCGCAAGACGATGGCTGCTTGGACTGCTGAAATGGCAAGCGACTCTCGACCTGCGGCAAAAAGAGGCGGCTGCGTGGCGCTCACATCACTGCGACGGGCGACCGGCGTCCCTTGCGCTCTCGCCGCCTTGGTGCCCGCGGCGGGCGTCGCGGTCGAAGATGCCCAGGATGTCGCACGGGCCGCCCTCTGCGCCGATGGCATGCGGAAGCATCGTGGGGAACTCCGCGGCCTGATTGGTCTCTACGCGAAAGCGGCGGTTGCCCAGCAGCAGGATCGCGGTGCCGGAGAGGACAACGAGCCATTCGTGGCCGGGATGGGCACGCATGCGCGAAGGGCTGTCGGGCGGCGGATCCGTCATCCGCTGACGCACGACCGTCATGCCCGGGTCCGCCCGGACGGGCCATCGCATCAGCTGGTGGGCCGCGTCGATCATCGGGCTGGAGATGACATCGTCGGTGGCCGTCTCGACGAGCTGATCGAGCGAGGTGTCCAGGGCGCGGGCGAGGGTGACGAGCTGGTCCAGAGCAAGACGGCGCTGACCGGTCTCGATCCGACTGAGCGTGGAGGGACTGAGCCGGGCTCGGGCGGCCAAGTCGTCAAGAGACCAGCCTTGTGCCACCCGCAGCGCGCGGATCCGTTTGCGTACCAGACTGTCGAGCTCACCGTCACCTTGCGTCACAAGCAATATTTTATGCCTTATACGCAAGCTGCGCTTGGTGCGACGGACATGGCCGTCTCCGAGCCGGCCCTGGAGCCGCTGCTCCCGGCCGACTCGGAGACGGCCAAATACCTGGCGACACTCATGCCTTGAGCGTCTCCCTCAGATGGCCGGGGCCCGGACCGGAGTGCGCCGGTCCGGGCCCTGCTGACTCCACGATCCCGCGCGGCGGCGTCACGGTCGATCACCGCAGAGGTAATGAAGCCCGCAGTGTCAGTCCTGCTCGTCCAGACCCACCTTCGCGGCTTCGGTGAGCTCCGGGTCCCCGGCGGTGAATCCTGCCTCCTCGCCCAGGAAGAGGAGGAGGCCGCCCGACGTCTCGGCCACCACGTCCGCGTGCCGGTCGCCGTTGATGTCCAGCGGCGGCAGATTGGTTTTCATCCAGGGCAGGCCGTAGTTCGTCGCGTCGAAAGCGGTGGACCGGGACGGGTCGGGGCCGGAGCCATCTGCTGCGCCGGGCAGCAACGTGAAGCGGCCCGCCTTGTCCTCGCCCGGAGTGTTGATCACCAGGTCCGGATGTCCGTCGCCGTTCACGTCGCCGGTGCCGGACACGGCACCGAACTTGTCGTTGCCCTGCGAATCGCCGGGGATGCCCGGGGTCTCCTGGTTGTACACCGTGCTGCGGCGGCCCGTACCGGGTCCGCCCTTGGCCCCGTAGACGATGGTGAGCTGACCTGTGTCGAGGCCGTCGGCGGGGGCCGAAACGCCCCCTCCTCCAACGAGCAGGTCGGTGATGCCGTCACCGTCCACGTCGCCGGCCTGCGGCGTCAGGTCTCCGTCCTCGACGTCGTTGTCCAGGCCCTGGGGCACGGCGGCCGGGACGGGGCCCTCAGGGCTGCCGCGGAAGTAGGCATCTGGCGGGACCATGGACTCCGGCTCGTCGTCCGAATACGGCGGGCTTCCGGTGAAGAGCAGGTCGTCGAAGCCGTCGCCGTCGAAGTCGCCGGCGGTTGCCCCGCCGCCGGCGGCCTCCCAGTCCTGCCCGACCAGCCGGGCCGGGACGCCGTCCCGGTCGAACGGACCATAGGCAATCCGCCCGGGTATTCGGGCGGGGTCCTTCTCCTGTGCCCCCTTGCCGCGGTCGATCAGGTCGACGGCTCCGTCGCCGTTGACATCAGCCACAGCCATCGCGAGGAACTGCCGCTTGGCAGCCACTGTCACCGGCTTGCCGAGGCCGTTCTTCCCGCCGAACATGACCACTGCCTGGTAGGTGGCGCCGCGCTCAGTCATCCCGTCCGGTCCGTCAGGCTCGCGCGTGGCGACCAGGTCCGGATAGCCGTCGCCGTCCAGGTCGCCCCGGAGCAGCGGGCCGCTGTAGACGTCGCTGTAACGCGTGGCACGGGCCGCGTCCAGGCCGCGCTTCGAGCCCGGGACGACGACTACGTGCCAGGCCCCTGCCTCGCCGGAGGCGCGGTTCGTGACCGCGGTCACGAAGTCGTCGTAGCCGTCCTTGTCGAAGTCGCCGATGCCCTCGCTGCGACCGTCGCGATCCCCCGGGGCCGGTCGGTGCTCCCCGGTGCCGCTCGCCGTCCCGTCCCCGTTCCCACCGCTGCCCGAGCAACCGGTGAGCAGCAGCCCTGTGCAGGCCAGCAGGGCGAGTGCGGACCGGGATGCAACCACGTGAGCTCCTGACGCAGGCGATGCTGTCAGGGGAGTCTGACCGTCCGCTCGTCACAGCGGAGCCGCGATCATGATTGCAAAACAGTAAAGACCAGGTCAGCAGTCGGATGACAGCAGCGTCTACCCGCAGGGGGCGTAGGGCCTCGAAACGGCCGTCAGGTCGTCGTGTCTTCGCCGGAGTCGGGGTTGAGGAGATCCCCACGATGTAGAGGCAGTCGGTGTTCGTGGAGTTCGGCTCGCCCTTGAGACCGGCGTTGTGGCCGGCGACGCAATCGGTCGATGCCGGGCCGACCGACCGTGGCAGTGGGGATCGCGCTGAACCAGGAATCAGGGAGGCCGGCTTCCGCACGGAGCACCGGCTCCGGGGAGAGGACGGGCTCGTCGCAGGACCGTTGAGCACCGCACACAGTGCTTCACGAGACGCCCGTGTTCGAGGGGCGGACGGAGTTTTTCGTCGGGCACTGACCATGACGTGCCTGCCGGCTCACGGCTGCGATGGCAGGCATGTGCGGCCGACAGGCGACCACGGAAGCCCAACAGCATACTGAAGAGAGGGAGCACGAATAGCGGACTCGATCGCCAACGTGTCCGGGGTGTGCCGTGAGAATACCGGGGATCGACTACCACGCCATCTTCGAGGCGTCACCCAGCGCAATGCTGGTGCTCAATTCCGTGTTCGTCATTCTGGACGCGAACCCGTCTTATCAAAATCTGGTCGGTCGCACCCGCGACGAACTCATGGGCCAGTACGTGTTCGACGCCTTCCCGCAGGACGACGAATCCGAGATGGAGGACCAGAAGGCGTCAATGCGCCGGGTGCTGGAGAGCCGCGCCCAGGACGTTGCGGGCCCTATCCGCCACGACTTGGAGGAACCGGACCGGCCAGGAGTGTTCGCGGAGCGCTACTGGAGCCCGATCAATGCCCCCGTCCTGGACTCCGACGGGCAGGTCGCGCTGATCGTGCACCGCCTCGAGGAAATCACCGACCTTGTCCGCGCCGGGGGCCCGGACGCCGATCACCGGCGCCGCCAGATGAAACTCGAGCTGTACGCCCGCTCCCGCGAACTGCAGCAGGTCAACGAGCGATTGCGCCAGACCAACGCCCGCGAACGGCAAATCGCCCTCGCGCTCCAGGACTCGATGCTGCCCGCCCCCCAGGCCCTCGCCCGCCACCAGGCAGCTGTCCGCTACCGCCCCGCGATCCACACCCTCAACGTCTGCGGGGACTGGTACGACGTGACCCAGCTCTCCAACGGCAAGTACGCCGTGGCCGTCGGCGACGTCGTCGGGCACGGCCTGGCCGCGGCCGGCGTCATGGGTCAGCTGCGCAGTGCCCTCAGCGCCGCCATCCGCGTCGTGGGCGGCCCCGCATCGGCACTCGACGGACTCGACCTGTACGCCCGCTCCGTGGACGGCGCCCTGTCCACCACCGCGGTGCAGACCATCATCGCCTGGGCCGACCACCGCATCACCTACAGCAGCGCCGGCCACCCGCCCCCGGCCCTGGCCGATCCCGACGGCACCGTGCGCTTCCTTGACCAGGCGACCGACCCGCCGTTGGGGGCCAGCCTCGAACACACCCCCCGGCCCCAGGCCTCCACCACTTACGCCGACGGCGCCACCCTCGTCCTGTACACCGACGGGCTGATCGAGCGCCGCGGGGAGGACATCGACCAAGGCCTGCAGCGCCTCGCCGACCATCTCGCTCGCCACGGCAACGGTCAGGTCGAGGCACTGGCGGATGAACTCATCGACCTCAGCTCCGCCACCGATGACACGGCCGTGGTCATCGTCCGCCTGTGACCTGGCCGGCGAACGCCGGCCGATCCCACCGCCTCTACCCCACTGAACAACCACCCGGCCTGGCCCGTTCAATGTCCGCGGCCGGATACGGTGTCCGCTTGCTCACCGTCAGCAGGCGGTGGTGGAACCCGTCCAGCACGACGGCAGCCCGGGCATGCCGGTCGATGATCGCAGCGATGGCGGGCGGGACCGCCTCGGACCTTTCACCCGCGATCCAGTTACGCAGAAAAGCCTCGTGCTCCAGCTTGCCGCGCACGCCGTCGGGCAGATGGTGGCGAAGCAGATGGTTCGCGATGTAGCAGCGGTCATACGCGAGATGGGCGGTGAGGAACTCGGTCTCGTCCTGCGAGAGTTCGAACCCGGAGCTCAGAGCGAGGCCGAAGTCCGCGAAGTAGATCAACCGGCCGTCGGTCAGGATGTTGTTGAAGTGGGCATCGAAGTGAACGAGTCCGCGGGAGCTCATGAAGGCGGCTCCGCGCGTCAGGGCTTCCTCCGCCCACGCGTACGTCGGGCCGTCCTCGCCTGCCCGAGCCGCCTTCCGCTGGTCGCCCAGCCAGACAGAAAGTGTGTGCGGGACGTGTTCCAGGAAGATCACCAGACTGAAGGAGGACCGGCCGATGGCCTCCAGCCGATCACGCACGGCTGGCGAGCCCTCCCAGTGCGCGACCGCCCCGTCTATGCCCCCAAGAGCGTCGGCGAATCCCAGGGGTGGGGCGTCCGGCAGGACCCGCCAGTGGTACATCAGCGGAAAACCCTCGTACTCGTTGCCGAGGACCCAGTTGGTGGTCATCGTATGCACGGCCAGCTCGCGCCAGGCCCCGAAGCCGGCTGAGCCCGCCCCGTACTGATAGAACATCGGCAGCCCGAAGAGGTTCGCTGTCGACCGTGCGTTCTCCGACCGCATCTCGATGTCCGTCAGAGGGACTCGCTTGACGAAGACTCGGGCTCCATCGACCTTGAGCTCCGCCGTCCTGCCCCCGATGCCCGACCCGAGAGGGGTGGCTTCGGCCACGACTTCGCCGAGTCGACGGTCGCTCATCAGCGACAGGTGCGTGGAAACGGATCCGTACGTCGCCAGGCGTGCGACATGCCGAGGGTCCGGGTGGTCCATCGACGACTCCTCAATGCCCGAACCAACAACCGCAGCGATCCCGCGCATGCGAGCGACCCTATCTCTGCCAGCCGGCCGGCGTCCTGAGCACCGATGTGACACGGCCCGACGAACCAAGAAGTCTCAACACGCAGAACCCCGACGGTTCACCGCGCTCCGGCCGTGACCGCCGCGCACTGCTGATCGACCTGAACGGGGGCCGTCGGATGCGACGGCCCCCGTTGCTGCTGCCCGACGTGTCCGGAGATGCCGGCCCCCCGGACGGTCGGCGCGACCGCGCCGCTATCCGGCGTAGGTCTCGTACTCGGCGATCTTCGGTGTGCCCGTCGAGCTGACGATCTCGAAAGTGATCTTGCTCAGCGAGGTCCGGGGGACCGCGATCGCGCCCGCACCGCTGCCGGAGGTCAGGACTGCGCCGGTGTCGCCGTTGATGACTCTCCACGATCCGATGCTGCCCGCGGAGCCTGACGCCTCCCGGATGTTGATCCTGGATACGGCGGTGGCGGAGGCCCACTTGATCGAGATGGAACCGGTCGAGCCGGCCGGCGACCAGAAGGTGCTCATGTCACCGTCCCGCACGTTGCCGAAGCTTGTCCCGCCGGCCTTGCTGGAGCCGTCGGAGCCGGCGCCGATGCTGAGGTTGGTCCCGCTGGGCTGGGTGGGGTCCGGCGTGGGAGTGGTGGGGTCGGGCGTGGGTGTGGTCGGTGTCGGTGTCGGTGTCGGTGTCGGAGTCTGCGGCGAGCAGTTGCCGTTCGACACCTGCAGCCCCTTGTTGGCCCCTGCCGTCTGGGTCACGATGTCCGGCACGCAACCGGCCGCATCGAGGCTGTAGGAGTAAGGGATGCTGACAGTGGTGTTGGACTGGGGGTCGGGGCCGGCAGGGTTGTTCTCGCTGCCGGGGCTGGACCAGGTCACGTTGTCGAAGGTGTTGCCGCTGACTTGCCAGTAGCCGGCCGCGTCGGTGTAGAAGGTGCCCAGGACGTCCTTGGAGTCCTTGAAGTAGTTGTTGTCCACCTTGGCGCGAGCCCCGGCTCGGGAGTTGATGCCGGATTCGTTGAGCTTCACGTAGTAGTTGTTGTAGATGTGGGCTATGCCGCCACGCAGCAAGGGGGTGCGGGAGTCGATGTTCTCGTACAGGTTGTGGTGGTACGTGATGAAGCCGTTCGAGAGCTCGGTCTCACTGGACCCGACGAGGCCCCCGCGGCCGGAGTTGCGCAGGATGCTGTAGGACAGGGTCACGTACTGAGTGTTGTCCTTCATGTCGAAGAGGCCGTCGAACCCTTCCGACTCCCCGCCCGATGCCTCAAGGGTGGTGTGATCGACCCAGACGTTGCGGACGTCGCTCTCCATGCCGATGGCGTCACCACCGTTGGACGTGGGCGAGCCGGACTTCTTGACGTTCCGAACGGTCACGTTCTGGATGATGATGTTGCTGGCCTCGCGAATGTGGATGCCAAGCTGGTCGAAGACCGCCCCGCTGCCGACGCCGACGATCGTGACGTTGCTGATCTGCTTGAGCTCGATCACGCCGTCGGCGGTGTTGCAGCTGTCGCCCGACACCTTGGCGGTGTTGCCGTGGTTGATGGTCCCCTCGACCTCGATGGTGATCGGGGTACTGCTGCTGGCCCGGCCGCACAGGGCCGCATGGATCGCGGTCCCCGTGGTGGCCCGCACCGTCTGCCCGCCGGCACCGCCGGTGGTCCCACCGTTCTGGGTCGCGTAGCCGGTGGCCGTACCGGTTGCTGCCGACGCCTCGGGCATCGACATGACCACACCGGTCGCGGCCGCAAGGGCCATCGTGGCCAGTGCCGCATTGAGTCGCAGTGCGACTGGTCGTCTCATCCTCGCCTCACCTTTCGTTGTCGAATGCTGGGTGTTGCTGCTACGTACCGTGCTCATTTCGGCGGGCCGTCGAGGCTGCCGACCTGTTGCCGGGCAGCTCGCCGGTCGGCCCAGATGTGGGTGGTGAAGGCCGTCCCCGATTCCGCAATGATTTCTGTATGAGAACCGAGTTCGTGTATGTGAACAGCGGTGACGGTACGTCACCCGCTTTGGCCCGTCAAGAAGTTGAGAGGAACGATCAGCCGGCCGATTACTCCGGGGCGGCGGTGGAGTCCCTGACGACCAGGGAGGTCGCCAGCATGGTCTGGGCCGTGGCCGGTTCTCCGGACGTCTCCAGAGCCTGGATCAGCAGATCGACCGCCGTGCGCCCCGCCGCGGCGGTGGGCATGGCGACGGTGGTGAGCCGGGGGCGGTTCAGTCTGCCGGCGACGGTGTCGTCCACGCCGATCACACTGATGTCCCGCGGCACGCGTACGCTCCGGTCGTCGAGCCCTTCGATGAGCCCGATGGCGACCAGGTCGTTGTAGGCGATCACAGCGGTGGCGCCCGTCCCCAGGACGGCGGGCGTTGCCGCGATGCCGCCGTGTTCCGTCGGCGGATTGGGGCCGAGGACGTCCAGCCGGACCCCCTGGTCGGCGGCGGCCTTCCCGGCGGCCCGTCGCATCTGCGCGCTGGTCCACGAGCCCCGGGGGCCACAGACCAGGGCCAGATGCTCGTGCCCCAGTCCGGCCAGGTGATCCACCGCGAGGGCCGCACCGTTCGCCACATCCATGAGTACGGCGGAGAGCCCCGCCACGGAACGGTTGACCAGGACGAAAGGCAGCTCTCCGCCCAGCCGGCCGATGACGTCGTTGGCCAGCCGGGGGCTGACCAGGATCACACCGTCCACCTGGCGGGCCAGGGTCTGGATCAGTTCCTCCTCGACGGCCGCGTCCTCATCGGTGTCGGCGACGAAGACCTGGTAGCCGCGGACCCGTGCGTAGGCCTGAGCGGCCTTGATGAGCGGCGGGAAGAAGGGGTTGGCGATATCGGAGACGATCAGTCCCAGATTCCGTGTGCGGCCCGTGGTCAGGGCGCGTGCGGTCTCGTTGGGCTGGTAGCCCAGTTCCGCGGCGATGGCGAGCACCCGCTCCCGGGTTTCCCGCTTCACCAGATGGGAGGCGGAGAAGGCCCGGGAGACGGTCGAGACATGAACCCCGGCGGCCTGGGCGACGTCACGGATGGTCATGACCACGGTTGCTTCCCTTGCCCGCCGTAAGCACTGTCGGCCGACCTCTGCCCGAACCCGGCCGACTCTTCGTCAGGTGCACACACCAGCCCGCACCGACGGCGCCGCCTCCTTCTTGCAACCGGTTGCAAAAATGGGCAGCGGCCAAGGGGCGGAGATGACCAGTCCGACTCCGCACCTGCTTCCACGGACGCCTTGGCGGCAGCCGTGGCCTGTGCCTTGTAGCACCGGAAGTCCTTTCGGCCGGGGGTCGATGGGGGTGTACGAAGCGCGGGGATACCTCGCTCCTCCGGCATACGGCCCTCAGACACTGGGATGCAACCGGTTGCATTCCGAACTTGCATCAGAGTGGCGGCGAGTCCTGAGCATGTCAATGCATTCGTCAACTCCCGTTCTGCGCAGCGTCCTTGTCCCGCCGCAGGAACGGCCCGACGTCTTCGTCACGAGCCGGAGCAGGTGCGGCTCGAGGCTTTCTTCCAGGACGCCGTCGACGAGCCCTCCGTGCACGCCCGGCACCGACCTCACCCCACCGCCGGTACGGCCCTGTGGCCGGACGGCCGGCAGCGGCCTCGACACCTGAGCGGATGAACCCGAGGGTCGACGGTGTCGGCCGCACCGGGGCCGCCTGCCGCTTCACACCTGCGCAACTGCGCTTACCGGCCCCGGAGATCCTCTTGTGGTTCGTGTGCGGGACGACAAAGGTGCAGTCCGAGCCGCGGGCGCGACGGTGCGCCGATCATCTGATGTCCCACTACCGGGCCTGGGCTGTACCGGGCCGTCGGAGGCACTTGTACATGTCATCACACATACGGCGTCGGCCTGCTCGCAGACCCGGACGCGCCGGTCTGTCGGCGCTGCTTGCGGTCACAGCGGCCCTGAGCGTCACCGGCCTGACCTCTCCCGCACAGGCGACCGGGCCGGCCGCACCGAGCGGGGACACCGCGCCGGGTACGGAGACACCCGCCTTGGTGGAGGGACTCGCCGACGCGGTGGACGCGTCACTCCCAGCCGCGACGGCCGCCCGGACCCACTTGGCCGGGCACAAGGACCGCTATCGGATTCTTTCGCCCGAGCGGGATTTGAGCACCGACATCGTCACCACCGACCCCGACGGTTCCGAGACGGTGCGCCTGGATCAGAAGTACCGCGGAGTCCCGGTCCTGGGCGCCCAGTACGTGGTCCGGATGACGCACAGAAACGGCAAGCGGACCGTCACCGGCACTTCCGGCTCCTACTTCACCGCCCTCGACATCGACACCGACAAGGCGACGCTGCCGGTCGGCGCGGCCGTGGACGGCGCGGTGCGGCAGGTGCAGGCCGAGCTGGCCAAGGGCGGTTACCGCCCCACCCACGCGAAGAGCGGGGCGGACACCCTGTCCGGCACCGACCGCGGGCTGACCGTCCTGCCCACCGGCAAGGGTGTCCTGACCCGCCACATCACCGTACGGGGCACCGACCCGGCTACCGGCGCGCCGGTGGTGCAGGAGGTCTACGTCGATGCCGCCACCGGCGTCACGCTCTTCGAGTCCGGCGGGCTGCCGACCTTCACGGCGCCACAGCAGGCCGCAGGCCACCAGGGCGGCAGGACCGGCAGGCGGACAAAGCCCGGTGAGCCGACCAAGCCCGGGAACGGGTCGGCCGGTGTCACCGGACAGGGCACCCTTCTCAACGGTTCCACCGTTCCGCTGTACCTGACCAAGGACGGTGCCACCGGCCAGTACCTGCTGCGCGACACCGCGCACATGGCCGACGGCAAGCAGCGGGGCGTCATCCAGACCTGGGACGCTTCCAGCCTCTGGTACCAGGATGTCTCCGGCGTATGGCCGGAGGGCGTCGTGCCGTTCACCTCGCCCACCCCGAAGATCGGCCCGGAGCTGACCGCGTCCGGTGCGGTCGACGCGCACTGGGCGGCTGGGAAGGTGTACGAGTACTACCACGACACCTTCAAGCGCGACAGCCTCGACGACAAGGGCATGGCAATCAACTCCCTGGTCGGCGTGACCGACTACGGCTCTCCGTTCGTCAACGCCTTCTGGGACCACACCAAGATGGTGTACGGCACCGGCGACGACGAGTACCGTTCGCTGGCCTCGGACCTCGACGTGGTGGGCCACGAGATGACCCACGGCGTGGTGGAGCACACCGCGAACCTTGTCTACGCCGGCCAGTCCGGTGCCATGAACGAGGCCATGGCCGACTACTTCGGCAACGTCATCGACGTCACCGCGAACCACACCCCGATGAGCGACCCCGACGCGGGCCTGATCGGCGGCGACCTGTGCCGGAACCGGACGCCCCGGGAGTGCGCGTTCCGCGACCTGAACGACGGCGCCACCACGAAGAAGTTCCTCGGCCTGCCCCTCGGCTCGGCCTACGACAACGGTGGCGTACACGTCAACTCCACCATCTTCAGCGGCGCGCTGTGGGACATCCGCGAAAGCCTCGGCGGCCCGCTGGCCGACCGCATCGTCTACCGGGCGCTGTCCTCGTACGTCGCCCCGCTCGACGGCTTCGACGAGGGCCGGGAGGCGGTCGTCGCCGCGGCCAAGTCGCTCGGGGTGAAGGGCAGTCAGCTGACTGCGGTGAAGAAGGCCTTCGAAGCCCACGGCGTCGTCCCTGGCTGGGAGAAGAGCCTGGGTCTGGACAGCGACATCCTGGTCGGCAGACTCGGCACCATGATGTCATTCGTCGGCACCGGCAACAGCCCCAGCGCGGGCAACGGGTGGTGGGCGGTCCCCAAGTCCAGCGCCGACGGCACCGCACCGTACGCCGTGTGGGTCGGCCGCACCGACGGCAAGCGCAAGGCCCGGCAGATCTCCCCGAACGACGGTCGGTCCCACCTCAGCCCGGTCACCGACGGCAAGCGCGTGGTCTGGGTGGCCGTCGGCGACGTCTCCCCCGACGACCCCTACTCCCACACCTACGACATCATGTCCGCGCCGGTCGGCGGAGGCGCGCCGAAGACGCTGTTCAGCACCACCGGCGAGATCAGCGGCCTCAGCGTCGACGGTGACACAGTGGCGTGGTCCAAGCGGGACGAGGGAACCGGGCTGCAGCGGGTCTCCTACCTGACGGGCGGCAGCACCACCCCGCAGGTGGTCCCGCTCGGCCGGGACTACAACCAGGCAGTCAAGCCGGCCGTGAAGAACGGACGCATCGCGTACATCCACGACGGACTGTTCGACGGCGTCTACGGTGTTGTCGTCGAGGTCTACGACATCACGGCCGGCACGACCACGCCGCTGGGCGCGCCCTCGCAGCCGGAGTGGATCAGCTCCCCGGTTGTCACCGCCTCCGGGGTGTACTGGCTCATCGACACCGACTACACCGACGACGACTTCACCACCCTGCGCCGGGCGGACGTCGACGGTTCCGATGTCACCGACCTCATCGCGGAGAAGGGCCCGAACCCGGTCCGCTCCTACGGTCTCACCGCCTCGGAATCCGCCGTCACCCTGACGGTCTACGCCTCGTATTCCCAGGTGTTCGACGACTACAACGACTCCCTCGCGAAGCTCCAGCAGTTCACCCCGAAGGGCGCCCCGCTCGGTCGCGTCTCCTGCAGCCGCGGCCAGCAGTCCAATGCGGCGGCCGAAACCGGCAGCCGTGTGCTCTGGATGGACACCACCACCACGGACACCGACCTGGTGACCCGGAACCGCCCGGCAGGCACGTGCGCTTGAGCACCTCCTGCCCGACCAACCGACGGGGTCGGGACCGGCGTTCGCCGGTCCCGGCCCCGTCGGCCGTCGGCAGCGGCTCGGAGACCCGGCCCCTGGCCATGTCGACCGTCCGCAGGCCGGACACACCGGACACCCCGTCGAACGTCATCACAGCGGCCCGGTGGCGAACCGGATCGACTGCGCCGCCCTGGTAGGTGACCGATGTGGAGCCGCCTCCCTGGTCGAGTGGGCTCAGTTTCACCTCGGCCCCGGTCGCGGTGTCGCGCAGGTCGACCTGCGGAAGCACGGCACCGTCGAAGGACTGGAGCGCGATGAGGGTGTTCCCGGTCGACCAGTCGGCCACCGGCCGCCACTTCGACGGCCGAAGTGCCCGGCGACTGGAGGTAGAGGTCGCCCTCCAGTTGATACGTCCCACCATCGAGGGCGCGGTGAGTGATGAACGATGCGACCATGTGCATCCTCCCGGGGGGCGGGTTCTGTATGACAGGACCCCTGGAACCGGAGCAAATCCGGCGGGGCTTCGTCGTCTCACGCGCTCTCACAGGGGGCTCACCGACTGTGCGGACTCTCCCGGACCATGAGGCCCTGACCTGGCATCACGTTCCCGCCCTGGATGGGTCGGAAGCCCCTGGACAGTCGCTGTGACCTGCGCCGGGTCGCCGACAGCTTCGACTCGCCAGCCGAGGCCCTGTTCTGGTGCGCGAGGTTCGGTGTGACGTCAGCTCTTGAGCCACACCGAACCCCGCGTTCCGGATCAGTGGCCGTCGATCAGTTTCTGTACCTCGGGCGGGAGCTTCGAGCCGGAGTAAGCGGCGAAGAACGTGGCTGTCTTCGGCGTGTCCCCAATGGCGATGGCGATCTTGGGAGAGATGCCGTCCACTTCATAGGCGGTCTCCGTCGTATCCGGCTCCTCGCCCTTGTCCTGGCCGCCGGTGTCTTCGCAGGGTGGTTTGGTGGCGGTGCCGAGCTTCTTCCCAAGTGTGAAGTTCACGTTCGCCACATCCCGCTACGATCGGTCCTGATAGGTGTACCGGTTGACGCAGGAAGCGGATTCCTCCCCACCGCTACCACTGTCGGCCGTGCACGCGGCTACTGACATCACCATCGCCGCCGCCATCAGCACGCCCGCGGATCGCCCGTTCCAACTCATGCGTGTCCCCCTCAGTAGATGCTGCAAAGAGGAAGAGTGTCTCCTCTTTGCCGACTGCCCTTGCCTTCGCTCAGCACGGACACGAGAACGTGCCCATGGTGAGGCTCTTGTGTCCCGAACCGACATACCCCAGCCCCGAGATGTGTCCGGCCTCGTGAGGGCTCACGGTCGGCCGGGGCAGCTCCGGTGAGCGCCGCATCCGGTCTGAGTAGTGAGCACCCTGCCCAGGCAGGACGACAACCTTCCTGCCAAGTCGACGTCGGCAAACCGGATCAGGTTCCCTTGCCGCGTCCACCGCCCCGTTTCGGACCGAGACGTGATCTTGCAGCCCGGGTCACACGGCGAGGACCGCACGGACTCCCAGAAGTACCTGAGCTCAGCTCAGCCACCGCCGCATCCTCGCCTGTGGCGTGGAAAGTGGTGATCCCCGGCTCGGCGGCCGGCGGAAGGTACACGGCGTGATCATTCACGAACACACACCGCTCGACGGGCAGACCGATCCGCTCCAGATTCAACCGGTAGACCGCCGGATCGGTTCTGGTGAGGTGATCCCCGTGGTGTGGACACACCTGACAATGGATCTTGTTGATCCTGGAAGGTGTAGATCTCTGTGGCACGGCTTTCGAAGTACAGTGCGGAGTTCCGGTCCGACGCGATCGCGTTGTGGCGGGCTTCGGCCGGCAGGCGGACGTTCAAGGACGTCGCGGCTGATCTGAACGTCAACCCCGAGACGCTGCGGACCTGGGTGCGTGATGCCGACGGCCGTCCGGCTCCTGCCGGCGCGTCGCAGGACATTGAGGCGGAGTTGGCCCGGCTGCGGGCGGAGAACGCGCGGCTGGCCAAGGCGGAGAAGGAATGGCAGCTGGAGCGGGAGATCCTGCGTCGGGCAGCGGCGTATTTCGCCCGGGAGATGAAGTGAAGACCGCCGCTTGGGACTTCGTCTCCGCCCATGCCGAGGTGTTCGGCATCAAGCGGATATGCCGGGTGCTGGAGGTCTCCCGCTCGGGCTACTACCGGTGGATCGCCGGCGCCGAGGCGCGGGCGGGGCGGCAGGCCGCGGAGGACGTGCTGGTCGAGGAGATCCGCGAGATCCATGCCGAACACCGCGGGAACTACGGCGCGCTTCGAGTCCATGCCGAACTGCGCGGCTTCGGCCACACGGTCAACCGCAAGCGCGTGGCCAGGCTGATGCGCAAGCACGGCATCGTCGGCCGTCACCTGCGCAAGAAGCACCGCACCACGATCCCGGACCGCCTCGCGCCGCCGGTGGCAGACCTGGTCCAGCGGGACTTCACCGCCAGTACGCTGGACGAGAAGTGGTGCGGCGACATCACATACGTGCAGGTCGGAGCCGCGTGGCTCTACCTAGCCTGCGTCATCGACATCCGTTCGCGCCGGGTACTCGGCTACTCAATGGCCCCGCACATGCGGGCCGAGCTCGTCATCGACGCGCTCCAGGCCGCGGTCGCGGCCCGCGGCGGTGACGTCACCGGGGTGATCTTCCACGCGGACAGGGGCTCGCAGTACACGTCCGCCGCGTTCGCCCAGGTCTGCGACCGGTACGGCATCCGCAGGAGCATGGGCAGGGTCGGCTCGAGCTATGACAACGCCCTCGCCGAGAGTTTCTGGCAGGGACTGAAGCGAGAGACGACGCACGGGAAGCTGTTCTTGACTATGCCGCAGGCGAGGCTGGAGATCTTCCAGTGGCTCACCTACTACAACGCCCGACGCCGACACAGCGCGCTGGGTTACCTCTCCCCGCTGGAGTTCGAACAGCAGCACCACCAGACAGCTAAACTCTCCCTCGCAGCATGAACCCCGGTGTCCACACTCCGGGGGTCACCTCACTGGTCTGGCCATACCGACCTCCTGGGAGACGACGTGCACGTCGTACAGCTCCCGGATTCCGACGGCAGGACGCGTCGCAGCCGGCGCTCGCGCAGCGCCCGCTCGGGGTGCACAGCGCCCAGGAAGCTCGACCGGCACGGCAGGACCACCACCGGCTCCCACTTCGACTGATAGCCCAGAGGCGTCCAGGCGCCCGAGCCGATAGCGACCGAACCGCAGCTGGAGAGGAGTTCACACACCCCAAGGACGGCCAGTTCGGATATCACACCGAGTAACCAGTGTGGGGGTGGCTTGCTGAAGGAGCCGGGGCGCCAGTACGTAGCATGTGCAGGCATGACGACGTTGGCTGACGAGAGCATCCACCCGTTCCGTATCGACATCCATCAAGACGAGTTGGACGATCTCCACGAGCGTCTCGACCGCACTCGCTGGCCGGACGAACTGCCCGGAGTGGGCTGGGAGTACGGCATTCCGCGTGATTACCTCAAGGAACTCGTGAGGTACTGGCGGCACGAGTACGACTGGCGTGCCGCGGAAGCCCGGTTGAACCAGTGGCCGCAGTTCACCACCACGATCGACGGGGCGAATATCCACTTCGCCCACATCCGGTCGCCCGAGCCTGATGCGACCCCGCTGGTCATGACGCACGGCTGGCCGGGCTCGATCGTGGAGTTCACCGAGGTCGCCGGACCGCTCACCGACCCACGAGCCCACGGCGGCGACCCTGCCGACGCATTCCACTTGGTGCTGCCGAGCATTCCCGGGTTCGGGCTGTCCGGGCCCACGAGGGACCGGGGCTGGGAGTTCAAGCGGGTCGCCGCCGCGTTCGCCGAGCTGATGGAGCGCCTCGGATACGAACGGTACGGGGTGCAAGGAGGTGACTGGGGAGCAGCCATTTCCCGGGAGCTCGGCCGGACACGGCCCGACCGGGTCATCGGCGTACACCTGAACCTGCTGCCGAACTCAGCCGCGACGCAGGACCCCAGTGCGGACGACCTGGACGCGCTGGGCCCGGCCGAGCGCAAGCGCACGCTGGCCTCCTGGCAACGCACGCAGGAATGGAGCCGTGACCGCCAGGGCTACGCCGACATCCAGTCCACCCGGCCGCAGACCCTGTCCTACGGCCTCACCGACTCTCCGGTGGGCCAACTGGCTTGGATCGCAGAGAAGTTCAAGGAGTGGACCGACTCCCACAACCGCCCCGAAGACGCCGTCGACCGCGACCAGATGCTCACGAACGTGATGTTGTACTGGCTGACCGGTACAGCAGGCTCGTCCGCCCGCATCTACTACGAGCGCGCGCACGCCGACTACTGGGGCACACCACCTGAGTCCTCGACGACGCCGACCGCGCTCGCCGACTTCCCGCGGGACAACTTCATTCCGCTGCGGCACATCGCGGAGCGGACGAACAACATCGTGCAATGGACGCAGTACGACCGCGGCGGGCACTTCGCGGCCATGGAACAGCCGGACCTGCTGGTCGGCGACGTAAGGACGTTCTTCCGAAACTTGAGAGACCGCCGACGGAGCCACCACGGGTAACCCGGATCTGCCGGCCGCTCGGCACACCGCTCATCACCGACGTACGCCTCTCGCTTCAGATCAACGCCATCGATCACCGGTGGCCAGTTGTCTCCCCGTGAACCGGCTGCGAGTGGGGAAACTCAACTGGCCGCTGTCCACATCCGCCCGGGCCGGGGGCGCCGCTTCGGTGTGCCGCCAGCAGTCACCCGAGGAGCGCCCGTCCTGCCGTTGAGGGTGCTCCGGATCGGCGCTCCAGGACGCGCCGCGGCCCGCACACTCGACAATCCCGCGTCCCCCGTCTCCCGTGCTGGTCCTGACCTGTGGCCGGCGCCTGCGCCGCATTGCGGAGCCAAGTCGAACCCGTGCATCACGTCCAAGGACGCTACCGCCCGCATCCTGGACGCTATGACCAGATACCGAGACTCGGTTGCGAAGGACCGGGCTCGCATCGTCTCATCACGCTCGTGCAAACCGAACAGATGATCACTGAACCACCGGCGTCCGACGACAAGGCAGCCCGACGCGCCGTCACCGTGTTCCCCGTCCTCGTACTCGTGGCGGGCGCAGCCGGTCTCGTCACGCCCGGCACGTTTGCGGGCTGGACGAGTACGGTTCCCTACCTGCTGGGAACCGTCATGTTCTGCATGGGGCTGACGATGACCCCACTCGACTTCAGAGGCGTAGCGAAGCGTCCGTGGGCCGTAGCGATCGGCCTGGTCGCGCACTACGTGATCATGCCGGGGCTCGGCTGGCTCATCGCCCATGTGCTCGGACTCCCGCCGCAGTTGGCGGCCGGTGTGATCCTGGTCGGCTGCGCGCCGAGTGGCACGGCGTCGAACGTGGTGACCTTCCTGGCCCGCGGCGACGTGGCGCTGTCGGTCTCCGTCGCCACTGTCTCCACCGTGCTCGCCCCGCTGGTGACGCCGCCGCTCACACTGCTGCTGGCCGGTGAGTACCTGCCGGTGGACGCCGGTTCGATGATGACGGACATTCTCAAGACAGTGCTGCTTCCGGTGCTCGGCGGCCTGCTGGTGCGGCTGGTCGCGGGCAAACTCGTCGACCGGGCGCTGGGTGTGATGCCCTGGCTTTCATCGCTGGCCGTCGCCGCGATCGTCGCCGCCGTCGTGGCAGGCAGTGCCAGTACGATCAAATCGGCCGCCGTCAGCGTGTTGATCGCCGTCGTGCTGCACAACGGCTTCGGACTCGCTCTCGGCTACGGCGTGGGCAAGGCCACCGGCCTCGGCCGACCCGCCAGCCGCGCCATGGCTTTCGAGGTCGGCATGCAGAACTCGGGGCTCGCCGCCTCACTGGCGACCGCTCACTTCAGCCCGCTGGCCGCCCTACCCGCAGCCGTGTTCTCCGTGTGGCACAACATCTCGGGTGCCCTGGTCGCCGCCTGGCTGTCCCACCGGTCACGGCACACTGCTCCGGCACCCGCGGGCGCCGGCCACGCACTGGCCACAACCACGGCCGAGGAAGCCTGACGGAAATTGCCCGGACGGGCCGGCGCCGATTCGCCGGGTCGTTGCAACTCATTTCTGGCTGAGCTTCATGCGTCCGGTCAGACCGCCGACCTCGCTGCGGAGTTGCTGCACGGAATCGGCAAGGGAGGCCAGGGCGGACTCGATTTCGACCACTACGGCTGCGTGCTTGTCCATGGTGGCCGCGTGCTCCAGCTGTGCCCACACAGCTGCTTCCGCCACCAGCGCGTTGCGCTGGGGACTGGCGACCGGGTGCCGGGATGCTTGGGCGAGCAGTTCGCAGGCCTTCTGGCCGGGGGCGCTGTCGGTCATGGACGAAATCCTTCCAGCGGGCCCACGCCGACTGGCGTGTTTCGGACGGTGGATCTCAAGAGGCGCATGCCCCTGACCTGTTGAGCAGGTGACCGGCGTGTTCCAGGATCACCATCCTCCGCGCCGCCCCGGCCCTTCGCGGAAGTCGTTGGCGATCTGGTGCAGCGCGTCCTGCCGGTTGACGGGCCCGGGTTTCTACCGGACTCGCAGCACCAGTAAGCCCCCGGTCGCGCCGTGCACAAGGGGATCAAGGACGTGGCGACCGGGTTGCTGTGCGGAAGGCGTCTCGTCGCGTACCCCGAGTGAGCCGCGAGTGTGGTGCGCACTAAGCAACGCCGGTGAGCTGCTGCGCCCAGACGGTCTTCCCCTGCGCGTCATAGTGGGTGCCCCAGTTTTCGGCGACAGTGGCAACGATGAACAGCCCTCGTCCCGTCTCGTCGATGGTTCGCGCGTGCTTGAGGTGCGGAGCGCTGCTCACAGCGTCGCTCACCTCGCATGTGAGCATCCCGTCCAGAATCAGACGCAGTCGCAGTGGTGGGGCACCGTAGCGGACCGCATTGCCGACGAGCTCGCTGACGATGAGCTCGGTGGTGAAAGTGCTGTCTTCGTCGATCTTCCAGGCCGCGAGCTGTCGGCGGGCGGCGGCGCGCGCACGGGGTGCGGCTTCGGGGCCGGCCGGCAAGGGCAGGGTGAGGACCTGCTCCGCGGGGAGCGCCTTGGCGCGTGCCAGCAGTACCAGCTTCTCCGTCTCGTAGCGGTCCCTCATCACGTAGGCGAGCGCGTCGCAGAGCTCGTCCAACGGACGAGCAGCTCCTTGGTCCAACAGGGAACGCAAGTGCGCGGACGCCGAAAGGACGTCTTCGTTGCCGACTGCCAAGGTGCTTCCTGCGGGTACGTCGACCGTGGTGGCTGGGAACGGGGCCTGGTCGGTGCCGGCGAGTACTGGGCCCGCAGCAACGGAGAGGGTGGTCGAGCTGCCGTCGGGGAGGACCACGTAGGGCTCCGGCAGGCCCGCGCGCACAATGGTGCACTGGTGTTCGACCGAGTCGTAGACCGCGATCAGGCAGCCGGCGGTGAGCGGCTCGCGGTGCAAGGGGTCACCGACCGGGAGCGCCGCGCGTTCGGCGGCCAGGCGAGCGGCAGTGTCACTCAGCCGCGCCATCAGTTCGTCCGGTTCCAGGTCCAAAGCGGCCAGGGACTGGATGACCATCCGCAATTGCCCCATCGTGGTGGCGGTGGCCACACCCAGCCCGGCGACATCGCCGACGACCAATGCTGTCCGCGCCCCCGCCAGCTCGATCACATCGAACCACGCGCCCCCGCCTCCTCGTCCGGGAAGGTGCAGGTGGGAGACCTCCACCGTTGACGGCGTCGCTGGTCGCTGCGGCAGCAGCCTGCGCTTCACAGTCGCTGCGATAGTCCGCTCTCGCATGTAGCGACGCGCGTTCTCGATGCACAGCGCGGCGTGGGCGCACACGTCGGACGTCAGCGCGAGGTCCTCTTCCTCGAACGGGTCCTCTGCCCCGTGCCGATAAAAGCTCACCACGCCCAGGGCCTGGCCCCGCAAGGCCAGCGGAGCGACGATCAGGGAGTGGGCGCCGGAGCGTTTGATGGCCTCCGCCCGAGCAGGATCGGCCGCCAGCCACAAGCTGTCTTCCTCCACCGGGACGACCCGCGGGCGCAGGTCGGCCAGTACGCGCGAGAAAGGGGTTCCGTACGGCAGGTTCCGCACCTCACCCACCGGGTAGGCCGACATCAGCCCTCGAAAAGCAGCCCGCCGCAGGGGTACTCCCGGGTCGACCGGGGCCAGCGGCGGGTCCTCACCGCGGAACACGTCCTCGATGACCTCGACCACCGCGATCCCCGAGAACGCCGGTACCACCGCTTTCGTCAATTCCTGGCAGACGGCCATGACCTCCAACCGCTCGCCCACCTGTCGACGGACCTCTTCCAGGATCTTCAGGCGTTGGAGGGCACGCTCACGGTCGGTGACATCCATGACGGAGGCAACCAGCCCCAGGACCCCACCGCTTTCGCTCTCCAGGCGCACGTAGGAGATGGAATAGGTTCTCGGATTGCTGCCGGCGGGCCCCTGCACGGATCGCACCATGCGGTCGAACACCGGCTCCCCGCCTTCCATGACTCCGCGCGCCACTGCCGCTTCCTCCTCAGGGGCAGCAAGCCGGTAGGCCTCGGTGAACACTTGGCCCGGCAGAGAGCCGACCGAGGTGGCGCACATCCCGTGCATCTCCGCGTTCACGCGGACGATGCGCAGTCGGTCGTCCAGGACATGCAGGTGCATCGGCAAGTGAGTGAACATGGACCGCAGCATCGCCAGATCCCAATGTGAACCGGCGTCCACGCCGGCTCGCACCTCCCACGTCACCGACGAGTCGGTCAGTACCGGCCTCACCACTACCGAGCCCGGACCGTCGGAGAGGGCCCGGAGCCAGTTCTCAGCGGCACTGTTCTCGTGCACGAGGGCACTGACTGACCGGCCCACAGCCTCCTGCGCAGACCATCCGAACACCTCGCCGGCCGCAGGAGACCAGTCGATGACCCGCCCGCCGTCATCGATTCGCATGAGCACGTCTCCGCTGGACATGGCCGCACACCTCCGCTCCGGCCCGTACCCACGAGCCGCACAGCCGCTCGGCCGCAAGCAGGTACTCATGGGCGCAACGGCGCCCACTTCCATAGTGAGGGCCACAGGTCGACCCGGAGACCGGAAGCGACGCCTTCGTCCGGATGAAGCCGCCGGTCGAGTCGGACGACGGCTCCAGCCGGGCGATCCCGAACGACGAGGACAAGGGATTGGACCGGATGGGTGACCCGACCGTCAGGTAACGCCGACGCGCTCCCCGACGCCTCTCTCCGGACAGTGGTTCTCCGCCCGGTTCCAGGAGGTCATGAAGAACGCCTGCTCGGCGCTCCAGGAACCGTGACGGCCGGGTCCGGGCGCTCCCCGCCCGGACCCGGCTCACAGGTCACCGGTCACGGGTCAGTCGGCCGAACAGGGCGCGTCCGGAGGCAACCAGTCCGGACGGGCTACGGCGGATCGCGGCCCTGCTCCGGGACTTGGACTTCGGTTTCACCTCGGACTTGGTCTTGGCCTTGGATGCAGGCGTGGCCTTGGACTTGGATGACGGCTTCGGCTTGGGCTTGGGCCTGGACGTCAGCTTGGACGTCAGCTTGGACTTGGTCCGGGACTTTGGCCCGGACTTCGGCGGAAGCTTCCGCTCGGGCTTCGGCTCCGGAGCCGCCTCCGCGCGGGTCGTCCTCTCCGCCAGCACGTGATAGCCATGGCTGATCCGCCGCCCCACCAGCAGATATCCGAGCAGCGCGCCGCTCGTGTTGAGGATCGCGTCGTCGATGTCGAAGGCACGCCCGGGGACCAAGGCGCCCTGGACGAGTTCGATCACCACCATCACCGTCACCGTCAGCAGGACCATGCGCAGCATCCGGAGCCGGCGCGGCACGAGAATCGGCAGCAGGATGCCGAACGGGACGCCCAGCAGGAGGTTTCCGCCGGCCTGCTTGCAGGCCGCGAGGAAGGTGTAGTCCTCGGCGTACTGTCGCAACGACCTTCCGGGCCGGAGGTTGGACCGGACGAGGTCCTCCGATGCCGGTGATGGGGTGAGCGTCACCTTCGCCAGGGCGATGGAGAATGCGATCAGGGCCAGGAATGTCGCCACCAGGACAAGCGCACGCAGCAGCGTGCTTCCCCACACGCGTCGTCGCCGCTCCTGACGATTCACCTCTGCTGTCATGGCACACAGTTGCCCTCATCGGCCACGAGCACACCTGCGGAACGCC
Organism: Streptomyces sp. NBC_00353; assembly: GCF_036108815.1. Taxonomy (NCBI): domain Bacteria; kingdom Bacillati; phylum Actinomycetota; class Actinomycetes; order Kitasatosporales; family Streptomycetaceae; genus Streptomyces; species Streptomyces sp. NBC_00353. Next base: position 9,114,264 of record NZ_CP107985.1, on the reverse strand, counting down.
CTTTCATGCCCCGGCGGGCCGGACGGGGATGGGGTCAGCGCCAGTGATCACGGTCGGTGGCCGTTCACGCGACAGACGAGGAGGGCGACGTCGTCGTGGTCGTGCGGATGGCGCAGCGCACCCAGGAGGTGGTCGCAGGTGGCTTCGAGTGTCGGTTGCGGCTCGGTGAGGAGGTCGAGGAGGGTGTTCAGGCGGGTGTCGATGGGTTGGTCGCGGGTTTCGACGAGGCCGTCGGTGTAGAGCAGCAACTGGTCGCCGGTATCGAGCTTCAGGGTGGTCTGTTCGAACGCGGCGACGCCGACGCCGAGGGGAGTGCCGGTGGGCAGGTCGACAAGTTCGGGCGGTCGGCCGAGTCGGGTCAGGACAGGCGGCATGTGGCCGGCGAGGGCGATCACGCAGTGCATGCGGTGCGGGTCGTAGACGGCGTAGATGCAGGTGGCGAAGCCGGGCTCGAGGCCGGCGGCGATGTGGTCGAGGTGCAGGAGGACCTGCGCGGGGTCGAGGTCGAGTTCGGCCAGGGTGCGGACGGCGGTGCGGAGCTGTCCCATGGTCGCGGCAGCGTTGATCCCGCTGCCCATCACGTCACCGATGACCAGGGCGGTCTTGTCGCCCGCCACGGGGATGGCGTCGAACCAGTCACCGCCGACCTCCGCGGAGGCCTGGGCGGGCTGGTACCGGTAGGCGATGTCCAGGCCGGTCGGCTGGGGTGGCCTGTGGGTCATGAGGTGGCGTTGCAGGGTCAGGGCGGTGCGGCGCTGGTTCTGGTACAAGCGGGCGTTGTCGATGCGCACCGCAGCGCGGGCGGCCAGCTCACCGGCCAGGACGATGTCGTCGGGGTCGAACGGCTGCGGATTGCGGGCGCGGCACAGGTCCAGGGCGCCCAGGACTTCCCCGCGGGCTATCAGCGGCACGGCCAGGTAGGCGTGCAGCCCGGCCTGGGCCAGGAGGGCGGCTCCCCGCGGCTCGGCGGCGATGTGCTGCAGGTCCGCTTCGGTCACCTGATTCACCAGGACGGGGCGGCCGGTGGTCACACACTGAGTGATGAGCCGGTCAGCGGCGTAGGTGGCGATGTGCCCGGTCTGATCGGCCGCGTAGACGGCGTCGGTGGGATAGGCAGCGGTGACTGCCAGAGCCCTGAACAGGGCCGGTGCCCCGGGCGACACAGTTTCTGGTTGCCGGTCGCCGAGGACTGCGTCGAGGATGTCGACGGCGGCCAGGTCGGCCAGTTCGGGCACCAGGATGTCGGCCAGCTCCCGGGCGGTTGTCTCCACATCCAAGGTGGTGCCCACCATCGCCGAGGCCCGGGCAATGGTCGCCAGCCGCTTGCGGGCAGCGGCCGCCTCCAGGCCGGCGCGGTGCTGCTCGGTACTGTCCACCACCGACGCCGCCACACCCAGCACCCGCCCGCCCGGATTCTCGAGCCGGTAGTACGAGACCGACCGGGCGATTTCATCGCCCGGATCGGTCGGTGACCGGCCCACGATGAAGTGGTTGATCAGCGGTCTGCCGGTGTCCAGAACCTGCCGCATCATCGACGCGACGGCCTCGGTATCGTCCAGGAACCGCAGGACCTGGTGGACATCACTGCCGATGTGCTGGGCGGCCGGCAGGCCGTTGAGGCCCTCCAGCGCCGGGTTGACCATCACGTACCGCAGGTTGGTGTCCAGGACGGCCAGGCCGATCGGGGACTGGGCCACCAGCTGCACCGACAGCGCCAGATCCCGTTCCACCTCTCGCAAAGTGGCCTGATCGGTGGCGATACCCAGGGCGAATGGCTGTCCGTGCTCGCCCAGCAGCCGCATGTTGCGGAACTCCACCAGCCGCGTACTGCCGTCCTTGTGCCGCACGGGAAACACACCGGCCCAGGTCTCACCACTGGTCATCACCTGCGCGAACAGGTGCAGCACCAGGTCGAAGTGCTCCGGGGCCACCAGCAGGGGGGCCGCGAACCGGCCCAGCGCCTGGTCCGCGGTCCAGCCGAACAGCTCCTCGGCCTGCGGACTCCACAACGCGATCCGTCCCGCGCTGTCCAGCACCACCGCGGCCACACCCAGCACGTCCAGCAGCCCACCCGGCTCGGCCGGGGCGACCCCCACCGAGGCAGGTCCCTCCGGAAACGCACCGGTGGCACCCATGAGGCACCTCTTCTCCCGAAATGCATAGCCGTGCTCGACTCCGTGGACCCCTCACCAGGCCTCTCATCGTCTTCCATCCTCTCTCCCGGCGCTACGGACCACAGCCTGAGGACCTGGCGGGCGGAAGAGGGCGGGGCGGATCCGGTGTGAGAAGTTCTCCGGCTGAAGGCTGGGGTGTGGGCGGGTGGGAGCCATCCGTCCGGGTCAGGGGGGAGCAGACTCCAGTAGAGGCCCCAGGGCAGGAACGCGATGGGAACCGTGGTCTCACACGGCCGAGGTGGGGCTCTGAGGAGGCTCCGCCGGGGCTCCCGCGCGGATGGAGGCCCGACACGTCCGGCGGATGGAACTCCACCCGCCGTCCCGCCTGACTCCGCGGAGCAGGCGCGGCACCGCCGGACCGGATCTCGGGCTGATCAGCGCGGTACCGACAGCCGATTACCGACAACCGTTACGGACCGTCACCGCCGGTTGTCTCGCTGGTTCCCCCGAAGTCCGATTCACTGCGTCCAGCACGTGCGATCCCGCTTGACGCGATCTGGCGGCAGGACCGAGAGATCCTTGAATCACCAGTGGACTCGAAGGCGAGATGATCGGCCCATGGACACACCGGCAAGCATGCCAGGTGACTCCCTCACCCCCGCCGCGGCTCTGGCCGTGGCGGCTCCGGATGGAACGCTGACCGGCTGGAGCGCCGGTGCGGAACAGTTGCTCGGCTACTCCGCCGGTGAGGCCGTCGGCCGGCTCGCGACGGCGCTGCTTGCTTCGCCCCTCCCCGCTGCTGTCCGTGAGCGTTTCGATCGGCAGGACGATTGGACGGGACACGTGGCACTCCGCCACCGGGACGGCAGCGCCGTCGAATGCCGGCTGCGGGCGCGCCCGCTGCCCACGGGTGACGGGCGAGCCGGATGGCTGCTGGAGGGCATTCAGGAGCGGGAGGAGAACCGCGACACGGACCCCCTGATCCGCTGGTCGTTCGACCAGTCCCCGTTCGCCCTGGCGATCTACGACACCGAGGGCCGGTTCCTACGGGTCAATGAGCCCATGACCAAGCAGCTCGCCGCCACGGAGCGGGATCTTCGCGGGCTCCGGATCACCGAGCACATGCCCGATCCTGCCTTCCAGGCCCCTGAACGATCCGTCGATCACGTGTTGCGTACCGGGGAGCCCGAACACATCGAGAACTACGTCAAGGTGCCAGGAGAGCCCCAGGCCCACGCCTGGACCATCCACTTCACCCCGCTCAAGGACTCCCTCGGCCTGGTGCACGGTGTGCAGCAGGCAGCTCTCGACTTCTCCGAGCAGTACGCGGCCCGCGAACGTCTTGCGCTGCTCGATGAGGCCAGTAGGCGTATCGGCAGCAGCCTGGACGTGGCTCGCACCGCGCAGGAACTGGCCGACGTGGCCGTGCCCGACCTCGCGGACTTCGTCTCGGTCGATCTGTTCGACGCCGTACTGCACGGTGACGAGCCACCACCCGTTCCGGACGACGGTCCTCTGGTACTGCGGCGCGTGGCCACCCGCCCCGACGTAAAGGCTGTCGTCGCGGTCGGCGAGTTGTCCCCCTACCCGGAGTTTTCGCCGGTTGCTCGCAGTCTGGCCACCGGTCGCGGCACCCTGCACCGGCTCGGCGAGCCCGAGATCACCCGCTGGCTGGCCCACGACCCGGTCCGGACCGCCTGGGTGAGTCGGCATCGCGCGCACTCGCTCATGGTGGTGCCGCTGCGCGGCCGCGGCACCAACCTCGGCGTCGTGCTCTTCGCCCGCCTGGATCCGTCCGCCGGGCCGTACGAGCAGGCAGACCTGCAGATCGCCAGGGAGCTTGCGGCGCGCGCCGCGGTCTGCCTCGACAACGCCCGCCGCTACACGCGCGAACACACAACAACTCTGGCCCTCCAGCACAGCCTTCTGCCGCAGGGCAATACCAAGCAGGCCGCTGTCGACGTGGCCAGCCGCTACCTGCCCGCAGACTCGAAAGTCGGCGTCGGCGGTGACTGGTTCGACGTGATCCCGCTCTCCGGCGCCCGCGTCGCCCTGGTTGTCGGCGATGTGGTCGGTCACGGGATCCACGCCTCCGCCGCCATGGGGCGCCTTCGCACCGCAGTACGCGCCCTCGCCGACGTCGATCTGGCTCCGGACGAACTGCTCGCGCATCTGGACGACCTGGTCGTCCGGCTCGGATCCGGGCCCGATTCCGGAACGGGGACGCCCTTCGCGGAACTCGGAGCCACCTGTCTGTACGCGGTGTACGACCCCATCTCCCGCAAGTGCTCACTCGCCAGCGCCGGCCACCTCTGGCCCGCTCTGGTGACCCCTGACGGGACGGTTGATTTCCTCGAACTGCCCACCGGCCCGCCACTCGGCCTGGGCGGGCTGCCGTTCGAGGCAGTTGAACGCGAACTGCCCGAAGGCAGCCTCCTGACCCTCTACACCGATGGCCTTGTCGAGGCACAGAATCGCGATGTCAATGCCGGCCTGCACGCTCTGCGCACGGCCCTCGCCGACACGGCTCCGTCGTTGGAGGCCACCTGCGACCGCGTACTCGATGCTCTGCTCGGCGAGCAGCCGGCCGATGATGTCGCGCTGCTCATCGCCCGTACCCGTGCCCTGGACAACGGGCACGTCGCCGTCTGGGACCTTCCCACCGATCCCGCCTTCGTGGCCGAGGCCCGCTCCAAGGCGACCGCCCAACTCCACGCCTGGGGGCTGGACGACCTGGCCTACGTCACCGAACTCGTGGTCAGCGAGCTGGTGACCAACGCGATCCGCTATGCCGCCGCTCCCGTTCAGCTGCGGCTGATCAAAGAAAGGACGCTGATCTGCGAGGTCTCCGACGCCAGCAGCACCGCACCCCACCTGCGCCGCGCCCGCATCTTTGACGAGGGCGGACGCGGCCTCATGCTGGTCGCCCAGCTCACCGAGCGCTGGGGAATGCGGCATACCGGCACGGGCAAGACCATCTGGGCCGAGCAGCCCCTTCCTGAGTAGGTGTGCCGGTCAGCGCGGAGGCACCGGGTCGGCGCAGCGACGGGCCGCAGACCAAATGGCTTCCGCTTTCCCGCCGAGGGCACCGGCGGGCCCGGGTGTACCTGAGGCGATCCGGCGGTGGGTGGGCAAGGTACGCACCCACGGCACCGCTCGTGATCACCCGGGCGAGTAGGGGCACGCGATACGTGGGCGCGGCAGCCGGGCCGGGTTCAATCGGGGAGCGAGAGCCTCCTGGTCAGGCACATCGCCGCCGACAGCATCCCCGCCCGGACCCGGGTGGGCCGGTACATCCAGTCCGACCGGAAGGAGATACCGAGCGAACCGACCTGGTCACCGCTGTACACGGGCACCGCGACGCACGTCGTACCGCGGGCGTACTCTTCCCGGTCCATGACGACCGGCTCTGTGAGTGAGGAGTCGAGTTGTTGCATCAGCTCCTCCCTGCGCGTGATGGTGCGGGGCGTGAGTTCGGTCAGGGAGTGCCGGGAGAGGTAGTCGGCGCGCGCTTCCTCATCCAGTTCACGCAGCACGCTCTTGCCCAGCGCAGTGGCGTGTCCGGCGTCCTGGAGGTCCACCCAGAGGTCCACGCGCGGAGCCTGGGCACTGTCGACGATTTCCATGACACGGATTTCGCCCTGCTCGTAAATGGACAGATAGACAGCGACCGAAAGATCGTCCCGCAGGGACATCAGGACAGGGCGGATGCGCTCCGGTAGCCCCTGCCCGTTACGCCCAGCGCCCAGCGCATGGCGTCTGCAGGAGAGAACGAAATCACCGTCGTCCAGTTCTGTCACGTATCCGTCCTGGACGAGTGCGGGCAGCAACCGCTGAACGCCGGCCAATGGCAGGCCCGTCTCCAGGGCCAGCTGCTGCGCGGGGGTACCTCCCTCGTGCGCCCCTACGGCCTCCAACAGGCGCAGGGCGCGCTCGACGGACGCGATGAGCTCGGGGCCGGTCTGGTCACCCATGCCACCCAGCATGGACCCGGTGCCGGAGGGCGGCAAGACGTCTTGCTGCGTGCCCGGCCTGGGGCGCATGGAGTGAGGTACGACAACCGTGTGTGGGATTCCGGTCAGGTCACCGCCCCCGCGGGTCCCCGTACTCGCCCTCCAGGTCGTCCTCGGTGTCCCGTCGGCTTCGGCCGCCCGGCGCCGAAACATGCACGGCTCGGAGCCCGGCCACGATCTTGAACCGGGTGGCCCGGCTGCAATCGCCTTTTCGGGGGGATCAATGCGCTGCCGCAGCACAAGGTGCGGGGCGTATGCCCCAAGGGGTGATCCGATGTGATCCGGAGTCAGGAGATGAGCGAGAGGGATGGTCATGTTGAAGATCTTGGAGAGGCGCGCTCGGCACATCGCAGCGGGCACGGGTGCTGCCGCAGTCGTCGTGCTCGGCACTCCGCTGCTTGCTGCTGCTGCTCCTGCTCAGCTCGCTCCTCCCGTGCAGCCCTTTGCCACGGTGACCAGCCAGAGTGGTTTGAACGAGCGGCAGTACCCCAGCACCGACTCGTCGGTGGTGGACACCCTCGAGTACCAGGATCAAGTGGGTCTGCGATGCAAGGTACGTGCGCAGACCATCGCCGGCAACAACGATTGGTACCTGTTGCGTGACAGGCAGTCATGGATTTCGGCAAGCTACGTAGTGCGGACCGGGACCGTCCCGTACTGCAAGGACCTCCCGGTGAGCCAGCTGACTCACAGTCCACAGGCCGCCGACGCCATGGGCTGAGACGACCTGTCCCTCAGATCGTTCGCACCATGGCGGACCGTGGGCCTGGTGGTACCCCGCCCGAAACCACGGTCCGCCATGGTGTGCCGCCCCTCCGACACCGTGGTCATTCGCCGGTCCCACCGGGCAGCTTCCGAAAGCGCTGCAGGCGGCCATGACCGGCTGACCGGCGCACGGCGGAATGAGCGACGGTCGGCGACGCGTTGGTGGTATAGGGCGAGGAGGACCGGAGCACCGACGTGACAACTGCGACCATCACCACACCACTGGGCCAGATCCTGCGATCCTGGCGCCGGTCGGCGCCGGGTCCTCTGTGGCTGGTGGTGCCCCTGGTGCTGATCGTCGCCATACCGGTGGCCGACCACTTCCTTCCGCCGGACATCCATCTCGCCCACCTGCTCATCGTGGCCCCGGCCGTCACCTCCGTCGTCGCAGGCCCTCGGCTCACCGCGCTGATCGGCGGGCTCGCGGTGGCTTCCCTCGTCATCGCGGGCGCGGAGCGCGGGGTCCTGACCACCGAGAGTGTCCTCGTCGAGTTCGGGTCCCTCGCGGCGCTCTCCGCCCTCTTGGTGATCTTCTCTCTTCTGCGGGACCGACTGTGGCTGGAGCTGCTCCGAGCGCGTTCGGTCTCCGACGCGACACAGCGCGTCGTCCTGCGCCCGCTGCCGGACAGGGCCGGACCGGTGTCCATCGCCTCGGAGTACCGCAGCGCCGAGGCCGACACCCGCATCGGCGGCGATCTGTACGCCGTCGCCCGCGCCTCCGACTCCACCCGGCTGGTCATCGGGGACGTACGGGGCAAGGGCCTCGCCTCGATCAGCGACACCGCGATCATGCTGGGCGCCTTCCGCGCCGCGGCCCACCGCCAGTCCCCACTGCCGGAGCTGGTCGCGTACCTCGAAGGCGCCGTCCGGTGGGGTCTTGCGGAATTCTCGGAGTCTTCGGGGTCCGAGGCGGACGTCGGGGAGCGCTTCGTGACCGCCGTGGTGGTGGACATCCCGGACAACGAGCCGGTGGTCCACGTGATCAGCTGCGGGCATCCACCGCCCCTGCTGCTGCGCGACGCCACCGCGACCGCGCTCAATGTGCCCGCTCCCGCACTGCCCCTCGGTCTCGGCGGGCTGGCCGATGAGTCCTATGTCCAGGCGACCTTCCCGTTCGCCTACGGCGACCGGCTCCTGCTCTACACCGACGGCGTCAGCGAGACCCGCGACGGACAGGGCACGTTCTATCCGCTCGCCGAGCGCGCCGCCGCCTGGACCGATCAGGCACCCGGACCACTGGTGCAGAAGATCACCGCCGACCTCCAGGCATACGCAGAAGGCCCGCTGAACGACGACATGGCGATGATCGTCGTCCAGCGCGATGAAACACCGGATAGTCCGAGCACGCCACCGAGTCAGCAGGTCGCCCACCACGACCGGCATCATCCGGATGCGGCGGCCGACGGCGTGGTGCACAGCGTCGGCGACCGCGGCCCGACGCACGGACCCGGCAGACCACGCCCACACCCTTCACACCCGACGGGCGCCGGCAACAACTGGAGACTGGCCCCCAAGCAGGCCGAATGAGCCCGAACAGCCGGGCAGGATGTACGGAGTGGTCCGGCACCGGACAGCTGCGTCGGACACGGGGCCGTTACAGGGAAGATCGACTTTCGGGTGCCAGGCCGGCGGACCAGTCGGCGAACGTGGTCCAGGCGATGTCCGGATAGGAACGGTGCAGCGCTTCGATGTCCACGCGGTAGCCCTCGCGGTTCAGGAAGTCCCACATCGCCCCCATGTCAGCACTGCTCTCGTGGACCACGGCGAGGGGCACCTGAACCGGCTCGACGTGACGGTGCAGCACACGCTGGAGGACAGCGGCCATCTGCGCGGGAGTGGGCGCGTCGGATGCGGCCTCGATCCGCAGGCCGACGTGGCGCTCGCGGTCGGAGACAACGGCCGCCACCAGCGCCCCGAGGTCGCGGCGGGCCAACTGCTGCAGTGGCCGGTCAGGCGGAAGCGGAAGCTCCAGCCGTCCGGACTGAAGGCCCTGGAGATCGCCGAGCAGGTTGTCGAAGAAGTACGTCGGAGCAACCACCGTCCACGGCGGTCCCTCTCGGATGAGAATCTCCTCGATCCGCTGCTTGCTGTCGAAGTGCGGCACCCCAGTGGACCGGCCGGCCGAGGCGACAGACGCGAGTACGAGATGCGGCACCTCAGCCTGTGCGGCGGCACGCACGATGGCACGTCCCTGCTCCACCTCCGCCTCCGGCCCGTCTTCGAACGGCGTAGTGACCGCGAACACAGCGTCCACTCCGGTGAACGGACTCACCAGGGACGTCGCGTCTCCGAGGTCACCGGGGACGACCACCACGCCACGCTCGAGCAAGGTGTGCGCCCGGGGACCCGCAGGATCGCGGACCACCGCACGCACCGCATGCCCTCCGTCCAGGAGCGCGCGCACCACTGCACCGCCCTGGCCGCCGGTAGCTCCAAGAACTGCCACGTTTACGGACATGCGCCTCGGCCTCCCAGCGTTTCCTTCTCCCCCGGCCTTCATGATTGCCGCCCGTGTCTCGGGACGCCACCGGCCACCTTTCACCCATCGTCGACAGCCGACCGCAGCCTCCCCGCAACAGCCCGAGCAGGCACGCCGGCAGTCCACCACCTGTCGCACAGGAGGCTGCCCAGGTGACGGAGGCCGGGCGCCTGTGTCGAGCCGTCGTGGGTAACGGCGCGGGGTCAGCCGGCTGTGTGGGGTGCCTGATCGGGAGCGGGTCGGCCGGTGGGGGACGTGCCGGTCCAGCTGGCCAGGATGTTGAGGGCTTCAGCAGTGGGTGAGGCAGGTTCTGGGGTGTAGATGACGAGAGTCTGCTCGGGGTCGTCCTCGACGGCCAGGACGACGTAGTCGAGGGCGAGGTCGCCGACCAGCGGGTGATGGAGGCGTTTGGTACCGGTGGTGTGGGCCTGAACGTCGTGGTCGGCCCAGATGCGGCGGAACGTGTCGCTGTGCAGGGACAGTTCGCCGATCAGCTCGGTGAGCTGTGGGTCGTCGGGATGGCGGCCGGCGTACAGGCGAAGGGTGGCTACACAGTCGGCGGCCACCCGTTCCCAGTCGGTGTACAGCGTGCGGGCGGCTTCGTCGAGAAAGACGAAGCGCGCGGCGTTGCGGTCACGGTGGGGCCGGGCCTGGAAGTCGGCGATCAAGGCGTAGCCGAGTCGGTTGGCCGCCAGGATGTCCATGCGCCGTCCCTGGACGATGGCGGGGACACCGAGGGCGTCCAGGGTGCGGTAGAGGGCGGGACGGACCCTCTGCGGGGCGAGCGAACGCTTGCGGCGGGTTCGGCCGATGGTGGGCCGGGCGAGGTCGAAGAGGTGGGCGCGTTCGGTGTCGTCCAGCTGCAGAGCTCTGGCGATGGCCTCCCAGACGGCTTCCGAGACACCCTGGACGCGGCCCCGTTCCAGGCGGATGTAGTAGTCGACGCTGACTCCGGCCAGTTGGGCGACTTCCTCGCGGCGCAGTCCCGGAACGCGGCGGGCGCCCCGGTGAGGGGTGAGGCCGACCTGCTCGGGGGTGATCCGGGCCCTGCGGGTACGCAGGAACTCGCGGATATCACTGCTGCGGTCCATGCATCCACCGTACGGCGGACCCCGCGCGTCTCAGCCCGCGAAGGAGGTACTGGCAGACCCCCGGTGGAGCGGTACCCCGTACGGGGGTCCGCGCGGGACTGTCGGGTGGTTGCCTGGATAGCGCGCCCCCTGAGCTGCACCGATCACGGCACTCGCAGGGTCAACCCCTCTCAACTGGCGTGACGCCCACGGGCCACGTCGCACGTCCGGAGGAAAGGACACCGCCCTCATGACTTCGAAACTGGCCGGAACCGTCGCGCTCGTCACCGGCGCGAGCAGCGGTATCGGCGCCGCCACTGCCCGCCGGCTCACCGACCAGGCCTGACGGCCGCCACGACAAGGAGTATCTGATGAAGCACGTTTCCCTGGGCGGGCTTGATGTCTCGCGCATCGGCCTGGGCGCCATGACCATGGCCGGCACCTACACGACGGGCGGGGGACTCGATGACGCCGAGTCGATCCGCACCATCCACCGGGCGCTGGACCTCGGAGTCACGCACATCGACACCGCCGAGATCTACGGCCCCTTCCACAGCGAAGAGATTGTCGGCAGCGCCATCAAGGGCCGACGAGACGATGTTGTCGTGGCGACGAAGTTCGGTCTCGTGTCCCACTCCGGTGGCGGTCCCGGCGTTGTGGACAGCAGTGCCGGCAACGTGAAGGCCGCGGTCGAAGGCTCGCTCAAGCGGCTTGGCACCGACCACATCGACCTCTATTACCAGCACCGCGTCGACCCGAACATTCCCATCGAGGAGACCGTCGGCGCTCTGGCCGAACTGATCGCCGAGGGCAAGGTGCGTCACATCGGGCTGTCCGAGGCCGGCCCCGCCACGATCCGCCGTGCGCACGCCGTGCATCCGGTGGCCGCACTGCAGACCGAATACTCCCTGTGGACCCGCGACGTCGAGGCCGAGATTCTCCCGCTGCTGCGCGAGCTCGGTATCGGCTTCGTTCCCTACTCGCCACTGGGCCACGGCCTTCTGACCGGGCAGATCCGCTCGGTCGACGACTTCGCCGATGACGACTGGCGCAAGACCAACCCGCGTTTCACCGGCGAGAACTTTCAGCGCAACCTGCGCATCGTCGATGAAGTGCAGGCCATCGGCGCCGAGGTCGGAGCAACGCCGGCGCAGACCGCGCTGGCGTGGCTGTTGACCCGCGGCGACGACATCGCCCCCATCCCCGGAACCCGCCGGGTCTCGCGCGTCGAGGAGAACACTGCCGCCGACAGCATCGAACTCAGCGCCGCTCAGCTCGACCGTTTGAACAACCTCACCCCGGCCTCGGGCGAGCGCCACGACGAGGCGAACATGGCCGGCATCGACCGCTGACCACCATCGCCGCCTGCTTTCGCCTGCAATGCCCTGAGCAGCGAGGCCGCGTCACCGAGGAAGCCGTCCACGGCATCGTCCACACGACCCACAGCCCGCGGCGGCCTCTCCACGACGCAACCACCTGACACCGAACCGGGTGCCTTCGGCGCCTGAAAGGAATCCCCCCCTGAGCAAGGTCAACTTCGTCACCGGCGCCGGACGCGGTCTGGGCACGGGGATGTGAACTCGCACAATTGCTGAGGCAGCATCAGGCACGAGCCCCGTCAGATGTGCGAGCGTCACCTCCGAACCGGGGGTCGATGAACGCCCCCGCACGAGGGCCCGTTCGGGACCGGGCCCAGAATCTTGGTCATGTGGAGAAGAAGGAACAGGCCCGAGCCCACGCCGGCCGAGCGGTTCATCGAGCCGCTGCGGAAGAACATGCCAGGAGCGGGGGACTTCAGTTTCGAGGCCATCAGGAAGCTGGGGAACCCGGTGCCGATGCTCGTACAGAACGACGGCGACAAGCTGCTGGAGCTGTGGCTGGAGCCGTTCGGGCAGGACTACTGGCTCATGCCCGGCGACCGGGTCACGGTCACGTCGTACGGCCACTGGGACGACCACCCTTTCGAGGCGATCCACGAACCGGACTGCATCACGGTGTGGGCCACCTCCTTCTTCGCCACAGTCTCCGACAGCAACGGTGCCGAGGTCCCTGCCGCCCACCAACGCCCGAGCGGGAAGTACGAAGGCGACGACTGAGCGCTTGCGGTGCGTGGGGAGTCGGGCAAGCCGACGGCGGGGGTTCCGGACCGTCCTTCAATGTGCGCCGCCCCTGTGGGCGCCTTCCTCGTTCCGGCGACGCACACCGCGACGGCCTTCCCGTAGGTGAGCATCCCCCTCGCCTCTTGTGGTGTCCATGGCCCAGAAACCCCCCGTTCAAGCCGCATATTCAATTTCAGAAGAGAGCAGGTCAGATCGCACTTACGTGTTCGAATGCAGGCTGGTTTTTTCATTCGTGCGCATGGTCGGCAAATACCGGGGCAGGCGGTGGTACGGAGGTTGATAACCATGGTTCCCCTGCTTCTCGTTCTTCTACTGGCGCTGATTCTCTTCGGCGCGGGTTTCGCGCTGAAAATTTTGTGGTGGGTCGCGATCGTCGTGCTGGTCCTGTGGCTGATCGGCTTCGTCGCCCGCCCGAAGGGCGGCACCGGCCGCTGGTATCGCTGGTAGCCGACAGCTTCGGCGCATTCCAAGCAGTATCGGAGACGGTCCCGATTAAATTTTCGATCGGGGGCGTGAATCTCCGGATGCGGGGCACCCGGAGCGGCGCGGCCGATGAAGCCGCTGTGCACGACGTACGGAAAAAGGAGGCCGGCGGGGATCCCTGCCGCCCTCCGTTTACCGGAGGAGTTGTTTTCGCGTGACTGAGAATGTGTGGAATTACAAGTCGACTGCGGGCCGTGTGACGGGCCCGGATCTCACCGGCTACAAGGTCGAGGCCACGGACGGCAGCATCGGGAAGGTAGACAAGCACTCCGATGAGGTCGATGACGCTTACCTGGTGGTGGACACCGGCGTGTGGATCTTCGGCCGGGAAGTCCTGCTCCCGGCGAGCACGGTCGTCAGTATCGACCCGGACGAGCAGAAGATCTTCGTCGACCGCACCAAGCAGCAGATCAAGGACGCCCCGGAATTCAATCGGGAGAAGCACCTCGGCGACCCGGGCTACCACAATCAGCTGGGCACCTACTACGGCGCCGGCACACCCTTCGGCGGCCCGTTCATCTGACAGTGCGTCTGTTCTGTGCTGCACGGCCCCCGGGACTCTACAAGGAGTTCCGAGGGCCGTCGCATGCCCCGGCAACCACGGCCGGCAGGGTTGTCGGCACCGCAGTGCACGCACGCACCACCAGTGTTGCCAGGGCGACCGCTGGGCCGCAGGGGCTTCCCGCCCGCGCCGCGAAAGCTCACGTCGCAGTGGCGATCGGTCGCGCCGACAGGCGGAACAGCCGGCCACTGACCGTGAAGAGCGACGCGGCCCATCGGCACCCCGTTCACGGGTATCCGCTCGAGCGCCATCGGCACGCCGGTCGTCTGAGCATCGAGGACGGCCGTGGCCTGGCCCGCCGCATGGCCGACCGCACAGCCGGTGGGGTCGGCGGCAGCAGGGCGGGATCAGCCGTTGCCGGCTTCGCGCGCCACGCGCTCCAGTCGGCTTCGGTGGTTCTCCCACCATGCCTCGTCGCCTGGCGGCACGTTGTCGCTGTCCTTCAACAGCCCGACGGTCCCGTCGATGAGCTCGCGCACGATGTCGGCGTGGCCGGCGTGCCGGTGGGTATCGGCGATCACACGCACCAGGACGTGGTGCAGTGTTACCTCCCGTCGTGCCTCCGGCCACCACGGGACGTGACCGATCGCGTCCAGCGTCAGCGTCGCGATCGTGCTGTTCGAGTGCTCCCACGCCTGGTGATACAGCCTGATGATCTCTTCGCGCGACTCGTCTGCAGTTGCCCACATGTCCGCGTTGGGTTCGGCGTCCTCCGTGTACCACCAGGGCGGCGGCTCGTCGTCGAAGAACGGCCGCCCGAACGTGTCGCCGAGGTACCCCACCTCCACGCCGGCGACATGCTTGACCAGTCCCAACAGGTTGGTTCCGGTGGGTGTCAGGGGGCGGCGGATGTCGTACTCCGAAAGCCCGTCGAGCTTCCACAACAGGGCGTCACGAGCGTCTTGCAGGTAACGGAGAAGATCCGCTTTCGGGTTCGGTTCGATCATGCCGGGAAGTCTTCCATCCGGCACTGACAACCAGGCTCTGAAGGGCAACGCAGAATGGTGCTGCAGGAACTTTGCCTCGCCACACCGCGGTCTACACCTTCGACGGCCCCAGCCCACTGCCGCCGTGACCACACGTGCCCGGCCTCATGCACCACGCTCAGCAGCCTGATCCGGCGTCGCGCGAGCCCGAGCTTCTCGATCACCCGTGCAGAGGGCGTGCGCTCCTGCCCACTCGATGCGTTCGCCGACTGATCGGGCACCAGCGATAGCCCCCGGGGCGGGTCCCGTGCCGTTCACGGCCCGTGGTGACGGTCGGGTGCGCCGGACGGCCCTCCCCCGGGACCGGCCGAAGGGAGTGGATACTGGGCTCCGAGATACGGCCACGGACGAGGGGTACGACCAGTGACCAGCGACAATCGCATAGGACCGCCCAGTTTTGGCAGCGAACGCGACATGCTGCGGGCCTTCCTCGACTACCACCGCGCGACCCTCGCCATGAAGTGCGAAGGGCTTGCCGACGAGGAACTGCGGCAGCGCTCGATGCCGCCGTCGACACTTTCGCTGCTCGGTCTGGTACGGCACATGGCGGAGGTGGAACGCGCTTGGTTCCGTCGAGTGTTCGAGGACAACGACGCGCCCATGGTCTGGTCCGACAAGACCGACTTCCAGGCGGCGTACGACGCAAGCGCGTCAACCAGGGGCGAGGCGTTCGATGCCTGGGAGGCCGAAGTGGAGAAGTCGCGCTCCATCGAGCGGGAGGCTGACTCTCTCGACCTGGCCGGGTACCAGCCACGATGGGACGAGGAAGTATCGCTGCGGATGGTGATGGTGCACGTCCTCCTCGAGTACGGCCGCCACAACGGACACGCGGACCTTCTGCGTGAAGGGCTCGACGGGACTGTGGGAGCCTGAATATCCGCGTGGCCCGCTCCCCAGGTCTTCCCGTGATGCGAGGGCGGGCCTCCTGCAGCCAGGTCTTGGCCCGCTGGAAGTTGACGGCGCCCCAGCGCGGAACGAGGCGTCCACGCCGTCCCGCGCCCCGCCCAACTGACCGTAGACCTGGCCTGGCTGTCGGAGCCCGCGGTAGCCGGTCACTCAGACGATCGCCGACCCTCGAGCCTGGGAGCTGCACGAAAGCATCGAGCCACGAAAGCTCGACCGGCCGAAGCGCCCCTCGGTCACCGGGGCAACCCTGCCGCTGTCGCCCGAGACGACCACCCGCTTCGAACTGGTTATCGAGCTACCGGTCTGATACCGGATCGACGTGCGGATACGCGAGAGCGCGAGTCGGCTTCGAGAACGGTTCAATCTGATTCGCGCGCGAGTTCGAGTGCAAGGGCCTGAAGAATTTCTTCCGTCGATGTCACAGGTACTGTCTCGTCATAGGCGTCCGCAACGGCCTGGAACGCGATCACGAATCCGGTGATCAGTGCGCTGAGCGGCTGGGAGAGCTGGCCCAGAACAGATAGCCCGACCTCACGCGGACCCGCGGCGGCAGGCACGATGAAATGCTCGGGAACCACTTCGCCGAGCAGGTCCGAGACATAGTCGGTTCCGACCCCGCTGCGCAGTGCGGTGAGCGCCGCGATGGCCTTGAGTTTGATCTCGTTCTCGGTCATGTGACGAGGGTAGGAGCAAACCTCAGCACTTGGGCGGTACGGACATCCCCGCAGTGTTGGGTGGTCAATCACCCTTGGCTGCGGCCAGGTCAGGGCGCAGCCGCTGCCGGACCAGGTGTCGCAGCAGCCCTACGGCAGGGCTTACCACGACGGTGACCGCGTTCGGTCAGGACGCGCTGCGCTTCCTCGCGGACGCCTTCCTGGCCATGCTCTTCTTCGCAGTTGCTGTCTTCTTCGCCGGAACAGTCTTCTTCGCAGCCGGTTTCCTGCTGGGCCGCATCTCGTGCACAGTGGCGTCCCCGGCGTGCTCACAACGGCTCTTCCCGGCCGCCTCCACCGAGGCGTTCAGGGCGGCCATCAGGTCCACGACCAGTGTGGGCCGGGAAGCGGACCGGAGCGCCGGGGAAGGGACCGACCCTCGCGAGGTCGGGGCGCAACCGGGCCACCGCCCGTAATCCGATCCTTACGCGAGCCGGCCGTGATCGCATACGCAGACGTTCAGGACTCACTTGCGGACACTGGCTGACGGTTCAACCTGTAGGCGTGCGGCTGCTGAGCAGGTCGCGTACGCGGTCCACCAGTCCGACGCCGGGCGCGAGCAGTTTGTTGGCGGGCGGGGTGTTCGGGAGGGAGGGGTGCGGTCGGGTGGGGGCCATCTCCTTGGCCCGGCGCACCAGCCGCCCCAGCTCGTCCAGCTTGTCGGACGAAAACGACTCCGCGAGTCTCGGGAACAGCTCGTGCTCCTCCTCACGCACGTGGGAGGCGACCTCGAACTTGAGCTTCGCAACGATGTCGTTGAACTGCGGATCGTCGGCGGGCAGATCTTCGAGGTCCTTGAGCATCTGCTCGACCTTGGCGTGATCGGCTAGTTCCTTGTCCGCCAGTGCCCCACCGTGCGGTACGTGCTTGCGTACCGTCGGATACAGGTACATCTCCTCGGCGACGGAGTGCCGTACAAGTTCTGCGGTCAGCCGGTCCGCCAGCTCACGTCGCCGCGGATGGTCGACCGGCTGCGCTTCGATCTGCGCGAACAACTCCTCCAGCTCACGATGATCGGCCGTGAACTCCGCGATCACATTGCCGCCGTGTCCCATGACAGTCCCTTCATCGGGTTCGTCGCCCTCTGCGAACGGAACCGCAGACACCCAGACAACAGGCCAAGGAGGCAAAACCCGCGCTCTGCGCGCGAAGACGGACACGGCACTCACCTCCCCGGCGCAGCCACGCCCCAGGCACACCCCCGCGTTCCCGCTTCCCTGCGGACCGGCACGCCCACAAGCTGGTATCGGTGGGAGTCGACCCCTCGCCATTCGGCCCACACCGAGTTGCCGAGAATCGCTTCCCAGCCGTTGAGGCTGCCCCGCTCCAGGCAGAACAACGTCACAGCAGGGTGTCGCCACCTATGGGATTGCGAGGGCGCCGCGTCACCGGCCCTCGAACCGGTCTTCCAACCATCCGGTGGCTGCGACGCCGAACGGCAGTTGCTCGGCGCCCGGCGGGATGACGAGTCCTTACTCCGCGTGCCGCTCCGAGGCCGGCGGTGGGGCCTTCCGCTTCTCTCACGGCCGCTCTGCACGGAGCACCACCGGTTCCTCTTTCCGACCGGCACCATGGAACGCTCCTTGCCGAACCCTTGGCTCCGCAGCATGAGCTGTCCGACCTTCGGGCACCCGGGTCGTGTGACGACGAGTAGGGGCGGGCTTGTGAACCCGCCCACCCCGCCATGGCTGCCCTTTGCGCAAGGACGAACGCTCGGTAAGAACAGCCATGGCAGGCGCGGGACGACGGGCCGGGCACGACGACTCCACCTGTGGAGAGGCGTGCCTGACGGGTGATCAGCCTCCGAACCGGTGTTGCAAGCGACTCGGACTCGGCGTTCGCTGAACGCCGGCGAAGTTCAGTAGCACCGAAATCTGAAACTCCGGCGCGCGAGCGTGAAGCCCGGATGCCGTCACCCCGGCTGCGCGGTCCTTCCTGCGCCCAGGCGACTACCGTCCGGACTTCTTCAACCGCTCAGCCGCCTTGGCTGCGGTCTCCTGGGCCTTGCCCGTCAATCGCTCACTGCGGCCCTCTGCCTGCATGCCCTTGTCGCCCATGGCATCGCCAGCGGTTTCCTTCAGCTTGCCCTTGACCTGCTTGGCCTTCGCCTTTGCCTTACTCATAACGATGCTGTCCTTCACTGTGAGGGGGACTGACGTACCAACCCTGCGCCGATCACTCTGAGGCCGCAATCGGTGAGGTGGCGCGCACACGAGCAACCGGGCGAAGGGGCGTAGGGGCGCACGCACCCCAA
Organism: Streptomyces sp. NBC_00353; assembly: GCF_036108815.1. Lineage (NCBI taxonomy): Bacteria > Bacillati > Actinomycetota > Actinomycetes > Kitasatosporales > Streptomycetaceae > Streptomyces > Streptomyces sp. NBC_00353. The sequence goes on along the minus strand of NZ_CP107985.1, from coordinate 9,095,799 downwards.
CGGCCGGTCGCGCACCTGGTCGGTTCCGGGTCGGTTCGATGCGGTGTGGCAGAACCGTCCGGGATCACATGTCCCGTGCCGCACAAGGCGGCGACACCTGCTGCCGATTCCCCCGTCCGGGTGGCGGCTCCAGCGGGGCACAGTTCGCCGGGCTCAGGTCCCGGACGGGCAGGGACGAGTCGGCCCTGCCACGGAGGATCCGATCAGCGGCATCAAATCACGCACTCACGTTCCCAGACGATCCCGCGGCACCAGCGGCAGCAGTACCCGCATGGCCCTCTCAGGGTCGGGGACGGAGATCGCCAGCCTGCTGAACGGTGCACCCCGGCGCAGTTCCACACACAGCACCGGCCCGCCGGTCCGTACCAACGCGAAGTCCTGTCCCTCCGGAAGTGGGCGGATACCCGCGCACAGCCGTCCAGGAATCCAGGTGCCGCGACCGCGCCCTCCGCGAAGCGCCCGCCACCAGTCGGGCTCGAGATACAGCCGGCGAAGTGCCGATCCCGGTACCCGCACATCGCCGTGGCGTGTCACCACCTTCTCCCACCATGACAGGCGAACAACGATATCGGTGCCCTCCACTACCACCCGCGCCATGACCTCTCCTCTTTGTCTTGTTGCGAGGACGGCAGGACCTGGCGCCTCGTCCGAGCCCCTTCGCGATGCTGTAAGCCCGGTCCTGGTCTCCATCGCGCCGTCGAGAATTTCCCTCAGCAAGGCGCGCCCCTGAAACAGCCGAAGGTTGCCGATTCCACGGTCGATCGGGCCTCGCCGGCTCTTCTTGCAGCCGCCGACCACTCCGGGACCGCCGCACCACCGCAGACATGTCCGACGGCTCCAATCCCGTCGTCCACAGGGCCGGCCGGGCGATCGACGCCGACCACGGCCGCACGGCCCCGTGCGCGATCGAACCGACCTCAACCGTCACACTCCTGGAGATCTGCACGGGAGGCCCTGCCGACGAGGAAAGGGGAGACCTCTCCGGCGCGGACACGTCCCCGGATGTCCTCTCGCGTCAGTCGGGCCGACCGGGCTGAGTTCGCATCCTTTGTAGCCCGGTGGTGACTTGCTCCTGGGGATTGATCACATCGTCGGCGAGGCGGCGTACTCATCGGACTCTGCCGGCACTCGCACCGGTCGGCCGCGGGAAGCTCCGTGACGCGGAACCGGTGCCCCTGCTCGGCGGTGGTTTCGGCGCTCGTCACCGTTGGGCGTGGGCCGGCGCTCCGCCTTCTTGGTCAGCATGTTCGGCGTCGATGTCAATCAAGTCGGGGGTGACTCCGGGAAGGCCGAAGGGGACCACGTACTCGTCGCCCTCGCGGTACGCGTCCATCGGCATCACCGTGGGCCGTGACCAGGTGCCACCGGCGAACTGCTGGGTGAGTCGTTCGAGCTCACGGAACGGGTCGGTGCTCATCAGGGCAGGCCCGCAGGGTCGAAGCACCGGCGAGCAGGCCGGTGACTTGGCGAACGGGGACAATGGCCCCAGGGAGTAACACGATGGCCGCCCGGCACTCCGAACCGGTTCGCCCCCGAATTGCAGGATCGACCTCAGCGACGCCGCCCGCCTCATCGAGCCGCTCGCTCACGCGCGCCCGTATCTGGAGGACCGCCGCGATCTTGCCGACCGCGTGGACCGCCTCGTCCAGCAGATCGAGAGGTTGCGCAGGCACAACAACAGGCAACGCCGCGATGTGAGCGCGGCCCCCGAGCAGGCTGGCCCGAACACCGCACTGCGGCAGGCCAGGGAGGACCACACTTGACCCAGGTGCACTCAGGTTTTATCAATGGAAGGGCATCAAGCATTGCCGGGAAAGGGAGGCAGTGATGGCACGGGCTGTGGGTGTTGACCTGGGAACGACGAACTCCGTGGTGTCTGTGCTCGAGGCCGGTGAGCCGACGGTCATTGCGAATACCGAGGGTGCGCGGACCACTCCGTCGGTGGTGGCGTTCGCCAAGACGGGTGAGGTGCTCGTCGGCGAGATCGCCAAGCGACAGGCGGTGACGAATGTCGAGCGCACCGCGCGGTCGGTCAAGCGGCACATGGGAGAGGCGCAGTGGCGTTTCCCCGAGTCCGGCGACATCGATGGCAAGCGGTACACCGCGCAGGAGATCTCCGCACGCGTGCTGCAGAAGCTGAAGCGGGACGCCGAAGCACATCTCGGGGAGGACGTCACCGACGCGGTGATCACCGTCCCGGCGTACTTCAACGACTCTCAGCGCACCGCGACCAAGGAGGCGGGCCACATCGCGGGCCTGAACGTCCTGCGCATCATCAACGAGCCGACGTCCGCGGCGCTGGCCTACGGTCTGGACAAGGAGAACGACCAGACGATCCTCGTGTTCGACCTCGGTGGCGGCACCTTCGACGTGTCCCTGCTGGAGATCGGCGAGGGCCTGGTGGAGGTCAAGGCGACCAATGGCGACACGCACCTCGGCGGTGACGACTGGGACCAGCAGATCGTCGACCACCTGGTGAAGCAGTTCAAGAACGGCTACGGCGTCGACCTGTCCAAGGACAAGATGGCGCTGCAGCGTCTGCGCGAGGCCGCCGAGAAGGCGAAGATCGAACTGTCGTCCGCGACCGAGACGACGATCAACCTGCCCTACATCTCGGCTTCTGCCGAGGGCCCGCTGCATCTGGACGAGAAGCTGACACGTGCGCAGTTCGAGCAGCTCACGGCCGCCCTGCTGGAGCGCTGCAAAGGTCCGTTCCACAACGCGATCAAGGACGCCAGGATCAAGGTGTCGGACATCGATCATGTGATCCTGGTCGGCGGTTCGACGCGGATGCCGGCAGTGACCGAGCTGGTGAAGGGACTGACCTCCAAGGATCCGCACAAGGGTGTGAACCCCGACGAGGTCGTCGCCATCGGTGCCTCGCTCCAGGCTGGTGTCCTCAAGGGTGAGGTCAAGGACGTTCTGCTCCTCGACGTCACGCCGCTGTCCCTCGGTATCGAGACCAAGGGCGGCATCATGACGAAGCTCATCGAGCGCAACACCACGATCCCGACCAAGCGGTCCGAGATCTTCACGACGGCCGAGGACAACCAGCCGTCGGTGCAGATCCAGGTCTACCAGGGCGAGCGCGAGATCGCGGCGTACAACAAGAAGCTCGGCGTCTTCGAGCTGACCGGTCTGCCGCCGGCCCCGCGTGGTGTCCCGCAGATCGAGGTCGCGTTCGACATCGACGCCAACGGCATCATGCACGTCGCTGCCAAGGACCTCGGCACCGGCAAGGAGCAGAAGATGACCGTCACCGGTGGCTCCTCGCTGCCCAGGGACGACATCGACCGCATGGTGCAGGAGGCCGAGCAGTACGCGGAGGAGGACCGACAGCACAGGGAGGCCGCCGAGACCCGCAACCGGGCGGAGTCCCTGGTCTACCAGACCGAGAAGCTGCTGCAGGACAACGCGGAAAAGATCCCCGGCGACGTGAAGACGGAGGTGGAGACCGCGCTCACCGAGCTGAAGGAGAAACTCAAGGGCGAGGACACCACCGAGATCCGCACCGCCACCGAGAAGGCAAGTGCGGCCGCGCAGCGGATCGGCACCGCCCTGTACGCACAGACACAGGGCGAAGCCGGTGGGGGCAGCGCGGCCGACAGCAGCACGGCTGGGGGCCCTGGCACCGGCGAGGAGGACGTCGTCGATGCGGAGATCGTCGACGACGAGCGGAAGGGAGGCGCCGGATGAGCAACGAGCCGCACCTCAGGCATCAGGGTGAGCGGTCACCTGTGGTGGTGCGCGACGTGTGCAGGATCGACCCGGTCATCCTGCAGTCCCGGCGACACCAGGATGTGTCAGGTCCGGACGGTGTCGGTCAGGGACGCCCGGACTCCGGCCGACCCGATCGGGCTGAGGCCACACGGCTGCGTGAGCAGATCGCGGAGCTGACCGAGGATCTGCAGCGGGTGAAAGCCGAGTACGACAACTACCGCAAGAGGGTGCGCCGCGACCGTCTGGCGATCCGGGAGATCGCGGTGGTCAATGTGCTCAACGGCCTGCTTCCGGTCCTGGATGTTGTGGAGGAGGCTCGCCGGCAGGGCGACGACATCGGCGCTGCGGCGATCCTCTTCGACGTACTCGAGGAGCGGCTGGCGGCGCTGGGGCTGCGAACCGTCGGTGCAGCAGGTGAGCCCTTCGATCCGCACACTCATGAGGCAATCGTCTACCGCACCTCCGGTACGGGCCATGAAGCCGTGTGCACCGAGGTGCTGCGCCACGGCTACCGGGTCGGCGACCACCTCCTGCGCCCGGCCCAGGTGGCGGTGGCAGGATCCGCCCCTGCCACATAGCCCGGAAGTCCGGAGCCTGAAGCTGCCGCCGGGAAACGAGCAGGAGACCGACTTCATGCTGCTCGCCGACATCTTCCCCACCGGCTACCACGGCTGTGAACTCGCCGATGTCCGCCCGGGCGAGAGCGTCGCCGTGTACGGCGGCGGGCCGGTCGGGCTCATGGCCGCGTACTCGGCCCTGCTGCGCGGCGCGAAGAAGGTGTTCGTCGTGGACCGGGTCCCCGAGCGGCTGGAGAAGGCCCGAGAGATCGGTGCGGTTCCGATCAACTTCGCCGAAGGCGATCCCGTGGAGCAGATCAGGGAGCAGACCGAGGGCATCGGCACGGACAAGGGCGTGGACGCCGTCGGCTACCAGGCGACAGCGCACGGCACGGACCGCGAGGAACCGGCGACCGTCCTGAACTCGCTCGTCGGTACGGTCCGGGCCACCGGAGCACTGGGCGTGCCCGGACTCTACGTCCCGGCCGACCCCGGAGGCCCCGACGAGCAGGCCAAGCACGGCATGCTCCTCGTCTCGATCGGCAAGCTCTTCGAGAAGGGCCTGCGAATGGGTACGGGGCAGTGCAACGTGAAGCGCTACAACCGGTACCTGCGCGACATGATCATCGAAGGCCGGGCGACGCCGAGCTTCGCCGTCTCGCATGAACTGCCCCTGGACCAGGCGTCGTCGGCGTACGACAAGTTCGACAAGCGGATCGAGGGCTACACGAAGGTCGTGCTGCACCCGTAGCGGAAGGCTCGACAGGACTCGCCGGGCGCGCGACTGGCCACGCCGGTAATCGCCGCCGCGCTGCTGGGTGATGCGGAGCGCCCCCGAACTTGCCGACGGTGGGCGTTCGCAGTGGTCAGCTGCGGTTCCAGCTGCGGAGCTTGTCGGGGTTGAGTACCAGCCATACATCGGTGATCTTCTCGTCCTGCACGTGGAAACTGACGACACCGGACACAACGGTGTCGTGGCGGAGGACCAGACCGGTCTTGCCGTTCACGGATTGCAGGTTGGCTTCGAGCGCGGGGTGCTGCAACAGTACGCGGAGCATGAAGCGGGCCGTGCGCTCCGCGCCGTGGACCGGGTTCAGGACAGCGCGAACCCTGCCGCCGCCGTCGCTGAGTGCGGTGGCTTCCGTGTCGAGCAGCGAGACGAGAGTGGTGAGGTCGCCGGTGTCGCAGGCGGCGCGGAAGGCCGTGACGATGCGGGTGTGCACATCGGACGCGGTCTCCCGTCGCCCCCGGTCGCGCACGTGCCGCCAGGCGACGGACGCGCGTTGCCGGCACATCTGCGGGGTACGGCCGACGATCGCGGCAATTTCTCCGGACGACAGGGCGAACATGTCGCGCAGGACGAACACGACCCGCGCCGCAGGTCTCAGGGATTCCAGCACGACCGTCAGCGCCGTGTACACGGACTCGCCGAGCGTCATCCGGTCCAGCGCCCTCACCGGAGTCGAAGCCACGGTGGACGTCCTGTCCGGCACCGTCTCAGGCAGTTGCTCAGCCACGTTCAGCTTCCGCCGGTGCCGGGCGGAGTCGAAGATGTCGAGGCACATGTGTGCAGCGAGGCGCGTCAGCCCCACCTGCGGCACCTCTATGACCTCAGCGTGGGCCAGGTCCTCTTCCTGGTCCTCATCCATGAGGGATGGTCCTTTCTGCCGGGTCTCGGACGACGGCCGCTGGGCCCACGTCGGTTGCCGGGGCGGACGCGGTGCTCGCAGAAGTGGCGGGAAAGGGCTCCGCACCGCCGCTGTGTGGCCCCGATGCGACCCTGCCCCTTCCGCCGGACCAGCTGGTCATCCGTGCCCGGTGGGAGGGATCGGACGGAAGGTTCAGGCGGCCATGGCGGTGAGTTTCGACGGGTTCATCATCCACAGCACTCGGTCGATACCGTCTGCGGTCACGCTCACCGTGACAACGGCGAGCACGTTCCCGTCACGGTACAGACGCACCGCGGCCCGGCCGTTGGTCTCGACCGGCTCCACCGTCACACCGGACCAGAAGGTGTCGGCGAACGCGTGGATGTACCTCGCCACACGGTGACTGCCCACAACGGGGAACTTCGAGGCCCGAACAGCTCCTCCGCCGTCGGAATACGAGATGACGTCCTGTGCGAACAGCTCCTCCAATGCGGCCACGTTCCCTGTCTGTGCGGCCGCCACGAACGCGGTCAGGAACCGCTGGTGCTCGGCAGCCGCGACGCTCGCACGTTTCTCCGTGGCGAGATGCTTCCGTGCCCGGCTCACCAACTGGCGTACGTTCGCATTCGTCTGACCGATGATCTCCGCGATCTGCTCATACGGGTAGTCGAACGCCTGCCGCAGAACGTATGCAGCCCGCTCCGTAGGAGTCAGCTTCTCCAGCAGCATCAGCACCGCGACCTCCAGAGCCTCTCCGCGCTCGGCGCCCAGCGCCGGGTCACTGCTGGTGTCGACCGGCTCCGGCAGCCACGGACCGACATAGGTCTCACGGCGGACCCTCGCGGATTGCAGGACGTTGATCGCGAGCCTTGTCGTGGTCGTCGCGAGGAACGCCTGCGGGTTCTGCACCTTGGACCGGTCGTAGGTCTGCCAGCGGATCCAGACCTCCTGGAGGATGTCTTCCGCCTCGCTGACGCTGCCCAGCATTCGGTAGGCGATCCCGAACATGCGACCGCGGACATCGCGGAACACCGCCTCGGCCTCCTGAAGGCTCTCGGCGTCTTCCGCTGGATCGTTCTTCGACGACATGGTTCGTGACCCTTGCTACTCGACGGGTTTGCCGGCGGTCGAGACCTCGCGCATGAGCGCCGCGATGTCGTCGGGGATCGAAGGTATGGCCTCCCGTTCCACCGGCCGTAGCGAGGTGTGTGCATCCGTCTTCGGCCGCTTGCCCATCGCGAGCACATCGGCCCCGGGTTCGGCGAGTTCGATGGTGGCGCGCAGGCCGGATCCTCCCGTCCCGATGACGAGGACGGACGTGGCGGCCCGCCGTTCGGATGTGTACATGAGTGCTCCTCGGCCGTTTCGAGAACGTGCTCCTCCATAGCTATGACCGAGTAGTCCATTGATGTGTGACTCGATCTCTCGAAGCCGACGACACAGAACCCGAACGGCCTACATGAGTCGTGGAAGGGCTCTCACCTGCGGACCCTGCCGACATCCGCCGCGCAGGGCCGCGCGGCCGGCGCAATCGCACGTGGTCTCCCCCACCCATCTCGCCGAGAAGCTCCAGGCAGCCGACCTGGCCGATGACGTCGAATCCGGCTATGCGGACGGTGCCCCGGCCGGCATCGGATCCTGGCTGCATGCAGTCGTCCGTGGAGACGCCTCGTCGATGCTTGCCGGTCGTCAGCCCTGGCCGGCGCCTCGGACATCACATGGCCGTACAGCGGGAACAGGCACGCGCAGGACCGGCGCCGGCCGCCCAGCCGGCCACGAGACAGGCATCGCGCTCACCACGCGAGTGCGATGCCTGTCCGCGATGCCGTTCGTCCGCGCCGCCGGCAGTGATCCTGCAGGACCGGCGGTCGGCATGCGCGGCCGCCCGCGCTGTCAGAGGTTGGAGAAGCGGCCTGCCTGGGCGAGGATCTGCTCGGGGTCATCGACCGGGGGGTAGATCCACAGCGTATTGATGTCCCGCTTGAGGGCCTTGGCGCCCTCGCCGGTCATCTGGACCGTGCGGTCCCAGCCCTGTGTGACCACGGCGCCGGCCGGCCCGAGATCCAGGCAGACGCCGTAGGGATCGGGGGTGAAAGGCAGCGGGTCGGTGCCCAGAAGGTCGGCGGCCACGTTGTGTCCGGCGAACTTCCCCATCGGCTGGGCGTGCTGGCAGCTCTGCGTCGTGTAGTGCCCTTCCTCCGCGAGGGCGGAGGCGGTGTCGCCGGCGGCGTAGACGTCAGGAACTCCCGTCACCCGCAGGTAGGCGTCCACGCTCAGCCGTCCCAGACGGTCGCGTTCCCCCGGGATCTGTGCCGTCAGAGAACTGGCGACCATGCCGGCCGTCCACACGACGGTGGCTGTGGGGATCACCTCACCGTCCGAGAGGGTGACGTCCTCGGGGGTAGCCGATGCGACGGTGCGTCCCAGACGTCGCTCTATCTTCAGTTCATCGACCGCGCCGTCGATCTGCGGGCGGGGTCCAGGCCCGAGCTCCGGTCCCAGGACGTCGGCGCGGTCGACCAGGACGACCCGCACCTCCTCGCCCGCGCCGTGCGCGTCGGCGATCGCCCGCAGCCGTTCGCCCAGGCCGGTGGCCACTTCCAGGCCGGTGAAGCCGGCGCCCACCACGACGGCCGTGTACCGGCCCGGGGACGGCGCCCGCTGCGGCAGCCGCCGCAGGTGATGGTCGAACGCGGCCGCCGCGGACAGCGTGTCGACGTCGAAGACATTCCGTGCGCCCGGGAAGTCGGGGCGCACCAGCCGACTGCCGGCGGCCAGCACAAGCTTGTCGTACGACAGGGTCAGATCCTCGCCTGCTCGCCCGACGGCCCGCACCGTACGGGCCCCGGTGTCGATACCGGTCACCGTCGCCGTGACCCGGCGCACACCGATGGGCCCGAGAACACGGTCCAGAGGAACCCGCTTGCTCTCCGGGTCCTCTTCGTAGAGACGGGGACGCACGACCAGATCGTCACCACCACTGATCAGGGTCACCCGCACCTCCTCGCCTGCCTCACGTGTGGCTCGCACGGCTCCTGCCGCGCTCCACACGCCGGCGAATCCCCCACCGATGACAAGGACATCCTTCATTTCTTCTCCTATGCCGTGTTGACGTTTCCGCACCATTGACAAGACGGCGAGGCGAAGTGTGACAGCACGGAGAATCTGACGTGCATCTCTCCTGCCGGGCCACCGGATCCATGGCGTGGTCGCCGTTGCCGGCCGGGAAGGCTGAGCACATCACCTCGCACGGCCCGAGGTCATGCCCGCGTCGGCCCGGCAACGATCCATCGCACCCTGATCGACCGGAAGATCGTTTACGTGACGTGCTCAGGTGGAGCAGCGTGATCAGCTCCCGTCCTCCACTCCCCCGCAGTGTGACCGAGCAACTCAGCCTGGGCGGGCCGAGTTCTGGCACGGCATGCCCCGGATGAGGCGCGCAGCGTGACCCCGCCCGGTCGGCCAACCTCGGCCGAGACCAAATGCGCGTCATGTCACAAATTGCGAGGATGGCCGGTCATAGCCGACGAACCCGCAACTGCGATTGCAACCGGAGTGCTCATGGTCACCACGGAACGTCGGTCCTCGATGGTTCTCGTGATCGGCACGGGAAGGTCCGGTATGCCGCATCGGCGAGGTGACAAGACCAGGACCCCTCGTTTCGGCCCCGGGCCCATGAAAGCGGACGCCCAACCGCAAGCGAAAGGTGAAGTCGATGTGTTCCAACTGTCAAGAGCAGCCTGTCTCCCCGCCCTATCGCCGCGGCTGCCCCGGGATACGACCGACCACGTCCTCGGGTATTAGGCCGTTCTGCGTCCACGTCACACGTATGCACAGCGGTCGCGTCGTCCTTGCCGTGACGGGCGCTGTCCACCGCGACGTGCGCACGGCCCTCACGGCCCTCACGGCATAGGACGGTTCGCGCCGTACGGCCGGTGACTCGACACGGGATCCGTTCCAGAAGCAGCCCCTGTGCATCAGGGACATGGGTCCCACGTATCGGGCCCGGCCGACGCCTCCGCGGCAGCACGCGCTCCGGGCAGACAGCCCGCCCGGGCCATCTCACGGGACGGGCTCCGGCCCAGCAGAGCAAGCGCCCAACAACATCTTCGATCTTCGATGAACATCGAACAATAGGGAGTGTCAGTGATGCCCAGCCGTTTTACCGACCATGTTGTGATCCTGACCGGAGCTGGTTCCGGGATCGGACGCGCTGCCGCGCTGGCCTTCGCGAAGGCGGGAGCGCGGGTGCTGGGAGTGGGGAGACGAACGGAGGCGCTGCGCGAGACAGCCGATCTCCATCCGGCCATCGAGACGCTCAGTGCCGACGTCAGTGCCGCAGGTGCACCCGAACGGATCGTGCGGGCCGCGGTCGATCGATGGGGCCGTGTCGACGTCCTGGTCAACAACGCCGGAGTCCTCGCCATGATGCCCCTGGGCCAGGTGACCGCTGAAGGCATCAACCAGGTACTGGCCACCAACGTCACCGCTCCGAGCCTTCTGGCCGGCGCCGCCCTTCCGTACCTGCGGAGCTCCCAAGGGGTGATCGTCAACGTCAGCAGCACATTCGGGCACAGGCCCATCGCTCACGCCTCTCACTACGGTGCCTCGAAGGCTGCGATCGAACAGCTGACCCGAAGCTGGGCGCTGGAGCTGGCGCCCGACAACATCCGGGTCAACGCGGTTGCTCCCGGCCCCACCGAAAGCGGAGCGTTGACCGGCGCCGGCTTGTCCGCCACGGAAATCGATCACCTCAAGGATGCCGAGGCAGCACGCATTCCGTTGGGCCGCCGTGGTGAACCCGACGAAGTGGCCGAGTGGATCCTGCGGCTCGCCGACGCGCAGACCGCCTGGCTCACCGGCCAAGTGCTCACGGTCGACGGCGGACTCGAACTCACCTGATCATGGCGCACACCCGGGCGGGTAGCGGGTGATGTTCCCCGGAGGCGGCCGACCAGTATGCCTCGGTGCCCTCGACCCCGCCGGGACGCACTCGAACGTGGCCGGCTCGCCGCCATCTTGGTGAAGAGCTGACTCACCGCCACACCGGTCGAAACCGGCCAGGCGTGGTCATCCAGCTGCCGTGAACGCTCCGTCGGTGAGGATCGGAACGATGTCGCAGACGTCCAGTTCGGTCGCGATGTCCACGTCCCCGGCGAAGCCTCCGTCCGTGAGTTCCCGGCCGGACGCGCTGCTGGTGACCGCGGTCATGACATCCGGCGTGGCCTCGAAGCAGTCGGCTGCGGCGGCGGCTTCGGGCGACAGCGGGCCGCCACACTGCTTCCGCAGTGCCGCGAGGACCGCTCCGGCGCCGAGCAGATCCTCCAGCGCGGGGCGCAGGCTGCCGTCGGGCCATCGCTCGCCCGAGGCGATCACGGCGACCGGGCGGTCGCGGGTTCCGTAACCGTGCCGGGCGAGCCAACGGCCCACCGCTGACGCGTTGCGCAGGCAACCCGCAACCACCATCGACTCACCGGCCGCGGCGGCGATCGAGGAACCGTTGGGAGAGGGCAGGACCAGGCGCGGGGTGAACGGAGCACTTCTCAGCGCCGCCGGGGAGAGCGACCACGGCAACGCCGACGTGGCCATGCGCCGCCCGACGGCCAATCGCGCGCCCATCTCATCGGCGAACTTCGACGCGGACTCGTCACGCCAGGCATAAGGGAAGACTCGCGTCCCGGACTCCACAGCCACCGTCACCGACGTCGTGAACGACAACACGTCGACGACCACCAGACACGCGATATCCGCCGCGAGCCGTTGCGCGCCGACAGGCCCCCAATCGAATCGCGCCCCACTGCCTGTCTGCACAAACCAATCGTCCATGGTCGACGACCATGCCATTGCATCCAGACACCGACATCAGCGGGGGCAACCGTCCGTCGGAGCAGCCATCCACAGCCCCGCCCCCTGATCAGACCCCCGCAGGATCGACGCGGAGTGCACCAGGGCGTGTTTCAGAAGTGGCGGCGGAGTCGACTTGAGATCGGCGATGCAGTCGAGCAGGCGGTCGGTGTGTCGTAGCTGTCAGGCTTCACCGGTGGTGAGTTCGAGGAGTTTCCGGGCGGTGCCGGCGGGGTCGACGATCTGGTGGAGGTGCGCGCCGGGCAGATGTGCGGTCTGCCAGCCGCGTTCGCGGGCGTCGGCGGCCATGTCGTCGTATGGGGGGCCGAACAACAGGTAGGAACAGGGATGGTCGTCCCAGTCGTCGGGGACGGGGATGCGCTGCTCGTAGTAGGCGAGCGGAAGCGTCGGCTGCTCGGCGATGACCTTCTGCCGCGTCGTCGGGTCGGAGAACATCGGCGCGATGTCAGCCTCGTCCCACCAGTCGGTCCAGCGCGGCAGCATGCCGTTCACCGCCAGGGGACGGAGGAACTCCAGCAGCCCGGGCGGGGCAACGGCGGTCGGTCCGGTGCGGGCCGGTAGGGCGGCATCGACGAAGACCGAGCCGTACACCGGATGGTCGAGCCCCGAGCGGATCGACGGGAGGAAGAGACCCGCGTTGCTGTGTGCCACCAGCACGAGTGGGTGATACGTCGGGATCTCCCGGAGGTCGTCACGGACGGCGTTGGCGATCCGGGGCCAGAACGGTGGTTCGCCGGCGCCCACGTGCAGCAAGGACGGTACGCGCACCTGGTACCCCGCGGCGGCCAGCTGCTCCGCCACCGGGTGCCAGGTGGAGGGACCCACCGACGGACTGTGTACGAGAGCGAAGATCGGCTGCATGCGAGCATCCTGTCGCCGCGCCGCTGGCGGTCGCGACCGACTCGGCTGACGGCGAACACCGGGCGGACGAACGGTCCGTCAGGCGGTCCGGTCGGCGGTGCCGCCGTCCTGTCAGGAGCCCCGGCAGCGGGTGAGGGCGCTGGATCCGGCCGAGCGGTCCCCTCCCCGGACGAGATCCTCGCGAACTCCGGCAGGGCGCACCCCGGTGCAGCGCTGCGGCAGGCGGCTGCCGGATCCCGGTGGTTCCATGGGATTCATGACCAGCAGGACAGTCGTCGTCGAGCGCCGCATCGCCGCAGCCCAGGGGACCGTGTGGGAAGCCCTCACCGATCTCGGGAGCATGGAGCGGACGCTCAGCAGCGTATCGAAGACCGAGGTTCTCACAGACGGAGCCTTTGACGTCGGCACGCGGTGGCGCGAGACCCGGCGCATGTTCGGCAAGGACGCCACCGAGGAGATGTGGGTGACCGCCAGCGAGCCGCCCAGGCGCTACGTGGTGGAGGCCGAGTCCCACGGCACCCACTACGTCTCGGAGTGGCTGCTGCGGGCGGACGGCCCGGCCACAACGACGGTCCGTATGACATTCACCGCCGTGCCGGCCAGGGGCTTCACGGGCCTGCTCGCCAAGGTCCTGGGCAGCGTGGGCGCACGGGCCGTGAGCAAGGCGATCGCGAAGGACCTCGACGACGTCGCCACGGCGGTGGAGGGCCGCAGCCGCTGAACCTCCCGCTCCCTGACGGACGCTGGGAGCGATCGCAGTAGGCGGCCGGAGATGCCAGTAGGGTCTCGCAAAATCGTTGTCATGGGGCCCACGTTCGAACACCTTCAAAAGCCGGTGCCCGACGCATCACAAGTCCCGTCTGCCCGTGTTCCGCGATACCGGCGAAGTCACCTGACACCTGTCTCCCGAGCAGGCCGGAGTGCGCCGCACGGCGGTTCAGCAGTGACAGCGCCTCGGTCGGTATCGTCGTCGCCCACCCCGCATCTGTCGGTTCCTCACCCTGACAGGAAGGGTGAGACATCACTCGACTGGCACATCACGGCTCTACTCGTGCGTACTATCTCTAGACACTGCTGCACATTGCGGCAGTTATGTCCTGCGGGTGTCCCAGTCAGCACAGACGGGGCACCTGCCCCACCCGCTCGCGGACCGGGTTCGTGCTTTCACCGCCTTACCCGCGAGCTGCAGAAAGGCCCATGACATGTCTGAAATTCAGGTCCACGCCACAGGACTGGCGTCGCAGTACATCGCCCAGGTGACGGGCGACCTTGAGCGCAACGTCAAGGAGCAGGAGCGTCTCGCTGCGGAAATCGAGGCGCTGCAGGAGCAGTTGGGTGCCCTGCAGCACGACCACTCCGTTCTGGTGAGCATGCAGGAGGCACTCGGCGGCGCGAGCCCCGCCGACGAGGGAGACACCACGGCCACGCCGACCGTGCCGCGCCAGGCCACCGCCGAAGCCAAGCAGAGCAAGCCGAAGAAGGCGGCCGCCGCGAGTGCAACGGCGACGGCATCGAAGAAGAGCGCCGCGAAGGCCTCGACCGCCAAGGCCTCATCCGCGAAGGCCTCGACCGCCAAGGCCTCGACCGCGAAGGCCTCATCCGCGAAGGCACCCAAGGCAGACACCAAGCCGACCCTCGTGAACCTGATCCGCGGTCACCTGGAGCAGCAGAGCGAGCCGCGTTCCGCCACCGAAATCTCCGCCGCGCTCACGAAGGCCCACCCTGACCGCGGTGTGAAGACCACCGTTGTGCGTACCACCCTCGAAGGGCTGGTCGCCAAGAGCCAGGCTCAGCGCACCAAGCAGGGATCGTCCGTCTTCTACACCGCGACGGCTGCTTCGGAGGCTGCTGCGGCCGACTCCCAGCAGGAGGCAGTGGCCGGCTGAGCACTCTCAGGAGCGCCGCCCATCTCACCGCCACCAGGGGGCGGTCCGGTGGCGCCCCGGCCGGAATCTCGGCGTGCAGGGCCAAGTCGGCGTGCGGCGGTGCGGGAGTGGGCCTCCCCACACCGCCGCCCGCGCCCTCCGGGCCGGCACCGAGATCCTTGAATCCAACACTCTGGACCGTGTTCCGACTGACGTGTGTCAGCTCAGCAGCTGTGCCGGAGCACGATGGGTGTCACCGTCGCTGCCGGCCGACTCGGGGCTGTCCACCACACGCAGTAGGACAGCGGTCATCGACGGGGCGGCCCTGTTGCGATCGCCGCCCCGTTGGCAAGCTCGTTGTCACCTTCCGCGGTCACCACCGGACCCGTCGAGCGTCTGATCCTCATGATGGCCGTTGTCGCTGTCTGCGGAAGGCACTTGACCGCCCGAGTACCGATGATCGGGATCGCCGGGATCCGACGTCGCTCAGGGGTGCATGCGGGCACCCTTGAGTACCTTGTCCACCGCGTTGCGTGGCCCGTAGACGGCCATCCCGACCAGATCGAGCTGATCCTTTCCCACGGCCCGTACAGCCGCTCGGTTGTCCCGGTCGTTGCCCGTGCTGAACAAGTCTGAGGTGAACACGGCCCTCGGCAGCGAGCGCGACAGCGCACGGCCATGCGCAGCGGTCAGCATCTCCTTCGTCCCTTCGAAGACCAGTACGGGCTGGCGGAGCATCGGCAGGTACGCAGTGCCGTCGGCGTCCGTGTACGGCTCGCCGATCACCTCGGGTGACACCGTGCCGAGACCGCTGACCAGGAAGGCGGTCACATTCAGCCGCTGCCAGGACTCAAGGTCCTCCCGCAGCAGGACAGCGATCTTGGTGTCGAAACGGACAGGCACCTTCTCACCCCCCGCCCTGTTCCCAACCCCGGTTCCGACCTCGGTCTCATCGTCATGTCTCATGCTTCGAGACTCCACGATCCGCGCCTTCTGCGTCTTGTACGTTCTTTGCGTGATGCCCCGGCAGGAGATTTCCGCTTGGCGCCCCCCGGTCGCGGGCGTCGTGGAGGTTTTCCACGCGCACTTCACCGAGCACGCGTACCCCATGCACGTCCACGACGCCTGGACGTTGCTGATCGTCGATGACGGCGCGGTCCGCTACGATCTGGACCGCCACGAGCGCGGCACCCCGAGCGACACCGTGAGTCTGCTCCCGCCGCAGATCCCGCACAACGGCTCGCCGGCCACGCCTCACGGATTTCGCAAGCGCGTGCTCTACCTCGACACGACACAGCTGGACGAGAGCTTCGTCGGGTCGGCGGTGGACGGCCCGGACCTCACCGATCCCGTGCTGCGCAGACGCGTCGGACAGCTGCACACAACTCTCGCGAACCGGGGAGACGAGTTCGAGGCGGAGAGCCGTCTGGCCTTCATCGGCGAGCGACTGCGCGAGCATCTGCGCCCCAGGCGGGCCCTCGGTAGCGCGGCGCCCGACCGCCACGTCGCCCGGAGTCTGCGTGACCTCCTCGACGAGCGCCTGCTTGAAGGCATCACCCTGGAAGAAGCCGCGCGCCTGGTACACGCCCACCCCACGTATCTCGTACGAGCCTTCAGCGGGGCCTTCGGCATCGCCCCGCACCAGTACGTGATGTCCCGTCGCGTCGACCTGGCCCGCCGTCTGCTGCTCGACGGACGGCCGGCGGGCGAGGTAGCGACTGCCGTCGGCTTCTACGACCAGTCCCACCTCACCCGGCACTTCAAGAGAGTTGTGGGCATCGCCCCGGGCCGGTACGCCCGAACCGGGACCATCCGCCGATGAAGGACCGCCCGCACTTGGCACCACACCGGCGCCCCCAGCGGGAGAGGTGCACCGACAGACTGAGGCCGCGCGGCTCCGCCTCGGACTCCGGGCTGGGGACCAGCGAGCGCAGCAAGGCCTCACCGACCACGGCTGCCCCCTGACAAACCCATGAGGGTGCGCAGCATCCGCTCCGCGACGCGCGCCGGGGCCCGACCCTGCCCCGAGTGACTCCCACCCTTGATCGGTGAGTTCATGTCGATGCTCCGGACCGTGATCCGCCAACGAACGATCTTTGAAGACGGACCCCGGACAGCCCTGGCGGGAAGGGGGCTGAGCCAAGGCCGCGGTGGAGGACCTGTCCGGCGTCGTGGAACGCCTCGATGCCGCGGCCGCGAGCTCCGCGCGGGCCTGTGCGTGCTCCGGGGTGGTGTCTGAGGGAGGCTCGGGCAGCCCGGCGGGTGCAAGGCTCAATTCGCGTCGGAGACGGGTCCCACCGCACCACGGGCTGGGCCTGCCGTGCCCCGAGCGCCTTCCCCGGGCGCCCCGATGATCGCCACCTCGACGGGTCAGGGTGTTCCTGGGGTCAGGTTGCCGTCGCCACGCGTTGGAGTGCGGCGGCGAGTGCGGCGAGGTCGTGGCCGGCGAGGTTGTCGAGGACGTGCCGTCGGACGCTGGCGAGGTGGGCGGGCCAGGCTTCCCGCAGACGGGCGAAGCCGTCTTCGGTGAGGACCGCGTTCCATCCGCGTAGGTCTTCCTGGCACTTGGCTCGTTGGATGAGTCCCTGCTTTTCGAGGCGGTTGACGACGCGGGTCATTCCGCTGAGCGAGAGGTTGCAGGCAGCGGCGAGTTCACTCATCCGCATCCGGCGGTGGGGAGCCTCGGACAGGAACATGAGGGGGGTGTACTCGGAAAGGGGGAGCCCTCCGTCACGGACCATGTCCGCGTCCACCAGTCGTGGCAGCGCCGTCATGACGTTGCCCAGGGCGCGCACGAGCATTTCCTCGGTCTGGTCCAAGGGTTGCAGGGGCTGTTCGTCGTGGGGCATGCCTCACACCCTATCTCCTTGACAAGGCAAGGACCAGAATCTTTACTTGACTCGGCAAGTACATATACAAGCAAAGGTTCGAAAGCCCCACCTCGACACCCTCACCACCACCCTCGACCAGGTCGTCGCCTGGAGCAACACCCTCGCTCCGCTGCGCGCCGGCTGACGCGAGGTATCACGAGGCGCCGCTGAGAATGCCCGCACCTGCGTAACGGCGCCGGTGCGGGGCTCAGGGGCTGCGCCACCCTTTCGACCGCTGTGGGACACGAGAAGCCCGCCGGTGTCGGGGCAGCCCGATCACGCTCGGACCGGACACGTTCGGTGACGTGAGCCACGACGCCCAGGGCCGGCCGCTGTCGCACGGCGAGACGATCGGCAACCCGGTGGCGGAGGGGGGCCTCGCACAGAAACGACGCAGAAAGGCGGACAATATGCAGTTCGGAATCTTCACGGTCGGCGACATCGCCCCCGACCCGGTCACCGGCTACACCCAGAGCGAGGCGGAACGCATCAGCAACATGGTGCGAGTGGCACAGCGGGCCGACGAGGTCGGCTTGGATGTGTTCGCGCTCGGCGAGCACCACAATCCCCCCTTCGTCCCGTCCTCGCCCACCACCCTGCTGGCACACATCGCGGCGCTGACCGAGCGCATCATCCTCAGCACCTCGGTCACGCTCATGACCACGAATGACCCGGTGAAGATCGCCGAGGACTACGCCATGCTCCAGCACGTGGCAAAGGGACGGCTCGATCTCATGGTGGGGCGTGGCAACACGGTGCCGGTCTATCCGTGGTTCGGAAAGGACATCCGGCAGGGCGTGGCTCTCGCTCTGGAGAACTACAACCTGCTGCACCGGCTCTGGCGGGAGGATGTCGTGGACTGGGAGGGCACCTTCCGCACCCCGTTGCAGGGCTTCACCTCGACCCCGCGGCCCTTGGACGATGTGCCGCCCTTCGTCTGGCACGGCTCGATACGCACGCCCGAGATCGCCGAGCAGGCCGCTTACTACGGCAACGGGTACTTCGCCAATCACATCCTGGCGCCGAACCTGCACTTCAAGCCGCTCGTGGACTTCTACCGCGCACGTTTCGAGCACTACGGGCACGGCACGAAGGAACAAGCAATCGTGGGTCTCGGCGGGCAGGCGTTCATCGCTCGACGCTCCCAGGATGCCGTGAACACCTTCCGCCCGTACTTCGAGGAGTACCCGGTTTTCCGGGGGAGCTCGCTCGATGACTACATGACCCGCACACCCTTGAGCGTCGGCAGTCCGCAGGAGGTCATCGACAAGACCCTCACTTTCCAGGAGGGTTTCGGCGACTACCAGCGCCAGCTCTTCGCACTCGACGGCATGGGCCTGCCCGTCGAGATGGCGCTCGAGCAGGTCGAGTTGCTCGGAACCGAGGTCGTCCCCGTGCTCCGCAAGGAGATGGCCGGCAGGCGCGCCCCCGGAGTGCCCGACACACCCATCCACAGCACCCGGGTCACGGAGAAGTACGGCAATGCCGAGCCACGGCAGCCGCGCCCGAACCCGAACCGCGGCGACAACCTCTCCGGCGCGTCCCCGTACCAGGACAGCGACCCGAGCGTCGAGGCGCACTTCCCGTCGGCCGTATGAGCAGGGCAGGCAGCCCTTCGACTCCCGATCGAGGTGTGGGAGGCCTTCTTCCGGGCCAGGTCCTCCGCGACCTCGGCCGGACGCACTTCGAAGCCGCTGGGCATCTGGCAGCGACCTCCACCGCACCGAAGGAAGAGGAAAGGAACCCCGCATGAGCCTCAACACCTCCGACCCGCACGATTCCGCCGAACCGGACAAGTCCTTGCGCCTCGTCGTCGTCAGCGCTGGTGTGAACGAACCCTCGTCCACCCGCCTGCTCGCGGATCGCACAGCGCAGAAAGTTCTCGACCTGCTCCTCGAATCCGACAGGCCCGCGACCGTCGGCGTCATCGAGCTCGGACCGCTCGCGGTCGACATAGCCCAGGCGATCGTCTCCGGATTCCCCGGCGAGCGCCTCAAGACCGCGTTCGCACGCCTTGCCGCTGCCGACGCCGTCATCGCCAGCACACCCGTATACAAGGCGGGTATCAGCGGCCTGTTCAAGTCTTTCGCCGACATCCTCGACAACGACCTGCTCATCGCCAAACCGGTCATCCTCGCCGCCACCGCGGGCACGTCCCGGCACGCCATGGTTGTCGACGAGCAACTCCGGCCCCTGTTCGCCTTCCTGCGCGCGCTCCCCGTGCCCACCTCCCTCTTCGCCGCACCTGAGGACTGGGGGCAGGCCGCACTCGGCGACCGGATCCAACGCGCCGCCACCGAACTCGTACTCCTGCTGCGCAGCGGCGTCGGCCGGTCGATCGCCGACGGCGCCTGGACCGGCTACCAACACCAATTCGGCGGCAACGCCACCCGCGCCGAACGCAGCGCCGACGATGTCGACTTCACCACCGACCTCATGCGACTCGCCGCCGGCGGAACACCATGAGAGCGTGAATACTCACCGATCCGAGCGGGAACTCCGCTGCGCGACGCTCGACAGCCTCGCCCGGGTGCCCCTGCCGCCCCGACCGACCTGCGGCTGAGGCTGCGGGAGCCGGGGCACGAGAGCGCCTGGTGACGGAGCGTCGCGTCAATCATGTACCAGGGCACGTGCGGAGGTGTCGTTTTCCACGCCGGTCCCGAGCACGCCGCCACGCCGGCCTCAACGGGCCGGGCCTCCCGGTACGCGCGTCCCCTGAGCCGGCGTCGGCTCGGCGAGCGCCCGCGGACCCGGTACCCCGGCGCGCACCAGCGCACTCAGCAGCCCCAAGGACGCCTCCTCCAGGCTCCCGAGAACCGTGCGCCGGTCCGCCGGTTCGATGGGTGCGACGGACGGGACCGCGAGGACGTGGCAGCCCGCCGCCTCCGCCGAGGCGACACCCGTGGGAGTGTCTTCCACGGCCACACAGGCGGCCGGGGCCACACCCAGGGCTTGGCAGGCGGCGAGGTACGGGTCGGGGTCGGGTTTCGTGCGGAGCGTGTCGTCGGCGGTGACCGTGGTGGTGAACCGGCCCGCGCCCAAGGCCTCCAGGGCCTTCATGACGGTGTCGGCGACGTGCCGCGGCGAGGCCGTGACGAGGGCGGTGGGGACGCCCTCGCTGCGCAGCGCCACGAGCAGTTCGACTGCGCCGGGGCGCGGCACCACGTCAGCGCGCACCCGGGCCGCGAACTCCCGGTGGAGCTCAGCGGCGACCGCGTCGACCGGTGCGCCGGCGGCCCGGCCCAGCGCCTTCGCCGTGTGCTCCACGGGGCGGCCCAGCACATCGGGCTGGTCGGCCTCCGTGAGCGCGTACCCCAACCCGGCAGCCACCTCGTCGACGGCCCCCCACCACAGCTGCTCGGTGTCCACGAGGGTGCCGTCCATGTCGAACAGCACGGCCTCCAGCAGGGGTGGCTGGACGGGGGTCGTGCGGGGGCGCTTCACAAAGGTCTCTTTCAGCCGGTCGACGTGGAACGGGTGCTGACGTACTGCAGGGCGGTACACCCGCAGACGTCCTGCGGGCATTCGGATACGGCGGGCGTCGGGGCTCAGCGGCGCCGCGCCGCGACCAGCACCGGCCGGTCCGGGAGCGTCACGGTCACGGCGCAGCCCGCGGCGAGTACCGCCGCCTCGTGCGTCCGCAGGTCGGCCTTGACCTCGGTGCCGTCGGCGAGGCGGACGGTGACGCGGGTGACGGCGCCGAGAAAGGCGGTGGCGACGACCCTGGCGTCGCCCATGTCGTCCGCGGCGAGCCGGACGGCTTCGGGTCGTACGAGGACGTCCACGTCGTTGCCCTCGCCCGGCTCGCCGTCCACGGGCAGCCGTCGTCCCAGAACCGCCACCGTCGTGCGCTCGGCGTCGAGCACGCCCGGGATCCGGCTCATGGTGCCGACGAACTCGGCGACGAACGCGGTGGCGGGCCGCGCGTACAGCTCGGCGGGGGCCGCGCACTGCTCCAGCCGTCCCGCGCGCATCACGGCGACGCGGTCGGCCATCGAGAGTGCCTCTTCCTGATCATGCGTCACAAAGAGTGTGGTGATGGCAAGTTCCTGCTGCAGTCGGCGAATCTCCTCGCGGAGCGTCAGCCGTACCTTGGCATCGAGAGCGGACAGCGGTTCGTCGAGCAGCAGGACCCGCGGGCGCAGCGCGAGCGCGCGGGCGAGCGCGATGCGCTGCTGCTGCCCGCCGGAAAGCTGGTGCGGGAAGCGTTCACCCGTTCCCCCAAGGCCTACCAACTCCAGCAGCTCGGCGGCGCGGGCCCGCCGCTCGGCCGTACGGACCTTGCGCATACGCATCCCGAACGCGACGTTGTCGAGCGCGCTGAGGTGTGGAAAGAGGCTGTACGACTGGAAGACCATCCCGGCGTCGCGGCGGTGGGCCGGCACCCGGGTCACGTCCTCGCCGTCGACGAGGACCTCGCCGGAGTCCGAGTGCTCGAACCCGGCAAGGACGCGCAGCGCGGTGGTCTTGCCGCAGCCGGACGGGCCGAGCAGGGCGAGGAGTTCCCCGGGCCGCGCGGTCAGGTCGAGGCCGTCGAGGGCGACGGTCGCGCCGAACTTGCGGCGCATGCCACGGAATTCGACGGTTGCGGCGCCGGTCGTGGCGGCCTTCTCCAGCGTGGTGATCGTCATGGTGGAGGTCATCCCTGGGAGGCGGTACGGGAGGGGGCGCGGCGGCCGCCGAGGGTGGCGACCGCCAGGAGGAGTGCCCAGGTCAGGAACAGGCTGAGCACGGACACGGCGACGGACATCTGGGCCTGTGAGCCGCCGATGCTGTAGATCCACACGGCGAAGGGCTGGAAGCCGAGGAGCTGGGCGACCGTGAACTCGCCCAGCACGAGCGCCAGGGTGAGGAACGCCGCGTTCAGCA
This sequence comes from Streptomyces sp. NBC_00353, assembly GCF_036108815.1. Taxonomy (NCBI): domain Bacteria; kingdom Bacillati; phylum Actinomycetota; class Actinomycetes; order Kitasatosporales; family Streptomycetaceae; genus Streptomyces; species Streptomyces sp. NBC_00353. The sequence continues at coordinate 9,073,543 of NZ_CP107985.1, read as the reverse complement.
GCGCGCCGCGGAGGTTCGGCAGCACCGCGCGGACGAGGGCCTGCGGCCAGCCCGCGCCGCAGCTGCGGGCGGCCTCGACGAGCGTGCGCACGTCGACGGCGCGCAGCCCCGCGTCGAGGGCACGGTGGACGAACGGCAGTGCCATCACGACGTATGCGAGGACGAGCACGATCGGGAAGTCCGGGTTCTGGAGCGCGACGAACGTCTGGAAGAGCGGCGTCGTCGAGAGGTACTCGGGACCCCACTTGAGGACGGTTCCGATCCCGGCGACGAATGCGATCGGCGGGACGATGAGCGGCAGTGAGCAGATGATCTCGACCACGGGCCGCAGCCGGGGTGCGCCCAGCCGCAACGCGACCATGGCGGGCACCATCAGCAGCAGAACGACGGCGATCGTGGCTGCGGCCAGTTCGAGGGAGAGCACCAGGCTGGGCAGGAAGCCGTCGGTGCCGAGGATCCGCGTATAGGCGTCGACGTTCAGGCCCTGACCCGGCACGTCGACCGTGAAGATCACGGAGGCTGCCAGGGGCACCAGGAAGTAGAGCCCGGCGACGGCGAGGACCGCGGCCCGCCCGGGGCGGAAGGTGGTGTTCAGGCGAGCCATCGCGCGCTCCGTCGTTGCAGGGGCAGGTACACGGCCATCACCAGGCCCGCGACGAGGACCATGTCGAGGCTGAGTGCCAGAGCCACGTTCTCCTGGCCGACCAGGACATTGCCGGAGATGGCGTCGGCAATCTGCAGGGTGACCAGCGGGACCGAGCTACCGACCATCGCGGCGGCGGTGGCATAGGCGGCGAACGCACTGCCGAACAGCAGCACCAGGCCGCCGAGCAACGACGGCGCGAGCACCGGCAGGGCGACGTGCCGCCAGTACTGGGCATGTGTGGCGCCGTTGTTCCGGGCCGCTTCGCGCCACTGGGAGCGCAGCCCGTCGAGGGCGGGCGTGATGGTGAGGACCATCAGCGGGATCAGGAAGTAGAGGTACGTGAGGGTCAGGCCCCAGAAGCTGTACAGGGTCCAGCCCGCGTCGGCGAGGCCCAGGTGCCTTGTGAGGACACCGGAGTTGCCGAGCGTCGCGACGAAGGCGAAGGCGAGCGGGACGCCGCCGAAGTTCGCGAGCACCCCGGAGGCGGTGAGTACGGCCTCGCGCAGTGCGCGGAAGCGGGAGACCACCACGGCCTGCGCGAGCAACAGCCCGAGGAGCATCGCGATGACCGCCGAGACCGCGGACAGTTTGACGCTGCCCAGAAGCGCTGTCAGATAGGCGCCGTGCAGCGACGTGGTCAGATTGGCGGTGGTGTAGGACGTGGCGCCGGTGGCCGGGTCCTTGACCGTGAAGGCGCCGTTCAGCATGGCCAGGGCCGGGATCCCGAAGGCGATCGCCACGAAGACGAGCAACGGAACGACGGCGAGCCAGTCGGCGCTCCGGCGCCGCCGCCCCGAGGGAACGGCGGCGGGCGCGGCGTCGACGGGGTGCGGCGCAGAAGTGACAGTCGTGCCGGAGGTCATCCCGAGACGGCCTTGCCCCAGCCCTGGGCGATGACGCCCTTGGCCTTGTTCTGCTGGGCCTCGGTCGGGAACGTGACCGCGCCGGAGACCTTGGGCAGCTTGGCGGCGGCGTCCTTGTCGAGCGTCCCGGCCTTCTCCATGGCGGGCATCAGCGCCGGGCGGGCGTAGCCCTTGAGCCAGAGGTTCTGGCCCTCGGCGCTGTACAGGTACTCCTGCCAGAGACGGGCGGCGGCGGGGTGCGGAGCGTCCTTGGTGATGGCCTGCGAGTAGTACTGCGCATACTGGCCGTCGGACGGGACGGAGACCTTCCAGTCGACCCCCTTGCTCTTGAACTCGTCGGCATAGCCGGCGTTGAGGTAGTCCCAGTCGATGCTGATGGGCGTCTCGCCCTTCTCGACGGTGGCCGGGGTCGACTCGACCGGCGTGTAGTTCCCGTTCTTCTTCAGCTCGGCGAAGAAGTCCAGTCCCGGCTGGACGTCGTCGAGGGAACCGCCGTTCGCCAGGGCCGCCGCGTAGACGCCGCCGAACGCGGAGCCGGACTTGGTCGGGTTGCCGTTGAGCGCGACCTGGCCCTTGTACTCGGGCTTGAGGAGGTCCTTGAAGGTGCTGGGGCAGTGCTTGACGCGCTTGGCGTCGCAGCCGATGGAGACGTAGCCGCCGTAGTCGTTGTACCAGCGTGCCTGCGGGTCCTTCTGCGCGGCCGGGATGTCGTCGTACGAGGCGACCTTGTACGACGCGAACAGTCCCTGCTGGGCCCCGCTCAGGGCGAACGAGCTGCCCAGGTCCAGCACGTCGGGGGCACGGTCCTGGCCCTTGCGCGAGGTGACCGCGTTGATCTCGTCCTGGCTGCTGCCGTCGGGGTTCTCGACGTCGATCTTGATGCCGTACTTCGCGGTGAAGCCGTCGATCAGCGCGCCGTAGTTGGCCCAGTCGCGGGGCAGAGCCATGGCGTGCAGCGTGCCCTCCTTCTTCGCCGCGGCGACGAGGGCGTCCATGCCGCCGAAGTCCGTCGCGGAGGTGGCGGTGTTCGCCTTCTTGCCGTCCGGGGTGGTGGCGGACTGGCTGGTGGCTGCGCCACAGGCGCTGAGGCTGAGTGCGGCGACGGCGAGGCCGCCGGTGAGCACGGCGATCCTGGACAGGGGCAACGTCACGATCTCTCCTGGTGTGGCGCCCCGGGCGGAGATCCCGCTGGGGCTCGACAGAGAACTTGTTTGAACAAGTTGACCTCAGTAGGCACGCCCTCCATGTCGTCTCGGTGAACAGAGGGGCAACTGTGACCACCAGTCTTCTGGACACTCGCCGGATGCCCCCCAGGAGAACGACCCCCTTCCCGTTCTCGTCTACGCTGGTTCACCTGCACACTGCGCACAGCACGAGAGGGAACCATGGCAGCCCGACACGAGGAGATCGCCGAGGAGTTGCGCCAGGCGATCGATCGCGAGGAGTACGCGGTGGGCAGTCGGCTGCTCCCCGAGACAGAACTCGCAGCACGCTACGGCGTCTCGCGCGGCACCGTCCGCCAGGCCGTCGCCGCCCTGACGTCGGAGGGTCTGATCGGGTCCCGGCAGGGCGCGCGGCGCGTGGTGCTCGCCAGCCGCCGCAATCAGAGCTTCGCCGAGCTGCGCAGCTTCGCCCAGTGGGCGCGCGCGATGGGCCGCACGGCGACGGGCCGGGTGGTGTCCTCGGAGTACCGCCCCACGACCGCCCAGGACGCGGTACGCCTCCAGATGCCGGTCGGCGTGCCCGTGCTCCACGTCCTGCGGCTGCGCGGCCTGGACGGCGAACCGGTGCTGCTGGAACGGACCGTGTACGCGGACTGGATCGCCCCGGCTGTCGAACGCATCGAGGCGGACTGTCCATCGGTGACACAACGGCTGTTCGAGGACTCGAGGTTGGTCTTCGCGTACGGTGAGCATCTGATCGACGCGGTGGCGGCGGGAGCGCAGGACGCCGAACTGCTGGGCGTACGCCGGACGAGTCCGCTGCTGCGGGTGCGCCGGGTCACGACCACCCGTGAGGGCCGCCCCGTCGAGTGGTCTGACGACCGGTACTGCTCCGACGCGGTGAGTTTCAGCGTGCACAACTCGATAGGCAACAACGCGCTGGCCCGTCGGACCGGCCCGGGCGCGATGCCGGCGAGCCCGGCGTAGACAGCCTGGGGCCGTCGGCCCGGGGTCGCACCGGATCGCCTCCGGGCCCAGGCATGACCGTGACGTCCCGCCCGCCCTGCGACGCCTGGCACGCGCACGCGCTACCGCAGTCGCGCGCCGATTCGCCCCTTGGAAGCCGCCGGTAGACGCAGGCGCAGGCGCAGGCACCCAACCCGTCCGCCGGCACGTGGACCGGCTCGCCCCTGCGAGGAGCGACGTGGTGCAGGTGACCTGTCCCGTCTCATCGGTACCGACCACGCCTGCCGATTGAGAACATCCACTCAAGCGACCGCCGGTGCCGTCCGTCACGGCACCGGCGGTGGACGACAGGTCGACATCCTCCGGCGGCAGCTGGGGCCCGGTTCCGGCAGGGGGAAGGACTCCACGCAGCGAAACTGCACACGGACTCCAGCTCACCCAAGGCCCCCTGAAAGCTGCCCGGGAAAGCGGCGATACCTGCCCCTGGCCTTCGTCCGAGGTTCGCAGCGAGGTGCGGATGACGCTCGCCCCGGCCTGCGCCGACGAACAGAGCTCACACGCTGCGCTCCACCCAGTGCGCGGGGGTCATGCGCGACGGGTCGATGATCGGAGACAGGATCGACAAGGTCTTTGCCCCGCACACTGCAACCCAGGACAACAGCCTTGCCCCGGTGGGGTGTTCCCGGCGTTCCACATGCTTCGACCCGGTCCGCCCTGCCCCCGGTCACGCGCCGGGTTGGCACAGGTTTCCCGAATGGTTCGCTTCTCCGCCGCCACTTGTTTGAACAAGTTGGGAAATGCTGGCCGCTGCACTCTTTACGGCCCACGGATTTTCCGGGAGACATGCTCTTCATGAATGCCATCGACCGCAGACGGTTCATGCAACTTGCGGGCGGCACCGCTGCTCTGTCCGCTCTGTCCACCAGCATCGCTCGCGCCGCGGAGATCCCCGCGCACCGCAGGACGGGCTCCATCAAGGACGTCGAGCACATCGTCGTCCTGATGCAGGAGAACCGTTCCTTCGACCACTACCTCGGCGCGCTGCGCGGCGTTCGGGGCTTCGGGGACCCGCGCCCGGTGACACTGCCGAGCGGTAAGTCGGTCTGGCACCAGTCGGACGGCACCAAGGAGATCCTGCCCTTCCACCCGGACGCCAAGGACCTCGGCCTGGCGTTCCTGGAGGACCTGCCGCACGGCTGGAACGACACCCAGGCCGCCTTCAACAAGGGCAAGTACGACAAGTGGATCCCGGCCAAGTCCGCCACGACGATGGCGCACCTGACCCGTGAGGACATACCGTTCCACTACGCGCTCGCCGACGCCTTCACGGTCTGCGACGCCTACCACTGCTCGTTCATGGGCTCCACCGACCCGAACCGCTACTACATGTGGACGGGTTACACCGGCAACGACGGCAAGGGCGGCGGCCCGGTCCTCGGCAACGACGAGGCGGGCTACGCCTGGACCACGTACCCGGAGCGGCTGGAGAACGCCGACGTCTCCTGGAAGATCTACCAGGACATCGGCGACGGCCTGGACGCGGACGGGGGCTGGGGCTGGATCGGAGACGCCTACCGAGGCAACTACGGCGACAACTCGCTGCTGTACTTCGACCAGTACCGCAACGCCAAGCCCGGCGACCCGCTGTACGACAAGGCCCGCACCGGCACCGACGCACGCAAGGGCGAGGGCTTCTTCGACATCCTCCGTGCCGACGTGAAGGCCGGCAAGCTGCCCGAGGTCTCGTGGATCGTCGCGCCCGAGGCCTTCACCGAGCACCCGAACTGGCCCGCCAACTACGGCGCCTGGTACATCTCGCAGGTTCTGGACGCGCTCACCTCCAACCCCGATGTGTGGAGCAAGACGGCGCTGTTCATCACCTACGACGAGAACGACGGCTTCTTCGACCACGTCGTGCCGCCCTTCCCGGCCGGCTCGGCCGCACAGGGCAAGTCCACCGTCGACGTCAGCGGCGACCTGTACGCGGGCGACAGCGGCCGCCCGGCGGGCGCGTACGGCCTGGGGCAGCGCGTCCCGATGTTCGTGGTCTCGCCGTGGAGCAAGGGCGGCTACGTCTGCTCCCAGACCTTCGACCACACGTCGATCATCCAGTTCATGGAGCGCCGCTTCGGCGTGACGGAGCCCAACATCTCCCCCTGGCGCCGTGCCGTCTCCGGCGACTTGACCACGGCGTTCGACTTCCGGCACAAGGACAGCCACACGCCGCGGCTGCCCGACACCACCGGCTACCTGCCGCCGGACGGTGACCGGCACCCCGACTACGTGCCGACGCCGCCGGCCAAGGGTGCGCTGCCCCGCCAGGAGCCCGGTCTGCGCCCCGCCCGACCCATCCCGTACGACCTCTCTGCCGATGGCAAGGTCGGCACCGCGGGCTCCCTGCGGATCGACTTCGCCTCCCACGGCAAGGCCGGCGCCGGCTTCCTGGTCACCTCCGCGACGGACGCCTCCGGCCCGTGGACGTACACCGTCGGTTCGGGGCACTCGCTGTCCGGCGTCTGGAACCTCTCAGCGAACTCGCACGGCGTCTACGACTTCACCGTCCACGGTCCCAACGGCTTCCTGCGCCAGTTCGCCGGCAAGGTCACCGCCGCAGGCCCTGAGGTCGGCGCCCGCCACGACAGCAAGGACGGAGCCGTGCGCCTCGTCCTGACCAACGACGGCCACAGCACCGTCACGCTCACGATCAAGGACGAGTACGGCAAGCACAAGCCGGCCACCTACCGGCTGCGCCCCGGCGCCCACGTGGTGCACTCGGCCAGGACCGAGCGCACCCATGGCTGGTACGACCTGACCGTGACCGCCGACCACGACGGCACCTTCGTGCGCCGCCTGGCCGCCCACGTGGAGAGCGGCAACGCGAGCACCAGCGACCCGGCCTTCTCCGCCCGCTGACCCCGCTCGCTCGTTCCGGCCGCGGCCCGGTACCACCGGACCGCGGCCGACGCCGCTCCACCAGCCGTCGCCTGAGGGGACGTGTCGGTCCGTCTCCGCGCGGCGGTCACCCGGCGCTCCATTCGGACTCCGGCCATGCGTACTCGTCGAAGCCGGCCGGGAGCTTCCCGCACGGGGCGTGGACACTGACGGCGAGCGTCCCGGTGGGCTCGTACCAGTCCACGTCGACCATGTCGTCGGTGTCCGGGTGTTCGAAGCGGAACCCCATCTCGGAGACGTTCTCGCCGGTGATCCTCCAGCCCTCGCGCTCCAGCCGTCGGCGTACGCGCTCCTGGCCGGCACGGGCGGTGCTTCGCGGGACGTCCGTCACCCGCCACTCGAGACCGAAGCTGCGCACGTCGCTGCGGCCTTCGTCGATATGGGCGATGGACCGCAGCCCCCGGTAGTAACACGTGCCCGTTTCCACGCCGCTGGAACTCACACCAGGCCGCCCGGGCAGCGCGACTTCCTCGTACACCCGCTGCGCCTCCCCCTTGAGCCGTACCGCAACCTGATCAGGGACGACCGCTGGATACGGCTCTCCCTCCCACACCCGGTAACCGGCCACGGACGCACCCACAGCGAGCAGGATGCCGGTGAGCCACAGAACCGAAGGAGCGGAGGACTTCCTCAGCATTCGCTGCTCCCTCCCCCGACCCTGCGGACAGCCGCACAGCGGACACCCGACAACACAACGGCGAAATCACTGGTGAGACCCCGAACCGAGCACATGAACCAGACGGTAGAAGACCACGACCATCCCGCACCTGAGGGCAACTACTCAGCCCTGCATGAGTAGTTGCCCGGCCGACATCACAACGGACCCCTGATGTCGGCCCAACACGGTGTCAGGCCGCTTTCCTCAGCGCGTTCTTGGGCTCATTGGGGGTCTGGTGCACCGCTGTCCGTCGGCGAGCCATAACCAGCGTCGTGCCCAGTGCCAGGCTCAGCGCGGGCAGCACAGGGAAACGGCCGTCGGGTGCGAAGCCCCGCATGGCGAAGCCGGCCAGAGCGGCAACGCTTGTCGTCAGGCCGAGCCACAGCGGCCAGGGGCGGCGCAAGCAGACGTCCGGCCGGATTCGCTCGTACAGAAGCGCCTGGCGGCGCTCCAACGGCCGCAGCGCCAGCAGAACACCGACCAGGACAACGCCGAGGACCAGCAGCCAGGGCACCCGCAGCCCCCACCAGGCCGCGGACCCGAACGCGGGCTCGGGCGCGATCCCGGTCAGGTAGAACGCGGCAGCGACGACGAGCACCGGCAGCATGTGCCACAGGTACAGCGTCATGCTGGCGCCGCCCACGTGGCGCACCGCCCGCCACACACGCTCGCGGTCCAGAAGCCGCCGTACCGCCGGCGCGGCGAGCAGACACAGGCCGACCTGGGCCACTGCCCACGCCAGCATGGCCGCCGACGGCGGATTGGTGTTGTTGGGGGTCTGCCCGGTCACCAGGATCAGGCTGACCGGGAACGGCCCGAGCGTGATCAGCGCCGCGAAGGCCAGTCCCCCGCCCGCCGTCATCGCGACCGGCACCCGCCGACGCCCCGTCAGCAGGCCGTCGTGCCAGCAGAAGCCCAGTTGGTAGGCCACACCCCACACCAGTACATAGTTGAGCAGACCGACGTACGGCACCTGTACCGCCAGCGTCAACGCGTCGGCCGCGAGGGCGGCAGCGCCCATCGCCACGGGAACGAGAAGGCCCCAGCGCCGGTGCGCCGCGTGCAGCGGCGGAGTGAGGACGCTGAGGATCAGGTACACCGGAAGGAACCAGAACTGCATCGCCATCGCCCACCCCACCAACGCGAGGGTGTCCGGGTCCACGCCGACAGCCGAGCAGATCCCGACGGCGAGCAGCACCAGCCCGCTGTACACGGCCACCGGAAGCAGTAGTCGCAACGCCCGCCGTCCCACCCACCCGGCGGCCGTACCACCCGTCTCACGGACCCGCGACCACGAGCCGCCCGCTGCGTGGCCCCCGGCCAGGAAGAACAGCGGCATGATCTGGAACCCCAATGTCAGCCACTGGGTCCAGGGAATGGTCGCCAGCAGCTCCGGCGCGGTGATCTGCCCACCGGGCCCGGGGACCAAGGCGGTGATCAGCCAGTGCCCCACCACCACCAGGACGATGGCCCACGCGCGCATGAAGTCGACATAGCGGTCTCTGCTCATGCGTCGTCATGCTGTCGCAGAGCCGATGGAACCACGGTGGGAAGTCGAGAACGCAACCAATTCGTACTCGGTACGACATCACTCCCGCGTCAGGAGTCCGCGATGCAGTGGCTCCGGGCGGTATCTCCGGCCCGCCCGGTTCGGCCTTCTCATGCCCGTGGCGCGACCGTTCCTCATTCCCCATGGGTCATCACGCGGGTGCCGAGGCCGCCTGTCGACCGGCTCGCCGGATGCGGCAGGATGGAAGATCGTTTCGGATCCGAGAATCGAGCAGGTAACACAAGGTGACAATTACTCACATACGGCGCCCGGCAACGGATTCCGCCGCACGGCTCCTCCTCGCGGCGGGAGACAACCGGTGAACCGGGCACTCACGCTCCACGACCTGATCGTCGCCGGGGCCATGGTGGCCGCAGGCGTCCTGGCAGGACTGCTGCTGCGCGCCGCCCTGCGGTGGCTGGGAGAACGTGCCCGCAGGACGCGGTGGAGCGGGGACGACGTCATCGTCGATGCCCTGCGGACCCTGGCGCCCTGGGCTGCGCTGGCTGCGGGCATCGCGGCGGCCGCTGCGGTGCTTCCGCTGACCTCGCAGGTCGGACGCAACGTCAACCGGACGCTGACCGTGCTGCTCATCCTGGCTGCCACACTCACGGCGGCCCGGGTGATCACGGGTCTGGTGAGGTCCGTCGCCCAGTCCCGGTCCGGTGTGGCCGGGTCGGCCACCATCTTTGTCAACATCACGCGCATCGTGGTGCTGGCGATGGGCTTTCTCGTCGTGCTGCAGACCTTGGGCGTCTCCATCGCCCCGCTCCTCACCGCACTGGGTGTGGGCGGCCTCGCGGTCGCTCTGGCGCTGCAGGACACGCTCGCCAACCTGTTCGCGGGCGTGCACATCCTCGCCTCGAAGACGGTGCAGCCCGGCGACTACATCCGGCTGAGCAGTGGCGAGGAAGGGTACGTGGTCGACATCAACTGGCGTAATACCGTGGTGCGTCAGCTGTCGAACAACCTGGTGATCATCCCCAATGCCCAGCTCGCCGGCACCAATATGACCAACTTCAACCGGCCGGAACAGCAGATGTCGCTGCTGGTCCAGGTCGGAGTCGGCTACGACAGCGACCTGGAGCACGTCGAGCGCGTGACCGCCGAGGTTGTCGAGAGCGTCATGACCGACATCGCCGGCGGCGTCCCCGACCATGAACCGGCCGTCCGGTTCCACACGTTCGGGGACTCCAGGATCAACTTCACGGTGATCCTTCGAGCCGGTGAGTTCAGCGACCAGTACCTGATCAAGCACGAGTTCATCAAGCGTCTGCACCAGCGCTACCGGGCCGAGGGCATCAAGATTCCCGCGCCGATGCGGACGGTGGCGGTGCAGCAGGGCGAGACGCCGGTGCCGATCCCCCACCAGCGCACCGTCGGCTTGTGAGCTGCCCCGAGCCCCGAGAACCGGCCGAGGGCGTCCGGTCCTGGAGCTCGCCGCCGGCCTGCGCGGTCGTCCGGATCTCGCAGGCCGTCGCCAGGCAGTAGGTGCACGGGCAGGGCGCGGGCGGGTGTGGTGCCGACGGTGGACGATGAGAGGCTGGGTGCGGCCGTCACGGAGTTCGGGTTCATCGGCGCCGCCTCCGGCGACCTGGAGCTGACCGCCGAAGGGCTGCGGCCCATCCCGCGGGAACGGCACGAGTTGCTGTCCTTCGAGGGCGCGGTGGTGGCGCTGAGAGCGGTCAGCGACTGACCTCCGCCGCCACGCTCCGGGACGCGGCGGGTGTACGGCCCGGTGACGGAGGCAGAAGCGGAAGTGGTAGCAAAGGACGTCCATACACACCGGGGGATCCGCTGCCTCCCCCGGCGCCGCCAGGCCGCGCCGCGCCTGACCACGTCCCCCGGAGAACCAGCCGTGCCGAGCAAGACCACCGCAACCGCCGCCGGACGCGTCCCCCGCCAGGCCGGCCCCGCAGGGCGGGCCGCCCATTGGCGGTCCGCCCTGTGCCGTACCCCTGTGTCGATCTGGAAGGACGATCTCTCGGACTGGGCCGCCGCCCTGACGTACTACGCCATCCTCGCTCTGCTCCCGGCGCTGCTGGTCACCGTCGCTCTGATCGGCCTGGCCAATCCCCGGGCCACCGACGTGCTGATCACCGACATCACCGCGTTCGCCCCGGCCGAGTCCGGAGCCGCGCTGCGCCAACCGCTGGAGGCCGCGACCCACGAACGCGGCGCCGTGTGGCTGCTGATCGCGACGGGGACCGTCAGTGCCGTGTGGTCCGCCTCCAGCTATCTGGCCGTTTTCCGCAGGGCGCTGCATGCTCAGCACGGGGTGCGGGACAGACGACCGGCGCTGCGCAAGGCCCACATCATCGTGGCCACCGCCGTGGGACTTCTCCTGCTGCTCATGACCAGTGCGTTCGCCCTGGTGCTGACCGGACCGCTGGCCCGCTGGCTGGGGCATCGGCTGGGCCTGGCACATGCCAGTGAAACGCTGTGGGCGGTGCTGAAGTGGCCCGTCCTGGTGTTCCTGGTCGCCTGTCTGATCATGGTGCTGTTCCGTACCGGACCCGCGTCGGCCAGGGGGCTGCGGCGGGGGCTGCCCGGTGGGGTGCTCGCCGCGTTCCTGTGGCTGGTCGCCTCGGCCGGGTTCGCCCTGTACGCCACGCACATCGGCTCGTACAGCCGGCTGTACGGATCGCTCGCCGGGCTCGTCGTCTTCCTGATCTGGGTCTGGTTCACCAATCTGGCTCTGCTGGCCGGTGCCCAGTTCAATGTCGAACTGGCGCGGCCGACGCCGGGCCGCTCGTGACGACGTCCCCCGCGCCGGCTTCGTGACGGCGTACGCCCCGGAGCTGGGTGCTCCGGGGCGTACGCGTCCGTGGTGTGCCGGTCGTCAGTGACGCGGCGCGGGGTAGGCCTTGGGCAGGCGCATGCCGCGGTCGGCCATGATGTCCCGCACGCGGTTGGGGTAGTCGGTGATGATCCCGTCGATGCCCATGTCCATGAGCGCCTCGATGGTGGCGGGGTCGTCACAGGTCCACGGGATGACCTTCAGACCCCGCTCATGGGCCTCGGAGATCATCTTCTTGTCGGGGTAGAAGCGGAAGGCCGGGTCCGCGATCGTGCCGTTCTGCGGGAAACCGTAATTCGGGGACAGCGCGGTGACACCGGGGACGGCGGCGGCGGCCTTGACGAAGTCGCCGTCGTAGTCGTCGGCGTCGATGCCACCGAGCCACGGGGAGGCGCCGGGCTTGCCGACCTGGAGGAAGTCGTAGTTCGTCAGCGCCACCAGCGGGTAGGACGGCGCGAGCTTGTGCATCTCCTTCAGCGCCCCCCAGTCGAAGGACTGGATGGTGACCTGCTTCTCGATCCCGGAACGGTGGATCTCCTCGAAGACACGGCGGACGAACAGCTCGCGCGGTGCGGTCTGCTCGGGCGCGCCGGCCTCCACCTTGGTCTCGATGTTCAGCTTGACCTGCTTGGCCTTGTAGCTCTTGACCAGGTTGAGGACGTCCTTGAGCTCCACCATGCGGAAGCCCTTGATCTGCTCCTGCTCGGGGAAGCCGGGCAGCTGCTGGTAGCCGCAGTCCATGCTCTTGATCTGGGCCAGCGTCAGGTCCTTGATGTACTTGCCGACATACGGGTACATCGGGTCACCGGGCGTCACCGGGCCGGTGTCCTTGCACTTCTGGGCGCTGATCTGCCGGTCGTGGTTGACCACGACCTTCTGGTCCTTGGTGATGTGGGTGTCCAGCTCCAGGGTTCTCACACCGAGGCGCAGAGCCTTGCCGAAGCCCTCCAGGGACTCCTCGGTGGTCAGGCCGAGGCCGCCGCGGTGGGCCTGCAGGTCGAAATGCGTCTTCTGGGGCGGTACGTGGTGATTCTGGTGGGCCGTGGCCGCCTGGGCGGTCGCCGGAACGGCGAGCACGGGCAGGACGGCTAGGCTGGCGACTGCATGCCGCAGGGACATCTATGCCTCGTCTATTTCGGGCGAACTGGACCTTGCGAAGCTAAGCCGCAAGCCCGGATCGCACGAAGCTCAGGCATGAGGTCATCGTGAACAACCGGGAAACGATCGTCCCTTCGGACTCCGGAGCAGGCAGAAAGTGCTAATGCCCCGGGCCACGTGTGTGGCCTTACATGTCGGCAAGGGCATCCCTTCTCATCACCCGCGTGGCAGGCGGAGCGCTGCAGCGGAGTTACCGCAGGGGGCGCCAGCCATGGAGAGCGGCCATCGCCCGCTCGTCGACGCACTGGATGCTCCGGCCCGCGGTGGGCGGCGAGAACGGACATTGGGTCAACCGCCGGAGAACGGTCGGACTCGATCGTTGTGATCCCAACGTCGGCGATTGATCGGAGCCGGGGCGGCGGGGTCGTGTGCGGCGCCGACTTCACGCGAATCGGGCTGGATGTGGCTGAGCGGGGCACGTAGTGTCGGCCTGCGCGGTAGCTGGGCCGAGCAGCTGGTGCCCGTACCGGATCAGATCATGGGCCCAGGATGGATCGACACGCATGAATCTTCTCCCTTTCGCCACCGCTCACGCTGCGATGGTGGCGGACTGGCCGACTGCTTCCGCGGAAGTCGTCATGTGGTGCGGGCGACAGGAGTTCCCTGTGTCTGCACAGACGATTTCCGCGTGGCAGCAGGATGACGACGTTCGGGCTCATGTGCTCGTTGAGGGCGAGAAGCTCGTCGGTTACGGGGAATTGTGGTTCGACACCGAGGAGGACGAGGTCGAGCTGGCTCGGATCATCGTGGCACCCGAGGCCCGCGGGAAGGGGCTCGGCCGTGTGCTCGTCCGGAGCCTGCTCGCGCAAGCTCACGAGTCGGGCTGTGCCGATGTCTTCATGCGCGTGCACCCGGACAACGAGAAGGCTCTGAGGTCCTATCTGGGGGCCGGGTTCGGGCCGGTCGCCCCTGGCCTTGCCGAGAACTGGAATGCCGCTCAGCCGGTGAATTATGTCTGGCTTCGGCACGATGCCGAGGGATCGGGCGATTGAGCTATTGCAATTGAAGTCGTGACGTCGGGTGGATCGGGGTGCTGGGACCCAGCCGGCGAAGGTCAGGTGCATGTCCACAGCCGCGGGCCGGCGGTTACCGGCGTCACCTCGATGTCGTCGCTCCAGGAACACCCGGCACTGCCCTGTCTCAACAGCGTTCGACGCACGCAAGTGGGCCGCGAAGAAGACCCACCAGGAGGCTGTCGTCGCCCTCGCGCACCGTTGCCTGGACGTCCTGTGTGCACTCCTGCGTGACGGTCGTCCCCTCGATAGCGGTCCACCGACCCGTACTGCCGGCCCTGGGCGAGGTGACCGCATCCAGTCACGAGCCAGGCTCGACGAGCGAATTGGGAATCAGTCGCTCGAACCCCTGCGTCTGGCTGCGTCTGCGCTGCCTGTGAACCGCCGGACAGGGACGCCGTGCGGCGACAGTTCCGGCCGTTCAGCATCTCCGCCGGCCGCGGCTGCCCCGTAGCGTCGCGCGAGCGGCCCCGCGCTGAATCCGTGGGCGAGGACACTGAGCAGCACCGTGCAGATGAGCACCGGAAGGACTTGGTGCGTAACGGCTGGGGCAAGGTCCTCGAGCGCGAGCAGACCGAAGATGATCGTGGCCAGCCCCCGGGGGCCGAACCAGCCGACGAACAGGACCGTGGCACGGTCCATCCCCGTACCGAGCAGCGACAGGGCCACGGGCACCATCCGCACCACCGTCAGGCTCAGCACCGCGTAGAGGACGGCCTGCCACGTCATGTGCGGGACGGCGGCCGGGACCAGGACCGCCCCGAACAGCAGCCACACCAGCAAGGAGAGCACCGACGCCGACTGCTCGGTGAACAGCAGTTGCGACTGCGGCGCATCGCCGTAAGCGGTGCCAAAGGCCAGTCCGGCAACAAACGCCGCGACGAATCCGTTGCCACCGATGGCCATGGAGGACAGATAGGACAGCAGGGCGAGGGCCAGTACGGCCGGGCCCGCAAACTCCTCGGCCGCCCAGCCCTTGCGCAGCGCCGACCGCAACAGCCACCCCCCTGCCAGACCGAGCGCCGAGCCGTAGGCAAGACCGATGGCGAGTTCCACGACCGCCTCGCCGCCGGCATCAGGGCCTGCGCCGGCGGCACTCGCGGCCCCGGCCAGCGCGACCACGACGACGGGAGTGGCGATGCCGTCGTTGAGGCCGCTCTCCACATTGATCAAGCGGCGCACGCGTTCGGGCACCACGGGATCGGACATCATCGAGGCTCCGAGCGCTGCGTCGGTGGGGGCGAGCGCGGCGCCCACGAACATGGCGGCCCACCCGCTGACGCCGGGAAGGAGGCCGGATGCCAGTAGCGCCCCGAGCCCGATGCACAAGGGCAACCCGATCAACAGAAGCCTCAGGTAGATGCCGAGGTCCGGTCGCAGAACCCGGAACGACAACCGGGCCGCGTCGGCGAACAGGATCCAGGTCAGGCAGATCTCCGCCAGCCCTTTCACCGTCTCCCTGGACGGGGCCAGATCCATCGACCCCAGACATGTCGCCAGCACCAGACCCACCAGCACGAACACCGCCGGAGCGGTCAACTCGACCCGTTCAACCCGCTGCGAGCACAGGCCCCACAAGAACAGCAGCAACAGAACCAGCGAGACAGTTCCGCCCATCGAGAAGCTCCAGGTCCATGACTTCGTCCGACGGCCAGGAGGCCGGCGCTCCGCTCGCGAGGCCGAGCGCGACTCCCGGGCAGACCCTGCCTTCCGGACCACCGCGGCCTCGGCATACATGCAGGCGAAGCGCCTGTGCACGCTGCTGGTGTGGCACGACGACGAGGTGCGGCTGAAGTCCGACCTGCACACGGTCGGGGATGTCCGGCGCGTAGCCGCAGTGCTGCCGGGCGACCTTCAGCTACACGCACACCCTTCGAGCGCGGTGTCGTCCGCTGTCGTCGCGTCCAGGTCGCACGACCGGTGCTCAGTGGCCGACCAGGTCGTGGGTGGCTCGGGCGATGTGGGTGCGTGAGATGCCTGCGACGTCGAGAAGTTCGGACGGCGTCCCGGAGGCCGGCAGGTCCCGCACGGCAAGGTGGGCGAATGCGGGGGTGAGGCGCTGTGCGGCGAGTGCGGACAGCACGGCCTCGCCGATGCCGCCCTCGGGATGGTGATCCTCGACGACGACCAGTGCGCCGGTTTCCTGGGCGGCGCGAGCGAGGGTGGCGACGTCCAGAGGCTTTACGGAGTACAGGTCGATGACGCGGGCAGGGATGTTGTCGGCGGCCAACTGGTCGGCGGCGGCAAGGCATTCGTGGACCGTGACGCCGGCGCCCAGGAGAGTGACCTGGTCACTGTCCCCCGCGCGCAGGGTCTTGGATCCGCCGACCGGGAAGGTCTCGTCGGGGGCGTAGAGGACGGGGTAGGCACCCCGGGTGGTGCGCAGGTAGGAGATGCCGTCGAGGTCCGCCATGGAAGCGGTCAGGGCCGTGGCGGATGCGGCGTCGCTGGGGTAGAGGACAGTGGAGCCGTGGATGGCGCGCATCATGGCGAGGTCCTCCAGGCCCATCTGGGAGGGGCCGTCCGCGCCGATCTCGACACCGCAGTGGGTACCGCACAGGCTCATGGAGACCTGAGAGATGGCAGCCATACGAATGAAGTCGTGGGCTCGGGTGAGGAAGGCTGCGAAGGTGGTGGCGTAGGGGCGGTAGCCGCATACGGCCATGCCGACCGCGGCGGCGATCATCTGCTGTTCGGCGATGTAGATCTGGAAGTACCGCTCGGGGTGTGCCTTGCCGAAGTCCTCCGCATGGGTGGAGTTACCCACTTCGGCGTCCAGAGCCACGATGTCGGGGCGTGCGCCGATCGCGGCGAGTGCCTTGCCGAAGGCGACGCGGGTGGCGACGGCTTCGCCCATCTTGAATTGCGGCAGCGTCACCTGCACAGGAGCGACCGGGTCAGCAGAGGTGGCGGCGGGTGGCTGGGGGCCGCGGACGGTGTGGTGGCGTACGCCGCCCAGTTCGGTGATCGCACGGGCGGCCAGGTCGTCGGGCAACGGCTTGCCGTGCCAGCCCTCGGCGTCTGCGACCTCGGCGACACCCTGGCCCTTGACGGTCTTGGCGACGATGACGGTGGGGGCCTGCCCGTCATCCGCGACAGCCAGGGCTTGTTCGACGGCCGCGAGGTCGTGGCCGTCGACGACGAGTGCGCGGCAGTCGAAGGCTTCGGCGCGGCGGACGTAGGCGTCGGTGTCCCATCCGAGCTCCGTGGGGCCGCTCTGGCCGAGGCGGTTGACGTCGATGATCACGGTGAAGTTGGCCAGCCGGTGGCGGCCTGCCTTGTCCAGGGCTTCCCACACCGACCCCTCTGCCATTTCACTGTCGCCGCACAGCACCCACACACGGGAGGACTGGTGTTCCAGGTCCCGTTCGGCAAGCGCGACACCGACGCCGTAGGCGATGCCCTGGCCCAGGGAGCCGGTGGCTACATCCACCCAGGGCAGGACCGGAGTGGGGTGGCCTTGAAGACGCGCACCCTTGCGGCGGTAGGTGGTCATGAGTTCCTCTTCGTCGATCGCGCCGGCGGCGAGGAACATCGCGTACAGCAAGGGGGAGGCGTGCCCCTTGGAGAAGATCAGGTGGTCGTTGGCCGGGTTCTTCGGGCTCTGCCAGTCGTAGCGCAGGTGACGTGTCATGAGGACAGCCATGAGATCCGCGGCGGACAGGCTCGAGGTCGGGTGGCCGGAGCCGGCGGCGGTGCTGGCGCGCACGGAGTCCGCCCGCAGTTGCTGAGCCAACTCGAAGACCTGGTCCAGGTCACTGTCAGGTCCCAGCGAGACAGTTGCGGTGTTCTCAGCCGACATCGCGGACTCCTCTTCAGACGTGCGTTCCGATCCGGTCGTTCGACGGCCGCCGGCTCGCGGGCCGCGCGCAGAAGCTGCGTGCGACGGCCGTGCCCTTGCCGACCGTATGCCCGTGGGACAGAGCGCGCGATTTGAACGCGTGCCGGTCGGAGGCCGGCCGACCTGCCGGCGGCGGGGGCCGACCAGGGTCAACACCGCAGCCGGTACCCGGTCGGGGGAAGGTCCTGACGCGGAGAGCTGAGCCCCGCCGCCTGCCCGGGGGCCGGCGGAGGTGCTACTCGGCTGCGTCGTTGCGGGTGCGCTGATAGTGGCGCCTGGCCTTCATCCTGTTGCCGCAGACGGCCATCGAACACCAGCGCGCCTTGTTGGTCTTGCTGCGATCGAGGAGGAACCGCCGGCACTCCTCATTGGCACACGGACGCAGTCGCCCGGGCATCGCCTTCTGCAGCGCGCTCCAGGTCATGACCGCCTGCACTGCCATCCGACGCTCCTTGTGGGCGTCGAGATCCCAGGACACTCCGGCGGAGGAGACCTGCGGACGGGACGTGACGCCATCGAGGACCGGGGCCAGTGACGTGGCCGGCCGGCTGCCGCGCACCACCTCCTGCAGGGCGTCGCGCGCCTGCACGAGATGGCGGTGCTCGTCCGTGGTGCCGCTGCCGCCGTGCGCCCGCTGCCAGGCCTCTGCCGCTTCCGGGTCCGCCAGCTGATCCTGGACGACCCCGTTGACCACCGGTGTCGTGTTGAGGAGTTCCAGCAGTGCGTCCTGCTGCTCTCGATCGGCCGCCATCACGCCTCCTAACCGCATTGCATTATTTGAAAGGTTACATGAAGCAAGCACGATCTAACCAAGAAAGAAACTTTTGATGGTTAGTTTCGCACGGAGCGTTCGCCGCGGCCGGGGGGCACCTCGCGCGGACGAGGCCGACATCGGCGCGCCGAGCACGTTCACGCCCGGCAGCTCCACTGGCCGACGAACCACCGACGGGCAGAGGCTTGAGGAAGCCGCCGATCACTCCCGCCCCGCCCCGAGCTCCCGCCCTGCGGCTCACCCGTCCCGCCCGGGAGGCATCCGCAACGAATCCCTCGCCGCGTTCTAACCTGTTAAAGAGTCTTGACAGGTTAGATTTCGCGTGGTCGACTGGATTCATAACCACTCAAGCCCACCAGAAGGGTTAGGACTATGGCTTCCGCCGTCCACCACCGCACGGCCACCGTCAACGGCCTCGAAGTCTTCTACCGGGAGGCCGGCGACCCTCAGGCACCCGACGTGGTGCTGCTGCACGGCTTCCCGACCAGCTCGCACATGTTCCGCCACCTGATCCCGGCACTCGCCGACCGCTACCACGTCATTGCTCCCGACCACATCGGGTTCGGCCAGTCCGCGATGCCCGCCCTGGAGGACTTCCCCTACACCTTCGACGCCCTCACCGAGGTCACGTCCGACCTGCTGCAGCACTTGGGTATCGACCGGTTCGCGATGTACGTGCAGGACTACGGTGCCCCCATCGGCTGGCGCCTCGCACTCCGGGCCCCGGACCGCATCACCGCGGTCATCAGCCAGAACGGCAACGCCTACGTCGAGGGCTTCGTGAAGCCCTTCTGGGACGGCGCCTTCGCCTACGCCCAGGCGCCCGGACCCGACACCGAGGCCCCCATGCGAGGCGCCCTCACCGCCGAGATCACCCGATGGCAGTACGTGAACGGAGTCGCCGACCCCAGTCTGGTCAGCCCCGACAACTGGGTCCACGACCAGGCGCTGCTGGACCGGCCGGGCAACGACGAGATCCAGCTCAAGCTCTTTCGCGACTATCCCACCAACGTCGACCTCTACCCGCAGGTCCACCAGTACTTCCGCGACTCCCAGGTCCCGCTGCTGGCGGTCTGGGGCGCCAACGACGAGATCTTCGGCCCTGCGGGTGCCGTGGCGTTCAGCACGGACTTGCCCAACGCCGAGATCCATCTGCTCGAGTCCGGGCACTTCGCCCTGGAGAGCCACCTCGAGCCCATCACCGAGCACATCCGCGACTTCCTCGGCCGCGTCCTCGCCTGACGCGGAGGGTCGAGGCGCGCCACCACCATCGACGGCAAGGTCATCCGGACCTGCTTCCGCCGACCCGAGGCCGCAATCTCCCGCTGCTCCTGCAAGCCCTGACCGGTCAACGGCAACCGCCCAACCACCCCGGGGTGCGGCCTCCCGCCCACCCCGCACCCGGAAGGAACACGCCATGGGACTGTCCTGGCAGCAAGGGCCCCTTTCCGCAGGGGCGATCGGACACTTCCTCACCCCTGAACCCCTGCCTGAGCGCCTGCTGTTCGCCGAGCCGCTGCGCCGCCGCATGCGCGTGAAGTTCAACGACACCTGGATCGCCGACAGCGACAACGTGATCCTGCTGCACGAACCGGGCCGCTACCCCGTCGCCTACTTCCCCCGCAGGGACGTGGACCCCCAGGTCCTGGCCGCGAGCGACAAGGTCACCCACCACAAGGACCTGGGCGAGACCACCTGGTACGCGGTCCACGCCGGCGACCGCACCACCGAACGCGCCGCCTGGGAGTTCGCCTCGCCGCCCGAGCACGCCGCCGAGCTGCACGACCGCATCGCCTTCGCGTGGCGGGCCATGGACGCCTTCTACGAGGAAGACGAGCGCATCCTGGGACACGCCGCGGACCCGTACCACCGCATCGACATCCGCAACACGTCCAGGCCTCTGGAAGTCCGCCTGGGCGACACCGTGGTAGCCCGCTCCGAACACCCCGTCGTGCTCTACGAATCCGGATTCGCCCCGCGCTGGTACGTCCCGCGCGCCGACATCGACGAGACCCAGCTGCGCCCCGTCGAAGGACAGACCTTCTGCCCCTACAAGGGCCTGTGCGACTACTACGACATCGGCGATGTGCACCGGGCCGCCTGGACGTATCGCAACGCCTACCCGGAGGTCGGCCGGATCGGTGACATGGTGTCCTTCGAACCGGACCAAGTCGAGATCCACCTCGACGGCAAACGCCTGGGACTCGAGTCCGGGCAGAAGGTCGTCCCCCACGGTGTCGACCGCGGCCTGGACGTCGACGAGGTCAGGGCCCACTGACCCGAAAAGGGCCGGAGGCCGGACTCACCGCGTGGACATGGCCAAGCGATGCGGAGAACGGAACGCGGCACCACCCGACCGGTCTCGCTACCGGCCCCGTCAACGGCCGCAGTGTCGACGGCCGGGGCAGCATGGGCAGTGGAGTCCGCCCGGGAGCCCTTCGCACGTCGACCGGGCGGACCACTTGGGCGTGGTCCGCGTGACCAGCCTGCCGATGACGGATTTCCCGCGGCCGGCCGCGCCGCAGGCCGAGAATCCGCCACAGCAGCGCCTGCCGGCCGCTATCAGGGCGGACCGACTACAGCGCTCGACCGTTCGGCTCAGCGTGGACTCGTCGGCGGCCCGGACCGGCCGGGGCGGACCTTCGACAATCGTCAGCGGGTACGGATGACACCACCCCCCTGAAGCGCCCGAGGACGACGGGCGTCCGGAGGGAACTCCCTTACGGATCAACTGACTTGACGTGATCCCGACACAAGAAATTTACCCTCGCCCATCTACTCGCATAGACCTCATGGCGCCATGCTGGGCGCAGACGACCCAGAACCCGTCCCAGCAGCGCAGACGCCCACCAGGCGGCTCCGCGCTGGGCGGAGCCAGCGTTCGGCATCAGGAGGATCTCTTGAGCAAGAAGCAGTTGCGTCGTACCGCCCTCGTGGCCGTCCTTCTCACCGCGGTCACCACCGCCACGGCGCAGGGAGCCGTATCGGCGTCGGCCGAGGCGCCCACGGCCCAGCCGTCCGCCGCGGCGCCGTCCACCATCCGCGGTATCGAGGACGAGGCCGCCCGCTCCCTCGCCGTCTCGCTGGCGGATGCGGGCTGGCGGTCGCAGGTACGCAGCGCGGCCCTCTCATCCGACCAGGTCGATGTGCAGGCGCTGGCGGCTCGGGCCACCACCCGGAGCGGCAAGGCCCTGATCCCGGCGGTCCGCGAGGCGGACCGCCGTATCGCTGCGGCCAAGGGGCTGGCCGCCAGCACCGGTTCGCTGCTGCGCGTCCGCCTCGGCGACGCCTCGATGCGCAAGGACCTGACCGGTGAGGCCGTCCCGCTGGTCGCCGCCGCACCGGCCGACGACGACGCCGAGACGATCACCGCGTATGACAGCCACGGACGTGCACACACCCTCGACGCCCATGAGGTGCCCCAAAGCCCCGTCTACGTGGTGGACATCGACGTCTCCAAGGCCCTCGCGGCGGGCCTGGGCGTCCTGAGAGCAGAATTCGCGAAACACGGTGTCGCCGCCTCCCGGCCGCAGGCGCAACTGGCCGCCGGCGGCTGGTGGTCCACCCGCGTCACATCCGTCGAGCTGGCCGACGACGAGGAGCCCTGGGTCAAGGGTGACGCCGAGGTCTACACGCTGGTGACCGGCTTCGGGCTGGACGGCAAGGCGCGCGTGGACACGGTGGACATGCCCTATCTGAACAACGACGGCGTCGTCTATTACCCCAACCAGATCCTGGTCAACTGGTCGAACTACAAGTACAACCTCGCCGACGCCGTGATGATGGAGGACGACGGCGACACGAACTATCAGGCCCTCGCCCAGGCTCTCACCACGGCCCTGCTCACCATCACGGATCAGGGGGCGTACATTCCGCTGGTGAACGCGATCCTGGCAGCCATCCCCACCTCCTGGTGGACCGACGACCCGGACTACGTCGACTCCTGGTACACCCTCGCCCGGAGTGACTCGGGTCGCCGTAACGGGGCGGCCGGCAACGGCTGGATGACGGTCGAACCGTACTTCGTCGAACAGTTCTGACTGCGCGTACGCAAGACTCGCGAAGGCCGCCCGAGGGGCGGCCTTCCGTGTTTCCGGGCACCGGCCGTTCCTCTCCGAACGATCACTGATGATCACTGAGGGAAGAGAAACGATGGTTCCGGCCCCACCGCCCGGCGAGACCTGGAGATGCTTTCGGCGTACGACGTGTGGGGCGAGGGTGGCGGTAGCGACGTCGCCGACGACCAGTACCCGGCTGGCACAGCCGCTCCGCTTCAACGGGGTGTCATGTGCTCCCTCTTCACCACCAGGCAGTTCGGCGCCTCGATGTGCGCCGTACCGTCGGCCTCGATGGAGATGTCCAGCCGCCCGCCGGCGATGTCGAGGCCCTCGACCTTCAGCGGCCGGTATTCCTCCGCGAATCCGGGCGCGACCGTGAGCGTTCCGCCGGGGACATCGGCAGAGAGACCCAGCATCGACTGGAGGATCATGACGGACGAGGCCGCCGCCCAGGCCTGGGGACGGCAGGACGCCGGATAGGGCGAGGGCCGGGCGTCGGTCGCCGCGCCATGACCGGCGAACAGTTCGGGAAGCCGCGCGTCGAACCC
The DNA here is from genome assembly GCF_036108815.1 of Streptomyces sp. NBC_00353. Taxonomy (NCBI): domain Bacteria; kingdom Bacillati; phylum Actinomycetota; class Actinomycetes; order Kitasatosporales; family Streptomycetaceae; genus Streptomyces; species Streptomyces sp. NBC_00353. Next base: position 9,050,556 of record NZ_CP107985.1, on the reverse strand, counting down.
CGCGGAAGCGGTCAGCAGCCCCCGGGAGAGTGACGCGGCCGTTTCCGGGAACCCGGCCCTGACCAGGCCGTGTACCGCGATCGCGGTGTCGTGCGGCCAGATGGAACCGATGTGATAGCCGTACGGGTTGTAGGCCACGGAGTCGCTGCTCAGGGTCCGCAGGCCATGGCCGGAGTCGAGGTCGGGCGCGCCGAGCCTGGCGGCGAGCAGGGCGCTCTCCTCGTGGTTGAGCAGGCCGGTGCCCAGCAGCTGGCCGAAGCCCGAGGTGACCGAGTCCACCGGCTTCTTGTCCCCGTCGAGCGCGACGGCCGGGTACGGACCCCGCTCGTCCTCCACCCAGAACTGGCTGCGGAAGCGGTCACGCAGCCGCTCGGCCCACTCCTCCCACCGGTCGGCGCCGGGGCGGCCGAAGGCGCGCAGCAGGTCGGCGCCGCCGCGGGCCGCCTCGTATGCGTATGCCTGGACCTCGCAGAGCGCGATCGGGGAGGTGGCGAAGCGGCCGTCGCGATACCGGATGGAGTCGCCCGAGTCCTTCCAGCCCTGGTTGGCCAGGCCACGTCCGGTGCGGTCGATGTACTTCAGGAATCCGTCCCCGTCCGCGTCGCCGTGGTCGCGCATCCAGGCGAGGGCGGACTCCGCGTGCGGCAGGAGCTGCTCCACCTGTTCGGGCGCGAGGCCCCAGCGCCAGGCGTCGTGCAGCAGGGTGATCCAGAGCGGAGTGGCGTCGACCGTGCCGTAGTAGCAGGGCGGCAGGGAGAAGTTCTCGTTGAAGTTCTGGGTGGCTCGGCGCACTTCGTGCAGGATCTTGCCGGGCTGTTCCTCGGTGTCCTGGTCGGACTTCACGCCTTGGCGGCGGGCGAGGGTGCGCAGCGTACCGGCGGCGAGATCGGTTCCCAGCGGCAGCAGCATACGGGCCGCCCACAGGGAGTCGCGGCCGAAGAGGGTGAGGAACCACGGGGCTCCGGCGGCCAGGAACTGGTCGGCGGGCATGTCCGGATCGGTCAGCCGCAGCCGGTCGAGATCGGCGGCCGACTGGCTCAGCCACTGGTCCAAGCGCCGGTCGGCGCTGCGCAGTACCGGTGTGCGCCAGGGCAGGCTGTCCGCCGGGGGCGCGGGGAACTGATCGCCGTCCTCATGAGCCGCGTCACAGTGCAGCACAGCGATCCATGACGAGCGTGGGGTGAGTTCGATGTTGTACTCCAGCCGTCCGGCGGCCGGGTCGACGGTGGCGGGCTCCGGAGAGCTGGTGAGGCGTACGGCGAAGGTGTCCCGTGACCAGTCGAGTCCGCTCCCGGTGGCGGTGGCGGAGACCGGGCTCTGCGCGTGTCCGGACTTGATGCGCTCCATCGGGGCGAGGTCGGTCCCGGCAGTGACGATCAGCCGGAGACGGACGTTCTGCCGTCCGGCGTTGGCGATTTCGAGAGTCTCCTCCAGGTGCCCGGGGGTGACGCAGCGGCGCCGGTGCAGGGTGACCGCCGGGTCCGGAGTCTCCTCACCCAGACCGCGCAGCACACCGCGAAAGGCCGCCCGGTCCGCTCCTTCGAAGCCTCCCCGTACCGGCGCAATCGCGATTCCGTCTGCCGCGACGGTCAGACGGGCGAGCGCTCTGCTGTCGCCGTGGTAGAAGCCGTCGGCCGAACCGTCGATCTGTCCGTCGGCGTGCGAGATCGCGAAGCTCGGGGCGTACAGCGTCACACAGGCGTCATGCAGGAATGGCTGGAGGCCTTCGGCCGAAGGACCGGGCCCCGTGTCGGAGTTCGTCGTGTCGTGGGTCTTGACAGTGGTGTCCAACAGAGCAGAACCTCTCAGGCATTGGAGCGTTCCAAGAACCCTAACTACGACTTCACAGCGTTGACAACGGTATTGGAACGCTCCAATCAACTCGTCGGTTCGCACAACCAGTTCCGGAGACAGCCATGCCCCGCTCCCCCAACACCCCCGCATCCAAGGCCGGTTCGGTGACTCTGGCCACGGTCGCGCGGCGGGCCGGCGTCTCTCCGCAAACAGTGTCCAACGCCATCAACTCGCCCGAACTGCTGCGCCCGGAGACCCTGGAGCGGGTCCGCCGCACCATCGACGAGCTGGGTTATCGCCCGCATCGAGCCGCCCAGACCCTGCGCACCCGCTCCAGCAGACTCATCGGCTACGGCATACGTCCCACCGCCCCCGGCACCTCGGCCCCGGTCATGGACCGGTTTCTGCACGCCTTGTCCCAGACCGCCGACGAGGCCGGCTACCGGATCCTGCTCTTCGCCTCGCCCCCTGGCAGCTCAGGCCTCGAGGGGTACGAGGAACTCCTCGACCTGCACAGCGTGGATGGTTTCGTGCTGAGCGGCACCGAACGGGGCGACAGGCGCCAGGCCTGGCTGGAGAAGCGCGGTGTGCCATTCGTGGGCTTCGGCCGGATGTGGTCCGGCCGGCAGATAGGCGACTGGGTGGATGTCGACGGCGCCTCGGGCACGGACTCCGCAGTCGAGCATCTGGTCGGTATGGGGCATCGCAAGATCGCCTTTCTCGGCTGGCCGCGCGGCTCCGGAGTCGGCGACGACCGCGCCGAGGGCTGGCAGCGCGCCATGCAGCGGCACGGCCTTCCGGTGCGCGGCAAGCGGGCGCAGAGCATCGATGACATCACCTCGGCGCAGGCCGCCGCCGGACCGCTGCTCGACGCGGGCGCGACGGCCGTGGTCGCCGCCAGCGACATGCTCGCACTGGGCTGCTATCAGGCCCTGCGTGAGCGACAAGCCGTTCCGGGCACGGATGTCGCCGTCGTCGGCTTCGACGACTCCCCCACAGCGGCGCTCCTCTCCCCCGGACTGTCCACCGTCGCCCAGCCGCTGGAGGCCGTCGGTCGCGAATGTGTCCGTCTTCTGCTGGCCCGAATGTCGGAACCCGATGCTCCGCCTGAGCGCGTCCTGCTCGAACCGTCTCTCGTCGTGCGTGACAGCACACCCGCGTCGGGCAACTGAACCACTCCCCGCGCCCGTTCACGGGCCCCCGATTCACAGCACGCCCTTTCCGGGCAGCTGAGCCGCAAGTTATGCCTTCTGGAGGAAATCATGGTCACCCGTACGGCCGTCGCCGCCCTCGCCACCTGCGCGGCGCTGCTGGCCGCCACCGGCTGCTCATCCAGCTTCGGCAGCGACAAGGAGCCCGAGCAGGACAAGGCCGGCAAGCAGAATCTGACGGTACTGATCGCCACCTCGGGGGACGCCGAAACCCAGGCGGTCAAGGTCGCCACCGCCGCGTATGCGAAGAGGTCGGGCAACACGGTCACGGTCGAAGTCGCCAAGGACATGAACCAGCAGCTTGCTCAGTCCTTCGCCGGGCACAAGCCGCCGGACGTCTTCTACGTCAACTCCGACCAGTTCGCGAACTACGCGAAGGGCGGCTCGCTCTACGCCTACGGGGACCGGATATCCGACGCCGACGACTTCTCCGAGCAGCTGCGCGCCTCGTTCTCGTACAACGGAAAGCTGGTCTGCCTGCCGAAGGACACCTCCACCCTCGGCCTCGCCATCAACACCGATCTTTGGAAGAAGGCCGGGCTGACGGAGAAGGACTATCCGAAGAGCTGGGAGGAACTGAGGACCGTCGCGGACAAGCTCACGGGCAACGGCGTCACCGGTCTGGTCACCAGCGACGAGTACCAGCGACTCGGCGTCTTCATGAAGCAGGCCGGTGGCTGGCTCACCGACGCGGACCAGAAGAAGATGACCGCCGACACCCCCGAGAACGCCAAGGGGCTCGCCTTCGTCCAGTCCCTGCTCAAGTCGGGCTCGATGAAGTTCGCGAAGCAGGTGGACACCAGCTGGGGCGGTGAGGCGCTCGGCAAGGGCAAGGCCGCGATGACCATCGAAGGCAACTGGCTCGACGGCGGTATGAAGCTCGACTACCCCGATGTGAAGTACGCCATCGCGCCGCTGCCCGAGGGGCCGGCCGGCAAGGGCACCCTCGCCTTCAGCAACTGCTGGGGCGTCGCCGCCGACAGCGCGCACCGCGCGGCGGGCGTCGACCTCGTGAAGTACCTCACCTCCGCGAAGCAGCAGCTCGCATTCGCCGACGCTTTCGGTGTCATGCCGTCGCGGACGAGTGCGCTCGAGACGTACGCCGACAAGCAGCCGGCCGCCAAGGCCTGGGTGGACGGCAACGCCTACGCGCAGGGCCCGGTGACGATCGCCGGGTTCGACAAGGTCCTGAGCCAGTTCAACACCGATCTGCAGTCGCTGCGCACCGCCGACCCGAAGAAGATCCTCGCCGACCTTCAGCGCAACGGCGAACAGGCGATCGTGAAGGGCAACTGAGCCCCATGCCCATCCGCACGATGCGCGCGAGCGGCACTCCCCCCACGACCGGCTCGCCCGGCGCACCTGACAGCGCACCTGGCAGAACCGGTACGACTGCGAAGGCTCACGCTCCGCGCGCGGGCCTTCGCGGGGAGGGCACCTGGGGCTGGCTGTTCGTCAGCCCCATGGTGCTCGTCCTCGGCCTCTTCATGGTGCTTCCCATCCTGATGGCGCTGTGGGTGAGCCTGCTGCACTGGGACGGACAGTCCAACCCGTTCTCCGGTAAGGCCGATTTCGTCGGTCTGGACAACTACCGGACGCTGCTCACCCAGGACGGACTCGACCGCACGCTCTTCGCGACGTCCCTGCGCAACAACGCCTATTACGTACTGTTGACCGTCCCTCTGCAGACCGTGCTGGCACTGGCCCTGGCCCTGATCGTCAACCAGAAACTGCTGCGGGGGCGGGGCGCGCTCCGTACAACGTTCTTCTTCCCGTCGGTCACCAGCTCCATCGCCGTCTCCACGGTCTTCCTCTTCCTCTTCCAGGGCAGCGGAGCCGTCAACTCCATGCTGTCCTGGATCGGGCTCAAGGGACCGAACTGGTTCGCGGACCCGCGCGGAGTGCTCTCCCTCATTCTGAGCGGTCTGGGAATCGTCGATCCTGAACGGCCTGCCGGAGTACTGGCCGATCACTCCCTGATGGGGCTGTCGTGGTTCGAGTGGCTCGCAGGCCCCTCGGTCGCGATGTGCACGATCATCCTGCTCGCCGTGTGGACCACCTCGGGCAGTTTCATGCTGATCTTCCTCGCGGCGCTCCAGAACATCCCGCGGGAGCTGGAGGAGTCGGCCGCCATCGAAGGGGTCAACCGCCGCCAGATGCTTCGGTACGTGACGCTGCCCGCTCTGCGTCCCGTGCTGTTCCTGGTCCTGACGCTGGGACTGATCTCCACCTGGCAGGTCTTCGACCAGGTGTACGTGATGGGCCAGGGCGCCCCGGGCAACACGACGCTGACGCCCGCGTTCCTGTCGTACTCCGCGGGGTTCGACAACGCGGACTTCGGGCAGGGCTCGGCGATCGCGTTCATCCTGCTGGCCCTGATCCTCATTCTGACCGCGTTCCAGCGCTGGGCGCTGCGGGAGCGTGGCGCACACACCGGGAGGAACCGATGACCGCCGCCGGTACGGCCGTACGCGACTGGGTTCGGCGGACCCCTCGCCGTCGCGCATCGCGCGAACGAAGGCACCCCGTCCTCAGCCGTTTCCCGCTGCCGGCGCGGTTGCTGGGGTACGCAGTGGTGCTGGGGCTGGGTCTGCTCTATCTGCTGCCGTTCGTCCTCCAGCTGGTGACCGGTTTCAAGACGGACCCGGATGCCGCCGCGCATCCGCTTGCCCTGTTGCCCACCACTCCGACGACGGCCGCGTACCAGCGGCTGTTCGGGCTGGGCCAAGCCTCGGAAGGGGTTCCCTTCCTGCGCTGGCTCAGCAACTCGGCGCTGGTGGCGGTACTGGTGACTGCGGGCCGGGTGCTGTTCGACTCGATGGCGGGGTACGCGTTGGCGCGGCTGCGCTTCTGGGGCCGCTCGGTACTGTTCGGCTTTGTGCTCTCAGTGATGGCGGTGCCCGGAGTGGCGCTGCTCATCCCGAAGTTCCTGGTGCTCAACACCTTCGGGCTCTTCGACACCTACACCGGCATGATCCTGCCGTTGCTGGTGGACGCGGCAGGCATCTTCATCATGAAACAGTTCTTCGAATCGGTGCCGCGCGAGGTCGAGGAGGCCGCGCGGGTCGACGGGGCGGGCGTGTTCCGGATCTTCTGGTCCGTAGTCCTGCCGATGGCCAGACCGGCGTTGATCACCCTTACGATTCTGTCGTTCCAGGGGTCGTGGAACGAGTTCACGCACTTCCTCGTCAGCACCCAGTCCGGCCAGTACGAGACACTCACCACGGGCCTGGCCCGCTTTGTCTCGGGCGGTCTCGGCGGCGGCACACAGTATCCCCTGAAGCTGACGGCAGCTCTGCTCTCCACCATCCCGGTGGCCGCGCTGTTCTTCTGCTTCCAGCGCTACTTCGTGAGCGGCGCCAACGAGGGGGCGGTCAAGGAGTGAGCTCCGGCGCCGACAGGAGCTGACGGCGCCGAGGCGTGCTGCCGGCTGTCCTGCCGCGTCGGCGCTCTGGATCCCCGCTCCCGAGGCCGCCTGTTTGGCGAATATCACATGCCGACATCGTTCTCATATCGGACAATTCGCCCATTTTATTTGAAATTCCTGCCCCCTCAGAACGTATGGTCGCTTTGAGATATCAAATGGGGATCCAAGCCGATTTGGCTCGGCCATTCTCCCCATTCATTGATTCTCTGCGGCCCACACAGGTGCCAGGGCAGCCACCTGCCGCAGCCCACCTTGCCGAGCGGTTGAAAGCAAGCGTGGCGGGAGCCGACTCTCCCCAGCCGCGCGAGATCCGGCGAGATGAACTCCGACACGCAGCAGGACAGGACCTAGCCTTCATGTACGGATCGCACATATTGACCTGCTCTCGGCGCGGCGTGGCCGCTGTCCTGGCCACAAGCTCATTGCTCGCCGTATTCACCACGGCCGCCCCGGCCTCGGCAAGCACGGCCGGCGCCACAGTGGGAGGTTCGAAGGTCGTCTGCACCTCGCAGAAGCCAGGCCTGGCTTCCCGCCTGTCCCATGACATAGCCGGTGCTCTCGACGGGCGGCAGGACACCTCGGCGCTGGCCCTCTACGACCGGATCACCGGAACCACCTGCGAGCTCAGGGCCGACACACACTTCGACTCCGCCAGTGTCGTCAAAGTCACGGTGCTCGGAGCACTGCTGCGGCAGGCCGAGGAGGCGCACCGGAAGCTGACTCCGCAGGAGGTGAAACTGACCACCGCGATGATCACCAAGTCCGACAACGACGCGACGTCCGCTCTCTGGCACCAGATCGGATCCGCCGGCTTCAAGAAGTTCCTGGCCCTGGCAGACATGCGGCACACCGTTCCGGGTTCCGGTGGAAGCTGGGGGCTCACCCAGATCACCGCCGGTGACGAGCTCCGGCTGATGCAGCTGCTGACGACGGAGAACTCAGTGCTCGGCGCGACCTCGCGCGCCTACGCTCTCGATCTGATGGAGCACGTCACCCCCGGCCAGAGGTGGGGGGTGCCCGCGGGATCGCCCGCTTCGGCAACGGTGCACGTCAAGAACGGGTGGCTGCCACGGGCGACCGACGGATGGCGGGTGCACAGCGTCGGCGCCTTCACCGGCAGCGGTCACGACTACGGCATGACTGTCCTGTCGAGCGGCAACCTCACCATGGATTACGGCGTCGCCACCATCGAAGGAGCTGCCCGCGTCATCCATCGCGACCTGACCGGTGCGGGTTGACAGCGAGCCATCGACCGGACGCGCCCCGACCCCAGTAACCTGAGTCCCATATGGGTCGCGGGTTGTGTATGAGTTGAACTGGATCGTTGCGGTGGACTCCACGATCGTGCGTGCCCACCCGCATGCGGCCGGGGCCCGCACCAAGGGGCCCCGGCCCACGATCCGGACGACCACGCCGTCGGCCGGTCCCGCGGCGGACCGACCAGGAACATCGGCCGGTCCGTCGGGCGGACCGGCACAATGCCCCGGGCCCCCACGAGGGGCACCCGGGGTGTGTGCCGATGCAGGTGCAGGGCACCGGCGGTCCCGGCCAGGAAATCCTGCCTATCCGAACTGGCCGGGCTGGTAGTCGCCGGCGGGCTGCCGGACGATGACGTTCACGCGGTTGAACGCGTTGATCAGGGCGATGAGAGACACCAGGGCGGCGAGCTGATCCTCGTCGTAGTGCTTGGCGGCGTTCGCCCAGGCCTCGTCCGTGACACCACCGGCCGCGTCGGCGATGCGGGTGCCCTGCTCCGCCAGCTCCAGGGCAGCGCGCTCGGCATCGCTGAACACCGTGGCCTCGCGCCAGGCCGCGACCAGGTTGAGACGCGTCGAGGTCTCCCCGGCATGTGCGGCGTCCTTGGTGTGCATGTCGGTGCAGAAGCCGCAGCCATTGATCTGGCTGGCGCGGATCTTCACCAGTTCCTGAGTCGCGGCCGGCAGCGTCGAGCCCGAGACCGCCTTGCCCGCCGAGACGACGTGCCCCAGGAACTTGGTTGCGACCGGGTTGCCGAAGAGGTTCAAACGAGCATCCATGGTGCCCTCCTTGCCGTTGTCGGTGCCTACGCATTCCTGACGGAACAGCTCGGCCGGACGTGACAGGACCGCATGTGACGTGCGTCTCCCGTGGCGCACCGCGGCAGGAGAGACCTGACCTGGATCTCGGAGGGTGGTCCCATGTCTCCGCTGTACAGGCGGACGGTCGTCATCGTCGGCCGACGGTGGACTCGGCCACGGTCCCGCCCAGAGAATGCACCTCGAACGGTGGATTGCCGGTTATCCGCCAAGGGAGGCGGTGACCTGAAGCGCCCGGATTCCGCGACTGCTCACGCGTCTCCGTTGCAGATGATGAAGCCGGGGAAAGCGTGCCGTCCGGGTCGGCCGCCGATCTCGTCCATCGCTTCGCGAATGCTGCGCAGTTGGCTGATGGTCATCTGCATCGGTGGCTCATCGGGCTGATACGTGGTCAGCACCGGGTAGTCCACACCGGGCTCGTTGGTCATCTCGATGTGGCAGCCGAGGATGTGGGTGACGGGTCGGGTGTCAGCGAACGCGATCAAGCGGTCGACAGTTCTTCCGAAGGCGCCCCAGTCCTCGACATACAGCCGCCCCGGGTACACCGTGTCGCCGGTGAGCAGGAATCCGGTGTGCGGGTCGTAGTAGGTGATGGCCGCCTCATGGTGGCCGGGGGTGGCGAGACACTCCAGCACTCGGCCGCCGAGGTCGACCCGGGCCACCCGGTCCGGGTTGTCAGTGAAACCGAAGTAGCCCCAGGCACTGCTCCGATCCGCCTGCACGACCGTGGTGTGGGGACGGTCGGTGAACTGTGCGTCGGCCGCGATGTGGTCGCCGTGGCCGTGGGTGTGCAGGACGAGCAGCGTGTAGCCGTCCCGGGGATGCTCGGCCAACCACCGCCCGACCAGGTCGTCGACAACCCGGCGCAGCGGAAAGAACTGGGCGGACTCGGTGGCTCCGGTATCGATGAGTACAGCTCGAGTGTTGCCGAAGATCAGGAACAGGAACGGCGCCTCGTAGTTGATCGCCATGTTCTGGCGCAGGATGAACGTGTGCTCGTCGTACGCGTGGACCTGGATATCGGGGTCCGTGTTGTGTTTCGCCGACGGGGATCCGTGGATCCAGTTGACGGCCGGCAGGCGAGGCTCGGGCGCCTCCGACACAAAATCGACCTGCGTTTCGCTTCCGCCCATGACCTCTCCTGAGCGCGTCGTCTCAGCAGGTCCGGTACGGCGCGTACGTCCCCACAGATTCGCGTCTCCGGGCCGAATCTACTACGTGCAGATCGAGTTGATCAACGGTTCATCCGCTGGGTTCGATGAGCCGGTCCCCACTCCCCTTTGCGTCATGCTGCAGTCAACTGCCGGACAACGGCTTCGGCGACAGCTCTGGCACTACCCGGGTTCTGACCGGTTATCAGCCGTCCTTCTTCGACGACGTAGGTTTCGAACGGCTCATCGGCCGTACTGTACTTGGCGCCGAGTTTCTTCAGCTCTTCCTGCAGGTTGTAGGGAACCGCCTGCGCCCTGTTCGCCAGTTCCTCTTCGGGCCAGGAGAACCCGGTGACGCTCTTTCCCCTGACCAGGGGCTGCCCGTCGCTCAGGGTCACATTCAGCAACCCGGTTGCCCCGTGGCAAACCGTCGACACGACTCGACCTGTCTCGTAGAACTTGGCCATCAGGCTTTCGAGATCCTGACTCTGCGGAAAGTCGAACATGACTCCATGGCCACCGGTGAGGTAAATCGCGTCGTAGTCTTCGACGTTCACCTCTGAGATCTTCTTGGTGTCCTCGAGGAGATCCATGAACCTTCTGTTCTCATACCGCTTCCCGGTGTTCAGCTCCGCCAGCACCTCATGCGACAGGCTCTCCGGGTCGATGGGGACCTTCCCTCCGGACGGGCTTGCGATATCCATCGAGAATCCGCTGGGCTCGGCCACGTCCCAGAAGTGGGTCAACTCGCCCAGCCAAAGTCCCGTCCTCATGCCGGATTTCTTGTATTCATCGACATTGGTGACAATGACCAGAATTCTTTTGGTTGCAGCCACGACGCATCGCCTCCGCTCACATCGCACCCTCTTCAACCGTAGACCTGGGGAGCTCGACCAACCACCCGTAACCGAGAGTGGCGATCCATGCGTATGGCGTTTGCCCGCAACTCAGCGGGAGGTGGACGTCCACGGACCGACGCCGCCGATGCGCTCGACGGAGTAGCGCACGACATAGCCGGGGCCCCTCGGCGCCGGGAATTCGGCGTCATGGGACATGTAGACCTTCGCCAAGCGGTTGAGCAAATCCCATGCGTCGTCGCGCGGCTGAACTTCGGCCCGCGCCCGCAACACGGCGTACTCGTTCAGGAAGACACCGGGCACCCGCGGTGCGTCGAAGGACAATACGACCCGTGGGTCGTGCTCGATGTTGCGCAGCTTCACATGGTGCGACATGTGACCACTGACGAGATCATCGCCGTCCAGCCCGATCCAGATGACGGTCACCTGCGGGCTTCCGTCGGGGTTGATCGTGCTCAGGTGAACCATGGGCCCGGACGCGATCAACTCTCGCAGTTCACGCGGCAAACCGCTCATAGCTTGAACCTTACTGCCACGAGCTCACCCTATGTGTCGCTCGGTCCGAATGACCGCAGATCACGGCCTCACGCAGGTGCACGTTCACTGAGACGGGTCACTGGGGACGCACACCCAGGGCCTGCGGACGGTGAAGTCGGCCCGCTCGTGTGCGAGTCGGAAACGCGCAACCGGCAGCCGTGACCGCTGCCGGCGCCAAGAGATGCGTAGCCTCCGGAAGTTCCCCGCGGCCCGCGCGCAAGGCATCCGCTGCCCGGTCTCACGTGCCCCTCACCACCCACCGCTCACGCGGCGAATATGTTGGCGAACCCTACGACCAAGGCATGCGTGAAGACCTCTGCCGTTCCATGGAACAGCACTGATCGGCTCCGAGAGGACGGGTCAGGAAAGGGTCTACGGTGAAAGGTTTCAAGTAGATTGCACTGAACCTAGCCTCGCACCACGAACTGCGTCAATGGCGCGGACTTGCAAATCTTTGAACCCTTTGCAGCCACGCCCAAACCCTTGACAGGTCACTTCACCCACTCTAGTTTCCATGCCTGAAACGATTCATCATCGAGTCGTATGGAGCCGACCGTGATCAGCAGAAGACGACTGCTCAGCACGACCGCCACGGCAGCCCTGGGGACGGCCATCGCCTCCGCCGCACCGAGCGCCGCCGCGCAGGCAACTCAAGTCCCTGGGGCCGCCGCCGGAGGAACAGAAGTGACGCAGGGCGTACGCGTCAACGGACCGACCGTCGAGTACGTGAGCCACCCGCTCGGACTTGACGTGCCACAACCCAGGCTGAGCTGGCCTCTGGCCTCCGACAGGCCGGGCCAGGCGCAGACCGCCTATCAGATACGCGTCGCCGGCTCCCCGGGACGCCTCGCGAAGCCCGACGTGTGGGACAGCGGCAAGGTCATGTCCCCGGATTCCGTACTGGTGCCGTACGCGGGACCCGCACTCACGTCACGTACCCGCTACTACTGGTCGGTGCGTGTCTGGGACGCCGCGGGCAAAGCCTCCGCATGGAGCGAGCCGTCCTGGTGGGAGACCGGTCTGACGGCCCGGTCCGACTGGTCCGCGCAGTGGATCGGCGCGCCCGCCGAGCTCATCGGCGCCCCCGCGCTGGACGACGCCTCGTGGATCTGGTTCCCGGAGGGCGACCCGGCCGCCGGAGCTCCCGCGGGGACCCGCTTCTTCCGCGGCCGTGTCGACATCCCCGCAGGGGTGACCCGTGCACGCCTGGTCATGACCGCCGACGACGGCTACACCGCGTACGTGAACGGGACGCAGGTCGCGCACGCCGAAGCGGATGGGCCGGCGGAGAACTGGCGCCGCCCCGTTCTCGTCGACGTGACCGCCCACCTGCAGACCGGCGCCTCGATGATCGCCGTATCCGCCACCAACGCCACGGCCTCGCCCGCCGGTCTGCTCGGACTCCTCGAGCTGACCACCGCAGACGGGGTGCACGCCCTCGTCACCGGAGCCGACTGGAAGGCCGTCGATGAAGAGCCGGCCGGGGACTGGCGTTCCGCCGCTTTCGACGACACCTCCTGGCAGCAGGCGAAAGCGCTCGCGAAGTGGGGTTCGGGCCCGTGGGGAAAGGTGACACCGTCCTCATCGCCCGCCGTTCAGCTGCGCCATGAGTTCCGTCTGAAGCGCTCTTCCGTCGCCCGGGCGCGGCTGTACTCCACAGCTCTGGGCCTGTACGAGGCTCATCTCAACGGCGAGCGGGTCGGCGAGGACCGGCTCGCGCCCGGCTGGACGGACTACCGCAAGCGGGTCCAGTACCAGACGTACGACGTGACGAAACTGGTCCGGGCCGGGGCCAACGCCCTCGGCGTGACCGTCGCCACCGGCTGGTACGCGGGCAATGTCGGCATGTTCGGCCCGCACCAGTACGGCGAACGACCGGCGTTCCTCGCCCAGTTGGAGGTCACCTACGCCGACGGCTCGACCGAGCGTGTGCTCTCCGGCACCGACTGGCAGGCCGCGATCGGTCCCGTCACGAGCGCCGACATCATGTCGGGCGAGGAGTACGACGCCCGCCTGGAGACCGAGGGCTGGACACACCCCGGATTCGACGACTCCGCCTGGGTGGCGGCCGACGCCGTCGACAAGGTGAGCGCCGCTCTCGTGGCCGAAGCCGGCGGCCCCACGCGCGTGGAGCGCACGCTGCCCGCCAGGAAGATGACCGAGCCGAAGCCCGGTGTCTTCGTCTACGACCTCGGCCAGAACATGGTCGGCGCGGTCCGCCTCACCGTCTCGGGCAAGGCGGGGACGGCCGTGCGGCTGCGCCACGCGGAGGTCCTCAACCCGGACGGCACGATCTACACCACCAACCTGCGCTCCGCCCGCGCCACCGACACGTACACCCTCAAGGGTGGCGGAAAGGAGACGTACGAGCCTCGCTTCACCTTCCACGGCTTCCGCTACGTCGAGGTGACGGGTTATCCGGGCAAGCCACCGCTGAACGCCGTGGTGGGGCGGGTCATCCACACCGATGCACCCTTCACCATGGACTTCTCGACGAACGTTCCGATGCTCAACCAGCTGCACAGCAACATCACTTGGGGGCAGCGCGGCAACTTCGTCTCCATACCCACCGACACCCCGGCGCGCGACGAGCGGCTCGGCTGGACCGGCGACATCAATGTCTTCGCGCCGACGGCCGCGTACAACATGGAGTCGGGGCGCTTCCTCACCAAATGGCTCGTCGACCTGCGTGACGGTCAGTCGGACGACGGCGCGTTCACCGATGTGGCTCCCTTCGTCGGCACGGTCGGCAAGGGTGTGGCGGGCTGGGGCGATGCCGGGGTGACCGTGCCCTGGGCGCTGTACCAGGCGTACGGCGACACCCGGGTCCTCGATCAGTCCTGGCCCTCGATGCTGAAGTGGCTCGAGTACCTGGAGAAGCACAGCAGCGGCTTCCTGCGGCCGGCCGAGGGCTACGGCGACTGGCTCAACATCCAGGACGAGACCCCGAAGGACGTCATCGGCACCGCGTACTTCGCCCATGCCGCCGACCTCGTCGCCCGGGCCGCTCGGGCCCTCGGAAAGGACCCGGCACCGTATACCGCACTCTTCGCAAGCGTCCGTGACGCCTTCCGCGCGGCGTACGTCTCGAGCGGCGGCAGGGTGAAGGGCGATACGCAGACCGCGTATGTGCTGGCCTTGTCCATGGACCTGCTGGCAGAAGCCGACCGGGGACCCGCGGCCGACCGACTCGTCGAACTCATCAAGGCCAAGGACTGGCATCTCTCGACCGGATTCCTCGGCACCCCTCGCCTGTTGCCCGTGCTCACCTCGACGGGTCATACCGATGTCGCCTACCGGCTGCTCGTCCAGCGGTCCTTCCCCAGCTGGGGTTACCAGATCGACAAGGGCGCGACGACGATGTGGGAGCGCTGGGACTCCATCAAGCCCGACGGCAGCTTCCAGGACGCCGGAATGAATTCCTTCAACCACTACGCGTACGGTTCCGTGGGCGAGTGGATGTACGCGAACATCGCGGGTATCGCACCGGCCGCACCGGGTTTCCGGAAGATTCTTGTCCGGCCCCGCCCGGGCGGTGGCGTAACCGAGGCGGAGGGACGCTACGACTCCGTCCGCGGCCCTGTCACCACCCGCTGGAAAGTGGACGAAGACGGATTCCGCCTCGCCCTCACGGTGCCCGCCAACACCACCGCCGAGGTATGGATCCCCGCCGCCGATGCTGCCCAAGTCACCCATGGCACCTCGGAGTTCATCCGGATGGAGGACGGCTGCGCCGTCTTCGCCGCGGGCTCCGGCACGCACCGATTCTCCAGCTGAGCCGTAACGACGTTCCGGTGACGCCCGATCCACATCGAATCACCCGCGCATGGACGGTGCGCGCAGATGGAGGCACGCCAGCATGACGGATGAAGTGAAGACAACATCGGGGCCGAATCGGCGAACGGTGCTCGAAGTGGGCTTCGGCGGTGCGGTGCTGGCCGCGGCCGCCGGGCTGCCACTGACGGCGGCCGGCCCGGCAGCGGCCGCAGGGCCCACCGTGTCCGGCCGCCTGCCCGCGGCCGGGTCCTGGCACCGCTATGTACAGGGACCGACCGGGCGCATGGTGCGGCCGGTACGGATCGTCCGGTCGGACGGTGACGTGACGCGGCCCGACGCCCTCCTGACGTCCGGCGGCAAAGTCACTGTCCTGCGTCGCGCCCAGCCGCCCGCGGCGCCCCGCTGGCCGGAGGGAACCACCGTCGAGGCGTCCTCCACACACGCGGGCAACAACGGTAACGACGGCCGGCCGCGCACGTACGAGGCCAGGAATGCCGTCGACGGCGACCTCGGCACGTTCTGGAACGACGACACCGAGCGCGACTTCCCCGACAGCCTGACCCTCACCACGCCCGAGGAGCAAGAACTGTCGGGCCTGACGGTGGTGTCCAGCACGGACGGGGTGCCGACCGCTTTCACTGTGGCCGTATGGGCGGACTCGGCGTGGCGGACGGTCGCCACGGTCACCGGCAACAGTGCCGTGCAGCGCGCCGTCCGCTTCGACACTCCGGTCTCCACGACTCGGGTACGGATCACGGTGACTGCCGCCCAGGACCTCGGCCGGGGCGTGTTCACCCGTATCAACGAGGTCTGGCCGGAGGCCATGGACCCGGTGGTGGCCCCCAGCGTGACGCTCGACTTCGGCAAGGTCGTCGTCGGGTACCCGAAGGTGGACTTCGCCTGGGCCTCGGACAACCACCCCGGGGTGCGCCTCGCATTCTCCGAGACGCTGCAGTACCTCACCGACCGCTCCGACTTCACCCGCGCCGACCAGGCGGGAGGCGCCGGGCAGGGCACCGATCAGTACGCCGTACCGGCGGGCGGCGCCTCATGGACGGACAAGAAGGGCTACGGTTCGGACGGCGACAAGGTGTACGCCGACGGACTGCACGGCTTCCGCTATCTCAAGATCACGCTGGACGCCCTGCCGTCCGACGCACCCGCCGCCCAGCCCTGGGGCACTGTGGCCGTCGACGCGGTGTCGCTCGACTTCACGGCATACGTCGGCACACCGGACTCCTACCGGGGCTGGTTCCTCTGCTCCGACGAGGAGTTGAACCGCTACTGGTACGGCGCGTCCTACACGAACGAGCTGGTCGTCGACATCTTCCGCAAGGACGACGTGGATCCCCGCAACGCCTTCAGCGCCTCGCTGGACGGCAAGCTGGTCCTGCACGACGGCCCCAAGCGGGACCGCGACCCCTATGTCGGCGACCTCGCGGTGTCTGGTCGCACCCTCTACCTCACCCACGACGAAGTGGCCGAGGCTGCCCGCAACGTGCTGGCCGACCTCGCCGAACACCAGCGGGACGACGGATGGATCCCGCCGGCCTCGATCAACAACTACACCCTTCCTCTGTTCGACTACCCGTTGTGGTGGGTGACGTGCAGCTGGGATTACCTGCTCTACACCGGGGACCGGGACTATGCGGCGCGCTACTACCCGCAGCTGCTCAAGGTGCTCGACACCTGGTACCCGAGCGTGACGGACGATGCGGGGCTGCTGAGCAAGGGACTCAACGGAACGGCCGGCTACGGCGACTACGCGTTCCTCGGCCGCACCGGCCGGGTCACCTACTACAACGCCAACTACGTACAGGCCTTGGGCGACGCGGCACGCATCGCCGTCCATCTGGGCCATGCCGGGGACGCCCAACGATGGCAGGAGCGGGCCAAGAAGGTCGCTCAGGCGATCAACACCCACCTGTGGGACGAGTCCGCGGGAGCGTATCTGGACTCCGCGACCGGCGCGGTCCGGCACGCCCAGGACGGCAACGCCATCGCCATCACCTCGGGCGTCGCCGACTCCGAACGAGCAGCCGCGGCGCTGGCTCACCTCGACAAAACGACAAAGCGCCGTTACGGCAACGCCTTCATGGACAACGACACGCTCTTCGGAGGCGCCTCCCAGCGCGTGTACGCCTTCACTTCCTACCCGGAGCTCGTGGCACGCTTCGAGACCGGCCTGGCCGACTCGGCGATCGACCAGATCAAGCGCACCTACGGATGGATGGACAGCCACGACCCCGGCATCACCCAGTGGGAGGGCATCGGCCCGGACGGCTCGCTGTACGAGGACGCCTACACGAGCATGGCGCACGGCTGGTCCACCGGGGTCCTGCCTGCGCTCACCCACCAACTGCTGGGCGCGAAGCCGACGTCGCCCGGGTACGCCAGCTGGGAGGTACGTCCGCATCCCGGATCGGTGAACTGGGCACAGGGTGAACTACCCACTCCACATGGCCCGTTGGGCGTGGAGTGGGTTCGCAAGGACGCGACGTTCACTCTGACCGTGCGGGCTCCGCGGGGCACGCTCGGTGCCGTGGCGCTGCCCACGAACGGCCACCGCGTCACCGTGTACTCCGGCGGCCGGACGCTCTGGAAGAACGGCAGGGCGACCACATCCGCGGTGCGTCCCGAGGCCGGATACGTGACCGTCTCCGGCCTCGATCAGGGCACACACCGGTTCACGGTGGTGCGCGAGAGTTGAGGCTGAAGCTTGAGTTCTGCCGGCAGCCCGGCCGGTCCGGGTGACCTGCTCTCTCCGCCATGGCTGAGCGGCCGGAGCCGGGCGATTCCATCGTCGTCCTGCCCGCACGTGCGACCGTGGTCAGCGCGTACCTCGATCCGTTCGCGGCGGACAACGCTCGGGACGAGTCTCCGACCGGAGCTGCGTGAACCTCGAACGCGGACCGGCCCCGTAACGCGCCCTCGGCGGGCGGTTACGGGGCCGGTTCGGCAAGGAGCACATCAGTTGGTGGGATTCGCCGGCCGACGCGCTGGAGACGGGGCAGCCCGTTTCGGTTGCGTCTGTGGCGCAGCAGCTGACCTGCGCTACTTCTTATGCTGGACCGAAGTGCCCGGAAGGGGCCGGCTCTGTGCATCGCCGCTCACGCGGCGTCCGTCCGCTCGTGGCGTTCCTGCATGCGCGCGACGACCCGTTGCCGGCCCAGTCTCTTGGCCTGGCGAAGTTTGGCCTCTGCGGTGAGCACCGGGATCCAGAACAGCCAGCCCCACAGGCTGAAGTCCAGCACTCCGCTCCACACGAGCGCCTTGTTGACGCCGAAGGACATGACGAAGGTCCACACGTACGCTGCGACTCGATGGGCGAGCAGTAGGCGTATCCACGCATATCGACGCCCCCGCAGAAGCTCGACCGCCGCAGCCAGCTCTGCCGCCTGAAGGTCCTCTCCCCCATCCCCGGCGAACTCGCCGCGGGCGGATCGCCGCAGTGCGTCCGTGACCAGCACGCTCTGTTCCGCGGCGGCTGCCCCCTGAAGCCGTCCCATGGCAGCGCCGGCCTTCAGGTCGTCCCAGTAACCGCGGCCCGCCCAGCCGACCGCGTCGTCGACGCGCCGGCGTTCGGACGACCCGGGCGGCGCCAGTTCCTCGATCCTCGCCTGCATGTCCACCGCGCGCTTCGAGCGTCCCGGATAGGTGAAGGAGTCGGAGCGAAGGCACAGCTCCAGGTACGACACCAGGAGGCCGAGATCGTCCGGTGCGATCGCGAGACCCTGCCGATAGGCGGCCTCGGCTTCGGTGTCATGGTCGTCCTCGTCCTCCGCCGCGTGTGCCTGTCCGAGCCAGCGGAAGAGATCCGGATCCGGCCCGAGCTCCTTGAGGCCGGCCTCAGCCGTCGTCCGGACAGCGGCATAGCCGCCTACCTCGAAGAGCTCTGAGCACCGCTCCACGTACTGCTGTCGTTCCACGTACCCACCCCGGTTGACGAGATCAACACTCTCCGTAACGGTCCACGCAGCTGTCAATGGCTGCTCGGTCACAATTACGCAGGTCAGCGTCGCGGAGGGCGCACCTCGGGGTGGGGTCGGACCAGCCGATGCCACGAACGCGCCGGATGTGAGTTCCGAACGTACTCAGCCCACCGACCGGAGTGCAGTCACGCTCGGCCTGCGCGGATGGAGTCACGGGGTTGGCACAGGTCCTGGTTCGGCGGTGCCTTTCCACCAGACGAAGACCTCGGTGCTCGGCCGGCGTTCGGAGAACCTGCCCGACGGGGAGACCTCCCGCAGCAGTCGACGCAGGTCCGCTTCGAAGTCGTCGCGGCGCGCGCCGAACAGGTGCGGAGCCGAGAACGACATCGAGAACGCCCACGCGACGACATCGTCATCGGTGCGCTCCAACGCCTGCCCGCCGGGCACTACATGGCGCTGAGGGCCGGCGAATCCCGCCCGGGTGAGCACCGCCGCCTCATCGCCGGGTGTTCCGTGCGGCAGCGTCCCCCGGCCGGCTCGTCGGACCGGCCCCAGGTAGTGCCTGACCAGCTCCTCCACTGCCGCATAAGGGGCTGCCGGGTATGGGAGACCGTCGACGGCTCGGGTCTCCGTCTTCAAGTCCGAGATGTGCACCAGCGCCCCGCCGGACTGGAGCATGTCCCTGACGGTTGCCGCCACCAGGTCGCGATCCATCCAATGGAAGGACTGGCCGAAGGTAGCGACCATGAACGTTCCAAGACCCGCGGGCAGATCCTCGGCCCGGGCCCGCACCCACTGCGCCTTCCCGGTCACTCCACGCTCGGCGGCCCCGCGCTTGGCTTCGGCGATCATCCCACTGTCCGGGTCGACGCCGACGATCTCGCGGAACAAGTGCGCCAGGCTCAGGGCAAGGGTGCCCGGTCCACAGCCCACGTCGACGAGACGCCCTCGCCCGTCGAGCCTCAGAACCTCGGCGAGCAGGTCCGCCAGCCCGGGGGCGTACGGCAGCCTTCCACGCTGATAGTGGGCGGCCGTGCCCAGGAACAACGTGTCGTCCCACTCCCAGTCGGCAACCACTTGCACCCACCACCCTTCGCAGAGACAGTGCCTGCCCGGCGGCCCGATGATTCCACGGCTTGACGGCCGCCGGCGAACACCGGCGCAGCCCGTCACCCCCGGCTCGGTGGTCCGTGCCTCCGTCGACCACGACAGGCCCCGGACGGCGAACCGGGCAGAGCGGGATTCGAACTTCCGAAGCTGCGAGGCGGACGGTTGAGCGGCCGGGTTTCCTGCGGCGATGCCACGATCAGTTGTCCGGGGGAGTGGGGCCCGGCACCATACGGCCATGACTAGCGATCTGCTGCTCGGCCGGGCCCGGGAGTTGTGGACTGAGTTGGCGGTGGCGCCAGTGGAGTTCTCCTCGGGCGGGGCGAACGTTGTGGTCTCCCCCGGCTCGTGGTTGTGTCCGCCGCTGTGGACGGGGCTCGTGGTCCTCGGAGGTGCCGGCATCGTCACCGCGCCGAGTGCGCGGGCCGCCAAGCAGATGGTGGACGCTTCGAGGAAGCTGTCCCCCGAGGAACTCGTCGATGAGGATCGTTTGCGTGACGTGTTGCCCGTCCTCGACGTACTTGGGCCGGCCTCCCTTTTCTATCTCGACCGGGCCGACTTCCTTCCTGCGTATGGAGGCGTCGCTGTCGAGCAGGTGATGTGCGGCGACGGTGAGTTGGCCTCGCTGCTGGCTCGTGCTGGTGAGGAGGACGCAGACGAGAGCGGGTTGGCGGACATCGCCTCTCCTGCGTTCGTTCTCCGCGACGGTGACGACATTGTTGCCGCGGCCGGCTATCGAACTTGGCCGCGGTCGGTCGCTCACCTGAGCGTGCTGGTTGCGCCGGACTGTCGGGGCCGGGGGCTGGCGCGGGTCGTGGCGTCAGCGGCGGCGACTCATGCACTGGATGCCGGGCTGCTTCCGCAATGGCGAGCACGACCGCATCCGTCAAAGCGTGTGGCACTTGCCCTGGGCTTCCAGGATCTGGGTTCCCAGCTGAGCATTCGCCTCGGCGACGGCGGTGAATCAGTGCACCGTTGAGTCGGCCCCGCCCTGGGAGGAAACGTCGGCGAGACTGCGCGAACAAACCGGGCTGCTGCTGCCATTGCCGCCGATCCACGTCGGGGAAGCCGTCACCGCCACCGACCCCACCCGTGTTACTGCTCGGCGGAGTTCGCCGACGAGCGCGCTCGGCGATCAAGAAGCGAGTCTGATGCCGGCGGCGATCGGGAGGTGGTCGCTGCCGGTGGCGGGCAGGGTCCGGATGTCGGTGACGGTCGCCGAGCGGGTCATGATGTGGTCGATCCGGGAAACAGGGAAGACCGCGGGCCAGCTAAAGGCGAAATCCCGTGCCTGCGGGTTCATCTGCGAGGTGACAGGGGCCAGTCCGCGATCGTCCACCGTGCTGTTGAAGTCACCGAGGAGGATCACCTTGTCCAGCTTCTCGGCGGCGATGGCTGCGCCCAGCAGTCCGGCGCTTTCGTCCCGCCAACCCGAGTCGAAGCCGCTCAGCCGGACACGGACCGAGGGCAGGTGGGCGACATAGACAGCGATCTCGCCCCACGGCGTACGCGCGTCGGCCCGCAACCCACGGCTCCAGCCCTCTTCGATCCCCTTGGGCCTGATGTCCACCAGGCGCACATCTGCCAGCGGGTATTTCGACCAGAGTCCGACGGTGCCTTCAACGGCGTGATAGGGGTAGTCGGGCGCCAGGGCCGTCTCATAGAGCGGCAGCGCGGACGGCGTCAGCTCTTCCAGAGCGATGAGCTCCGGCGCGGCCTGGATGAGAGCTTCCGCAGTACGGGCAGGAGCGGTGTTCTCGTCACTGACGTTGTGCTGGAGCGCCGTGATGTCGCGAACACCGCGGTCCCCGGAGAGGAGCAACCCGCCGAAGAGGTTCGCCCAGACGGCTGCGGGGAGAAGCACGAACACCAGCGCGGTGGCCGAGCGGCGCAGCAGGGCCAGGACGAGCAGCACCGGGACGGCCAGGCCGAGCCAGGGCAGGAATGCCTCCAGCAGACTGCCCAGGTGGCCCACGGCGTTGGGCACGATCGCGTGGAAGGCCATCAGGCTGGAGGCCAGCACGGCAAGCGCCGCGAGAACACGCCCACGCGCCCAGGATGACTGACCCTGGGCGTCCTTGCCCCACCGCCGACGCCACCGGCCGACGTGAATCGGCCACCGCCGGGGGGCCGTAGTCCTGGATTCCGACGCCACCCTGCTGGTCGCCCGCCTCACCATGTCCCACCCACCTGCCTCGGACCCGTCCTCGGCCTGGAGCGAGCACGACGTGCCCGATAGGACGCATGGCTCGGTGATCAGGTTCCGGCCCGGGAACATGGTGCTGTCCCAGGTGGATGAGCGTGCTCACCCGATGTCAACCACGCGTGCCCACGCAGGCGGCGAGTCCGGAACGTAATCGGGATCGTCCTCGTCCCACGACCGGGCTGCATACTGCCGGGGGAACAGACCTACCACCGTTCGGCACGGTGGTTGTGCGGTCGGCCAGGGCGTCTGCCCGTCGGTCAGGACCACGATGACATCCGGTCGGGGCCGCGCTCGGAGCGCCTTGGCGAAGCCCGTGCGCAGATCGGTACCCCCACCGCCCATCAGCGGTATGCCCTCACCACGGCACAGCGGGTGCACGATCCGGGCCGCCGCGTCGCACGGCAGCACGGTGATCAGGTCGCGACGGCCGCCCACAGCACGGGAGATCGCACCAACCTCGAGGAGGGCGCTGCCCAGTTCGGTGTCGCTGACCGACCCGGACGTGTCGATGACCACGCAGACTCGGGGTGGTCTGCGTCGCAGGGTCGGCAGTACGGCGCCGGGCACCCCGGCCGAGCGCCGCGACGGCCGACCGTAGGTGTAATCCTCGCCTGCCCCGGGGCCGGAGACCGCCGAGCGGACCGCCGCTCCCAGCAACTCCCGCCACGGCTGTGGCGGATGGAACGCCTCCTCCGCCCACCGCTGCCACCCCTTCGGTGCGTGCCCCGGACGGCCGGTGATGCCCTGCGCCACGCGGAACCGGACCGCGTCCCGTTCCTGCTCACTGAGGCCGTGCGCGCCGTCCGGTCCCAGCTCCCACTCCCGTTCCAGTCCGTCGGCACCGCTTCCGCAGTCCAGCCAGGCCATGCTCTGCGTACGCGGCCCGAGCCGGAACTGGCGCAGGTAGTCCTCCATGAGCTCTCCCTCGGGCAGTCCCAAGGACACCGGCTCGACAGCGCCTTCGGGCCGGATCAGCCCGTCACCGAACACGTCGTCGTTGATCTCGCAGTCTGCGGCGATGTTCATCCGCAGCCGTTCCCCCGGGCCGGTCAGCCCGCGCTCCCGCGCGACCCGGTCACTGCGTCCGTGGTGGTCGCGCAGCAGGTGCGACACCTCGTGCACCCATACACCTGCCAGTTCCTCCACCGGCGTGCGGTCCACGAACGCCGGCGAGACGTAGCACCGCCAGTACCGGTCGACGGCCATCGTCGGTACCAGCCTCGACTCGACGGTGTGCAGGGCGAACAGAGCCGTCGCCAGATAGGGCCGGACCCGAGCGGCCTGCAGTCGGGCGGCAAAGAGCTTGTCGAGGTCCAGTGCCCCCGGTGCGTCCCGGATCATCGGCCGGCCTTCGCGGCGACCGCGGCACGGGCCGCCGCTCGATCCGCTCGCCGGGACAGCGACACCACTCCGGCGAGCCGCTCGATGGATGCCGGAACATCCCAGTCCTCTTGGCGCAGCGTGGCGAGGGTCGTCGCGGGGACGACCACCAGGTCCGGGGCTCCGGTCTCCACCGCCCGCACCAGGAGCTCCCACGCTGCGTCCCAGCGGGACTTCTCCGGGCGTTGGCGGACCGCCGCCACCACGCCGTCGAGCACGGCCTGGCGCAGATCCCCCCGCTCCGGCAGGGCGGCGCCCGTCGGGTCGGCGAGAAGCACCTCGGGGTCCGGGAGGTCCATCCGGTCCAGGCCGGCCAGCAGCTCCAGCCCCGGACCGTCTCCCACGGTGCCCCTGACCAGCAGGGAAAGTACCTCCCGGGTGGAGCCGGCGGCGGTCGCGAAGGCGATCAGGCGCAGGGCCATCTCCCAGCTTCGAGGTGACGGCCACGGGCCGCCCCGGCGCGTTTCGTTGCTGGGCAGTTGATGCACGAGTTTGGGGCGGGCCGTGAGGAGTCCGCACACCGCTCGGCGGGCGAAGTCCACGGCCTCCGACAACTTGTCCGGGGCGAGCCGCGGCAAGGTTGCCCGGGGCCACGTACCACCGAGGCCGCGTACGACGACCTCGTGGTCGTGGGTCCACTGAAGGTGAACGAACCGGTTGGCCAGCGGCGGGCTCAGCTCCCAGCCGTCGGCCGCCGAGGAGCGCGGATTGGCGGCAGCCACGATCCGGACCCCGGGCGGCAGTTGCAGGGAGCCGATCCGCCGCTCGAGCACGAGGCGGAGCAAGGCGGCCTGAACGGCCGGCGGTGCGGTGGACAGCTCGTCCAGGAACAGCAGCCCTCGGCCGGCCCGTACCAGTCGCACCGCCCAGTCCGGCGGGGCCATGGGGACACCCTGTTCCGCGGGGTCGTCTCCGACGATGGGCAGGCCCGAGAAGTCGGACGGCTCGTGCACACTGGCGATCACTGTGGTCAGCGGAAGGTCCAGGGCCGCGGCAAGCTGAGTGAGGGCCGCGGTCTTGCCGATCCCCGGCTCACCCCACAGGAGCACGGGCAGATCGGCGGCCACGGCCAGGGTCAGGGACTCCAGTTGTGTGTCGGGGCGCGGTTCGGTGGTTGTGTCACGCAGCAGGGTCAACAACGCCCCGGCGACGTCGAGTTGAGAGGCGTGGGTGATGTCGGAGGGGGTGTCGGTAGCGGCGAGCGGGGTGTATGCGGGCATGTTTGATCACCTATGGGTTCGTGATGAGCCGAGTGGATGCAGGAGGACGTAAGCCCCCGGGTCAGCGAGAAGTCGCGCGGCGCGGGTGCGAGCGTTTGTCACGGGGACGACGTTCCGGGCGGATGCGGACAGGTCCGGGTCCGATCAGACCTGACCTGTACAGCCCGTATGTGACCCGCCGCAGCGCGGCCGTCTCCAGTTCGTCCCGCAGAGCGCCGGTGCGCAGCAGTGCGTCGGGGCCCAACAGGCCCTCGACGACGGCCAGCGCACCGGCTGTGTCGCCGTGATCCAGGCGTTCGCGGACGCCGGTGAGGCAGTCCGGATGACGGTGCGCCTCGTCGATTGCCCGCAGGCAGGGAAGCGGAGCACCGGTCAGTGCGGCCAGTAGTTCCTCCCGCCGGATCTCGGTCGGGTCGTGGTCCAGCGGCGCCAGCACCCCGTTGACCAGACCGATCCGGTGCTGAGCTCCCCGGCACTCCACGAGGCGCGGTTGTCCTGCCGGGTCCGGAGTCCGGGCCGGACCGGCCGGCACATGATCCGGTACGAGTGCCGAGGCGACCAGCGGGTGCAGCCGATCGGCCTCGATCGAACCCGTGCGGATCAGTTCCAGGTCGGGCAGCACCCAGGTCGCCGCGTCGGGCAGGACGGGCAACGCGGAGGCGCCGCCATCTGTGGACGCCGCCGCGATCCGCAATGCGGGCGGCGATAGGCCGTCCCTGTCCGCGACCAGGTCCAGGATCAGCCGATGCCGGGCCCCGAACCGCACGGTGACGGTACCGGTGGACCGCCCCTCGGCGTGGAGCAGAATCCCCGCCTCGGCCGCCCACCGGTCAACGGCGCAGCGGTGCCCCTGCGGCACCGTCCCCAGGAGTTCCGGGTCCAGCGCAGGGCGGCTGTCGGCGGGCAGCAGATCGGCCCCGGACCGGATCCGCAGCTCATCGGTCCTGCGCGCGTCCCACAGGTGGTGGTGCAGGTCGAGACGGAACCGCTGGTTGGGATGTGGGTGCGGATGACGGGAGGGGCCGGCGTCGGAGTCGGATCCGTCCCACAGCGCCAGGCTGATCCGCTGACCGGCATCCGCCCAAGCCGGCGCAGTCCGGGCCACGAGGTGCACCGGGCTTGCGCCGTCGCGCCCCGCGGCGTCGTACCGAGCCAGAGCAGTGGTCAGACCCGGGCGCAACAGCCCGTCAGGAGCGATCCTCGGCATGTGCCAGCGCAACAGGTCAGGCGCCAGATGACGGAGATCGGCCCGGACCCGGGCTGCGAGTTCCTGGCCATGGGTACGCGCCACGGAACGAAGATTGAGATCGACATCGATGCCTGCGGCGGCGCACGCACCCGCCCAGTCCCCGACACGACGGCGGGCGGTCGCAGTCTCGATCATGGACGGCGGCACGGCGAACTCACGCACGCGCAGCCAGAAGGAAAGGCGGGAATCCCTGTTCGCGGTCTGAGTGAGCATCAGCACTCACCTTGCGCGGACGGGGCCCCCAATCTGTGAACAGAGTGAGTCATCATCGGGGTGATCATATCTCCCCTTGCCTCGGTCGGCCAGGTCTCCCGGTCGATGCGGCGCATCTGATGATCTATCAGCAGCTGCGCGCAGGCGCTCCAAGCCCAGGCCGCAGCAGGTGAGACAGAGCCCGTGGTGCCGGCTTCGATGATGTCGCTGCCGAAGGTGAGACGGTCGACGATGGCGGGGGCGGCAGCGATGGGGGGAACGCCACCGGCCTGGAACTCCCGTTCACACAGCCGTGCGGCCGCCGTCGACTGGCAGCACAACGCCCTGCACGAAACTCGCGGCATCGCCGGCCAGGTACGCGATCGCCTCGGCGATCTCCCCCGGAGAAGCCGGCCGCCCGGCGGGCGCCTGGGCGGCGAGTGTGTCGAGGTCCTCCCCCATGCCCGCCGTGCCCTCGGTCCGGGTCGGACCGGGCTGCACGGCGTTGACCCGGACCCCGCGCGGGCCGTATTCGGCAGCCCAGGCCTTGGTCAGCAGGTTCACGGCGGCCTTGCTCGAGCCGTACAGCGCCACTCCCGAGAAGCCGAGCGCGGCTGCCATGGTGCTGACGTTGACGATCGCCCCGCTGCCCCGCTCGGCCATCGCCGGCGCGAGTTCCGCCACCAGGTAGAAGGGAGCCTTCACGTTCAGCGCGTAGACGGCGTCGACCTCGCTCTCCGATGCCTGCTCGGTGGGCCCGAACGGATAGATGCCCGCGCCGTTGACCAGGATGTCCACCCGGCCACCACCCAGTTCGACGGCTTGTCGAGCCAACTCCCGGACCGAACCGGCGTCCAGCAGGTCGGCGGCCAAGAAGTCGGCCGTGCCACCGGATTCCCGGATTGTCTCGACGACGGCCTCGCCGCGTGCTCGGTCCCGGCCCGCCACCACTACGTGCGCACCGCGCTCGGCGAGCACTTCCGCAGCGGCCGCTCCGATGCCGCTGGTCGCACCGGTCACCAGCGCGACTTTCCCCGTCATCGATGCAGTAGTCACCCGCACCCTTCCCTTCTCGATGCCACGCCGCGGCTGATTCGAGAGAAACGGCCCGGGCGAGCGACTGGTGGTCAATCGGCTCGCACGATGGTGGCGAGTACGTCGTTGAAGGCTTCGGTGGAGGTGGGGTGCTGGTAGACGGCGTCGCGGAGTTCGGCCGCCTTGACGCCGTGCCGCATGGCGAGCGCGACGGTGTTGATGAGTTCCTGCGCGTCGATGCTGAGCAGGGCGGCGCCGAGAATGTCGTCGGTGTCGGCGTCGAGGACGAACTTCATGACACCGCGGGGGTCCTCGACGATGTAGGCGCGCGGCATGGCGATGATCTCGGCGACCGGCTGGCTGGCGATCTTCACCCGGTGTCCGGCCGCGCGGGCCTCCTTCTCGGTCAGCCCGACGGTCGCCAGCGGCGGGGTCATGAACAGGGTGTGCGGGATGGCCACCCGGTCCGCCGTGGAGCGCTTGCCCTCACCGATGAGCTGATCGAGGACGATGCGGCTGTCGTCGAGGGAGATGTAGGTGAACTGCGGACCACCGTTGACGTCGCCGAGGGCGTAGATGTGCGGCTGGCTGGTGCGCAAGAACCCGTCGACCTCGACCGCACCCCGCTCGGTGGTACGGACCCCGGCCGCCTCCAGGGCGAGGTCGCGGGTGGCCGGGGCGCGGCCGGTGGCGGCCAGGATGGCGTCGGCCGCCAGGGAGTGCTCGTGGCCGTCCTTGTCGTAAACGACGGTCGCACCGCTGTCGCCGTCGCGGACCTGGCGCACCTGGGCGCCGGCAATGATCTCGATGCCCTCGTCGGTGAGGATTTCCTGGGCTACGGCGGCGACGTCGTCATCGACACGACCAAGGATCTTCGGAGATGCCTCGAGCACGGTCACCTCTGAGCCGAACTGTCGGTAGATCGCGGCGAACTCCAGACCGAGGTATCCGCCACCGATGATGGTCAGTCGTTCCGGCAGGACGGTGGTCTCGATCAGTTCGGTGCTGGTGACGGTGTACAGGCTGTCACGCAGCCCAGGAATGTCGCGGATGATCGGCTCGGAGCCGGTATTGATCAAGATGGTGTCGGCGGTGACCGTAAGGCGTTCGCGGCCTGCTTGGACCGCCACGGTGTGGGCGTCGACAAACGCGGCTTGACCGGTGAGGACCGTGACGGTCTCCATGCCGTTCAGCCCCTCGTAGTTGCCGTCGCGCATCATCTTCGTCACCGCTTGGACGTTGGTGACGGAACGCTCGTACCACTCCTGCGCCGGATCCTCCGATCGGCGCTTGTTGGCGTGGTGGACCAGTGCCTTCGTCGGTACGCAGCCCACGTTGGGGCAGGTGCCTCCATACATCCGGTCCGACCGCTCCACAAGCACGACCCGCTTGCCGAGGCGGCCCATCTTCGCGGCCACCGTCTTGCCGCCTTTGCCGTAGCCGATGACCAGGACATCAGCGTGGAGACTGTGGTTTGCGCCTTCCATGCTCACTTCCGATTCCATGGAGATTGGGCGTCAGCTGAGAGGGTCCTGCGTGAGCGCAGCGTCTTCGTCCCCTCAACACCAACACCAACCCCTCGATGCCGCAACCTGCTTCGGCACCGATCGTCACCGTCAGTAGTCTGCATACAAGTAGGCTCAGGTGGCCGCAAACAGGTGCATGCGGACTTGCGCACGCAGGAACCCGAAACTTGCGCGAAGACCGGATGTCTCTCATGCGCACCGGCGAGGTTTGCACCATCCACTTGCTCGTCCCACGCTCGTGCCGACGATTCGGCTCCTGGCTTCCACGATCTCGCCATCTTGATGACAAAGACTCACGGTCACAGCGTGCAGTCCACCACGCACCCCCCAGCCCACAGGCAAGCACCTGTACAGCCCAGGCGTCAGCGCCGCATCCCTCGACGGTGCCGAGCAGAATGCCCGTCACCCGAAGGGCCGAATGCCCGGCGGTGGGTGTCTGCGGCCAGTTGGATTCCCCACCCGCGGCCAGATTGCTGGGGAGACAACTGGCCGCCGACGATCACCGGCTGTCACGTGCTTCTCCCGACGAAGGCCGGTGCTGGAGCGGTCTCAGGTGCGTCTGCTCTGCTCGGTCCGAGTGAGGAGTCCCCGCGGGAAGTCCACGTCCTCACCCGCGCCGCTCGCCAGGCGGGGCGGGTGTGTTCCCCGGGGCGGATGTGTTCCCGTGCGGCGGTCAGCCGAGCCAGCGGCCGTCGCGCATGAGGTCCCGTCCCTGCAGCTCGTTCGCCTCCCGCCAGGCCTGGATGCGCCGAGGCCGGATCAGGAAGTATTGGTAGGGCTCGTCGAGCTCGCGCGGGTCGAAACCGGTCTTGGTCGCGAACGCGTCGCCCGCCTCCGGGCCGAGGTCGGCGATGCCCACCGGCTCGGCGGTGCCGTCGACGACGACGACGTCACGCGTCGGCCCGAGGCTGAGTCGCACCCGGCCTTCCGCCAGCAGGTTGCGGCCGGTGACGGAGGCGCGCGGCGTCGAGATGACGAATGCGGTCCCGTCCCAGAGGTACGAGAGCGGGATGAGGTGGACGCCGCCCGCGGAGCCCGACGTCGCGACCCAGAGATCGACGTCGCTCGCCAGTTTCGCGCGAGTGTCCCGCAGCCTCTCCTCAAGCCCACGCGGCGGCGCGCCCGTCATGCTTCCTCCAGTCACTTGGTGGAGAGCCCTTCCTCCAAGGGAGAGGCTCCGTCGGTCGTGGCGCGTCAGGGCGTGGGCGTCAGCGATGCGGCCTCCCATGCGAACCCGTCCGGGTCGGTGAAAGGCCCGGCATCGCCGCCGATCATGAGCCGGTGCGATCCGGTGCCGTCGGGAGTGACGCCGACGTCCTTGGCAAGGGCACGGCGCCTGTACAGCGCCAGCTTGACGGGACTCGACCCAGCGGCGAACTCGACGTACATGCGGCTGAAGCTCTTCGCCACGGCAAGACCGCGCTCGACGTAGAACCGCTTGCTCGCAGCCACGTCCGCGACTCCCAGCAGGAGCACGATCTCGTCGATCTGCCGGGTGTCCGGGCCGGTGTCCTTCTTCGCCGAGGTCGCGACCTTCCAGATCGTCCCGTCCGGGGCTCGTACGACACCGCCGTAGCCCCAGAACGACTTCGTGGCAGGCTTCAGCGGCGTGGCGCCGGCGTCGAGGGCGGCGTCGATGAGGCTGTTGACGGTGGCCGGCTGGGACACCGTGAGTGCCAGTGTGAACCCACGGAAGCCGGTTGTGGGTGCCTCCGAGGCCCGCAGGTGTATCTGCGTGTCCAAGCCGAAGGCGGCGGTGTAGAAGCGGTTGGCGGCCGTGGGGTCGGCCACGTCGAGGGTGACGGATTCGATGGATGCCATGGCCATCACGCTAGTTGCGGTTCGACGACCGGTGCTTCTTGATTCCTGACCGGTCTTGTCACCTGTTTTGCCACACACGGCGGCATCCCCGCCGCAGCGCCCGTTTCGCGGCGCCGGTAGGCGCTGGGCGGCATGCCGACCAGCTCGGTGAAGCGGGTGCTGAAGGTGCCCAGCGATGAGCAGCCGACCGCGAAGCAGACGTCGGTGACGCTGAGGTCGCCGCGACGCAGCAGCGCCGTCGCGCGCTCGATGCGACGCGTCATCAGGTACGCGTAGGGCGACTCGCCGTAGGCCAGCCGGAACTGGCGGCTGAGGTGCCCGGCCGACATGTTCACGCCGCGGGCAAGCGCCTCGACGTTCAGCGGCTGCGCGTACTCCCGGTCGATCCGGTCGCGGACTCGGCGCAGTCGCGCGAGGTCGCTCAGGCGCTGCGCCGCGGTGCGTGCGCGCCCCCATGAGGGGTGACACATGGGAGAACTCCTTTTCCTCGATGTCCGCGAGCACCTGGGTTGCAAGCGGCGGCAGGCGGCGAGGTGCTCGATGGCGATGACCGACTTGCCGGCGGCGGGACGGAGGCCGGGGGCGGCTCGGGCTCCGCGACGGCACGCCCGCCGAGGGAGTGGTCCAGGACAGCGGCCCGGAAGCACCGGCCACCGTATTCTTCGCAGGTGATCGCGGCGCCGGCCGTCATGGCCGAATCGATGACCGCACGGCTCAGCGAATCTCCTGGATGCGGATCAGGTTGCCTGCGGGATCACGGAAGGCGCAGTCGCGGATGCCGTACGGCTGCTCCGTCGGCTCCTGCACGACCTCGGCGTCGCCGGCCTGCACCTTCTCGAAAGTGCCGTCGAGGTCCCGGGTGGCAAGCAGGATCCAGCCGTAGGTGCCCTTGGCCATCATCTCGGCGATGGTGCGGCGCTCGTCCTCGGTGACCCCAGGGTCGGCGGCAGGCGGCGCCAGGAGGATGGACGTGTCGGGCTGGCCGACGGGGCCGACCGTGATCCAGCGCATCTTGCCCTGTCCGAAGTCGCTGCGGACCTCGAAGCCGAGGGTGTCGCGGTAGAAGGCCAGGGACGCGTCCGGGTCGTCATGCGGAAGGGAGCTTGTGTGAATGGTGATGTCCATGACTGTCATGCTAGGCGCGGCTCCGTGACCCGCGCTTCTCGATTCCTGATCGATCCGGCCACTTGATTCGCCACACAAAGTCGCACCCCCGCCGTCGCCCGTGCGTCGCCCACGATCTCCTCGACCGTCTCCCAGGGGCTCACGAGCCGGGACAGCGCCTCCTCCGCCCGCCACCGGTCACTGGTTCAGCTCCGTCCGCGTTCTGCTCCCGGATGCGCTCCACCCGCTCCCGGGCCGTAGCCTCCCGACGCCCCCGGCTTCGAAGTGCGCGATTTGCTCGATGGACGGCGCGCGCGGGCATGTACCGGCCTCACAGGATGTGCGCGCCGGGGCCCTGGTCCTTCTGGGTGTGCCCAGGTCTGCTGCCTCGGCGAGGTCTCCGGCGTGGAGATGGCCGGTGAGCGCGCGAGCTGCGTGCCGCCACTTCGGGGGCGGGGGGTGGCGGCACGCAGCGGTTCCGAGAGGGGGTCCGCGGTCAGTGGCGGGTGGGGGTCAGGTCAGCGGCGGTGTCCGCGGTCGTTGTTGTGGTGGTCGCGGTCACGGCCCCAGGACTCGGTGTCGACGGTCCGGCCGTAATTGTTGCGCAGGGTGGCCGTGTCGGAGTAGTTGCTCCAGACGTAGTCGGTGCGGCGGTCCTGGTAGACGTCGGTGCGGGTGTCGTAGCCGCGTCCGGTGTGGACGCGGACGGTGGCCCGGCCGGCCAGACGCAGGTCGTCGAAGCGGTAACGGTTGCCGTCCCGGTCCGAGAGTGTCCATCCGTCCAGATTCACCGACCGGTAACCGGTGTTGGTGACCTCGACCCACTCCCTGTTCAGCGAACGGTTGGAGTAGTCGTCACGGCCCGGGCTGTCGTACTGGATGCTGCCGAGCACCACACGCGAGTACGACTGGTGGTGACGGCCACGGTTGTAGCCGTCGTCGGCGGATGCCGGCATCGCCGCGACGGCGACAACGGAACCGGCCGCCAGACCGGTAGCGACGAGACGACGGACAGTACGAGAAGCAGACACGTGATGTCCCCTCAAGTAGAGGCGCCCAGGCCCAGGTCAGAGCCATGCTGCGCGGTGCGGGTCCCGGCTCAACAAGCCGAGGACCCACACTCTGAACCACCCGCCCGCCTGTGATCGGCGACTTCGGCCTGCGTTACAAAATGCGGATATTTCCGTAACCGACGACTGTAACGGTCACAGACCCCGCATGAGCGTGGCCCTGACATTCGCTGAATACGGCAACCACCCCGGTCACCCGCACCAACAAGCCCTTTCCGGCCCCTTTGCACACCGCGCCGCACCACCCCGCGCCCCACCACCGATCGCATAAATCGGGTAACAGGCACAATGCTTCACAGTTCGGACGGCGCCGCCCCTCAGTCCTCCATCGCTCGTTCGTCCGGCGCATCGATGGGCTTCGCCCTCGTCGTCATCACGGTGAAGAAGTACGGCAGGAATGACCAGCGGATCAGGCCGAGGTTGTTGCCGGAGCTGAACGCGATTGGCAAGCCGCGCAGTTGCCCGAGCGCCTGAGGCAAGAAGTCCTGAAGCCAGTGGTTGTCAAAACGCGCACAACCGGCGTTTTCATCACCGTCATCAAGGATGAAGACTTCCAGGCCGTGGTTGAGATGCGATCACGGCGCCGGTGTCCCTCTTTGCGGTTGATACAGGTGTGATGCGCGCGGTCGTCGGGGTCCTGTCGTACCCGACCGGACCGGGCACAGGATGTCGGGTCCGGCAAGGTGGGTCCCTCCTAGCG
The DNA here is from genome assembly GCF_036108815.1 of Streptomyces sp. NBC_00353. NCBI lineage: Bacteria > Bacillati > Actinomycetota > Actinomycetes > Kitasatosporales > Streptomycetaceae > Streptomyces > Streptomyces sp. NBC_00353. The sequence goes on along the minus strand of NZ_CP107985.1, from coordinate 9,017,185 downwards.
TGAGTGATCGAAAGGGAAGGAGGCCGGGGTGCTGGAGCGGCTGAACCAGGCCATGGAGCACATCGAGTGCCACCTTGATCAGCGGATCGAGGTGTCCGACCTGGCGCGGATCGCGGTGACGTCGGAGTACCACTTCCGACGGCTGTTCTCCGCGCTGGCGGGGATTCCGTTGTCGGAGTACATCCGGCGCAGGCGGCTGACGGTCGCGGGTGCCGAAGTGCTGGCCGGGGAGGTGACGTTGCTGGAGGTCGCGGTGCGTTACGGCTACACCTCGGGGGAGGCGTTCGCGCGTGCGTTCCGCGCGATGCACGGCGTCGGTCCCGGCGAGGTCAGGCGGGTCGGTGCGAGTCTGCAGTCCCAGCCACGGATGTCCTTCCGCCTCATCGTCGAAGGGAACAGCAGCATGCGGTACAGGGTCATGGAGAAGGAGGAATTCCGTGTGGTCGGCAGGAAGGCGCGTGTCCCTCTCGTGCACGAGGGGGTGAACCCGGCCATCGCCGCCTTCATCCGGGGCATCGACCAGGAGACACTGCAGCGCATCCAGAGCCTGTCCGACCAGGATCCGAAGGGGATCATCTCGGCGAGTGACAATCTGGACGACAGCCGCGCCGAGGGCACCGAACTCGACTATTACCACGGCGTGGTGACGCGCGCCGCCGTGCCCGAGGGCATGGACGCGCTCACTGTCCCGGCCGGGGCGTGGGCCGTCTTCGAGAACTCCGGGCCGTTTCCGCAGGCGCTCCAGTACCTGTGGAGGGACGTGTTCACGCAGTGGTTCCCATCCAATCCGTACCGGAGCCGGCCGGGGCCCGAGATCCTGCGGACCCGGCTGTCGCAGGACGGGTCACAGGCGGACGCGGAGCTGTGGATCCCCGTGGAGCGGACTGCGGTCTGAGCGGTGGCGCGCGGCGGCCCCGGGCCGCCGCGCGCTGGAGACGGTGGTCAACTCGTGGAACGATCTCGGGACTTCTTCGACGGGGTCTGGCGGCGGGCGCAAACCGGCTCGCCATGGCGGGATGTGCCCGAGCGGCACTGGCCCTGACGGACCACGTACACGATGCTCGGTCGCGTCGGCGGCCTGAGCGTGGAAGAGACGGAACTCAGCAACACCTCGAAGTCATCAGACCGGCGTCTGCTCGGCAGAACCCCTCGACAGCTGCTCTCGGTTGTCGCCTACTACAACGCGTTGCCCTTCTCCAGCTCGGCCGACAGGCCATCCCCCGGGGCGCTCTCTGAAGTGGTGCGCCCATTGGTGACGCGCTTGCCGAGCAAGGTGAACAGGAGGATCAGACCGACGGTGAGGACCGTGTGACCCAGGCCTGCGATCCAGGAGACCGCCTCGGGGACGGGGTGGCCGAGGACGGTCTGCGTGCCGCGGAAGACCATGGCTCCCACGGTGATGGCGATGCCCGCGTTGTAGAAGGCGAAGAAGTAGGTGAAGTGCCGGCTGCCGGACAGGGAGAACAGCTTGTCGAGCGCAAGGACGATGAGGAAGGCCAGCATACCGAGGGCCAGCAAATGGGTGTGGACTACCGACAGTTGGGTCTCCCCGTCGAACCCGTTGTGCTTGGTGAGCTCTCGGTAGTAGAGCCCGGAAACGACGCCCAGGATCATGTAGACATGGGCCGCGTGCAGCGATGCCCGGATGGTCATGGCTCCCCCTCGAAAGTGTTCTCCCGTACGGGGCTGAAGATATCCGTTGAGGGCGAGGTTGTGGAGATGAACGATGCCCAGCATTGCGTGGTGAACGCCGTCACCACGCTGCTGATGGGGATCCGCGAAACTCCCCACTCAGGCCGCACCACCCGGAACGGAGCCTGCCACCCCTCGCCGTGAGCGGCGCCGCGCGCCCACGACGGCCCCACCGGCGTGGACATGCCCCAGCCAGCAACCCCGATCCGGCACGTCAGGGCCTGTTGGTGCCCAACCACTCCAAATCCGTCGTCGGCCAGTCGCGTTGACGACTTCCTCTCCGGGCTTCCGGTCATGACACAGAACGCGGTTGAACTGGTGATCTTCGACTGTGACGGCGTACTGGTGGACAGCGAACGAATATGCGTGAAAGTGGACGCGATGATCACGGCCGACCTGGGGTGCACGTTCACCGAGGCGGAGATCATCGAACGGTTCGTCGGCTCGTCGGACGAGGTCTATACGGCTGCTGTGGAAGAACGACTTGGGCGGCGCCTGGAGAAGAACTGGCAGCGGCGGTATGACCATCTGTATCGGGCGGCCTTCGCAGCCGAACTGACCGTTGCCGACGGCATCACCGAGGTCCTGAACAGCCTCACCAAACCCATCTGTGTCGCCTCCAACGGCAGTCACGACGACATCCGGCACAGCCTGCAGATCACTTCGTTGAGCGACTACTTCAAGACGCACATCTTCAGCGCCGCCGACGTCCCCAGCGGGAAACCCGCACCCGACCCCTTCCTGCATGCTGCACGCTCGATGGGAGTGGAGCCCGCGCAGTGCGCGGTGATCGAAGACAGTACGTACGGAGTACAGGCCACCCGCGCCGCAGGAATGCGCGCCTTCGGCTACTACGGCGGTCTCACACCAGCCTCACGGCTGGAGGGACCGGACACCGTCGTGTTCGAGAGCATGCGCGACCTACCCGAACTGCTGGCAACCGCCACCCACTGAACGTGCCCAGCACCTCGTCGGCATCCGACCGTGCCATACGTGACGCCTTCGTCTTGACGGTGACGGCGCTACCCGGGTGACCGCCGAGCAGGTCAGGCCCCTGGACGCGGTGCCGGCCGGCACCGCCCGCCGCGTTCCGCCGGTGCTCTCAGCGAAGATCGGCGGGGGTGGACCTGGAGTCCGACGCGGAGCGCTCGGCGGCGACGAAGGCGCCTGATCCTTCGCTCCCGAGCTCGACTGTGCCTGACGCACGGACGTTCAGCCTTCGATACCGGTGAAGTGGGGGCGCGCCTACGAAGACGAAACACCCGCGGGCAGGAGCGCCGGCCGGCAGCAGCGTGGCGCGGCGGCCATGGGCCGCCGCGCCACAGGTGCGGTGTGTCGGGTGTTCGAGGATCAACTCGCGCTGCAGGAGACCGTCGGCCAGGTCCAGGTGCCGTTGGTCCGGATCGTCACACCCCGTTCATGCCGTTCCCGCCAGGGGGCGACGAGTAGACGAGTACCTGATCGCCGGGCCGGGTGGCGTTGATGATGCGGTGCAGTCGCTCTCCTCGGAGGACGGGATTCAGCTCACCGTTATATTGGAGTTCCCGCTGCTCTGATACCCCTCGGTCGCGAGGATCATGTAGTAATTGAAACTACCCATGGGCATTCCATGACTGGCCCACGCGTCAAAATGGTTTCCAGTGGTTATGGTCCCGCCCGTCCTCTTCGACTGCCGGACGCTCCAGTACTGATTGAAGGTTTTGGTGCCTTCGACGGAGGGGGCGTTGGTTCGCGTCGTCTGATAGATGTCGTACGTACCGCCGTCGCTGGTGACCGTGCCCTTGTACGTTCCCGTGGGCCGGTAAGTGCCCCAGTTGTCAACGATGTAATACTCCACGAGCGGGTTTGACGTCCACCCGTAGAGAGCCAGATACGCGTTGCCGGACGGGTTGAAGCTGCCCGAGTAGTTCACGCTCCTGCGCGCGCCGTTGCTCCAGCCCTTACCGCAAACGAAATTCCCGACGTTGCTCCATGAGGTGCTGTAATTGCCACCGGACCCCAGGGTCATGGAGACCGACCCACCACCATCGGTCCAGAACGAATAGTAGTAGCCGTTATTCGTGCCCGTTTGATTTGTGGTGATGGTCGTGGCGGCGTGGGCGGTGCCGGGCAGCATCATCGCGGACGTGAGCGCCAACGCTCCGGCACCGCCGATGAAGCCCCTGCGGTTGAGCGGTTGGGCGGGGACGTGGTTCATGGGGGCGGGTGCGTCGTTCATGTTCATGCTTCCTCCTCGTGAAGGCCAGCAGGGAGGCCAGACAAGCGTGATACGACCTGGCCGACCCGTCGGTGGCCAGGGTGACGCGACCGTGCGTCAGCGTCGTCCAACGCTGCGACGGTTGGCCGGTCGTCGTGTGGTCAACGACCGGAGAACCAGGTCGCACAGGCGACCCGGATCGACAGGGGTTGAGGTCCGTCGATGGCGATAGGTTGGTCCGGCCCCGCAAAGTTGTCAACACTTTCGGCAAGGATTCCGAAATCTAATCCTTGGCCAGGGATTTACCAAGACGGAATAAAGCCTGGTCAATGGCCTGTCTGATAGATCGAGTGCAGGGCTGTCCGACGGAATCCCTGATTCATAGATCAAGATCTGGGTCAGTTATTTCGAAAGTTTCGGAATTCTTACCGATCACGTAGGCGGCTGTGCGCCTGCGGCCCGGCCACCCGCCACGACACACGTCCCGTCCGCGGCCTGACCGCCCAGGGAGGGCGGACGACCGGCAGCGGGCAGCAGCCTCAACCAACGAGTCGAGGGGATGAATTGTGGGGGTGCCTGAGGGCAAGCAGGTCCCGTGCGGTCATCGTGTCCGCGACCCTCATGTGCGGCGCGGCCTCGGAGCAGCGGTGCTGGCGCTCCAGGACGCGGGCGAGGGCGAGGTGGGCAGAGGGGTGGGCGGGCTCGGCGCGCAGGACTTGGCGCAGTTCCGCCTCGGCCAGGGAGAGCTGCGCCGTGTAGTAGTACGAACGGGCGAGGAGCATGCGGAGGTCCAGGTTGCGAGGCGCCGCGGCAACCAGGTCCTTGAGAACCTGGGCAGCCGCGCGGTAACGCTGGGATTCGAAGAGACGGCTCGCGTACTGCCGCCGCTCGTTCCAGGTCACTCCCTGTGTACCGACCATCACGTTCTCCGCTCTCCGTTCTCTGCACGAGCATTCGTTCTGCGGTGCAGGCACCTGGCGCCCAAGGGGTTCTGGGGCACGAGGGGCCGATGGACCCTCCTGGTTCTTCAAACTTGATTGAAGTTTGAATCATTCCCGGGCGGGTTTTCGCCGTCCGGGAAGAGGCCCAGCGGGGTAGCGTCGAGCGACTCGCCCCTCCGCGGGGCCACACGGAGACCGGGGCGTGTGCGAGGTCGACGGTCTCGGCGCGACAAGGGCCGGACCGCGGCGGACCAGGGACCGGCTCCACGGCGAACGCGATCAAGTTCGAAGCCGGGAGCCAATGGCTTCGTCGAGGCGGGCGTGGCTCAGCAGGCAGTGAGGAAGCTGTCCGAGCATGCGGTTGGACAAAAGCCGCAAAAAATCTCCACGGCCAGGGTGCCGTCTGCCGTCGTACAACCAACCACGGGTGTCAGTGGTCTTTCTCGCGCCCGGACAAGATCCGGCTCATCGTTTTCGGAGAAACATGCGTATTCGTTCCACCGCGGCCGCTGCCGTCGGCGCTCTGGCGCTGCTCTCGTTCCTGACGCCGGCCGCGCACGCCGACACCCAGAAGGGCGACACCGTCTTCACGTCGCTGTCCTTCAGCAAGCAGACCGTCAACGCCGGAGTCAGCGCGGCGCAGACGCTGACCGTGACTGCCGTCGCCAAGGACGGATCCGGGATCAAGGACATCTACGGCGCCAAGCTGGTCAGCCCTGACAGCCGGATCATCCACGCAGGCTCCGCCGACTGCACCCGGCCCACGTCCACCACCAGGAAGTGCGTCTTCAAGTTCACCCTGGACGCCGACCGCACCGACTACTACGACCTCAAGAACAGCTCGGCCGGCACCTGGCACTTCACTGCCGAGGCAGCCGCCAATGACGGCGACTTCTACGACCTCGAGGACAGCGCACCGGTCAAGGTGAAGCGTTATGCCAAGCTCGCCGACACCCAGGCCTCCCCCGAGCCGGTCGCCAAGGGCGGCACGCTCACCGTGACGGGGACGCTCACCCGGGCCAACTGGGACACCAACGCCTACGCCGGGTACAGCGGCCAGGCCGTGGCCCTTCAGTACAAGAAGTCCGGCTCCTCCACCTACACCACGGTCAAGAAGGTGACCACCGACAGCAGCGGGAAGCTCAGGACGACGGTGACCGCGAATTCCGCTGGCACCTGGCGCTGGACGTTCGCCGGCACAAGCACGACGAGCACCGCAGCCGCTTACGGAGACAGCGTCGCCCTGAAGTAGGCCATTCCCGCCCGGGTCCTGTCCCTGGAACACCCGTGGGACAGGGCCCGCAGGCGCGCATGAAGACGCTCGTCGATCGCGTCGCCGGGGTGGGCCTCGCCGCCCTGCCGGACCACAGTCGTGATCCCGGACTTGAAGGAAAAGTCCCCGGTCTCCGCGTCGAGTTCGAAGACCTCCCTCAGAAGACCCTTCTGGAAGGCTTCGATCTGCGAGCACGGATTGCGCAGGCCGGTAACCTCCGCGATCGCCTCGGCACCGATGTGCAGTAGTGCGCCGGTAGGCAGGCCGAGCAGGTCGATCCCGCGCGTGGAGATGTTTTCGCCGAGGTCGTTCTCCTCACCTGTGCCTCCTCGTACCCTGCGAGCGTAACGGGCCGCAGTCGCCGACGGGCAGACGGTGCGCAGGAGATCGTTCACCCGATCTTCATGCCTCTTGTGCAGTGAGGTACGCCGGATACATCTTGGCGTGAGCATGCTCTGTCCGCACCGCCCCCGTCACTCCCCCACCGGAGGTTCCCAGTGCCCGGCAGATCCGTGTTCCGCCGCAGTCGCACCGCCCTCACCTGCGCCCTGACCCTCACCGCTGCCGCCGTCGTCGGCCTGTGGACCGGCATCGGCGGCTCCTCGTCCGCCCAGGCCGCAGCCGGCGTGCCAACCCCCGACCACGTGATCGTCGTGGTCTTCGAGAACCACGGCTACAGCCAGGTCATCGGCTCCTCCAGCGCCCCGTACATCAACTCGCTGAAGAGCGGCGGCGCCAACCTGAGCGCCTCGTACGCCGAGACGCACCCCAGCCAGCCCAATTACTTCGCCCTGTTCTCCGGCTCCACGCAGGGCATCACGGACGACAGCTGCTACACCCCCGGCTTCTCCAGCAAGCCCAACCTCGCATCAGAGCTGATCGCCGCAGGCAAGACCTGGGCGAGCTACAACGAGACGCTTCCCAGCCAGGGTTCGACCACGTGCAGCAGCGGCAGCTACGCCCGCAAGCACAACCCCTGGTTCGGCTTCAGCAACGTCCCCACCTCGTCCGCGTACACCTTCCAGCAGTTCCCCACCGACTACACGAAACTGCCGCAGGTCTCCTTCGTCGTCCCGAACCTGTGCAGCGACATGCACGACTGCTCGGTGGCGACCGGTGACACCTGGCTGAAGAACAACCTCGGCGCCTTCGCAACCTGGGCGAAGACCCACAACAGTCTCCTCGTCGTCACCTTCGACGAGGACAACCGGCTCAGCGGCAACCGCATCCCCACGGTCCTCTACGGCCAGCAGGTGACCCCGGGCTCCGCATCCTCCACCACGTACAACCACTACGACCTGCTGCGCACGCTCGAGGACATGCACGGCCTCGGCCACGCGGGCAACGCGGCGTCCGCCAAGGACATCACCGGGGTCTGGGCGTCCTGACATGTACGTAGCGGACAGCCGCGCCACCCGCGCGGGGTCCGCCGAACGCGCCGCCGGGCCGGGCACTCCCCCGGCCCTGCGGCGCGTGGCGGTCGCCCCCACGGTGCTGGCGCTCGGCACGGTCAGTCTGATCACCGACGTGTCATCGGAGATGGTGACGGCGGTCCTGCCGCTCTACCTGGTGGCAGGACTCGGCCTCAGCCCGCTCGGCTTCGGGCTCCTGGACGGCGTCTACAACGGCTTCTCGGCCCTGGTGCGGCTGGTCGGCGGCCACTTCGCGGACCGGGGCGGCGGGCGCCACAAGCCCGTCGCGATCATCGGCTACGGCCTCTCGGCGGTGTGCAAACCCCTCCTCCTCATCGCCCACACCCTCACGCCCATAGGTCTCGTCCTCGCGGCCGACCGCACCGGCAAGGGACTGCGCACGGCGCCCCGCGACGCCCTGATCTCCTTGTCATCGCCCCCGGAGGCCCGCGGCCGTGCCTTCGGTGTCCACCGCGCGATGGACACCGCGGGCGCCCTGCTCGGCCCGCTCGCCGCCTTCCTGATCCTGCGCGCCACGGTCGACGGCTATGACGCGGTGTTCACGGTGAGCTTCTGCGTCGCGGTGGTCGGCGTGCTGGTGCTGGTCCTGTTCGTGCCGGGCGGGTCCGCCGCACGCCGTACCGACCAGGCGGCCCAGCGACCCCGCCCCACGCTCCGAGCCGCCCTCGCCCTCCTGCGGCGGCGCGGCATCCGGCGCATCTGTATCTGCGCCCTGTTGCTCGGCCTTGCCACCGTCAGCGACTCGTTCGTCTACCTGCTGCTCCAGCGCCGCCTCGGCGTGCCCGACCGCTGGTTCGCGCTGCTGCCGATCGGGACCGCCGCCGCCTTCCTGCTGCTCGCCCTGCCACTGGGGCGGCTCGCGGACCGGGTGGGCCCCTGGCGGGTGTTCCTCGCCGGCCACGGGGCACTGCTCGCCGCCTACGGACTGCTGCTCTCGTCCTGGCACGGCACAGCGCTCCCGTACATCGTGCTCATCCTGCACGGTTCGTTCTACGCCGCCACGGACGGCATTCTGATGGCGGCGGCGTCGGAGAGCGTGCCCGAGGAGCTGCGTTCGTCGGGGCTCGCCCTGGTACAGACCGGGCAGGCCGTCGCCCGGTTCGTCTGCTCGCTGGCCTTCGGCGCCGCCTGGACGGCGTGGGGTGACCGCACGGCGCTGCTGGCCGCCGCGGTGGCGCTCGCCGTGTGCGCCGTCTTCTCGTTCCGTCTCGGCCCCACCGCGAAGGTTCCCGTATGACGAACGCCCGTACCAAGCTGCTCGTCCTCGTCTGCGCGGTCGCCGTGCTCACGGCGGTCGCCACGGCCTCCGTGCTGCACGCCGCCGCGCGCTCCGAACGACGTGACGTGGCTCGGCCGGGCGGCCCGACGGTCGCCGCGGGCCGGGTCACGCTCACCGACAAGCGGCGGATCGTGTTCCGGAACATGGCGTGGGGGCCGCACCGCGACGAGCTGACGACGGTCCCGGCGTCGTCGCCCACGGGTGCCCGAACGGCGTCGGGCGTCAAGTGCCTGCGTTTCTACGCGGCCTCGGGCACCGGAGTCTGCCTCCAAGCCGTGCACGGGGCGATGCAGGACAGCTACCGGGCCACGATCCTCGACACGCACCTCAGGGAGCGGGCGCACTACACGATCCCCGGCATTCCCTCCCGCGCCCGGGTCTCCCCCAGCGGGCGGCTGGCGGCCTGGACGGTCTTCGTAGGCGGCGACAGCTACGCCGGCACGAACTTCTCCACCCGCGCGGCAATCCTCGACACCCGCACCGGCAAACTCGTACCGAGCCTGGAGGACTTCGCGATACGCAAGAACGGCCACCGCTACCGGGCCGCGGACGTCAACTTCTGGGGCGTCACCTTCGCGGCCGACGACCGGCACTTCTACGCGACGCTCGCCACCAAGGGCAGGACGTATCTGGTACGGGGCGACCTGCGCACCCGCACGCTCACCACGCTCCGGACGAACGTGGAGTGCCCCTCCCTCTCGCCCGACGGCACCCGCATCGCCTACAAGAGCCGCGACAAGGGCCTGCCCGCCGACGCCCCGTGGCGACTGCACGTCCTGGACCTGCGCACGCTCAGGGACCACCCCCTGGCCGAAACCCGCAGCGTGGACGACCAGGCGGTCTGGCAGGACGACACCACGCTCACGTACGCGCTCCCGGGCGACTACGGCGCGGACCTCTACGCGGTGGCGGCCGACGGCGGAGGCGCCCCGCACCGCGTGCTGACGGCGGCGGTGTCGCCGACGTACCTGTGAACGAATGAAGGTCGGCTGACGGATCCAGCCTGTGCCGGAGAAAGATCCGCGTCCGGCGTATCGCACCGGGCAGGCCACCACGCAGGAACCCGGACAGCCTCGCCGCGAAAGGGTGGTTCACATCTCCGCCGGTACCTCCGGTGCCCCTCGGCGCACCTCTCAGGACCACGGTTCGGACCCCTTTCGGTGTAGTCCGCAGGCCCGCATCGCAAGGAGTTCGGGGAGCTTCAGGCAGATCACGCGCGACCTTCCCGAACCCAACCGGCCAGGCGATCGTGCGCCCACGGGCACGGCCCCCGGGGTCAGGTTGGCAGGGCTGCAGCCGACCGGGTCCGGCTGCCGCGACACGCAGGGAACTCGGTGAACACCTATTATCGCGTAAAGGGTGTATGGGACGCAGGGCACGGTTCATGCATGCGCCGTGTGGCGCCGCGCATCCACCGAGGAGTCCTTCCCATATGCCGGAAACCCCGGCCCGATTCCGACGGGCCGGAGTTTCCGTGTGGTGCGGATGGAGTTGTTACCACTTGTTGCCGTAGTGGTCCCGGACCACTCGGAAGCTGCCCACGACACCATTGCGAACCTTCACGCCGCCGCGGACCTGGCGGGTGAAGACGCCGTTGCTGGTGCTCCAGGGACCAACAGTGGCGACCGGAGAACCGTTGTCGCAGGTCGCCCCACGGAAGAGCTCTACACTCCTGTGGCTGTCATTGCGAACGTTGAAGCTCCGCGAGCCCAGCCCGCTGACCACAGTGATGCAGCCCTCCTCCGACCGGGCGGAGTACGACCGCTCGTTGATGAAGATCCGGCCTTCGTACTTGTAGCCGTGGCCACCACCGTAGCCACCGCCACCCCCGTAGCCGCCTCCTTCATTACCCTTCCCACCCCCGTTCCCGCCTGCGTTCCCGCCCTCGCCACCGAGCGGAGCCGCCGCAGGGGCACCCTGCTGGACGGCCGGCGCGGCCTGCTGGACGGACGGAGCGGCCTGCGGGGAACCAGCGGCCGAGGCATAGGTGATACCAGTAGTGGCGAGGACCGCGGCGCCCACTGCGGCGGCGGTCACGGCGACGGTACGCGTCGTCATGTCATTCTCCCTTGTCTCTGAGGGTCGGCCGGGCAACCGGCCTGAAATAAAAGTACTTATGGGGCCTTTACCTGTCATATCGGATGTATCGAAAGTGTGACGCCAGGGGGCCGACCGGGTGTATAGAACTGTCCTGACATATCGTCAAGAAGCAGGAAAACAGGCCTACATGGGAGACGATTAGGCCTTCTGAGCGACTTCATGACACCCACTCACCCTCTCGGACCCTGAACACCCGTCATGGACACCCACGCCGCAGCGACGGATCGCATGCCTTTCGCGCACCAGGACGACACCGGCATGCCGCTCATGCCACGCCGGCGCCACCACGGCCCACCCCGTCGACGGGGCGCCCGTCAGGCCGGCCTGACGGCACGGCTTCGACCAGGGCATCGGTAAGGCGTCCGGCGGATCCTTCGCACGTGAGGGGTCGCTTCACTTCGAGAGCGCGTGTCTCTTACGTCCCCTATGCACCGTTGTGCTAGACAATTCCAGTAATCCGGTGCCCCACGCCGGACCCGCGGGACGGCCCTGACATCACACCGATGACGTCAGGGCCGTCACCATCCGGCGACACCCGCCGACACGGCGGCATGACCCTCCAGAACGGCGAACGCCTCTGCGTGCCGGGCAGGCCCGGTCCCCGCGTCCGGGAAGCGTCGAAGCCGTCAACGGTCCTCAGGAGCTGGGCCATGCGCCTTCGAGCGGAGCGTCCGACCTGCGGGTAGTGGAAAAACGTTCGACGGGACTGGCCGGGACGGGCGATGATCCGCACTCGTGACGACGCCGAAGCAGTTCCTGGTCCGAACCGCCGCCCGCAACAATGCCGAGTGGTGTGCGGCAATGAGCCGATCGCACGACCTGGCGAGCGAGTTCAGGGCACAGGCCTGGGCCGCCCCGGCCCGCACGCCGCCGTACTACCCCGACGCGGTGACGCTGGTGCCGGGTGCCGACCCGGCTGCGCTGACAGCCCGGATCGACACCGCCGTGCCCGGCGCCTCCATCAAGGACAGCTTCGCCGACCTCGACCTGACGGAGGCCGGCTTCCGGGTGCTGTTCGAGGCGCAATGGATCCACCGCCCGGCGAGTGCGCCCACCATCCCCTCGGGTCTTGCCTGGGACGTGGCGGGCGACCCGGACATGCTGCGCGCCTGGGCGCTCGCGTGGGACGACGGGGACGGCAACGCGGATCTCTTCCGGACCGAACTGCTGGACGACCCGGCCACCTTCGTACTCGCCGGACAGTCCCCTGGCGGCCGGGTGATCGCCGGAGCGATTGCGAGCCGCAGTGACGAGGTGGTCGGAATCTCCAATGTCTTCGCACTGGACGGCGGCGCTGAAGCGGCCTGGCCACTCGTACTGGACGCGGTGCACCGGCTGTTCCCCACCCTGCCGGTGGTCGGCTACGAGCATGGCGATGACCTGGTGGCCGCGGTCCGCCACGGCTTCGAGCCGATCGGTCCCCTGCGGATCTGGCTGCACGACTGACAGCTGTCCCGTAATCCCTGGAGGAACTGCGCGCGGCGTCGGATGCGATGCATCGCACGGCGGAGGGGCGTCCTCGGACGGGGCGTATTCGGGTGTTCCGACAACGCAGCGAGGGGCCGTAGTTGTCGTCGTGCGCCCGCCAGGAAGTACGGGACAGCCCTTGGGCCTGGCCCAGGGCCGCGCGAGTGGCCGTCAGCGACCACCGTCCCCATGGGAAAACGTGACCGCCGTAGTGGGGAATGACGTGACCCTCAAGCGGCCCGAAGCGGAGAATTCCGTGACCGTCGGCATCTACCCCTGATTGCCACCATGACCACGGGGCACGCCTCTGCCATCAGCAGCCCTGCGGGTCAATGCATCCGTGTCGGCTCCGTGTGCGAGCTGCCGTGGCCGCTGCCTCTCCGGAAGCCGCGCGGGGCCGGGGCCCTGTCCACGGCTGCGGTGCGCCGGTGCGTCACGGGGTCAGGGCGTGCCGTGGACGGCTGCGGGAACGTCGTCGGCGGGCCGGTCTCGCACGTGGGCCGACCGGCCGGCACCGGCTGCATCACGCGGGGACCGGTGCGCTGGGCGGGGCCCGGTCGTATCGCCGCGCCGTGTCGTCAGTACGCGGAGTTGACGTTGTCGATGGAGCCGTAGCGGTGGGCGGCGTAGTTGCAGGCGGCGGTGATGTTGGCGACGGGGTCGTAGATGTTCATCGAGGTGCCGCTGACGTGGTACGTCTTGAAGGTGGGGTCGATCACCTGGAGCAGGCCCTTGGACGGGATGCCCTTGGCGGCGTTGGAGTCCCAGTTGTTGATGGCGTTCGGGTTGCCGCTCGACTCGCGCATCAGGTTGCGGTAGATGCCGTCGTAGCTGCCGGGGATGCCCTTGGCGCGCATGATCTCCAGTGACTGGTTGATCCAGTTGTGGACGCTGCCGCCGGACTGGGCGGGGGTGGTGGCCGAGGCGGCCGGGGCGCTGACGACGGTGCCGGCCATGACGGCGGCGCCGGCTGCGACCATGCCCAGCGAGATCTTCTTGGTCTTGGTCAGGCGGGCGAACTTCTTGGGCATCGCGGTGATCTGCACGTGGTAATTCCTTTTCCGTCGCCGGGTGATGCCAAGAATTGTTAGGGGAGGGGGAAACCCGGGTCAACGTCCCCTTTTTACTACCGCTATTCGTACCGGGTATTGGAAATCGTCGGTCGAGTGCCTTCAGAGCCCGGGAACGAGGCCCGGTGGCCTACTATCCGGTTTCGGAGTGGTGCCCGTCACGTGGCTCACCCCACACGGCAAATGCCTAAAATGGGCACAAGAGTGACGCGGATCATGTGGCCTGTGTCATATCAAGAACGATTTATTCGCTCGCCGTAATGCTGGATATGCATTCCGTATTGGTGGTGGGGGTGAGTTATTCGCGCGAACCGGCGGGGAATCTCGGCCATTGGCCGCGCGCGACCGATCCAGTGACGGCACACCACGCGGAGGGTGCAGCAGGACTGATTCGGTGTCGCACGGTCGTACGCATGGGACGGCCCGAGACGGCCGGGAAGACCGAGCGGGAGGACGGGCCCGCAGCGGTGCGCCGCCGGGCTTGGGGGCTCGATGGCCCCCTGCGCCCGTACGCGGTCACACGGCTGATCGGCATCTCCCACGGCGCGCCCTGTCGGGGCTTAGCGGCAGGCCTGGCCGGATCTGCCGGTGGCGGCGCTCAGTCGGCAGCCGGTGCTCGGTGGACCGGGTGCGCCACCCGGTCAGCCAGTGACGGGTGTGGTGTCGACGGAGCCGGACAGGGCATCCAGCAGCCGATCGACGTCCTCGTCACTGCTGTAGGGGGCCAGGCCGATCCGCAGCCCGCCCTCGTCGCCCAGTCCGAGCCGGCGGGATGCCTCCAGCGCGTAGAAGGACCCGGCCGGAGCATCGATGCCGTGCTCCGCCAGGTACTGCGAGGCGGCGGTGGCGCTGTGGTCCGCCAGGGTGAGCAGGAGGGTCGGGGTGCGCCGGGCGGCCCGGGAGTGCACGGTGACGCCGCCGAGGGCGGCCAGCCCCTGTTCGATGCGGGCCCGCAGGGCATCCTCGTGGGCCTCGATCGCCTCGAAGGCGGCGATCAGCCGTTCCCGGCGGGTGCCGTCCGCCCCTGGGGCCAGACCGGCGAGGAAGTCCACCGCCGCGCGGGCCCCGGCCAGCAGCTCGTACGGCAGGGTGCCCAGTTCGAAGCGCTCGGGAACCGCGTCGGTGGAGGGCAGCAGCTTGTCCGGCCGCAGCGTCTCCAGCATTTCGGGACGGGCTGCCAGCACGCCCAGGTGCGGGCCGAGGAATTTGTACGGCGAGCAGACCATGAAGTCCGCGCCGAGGGCGGGCAGGTCGACGGCGGCGTGCGAGGCGTAATGCACAGCGTCCACGTGGAGAAGGGAACCGGCCCGGTGCACCAGGTCGGCGACAGCGGGGATGTCGGGGCGGGTGCCGATGAGATTCGACGCTGCCGTGACGGCCACGAGACGGGTGCGTCCGGAGAGCACCCTGGCGATGTGCTCGGTCGTCAGCTCGCCGGTGGCCGCGTCGAAGTCCGCCCATCGGACGGTGGCGCCTACGGCCTCTGCCGCCTGGATCCAGGGGCGGATGTTGGCATCGTGATCGAGTCGGCTGACGACCACCTCGTCG
This sequence comes from Streptomyces sp. NBC_00353, assembly GCF_036108815.1. Lineage (NCBI taxonomy): Bacteria > Bacillati > Actinomycetota > Actinomycetes > Kitasatosporales > Streptomycetaceae > Streptomyces > Streptomyces sp. NBC_00353. Next base: position 9,002,185 of record NZ_CP107985.1, on the reverse strand, counting down.
CCCGGGCCCCAGTTCTTGGCCAGGGTGCGGGACAGGTCGTAGATGAGCTGGGTGGAGCTGCGGCCGAATACGATGCCCCGCGGATCGGCTCCCAGCAGGTCTGCCAGCGCGCAGCGGGCGCCGGCCACGATCGCCTCCGCGTTGCGCTCGCCTTCGGTGGTACGGCCCCGGTTGGCGAGCGGGTTGGCCAGTGCATCCATGATGGCGTCGATCACCGGCTGCGGTGTCTGGGTGCCGCCGGGGGCGTCGAAGCGGGCAGAGCCGGACTTCAGGGCGGGGATCTGCGCGCGGACCGCGTCGACGTCGAAGGCCATGCGTACTCCTGAGGGCGAGGGGCGTGCGGGGCCGCGGGCGGCTCCGGGCGGCAGGTGCCGGGAAACAGCGCCACCGATGCGGGAGCACTGCCCCGCAGCCGGCTGCGGTATGCGCCGCGGGCCGCCTGCGGGTTCCAGCGCGTTCGCTGGTGGTGATTCGGAATTCCACCACACGGCCGGCCCCCGACTCGGAGCGGTACCGGCTGACGTAGGACGTTCTTGCAACCTGCCGGGACCGTTTCGGGTGGCGTGGCACCACACGTGCCTCCGGGTGACACCGATCGGTGGAGGGCGCCGGGTCCGCCGGGCCGGCGCGTGCGGCCTGCGCCATGCAGACTCCGGCCGCCATTTCCTGGCCTTTGCGACAATGATGGAGACATGCCGAACCCGACGATCCTGACTGTCGACGACGACCCGGCAGTCTCCCGGGCGGTCGCCCGCGACATCCGGCGGCAGTACGGCGACCGCTACCGCATCCTGCGCGCACTCTCCGGCCGCGACGCCCTGGAAGCACTGCGTGAGCTCAAGCTCCGTGGCGATCCGCTCGCGCTCATGCTCGCCGACTACCGCATGCCCCAGATGAACGGCATCGAGTTCCTCGAGGCGGCCATGGACCTCTTTCCGCTCGCCCGTCGCGTGCTGCTGACTGCCTACTCCGACACGGAAGCGGCCATCGACGCCATCAACGTCGTGGACCTCGACCACTATCTCCTCAAGCCCTGGAGTCCGCCGGAACAGCACCTCTATCCGGTGATCGACACGCTGCTGGACCTGTGGCACGCCACGCCCGATCCAGGAGACATGGAGACGCGGGTGGTCGGGCACCGTTGGTCAGCTCCCTCCTTCGCGGTCCGCGACTTCCTCACCCGTAATCTCGTCCCCTATCGCTGGTTGTTGTCCGACGAGCCGGAGGGGGAGCGCCTTCTGGCTGCCGCAGGGCTGTCCGCGGCCGATGCACCGCTGGTTGTCACCCCGGACGGAAAGACTCTGGTCTCCCCCACCGAGCGGGAGCTCGCCGCGCAGGTCGGACTCAGCACCGTTCCGGCCTCCGACTTCTACGACCTGGTGGTGGTCGGTGGGGGGCCGGCCGGTCTGGGAGCTGCTGTCTACGGTGCTTCGGAGGGACTGCGTACGGTACTGGTGGAGCAGCAGGCGACCGGCGGGCAGGCCGGTCAGAGCAGCCGTATCGAGAACTACCTCGGCTTCCCCGACGGCGTCTCCGGTTCCCAGCTGACCGAGCGGGCCCGCCGCCAGGCGCTGAAGTTCGGGGCGGAGATCCTCAGCGCGCAGCAGGCTGTCGCGCTGGAGGTGGCGGGATCGGGCCGGGTACTGCACCTGGGTCCGGAGAGCTCCATTGCCGCGCACACCGTGGTCCTCGCCACCGGGGTGTCGTACCGGCGGCTGGCCGCCGCCGGGCTGGAGGAGTTCACCGGGGCGGGCGTCTTCTACGGGTCCGCCGTCACGGAGGCGCCCAGTTGCTCGGGCGAGGACGTGTACATCGTCGGCGGTGCCAACTCCGCAGGGCAGGCGGCGGTGTATTTCTCACGCTACGCACGGCGTGTTCATGTGCTGATCCGCCAAGGTGATCTGAGCCGTTCGATGTCCAGCTATCTGATCGACCAGATCAACGGCATCTCCAACATCGACATCCACCCGTGGACCGAGGTGGTCGGCGCCGTGGGCGAGGGACACCTCCAGCAGCTGTCCCTCCGTGAGAGCCGGTCCGGCGCCGTGCGCACCGTTGCCGCGTCGTGGCTGTTCATCTTCATCGGGGCCGAGCCGCATACGGATTGGCTGGCAGGAGTGGTCACCCGCGATGCGCGCGGATTCGTGGTGACCGGCCCCGACCTGGTGGCCGGAGGGGATCGGCCGGCCGGGTGGCGGCTGCCGAGGGATCCGTACCACCTGGAGTCGAGCGTGCCCGGTGTCTTCGCTGCGGGCGATGTGCGCTCCTCCTCGGTCAAACGTGTCGCCTCGGCCGTCGGCGAGGGAGCCATGGCCGTCGCGCTGGTGCACCGCTATCTGGAGGCGCAGTGACCACCTCAGCACATCTGTCACCGGCGCAGTTGCGGACTCTGTTCCTGTTCGAGGAGCTCAGCGACGAGCAGCTCGACTGGCTGGCAGAACGCGGCCGTGCGGAGCAACTGCCTGCCGGAAGCGTGGTGTACGCGGAGGGCGAGCGGGCCACGTGCTTCTTCGTGCTGCTCAGCGGAGCGATCGCGCTCAGCCGTGTGCTGCACGGCGACGAGGTGGAGGTAACCCGCACCGACCAACGCGGTGTGTACAGCGGGGCGACTCGCGCGTACCTCGGGGACCGCGTCGAGCAGCGGTATCCCCACACCATGCGGGCTGTCACCGATGCCGAGTTCTTCGTACTGCCTGCCGATGCTTTCGCGACCGCGGTAGGCACATGGTTCCCGATGGCACTTCACCTGCTGGAGGGCCTGTTCTTCGGTACACGTGCGGCCAATGCCATCGTCAATGAGCGCGAGCGGCTGCTGGCCCTGGCGTCGCTGTCGGCAGGGCTCACACATGAGCTGAACAATCCTGCGGCAGCCGCTGTACGGGCCACCTCGGCGCTGCGCGAGCGAGTGACCGCCATGCGCCACAAGCTCGCCATGATCGCTGACGGCCGACTGGACGGAAGCGAGCTGCATCGTCTCGTGGAGCTTCAGGACGATGCGGTTCGACAGGCCGCTGCGGCATCCGGTCTGCCGGCGCTGGCCGCTGCGGATGCGGAGGACACCGTCGGCGACTGGCTCGAGGAGCAGGGGGTCACGGAGGCGTGGGAGCTTGCACCGACTCTGGTCGCCGCGGACATCGGCGTGCCGTGGCTGACCGCGGTGGCCGACACCATCGGTGAGGACAACCTCGGCTCCACGGTGAGGTGGCTGGCGTACACCATCGACGCGGAACTTCTGATGGGTGAGATCGATGACGCCGTGACGCGCATCTCGGGACTGGTCGGCGCCGCCCAGCAGTACGCGCAGCTGGACCGGGCGCCGCAGCAGACCGTGGATGTGCACACGTTGCTCGATGCCACGTTGACGATGCTCCGGGCGAAGATCCCGTCCGGTGTCGAGGTGGTCAAGGACTACGACCGTGAACTGCCGCCGGTCCTGGCCTTCGGGGCCGAGCTGAACCAGGTGTGGACCAACCTGATCATCAACGCCGTCGACGCCATGCCTGCCGGGGGTACGCTGACGATCCGGACGTGGCGGGAGGAGGCCCACCTGCTCGTGGAGGTGACCGACACCGGCACAGGGATCCCGCCTGACATCAGACCCCGGATCTTCGAGCCCTTCTTCACCACCAAACCGGTCGGTGAGGGTACTGGGCTGGGGCTGGACATCACCTACCGCATCGTGGTCAACAAGCATCACGGGGACATCCGGGTCTCCTCACGGCCGGGCGACACCCGCTTTCAGGTGTGTCTGCCGATCGACCCGCAGGACGAGGTTCCCTGACAGCACCTCAGGTGGCACCCTGCCCGCTTTCGGGCAGCGTGGTGAGCGACGACCCGGTCGTCGACCGCGGTGACCGCCGACGGCAGAGTCCGCACCCGGCGGCCGGTGGCAGGCTGCGCCGCCTTCAGGGACCATCCCTCGCCGGGTCCCTCCGGCGGCAGCGGGGCACTGGCGGCCTGGGCGGGCACTCTGTACGCCGCTGCCCCGGGAGGCCCTCTGCGGATGTGGCGCCCTCCGGCCCCACGTCCCATCTGCCGCCGGCGCGGCTGATGCCGCAGACCGAGCCGGCAGCCGATGGTTCTCGTGGTCAGCGGTAGAGGCGGACGTCGGCCAGGCTCCACCAGTTGCCGGCGGTGCCGGTCGCTGTCACGCGGACGTGGCGCGCGGTGGTGGGACGCAGGTCGACGTTGGTGAGCTGACCGGTTCCGGTACCGGTGGCCGCGGTGCGCCAGGTCGTTCCGTCGTCGCTGACGGAGACTTCCCACGCCCGGGCGTAGTCCCCGGGTTCGTCGCCGCTGTCGACGGCGACACGACGGAAGACGGTGGGCTTGCCGAGATCGATCTCGATGCGCTGACCGGGCTCCTGAGCCTGTCCGCTGGTCCAGCGGGTCGAACCGTCGGCGTCGATGGCCAGGCCGGCCGCACCCTGACCGGCGGGCCGGGCGGTGGCGTGGGCGCCGTCCAGGGGAACCTCGTGGAGTCGGCTGGTCAGGGCCGTCGACTTCGGCCAGGTGAAGGTGGCCAGCGCGCCGCCCGGCAGGGTGTAGTCGAAGGTTCGGTCGCCGGCTGCGACGGCGAAGCTGCGCGGGTCGTCGTTCTCGTTGTGGACGACGAGTGCAGTGGAACCGTCGGGGTTGCGGAAGGCGACATCGGTCAGCCGGCCGTTCCAGCCGGTGGTGCCGTAGTTGGTGCTGCCTATCCGTACCGCGCCGGGGCGCACGAATTTCGCCAGGTGGCCGATGGTGTAGTACTCGGCGCTGGTCGTGACGGTGCCGTCCGGCTGGACGGCGAGCAGCGCGCTGCAGGTGTCGCAACCGCCGTTGTGCGGGCCGCCGTCGGCGTCCAGCACGAGGTTCCAGTCGGCGACGGACTTGGCCCAGTTACGGGTGGTACCGACGGTGATGGTGCGCGCGTGCCAGGTGAGCGTGGAGCGGAAGATCTGCGCGGGGGTGTCGGTGGCGCCGTGCGAGCCGGAGCACTCGGTGAACCAGATGCCCTTGTCGGGGTGCGCGTCGTGCAGGGCGGTCTGTGCGCTGGGGTCGCCCGAGTAGCAGTGGTAGGCGGTGCCCGCGATCCACTTGGCAGCCGGGCTGTCCAGAACCTCGTAGGGGTAGTCGGTCTCCGGGTCCTCGCCGAGCTTTTCGGCGGTGGCGATGTCGTCGGGGTGGGTGGTCCAGTTGTGGTCGTACGCAAGGATCTTGGTGCGCGGGCTGGCCTTGTGCAGCAGCGGCCCGAGGGCCTCGATGACCTTGGCCTCCTGCTGTACGGGCAGGTCGGTGCCGGGGTAGGCGCTGGGCTTGCGGTTCTGCGGCTCGTTCTGAACGGTGAGGTAGTCGACCGGCACGCCTGCGGCGGCGTATGCCTGGACGAACTTCACCAGGTAGCGGGCATACGCGTCGTACACCTTCGGGTCGTCCTTGAGGTGCCCCCCGACGAGGGAGTCGTTGTCCTTCATCCAGGCAGGCGGACTCCAGGGAGTGGCCATCACGGTGAGTCGAGGATTGAGCTTCTTCGCCTGGCGCAGCAGCGGCATTATCTGCTGCTGGTCGTGGGCGATGCTGAAGTGCCGCAGAGCGAAGTCGGTCTGTCCGGCCGGGACGTCGTCGTAGGTGTAGTGGGTGGCTGCGGCGGTGAAGTCGGAGGAGCCGACAGGCTGGCGTACGAAGCCGACGCCGATGCCCTCCTCGGGGTCGAAGAGCTTCTGCATCGCGTTGTCCCTCGCCCGGCGGGGCAGTTGGGCGAGGACGTGTGCGGAGGAGTCGGTGAGCGCGCCGCCGAAGCCGTCCATGCGCTGGAAGCTCTGATTGGGGTCGACGGTGATGGTGGTGAGGTCGGATGCCCCGGGGTGGAAGGCGACCGGCTCCTGCTGCCGCAACTTCTGCGCGCCGTCGGCGGTGGTCAGCCACACCTGTGCCTGGGGCGCCGCCTGGTGGTGCTTCGACGAAACGGGCGCGTGTGCGGTGGTCGCCGTGGCCGGCAGACAGGTCAGGCAGAGAGCGGTGGCCGTGAAGGCGGCGGCACCCAGGGCACGTTTCATAAGTGGTTTCCTCGCTGGCGCGGTCGGAGCTGAGGGCGAAGGGCCGTGACGGGGCGGAGACGGTGGACATCGGCCGTGCTCCGCAGGTGGCGGGTTGCCGAAACTTGCCATGAAACAAACTGAAACATCTTGGAAACTTTTTCGACGCGCCCACAGAAAATCGCCAACCGACTTGAGCTGTCAAGCCTTTCTCAGCCCGTGAGCACTCCCCCGCTATGCTGCGTCCATGAAACGAAACGCTGTAACAAGTGGTTGAGGCGAGGCGTGCCCGGGTCACGGTGCGTGCGATCGCGGCGGAGGCCGGCGTGTCGATCGCCACGGTGTCGCGCGTGATGAACGGGCATGACCATGTGGCCCCCGAGACGCGGGCGCTGGTACACCGGGCGGTCGAGCGACTGGGCGCGCCCGCCCTCGCCGCACGTGGGGCTGCGGGAGGTGCGATCTATGTGCGCTGCCCATATGTGCTGACCGACTATTTCGGGGTCATCGTCTCCTCGATCGCAGAGACGCTGGAACTGCACGGCAGACGCGTGGTACTCAGTGCGGGCGACGCCGGCCGCCGGGCCGGAGTGCTGGCCGGGCTGCCGCAGGAATCCGGAATCGCGGGGGCAGTGCTGCTCCTGCCACCCGAGTCCGAAGCGGAGCTGGAAGCGCTGCGAGCGCTGAACTTCCCTTTCGTGGTGGTCGATCCCCGAAGCCCGCTGTCCAGGGACATCGCCTCGGTCTCCGCGGCCCACCTGACTGCGGCACGCTCCGTCACCGCTCATCTGGTGCAGCTGGGCCACCGGCGCATCGGCGTCATCGGTGGCCCCGGCGACTGGCTGGCCAGCCAGTCGCGCATCGCCGGCCACGCCGCGGCGCTCGCCGAGGCCGGACTGCTGCCCTCTCCCGCTCTGCTCCGCAGCATCGAGCCGACGGCCGACCGGGGCTATGAAGCCGCGGGGGAACTCCTCGACCTGCCCGAACGCCCCACTGCACTGATCGCGTTCAACGACAAGACGGCGGTCGGAGCCCTGCGGGCCGCGTACGAACGAAATCTGCGGGTGCCGGACGATCTCTCGATCACCGGGTTCGACGACACCGATCTGGGCCGCAGCACTGTGCCCCGGCTGACGACGGTCCGTCAGCCGCTGGAGGAGATGGGCCGGATGGCCGTCTCACTGTTGATGCGGCTGCTGGAGCGCCACACTGTGGACACTCTGCACGTGGAGCTCGCCACCCATCTCGTACTGCGTGAATCGACGGGGCCCGCGCCGCACGTCTGACCTCTGCCACGGCCTGCTGCCGAATCACGCCGCCTCGACGAGACGAACGACGGGGCCGGGCCGTGTCCTCGGGCTCGCCGGGTCAGATCAGTGCGGCGCGCACGTCGGCGAGCGCCTCGTCGAGGGTGGTCGCAACGTTCTCGTGACCACTGAAGCCGTCGTCCTCGCCCGGGTCGACGCTCCAGCCCCAGCCGCTTTCGGGGTGCCCGTCGATGGTCGCCGCGTGCTTGCCCTTGGTGATGGTGATGGAGAGGTTCCCGCCGGGGAAGGTCTCCACCTCGACGTGTGCCGTGTCGCCGAACGCGTGAAGGATGGCGTCGCGGGCTTCCTGCTCGGTGGTCATGTGCTGCTCCTGAGGGACGGTGACGACGACGGTGCGACCGTCCGAGAGTGTGGGTGAAGGTGCCGACGGTGCGCGGTGAGGCCGAAGCGTATCGAGCCGGTGGCCGCTCGGCGGGTGCAAGAGCAACTCGATCACATCCCGCACGTTGCCACTGGCTTCACAGGGCCTCTCCCCGCGCCATTCCAGTACCCCCGCACCGTGAGCGACCTGACACCGAGTGGGATCCAATCACTCCATTGATCATTCTGTTGGAGGTTCGCCGACACCGCCACGCGTGCCGCGCGAGGAAAGCCATCACATGGAATACCGTGCCGGGAAACCCCGAAAAAAGGTCGGCATCGACGGATGTGGACTCAGCTCGCTCGCCCGGACTTTCGCCCGCCGCACCCGTACCTCCGGCTACGGGTTCGACCACCGGGCCGGGCCTGACGCAGGTGCCCGGGTGTCGAAACCGGGCAGCGGCGCGGCCCACAAGGGGACACTTCCGGTTCCGAGCACCGACCCGCCGCCGCCTGCGCACGCCACCGCACTCGGCCATCGGTACGGCGGTATGGGTGCCCACGCGGCCGCGGCGGTCGCACTTCGACCTCGCCAGAGCGTCTTCGTGATGGTGCGCCGGAGGAACGCGACGGGCCGGAGCCGCAGTCAAGGTGGCAGGCCGTGGGCGTCGATGACGGTTATTCAGGAAGGGGCGGGTGTGCGCCTGCGCCGTGCCGGGACCAGCGGCATGCTGCCAGTCGAGCGACAAATTTCATATTTCCGGCATGTCGGATATGAAAGATAAACAGACAATCCGTACTTTCGTGCACAGGTCGGCAGCCCAGCCGACGTCTCTGAGAAGAAAGAAGTGACATGACCACGCGTACCGTCGCAGTGACCGCCGCTGTAGTAGGCGCCGCGGTTCTCGCTACAACTGGTATCACCTACGCATCGGCCGCTGGATCCACCCAGGCCGCCCCGTCCATCCAGGCTCCGGCCGCGGCTCCTTTCGGCGGTGACGGTGGCAACACCGGAAACGCCGGAACCGGGAAGGGGAACGAGGGGAAGGGCAACGAGGGCTACGGCGGCGGCTACGGCGGCGGCCGCGGCGGCGGCTACCACTACGAGGGAAGGATCCACTTCAACGAGCGGACGTACTCCGCCCACCCGGACGGCTGCATCACTGTGGTCAGCGGGCTGGGCTCGCGGAGCTTCAACGTCCGCAACGACAGCCGCCACACCGTCGAGGTGTTCCGCGGGGTGACCTGCGACAACGGCTCCCCGGTCGCCACTGTCGGCCCCTGGAGCACCAGCAACGGGGTCTTCACCCGCCAGGTCCACGGCGGCGTGAAGGTTCGCAATGGCGTCGTGGGCAGCTTCCGCGTGGTCAGGGACCACTACTACGGCAACAAGTGGTAACAGCTCCACCTGCACAACACGGAGACCCCGGCCCGTCGGAATCGGGCCGGGGTTTCCCCATGGGGAGCCTCTCGGCGGTTGCCTCCTCCGGGGGCCACATACACATGCAGCCCGAGCCCGGTCCCCTGTACACCCTCTATGCCCTTTCAAGCGTCAACCGGGCATAAGCATGTCGCCGATGGCGGACTCGAACCCGTCGAACCCGTACACGACGGCCCGCACGCGAAGTAGCCGCCGAACGCGTGACGGAATGCGCGCGCGGCCCGCCGGAACACCCGGCGACCGGGCAAGACACGGTGGGGCAACCATCCCCGGAAGCTACCGCAGTCTGCGAGCGCCGGTCACGGATTCGGATGACGAGCGGCTGGACCACTGACGAAGCAGCCGGATCAACCCGTACTACTCCACCCAGGTTATTAAACCGACTGTATGTGCGTTGGTGTCGAGAAGTACGAGCCGGGGATGTCACTGTTCACCCACCGCCCTCCGATCGTGAGAGGTGTCATGAAACTCCTGTCCAAGATTTTCAGAGGGTCGAAGAACCCGGCTGACGCAGCAATGTCGCAGCGGCTTGAGGAAAGCATCGAAAGTGCCGGCTACTGGGCGAACAGAATGCCGAGGGAAGCGGCTCGACTGGTGCAGAAAGTCCGTCTGTACACCTCCACCGCCGCAGCACTCAGCCTTATCACAGGGCTCCTGGCCTGGCCCGTCATCGGAGAGTCCTCGCGCCTCACGGCGCAGGTGCTGATCTCGGTACTGTCAGGTCTCGCCGCGTTGACAATCGTCGCCCCTCATGCCATCGGACTGAGCGATCGCGGGGACGAATCCATCAAGCTGTGCAGCACGTATGGAGCGATGTACCGCGAACTTCTGGAGGCAAAGGAGCAGCTCGCCACCGGATCCTTGAAAGATCCATCCCAAGTAGCGGACATCATCTGCCAGTTCGAGCGAATTCAGGAGCGCAGGGATGCCCTGGCGCTTCCGGCCGGGGAAAAGCACACGGACAATGCGTATGCCCTGGAGCGGATCAAGGGAATCGGGCGACGTGGATGGAGTGTTCCGGGCGGATTGCGGGAGATCGCACGGCCGTTGTTGCCGTCGGTGAGAACGCGCCCGCAGCTCGCCCGGACACCGACCCTCGATGACGAGGCTGTCATCGCCGCGCTCATTTATGTGTTGAAGAGCGGGGGCGCAGCGCAGCAGGTGCCGCCGTACTCCGAGGCTCCGCCGTCCACCGTGCACCGTCCGCCGCTCCCGGTCCGGCCCCGGACCGGGAGCGGCGGGGAGAATTCACCGGGCGACGTCGGACGCAGCAGCCGCCCGGGGTCCGCCGATCCTGCACCGGTGGTCCTCGATTCGACCCACGTACGAGCCACCGAGACGGCGAAGCCACACATCAGGGCCCCGCATTCCGAGACAGGTCTCCCCACCCTCTGACTCCGGGACAGCGCGCACGGTCACGTCGCAGCCATCCGACGATGGTTGCGACGTGACCGTGCGGCGACCGGCCTCGATGTCGACGCGGTGGGGCAAGGAGAGCGATCCGGGTCTCAGTGCTCGGTCGTGGCGCGTGCGACGAGTTCGGTCGCGGTGTCCCACAGCCGCTCCGCGTTGTAGGTGTCGAGCGCCCAGGGGGCGACTCCGCCGCCGAACATGACGGGCTTGCGACGCAGGACCGGGGCTTCGTTGCAGTCCTCGAAGTAGCGGCCGCCGACACCCTCGACCAGGGGTGAAGCGGCGAGCAGTACGGAGGTGGCGGCGCCCTGCGCGGGCGTCTTCTGCTTGTCGACGGGGGTCTGCAGACCCCCGGTGTGCTTCTGCAGCCCGGTGGCGATCGCCCCGGGGTTGAGGGCGTTGGCGAGAATGCCCTCGTGCGACCACCGACGGTCGGCTTCCACCGCGAGCAGCACATCGGCGGTCTTGGACTGGCCGTAGGCCGCCCACCGGTCGTAGGGGCGGAACCGGAAGTCCAGGTCGTCGAAGATCACCGGCGAGAACAGGTGCGCGCTCGAGCTGACCGAGACGATCCGGGCGCCGGAAGCCGCAGCGAGTGCGTCGTGCAGGCCCCTGGTCAGGGCAAAGTGACCGAGGTAGTTCGTGGCGAACTGGAGTTCGTGCCCCTGCTGGGTCAGTTCCAGCTCGGGCAGTGCCATGATCCCGGCGTTGTTGATCAGGATGTGCAGAGGACCGTCCCAGGACGCGACGAAAGCGGCCACCGACCGCAGATCACCGAGGTCGAGTGCACGGGCGCTCACCAGAGGGTTACCCGTCCGTTCGGCGATCTGTGCGGCGATACGGTCACCGGCTTCGCGGCGCCGGACTCCGAGGACCACTTCGGCGCCCGCTGCGGCCAGGGTGCGCGCGGTCTCGACCCCGATTCCGGATGTCGCGCCGGTGACCAACGCACGCCGACCTGTGAGGTCGATCCCGGCGATCACGTCGTCGGCGGTCGAGGAGAATCCGAAGGGCGTACGCAGGAGATCGGTCATTGGGCGACGTGCTCATTTCTGTTTGCGTGGCGTTGTGTGCCGCAGCCGGACTACGGGCGCCTGCGGCTGGTTCCTGTTCACGCTAGGTCCGGCCCGTCAGCCGGTACCAGGCCCCGCTGTCCCTGGTACCGACAGGGACAGGATGCGGCAGCCGACGGGACCTACCCTGGGATTCATGGCAACAGCAAGCAAGCTGGGTGACTACTTGCGAGCCCGCCGCGAACAGGTGCGCCCCGGGGATGTGGGACTGCCCTCGGGAGACCGCCGACGGGTACCCGGTCTGCGCCGGGAGGAGGTCGCCCTCCTCGCCGGCATCAGCGCCGAGTACTACCTGCGTCTGGAACAGGGCCGCGACCGGCACCCCTCCGACCAGGTACTCGACAGCATCGCCGACGCCCTGCGGCTCGAAACCGACGCCCGCGTCTACATGCACGCGCTCGCCCGCTCGCCCCGGAATGCCACGCGTCGGCCCTCCCGCCCGGAGAGGGTGAGCGCGAGCATCCAGAACCTGATCGACGGCTGGCCCACCACGCCCGCCCTCGTCCATGGCCGCTACATGACCACGCTGGCCGCGAACCGGATGGCCATCGCGCTCAACCCCCTCTTCGCGCCGGGGATCAACACGCTGCGAGCCGCATTCCTCGAACCGGAAATGCGCGAGTTCTACCGGGACTGGGACAAGACGACCGCCAAGGCCGTCGCCTATTTGCGGTCGGTCAGCGCAGCCGCCGTCGACGACCCCAAGCTCGTCCAGCTGATCGGTGAACTCAGCCTGCACAGCGAGCGCTTCCGCACGCTCTGGGCCCGCCAGGACGTACGGCAGAAGACGAGCGGTGTCACCCGCCTGCTCCACCCTCAGGTCGGTCCTCTCGATCTCCACTACGAGAAACTGGCGCTTCCCGGCGCCCCCGGTCAGATGCTCATCGCCTACCACGCCGAGCCCGGCTCCCCCACGGGGGAACGGCTTCAGATGCTCGCGCACCTGGCCGCTCCCCCGCCGCCTGCGCGTACCGACACCGACACGGCCGCCGCCGACGAGGCCGCGCAGGCACCGGATCAGTGAGTTCCGGGCCACATCTGCCCCGCAGGGGCGGGCTCAGCCGGCGTCTGGCACTTCGAGCAGGTCGCGGACCTCTTCGGCGCTCGTCTCCTGGATTTCCTCACCGAGGAGCAGCCAGCGGGTGATGCCCGCCGATTCGAGGAAGGCCAGGTCGTGGCTGGCGATCAGGAGTGCGCCCCGGTAGGAGTCGAGCGCGCTCGTCAGCTGTCGCACGCTGGCCATGTCGAGGTTGTTGGTCGGCTCGTCCAGCATCAGCAACTGCGGGGCCGGTGCGGCGAGCATCGTCGCCGCGAGGGCGGCCCGGAAGCGTTCGCCGCCCGACAGGGTGCCCGCCGGCTGTTCGGCGCGTGCCCCCTTGAACAGGAACCGCGCGAGTTGGGAGCGGATGTGGTTGTCGGTGACGCCGGGAGCCAGGCGTGCCACGTTCGCTGCGACACTCAACTCCTCGTCCAGCACATCCAGGCGCTGCGGAAGGAACCGCAGCGGCACCCATGTCCTGGCCTCACCGGACAGCGGTGCGAGCTCCCCGGTGAGGGTGCGCAGCAGAGAGGTCTTCCCGGCTCCGTTGCGCCCGACCAGCGCGATGCGTTCGGGCCCGTGCACCTGGAGATTGCCTTCGCGCAGCTTGCCGAACCGGAGGTGCAGTTCGTGCAGGCTCAGGACGGTGCGGCCGGCGGGCACGGCGGTACGGGGCAGGCTCACCCTGATCTCGGCGTCGTTGTGGATCGCGTCCGCGGCCTCCTCGCGCCGCTCGCGCGCCTCATGGAGACGATCCTCCTGGAGACCGCGGAGCTTGTCAGCCGACTCCTGCGCGGACCGCTTGCGCTCACCGGCGACGATTCTCGGGGCCCGCCGCTCGGCATCCATCTTCTTGCTGTGCCGCTGGCGTCGCGCCGCCTTGATCCTGGCCTCCTCCAGTTCGCGCTTCTGGCGGCGTACATCCGCTTCGGCGACCCGCAGCATCCGGCCGGCCGCTTCCTGCTGAGTGGCCACCGCCTCCTCGTAGGCGGACCAGCCGCCCCCGTACCAACTCACTGATCCGGAGCGCAGCTCGGCGATACGGTCCACTCGCTCCAGCAGCTCCTGGTCGTGGCTGACGACGACCAGTACGCCGGAGCGCCAGGAGTCGACGGCTTCGTAGAGCCGACGGCGCGCGAACAGGTCAAGGTTGTTGGTCGGCTCGTCCAGCAGGAGTACGTCGGGACGCTCCAGCAACAGCGCGGCCAGGCGCAGCAGAACGGTCTCCCCACCGGACATCTGGCCTACGGTGCGGTCCAGTTCGACGTCGCCGAGTCCGAGCGAGCCGAGTGTTGCCAGGGCCCGCTCCTCGACGTCCCAGTCGTCGCCGATCGTCTCGAAGTGCTCGACGCCGACGTCTCCGGCCTCGATGGCGCGCAGCGCGGCGCGCCGCCCGGCGATGCCCAGGGCCTGGTCGACGCGGAGCGTCGTGTCGAGGGTGATGTTCTGCGGCAGGTGGGCGAGGCTGCCGCCGACGGTCACCGACCCCTGTGAGGGGCGGAGTTGGCCGGCCAGCAGTCGCAGCAGAGTGGACTTGCCGGTGCCGTTGGCGCCCGCGAGGCCGGTGCGGCCCCTGCCGATGGTGAGGGAGAGCCCGTCGAAGACGGTCGTGCCGTCCGGCCACTGGAAGGACAGGGCGGAGCAGGTCACGGAGGTGCTGGGCGCACTGGTGTTCATCATGATGTTTCTCGCAGTCGCAAGCGCAGGGGCAGGGGGCTTCGTATGCGAGCACCACGCGGCGACCGAACCGGAAAGAAAAAGGGGGTGCGGCCCTCCGAAGGGTGAAGGACTCATGCACCGAGGTCGCATCCACGCGGGGTCACGGGCGGCAAGAGAGCCGGCAGCAGCGTGACGGGCGTACGGACGATGCCGTACCGCGCGATGATCGCGAACCTCAGATGCGCAACGTCCACCTCTATCGGAGACAACAGGACTCAAAAACTGTACCTCAACCAGTCACTCGGTGTCGGGCGCCTCGTGTCCTGGCGGCTTCGGTCGTGCTGACCCGGGGCGGGTGTCCCGGACGAAGAGCTGCCGGCAGCCCCCTGTCGAAGCGGCGATGCGGTCCGGCCCGATTCATCACGGCCCTGCGCGGATCGACTCCGCGGACGGGCCGACCGCCGGCCCCGGGCTGCCGTCGGCCGCCCGGGACCGGTCCACCGGCGATGCGATCACGGCACTGCGCGCCGCATCCGGTCGCGCAATGCCTGGATGGACCAGTCGAACACCGTGGTCAGACTCTGTGGGGCCGGCCAGCCGTTGATCACGGCGAGGAGCTGGAAGTACTGCTCCCTGCGCGGGTCGTTCACGGTCTCCAGCCGGGTCAGGAGCCGGCGCCGGAGATGGCTGTCGTCCCCGTGACCGGAGATGCACGCGTAGTGAGCCGTGAGCGCGGCGACGACGGGACCGGCCTCGGGCGAGGCGGGGGCGACGCCCGCTGCCAGGGCGGGGCCGACCTGGTCACGGACGACTGCGGCCAGGTCGCGGTGCACCACCGCGGTCTCGCTCTGCGCGCGCTCGGCCGCCTGGTCCTCCGCCATCCGCCGCACAGCGGCGCGGAAGTCCGGATCCTGGGACAGTTCGGCCAGCTCCACCCACGCCTCGACCTGCTCCGCCTCGGGGTCGTCCGGCAGCTCGGGTGTCATCGTGCGGATCACCGCCCTGAATGCGGGGTCGGTGTGCAGGTGGGCGAAGACGTCGTCGAGGAATTCGGTGATCAGGCCTTCACGTTCCTTTTCGGAGAGCTTGGCGAGTCTGTGCATGAGTTCCATCTCCTCAGGTGTGGGCCCTCGCCGGGCCACCGCTGTCCACACCGCGCGCCGCAGGCGCAGGGTGCGGATCTGCACCGCCAGCGCTTCGGCGTGCGCCGCGGCGACCTCGGGCAGCGGCAGTTCCCGGTCCACGACCTTGCGGACCGTGGGCAGGTCCAGCCCCAGAGCGCGAAGAGTCCGCACGAAGTCCAGGCGCGCAACGGCGTCGATGTCGTACAGGCGGTAGCCGGCCGGGCTGCGGTCTGTCGGCGCCACGATCCCGCGGTCGGAGTAGAACCGAATGGTCTTGACCGTCAGCCCGGTGCGCCGGGCCAGATCGCCGATCGAGTAGAGCGAGTCGCCGTCCATGCCCCCACCTTCTGGTCTCCCCCTGGTGGAGACTCAAGCTCGGCCCCCGGCATCGGACCACCCCTGGCCGGCAGGGCGACTGATCGGCGAGGTGCTGCTGAGGCGGCGTCCCCATGGGGCAGGGCGTAACACACCTGGATGGCGCCGATCCTGCCACGGTCCTCGGCGGCGCGGACCGTGGCAGGATCGGCGCCATGAACGAGAGCCCCGATGAGGAGTCCGTGACGCCTGCGGTGCGGGACCTCTACGAAGAGTTGCTCCGGGCCTGGAACCGCCGCGACGCTCATGCCTATGCGGCGCTGTTCGCCCCTGATGCCGCAATGATCGGGTTCGACGGAAGCCAGGTGCGCGGCTCGGAGGTGGAACGTCATCTCGCACCGATCTTCGCCGACCATCCGACCGCGGCATATGTGTGGAAGGTGCGGGAGGTGCGGCCGCTGGGCGGAAACGCGGCGATACTGCGCGCCATCGCGGGGATGGTGCCGCCGGGACAGTCCGAGTTGAATGCCGCGATGAATGCGGTGCAGACCCTGGTTGCCGAGTACGGTTCCGGGTCATGGCGTGTGGCCCTGTTCCAGAACACTCCGGCGGCGTACCACCACCGTCCGGGTCTTGTGGAGCAGCACACCGACGAACTTCAGCGGGTGCTCCGGGCAGAGCACGGTCGGCATCAGGGCTGATCAAGGCTTCGCCGATGGCCGAACACTCGCGTGCGGGCCTCGACCCGGTCGTACGCAATCCCTGCGCGGCGCAGATATACGGATCCGATTGATCCGCTCGCCGTACGGCCGAGCAGGTCCGAACGGCGGGGCTCCCGGGGCCCTCAGGGTGTCGTCGCGTTGACGATTGCAACGGGCAGGCGCACGCTCGTCATATAAGTGCGAGATACATGTTATTCGGTTGTCGCGAGAGATGCGCACGCGAAGATCCGCGGTGATGCCTCGCGAGATCGAGCCATAGCCAGGAGGCATCTATGTGCGGCATCACCGGCTGGATCTCCTTCGACCGCGATCTGCGGTCCGACTCCGCCGTACTCGACGCGATGACCGCGACGATGGCGTGCCGGGGCCCCGACGACAGCGGCACGTACTTCGACGGCCCGGCCGGCCTGGGGCACCGCAGGCTCGCCATCATCGACCTGCCGGGCGGCCGTCAGCCGATGACGGCCCGGACCCCGCAGGGCGACGTGGCGATGGTGTACTCCGGCGAGGCGTACAACTACCCCGAGCTCAGAGTCGAACTGGCCGGTCTCGGACACCGGTTCACCACCGACTCCGACACCGAGGTCGTGCTCCACGGCTACCTGGAGTGGGGGGACGCGGTGGCCGAGCGGCTCAACGGCATGTACGCCTTCGCCGTGTGGGACGCCCGCACGCAGAAACTGGTGATGATCCGCGATCGCATGGGCATCAAGCCCTTCTACTACGCCCCCACGGCGGACGGCGTGCTGTTCGGCTCCGAGCCGAAGGCGATCCTCGCCAACCCTCTCGCCCGGCGCGCGGTCACCCTGGACGGCCTGCGTGAGCTGTTCGCCTTCGTGAAGACTCCGGGGCACGCCGTCTGGGACGGGATGCACGAGGTCGAGCCCGGCACAGTCGTCACCGTCGACCGCGACGGGCTGCACCGGCGCACCTACTGGACCCTGGAGACGCGGCCGCACACCGCCGACCAGGCCACCTCGATCGCCACCGTGCGCGAGCTGCTCGACGACATCGTGCGCCGCCAGCTGGTCTCCGACGTGCCGCGCTGCACACTCCTGTCGGGCGGTCTGGATTCGTCCGCCATGACCGCCATCGCCGCCCGGCAACTCGCGGAACGCGGCGAGACGGTGCGCAGTTTCGCAGTGGACTTCGTGGGGCAGGCCGACAACTTCGTCGCGGACGAGCTGCGCGCCACGCCCGACACGCCGTACGTGCACGACGTGGCCAGGGCGGCCGGCACCGAGCACCTCGACATCGTGCTCGACTCCCAGGCGCTCGCCGATCCCGACGTGCGGGCGCGGGTGATCCGGGCCCGTGACCTGCCGATGGGCTTCGGCGACATGGACGCGTCGTTGTACCTGCTGTTCAAGGCGATTCGCGAGCACTCCACGGTGGCCCTGTCCGGCGAGTCCGCCGACGAGGTGTTCGGCGGCTACCTCCAGTTCTTCGACGAAGAGGCCCGCGCCGCCGACACCTTCCCGTGGCTGGTGAAGTTCGGGGAGCACTTCGGGGACGACGCCGATGTCCTGCGCCCCGACCTGACGGACGCGCTCGACCTGCCCGAGTACATCCGCCACAGTTACGCGGTCGCCACAGCCGGGATCCGCCGCCTGGACGGCGAGTCCGACTTCGAGTACCGGATGCGGCGGATCTGTCACCTGCACCTGACCCGCTTCGTGCGGGTGCTCCTGGACCGCAAGGACCGGACGAGCATGGCCGTCGGCCTGGAGGTTCGAGTGCCTTACTGCGACCACCGGCTCGTCGAGTACGTGTACAACACGCCATGGTCGCTGAAGTCGTTCGACGGCCGGGAGAAGAGCCTGCTGCGGGAGGCCACCCGCGATGTGCTCCCCCAGTCGGTGTACGACCGGGTGAAGAGCCCGTATCCGTCCACGCAGGATCCGAAGTACGCGATCGCCCTACAGGAGCAGGCCAAGGATCTGCTGGCCCGCCCCTCCCACCGGGTCTTCGAACTCGTGGACCGGGACCGGCTGAAGCGGGCCGCGCACCGTGAACTCCCGCAGATCACCCAGGCGTCGCGGCGCGGACTGGAGCGCACCCTGGATCTGGCTCTCTGGCTCGATCTCTACGATCCCGAGCTGCTGCTCGACTGATGCGGCCGGCGAGATCCGAACGCTCCTGCCACCTCTCGCTCACCACGGTCGGGACGGGCCCGCCGGAGCGCGTTGACGATTCTTCGCCTCGCACCTGTCCGGTCAGAACCGGAGACGGCGGTGAGTCCTGTCCCTTCCGGCTGACGATCGACAGGGCCGTCCCGGAAGCCACCGGGAACAGCGGCAGCACGGTCGGCCGCGGGTGGCGGCGCCCTGTGCCGCAGCAGGCGGGAAAGGCTGGGAACGGGCCTGGTCACGCCGGTTCCGTACCGAGGAGCAGGGACGCGATTTCCCGGACCGGACCGGCGTGTGTCAGGCCGCTCACCGGGCCCGTACGACGGTAGCGTCGCCCTCACTCTTCTCTCTGCCTGGAGCCCGGGGGTTTCTGCCCGTGCAGCAATCGTTCTTCGCGCTTCTGCTCGGTCGTCTGTTGAGCAACCGGTGGTGGCGCACCTTTCATGCCCGGGCCGCCCTGTCGGTGTCGTCGGCCACGGCCGCGGTCCTGCTGGCCGGGGCGGCATTGGTCGTTCCCGCCGAGGAGGGCGCGCCCGGGGCGAACATCACCTCGTTCCCCAAAGCCGTCTGGTGGTCCATCGAGACCGCGACGACGGTCGGGTACGGGGATCTGTACCCCGTGACCGTCTGGGGGCGGGTGATCGCCTCGGTGATGATGCTGGCCGGTATCACCACCTTCGGCATGGTCACCGCGTCCATCGCCACATGGTTCGTCGGCCGGGCCGAGCGGGATGCCCAGCATGTGGGCAGGGCGGTTCGCCGCTACGCCCGGCACGGCGAGGAAGTGTTCGACGCCGAGCTTCGGGCGCTTCACGAGAGGTTCGACCGTGTGGAGCGGCTGCTGGAGAGAAACGGCGAACGATAGGTGCCGTCGGGCCCGGCCCCGGCGTGTGCGGTGACCGCGAGCAGCGACGGGGCTGCGGCTCAGTCCCCCGTCACTCCGTCGAGGCGTTCGCGCACCAGGTCGGCATGGCCGATGTGACGCGCGTACTCCCCGATCATGTGGACATGCACCAGGCGCAGCGAGAAGACCTCGCCGCCATGTGTGAAGGTGTCGTCGAGCGACGCATCGGCGATGACGGCGTCCGCGAGACGGCACTCCTCGACCAGGCGGGCATAGTCGTCGGCCGCACGGGCCGGGTCCAGGTCCTCGAAGTCCGCGTCCTTGCCCTGGGCCGGGTCGTACATCGGGTCCAGCAACTGCCCGGCGAAGCGCTCCCGGAACCAGGTGCGTTCGACCTTCGCCATATGGCGGAGCAGCCCGAGAAGGGTGAGGTCGGACGGCGGAACAGTCCTTTCTGCGAGCTGTTCGCCGGTCAGGGCGGCGCACTTCTGCAGCAGCGTGCTGCGGAACCAGCCGAGATATCCCGTGAGCATCTCCCGCTCGCCGGCGACCAGGGAGCCGGGAGTGCGCTGAGCTTCAGGTGCGGTCCAAGTCATCGCATGATCATGCCTGTTGGCCGGAGAGCTGTGCCAGGCCTTTCACCAACTGTCGGTGGTGTCCGATGTCCATGCGGTCGTCGCGGAGGTAGTGATGTCGGCGGCCACTCCGATGATCAGAAACAGGGTCAGCAGGGCCTTCCCTGCACCGCTCATGACCAGCGGTCGGGTGGCAGAACGCGTCTGCTGCTCCGGTACGGAGAGGGCGTCGTCACCGAAGAACCCCTTGGGGTAGGCCGGCGTGAGCATCATGAAGTAGGCGGCGAAACGCATGCTGTAGCGGAGTGTGGCGGCCGAGGCCTCGAAGAGGGGACGGGGCATGCGCCCCAGGACGAGCGTGATCAGCCACCAGATGAAGGACAGTGCCCACCAGCCCGACGAGGCGAGGCCCTGCACGACGGCCGCCGGAATCATCAGGAACAGCCGGAAGAAGACGGCCAGCCGGTTGAGCTCGGTCGGCCGTACCTCGATCTGCACCGGGTAGTCCGGTGGCGGGGTCAGCGTGAACGGCGGATAGCGGTCGATCAGCAGCATCGCGCTCGCGCTGACCCGCATCCGGTAACCGAGATATCCGGCGAGGAAGCGGAAGACCGGTTCGGGCAGCCGCCCCAGGACCAGGGCGGCGAACCAGCCCACGATGACGGTGAAGAAGGCCGCGATGTGGAGGAAGAACAACACGATGAAGTGCGGGATCAGCAGGAGGAGTCGCACCAGGACGGTGAGTCGCCGTTGTCTCGGCGGCTCGACGAGGTCCAGAACGGGCAGCCATTCGCCAAGGTCCGCTCCCCTGGGGCCCGTCCACTGGGCGTCAGCCATGTCACTCCTCCTCGGCGGGTGACGACGCGTACGCCATCGGCACACACGGCATCACCCCACGCTGGGCCCTGGGGAACCTGCCCGCAATCGGTCACGGGCCGATCGGGGCCGGTGCATCCGACCGGGTGACGGTGGCGTCCGGCCCGGTGCGGACGAGGTCGTGCCGACCCATCAGGTCGCGGTCCGTTCGTCCCGGCCGCTGAAGTCGACGGACCGTGCACGAAGCCGGTCAGAGATGTGCGCCGCATCCGGACCCGTATCCGGTCCACGGACCGGTCACGACCGAGGGGCGGTGCAGGTCCCGTCGTGGTCCACCACGCCCAGCACCCGGGCCGTTCGGCCGGGCATGACGACCCGTCGTCGCTGTCGGACCCGAACGGCCGGATTCCGTACCCCTGCCCGTCACCCAACTCTCCTATCGTGCCTGTCGTTTGACGCGTTCGCATCAACGATGAGGGTGAGGGCCATGGGAGACGGACGGCACATGGGACACGGATGGCGTCGAGGGCTGACGACCGCGGCGGCCGGCCTGCTCGCTGTCGGACTGACCGCCGGATCTGCGCGTTCGGCCGACACGGGTGAGTCCGCCTACTCGGCGACCACCGGTGTCGGTGTGCACAACGCGTACGAGAAGGACACCTATCCCTACTTCGCCGACGCACTCGACTCCGGTGCGGCGCTTCTCGAGCTCGATGTGTGGACCAATGTCTTCGGCAGTTCCTGGCGGGTCTCGCACAGCAATCCGATCGGCAACGACAACAACTGCGAGAATGCCGCGAATGCGAGCCAGCTGCGCACCAAGGCGCGCAATCAGAACCTGGCAGGTTGTCTCGCGGACATCAGGGCCTGGCACGACGCGCACCCCGGGCACCGGCCGGTGGTGCTGAAGCTCGAACTCAAGGACGGTTTCCAGGCCAAGAACGGCCGGGGCCCCGCCCAGCTGGACACGCTGCTGTCCGACAAGCTCGGCAGCGCGCTGTTCCGGCCCGCCGATCTGGCCGGTGGCCATGCCACGCTCGACGAGGCGGTACGGGCCGGCGGCTGGCCCGCCCGGTCCGCGCTCGCCGGGCGCTTCGTCGTGGAGCTGATCCCCGGGACCGTCGAAGAGGGCAACCCCGCCGACACGCTGTGGACCGACCGGGAATACGCCACCCACCTCCGCGACCTCGCGGCGGCCGGGCGGCTGGGGAACGCGGCCGCCTTCCCCGCCGTGCACCGGGCCGAGGCCGGTGACCCGAGAGGGCGGTACACGGACGCGGGCATCCGGCCCTGGTTCGTGGTCTTCGACGGGGACGCCTCCACGTATGCCGGTGGGTCCATCGACACGGGGTGGTACGCCCTGAACCGGTATCTCGTCGTGATGACGGACGCCCACAATGTGGCGCCCGCCATCGACGGCACCAGCCCGACACAGGCACAGGCCCTCGACCGGCTCGCCCTGTTGGCGGGACGGCACGCAAGCATCATCACCGCCGACTGGCATGCGCTGACTCAGGTGCTTTCGACGGTCGCGCCACGCGCGGCGGGCTGACGGAGGCCGGCGGGGCCGGCGACGATGTCGTCCTCGTCCACCCGTCCTCGCCCCGGACGTTGCCGAGCGAGGTGGAGCGGTACTGCCGCCCCCGTCGGACGGTGCACCCTTCGGCGGCGGGTGTACCCACCGGCGCTGCGGAAGTTGTGGAGCCGCGCGAAGCGTATGTGCCTGTTGACCGAGTGGAACCCTAGGGTGGCTGCGTGTCCACTCCCATGGTGCCCACCGGCCGGTTCAGCGCGGATGCCGCGCGCGATCCGTGGGGCGAGTGGGCGCTGATACTTCTGTCCGCCGCGTCCGGGGCGGCGGATGCGTTCGTCTTCCTCTGTGTCGGCCAGGTCTTCGCCGGGGTGATGACCGGCAATCTCGTGCTGCTGGGCGGCTCCGCCGCCGGTGTCGGGGAGCACGGGGTCGCACTGCGCGTCGTCACCGCGCTCGTTGCGTACGGATGCGGGGTCGCGTGCGGCGCGTGGATGGGTGAGGAGCTGCGGTGGCGGCTGCCGATGATGCTGCTGGTCGAGGTGGTGCTGCTCACGGCGGGCGCCGTGCTGTGGGGGCTGGAGCTGATAACGTCCGACGGGGACCGGCTCGGACTGTTGGCGGTGATCTCCCTGGCGATGGGGATTCAGGGCCGGATCCGTGCAACGCCGACCAACTACTTCACCGGCACGCTGACGTCACTTGTCGGGCGGGTGGCGCTGCGGTCCCTGCGTGGCGAGGACGGCTGGGTGATGGGCCGGCTGATCGCTGTCGTGGCGGGTGCGACGGCGACCGCGTTGACGGTCCGGCTCTGGCCGGGCGCCGCTGCCTGGGTCGCCGCGGCGCTGGCGGCGGGTGCCCTGCTCGTCGAGGCGGTGCCGGGGCGACCGTCCCGGAGGTGAGGAACGGCCGGACAGCGAGAAGCCCCGGCCGGATCGGGGGAATCCAGCCGGGGCAGCTTGGGTGTGGGCGCTCAGCGCGTCATCCACATATAGGTGAACGATAAACCATCGCGCCCTGTTCCCCGGAATCGACACCGCCCACTGTGACGCGTCGCACGGGGCTTCACTGCCCGGAGGGCACCGTCGTTCCGTAGCGGCGCCGGAACTGCTCGATCCGGCCCGCGGTGTCCACCACCCGGTTGGTCCCGGTGTAGAACGGGTGGCTCGCCGACGAGGTCTCCACATCGATGACCGGGTAGCTCTTGCCGTCCTCCCACTCCACGCGCTGATCGGCGTCAGCGGTCGACCGGGTCAGGAAGGCGACCCCCGCGGCGCGGTCGCGGAAGACGACCGGGCGGGAGACGGGGTGGATGCGGGGCTTCATATGCGTTCCTTCCTTGGCATCACGAGTGGGGCGGACTGCCGTTGCCGGCCGTGTCCGACAGGTCAGCGTTCCTCGCGGAAGAGGACATGCTGCCCGGCGGCCGGGTCGAACTTGCGCAGGACCAGCCGGTCGGGGTTGTTGCGACGGCTCTTGCGTGTCACATAGGTCTGTCCCGTGCCGGCGGTCGACCTCAGAGTGACGACGGGGCGGGCTTCACTGCGTGCCATGGGCACCTCCGGACGCTGTCACCGACCCTCATCCCCTCCTTGTGGGAATGGGTGTCGTTTTCGTTCTGGTGCTGTAACGCGAGGGGGACGGGCCGCATTCCCGTCCCGGACACTCGCCCGGAGGGACCGGGATCGAGCGGTGATCCAGCCTTGAATGCCCGGCATCGAGGCCCGGCCCCAAGACGGACCGAGAAGATCCACCGTGCGCGCTCCATCCGGGCATCGACCTCCCCACCGTCGGGCCCTGCACCGGCCCCGAGACCGTGACCACCGTCGCGAGCGCCGCCGTGAACACGTGACGGACGGGCCCGCAGCCCGGCGAACCCGGGCCACGGTCCGACGGGGCGTCACCCCGGCAACGGAGGCTCCTCCGGCGCATATGCCCCTATCAGGTGCGGTGACCCGCGCAGGAACGGGCGCGCGCAGGCGTGCGGCGGGCCGCACGCGCCGGATGACTTGCATCAACGGCCGTGGGAAGCAAGGCTGTTCGAAGAACCGACGCTCTGCGCAGCCTGTGGCATATGCCAGAAGCAACACCGCATCGAGTGTTGCCAAACTACTTACGGGCTCCCGCCGCCTGTGCCACAGTCGTCTTCGGTCCACCCTTTCAGACCTGGTTGTGCCGCGCCTGTATCGGAGTACGAGATGCCGTCCCATCTGTCCGCGGACCGCCCCGCCCCACAGCCTCCCGAGCGCGATGCCGTCGACGTGTTGATCAACCGGACTCGTCGGCTGCGCGGAGATGTGGATGCCGTGCGGCGGGACGCGGCGCTGGTCGACGAGGACGATCCGCAGCTGCGCTGGCAGCGCGCGCTCTGTGAGCTGGCGGTCCATCATCTCGACGATCTCGGCACGCATCTGGGTCAGCTCAAGGAAGGACCGCCGCCCGGGACCGCGGAGCAGCCGGCACAGGACGCGGAGCGGGCGGAGCAGGAGCCCGCCACCGATCCGCAGGCCGGGTCGCTGCTGAGCCGGGTGGGCAGCGCCGAGTGGAATCTGCTGACCGACGAGGTCAGCTGGTCGGAGGAGCTGTTCGAGATCTTCGGCCGCCTCCCGGATGCGGGACCGCTGTCGCTCGACGAGCTTCCGTCCGTGCTGCTCCTCGAGGACCAGCCGCTGCTCACCACGCTGGTGACGGACTGTCTGGTCGACGGAAAGCCGATAGACGGCGAGTTCCGCATCCTGCGGGCCGACGGCCGGATGCGCACCCTGCACATGATGGGCGAGCCCGTTCTCGACGCAGACGGCTGCACCGCCTCCATGTGGGCCGTCCTGCGGGATGTCAGCGAGCTGCGGCGCAGTCAGCGCGTGGCGCGCCAGACCGGTGACACGCTCCGGCGCCAGCAGCACATGGCCCAGACCGAACGCCGGATGGCGGTAGAGCTCCAGGAGGCCGTACTCCCCGCATGGCGCGGCTCGCTGCTGCTCCCGCAGCAGGGACCCGGCGCACTGGATGTCGCGGCCCGCTACCTGCCTTCGCATGCCAGTGATCTGATCGGCGGCGACTGGTACGACGCGCTGGAACTGCCGGACGGCAGGACACTGCTCACGGTCGGCGATCTGACCGGTCACGGCATCCCGGCCACCTCGGCCATGGCGATGCTGCTGGGTGCGCTGCGCGGGATGGCGGTGGCGGGCATCGAGCCGGGCGCCCTGATGGGCCACCTCAACCAATTACTCGAAGCTTCGGTGCAGCCCGCGCTCGGCAGTGCGATGTGCTGCCGTTTCGACCCCGTGACCGGCACGCTCGCCTGGGCACAGGCCGGCCACCCCGCACCGCTGCTGTTCCGCAACGGAGCGGGACGACCTCTGCCGTCACCGGACGGGGTCCTGCTCGGCGCGGCCTCCTCGGTGGCGTACGAGCAGGACGAAGTGACCCTGCTGCCCGGCGATGTGCTGGTTCTGCACACCGACGGACTGACCCGCCGCAGCGACCGGGGTGCGGGCCCGGAGGCACTGCTCGCGCTCGCACCGCGCTTCGCCGAGGCGCGCACGGCACAGGAGTGCGTACGGACGGTCGTCGAGGAGTTCGGTGGCACCGAGCGCCTGGACGACGCATGCGTGCTGATCGCCCGCATCGGGGTGTAAGAGCCCGGGTCGGGATGTGGGCCCGGGTCGAGGTGTGAGACCGGGTCGGATCGAAGGGCACGAGTGCACAGCCGGTGCGACACAGCACAGGGACGCAGGTGGAAGCCGCCTGCTCGTGTCGTGCGGTGCCCGGACGGTGGGTGACCGGCGCTCAGTCGTCGCAGCGCCCCTGGATCAGATCTCCGAGCTTCTCGGCCGCTTGATCACGGAGCTCTGCGGCATCGCGAGATTGATCTCCTCACGCAGGTCCTCGATCTTCGCGTACCCGGCGAACTGACCTGTGAGCCGGTACATTTCGCGCAGCCGGTCCCAGGTTCGGTGCGAGGAGGTCTCCCCCATCGTCACCAGGGCGAGCCGCGCATATCGGTCGGCCTGCTCCGGGTCGTCGGCGATGAAGCACGCCGAGGCGAGCGAAATGTAGTCGAAGATCTTGGAGCGCTGGCGCCCGTTGGCGCGCAGTTCCAGGGCCTGCTTGGCGTGGCGCTGGGCGATGACGGCCACCGACGGCTCGTGCTCGGCGAGCGTGCGGAACGCCAGGGCCTGCATGCCGTGCAGGTCCGCCTCGTCGAACAGCTGCATCCAACTGGGCGGCGGCACATCGCCCTTGTCCGATACGAAGAGCTCCTCGGCCTTGCCGAGCGTACGCCGCATGGCCTGTCCCCGGCCCATGGACGCCTGCGCCCAGGCCTCGATGGTGTGCAGCATCGCCTGGGTGCGTGGCAGCACCATGTCCCCGGAACCGGACTTGGCGAGCTTCATCAGGTCCAGCGCGTCGTCGGGACGGCCCAGGTGCACCATCTGACGGGCCGCCCGGGAGAGCGCCTCGCCCGCGCGCGGGCGGTCGCCGCCCTCGCGTGCCGCATGGGCGGCGATGACGAAGTACTTCTGGGCGGTGGGTTCGAGGCCGATGTCGTGGGACATCCATCCGGCGAGCACGGCGAGGTTGGCGGCAACGCCCCAGAGGCGGCGCTGCAGATGGTCGGGGTGGCGGTAGGCGAGCATGCCGCCCACCTCGTTGAGCTGGCCCACGACCGCCTTGCGCTGGAGTCCGCCGCCCCGGGAGGCGTCCCAGGCGCGGAACACCTCGACGGACCGTTCGAGCGCTTCGATCTCCTCCGATCCGATGGGTGCGGCCTCGTACCGGTCGAAGCCGGCCGGGTCCGCATGGAGGGGGTCGTCGATCCGTGGAGCGTCGGCCGCCAACACGGGGTCGGTGTGCAGCCAGTCGTGCATGGGGCCGGTGATGGTCGATCCTGCGGCGAGCGCGGCGCCCGCGCTCACCAAGCCGCGTCGGTTGAGCATGAGGTCCATTCCCGTGAATTCGGTGAGGACCGCTGCCGTCCGTTCGGGCGCCCACGGCAGACCGTCGGGATTGTGTTCCGTCCCGACCTCTTGCCGCTTCCCCACACGCCCGCGCCGGCCGAACCCGAGGTCCTCGATGGTCACGACACGACCGAGTCGCTCGGTGAACAGGGCTGCCAGCACTTCGGGCACGGGATCGCGGGGGGACTCCCCCATGTCGATCCAGCGCCTCACGCGCGAGGTGTCGGTGGCCAGCTGCGGGTGGCCCATGGCCGCCGCCTGCCGGTTCACCATTCTCGCGAGTTCGCCCTTGGACCAGCCGGCAAGGCCGAACAGATCCGACAGACGGGTGTTGGGTTCTCCGGTCACGTCAAGCCCCCAGGTTCTCGGCTGAGTTGACAGTAACCCTCTGTCAGATGCCTTGCGACTATTCGCCAGGGTTCGCCAGGGTCCGCCAGATGGTCTGCCACCCGCGCACCGGTGTCAGGTAGGAAAGCGCCACCCCGCCCGGCAGCCCTAGGCACTCCCCAGGGTGCCGAACGGCCGCCGGCCGGGGCGGCGCACGCAACTTGTCGGCGCACGAAGGGATCTGTCTCGCCCATGTACACAGCATCGTCCTCCGTGTCCGCCCCGCCCCGGCCCCTGCGTCCCATGGGGGCGGGCGCCGGACCGTACCTCGCCCCGCATGCCGGTCCGTCGGCGCCCGGCACCGTCCGGCCCCGGCGGCCGGCGGGGCCGGGCGCCCCACTGCTCAGCGGGCGCCTGGATCTGTCCGGTCCGCAAGGCGCGCAGCTGAGGATGGCGATCGCCTCGGTGCACCGGATCTGCCCGGAGTTCAACCCGGTCCAGGTGCTGCGCCGCAGCGGGCGTTCGGTACTGCTCGTCGGCACCACCGGACGCACGACGGTGGTGGCGAAGTGTTTACTCGACCACTCCCCCGTCTGGTCGGAGCGGTTCCGCCACGAGATAGCGGCATACCGGGCTTTCGTCCGGCACCGTCCGCCGGTCCGGGTGCCGCGGCTCATCGCAGCGGACCCGGAGAACTGCACGCTGGTCATCGAGCGGATGCCAGGACGTGTGGCGGCGCTGACGAGGCACCCGTCGGAGGCTCCGCCCAGGGCCGATGTACGGGCCGCGCTCGGCGCGATCAGCCGGGTCAACGCCTGGCGACCGGCCGCCGGGTTGTTCGACGCCCAGCTGGACTACGCCTCACGCATCGCCCGCTATCACGAGCTGGGTCTCTTCACCGACCGTGATCTGGGTGACCTGCAGAAGCTGCTGCACGGCCTGGCGCATGCGGGCGGCCGTCAGGGCATGGGGCAGTTCTGCCACGGTGACGCCCTGCTCTCCAACATCCTGCTGTCGCCGACGGGTCCGGTGCTGGTGGACTGGGAGCACGCGGGCTGGTATCTGCCGGGGTACGACCTGGCGACGTTGTGGGCGGTGCTGGGTGACGCGCCGGTCGCGCGGCGGCAGATCAGCCAGCTGGCACAGGCCACGGGTCCGGCGGCGCGGGACGCGTTCCTGGTGAACCTGATGCTCGTACTGACGCGGGAGATCCGCACGTACGAGACGGCTGTGCAGCGGGCGATGCGGGAGACCACGCCCGCGGGCGGCGGTCAGGAGCGTCCGGGGGTGCTGTCGTCGGGCGAGGAGCAGCGGCTGCTGCTGCGCCGGTTGCACGACGACTGCGCGATGGCCCGGCGGGCTGTGCGTGCTGCGGTCGGCACTCGCTGACGCGGCTCCACAAGGGATGCGCGCTGCGGGTCCGGTGCCGACACACCGGGCCCGCAGCGCGCTGTTGCGTGCAGCCCCTCCGATAAATGCGGAGCGGGGGCGGGTTCGGGGGGCAGAGCCCCTGCAGGGCCCCGCCCGCTCGCCCCGAGCCGTCAACGCACCCGCACCACATCCACCTCCGACGCCTTAACGAACGCGATCCGGTGCCCGATCTGCACCGTCACGTACTTCTCCCCGCCCTTGAAGTACATGTGGTCCAGCGGATACGACGCATCGATCGTCGGCGCGTAGAAGAACCCGGTCGGCGCCTCGCCCCCGCCGGGGTACGACTGTCCGGCCTTGATGGTGTAGGGCAGTGGTGTTCCCACCCGCTGGTCCGCGAAGTCCGCCGGGTACTCCGACTTCTCCGGGTAGGCCACCCCGTACACCGGCACATCGGTACGGCCGGCCTTCGGCCGGACGACGTAGCCGGCGGTCGGCACGGTGGTCCGGGCTTTCGCGGGAGTCTCGAACCAGGCCTTCTGGCCGTACCACCAGATCGCCGTCCAACCGGGCGCGTGGTCTGCGACCACCGCCTGCTGAGTCGCGCTGATCTTGCTGCCCCAGTCGGCCGCGCAGTTCGTGCCGGGCGAGCCGTCGGTGTGCAGGCCCGGGTCGGAGAAGAGCGGTGCGTCGGCGGACGGTTCTGTGTGGAGCGGGACGGCGCTGCTGCCCTGAACCGGCAGGTCGACGTTCTTCTCACAGTCCCGGAACGCCTGCTTGTTGTCCTTGAAGCGGGGGCTGACGGTGACGAGCGGGCTGCTCTTCGGTGCGCTCGGCACGGTCGTCGGCTTGCCGAGCAGTGCCATGAAGCGGTTCCAGTCCCAGTACGTTCCCGGGTCCCAGTGCATGTTCTTGGTACCGGCCGCGCTGGTGGGCGGAACGCCGTCGTGGCCGATGATGTGCTGCCGGTCGAGCGGGATGTCGTACTTGGCGGCGAGATAACGCACCAGCTTCGCCGTCGAGTTGTACATCTCCGGGGTGTACCACTTGGCGCCCTCGACGGCGACACCCTCCTGCTCGATGCCGATGGAGTGGGTGTTGACGTACCAGTTGCCCGCCTGCCAGGCGACGTCCTTGTCCTTGACCATCTGGGTGACATGGCCGTCGCCCGAGCGCACCACGTAGTGGGCCGAGGTCTGCTTCAGCGGGTTCTGGAAGATCTTCAGGGTGGTGTCGAAGTCTTCTTCGGTGTCATGCAGAACGATGAATTTGATCTTGTTACTGTGTGGGCGGTCCGCGGTGTCGTAGTTGCCGTACGTCTCCTTGTCGGCCGGATCGCCGGTCTGCTGATAGGCCGCCGGGACCCAGTCGCAGTCGAGGCCGCGGGGACACTCGGGCCGCACCCCGTCCGCTCCGGCCTGCGCCGCGGGAGAGAGCAGCGCGAGACTCAGGGCGCCGACGGTGGTCAGGGCGAGCGTGAGTCTGGTCCTCTGCTTGGACGTCATGACAACCCTTCTTGGAACTGCGCGCTTCGAAAGTCGTACGTGATCCGATGTCACTTTTCGGCTATGGGCGCACACTCTGTGACCTGAGGTGATAGCGCGTCAAGAGCACAAGGAGGGTTGTCGGACGAGCCACTGGACCAGACCACTGGCAGGGGCTCTGACCTGCGAAGGTCAGGAAGCAACGACTGTGTGGCGGTGGGGCGTTACCTGAGTTTTACGGAGCGGACGGGCCTGCGCCGCGGTCCGTCGGCACCCCGCATACACGCGTACCTTTTGTGTGACTAATTCCTGGTGTGCGTGCCCCGGACGGCCGAAGGGTAGTGCTCGCGCGGACACGAAAGGTCCGCGCGAGCCCCGCGCGGAATTCCTCGGAAAGGCCGGACGCACATGGCTCAGCCCTTCACCCTGCCGGACTTCTATGTTGCGTATCCGGCGCGGCTCAACCCCCATGTCGAGGAGGCGCGACAGCACACCAAGTCCTGGGCGCGCAGCATAGGGATGGTGGAAGGGTCCGGCATCTGGGAGGAGAAGGATCTCGACTCCCATGACTACGCGCTGCTGTGCGCGTACACCCACCCCGACTGCTCGGCGGAGGCCCTGTCACTGGTCACCGACTGGTATGTGTGGGTGTTCTTCTTCGACGACCACTTCCTGGAGCTGTTCAAGCGCACCCCCGACCGGGAGGGCGGCAAGCAGTATCTGGACCGGCTGCCGGCGTTCATGCCGATGGAACGAGGGGCGCGGACACCCGAGCCGACGAACCCGGTCGAGGCGGGGCTGGCCGATCTGTGGGAGCGGACGGTGCCGAGCATGTCCGACGCCTGGCGGGCCCGGTTCGCGGAGGCGACCGAG
The DNA here is from genome assembly GCF_036108815.1 of Streptomyces sp. NBC_00353. NCBI lineage: Bacteria > Bacillati > Actinomycetota > Actinomycetes > Kitasatosporales > Streptomycetaceae > Streptomyces > Streptomyces sp. NBC_00353. Next base: position 8,970,840 of record NZ_CP107985.1, on the reverse strand, counting down.
AACCTGCTCAACGAGTCGCTGTGGGAACTCGCCAATATCAACGAGGGCCGCATCGCGAACCCCGTGGAGTACATCGAGATGCGCCGCAAGGTGGGTGGCGCGCCATGGTCGGCGGGGCTCGTGGAGTACGCGGCGGGCGCCGAGGTCCCCGATTCGGTGGCCGACGAGCGGGCGCTGCGGGTGCTGCGGGACGCCTTCTCCGACGGTGTGCATCTGCGCAACGACCTTTTCTCGTACCAGCGGGAGGTCGAGGACGAGGGCGAGAACAGCAACGGTGTGCTGGTGCTGGAGACGTTTCTGAACTGCTCCACCCAGGAGGCCGCCGAGGCGGTGAACGATCTGCTGACCTCACGGCTCCAGCAGTTCGAGAACACCGCGCTCACCGAACTCGGGCCGCTGTGCGCGGCGAAGGGGCTCGATCCGACGGAGACCGCGGCGGTGCTCGCGTACGTCAAGGGGTTGCAGGACTGGCAGTCCGGCGGCCATGAGTGGCACATGCGCTCCAGCCGCTACATGAACGACGGCGGGGCGGGCGAGGCCGCCGTCGGCTTCGGTATGTCCGCCGCGTCGATCCGCTTCACACCGCGCTCGGAGCCGGCCCGGCTGCGCAGCCACACCCATGTGCCCTACCGGCACGTCGGCCCGTCACTGCTGCCCGAATTCGACCTGCCGTTCGGTACGACGCTCAGTCCGCATCTGGACGGGGCGCGGGTCCGGCTCGTCGACTGGGCGCGCCGGATGGGGATCCTGGAGGCGCAGCCGGGGGTGCCGGGCTCGCACATCTGGGACGAGGAGCGGCTCGTCGCAATCGATCTGCCGTTGTGCGCGGCGGGTCTGCACCCGGACGCGACGGCGGACGAGCTGGATCTCTCCTCGGGATGGTTGGCCTGGGGTACATACGGCGACGACTGGTTCCCGGTGGTGCACGGGCGGGCCCGGGACCTGGCCGGGGCGCGGCTGGCCAATGAGCGTCTCTCGCTGTTCATGCCGCTGGACGGCTCCGCGACGCCGGAGCCGGTCAATGCGCTGGAGCGCGGTCTCGCCGATCTCTGGCAGCGGACGGCGGCCCCGACGGACGACCGCGCGCGGCGCGCGTTGCGCACGGCCATCGAGTCGATGACGGCGAGCTGGCTCTGGGAGCTGGCCAACCAGGCACAGAACCGCATCCCGGACCCGGTGGACTACATCGAGATGCGGCGGCTGACGTTCGGTTCGGACCTCACGATGAGTCTGTGCCGGCTCGGTCACGGCAAGAAGGTGCCGGAGGAGATCTACCGCAGCGGCCCGCTGCGCTCCCTGGAGAACGCGGCGTCGGACTATGCCGCGCTGCTCAACGACCTGTTCTCGTACCAGAAGGAGATCGAGTACGAGGGTGAGGTGCACAACGGCGTCCTGGTCGTGCAGAACTTCTTCGGGGTCGACTATCCGACCGCGGTGGCGATCGTGCACGACCTGATGAACTCGCGGCTGCGCCAGTTCCTCCACGTCGCTGAGCAGGAACTCCCGGTCCTGTACGACGACTTCGGGCTGGACTCCGAGGCCAGGGAGATCCTGGCGGGTTACGTGGAGGAGCTCGAGCACTGGATCGCCGGCATCCTGATCTGGCACCGGGACTGCCGCCGCTACCGCGAGGGGGACCTGCGGCGGGGCTCCGGCACCCCGTGGCACCTCAGCGGTCCCACGGGGCTCGGTGTCTCGGCGGCGCGGGTCACCGCGCTGTTCGCTCAGCCCTCCGCCACCAGCGTGTAGCGGCCGCCCGCGCGGGCCTTGAAGGTTCTTTCGCCGCTCGGCCACAGGGAGCTGCGGACGGTCACTTCGCGGCTTCGGCCCGCCGTGATCACCACACGGCGGGCCTGCCCGTCGGACCATTCGATGTCGACGGTGAATCCTCCGCGGGCGCGCAGCCCGCGGACCGATCCCTCAGGCCAGCCGGCCGGGAGGGCGGGGAGGATCTCGATCACGTCGTACTGGCTCTGCAGCAGCATTTCGGCGATGCCCGACGTGGCACCGAAGTTGCCGTCGATCTGGAACGGCGGGTGAGTGTCCCAGAGGTTGGGGAGGGTGGAGCTCTTCAGTTGTTCCGCGAGCATCTTGTGGGAGTGGTCGCCGTCGCGCAGCCGCGCCCAGAAGTTGATCTTCCATGCCTTGGACCAGCCGGTGCCGCCGTCGCCACGCGCTCCGAGAGAGACCTTGGCCGCCTCGGCCCAGTTGCTGCCGGGTTCGATCTGCCGCCCGGGATGGAGGGCGAAGAGGTGCGACACATGACGGTGGTCGTCGGCAGGGTCGTCCCGGTCGGTCTTCCACTCCTGGAGCTGTCCCCAGGAGCCGATCCGCAGCCCGGGGTCGAGCCGGTCGAGGGTCGTCCGCAGGCGGCTGCGGAAGGCGGGGGCGTCGCCGAGCGTGCGGGCGGCCTCCAGGGTGTTGGTGAGCAGATCATGGACGATCTGCTGGGACATCGCGGCGCCCGCGGTGAAGTCGCCGTGCTCGGGAGAGTAGCTGGGGGTGACGACGAGCAGCCCGTCGCGCGGGTCGGTGCGCAGATTGGCCAGCCAGAACTCGGCGGCTTCCTTCATCGCGGGATAGGCGGTGGAGCGCAGATAGCCGGTGGAGCCGCTGAACCGGTAGTGCTCGTACATCTGCTGGGTGAGCCAGGCGGCGGCCTCGGGGAACCAGAAGGCGGTCGACCAGTCGTGGACCCCGGTGAAGCCGTACGGATTGGTCTCGTTGTGCACCACCCAGCCGGCCGTCCCGAACATCTCCTTCGCTGTCCGGCGCCCCGGCGCGCGCATCGCCTCGATGTAGCGGTCGTACGGTGCGGTGGTCTCGGCCAGGTTGGTGACCTCGGCGAGCCAGTAGTTCATCTGGAGGTTGATGTTGCTGTGGTAGTCGGCGGACCACGGCGGGGTGGTGGAGTTGTTCCAGACGCCCTGGAGGTTGGCGGGCAGCGAACCGGCCCGCGAGGAAGCGATCAGCAGGTAGCGGCCGTACTGGAAGAAGAGCGCTTCGAGCGCCCGGTCGGCGGGGCTCGTTCCGCCCGTGTACCGGGCCAGCAGCTGATCGGTCGGCAGGTCGGGCAGCTGCTGGCCGATGTCGAGGGCGACCCGGTCGAAGAGCGTCCCGTGGTCACGTACATGGGCGGCCCGGATCTTCTCGTACGACGTTCCGGCCGCTTCGTCCACCGTGCGGGTGACCGTGTGGTGCGGGTCGTCGCCCCGGTAGGCCGGATAGTGGTCGGCGTAGTCGGTGGCAGCGGCGAGGACGAACCAGGCGCTGTCGGCATCGGTGACGGTCAGCGTGCCGTCGGGCCCGGCGGTGACGCGGCCGCCACTCGTGCGGACCCGGATCTGGGCTTCGAAGCGCAGCCCGTTGTCCTTCAGCGCGCCCCGTACGGTCAGCCGGTCTCCAGCTGCGGTCGCGGTGAAGTCGCTGCGCGGCGAGGTGTAGCGCAGGGTGAAGGAGACCCGTCCCGGGCGGTCCGCTCCGAGCCGCCCGGCGATGACGCTGCCGGGGTGGGAGACGAAGAACTCCCGGGTGTGGTGGACGTCCTGGTGGGTGTAGGTGACGGTGGCGAGCGCCGTCCGCAGGTCGAGGGCGCGTCGGTAGGAGGCGTCGGGGGCGGCCGGGGCATTCGGCAGATCGAGCAGCAGGTCGCCGAAGACCTGGTAGGCGCCGTAGCCGCGGCGTGCCTGGCCGAGCTCCGCGGCGACCGAGTCCGGATCGATCGCACCCTCGCTGTCGAGGCGTTGCTGCACTGCGGTGAGGGCGCCCGGTCTGGGGGCGGTCCAGTTCCCGAAGTCGTAGCCCTGGGCGGAGCCGGGGCCGCCGGTCCACAGCGTCTTCTCGTTGAAGGTGAGCCGTTCCGAAGCGAGCGTTCCGTGGACGCTCGCGCCCAGGGCGCCACCGCCGATGGGCAGTGACTCGCGTTCCCAGTCGGCGGCGGGGGCCCGATACCAGAGCACCGGGTCCACCAGTGTCCTGGCCCCCTCCGGCCCCTGCGATCCGGGCGATTCATCGGAGGTAATGGCGGCAGCCGCCGTTCCGGCGAGTGCGGGAACTCCCAGCGCCAGGGCACCTGTTGCGCCGATGGCTGTCTTCACTGTGGTGCGTCGCGTCATCCCGGGTGTCATGACGCACGACGCTAAAGGTCCGACGACTGCTCGGACAAGGTGCATGACAAAGCAGCCTCTTGGACAGAGGCTGCGCAGGGTTGGACAAAAGTGCCCCGCGGCCGTCCGGATCGGTGCGGACGGCCGTGGCAGGGACGTTTCAGCCTTGCTGGAACAGCTCGGCGGGCAGTGGCTTCAGCAGGGTGTACAGATCATCGGTGATGGGCCGGTCCCAGCTGGCGATGGTGACGAGCACCCCGTCGCTGCGGTCGAACTGGACGCAGGAGATCCGGGTCTCGGAGAGCTTCACCCGGCGGACGATCAGCAGGTTGTCGCCCTGCATCACCGGCATGTCGTCGGTGCCGGTCACCTCGACCGGCTCGTCGTTCTCCAGCGCGAGCAGCAGCTGGGCGACCTCGAACGGGACCTGGCCCTCCTCGGTCTCGCGGGCGGGCGAACCCTCCGGGAGATTACCGATGATCATCGCGGGGCCGCGGCCGCCGAACAGGTCGTACCGCAGGAAGACACCCTGACAGCTCCCGTCGGGTGCGGGCAGCAGACCGGCGCCGAGGTTTCCGGGCCAGTCCCCCGGGTCCATGGCCAGGACGTCGAAATCCGGGCCCGCGGGTGTGGCGGCGCTACGGCGGCGGAGGAAGGACATGCAGCCATGTTACGTGTCCCGGCTCACGTTGCGGAGCCGGGCCCGCGCACGTCGGACCGCCGACCGGCGGGTCAGGGCATGTCCGGCGCATCCTGGCCGGACTCCGCGGCCAGCGCCTCCAGGACACCCACCGCCTCGGTACCGCGTCCGTGTGGGACGAACAGGTGGTCGTGGTGGTAGCCGGCCACCACATTGCAGCTCACCCCTGCGTCGGTGAGAGCGAGCGCCACGGCGGCGGTGAGCCCCACGGCGTCCAGCGCGGAGTGGACGCGCAGGGTGATCCAGGCCGCGACATAGTCGTACGTCAGCCCTGCGGCGACGGCTTCCTCCTCCGGGAGCACCAGGGTCAGCCCTTCGCACTCGGTGACCGTCACCACGGGAGCGACACCGGTGGGCGCAGCACCGTCGGGCACCGTGGTGAAGACGTACCGGCCGGCGTTCAGCTCCGGCCTCATACCGCTCAGCAGGGTTCGCAGGTCGCGCTCACCAGTCATGATCACCACGCTACGGGGGTTCACCCGGCTACGGGTGCGACGAGCGGTGCCGCTCATGGTGGCGGGCCACCCGGGCGCGGTTGCCGCAGGAGGGCTTGCACCACTCCTGGCGGGGATGCTCCTTGATGAAGTAGCGCACGCACCGTGGGGCGTGACAGGCACGCAGTGCGGCGCGGTCCGGTCCGGCGAGGAAGCCGATCAGGGCGCGGGCCAGAGCGGCGGGCAGGGCGTCCTTGAGCCGCGCTGCGCCGGCCGGGTGGTGGGAGGCGAGGGGGTCGCCCGCGTCCGGCCAGTCCAGACGCGGGACGGTCGGGACAGCTGCGGCCGCGGCATTGAGCCGGTCGAGTGCCTCGGGTACGGGCATCAGGTGCCGGGCGTCGGCGGGACTCGGTTCGTCGGGACGTACGGCGTGCGCGAAGAGCGCCCGGACGGCGGCACGCAGGGACCGTACGGCAGCGAGGCTCTCGTCGTCGGCCTCCCAGGCATCGACCGCCGGGACATCGGCCGGCGCGGAGTCGGCCGCCCGGCCGCCGGCCCCCGGGACGGGCCCGAACAGGCCGGGCCGTTCGCGCACCCAGGCGGTCAGCCCCTCCGGGGTGCCGAGGTCGTCGGCGACACCGCCCCGTCCGTCGTGGCGGACGGTGAGGGCCAGGTCGAGGGCGAGTCGGGTGTCGGACATGAGGCTAATGGTAGCGTCGACCATAACCATTAGGTACGGGGGAGGAACCGGCATGACCGAGCTGCGTCAGTTGCTGCGTGACATCGAGGTGTTCCAGGGCGAGTTGCCCGCATTCGATCCGCGGACCGCCCCTGACACGCCCGTGGAACTGTTCACCGAGTGGCTGCTGCACGCGCTGGACTCCGGGGTCCGCGAGCCGCACGCGATGACTCTGTCGACGGCGGGTACCGACGGGAATCCCACCGCCCGCACGCTGATCCTCAAGGACGTATCCGTGCAGGGCTGGCAGTTCGCTTCGGACGCGGGCAGTGTCAAAGGGCGCGATCTCGCGGACCGCCCGTTCGCCGCGCTCACCTTCTACTGGCCGCAGTCGGCCCGCCAGGTCCGGGTGCGCGGCCCCGTCGTCGCCGACGGCGCCGAGCGGAGCGCCGCGGACTTCCTGGCCCGTGGACCGGGGGCCAGGGCGGAGGCGCTGCTCGGACGGCAGAGCAGCCCGCTGACGGATCTCGCGGTACGTGACGCGGCGGTACGTCAGTCGCTCGCCCGGGTGGAGCGGGAGCCGGATCTCGTGGCGCCGGGATGGACCCTGTACTCGGTGCGGCCGCAGACCGTGGAGTTCTGGCAGGGCGACGGACAGCGCAACCACACCCGGCTCAACTATCGCGTCACGGACGCCGGTTGGGTGCGCGAGCTGCTGTGGCCCTGAGTCCGCTCCACGCGGGCCGCGCCGTCAGGTGAGGTCGAACTCGCCGTCGCGGGCGTTGACCACGAAGGCCCGCCATTCGGCCGGGGTGAAAATCAGCGAAGGGCTGCCGGGCTTACCGGCGTTGCGCATCGCGATGAATCCCTCGACGAAGGCGATCTGGACATCCCCGGCACCCTGTGTGCCCGACTGCCAGTCGGCGTTGCTGAGGTCGAGGTCCGGCTTGTCCCAGCCGGCAAAGGTCTGCTGGGTGGTGGTGCTCTCCGCCACGTCGGCTCCTCCCACTAGTCGTCCCGGCCAAAGCCTAGCCACCGCGGGCGGTCCCGGACAGGCCGCGGCCAAGGCTTGCTCGGCCGGCCCGGGACGACGCTCGCCTCAGGTACGAGGAGGCTCGGCTCCGACCAACCACATGGAGAAGAACTGCGCCCCGCCGCCGTACGCGTGGCCGAGCGCCTTGCGGGCGCCCGGCACCTGGTGTTCGCCCGCCTGTCCGCGTACCTGCAGGGCCGCTTCGGCGAAGCGGATCATGCCGGACGCGCCGATGGGGTTGGTGGAGAGCACGCCGCCCGAGGGATTCACCGGCAGGTCGCCGTCGAGTTCGGTGACCCCGGATTCGGTGAGCTTCCAGCCCTCCCCCTCGGCTGCGAAGCCGAGATTCTCCAGCCACATCGGCTCGTACCAGGAGAACGGGACGTACATCTCCACGGCGTCGATCTCCCGGCGCGGGTCGGTGATCCCGGCCTGCCGGTACACATCGGCCGCACAGTCCTTGCCCGCCTGCGGCGAGACGAAGTCCTTGCCGGCGAACAGGGTCGGTTCACTGCGCATCGCGCCGCCGTGCACCCAGGCGGGCGGGTGCGGCGAACGGCCGGCGCCCGTCCGGTCGGTGAGGATCATCGCGCACGCGCCGTCCGAGGACGGGCAGGTCTCGGAGTAGCGGATCGGGTCCCAGAGCATCGGTGCGGCCTGGACCTTCTCCAGGGTGATGTCCGGGTCGTGGATGTGCGCGTACGGGTTCTTGAGCGCGTTGCGCCGGTCCTTGTAGGCGACGAGGGAACCGACCGTGTCGGGCGCCCCGGTGCGGCGCATGTACGCGCGCACGTGCGGGGCGAAGAAGCCGCCCGCGCCCGCGAGCAGCGGCTGCTGGAACGGGATGGGCAGCGACAGACCCCACATGGCGTTGGACTCGGACTGCTTCTCGAAGGCCAGGGTGAGCACGGTGCGGTGCACCCGCGCGGCAACGAGACCGGCGGCGACGAGCGCGGTGGAACCACCGACCGAGCCCGCGGTGTGCACGCGGAGCATCGGTTTGCCGACCGCGCCGAGGGCGTCGGCGAGATAGAGCTCCGGCATCATCAGGCCCTCGAAGAAGTCGGGTGCCTTGCCGATGACGACGGCGTCGATGTCCGCCCAGGTCAGGGCGGCGTCCTCCAGCGCGCGTACGGCTGCTTCGCGGACGAGACCGGCGAGGGAGACGTCCCGGCGGGCGGAGACATGCTTGGTCTGGCCGATGCCGACGACGGCCACGGGCTCCTTAGACATGGGTGGTCTCCCCTTCGAGGACGGCGACCAGATTCTGCTGCAGACAGGGCCCTGATGTGGCATGGGCGAGCGCCCGGTCGGACTCGCCCCGGTGGATACGGGCCGCGGCCTCGCCGAGCCGGATCAGTCCGGCGGCCATGACGGGGTTGGCGGCGAGCGCACCGCCGGACGGGTTGACGCGGACACTGTCATCGAGCCCGAGCGCCTTGCGCAGCACGACCTCCTGGGAGGTGAACGGGGCATGCAACTCCGCTGTGTCGACGGGCCGTTCGAAGGCCCCGGCCCGTTCGGCGGCGAGCCGGGCCGACGGCGATTCGGTCAGCTCCCGCACTCCGAGGCTGTGGGCCTCGATGCGGTGGTCGATGCCGCGGATCCAGGCCGGGCGGGTGCACAGAGAGCGCGCGGTGTCACCGGCGGCGAGGACCACGGCTGCGGCGCCGTCGCCGACCGGCGGGCAGTCGCCGGTACGCAACGGCCGGACGACATAGTCGCCGGCCGGGACGGAGCCCGCGAGCTGTGCGTGCGGGTTGTCCACGGCGGCGGTGCGGTTGCGGGCGGCGATCGAGGCGAGGGCGGCCTCGTCGGCTTCGCCCGCGTCGATGAGCGCCTGGGCCTGGAGTGCGGCGAGTGCCACGGAGTCGGGCCAGAGCGGGCCGACGTAGTACGGGTCGAGCTGGCGGGTGAGGACGTCGCGCAGCTCACCGGGCGAGGACTTCCCGTAGGCGTAGACGAGGGCGGTGTCGGCCTCGCCGGTCCGGAGTTTCACCCATGCCTCGTACAGCGCCCAGGCACCGTCCATCTCCACATGGGACTCGGAGATCGGCGGGTGGGCGCCGACGCCGTCGAGGGCCATGGTGAAGGAGAAGGCGCGGCCGGCGAGGTAGTCGCTGGATCCCGAGCAGGTGAAGCCGATGTCGCGCGCCCTGAGGCCGGTCGCGTCAAGGACCTGATGCAGGACCGGCATGAGCATTTCGACCTCGGAGAGTTCGTCGGTGCGCCGAAGATGGTCCGTCTGCGCGAAGGCGACGATCGCTACGTCTCGCATCTAGAGCAGCTCCTTGTACGCGTCGTAGTCGGCGTCCGGCTCTCCGGTGGGCCGGTAGTGGTCGGGGTGGCGGCCGCCCTCGGTCCAGACGGGCTCGACCCGCAGGCCCATCCGCACCTGGTCGTACGGGATGCCGCCGATCCGTCCGTGCAGGGCGAGGTCGGCGCCGTCGAGGGCGATGTGGGCGTAGACGTACGGGACCTCGATGTCGAGGTTCTTCGCCTTGATGTTGACGATGCAGTACGTGGTGACGGTGCCGCGCGGGCCGACCTCGACCTGTTCGGCGGTGGCTACACCACAGGTGGGGCAGGCGCCGCGGGGCGGGACGTACACCTTGCGGCAGGACGGGCAGCGCTCGCCGACGGTGCGCTGCTCGGAGAGGGCGTTGAGGTACGCGCTCTGGGCACGGCCGGGGCTGTACGTGTAGTCGAGGCGGGCCGGCGTGACGATGCCGGTGACAGGGTCGGCGAACTCGCCGCTGTGCGGGGTGCTTTCGCCCGTTGCCTCGCCCTCGTACGGTTCGAAGCAGGCGATGTCCGTGATGGCACCGGTCCGCTGCGGGGCCCAGCGGATCCGGACCCGCATGCCGGTGTGCACGGCTTCGGGTCCCGGTGCGTCGAGGACATGGAGCAGGGCGGTGTCGGCCCCGTCCAGCTCGACCAGCACCCAGGCGAACGGGGTGGCCAGGGGCTGGTCGCGGCGCGGGGCCGGGTTCCAGGCCCAGGTGGTGACGGTGCCGGTGGTGGCGACCTCGGTCAGTTCGTGCAGCTCCTCGGCGGTGACGGGGTCGTACTCGACGGGCGGGACCAGGACCTTTCCGTCGCCGGTCCGCACGCCGAGCACGGTTCGTTCGCGCAGCCCGGTCAGGAAGGCGCTCTGGACCGGACCGAGGGAGCGGGTGAAGGGGAACTCGACCACCAGTGGTGCGCTGAGGACGTCGGGCACGGTTGTCTCCTTGACTCAGGCGCGCCGGTAGACGGGCGGGCGCTTCTCGGCGAAGGCGCGGGCGCCTTCCTTGGCGTCGGCGGTCTCGAATACCGGCCAGCCGCGCTTCAGCTCGGCGGCGAGCCCCTCGGTCTCGGTCATTTCGGCGGTCTCGTACACGGAGGCCTTGACGGCCTCGACGGCCAGCGGGCCGCAGGCATTGATCCGCTCGGCGACGTCGAGGGCCTGTTCCAGTGCGGTGCCGTCGGGGACGACTCTGCCGATCAGCCCGATGCGGGCCGCTTCGTCGGCGCTGTACGGGCGTCCGGTGAGGAGCATTTCGAGGGCATGGGTGCGGGCGATCTGGCGCGGCAGCCGTACCGTCGAGCCGCCGATGGGGAACAGTCCCCGCTTGACCTCGAAGAGCCCGAAGGTGGCGCTCGCACCGGCGATACGGATATCGGTGCCCTGCAGGATCTCGGTTCCGCCCGCCACGCAGTACCCCTCGACGGCGGCGATGACCGGCTTGCGGGGGCGGTGATGGCGCAGCATCGCCTTCCAATGCAGATCGGGGTCGGCCGTCATCCGGTCCCGGTACTGCTCTCCCTCCATCCCTTTGCCCGCGAGGGCCTTGAGGTCCATGCCCGCGCAGAAGGAACCCCCTGCGCCGGTGAGGACGACGGAGCGGATTCCGTCGTCCTCGTCCGCGGCCAGCCAGCCGTCGTACAGCCCGACCAGCATCGGCAGCGAGAGCGCGTTCTTCGCCTCCGGCCTGTTCAGGGTGAGCACCAGTGTGGCGCCTTCGCGCTGCACGGTGAGGTGTTCCGTACCACCCATTGCCTGCCTCCCGTCTCCAGATCTAGAACAGGTTGCAGTAGGTGGGAGCCCAGTTCAATAGTTTTCTGACAGTCAGTCAGATTTCTTCGGCGGCGCCTCTTCCCAGTTGTGCCGGTCGGCGCTCTAATGACCGCCGGACCACTCAGCATCCGGGGTCAGGAGGAACGGTGGAGTACAACCTTGCCGACCTGTTCGAGTCGGTCGTCGACGCGGTCCCGGATCGCGAGGCGCTCGTGTATCTCGACCATCCCGGTACGGGTGCCGAGCGGCGGCTCACCTACGCGGAGCTGGACGGCGCCGCCAACCGGATCGCCCACCATCTGATCGACGCAGGTCTGGCTCCCGGCGAGCACCTCGGGCTCCACCTCTACAACGGCATCGAGTACCTCCAGACCGTACTGGCCTGTCTCAAGGCACGCATCGTCCCGGTCAACGTCAACTATCGGTATGTGGAAGACGAGTTGGTCTATCTCTACCGGGACGCGGATCTGGCGGCCCTGGTCTTCGACGCCGAGTTCGACGAGCGGGTCGCGGCCGCCGCGCCGAAAGCGCCCGGGCTCCGCCATCTCGTACGAGTCGGTGCGCCGGCGGCGGGCGCCCCGGGTCCGGATGCCGTGGCGTTCGCCGACGCCGAGGCGGCCGGCGATTCCGGGCGCGGCTTCGCGCCCCGATCGGCCGACGACCAGTTCATCATCTACACCGGTGGCACCACGGGCATGCCCAAGGGCGTGATGTGGCGCCAGGAGGACCTCTTCTTCTCCGGTCTCGGCGGCGGCGCGCCGACCGGCGACCCGGTGAAAACCCCGCAGGAGCTGGCCGAGCGGGTCGCCGCGGGCGGCGAGGGCATCACCTTCTTCCCCACTCCCCCACTGATGCACGGAACTTCGACGCTGACCGCGTTCATCGGGTTCAACTTCGGGCAGCGGGTCGTCGTCCACCGCAAGTTCGTCCCCGAGGAGGTGCTCCGTACGATCGAGAAGGAGAAGGTCACCAGCGTGTCGCTGGTCGGGGACGCGATGCTGCGACCGCTGATCGATGCGCTGAGGGGGCCACTGAAGGGCACCGACTGTTCGGCACTGTTCTCCGTCTCCAGCTCGGGCGCGATCATGTCCGACTCGGTGCGCGCGGAGTTCCAGTCGCTGGTGCCCACCGTGATGCTGCTCAACAACTTCGGCTCGTCGGAGTCCGGCTTCAACGGCACCGCTACGGCCGACTCGGGGCCGGAGAACGGGTTCCGCATCCAGGTCAACTCCCGTACGGCGGTCGTCGACCCGGCGACGTACGAACCGGTGGCGCCGGGCGAGCCGGGCCGGATCGCCCAGCGCGGCCACGTGCCGCTCGGCTACTACAACGACCCCCGCAAGACCGCGGAGACGTTCTTCCACAAGGGCGGGGAGCGATGGGTGCTGCTCGGCGACATGGCCACCGTCGACGCGGACGGCATCGTCACGGTCCTCGGCCGCGGCTCGCAGTGCATCAACACCGGGGGCGAGAAGGTGTACCCGGAGGAGGTCGAACAGGCGCTCAAGTCCCATCCGGACGTGTACGACGCGCTGGTCGCCGGGGTGCCCGACGAACGGTGGGGAAACCACGTCGCGGCAGTGGTGCAACTGCGGGAGGGAGCGGCCGAACCTTCGCTCGACGAGGTCCAGGCGCACTGCCGGACCCGTCTCGCCGGATACAAGATCCCCCGGCAGCTGGTGATCGCCCCACGGATCCAGCGCTCGCCCAGCGGCAAGGCCGACTACCGGTGGGCCCGCTCGATCGTCGCGCCCGGCCGCGGACCGCATGCCTGAACGCACCTCCTCGTACCCCGGCCCGACCCGGGTGCGAGGACAGGCACCGACCCTTGCAATCTCACCCGAGTGCGCCGCCGCGCGTCCACCACTTGCGCGCAGCGGTTGTTCCGGCGTAAGCCATTCAGGCACGTGATGTGTCCAACCGCTCACCCTGCGTGGCATCGGGGAGTGTTCGCCCATAGTTTCGGCTCATGAAGAAACGTCACACCAAACAGCTCCTGTGCCTTGTCGTGGCGGCCGGCGCCGTGGGCGCCGCTGTGCCGGCCTGTACCGCGGCTGCCTCCCGTTCCGTGGATTCCCCGGTCGTGCGCGTGGTGCGTTCGGACCAGTCGATCCAGGCCGCGGTGGATGCCGCCCGGCCGGGTGACACCATCGACATCCGGCCCGGCACGTATCACGAGAGTGTCCTCATCAAGAAGGCAGACCTGACCCTGCGCGGTGCCCCGTCCGGGACCGTGCTCATGCCGAGCGCGACCGGGACCAAGGCAGCCAACGCCTGCGCGAAGGCCGGCAACGGCATCTGCGTCCAGGGCACGTCAAAAAAGCCCGTCGACGGTGTACGCATCCGCTCGCTGACCGTCTCCGGATTCAAGAAGAACGGAGTCTGGGCCTCCTGGACCGACGGACTGTCGGTCCGGCAGGTGACGGCCCGGTCCAACGGCATCTGGGGCATCGCCCAGGAGCGGTCCACCCGCTCCGACATCCGGGACAACACCGCCCGCTCCAACGGCGACGCCGGCATCTTCGTCGCGAACACCGTGGACGAGGAGGGCGGCGCGACCGACACCCGCGGCACCAAGGTCCGGGGAAACACGCTGACGGACAACCGGATCGGCCTCACCGTCCGCCGGGTCCGCAACCTCTCGGTCCACGACAACACCTTCACCGGCAACTGCAGCGGTGTCTTCGTCGTGGGCGACGAGGGCAAGCCGCAGGCCGGGGCGATGTCCATCCACGACAACCGGGTCACCAAGAACAACAAGTACTGCGTCAAGACCGAGCGACTGCCCGCAATCCAGGGGTCCGGGATCATCCTCACCGGCACCGTGGACACCGATGTGCGCAAGAACACCGTCGAGAACAACGTGGGCGCCACACCGCTCTCCGGCGGGATCGTGCTGTTCAAGAGCTTTGTGGGCGCTCACAACACCGGCAACACCATCAGCGACAACCGGGCGATGGGCAACCGGCCCGCGGACCTGGCCAACCAGGAAACCGCACAGCGCAACAGCTTCGCCCGCAACGTATGCGCGACGTCCGCACCGACCGGAATGTGCTGACCCATGTTCCCCCGCACGAGGAGAAGCGAGACGGTATGACCACCGTGAGCACCACCCCCATCACCACCACTCCCCTCACCCCGCATCCGGGGATGCGGCTGCGTGAGATCGTCTTCGGCGCGGCCTGCGCCGCCGCCGTGCGCGCGGCGGCCCGGCTGGGCGTCGCCGACGCGCTCGGAGAGACGCCCGCCGGGGCGGAGGAGCTCGCGGCGGAGCTGAGCGTCGAGCCGATGCCGCTGAAGCGTCTGCTGCGCGCCCTGTCCTGCTACGGGATCTTCGCCGAGACCGAGGACGGCAAGTTCGTCCACACCGACATGTCCCGGCTGTTGCGCGAGGACGATCCGAACAGCCTGCGGTACATCTCCCTGTGGTGCACCGAGCCCTGGACCTGGGAGGTCTGGCCCCGCCTGGACGACGCGGTGCGCACCGGCGGGAGCGTCTTCCCCGAGGTGTTCGGAAAGGGGTTCTTCGACTATCTGCACCAGGACGCGCACGAGTCGGCCCAGGTCTTCAACCGGGCCATGACCACCTCCAGCATGCAGTCCGCGCTCGACGTCGCCGAACTCCTCGACCTCGCCGAGGTGTCCGAGGTGGCCGACATCGGCGGCGGTCAGGGACACGTGCTAGCCAGCCTGCTGGAGAAGCACCCGTCCGTCCGCGGCACGCTGATGGATCTGCCGGGCGTGGTGGCGCGGGCCGACGCCCGGCTTCGGGACGGTGGTCCGCTCGCCGGGCGGACCCGCATCGTCGCCGGGGACTGCCGCGAGGAGATCCCCGTCCAGGCCGATCTCTACATCATCAAGAACATCCTGGAATGGGACGACGAGAGCACTCGCAGGACGCTGCGCAATGTGATGACGGCCGCCCGTCCGGGTGCCCGGGTCGTGATCATCGAGAACCTGGTCGACGACACGCCGTCGATGCGGTTCACCACGGCCATGGATCTGCTGCTGCTCCTCAATGTCGGCGGGGCGAAGCACACCAGGGAGAGTCTGATGAGCCGGATGGCGGAGGCCGGCCTGATCGTCGGCGACATCAGTCCGGTCAATGCGTATCTGCACGCATTCGAATGCGTCGTCCCCGCCTGACCCGTTCGCTCCTCGGACCGTGGCGACTTCGGGCCGTGGAATCGCCCCGGGTCCGGCTCTCGAGCCGGACCCGGGGCAATCGCTCTTTCCTGCTCAGGCGGTGGAGTCCCGCTCCCACCGGTAGAACTCGTGCGCCATCGCGTCCTTCGGACCACGCCAGGTCTTCGGGTCGTACGGGCTGATGAAAGCAGTGAGCTTGTCGCTGAGATCCTGGAACTCCGGGTGCTGGTGCACCTTGGCGATCTCCGGGCCGGGCGGGCGGTCGGACTCGATCAGATGCAGGTACACGTCACCGAACTGGAACAGCTTGCGCCGGGTGACGCCGACGAGGTGCGGCAGTTCACTGCCGTCCGAGGCGGCGAACAGTTCGGCAATGTCCGGCGCCGAATCCGGCGCCATACGGGCGACGATCAGAGCATGGTGCATCGAGAGGATGCCTTTCTGGTACCCGCCGGGCGGCGGGGTGGACGGCCGGGACGTCAGCGGGCGCTGACCGGGGCGGTGCGCCGCTCACGGTCGCGCTGCTCGATCTTGTCCCGGATGAGTTCCATCTGGACGCGGGAGTTGCGGTTGATGTTGTCGGTCATCCACGCGTCGTCGACGGGTGCGTCGGGCCGCATCGCGAAGTCCTGCTCCCAGTGCAGCTTCGTGCCGCCGGGGACCTCCGAGTACACCCAGCGGATGTTCATGTGCTGGAAGGGGCCGGGCTCGACCCGGCGGGCGACGACCGTCCGCGCGGCGCGGTCGGTGGTGCGCTCCGAGACCCAGCTCCAGACCTTGTCGTTCTCGTCGGGATGCATGGTCAGCCGGAACTTCGTCCTCTCGCCGTCCCGCTCGAGGACCTCGACGGACGCGTACTCGCTGAACAGCCGCGGCCAGTTCTCGAGGTCGTTCGTCACGTCCCAGACCAGGTCCAGGGGGGCGGCGATGGTGATCTCGTTCTCGGTGTGTCCGGACACTTCAGGCTCCTGTCACAAGGGTGTTGTTGACCAGGTCGAGGAATTCACGGGGGGTCTTGCAGCGGTCCGCGTCGGCGGGGAGCGCCTGGCCGTGCCGGTTCTCCAGCACACCCACGATGCCGAGGAGGCCGAGCGAGTCCAGGCCGAACTCGTCGAAGCCGGACGCGGGCCGACTCTCCATCTCGCTCGGGTCGACGGTGACTCCCGCGCCCTTCTTCATCAGCGCGGCCAGCTCCTGGTACGTCAGTGGATTGGTCATGAGGGGCTTCTCCTTCTCACGCGTGGGTGTCGGTGGGGTGCCGCAGCACAAGCGCGGCGTTCGAACCCATGAGGCCGCGACTCAGCACGAGCGCCGTCCGCAACTCGGCGGGGCGCGCCCGGCCGGTGACCACGTCGAGGTCGTGGCACACGTCGACCACATTGGGGGTGGGCGGTATCAGACCGTCCTCCATGGCCAGCACTGCGGCAGCCACGTCCAGCACCGGCGCTCCGCAGTAGGCCCTGCCGATCCCGCTCTTGGGCGCCGTGACCGGTACCCGCCTGCCGTGCGCGCCGAGCGCGTCGGCGATGGCCAGCGCCTCGGCGCGGTCGGCCGCGGGTACGCCGAGCGCGTCCGCGAAGACCACGTCGATCTCCTCCGGCGCGCAGTCGGCCTCCCGGAGCGCACGGCTGATCGCCCGGGACAGACCCTCCCGGGACTCCGCCCACCGGGACGCCCCGGTGAACGTCGCCGCATGGCCGGCCAGTTCGGCCCGGACCTTCGCCCCGCGGCGCAGTACCGCTCCCTCTTCCTCGACGACGAGCATGGCGCCGCCCTCGGCCGGCACGAAGCCGCAGGCGTCGGCGGTGAAGGGGCGGTACGCCCGTGCGGGGTCGTCGCAGACACTCAGGTCGTCGTACCCGAGCTGGCAGACGACGGAGTACGGGGCCAGGGGGGCCTCGGCCGCGCCGACGACCACCGCGTCTGCGCCGCGGCGGATGGTCCGGGCGGCGTGCGCCAGCGCGTCCAGGCCCCCCGCCTCGTCGCTGGCGACGACGGCGCACGGCCCCTTGAAGCCGCCCCGGATGGAGATCTGGCCGGTGCTGGCGGCGTAGAACCAGGCGATGGACTGGTAGGGGCCGACGTACTTGGACCCCTGACCCCACAGCCGTTGCAGTTCGCGCTGGCCGAACTCGCCGCCGCCCGACCCGGCGGCGGTCACCACCCCCACGCCGAACGGGGTGTTCTCGTAGTCGGCCCGGCCGAGCCGGGCGTCGTCGAGCGCGAGATCCGCCGCGGCCATCGCGAAATGCGTGAATCGGTCGGTCTGTACGAGGTAACGTTCTTCCACCAGCGCCACCGGGTCGAAGCCCCGGACCTCGCCGGCGACCCGCAGCGGCAGATGTTCGCAGCCTTCGCGGGTGACGCGGTCGAGGACGTTCACCCCTTCCAGCGTCATCTTCCAGAACGATTCCGTGGTCGTGCCGTTGGGGGCGACGACACCAATGCCCGTGACGACGGTGCGCCGGGCCTCTCGGACATTCATCGTGTCCTCCCGCCTGTTCTGGTCAGAGCCACTGCGGACTGGAAACCCCCGAAGCCGCTGCCGACCGAGAGGACACTGCGCAGCTTCGTGGGACGTGCGGTACGCGGCACGTAGTCGAGGTCGCATTCGGGGTCGGGGGTCTCGTAGTTCGCCGTCGGCGGCACTGTCTGGTTGACCAGCGCGAGGACGCAGGCGGCGATCTCGATGGCACCGATGGCTCCGAGTGAGTGACCGACCATGGACTTGATGGAGCTCATGGGCACGTCGTAGGCGTGCGCGCCCAGGGCCCGTTTCACCGCCGCCGTCTCGTGGCGGTCGTTCTGCTTGGTGCCGGAGCCGTGTGCGTTGACGTAGTCGATCTCCGAACCGTCTATCCGGGCGTGACCGAGGGCCTGATTGATGGCTTCGGCCATCTCCAGCCCCTCGGGAGTCAGCCCGGTCATGTGGTAGGCGTTGCCGAAGGTGGAGTAGCCGGCGATCTCGCAGTAGACGGTCGCGCCGCGGGCGCGGGCGTGTTCCAGCTCCTCCAGGACAAGCACAGCTCCGCCCTCGCCCATGACGAAGCCGTCCCGGCGGGCGTCGAACGGCCGGGAGGCGTGCTCCGGGTCGCTGTTGTTCGCCGAGGTCGCCTTGATCGCGTCGAAGCAGGCCACCGTGATGGGGGTGATCGGCGAGTCGGAAGCGCCGGCGATGCACACGTCCACTCGGCCCTCCTCGATGGACTGGAAGGCGTACCCGATCGCGTCGAGACCGGAGGTGCAGCCCGTCGAAACGGTCTGCACCGGACCGTGCGCGCCGACCTCCTCGGCGACCGCCGAGGCCAGGGAGCTGGGCGAGAAGGCCCGCTCCAGGTGCCGGCCGGCCGGGCGGTGGTCGACGTCCCAGCGGGCGCCGCTGCCGCTGACGGCGACGTAGTCGTGCTCCAGTCGGGTGGTCCCCCCGACTGCCGTGCCGAGCGAGACACCGATCTGCCAGGGATCCACCTTCTCCAGGTCGAGCCCCGCGTCGCCGAGCGCTTCCCGGGCGGCGACCAGCGCGAACTGGACGTACCGGTCCGCGCGTGCGATCTCCTCCTCGCCGAGGCCGTGCTCCGCCGGGTCGAAGTCGCATTCGGCGGCGATCCGGGAGCGGAACCCGGCCGGATCGAAGAGGGTGATGCCCCGTGTCGCGGTGCGCCCGTTCGCGAGGAGGTCCCAGAAGGCCGGAGCGCCGATTCCGCCCGGGGCGACGACGCCGACCCCGGTGACCGCCACGCGCCGCGTCATGAAGCGGCCTCGGCTCGTTCTGGCGGCGCGGCCCGGTCCGCTGTCTCGGTGTGCTCGGTGTGCTCGGTGTCGACGTGGCCGAGCTCGGGGCGCGGGGCGAGCGGGCCGAGATGGAAGACCATGCGCGCTTCCACATCGCCCACGTTGCGGAAGCGGTGGCGTACATGCGGAGGGATCAGCAGACCCTGGTCGGGCCGCAGGGCATGCGGTTCACCGTCCAGGTCCACCTCCAGAAGACCGTTCACGACGTACACGAACTCCTCGGAGTACGGGTGGTAGTGCTCTCCGATGCGGTCGCCGGGCTGCACGATCGCCAGCCCCATGAAGCCGCTGGTGGCGCCCACCGCTGTCGGCGTGAGCATGGCGCGCAGATCGCCTCCGCGCCTGCGGTTGGGCTGGGTCTCACTGAGGTCCACGATGCGTGGCCGGTGCGTGGTCATGACTGCTTTCCTCCTGGCGCAGTGCGCGTGATGGTGACGGGTTGAGCGAGAACCCCCCAGGTGCTGACGCGCGGTTCAGGACTCCGCGGCCCGCCGATCGGTGATCAGCTTCATCTCGGCATGCGTGATGAAGCGGGAGATCTCCCGGTCGTTCGTGGGGACGGCGTTGGCGTCCTCGTCGAGGAGGCGTCCGAGTCTGGCCACCTTGCCGGGTCCGTCGACACCGACCGCCTGGGCGGCCTGGGCGTCGAGCGGGCCGACGGCTTCGAGGAGCCGGACGACGATGTCGTCGCGCTGGAAGATGGTGCTGCTGTCGATCGGGCTCGTCGTGTCGTCGGCGGCCTCTTCGTCGTAGCCGGCGAGGAGCCGGGCGAGCGCCATGCCGCAGCCCTCCTTGGCCTGGTAGAAGAGCGCGTGCCGGCGGATCTCGTTGGGGTTGTGCCGACCCCTCGTCACGTGGTGGACCGTGGGGAGCGCCGCCCGGGTGAAGAACATCCGGGCCGAGTTGGGATCGGTGAGGTCCCGGTCCTGCTCCAGGTACGGGTTGATGGCTTCCTCGACGGCTCTGACCTCGGGCTGCCGGGAGACGTGACGCAGCGCCGCGAGGAGGTCTCCCTCGACCTCCACCGCCCGTACGACGCGGTTGCCGTGCATGAACAGCGAGGTGCGGCGCAGCCGGGTGTGCTCGTCGACCCGGGCCTGCGGCGAGTCGTAGTCGGCGAGGATCTTGGCGACGATCTCCTCGGTGCCCGGCCTGACGGTGAACGTCAGCGCGTGACGGACCACACCGTCACCCAGCCGCGGCGAGGCCTGCAGGCCGCCCTTGGCGGACTCCGGCAGTGCGTCGAAGGCGCTGCCGGTCTCGCGCAGGATGCTGTAGCGCAGCGAGCGGGTGTCGCGTACGCAGCTGTGCAGGGGCTGGACCGTCTTGACGTGTTCCTCGCTGTTGACCCAGGCGAGGAAGGGCGGCGCGCTCTCCCATTCGCTGGTGATGAGCCATTGGGAGGGGTTCTCGATCGACTGGCACAGCTGGTCGCTGATGTGTCCGGGGACGGATGCCACTTGGTTGCGCATGTCCTCATACGCCTCCAGGAATTGCTTCTGGGCTCCGTCGTGCAGATCGAGCAGCAGAACGATCCGCAGCCTGGAGCCGTCGAAGGCGGACTGCGAGATCCGTTCCGAGAGGGTGGTCATGGTTGCGCTCTCCTTCGAGACGGTGCGGTGGCCGTATCGGTCGGCCGGCCGTCGGTTGTCGAGTGGAATCGGAGCGGGGCTTCTCCCGGCGGATGTGTACGGTCCGCCCCCGGACCGCGGGCATCTCTCCGTGACCGATCGTGAAACGCTGGTCCGGCTGACGCGAGATTTATGAACCGTTCAGGTGAGCAGGGCTCCGGCTGCCGTCCGAACGGCTCTCACAAGGGCATGGACAGTGCATCTGCACAGCGTCCTAGCGGGAGCAACTGATGAACGAGAACGTCGACCACCGCGTACCAGTCCTCATCGTGGGAGGCTCGCTGGTGGGCCTGTCCGCATCGCTCTTCCTCGGCAGGCTCGGCATCGAGCATCTGCTGGTCGAGAAGCACGCGGCCACCTCTACACATCCGCGGGGGCGCGGCAACAACGTCCGGACCATGGAGGTGTTCCGCACGGCGGGGGTGGAGCAGCGGATCCGGGAGGCAGCCTCGGTCCTCGCGGACAACCATGGCATCCTGCAGGCGGGCTCGCTGACCGGCGACGACCAGGAGTGGCTGTTCAAGGAGATCGACCCGGGCGGCGGACTCGCCCGGTTCAGCCCGAGCGGCTGGTGCCTGTGCAGCCAGAACGATCTGGAGCCGGTGCTGCTGGCCCAGGCGCGTGAGCAGGGCAGTGACCTGAGGTTCTCCACCGAGCTGCTGAGTTTCGACTCGAACGGGTCAACGGTGGACGCAGTGCTGAAGAACCGGGAGACCGGTGAGCACACCACCGTCCGCGCCGACTACCTCATCGCGGCCGACGGACCGCGCAGTCCGATCAGGGAGCAGCTGCGGATCGGCCGGTCGGGCCCCGGCGACCTGTTCCACAACGTCAGCATCACCTTCCGGTCCAAGAAGCTCGCCGACGTACTGGGCGACCGGCGGTTCATCGTGTGCTACCTCACCAACCCGGCGGCGGACGGCGCGCTGTTGCCCGTGGACAACGAGCAGGACTGGGTGTTCCACGCACCGTGGAAGCCCGAACAGGGCGAGACCCTCGAGGACTTCACCGACGAGCGGTGCGCGGACCACATCCGCCGGGCGACGGGCGCCCCGGACATCGATGTGGAGATCACCGGCAAGGCCCCGTGGCACGCCGCGGAGCGCGTCGCCGACCGGTACGGCTCCGGCCGGGTGTTCCTCGCCGGCGACTCGGCCCACGAGATGTCCCCCACCGGGGCGTTCGGCTCCAACACCGGTATCCAGGACGCGCACAACCTCGCCTGGAAGCTCGCCGCCGTGCTGCGTGGCGAGGCCGGTCCGGGACTGCTGGACACGTACGAGGCGGAGCGGCTGCCGGTGGCCCGGGCGACGAGCGAGCGGGCCTCCGCCCGTTCCGCGGAACACAGCCACCCCGGCTATGCCCCGCCTCCCGGCGCGGGCGGCGGGAAGCAGGGCGGCCTGCTGCCCGTGGCGCTGGGCTACCGCTATGTCCGTGGCGCCGTGGTGGGCGCCGACCCCGAGCAGCCCGTGGTACCGCGCGGATTGCAGCTGACGGGTGATCCCGGCTCCCGGGCCCCGCATCTGTGGGTCCGTCAGTCCGGTGAGCGCAAGTCCACACTGGATCTGTACGAGCGTTCGTTCGTGCTGCTCTTCGACGGCTCGGATGTGGCGTGGCGTCGTGCGGCCGTGCGCGTCGCCGACCGGCTGTCGGTGCGGCTCGACGCCTTCGGTATCGGCTCCGGATCCGATCTGGAGCCGGAGAACGGGGCGGACTGGGCCGAGGCCCACGGTACGACCGCCGAGGGCGCGGTGCTGGTGCGCCCCGACGGCTTCGTGGCTTGGCGGTCGGCCGGTTCCGTACCCGACCCGGAGGCGACCCTGCACGAGGTGCTGGCCACTCTGCTCAGCCGCGGCTGACCCCCCGGAGTCCGTCGGGACCCGTCGCCGCCGTCTCAGTCCATGCCGAACGACCGCAGCGCCGCCAGGAATTCGGCGGGCCGGGCGGCGTGGACGAGATGTCCGGCGTCGATGGTGACGAACCGGCAGTCGCGGATCTGCTGTGCCATCCGGGCGAGTTGCTCCTGTGGGAGGTGGCTGCCCGGTCCCCCGCCGATGACGAGTGTCGGGGCGGTGATGTCGCCGAGGCGCTCACGGCCCGTCGGATCGGGGTCGTTGAGCTGGGCGTCGATCGACGGGACGACGGGCCAGTCGAAGTCGAGTTCCTCGTCCGGGCGTTCGGCAGGTGGACGGGGCGGGTCGAGCGGGATGAGCGTCGGGGCTTCCTCGACGACGAGTCTGCCGATCAGCCCGGGTTCCTGTTCGGCGAGGAGATAGGCGGCGGCGCCGCCCATCGAGTGCCCGACGACGGTGGCGCCGGCCAGATTGCGGGCCTCCATGAAGGCGTGCAGATCGTCGCGGAACAGCTCGAAGGAGTAGCGGCCGGTCCAGTCGCTGAGGCCGTGGCCGCGGAAGTCGAGTGCGTACACCCGGTGGTCGGCGGCGAGTTGTTCAGCGATCTCCGTCCAGTCCCGGCTGTTGCCGCCCCGTCCATGGGCGAGGACGACGGGTGGGGCGGACGGATCGCCCCAGACGCGATACGCGAGCCGTATGCCGCAGGCCTGGACGCTGTGCACCTCGGGGTCGAGGAACGCACGGACGGTACGGACGAACGCGCCGGGGCCGTCGAGCCACGGGAAGTGTGCGGCACCGCGCTGCACGGCGAACTCGGCCTGCGGAAAGAGCGCGGCCAGTTCGGCGGCGCGGTCGGGGGTCGGTCCTGCGTCGTACTCCCCCGCGAGGACGAGCACCGGGACCGGCAGGTTGTGCAGTGCGGCAACCGTGGCCGCCGTGTCGAAGGCGCCGTCCTGGTAGTAGACGGCCATCGCCCGGGCATTGCGCTGTGTCGCTTGCCCGGCCGCGTGCGTCCGGGCTGCGGCGTCCCACCGTCCGTAGGCGAACGGCTCGACCGCCGCCCACTGCTCGCTCCCGCCGTGGCCTGCCTGGATCTCCTTCAGTGCGGAAACTCCGGCCTCGTACCAGGGTTCACCGCTGCGCAGCGCGAAGGCGTCGGTCCGGTCCCGGTCGGTCATCTCCACTCCGACGGCCCGGGCTCCCGGGGTGACGAGCGTGAGCGAGCGCAGCCGCTGCGGATACCGGGCGGCGTAGAGCTCGACCAGGTTGCCGGACGCGGAGTG
Source organism: Streptomyces sp. NBC_00353 (assembly GCF_036108815.1). NCBI lineage: Bacteria > Bacillati > Actinomycetota > Actinomycetes > Kitasatosporales > Streptomycetaceae > Streptomyces > Streptomyces sp. NBC_00353. Next base: position 8,947,123 of record NZ_CP107985.1, on the reverse strand, counting down.
GCCCATCAGATCGATGCGCTCCAGGCCCAGGTGCACGCGCAGCGCCTCGACGTCGTCGACGAGGCGATCGCAGCGGTACGTCGCGGGGTCGTCGGGCACCGCCGAGTCGCCCGTCCCTCGCAGATCGAGCAGCACCAGCTGCCGGTAGGCGGAGAGTCCGCCCAGGTCACCGAGGTAGACGGCGGCCCGCATCGGCCCACCGGGCACACAGATCAGTGGCTCGCCCTCACCCTGGAGGTGGTAGGTGAGCTCGGTCCCGTCATACGTGTGAAAGAAGGGCATGCACGTCATCCAAACAGGCACCGCGCCGGGCTGCACCGGTGTTCGGTGTGAGCGAATCGGCGCCGCGGTTCGGCTCCGGCGCGCACGATTGTGCCACCCCCCCTTGCCAGGCTGCGGATCATCCTGAATTACTGCTCCCGTACGATCGACCGAATGATCGGTCGTCTGCTCGGGACGAGGGAGATCGGGATGACGGCTCTGCTGGACGCGGCGGAACGGCTCGACCGCAAGGAGCTGGAGGCGCTGCAGCTGGAACGTCTGCGCGCCACACTTCACCATGCGTACGACCACGTCGGCTTCTACCGTGCGGCGTTCGACGCGGCGGGGCTGCGCCCGGACGACTGCCGCAGCCTCGCCGACCTTGCCCGCTTCCCGTTCACGACGAAGACCGATCTGCGGGACAACTATCCGTTCGGCATGTTCGCGGTGCCGGAGGACCAGGTACGGCGCATCCATGCGTCCAGCGGGACCACGGGCCGCCCCACCGTCGTCGGCTACACCCAGGCGGATCTCGACACCTGGGCGGATGTGGTCGCCCGCTCGATCCGGGCAGCGGGCGGCCGCCCGGGGCAGAAGGTCCATGTGGCATATGGATACGGCCTGTTCACCGGCGGTCTCGGGGCACACTACGGAGCGGAGCGGCTCGGCTGCACAGTCATCCCCGCGTCCGGCGGCATGACTGCCCGTCAGGTGCAGCTGATCCAGGACTTCCGGCCGGAGATCATCATGATCACGCCGTCGTACATGCTCACGCTTCTCGACGAGTTCGAGCGGCAGGGCGTCGATCCGCGTACGACATCGCTGAAGGTCGGGATATTCGGCGCCGAGCCGTGGACGCAGGAGATGCGCCGGGAGATCGAGGAGCGGTTCGCCATCGACGCGGTCGACATCTACGGCCTGTCGGAGGTGATCGGCCCGGGTGTCGCCCAGGAGTGCGTCGAGACGAAGGACGGACTGCACATCTGGGAGGACCATTTCTATCCGGAGGTCGTCGACCCGCTGACCGGTGAGGTGCTGCCGGAGGGCGAGGAGGGTGAGCTCGTCTTCACCTCGCTCACCAAGGAGGCCATGCCGGTGATCCGCTACCGGACCCGGGATCTGACCCGGCTGCTGCCCGGTACGGCCAGGGTCTTCCGGCGGATGGAGAAGGTCACCGGGCGCAGCGACGACCTGGTGATCCTGCGCGGGGTGAATCTCTTCCCGACCCAGATCGAGGAGATCGTGCTGCGTACGCCTGGGGTGGCGCCGCACTTCCAGCTCCGGCTGACCCGCGAGGGCCGGCTCGACGCGCTGACGGTGCGGGCGGAGGCGCGGGCGGAATCGACGCCGGCCCAGCGGGCGGCGGCCGCGCTCGCGATCGCGACGGCCGTCAAGAAGGGCATCGGGGTGTCGGTGGGGGTCGAGATCGTCGACCCCGAGACGCTGGAACGGTCGGTCGGCAAGTTCAAGCGGATCGTGGACGAGCGCGGCGGGCGCTGAGCGCCGGTCGTCGAGCCGCCGGGGAGCGGCGCCGTTCGCCCCCGGCGGACGCGACGAACACCGCGGTGTTCCTGGCCTCTGCCCAGGCCGCCGCGGTGTCGGGGCCCGTCGTCGACATCGGCCGCGGCGCGCTGTCACCCAGGGAGCGCGAACCGGTCCCTGAGCTCGCGCTTGAGGATCTTCCCGCTGGCGTTGCGCGGCAGCTCGTCCACGAAGAGGACCCTCTTCGGCGCCTTGAAGTGGGCGAGCCGTTCCCGCACGTGGTCGAGCAGCTGCTGTTCCGTGACGTCCGCGCGCAGGACCACGACGGCGGTGACGGCCTCGATCCAGCGCTCGTCGGGCAGCCCGACGACGGCTGCCTCCGCGACGGCGGGGTGGGTGTAGAGGGCATCCTCGACCTGGCGGGAGGCGACGAGGACACCACCGGAGTTGATGACGTCCTTCACCCGGTCGACGACGGTGAAGAAGCCCTCCGGGTCCCGGACCGCCAGATCGCCGGAGTGGAACCAGCCGTCGCGGAACGCCTCGGCGGTCTCCTCCGGCTTGTCCCAGTAGCCCTCGCACAGCTGCGGGGAGCGGTAGACGATCTCGCCCGCCGTCCCGTCGGGGACCTCCTTGCCGTGCTCGTCGACGACTCGCGCCTCGACGAAGAGCACCGGCCGGCCGCAGGAGTCCATCCGGCCCTCGTGCTCGTCGGGCCCGAGGACGGTGGCGAGCGGGCCGATCTCGCTCTGCCCGAAGCAGTTGTAGAAGGCGAGCGCGGGCAATCGCTCACGGAGCCGTTCCAGCACCGGAACCGGCATGATCGACGCCCCGTAGTACGCCTTGCGCAGCCCGCCGAGGTCGCGGGTGGCGAACTCCGGGTGGTTGGCGAGACCGATCCAGACGGTCGGCGGGGCGAACAGACTGTCCGCCTGCCCGGCCTCGACGAGGTCGAAGATCCGGCCCGCTTCGGGCGCGTCGAGGATGGTGTTCTCCGCGCCGACCGCGAGGTACGGCAGCAGGAACACATGCATCTGCGCGGAGTGGTACAGCGGCAGCGAATGGACGGGCCGGTCGGTGGGGCGCAGATCGAGGGCGGTGATCGCGCTGACGTACTCGTGGACGAGGGCGCCGTGCGTCATCATCGCGCCCTTGGGGAGCGCGGTGGTGCCCGATGTGTAGAGCAGCTGCACCAGGTCGCCGGCTGCCGGTTCGCGCTCGGCGGTGAACGGGCGCGGGGTGGCGAGTTCACCGAGGAGGGAGTGCGGAGCGTCGCGCAGCGGACGTACGGCGAAACCGGCCGGGATCCGGTCGGCAAGGTCCGGATCGGTAAGGACGAGGGCGCTGCCCGACTGCTGCAGGATGTACGTCAGGTCGTCGCCGGTGAGGTTCTGATTGACCGGCACATGGACGAGGCCGGCGCGGGCGCAGGCGAGGTACGCGATCAGGTACGCGTCGGAGTTGTGCGCGTAGGAGGCGACCCGGTCGCCGGGGTGCAGGCCGTGTCCGTCGCGGAGGACGGCCGCCGCGGTGCTGACCGCGGTGTCGAGCGCCCGATAGGTCCAGGACCGCTCGGCGTACCGCACGGCGGTGCGCTCGGGAGTGCGCCGGGCGCTGCGCGTCACGACGCCGTCGACTGTGGAGCTGCGTACACCTGTCATGGCGTGATCCTGTGCGGCCGGGACCCGGTGGTCAAGGGTTCGGATCCCGGCCACGATGTTGACAGGGGCACGCGGGTGCTGGCTGAGTTGCGCGTGGCGTCTCGGAAGATCCGAGCAACCGCCTTTCGTGCACGCACAGTTGGGAGGACCCTTGCCCCTCCGAAACCGTCTGAGACTTCTCGCGGTATCCGGTCTCGCTCTGTTCACCGTGTCGGCGTCCCTGCCACCGGCGGCCGCCGCTCCCTCGCACGGCCAACACCCGTCGGGCGGCGGGCTGTCCGCCGTGATCCGCTACACCGAGTACGGCATCCCGCACATCGTGGCGAAGGACTACGCGGATCTCGGGTTCGGCAACGGCTGGGCGCAGGCCGCCGACCAGGTGTGCACGCTCGCCGACGGCTTCGTGACGCTGCGCGGCGAGCGGTCGAGGTACTTCGGTCCGGACGCGGCGCCGGACGGTTCGCTGTCCTCCGCGACGAAGAATCTCTCCAGCGATCTCTACTTCCGCGGGATACGCGACAGCCACACCGTCGAGAAACTGCTGAAGGTGCCCGCTCCGGCAGGTCAGAGCCATGAGGTGAAGGAGCTGGAGCGCGGCTGGGCGGCCGGGTACAACGCCTGGCTGGCCCAGAACCGGATCACTGATCCGGCCTGTCGGGACGCCGACTGGGTCCGGCCGGTGACGGCCCTGGATGTCACGACCCGCGCCTTCGCGCTCTCCGTGCTGGGCGGTCAGGGCCGCGGTATCGACGGCATCACAGCGGCACAGCCGCCCACGGGCGCGGCCGCGTCGCCAGGTGTCCCGCCGGACGACGCCGCGCAGGCGGCGCAGCGGCTGCTGTCCACGCAGAACGCGGACATGGGCTCCAACGCGGTCGCGTTCCGCGGCAGTTCGACGGCGAACGGGCGTGGGCTGCTGCTGGGCAATCCGCACTACCCGTGGCAGGGCGGGCGGCGGTTCTGGCAGTCTCAGCAGACCATCCCCGGGGAGCTGAATGTGGCGGGCGGTTCGCTGCTCGGATCGGCGACCGTGTCGATCGGGCACAACGCGAACATCGCGTGGAGCCACACGGTCGCCACCGGTGTCACCCTCAATCTGCACCAGCTGACCCTCGACCCGGCGGATCCGACCGTGTATCTGGTGGACGGGCTGCCGGAGCGCATGGTGAAACGCACGGTCTCGGTGGCCGTGAAGGGCGGCGCCGCGGTGACCCGCACGCAGTGGTGGACCCGGTACGGTCCGGTCGTCACCTCGCTCGGTGCCGGGCTGCCGCTGCCGTGGACGGCGACGACCGCGTACGCGCTCAATGACCCGAACGCCACGAATCTGCGGTCCCCGGACACCGGTCTCGGGTTCAGCAGGGCCCGCAGCACCGCGGACATCCAGACCACGTTGCGGCGTACCCAGGGGCTGCCGTGGGTGAACACCATCGCGGCCGATTCGTCGGGGCACTCGTTCTTCTCCCAGTCGCAGGTGCTGCCGAGGATCACGGACGAGCTCGCGCAGCGGTGCTCCACCCCGCTGGGCCGGGCGACGTACCCGTCGTCGGGGCTCGCGGTGCTGGACGGTTCGAGGAGCGACTGTGCGCTCGGTTCGGACCCGGACGCGGTGCAGCCCGGCATCTTCGGGCCGGGCCGGATGCCGACCGTCAAGGACGCCCCGTACGTCGAGAACTCCAACGACAGCGCCTGGCTGACCAACGCCGACGCTCCGCTGACCGGCTTCGAGCGGGTCTTCGGTACGGTCGCCGCGCCACGGTCGATGCGGACCCGGGGGGCGATCGAGGATGTGTCGGCGATGGCGGCGAAGGGCCGGCTCACCGTCGGCGACCTGCAGGACCAGCAGTACGCGAACCGCGCCCCGGCAGGAGATCTGGCCGCGGCCGACCTGGCGCGCGCCTGCGCCGCGCTGCCCGGCGGGCGTGCCGTCGGGAGCGACGGGACAGCGGTCGATGTGTCGGCGGCGTGCGGTGTGCTTGCCCGTTGGGACCGGAAGGTCGACACCGACAGCCGGGGCGCGCTGCTCTTCGACCGGTTCTGGCGCAGGGCCACCACGGTGCCATCGGCTGAACTGTGGAAGGTGCCCTTCTCCGCCGCGGACCCGGTCCGTACCCCGAACACGCTGAACACCTCCGCTCCGGGCGTCACTTCGGCGCTCGCCGATGCGGTCGCCGAGTTGCGCGCGGCCGGGATCGCCCTGGACGCACCGCTCGGCGACCACCAGGGAGTCGTACGGAACGGGAAGCGCATCCCGGTCGGCGGCGGTACGGAGTCCCTCGGTATCTGGAACAAGACGGAGCCGGTGTGGGACGCGGCAGGTGGCGGCTACACGGAGGTGTCGGCCGGCTCCAGCTATGTCCAGGCGGTCGGCTGGGACGGCTCCAAGTGCCCGGTGGCCCGGACCCTGTTGACGTACTCCCAGTCCTCGAACCCGAGGTCTCCGCACTTCAGCGACCAGACCGAGCTCTACTCGGGTGAGCGCTGGGTGACCTCCCGGTTCTGCGAGAAGGACATCGCACGCTCGCCCGCGCTGCGGGTGGTGCGGGTGCACGAGCACCGGTAGTCCGCCGTGGGCCGGTACCCCGCCCGGATGTGGCAGGGTACCGGCCCGTCGGTCACAGGGCCCGCCGGTGGCCTTCCCAGTACGGGTCGCGCAGCCGTCGCTTGTACAGCTTGCCGTTCGGGTCGCGTGGCATCGCCTCGATGAAGTCGACGCTCCTGGGGCGTTTGTACGCGGCGAGCCGCTGTGCGCAATGGGCGAGGATCTCGGTGGCGAACCCGTCGCCCGGGAGGTGCCCTTCGGCCGGTTCGACGACCGCCTTGACCTCCTCGCCCCAGTCGGCGTGCGGGATACCGAAGACGGCGGCATCGGCGACCGCGGGGTGGGCGAGGAGGGCGGCTTCGATCTCGGCGGGGTAGATGTTCACGCCGCCCGAGATGATCATGTCGATCTTGCGGTCGCGGAGGAAGAGATAGCCGTCCTCGTCGAGGATGCCGAGGTCACCGACGGTGAAGAAGTCGCCGATGCGGTTCTTCTCCGTTTTGGTCCTGTCCTTGTGGTAGCTGAAGCCGCCGGTGCTCATCTTCATGTAGACGGTGCCCAGTTCGCCCGGCGGGAGGCGGTTTCCGTCGTCGTCGAAGACGGCGAGTTCACTGATCGGCCAGGCCTTCCCGACCGTGCCGGGCTTCTTCAGCCAGTCCTCGGCGGTGGCGAACGCCCCGCCGCCCTCGCTGGCGGCGTAGTACTCCTCGACGCACCGCCCCCACCAGTCGATCATGGCGCGTTTGACGTGGTCGGGGCAGGGGGCCGCGCCATGGATGGCATGCCGCATCGAGGTGACGTCGTACCGCTCCTTCACTTCGTCGGGCAGGGCCAGGAGGCGGTGGAACTGGGTGGGGACCATGTGCGTGTGCGTACAGCGGTGGGCGTCGATGACCCGCAGCATCTCCTCGGGCGCCCACTTGTCCATCAGCACCAAGGGGTGCCCGACGTGCAGGGCGGCGCCCGCGAACTGGAGTACGGCGGTGTGGTACAGCGGTGAGCAGACCAGGTGGACGTTGTCGTCGAACGGCCTGATGCCGAAGATGCCGAGGAACCCGCCGAGATGGCTCTCCTCCGGGAGCCTGCCGGGCAGCGGGCGGCGGATGCCGCGCGGCCGGCCGGTGGTGCCGGAGGTGTAGTTCATGACCCAGCCGAGCGTGCGGTCGTCGGGCGGGGCGTCGGACTGCCCGTCGAGCAGTTCGGCGTAGGGGCGGAAGTCGTCGACCTCGCCGACGGCGTACCGGTGGCTCGCGGGCAGCTTCGCCTCGTCCGCGGCGGCGGTCGCGGCGTCGGTGAACCGCTCGTGCGCGATCAGTACCTTGGAGCCGGAGTCGGAGACGATCCAGGCGATCTCGGGGCCGACGAGATGGTGGTTGACGGGTACGAGGTAGAAGCCGGCCTGGGCGGCGGCGAGGTAGGCGGCGAAGAACTCGACGCCGTTGGGCAGGACCACGGCGAACGCGTCGCCCTGCCGGAGCCCGGCCGCACGCAGCCCGTGGACCAGGCGGTTGGCAGCGGCGTGCAGCCGGCCCGCGGTCCAGGTCTGCCCGTCGGGCGCGACAAGGACCGTACGGTCGGGGGCGGCGGTGGCCTGGGCCCAGAAGCCGTTCGGCGGCTGGTTCATGCGACGCTCCGTCCGGCGATGCGGTTGATCCGGTCCACGGCGCGTTCGAAGCCGCTTGTCAGGTCGTCGAAGACGGCCTGCACGCTGCGTTCGGTGTTCATCCTGCCGACGATCTGACCGACGGGGGTGCCGAGCAGTGCGCCGGTCTCGTACTTCTGGATGCGGGATACGGCCTCGGCGACCAGCAGTCCCTGGAGCGGCATGGGAAGCGTGCCGGGTCCCGACGGGTCGTCCCAGGCGTCGGTCCATTCGGTGCGGAGCTGGCGTGCGGGTTTGCCGGTGAGGGCGCGGGAGCGGACGGTGTCGCCGGAACCTGCGGCAAGGAGTTTGCGGGTCAGCGCGCGGGAGTGGAGGTCGGCCTCCTCGGTGGTCAGCCAGAGCGAGCCGAGCCAGACGCCCTGCGCTCCGAGGGCGAGTCCGGCGGCGATCTGCTCTCCGCTGCCGATGCCTCCGGCGGCGAGGACGGGGATCGGTCCCACGGCGTCGACGACGTCGGGGACGAGCACCATGGAGGCGATCTCTCCGGTGTGGCCGCCCGCTTCGTACCCCTGGGCGACGACGATGTCGATGCCCGCGTCCGCGTGGTGCCGGGCGTGTCTGGCGCTTCCGGCGAGGGCGGCGACGAGGACGTCCCCGTCATGGGCGCGTTGCACGACGTCGGCGGGTGGCGAGCCGAGGGCGTTGGCGAGCAGCTTGATGGGGTACTCGAAGGCGACGTCGAGCTGGTTGCGGGCGACCTCCTCCATCCACCCGGTGATCCGCCAGCCCGAGGCCTCGCCCTCGGCGAGTTCGGGGACGCCGTGCTTGGCGAGGGTGTCCTGGACGAACTGGCGGTGTCCGGCCGGAATCATCGCCTCCACGTCGGCCTCGGTCACCCCCTCCACCTTTCTGGCGGGCATGACGACATCGAGGCCGTACGGCTTGCCGTCGGTGTGCTCCTGCATCCAGTCGAGGTCGCGCGCGAGGTCGTCGGGGGCGGTGTAGCGGACCGCGCCGAGTACGCCGAACCCGCCGGCCCGGGTGATGGCCGCAGCCACCGCCGGGAACGGCGTGAAGCCGAAGATGGCGTGCTCGACTCCCAGTTTCTTGCTCAGCTCCGTCTCCATGGGCGGCAGGATGCCGCAGTCGGACATCCGAAGGAAGAGATTTTCTGATGCAGTGTCAGATTCTTTGTGGCGCCGGGGGCCTCCGGGGCGGCAGGGGTGACAGTAATCTCTGCGACGGCAGGAAGTTTCACCACAGGACTGGATGACGAAAGTAACTTTCACCCGGTAGGAAGGGGTTCCGGATGACCGAGGACGCAACCGGCAGAGGAATCAGCCGACGCAGGCTGAGCGGCGGGATGCTGGCACTGGGCGGGGCGCTCGCCCTGGCACCGATTCCGTTCGCGGAGACGGCGTCGGCCATGGAATCTGGGGCGGGATCGTCGGGGACGTCGGAGGCTGGAACATCGGGACCGGGGGCGGGGGCGGAAGCCGCGCACGGTCGGCCGACGCTGCGGCGCGGTTCCGCCGTCCGCGCGGGCCTGTTGCAGGGACCGCTGGACCAATTGGTCACCGACGCCGAGAAGTTCCTCAGCGCCTCCCCCAAGCACCCGTGGTTCGCGGGCGCGGTGCTGCTCGCGGGGCGCGGTGGCACGGTGGCACTGCACCGGCCGATCGGCAAGGCGGTGCGGTACGCGGCATACGACGAGAAGACCGACACCGGGGTGGAGTTCCCGGCGGACCAGCAGATCGCGATGGCCGAGGACACGGTCTTCGATCTGGCGTCGGTGTCGAAGCTGTTCACCTCGATCCTGGCCGTGCAGCAGATCGAGCGCGGGGCGCTGGAGCTGGAGGCGAAGGTCGCCTCGTATCTGCCCGACTTCGCGAGAGGCGGCAAGCAGGACATCACGATCCGTCAGCTGCTCACGCACACGTCGGGCTTCCGTGCCTGGATTCCGCTCTACAAGGCGCCGACGCGGGAGGGAAAGCTGGAGCTGCTGTGGAACGAGGTGCCGGCCAACCCGCCCGGCACCGTGTACCTCTACTCCGACCTCAATCTGATCTCGTTGCAGCTGGTCCTGGAGAAGATCACCGGCCGCACCCAGGATGTCCTGCTCCGCGAGGAGATCACCGCTCCGCTCGGTATGCACCGCACTCGCTACAACCCGCCCGCCGCCTGGAAGCCGAAGATCGCGGCGACCGAGGACGCCCGGCTCCCCTGGTCCGGCCTGGACCGCGGCCTCGTCTGGGGCGAGGTGCACGACGAGAACGCCTACAGCCTGGACGGGGTGGCGGGCCACGCCGGAGTCTTCTCCTGCGCCTGGGACCTGGCGATCCTCGCCCGGACACTGCTCAACGGCGGCGTCTACGGGCGCGCGAGGATCCTCTCCGACGAGTCGGTGGATCTCCTGTTCACCGACTTCAACACCGCGTTCCCGGGTGATGCGCACGGGCTCGGCTTCGAGCTCTACCAGCACTGGTACATGGGGGCGATGGCCACCCCGCGCACCGCGGGCCACACCGGCTTCACGGGCACAAGCCTCGTCCTCGATCCGACGACCGACTCGTTCCTGATCGTGCTGGGCAACTCGGTCCACCCGGTCCGCACCTGGCGCTCCGGCAGCGCACCACGGGTCGCCACCGCGAACCAGATGGCGCGAGCGGTGGCGGTGCCCCCGGCCCGCGGCCGTACCGCCTGGTTCTCGGGCATGGCGAGCGCCGCTTCCGCCACGCTCACGCTGCCCGTGCTGCGTCCGGTGACGTCACGTGCCGGGCTGAGCTGTGCGCTGTGGTGGGACACCGAGCCGGGCTCCGACTTCCTGTTCCTCGAGGCCTCTTCGGACGCCGGGGCGACCTGGCAGCCGGTGCCGTTCACCACCGTACCGACAGCGGCCGCACATCACGGGACGGAGCCCGAACCGCATCCGGCGGGCTCCGTCTCCGGCTGGTCGGGCCGGGTCTGGCACCGGCTGGACGCGGACCTTGCCGCCTGGCGCGACAAGGAGGTGCGGCTGCGCTGGCGGTACACCACGGACCAGCTGTACGTCGGACGCGGGGCGTACGTGGACGGCATCCGGGTCGAGGACAACGGCCGTACGGTCTTCGACGACAGCAGGTCCGGTGACGCGGGGCGTATCGAGGTGAACGGGTGGACGGTGTCCGCGGACTGAGGCGGGCCGTCCCGCCCGGCGGGCGACGTTGAGCATGGCCCGGGCTGCCGGCCGGTTCGGCCGCCGGCCCGGGTCATGACGTCGGGACGAGCAGATGGACGGCCAGTGCGGTGATCAGTGTGCTGGAGGCCAGGGCGGTGACGAGCCGCCCACGATGGCTGGTCAGCGCACGGCCGAGCAGCGCTCCCCCACCGGCGAGCACCAGTTGCCAGCCTGCGGATGCCGCGAAGGCCGCGAGGACGAACACCGACTGTTCCCAGCGGTCCGGGTCCGCAGCGGCCGTCCGGCTGCCGAGCACCAGCGCCGCGAAGTAGATCACGGTGGTGGGGTTCAGCATCGTCATTCCGAGCAGCCCCAGATAGGCCCGCGCGGGGCCGAGGGGTGCCCCGTCGTTCCGGACCGCCGAATGCCGCCTGCGGTACCTGCCGATTGCCGTGGCCCCGCCCAGAGCCGCCAGTGCGACGAGCACCAGCGCCGAGGCCCAGCGCAGGGGCAGCGCGACGGGCTCGATGACATGGGTGAGCGACGAACCTCCGACGACCGCGATCAGCGCATAGAGGCCGTCGGCCGTCGCGACACCGAGGGCGGCTGCGGCACCGGTCTTCAGAGACGTCCGGGCCGTGAGGGTCACCAGATAGGCCCCGACCGCTCCGATCGGCATGGCAATGCCCAAGCCGGCCAGGAGCCCCGCGACCAGGGCGGCGCTCACGCGTGCGGGAAGGCAGGCCTCCGCGGTGGGCCGGGCTGCTGCTGGCCTCGGACCGGTCGGGCGGGGGCGAGGGTCAGCGACAGGAGGACGGTGATCGAGTTCATGAGCAGATGATGGGGGCGGCCGGGGGCGCGGGCAATGCAATTTCTGTCAGCGACTACGCTGCTCGCTCATGACTGAACCCGCCTACCTGAGCACCACCCGGGCGTCCTACGACACCGTCGCCATGGACTACGCCGAACTCCTCAGAACGGAACTCGGGTACAGGCCGCTGGACCGGGCGATGCTCGCCGCGTTCGTCGAACTCGTGCAGGCGTCCGATGCCGGACCGGTCGCCGACATCGGCTGCGGCCCCGGCCGGGTGACAGGGCACCTGCAGTCCCTGGGGCTGACCGCACGCGGCATCGACCTGTCGCCGGAGATGATCGCGGTGGCCCGTCGGACCTATCCGGACCTTCGTTTCGACGTGGGTTCGATGAACGCGCTGGATCTCGTGGACGGCAGTCTCGGCGGCATCGTCGCCTGGTACTCCATCATCCACACCCCGCCGGAGCTGTTGCCGGAAGTGTTCGCCGAGTTCCACCGGGTGCTGGCCCCGGGCGGCCATCTGCTGCTCGCCTTCAAGGCCGGGGACGAGATCCGGCACCTTGAACACGCGTACGGCCATCCTCTGGCGCTCGATGTCTACTGGCTGGAGCCCGAGCGGGTGGCGGAACTGCTGCGCCTGGCCGGGTTCGTCGTGGACGCCACGCTCGTGCGCGAGGCAGGCCGGAACGAGGCCGGCCCTCAGGCGTACCTCATGGTCCGCAGACCGGCGAACCCGTAGTCGGCGGGCCGGTCCCGTGCCCCTCGCTACGGGGCGTCCGGCCTCCGGTCGGCGGGCTGGATCCCGGCCCGCCGTGCGACGTTCTCGCTCTGCTCCAGGTGGACACGCCCCTTCTCGCCGAGCTGCCCGAGTACGCCCGCGAGGACAGTCTCGACCGTGGCCAGCGTCGGCACCATGCTGTCGTACGGCGACGGGGCGGCAACCCGGCTGGGCAGGACGACGTCGGCGAGATTGGTCACCGGCGAGAGCCAGGCATCGGTGAACAGCACGATCTTGCTGCCGCGCTCCCTGGCCAGCTCGGTGATGACGACCTTGTCCGGTTCGTAGCGGCGGTAGTCGAACACCACGAGGACGTCCTGTCTGCCCAGACCCGCGAGCACGGCGGTCCGTTCCACGTCCCGGTCCGGCAGGATCACCACGTCACCGCGCAACTGCATGAGATGCAGGCCCAGATACTGCGCCAGCAGGTGGGTGAACCGGCCGCCCACGAGGACCACCCTGCGCTTGGGGTGACAGAGCAGCGCCACTGCCGCCTCCACATCGTGCGGAGGCAGTTCGCGCAGGGTGCGGGCGACCTCGGCGCTGAACACATCCTGGTCGCCTTCGGCGGGCGCCGTTCCCGGCCCGGCGTCGTCCTGCGCCCGAGGCGGAGTGCTGCCGTATCCGCGCGTGCTGTACAGCGCCAGCGGTGAGGCGCTGCGTTCGTCGAGCTCCTCGCGCAGGGCCGCCTGGAAGTCGGGGAATCCCTTGTAGCCGAGCCTGTTGACGAAGCGGATCACCGTGGGCGCGCTCACGCCGGCCCGTTCGGCGAGCGTGGCCACGGTCTCGAAGCCTGCCGACGGATAGCCCGCGAGGAGCACCCGGGCCACCTTGCGTTCGGCGGGACTGAGGTCACCGATGCGGTGCCGGATCTCTTCGGCGAGTGAGGACATGGGCCGGGCCACCTTTCCAAAGGGGTTCAGATTACGCGGGGCCCGGCCCCGGACTCTCTCCGCATCGACGACGGGCCGCCCCGGGGAGCCCCGTCAGCTGCCGCCCGCATCCCCGAGCGTCACGATCAGGGCGGCCAGCAGGGCGACACGGGACGGAACGGTCGTGACATCGAGCCACTCGTCCGGGCCGTGGTCTCCGCCGCCGACCGGGCCGAGGCCGTCGAGGGTGGGGACACCGGCGCCGGCGATGGTGTTGGCGTCGCCGACGCCGCCGGTGGCTGCGGCGCCCAGAGCGATGGAGAGTTCCCTGCCGGCGTCCACGGCGTGGGCGAACATGGCGCGCGCTGCCGGGGTGTCCTCCATCGCCGGACAGGCTTCGGTCTGCCGGACGGTGGCGGTGGTGCCGGGTACGCGGAGCCGGGCGGCGGCTTTCTCGATGGCCTCTCGGGCGTGCCGGATCCCGTCGTCGGTCGACGACCGCACCTCTACGTGCAGCTCCGCTTCGGGGCAGACGATGTTGATGCGGCTGCCCGCCCTGACCATGCCCACGTTGACGGTGACGTCGCCCCAGCGCCCGTTCATCTTCTGACAGTCGATGAGCAGATGCGCGGCGGCCAGCGCTGCGTTCGCTCCGCGCTCCGGTTCGATTCCGGCGTGCGCGGCCCGCCCTGTCACAGTGATCACGAAGTCGGCCACGCCCTTGCGGGAGACGACGAGGTCGCCGTTCTCGCGGGCGCACTCCAGGCCGAGCGCGTAGTGGATTCCGGCTGTGAGCGCCGCGGTCACCGGGCGGCTGGCCGGTGACCCGATCTCCTCGTCGGGGGTGGCGAGGAAGACGATCTCCGCGAAGTCCAGCATCCGCCGGTCCACCAGGAGCTCCACGGCGGTGAGCCCGGCGAGGAGTCCTCCCTTGTCGTCGCTGACTCCGGGTCCGTGGGCGAGCGGGCCGCTCAGGCGGAACGGCCGGTCGGTCGCGGTCCCGTCGTCGAACACGGTGTCCATGTGCCCGGCGAGCAGGATGCGCCGTCCGCCGCGCTCCACGGGCAGCCCGCCGTGCAGCCGCCCCACCACCAGGTCACCGAAGCGGGTGTCCCGTCCTTCGGCGGTGACGGTTGCCCGGTCGACCTCGAAGCCCAGGGAGGTCAGTCGCCGTACGGTCCAAGCCGCGACCCGGTTGACCCCTTCGGGGCTGTACGAACCGGAATCGATGGAGACGAGGTGCTGCAGGTCCGACAGGTAGCGGTCGTGCAGGGCTACGGCATCCGGGAGGAACCGGGCCGCGGTGCGTGCCGCAGTGCCCCGGACCCGTGCGGGGGCGGTCACAGGACCTTCGACAGAAAGGCGCGGGTGCGTTCCTGCTGCGGGTCGCCGAGTACCTGCCGCGGGCTGCCTGCTTCGACCACGACGCCGCCGTCCATGAACACGGCCGTGTCCGCGACTTCGCGGGCGAACCCGATTTCGTGGGTGACAACCACCATCGTCATTCCTTCCGAGGCCAGTTGGCGCATGACGTCCAGTACTTCTCCGACCAGTTCGGGGTCGAGGGCGGACGTCGGTTCGTCGAAGAGCATCAGTTTGGGCTTCATCGCCAGGGCCCGTGCGATGGCGACACGCTGCTGCTGGCCGCCGGACAGCTGGGCGGGGTAGCGGTCGGCGCGATCGGCGAGGCCGACGCGGTCCAGCAGGCGCCGGGCGTCCGCGCGGGCCTGGTCCCTGGCGACGCCCGCGACCTTCATGGGCGCCTCCATGACGTTCTGTTCCGCCGTCATGTGCGGGAAGAGATTGAACCGCTGGAACACCATCCCGATGTCGCGGCGGCCGCGGGCGATCTCGCGCTCCTTCAGCTCGTACAGCCGGTTGCCCTGCTGCCGGTAGCCCACCGGCGCACCGTCGACGGACAGCCGGCCCCCGTCGAGCTTCTCCAGGTGGTTGATGCAGCGCAGGAACGTGGACTTCCCGGAGCCGGAGGGGCCCAGCAGGCAGCAGACCTGGCCACGTTCCACGGTCAGGTCGATGCCCTGGAGCACGGCGACCTTCCCGAAGTGTTTGCGCACGCCCTCGGCGTGCACCATCGGCGTCTCCACAGTCGTCATCCCTTCGGGCCGGTCGAGGCGGGGGTGGTACGGGACAGGCTCAGCCGGACTCCGGCGACGAGGCGCTGCAGCGGGCCGGCGGCAGTGGCGGGGGCCAGGCCGCGGCCGTACCGGCGTTCCAGCCACGACTGCGGCAGGCTCAGGGCGGTGACGAGGATCAGGTACCAGATGGAGGCGACCACGAGCATGGGGATGACCTGGTAGTTCTGCGCGTACACGTCCTGGATGTTGGACATCAGGTCGTGGGCGGAGATCACGGAGACCAGTGCGGTCATCTTGAGCATGTTGATGGTCTCGTTGCCCAGCGGCGGGATGATGACCCGCATGGCCTGGGGCAGCACGATGCGCCGGGTGGTGAGGGATGGACGCATGCCGAGCGAGTGCGCGGCCTCCGTCTGGCCCGGGTCGACGGACTGGATCCCGGCGCGGACGATCTCGCTCGCGTACGCCGCCTCGTTCAGCCCCAGCGCCAGGAGCGCGGCGACCGTGGGCGTGAGCAGGGCGTTGGTGTCGGCCTGGAGGAAGGTGATGTGGGTGAATGGGACACCGATCAGGACGTGTTGGTAGAGCGCTCCCGCGTACCCCCAGAAGATGATCTGGACCAGCAGGGGCGTCGACCGGAAGACCCAGACGAAAGCGGTGCCGAGGGCGCGCAGGACAGGGTTGGACGACAGTCGCATCACCGCCACGAGGACACCGAGACCGAGCCCGATCGCCATGGCGGCCGCGGTCAGCCACAGCGTCGTGACCAGTCCGCTGAACACGAGATCGGCGAAGACGTAGCGTCCGACGATGTCCCAGTGCAGGTTCTTGTTGCCTGCCAGGGAGCCGATGAGCCCGACCAGGGCGGTGGCGGCTGCCGCCGCTGCGAGCCAGCGGCCCCAGTGACGGACCGGCACGGCGGTGAGGGTGTCCGGTGCGGACGCGGCCGGTGCGGAACGGCTCTGCATGGTCCCGGCGGGGGTCATGGCAGTCATGTCAGGACACCGCCGCGTTCTTCGTGGCTTCCTGCACCGCGATGGACGCGACACCGTACTTGGCGCAGATCCTGCGCAGTGTCCCGTCGTCGATGAGCGCCTGCACGGCCTTCTGGATCGCGTCGGTGAGGCCTGGCAGGCGTTTGGTGACGCCGATCCCGTTGGGGGTGGCTTCGTAGCCGCCGACGGCCTCGGGGTCGTCGACGACGTCGAAGGCCCGGCCGCCGTCGGCGGTCTTGGCGGTCCAGCCGGCTGCGGGCTTGGTCAGCAGGTCGGCTGCGACTTTCCGTGATCGCAGGGCCAGTTGGGCATCCGAGTCCTTCGGGAACGTCTGGATGGAGACGGGCTCCTTGCCGGCGTCCGCGCATGCGGCCTGATGGGCCTTGAGTACGTCCAGCTGGTGGGTGGCGGCCTCGGCACCCACCTTCTTGCCGCACAGATCGTCGAGTTCGGTGATGTGATCCGGGTTCCCCTCGGTGACGAGGATGCCCGAGCCGGACACGGAGTAGTCCACGAAATCCAGGACCTGCTGACGCTCCTTGGTGTCGGTCATGGCCGACATCACCGCGTCGAACTTGCCCGCCTGGATCGCCGGCACGATGCCGTCGAACTTCTGCGCGGTGAAGGTGAATCGCACCCCCAGCTTGGCTCCGAGCGCCTGCCCCAGGTCGTAGTCGAGCCCGGTCAGTTCGGGTTTGCCCTCGGCCACGAACATCACGAACGGGGCGTACGGGACATCGGTGGCGA
Source organism: Streptomyces sp. NBC_00353 (assembly GCF_036108815.1). Taxonomy (NCBI): domain Bacteria; kingdom Bacillati; phylum Actinomycetota; class Actinomycetes; order Kitasatosporales; family Streptomycetaceae; genus Streptomyces; species Streptomyces sp. NBC_00353. The sequence continues at coordinate 8,930,115 of NZ_CP107985.1, read as the reverse complement.
CCCTGACCGCACCGGCGGACCGCACGGCGGCAGGCAGGGCGGCGTGGAGCTTCGCATCGCGGGTGATGCGTACGCCGGTGATGGTGACGCCGACTGCGGGGGCAGCGGTGTCGCCGTCGCCGGGGTCGCTGCCACAGCCGGACAGTGTCGTGGCCGCTGTGATCAACAGTGCTGTGGCCACAACTGCGCGGCGCCATGAGTGAGTGTGCAACACGAACCCCTTCTCGCGGAACTGCCGTGCGGTTGGTTCACCGCCGACGAACTTCCCGCACGTTACACATGGCGTCTTCATTCGTTCCACCGTAACACCTGTTACATATCAATAACGGCCAGCCCAACCGCGCCACATGGTCACTGAGCGGCAGGCAGACCAAGGTGCTCGCACCCACACGAGCGCGCACCCCCATCGCCCGCGTTTCAGGTCGCAGTCCACCTACTCGATGCGGAACGAGCATTACCCGTCAATTAGCGACCTTGCATGCAGAGTTTCGAGCGGCTTGCGATGCGCTCGACCCGTATCGATCCCGAAATATTTCGATGATTTTGCAGGCCGCTTCCATGCCCGGATCTGGCCTTGATCCACCGAAAAGCGCGAAATGCGCTGCCCAGCGATGCGGGTGATCCAGATGATCCGCGAAGTGGACCCTCAGCTTCACCTGAATCGCATACCGCATTTCGGAAGGTTTTCGTAATTCTGGCCAGCCTCTGCATGCGCGTTCCCGCCCCAAACGCCTGTGCCGCCATCCAGGGATCGCATTCACGCAGCTCAGAGGCGTACCAGACGTAGATTTCGCGCTTTACCTCTTCGAAATATTTCGGAAATGCCGCGTTGACGCCGCCCGCCGCCGGGCGCATACTCTCCCTCGCTCCTTGCTTCACCGATCAACTCCCCGCCGGAGAACCGCCATTCGTCGGCATGTCCGGAGGCGGAACGCACAGCCCTGAACGGTCCACCCACCCCTGTCCGGGCGGTCCGCTCATTCCGTCCGACAATCGGAAGAAGAGGTTGGTCAGTGATCGACAATTCCCCCCGCGGCTTCGAGCCCCGACGCCCGCAGTTCCGTGCCCGGGTCCGCAAGGCATTCATCCTCAGAACGGCCGGTGTCCTGGCCACCGCCGGTGTCCTCTCGCTCGCCGGCAGCGCAGACGCTGCCAGCACACTCGGCGCCTCGGCCGCGGCCAAGGGCAGGTACTTCGGTGCGGCGGTGGCCGCGAATCATCTCGGTGAGGCGCAGTACGCCTCCGCGCTGGACACCGAGTTCAACGCGGTGACGCCGGAGAACGAGATGAAGTGGGACGCCGTCGAAGGCACCCGCAACTCGTTCAACTATTCCTCGGCCGACCAGATAGTGAGCCACGCCCAAGGCAAGGGGATGAAGGTCCGCGGCCACACCTTGGTGTGGTACTCGCAGCTGCCCGGCTGGGTGGGTGGCCTCGCCGCCGCCGACCTGCGTACGGCGATGAACAACCACATCACCCAGGTCATGACGCACTACAAGGGCAAGGTCTACGCCTGGGACGTGGTCAACGAGGCGTTCCAGGACGGCAGCAGTGGCGCCCGCCGCAGCTCCCCGTTCCAGGACAAGCTCGGCAACGGCTACATCGAGGAGGCGTTCCGTACCGCTCGCGCCGCCGACTCGGGCGCCAAGCTCTGCTACAACGACTACAACACCGACGGTCAGAACGCGAAGAGCAACGCGGTCTACAACATGGTGAAGGACTTCAAGCAGCGCGGCGTGCCGATCGACTGCGTGGGATTCCAGTCGCACTTCAACAGCAACTCGCCCGTCCCCAGTGACTACCAGGCCAATCTGCAGCGCTTCGCCGACCTCGGCGTCGATGTGCAGATCACCGAACTGGACATCGAGGGCTCGGGCTCGGCGCAGGCCGCCAACTACAGCACCGTGGTGAAGGCCTGTCTGGCTGTCTCGCGCTGCACCGCCATCACGGTCTGGGGCATCCCCGACAAGTACTCGTGGCGCAGCAGTGGCACCCCGCTGCTGTTCGACAACAACTACAACAAGAAGCCCGCGTACGACGCGGTGCTCGCCGCACTCGGAGGCAGCACCGGTGGCGGCACCCCCGGCGGTGGCACGGGCGGCGCCACCTGCACGGCGACCTACTCCCGTACCGACTCCTGGAGTGACCGCTACAACGGACAGGTGACGGTGAAGGCCGGCAGTTCCGCGATCACCAGTTGGTCGGTGCCGGTGACCCTGACTTCGCCGCAGAAGGTCTCCACGACCTGGAACGGCACTCCCAGCTGGGACACCAGCGGAAACGTGATGACCATGAAGCCGAACGGCAACGGCAGCCTGGCGCCAGGAGCGTCGACGACCTTCGGGTTCACCGTCATGACGAACGGCAGCACGGCGACGCCCTCCATCGGTGCCTGCACCGCCTCCTGACAAACCGTCAAAAGCGCGCGAACGCAGGGCGCGGCGACACCCCGTCGCCGCGCCCTGCACCGTTGTACGGAACAGGGCGGCGTGCGGAATCGGCGGACGGTCCCCCACTCCCGCTATCGCACGAGCGGCTGTCCGGCCTCCGTCGACGCAGGGGCGGAGGCGCCGGCCGGAACGGGCACCGGGGCGGGCGCCGTCGACTCCCGCACGACCAGTCGCGGCCGGATGAGCAGGGAACGGCCGGCCACCGGAGCCGAGTCGATCCTGGCCCGCAGCTGCTGGAACGTCTCGGCCGCCATCTCCGGCAGCGGCTGACGGACCGTGGTGAGCGGTGGTTCGAAGAGGTCGGCGAGCAGGATGTCGTCGAAGCCGACCACCGAGACGTCCTGTCCGGCACTGCGCCCCGCATCCTTCGCACCCCGGCAGATCCCGATCGCGCACATGTCGTTGATGGCGACGAAAGCAGTGGGCGGGCGCGGTCCGGACAGGAGCTCCCCCGCCGCCCTGCGGCCCAGTTCGGCGGCGTCCTTGTCGCTGAACTCGGTGGTGTCGGCGCCCGGCCAGACCACCGCGTCGGCCGGATCGAGCCCCGCCGATTCCAGGGCGGCGCGGAAGCCACGCAGTCGCTCGCGGCGGTTGACACTGTTGACCGACCCGGAGACGAACGCCAGCCGCCGGTGGCCGAGTTCGATGAGATGACGGGTGGCGAGTTCGGCACCCATCGCGTTGTCCACGCTGATGGAGGCCAGTGACGGCGGATCACCCGCCTGGGCGGTGCGGTCGAAGGCAACCATTTTCAGACCGCGGCCGAGCAGCGGTGCCACATGGTCGAGCGACGGCAGCGAGGAACAGAGCACCACTCCGCTCACCCCGTCGGCGAGCAGCTCCTCGCTGTACTTGAGCTCGCGAGCCGGATCACGCTCACTGTTGCAGAGCAGTACGTGGTAGCCCTCGGCGAGCGCAATGGCCTCCAACTCGCGGGCGAGCGCCCCCCAGAAGGGGTTGGCGACCGACGGCACGATGAGACCGATGACTTTGATCCGGCCGGTGCGCAGCATCCTTGCCGCACGGTTGGGCCGGTAGCTCAGCTGATCGATCGCCTGCTCGACGCGGGCCAGGGTGGCCGCCTGCATACGGTCCGTACGTCCGTTGAGGACGTTCGACACCGTGCTCGCGGAGACCCCAGCAGCCTCCGCGACCTGATGGATCGTTACCCCGCTCATGCCACCTCCGGTTCGGAACCCATTCCACGACCCAGTGTACCGATTTACTGAACGCTCTTCACCGGTACACCAGTTAACTCCCTTGAAAATTATCGTGCATCAGCTGTTGACGTCCGTCTTGAGGCGTTCCTAGCATCAGTGCATCGATTTACCAGCACTTCCCAGTAGTGGCCGGGTTGTCATCGCTGGATCGATCTACAGCTTCCACCTCCAGAGGGGTGTCCCATGGAACTCAACAGACGGTCGCTGCTTGCTGCAATCGGTGCGGGCGCCGCTGCCGCAGCGCTCGGCGGATGCGGTACCGGCACGTCGACGGCCGGCTCCGCCGACGGCCCCGCCGAAGGCGAGATCACGCTGCTCACCCCGATCTACGAAGGCGCCGACGGCAAGACACTGCTGGAGCAGGAGATCCTCGGGGGCTTCAGGAAGAAGCATCCGAAGGTCAAGGTGAACGTGGACTACACCACGTACGCCCAGCTCAACGAGAAGATCACCACGGGTCTCGCGGGCGGGCTGCTGCCCGATGTACTGATGATGGGGGTCGGCTGGATCCCGCCGTTCGCCGCCAAGAAGGCGATCGCCGAGCTGCCCGAGAAGCTGGCCTCGGCGCACGACTACGAGAAGCGGGTGCTGGAGCCGTCGCGGTACGACGGCAGGCTGTACGCCCTGCCGGTCGTGCTCGACACCCGCATCGTCGTGTATCGCAAGGACCACTTCGCCGCGGCCGGAATCCGGAAGACCCCGGCCAACTGGGCCGAACTGCGTGCTGTGGCGAAGCAGTTGACGAAGGACGGCCGTCTCGGCTTCGACCCGTTCTCGATCGATCTGCGTCAGTGCTGGGAGACGTTCCTCTTCGCCAACGGCGGCCGGCTCTTCAGTGCGGACGGCAAGAAGGTGCTGTTCAACAACGCCCGTGGGGTGGAGGCGCTGCAGTTCTTCAAGGACCTGGTCAAGGACGGCTCGTCCGACTACGCGAAGAAGACCGACCTGGGTGCTCCGTCGAACATCCAGACCGGCAAGGCCTCGATGATGATGTCGACGAGCGCCCTGTGGAATCAGCTGAAGGACACCAATCCGGAGCTGATCGAGGGCGACAAGGTGGGTGCGTTCATCCTCGCCAACCGCAAGCCGGCGATGCTGCAGGGCGGCACGCTCGTCTCCCAGTCCGCAAGCTCCAAGCACCCTGCCGCGGCCCGTGCTCTCGTCGAGCACCTCGCGACGCCCGAGTCGATCCTCGGCGCCGCCAAGCAGCGGGGCTCGGTGCCGGGGCTCAAGGATCTCAACGACACCACCTATGTGAAGGAGAACAAGTTCGTCGACCTCTCCTTGCAGAGCATGGGCGATGCCTGCTCGGAGGGCGGCACCGCGGCCTGGATGGAGATCCGCGAGAAGATCAAGCCGACGCTGGAGCCCGCGATCGTGGGCGGTCAGTCCGCGAAGGACGCCATCGCGGAACTCGGCCGGCTCGCCCAGGCCGCCATCGGCCGGATGTGAGGACCCGTCACTGTGGGAACGACATCCGTGGTGAAGGCCAGGCCCGCACGGCCGCCTTCGCCGCCTGAGACGAAAACGGTACCGAGGCGCACCGGTCGGGCCCCGACGGGCCCGGGACGCCGGCGGCGACGGGCCGGAATGCTGATGGTGGCGCCCGCGCTGCTGCACGCCTCGCTCTGGATCGGCCTGCCGGTCGTCGCCTCGGTGGTCCTGGCCTTCACGAAGTACGACGTGCTGACGGCGCCGCAGTTCGTGGGGCTGGACAACTTCCGGGACATGCTGGACGACGCGGTCTTCCGCAAGTCCATCGTCAATACGGTCGTCTACACCTTCTTCACCGTGCCGTTCGGGATGGCGCTGGGGCTGCTGATGGCCCTGGCGCTGCACACCGGGCTGAAGGCCCGCGGCATCTTCCGTACCGCGATCTTCCTGCCGCAGGTGACGGCCACCGTCGCGATCGCGCTGGTCTGGCTGTGGATCTACAACCCTCGCAACGGGCTGCTGAACGCGCTGCTCGCGTTCCTCGGGATCGACGGGCCGGCCTGGCTCTCGTCGACGACCTGGGCGATGCCCTCGGTGATCCTTGTCGGCATCTGGCAGGGCATCGGCATGAAGATGCTCATCTACCTGGCCGCGCTGCAGTCCCTGCCGAAGGAGCTGTACGAGGCCGCTTCGGTGGACGGTGCTTCCAAGGTACGGCAGTTCTTCTCGATCACGCTGCCGCTGCTGAAGCCCGCCACGTTCTTCGTGCTCATCACGTCGATGATCAGCGCGTTCCAGTCCTTCGACCAGATCTACATCCTCACCGACGGCGGCCCCGCCAACAGCACCACGATGATGACGTACGAGATCTACAAGTCCGCCTTCCGGGAGTTCCGCGTCGGCTATGCCTGTGCGCAGTCACTGGTGCTGTTCGTACTGCTCATGGGGTTCACCCTGGTCAACCGGCGGATCATGGGAGGCACCCGTGGCCACAGCTGAGCTGCAGAAGCCGAGCCCCCGGCCACGGCCTGCGCGCGGCCCGTCCCCGAAGGTCTCCGTCGGGCGGATCGCGCTCTACCTGACGCTGGTCGTCATCTCGCTGCTGATGGTGGTGCCGTTCATCTGGATGGTGCTCACCTCGCTCAAGACACCGGTGGAGATCGCGTCGCAGGACGCCGGACTGCTGCCGCAGCACTGGGAGTTCGGGAACTATCTCGACGCGCTCAAGGCAGCGCCGTTCGCCACCTACGCCCGCAACAGCTTCATCATCGCCATCAGCCACACGGTGCTCAATGTGCTGGTGGCGTCGATGGCCGGGTACTCCCTGGCCCGGATCAGGTTCCGCGGCAGCGAGGTCATCTTCTATCTCTTCATCGCCGCGCTGATGATCCCGACGTACACGAAGGTGCTGCCGGAGTTCCTGATCGTCCGCTTCATGCCGCTGGCCGGCGGGAACGACGTCTTCGGCCAGGGCGGCAGCGGCTGGCTGGACTCCTGGTGGGCGCTGATCGTCCCCGGCGCCGTCACCCCGTTCGCCGTCTTTCTCTTCCGTCAGTTCTATCTGGACCTTCCGGTGGAACTGGAGGAGGCGGCCCGGCTCGACGGGCTCGGCGAGTTCCGGATCTACGCACGGATCATGACGCCGCAGGTCAAGCCCGCACTCACCACGGTGGCGCTGCTGACCTTCGAGTCGTCCTGGAACAACTTCCTCTGGCCACTGCTGGTGACCCGCACGGACAGCCTGCGGGTGATCCAGGTCGGGCTCTCCGTCTTCAAGACGGAGAACGGCACCCAGTGGCACTTCCTGATGGCGGGCACGACGCTCGCCACCCTCCCCATGGTCGTGCTCTTCCTCATCGGCCAGCGCTATTTCGTGCAGGGCTTCGCAACTGCCGGTCTCAAGTGACCGGTTCCGGTCCCGAGCGGCCGGTTACCGAAAGGGTTATCTCCCATGTCTGCTGATCTCAACGGATCCCGCGCACTGGTGACAGGAGCGGGACACGGCATCGGCCGCGCCATCGCCGTCGCCCTCGCCGAGGCCGGCGCCGATGTCGCCGTCCACTACCACTCCTCGGCCGACGAGGCCGCGAAGACGGTCTCCGCGATCGAGGCGCTGGGTCGCAGGGCGAAGGCGTTCCAGGCCGATGTGACCGTGACCGCGGACGTCGACCGGGTCGTCGACGAGGCGGCCGGGTTCCTCGGCGGGCTGGACGTGCTGGTCTGCAACGCGGGACATCTGATCGGCCGCACCACGATCGCCGAGATGACCGACGACCACTTCGACCGGGTGATGTCCACCAACCTGACGTCGACGTTCCGTACCGTGCGGGCCGCGCTGCCGCATCTGACGAAGTCGTCGGCCGGTCGCATCATCACCATGTCGTCGCTGGCCGCGCACAACGGCGGCGGCCCCGGCTCGGTGGCGTACGCGGCGGCCAAGGCCGGCATCCGCGGCTTCACCAAGGGGCTGGCCAAGGAACTCGGCGGTACCGGGATCACGGTCAACACCGTCGCCCCGGGCTTCATCAAGGGCACCGCCTTCCACGACACGTTCACCGCGCCGGAGGCGCAGCAGGCGATGGAGGCGGGCATCCCCGTCGGCCGGGCCGGCACGCCGGAGGATGTGGCGGCGGCCGTCGTCCACCTCGCGTCGCCGGCGTCCGGCTTCCTCACCGCCACCACGGTGGACATCGACGGTGGCGTATGGCCGCGTTGAGGCGGATCGCCCGGGAGCGCGGCGGCTGGTGGCACGCGTACGTCTGCCCGGTGCACGGGATCGAGCTCGACCACGGTGATCTGCTCGCCGGGGCCTTCCCGGACGGTGGTGCGCGGTGCGCGTACGGCTGCCGGGTGGACGACGAGGCGGTGCGCGGCGCCTGGCTGGTGCTGTCGCACCAGGCGTGGGCGCGGCATCTGCGGGTGCTCGCCCACCGGGGTGAGCGGGCGGAGGCGGTGGCGCGGCTCGTCGAGTACGCGGGTCTGTACGCGGAGCTCGCCTCCGAGCAGCACGGCGAGGCGCAGCCCTGGATGCTGCGCGGCCGGCTCTTCCACCAGGCGCTGACCGACGCCATCTGGGCGGTCGGCATCGGGCATACCGTCATCACGCTCGCCGAGGACTCCACGGACGGTCTGGCGGCGGTGCTGCCGCTCCTCGATGATCTGGAGCGCGCGGCGCTGGACGCCCGGGATGTACTGACGGGGCAGGGCCACCTCGCTTCCAACTACACCGCGTGGCTCAACGCCGCAGGTGTGGCGGCGAGTCGTGGCGCGGCCGCCGCCCGCGGTCAGGAGTGGGAGGGCGCGAAGGTATGGCTCGACGGCGACCACGGGCTGTACGAGCATCTGCGCGTCGCGGTCGCCGACGACGGCTGGGAGTGGGAGGGCAGCACCTACTACCACGGGTTCGTGCTGCGGGCAGCGCTGCTGGCGCTCCGCTCGATGGATCCGGCGGCCATTCCGTCCGACGTGGTCGACGTACTCGCCGGAATGACGGATGTGCTGGCGGCCGTCGCAACACCCGGCGGCATTCTTCCCGCCCTGCACGACGGCCCGTATCTGCGCCATCCGCTCGCGCTGGAATGGCTCGAACTAGTGGCGCTGGCACAACAGTTGGTGCCGTCCTCGGCCCTGGAGGCGGTGGCCGCGCGGGCCCGGGCCGAGCTCGGCACGCACGACGACGGACTGGACCGGGCGCTGAGTGGCTGGTTCGCAGGCCCGCCGCTGCCGGAGCGTCCGACGCCGGGTCCGGTCACGGTCTTCGGCCGAGCCGGATATGCGGTTCTGCGCGGGGCGGGAATCCATGCGCTGCTGGACTTCGGTCCGCACGGTGGCTCGCACGGACATCGCGACAAGCTGTCGCTGTATCTGTACGGGGACTCCACCCCGTGGCAGCCCGATCCCGGTCAGGTCCCCTACGCCCACGCCGAGTTCCGTGATCTGTACGCATCCACGGCGGCGCATCCCGCCTTCCGGGTGGACCACGCCGAACAGGCGGAGTGCACCGGGAAGCTGCTCGATTCGGACGGCTCCTCCGTCCGCGCCGAGGTGACCGAAGCGTACGAAGGTGTGCGGGCGGTGCGGCGGATCACGGTCGGTGACGGCTATCTCGTCGATCTGCTGACGGTGACGGCGGAGGACTCCAGGCAGTTCACCGCGCAACTGCGCCCCGGCGTCGCGCTGGACGTCCAGCTGCAGGCCGGCGGTCCCGTGCGCACCATGTGGTACGGCGACGAGACGCTGCACGGCTGGCACACGCACACCACCGGCATACCGGTCCGTCCGGTCACCCGTCCGGGCCCCGGTCCGGCCGACGATCCGCAACGGAGCTACACCCGGGTCGACTTCACTGCGCAGGCGCAGCGGGTCACGTTCGCCTCGGTGTACCAGGCTTCGTCGGCGGGGCCCGCCGTCACCGACGTGCAGCTGGACGGTGACGGGCTGACGGTCGGTCTGGCCGACGGCAGCACGGCATGGTTCCGGACGGAGGACTGACTCGTGTTGCTCTCGGCTACCCCGCCGCCCGGCCCGCGCCCCGCCCAGGAGGCCCGTTTGTACGAGGAGGCCGCCCGGCAGCGCGGGCTGACCCCGCCTCGCGCCCACCCGCCGGCCAGCATCACGTGGCTGGGTCCCGCCGCATCCAATCCGGCGCTGGCCCACCGGGTCGGCGGCGATCCGGCACATCTGGCGGAGAGCCGTCGCTGGATCGAAGCGGCGGTCCGCCTCCCGCACTGGGGCAAGGCCCATATGCCGGACCACGATCTGGACGCCGGCTGGCTGCTGCACCACCTGTCGCTCGCCCACCGGTGGATCGGTGACGATCTGCCGGACGGGTTGCGGGCACTGCTGCGGTACAAACTGCTGCTCCAGGGGCGGCGGATGTACGAGTTCGCGGTGGCGAGCGAGGGCGGCTGGTGGTCGTCGTCGTACTGGCAGAACCACAACTGGATCTGTTACGCGGGGCTGGCGACGGCCGGGTACGTGCTGGGCAAGGAGGAGTGGACCGAGCGTGCCAAGGAGAACCTCGGTACGGTCCTCGATCTGATGCCGGAGGACGGCTCGCACGCCGAGGGGGTCGTCTACTGGCGCTACGGCGTGCCGTTCCTGGCCATCCATCTGGATCTCCTCCAGGAGGCGGAGGGCATCGACTGGTGGAGCCGGGGCGGTTTCCTCTCCCGTACGTTCCGCTACCGGCTGCACCAGACCGCCCCCGGCTTCGCCCGCAACGTCGACCACGGCGACTGCCACGACCGGCGCAGCGGGCACAGCGCCGCCCTGTACTACCGCCTGGCTGCCCAGTACGGCATCCCGGAGGCTCAGTGGATGGGCGATCTGGCCTCGGGCGAGCTGCTCTGGCAGGAGGCGTCGGAGAGCGGGGTGCGACCGGGAATCCTGCCGGAGGCCTACCTCGAGTACCTCTGGTACGACCCGTCCGTGCCGGCCACGCGGCCCACGGAGACCCGGGCGTTCTTCCCGGATCTGGGGCTGCTCGCGGCGCGTACGGGATGGGACGACGACGCCACGCTCGTCTCGTTCAAGGCGAGTCCGGGCGGCGGTCACAAGGCGTGGGAGACATCTGCGAAGCACCGGGCCGAGCGGGGCTGGGAGACCCTCAACCAGGGGCACCACCACCCGGACTCCGGTTCCTTCGTGATGGTCTCGCAGGGAGAGTTCCTTGCGGTGGACGAGGGGTACAGCAACCGCAAACTGGCCGCGCACCACAATCTGCTGCTGGTGGACGGGCGGGGCTACGCGGACGAGGACCGCTACCACGTCTACAAGGACCTTCCGTTCGAGCGGCAGGCCCGGCAGCGCGATGTGCTCGTCGGCGACGAGGGCGGCTGGGCACACGCGACAGCGGAGATCGCCGCGATGTACGACCCGGGGCTCGGGGTGCGGAGGCTCGACCGGACGCTGGTCTTCACGCCGTCGGGGCGGCTGGTACTGCTCGACCTGGCGGAGTCAGAACCGGGCGAGGGGCGGGAGTGGACGTTCCTCCTCCAGACCGATCGGCCCACCGAGCCGCAGCCGGACGGTACGCGGCTGATCCGGTCCGGCTCGGCCGTGGCGCGGGTAAGGCAGTTCGCCCCGCTCGACCCATCGGTCACGTCGGAAGTCACCGAGGTCGAGGCAAATCCGACGGCCAGCACACCGGAGCTGCGTCTCACCCGCACGCTGCACACGCTCCGGTCGACGTCCCCTCGGTCCGTCTCCGGACTGTTCCTCACGGCGATCACGCCTGGTGCGGCGGACCCGGGCGAGCGGGCCGAGTGCACGGACGGGCACGGCGTCACGTTCCGCGGCGAAACGGTGCTGCTCTCCCCCGTCGCACGCCGGATCCGCACCGCTGCCGTCTCCGCCGATGCCGCGGCTGTGCTCCTCCGCGACGGCGCCCATGCACCGTACGTCGTCGCGGCCACGCGGCTGGAGCTGAACGGACGCGTGCTCCTCGATGTCCCGGAGCCGTACACAGGAAAGGTCGGCTGACCCATGCAGGCAACACTCTCGCCCGCGGAACAGCGGGCCGCCGCCCCGTCCGGATGGCCGACGCTGCTGCGCCGGCTGGAGTTCGTGGCCTACCCGGCAGCCGCCGGGGCCGCATTCGCCGTGCTGTCCCTCGGCGTCGTGACGTCGCTGCCCGCGCTCGCCGCGATGGGGTACGCCCTGCAACGGTGGCGCACCGATGGGGACACCCGCTGTTTCACCCGCGCATTCACGGCGTTCCCGCAGTACTGGCGCGCGCTGTGGCTCCACTCGCTGGCGTCCACCGTCGCGGCGTTCGTTCTCACCGCCAACATCCTCCATCTGCTGGGCCGTTCGGAGCCCTGGACGTTCGTGGTGCTCGCCGCGCAGGTGGGCATCGCGGCGGCTGCGGTCATCCACCATGTGGCGCTGGCTGCCGAGGCAGGCCGTTCGCCACAGGGGACGGTCCGTTCCTGGTCGCGCGGTGCGCTGGTGCTCGGCTTCGGGTCCGCGGCGCGTGGCACCGCACTGCTCGGCGCGGTGATCTCCGCATCCCTGCTCTCCCTCGTCGTACCGCTGGGGCCGCTGCTTCTCGGCCCGAGCATTCCCGTACTGCTCGCCCTGTCCTTCGCCGATCCCAGGAGGCACACCCCATGAGCCGTTTACTGCGCACCGCCCTCGTCGCCGCACTCGCCGCGGGCGCTCCGCTCGCCTTCCCGCCGCCGTCGGTCGCGGCGGAGTCGGCGACCGGCTACTACGTGTCGCCGTCGGGCAGTGACTCCGACGCAGGTACGTCCGCGAGTGCTCCGCTCGCCACGATCCAGAAGGCCGTGGACCTGGCGCCGACGGGCGCGGTGGTGCATCTCGCCTCCGGTGCGTACGAGCAGGACGTGGTGACGAGGCGCGCCGGCGTCACGATCACCGGCCCCTCGACCGCCGTGGTGAAGGGGGCGGGCGACGCCCGGATCATTCAGGTCCAGCACGACTCGACCACACTGAGCGGCTTCACCGTGGACGGGCTGCACGGGTCGTCCACCGATGTGTCGGGCTACCGCCTGAAGCTCATCTACGTCATGAGCACGACCCCCGGCAATGGTGTGGGCGCGCTGCACATCACCGATATGACGCTGAAGAACGCCGCCGACGAGTGCCTGCGGGTGCGCTATCTCGTCACCGGCGCCGACATCTCCGGCAACACCATCACCAACTGTGGCGTCGCTGACTTCAAGTTCGGCGGCGGTGGCAAGAACGGTGAGGGCATCTACCTCGGCACCGCCCCCGAGCAGCAGGGCGCGAACGGCGCCCCGGACGCGGCACCCGACATCAGCAGGAACAACCGCATCCATCACAACACCATCGCCACCCAGGGCAATGAGTGCGTCGACGTGAAGGAGAACGCGACCAACAACTACGTCGAGTACAACGACTGCAGCGGCCAGAAGGACCCGAGCTCGGGCGGGCTCGACGCGCGCGGCAGCGGCAACATCTTCCGCTACAACACCGTTCACGACAACGTCGGCGCGGGCATCAGGCTCGGTGGTGACACCGCGACGGACGGCATCGACACCAGCGTCTACGGCAACACCATCACCGGCAACGCGGGCGGCGGCATCAAGTTCATGCGCACCCCGCAGGGACCTGTGTGCACCAACACGATGAGCGGCAACACCGGCGGCGACGCGGTCGGCACCTACGGCAGCGAGTACACGCCGACGGGTGCGTGCCCGCAGTGAGCGGCCGGGGACCCGCGAGACGCGGGGTACTGACGGCGGCGGCGGGACTGGCCGCGGTAGCCGCGACGGTGCCGGACACGCGGGCCGCAGCGGCGCCGCGGAGTGGCGCGCCGCGGTCGCGCTGGACGACGTCCTGGGCGACCGCACAGACCGCGCCGACCGCAGCCGACACCGTGGCGAGCACCGGACTGACCGACGGGACGTTCACCGCCACCGTCCGGCTGTCGGCCGGCGGACAGGTCCGGCTGCGGTACGGGCACGCGTTCGGCACCGTACCGGTCCTGATCGGGCCGGTGACGGCGGGCGGGCAGCCGGTGACCTTCGGCGGGCGGCCGCAGGCATGGATCGCCGCGGGCGCCTCGCTGACGAGTGATCCGGTCGCCGGTCTGCGTACCACCGAAGCGGGCCGGCTCACCGTGGAGACCCGGCTGCCCGGCCCCACCGGACCGCTCTCCTTCCACCGCAACACCCATGCCTCGCACCGTGTCGACGGCGTCCGCACGACTTCCGTGTACCTGCTGACGGGCGTCGAGGTGACAGGCGCGCACGGGCCGGTGATCGCGGTACTCGGCGACTCCATGGCCGAGGGTGTCGGCACGCCGGACGACGCCGATCTGCGTTGGCCGGACCAGCTGGCGCGACGCCTTCCCGGCTCGGCCGTCGCCAATCTCGGTATCAGCGGCAACCGGGTGCTGCTGGACGACCCCCGGTTCGGGCCGAGCGGACAGGCCCGCTTCGACCGCGATGTGCTGTCGCTGCCCGGGCTGCGGACCGTATGCGTACATCTCGGGGTCAACGACCTTCAGCAGCCGCCAGGTCAGACCGATCCCGCGCTCGTCCTGGCCGGCTACCGACAGCTCGTCCTGCGCGGCAGGGGCGCCGGGCTGCGGGTCGTCGGCGCGACGATCACGCCGTTCGAGGGCTGGGCCCGTTGGACGCCCGGGCTCGAAGCGGTCCGGCAGCGGATCAACGCGGCGGTGCGCACCGGCCGGGTCTTCGACGCCGTCGCCGACTTCGACGCCGCGGTCCGCGACCCGGACCGCCCCTCGCGGATGCTGCCCGCGCACGACAGCGGCGACGGACTGCACCCCAACCCCTCCGGCCATGCGGCGCTCGCCGCGGCCGTCGACCACCGACATCTCCTGTGAGGGCCCGCATCATGAACCGAGGCACCACCCGACGCACTGTTCTCGCCGGAGCAGCGGCGCTCGGCGCAGCCGTCGCGCTGCCCGTCACGTCGGCCGGCGGGACCGCATTCGCCGCAGCGGGGGACGCCTCCGCGCTGCGAACCCGCTGGCACACCCTGCTCACCGGCGGCCCGGGGCTCGATCTCGAGGACCCGCAGATCGCGGCGACGGTGGCCAGGATCGGCAAGGCCGCGACCACGTCCGTCAAGGGCCTCGACCCGACCCGAACCGATGGGCTGTTCCCCGACCTGACCAGCACCACGCTCTCCAACCACGTCACCACGTCGTTCAAGCGTCTCGCCACGGTCGCGACCGCGTGGGCCGTCCCCGGCACCCCGCAGTACGGCGACACCGCGCTGCGCGATCTGCTGCTGGCCGGCATCGACTGGATGCTGACAAACCGTTACGGCCCCGAGCACACCAGGTTCGACAACGACTGGGACTGGGAGATCGGCTCCGCGCTCGCCCTCAACGACGCGTCCGTTCTGCTGTACGACGCCCTCGGCACGGAGCGGCTGAACCGGATCAGCACGGCCGTCCGGCACTACACGCCCGACCCGAACCTGTGGCGGGCCGACCGGCAGATCGCGACCGGCGCCAACCGGGTGTGGATCGCCACCGTCGTCGCGGTCAACGCGGTACTGCGCGACAACGGCGACGACCTCCTCCGGGTCCGTGACGCTCTTTCGGATGTCGAGGGTTCGGGGGCCAACAGTGTGCTGGCGTTCAACGACACCAGTGCGGCCGCGGAGGGCACCGGCGAGGGGTTCTACTCCGACGGCTCGTTCCTCCAGCACTACAAACACCCGTACAACGGCGGCTACGGCAAGGAGCTGCTCGGGAATCTCTCGCGGCTGCTGAACCTGCTCGCCGGTACGCCGTGGACGGTCACCGACCCCGATCTCGACAACGTCCGGCACTGGGTCGACGACGGCTTCGACCCGCTGATCGCCCGGGGGGACGTGATGGCGTCGGTCTGCGGGCGCGAGATCGCCCGCCCCAGCAAACAGGGGCATGTCTCGGCACAGACCGTCATCGAGGCTGTGGTGCGGCTGATCCCGAGCTTCCCCGGGGACACCGCCGACCGGTTCACGGCGCTGGTCAAGCAGTGGATCGCCGAGGACACCTACCGGGACTTTCTCGCCGCCACCGACCTGGCGACGCTCGTCGCCGCCCGGCGGATCATCGCCTCGCCCGTCCCGGCGCGCGGCCCCCTGGTCGCCCACAAGCAGCACCCGCGGATGGACAAGGCGGCCCACCACCGGCCGTCGTTCGCGCTCGGCATCTCCGCGTACTCGTCGAGGATCTACAACTACGAGTCGATCCAGAACGAGAACCTGCACGCCTGGCATCTCTCCGACGGCATGGTCCTGCTCTACACGGACGATCTCGGGCACTACAGCGAGGACTACTGGCCGACCGTCGACCCGGCCCGGCTGCCCGGCACCACCGTCGTCGCCGGCCGCCCTGCGGATGCGGCCGGCCAGCGCACCACCAGCACGGCGGACTGGGCGGGCGGCGCGGTGCTGCCCGGAACGACGCTCGGCGCGTACGGGATGGAGCTGCGGGCGTTCGGGAGTTCGCTGCGCGGTCTGAAGAGCTGGTTCTGCCTGGACGACGTGATCGCCTGTGTCGGCTCGGGCATCACTGCCGACACGGGCACCGCCGAGACGGTCGTGGAGAACCGCAAACTGCGCGACCCGCAGGCGGCTCTCCTCGTCAACGGTAAGGCAGTGCCGGCCGGCGCGGGCTGGTCGGATCGGCTCGGCCGGGTCCGCTGGCTGCACCTCGCCGGGACCGGCGGCTACATCTTCCCCAGGGCCACGACCGTCAACGGCCTGCGCGAGGAGCGCACCGCGACCTGGCGCGAGATCAACCTCAAGTACGGCACCGACACCCCCGTCACCCGCCCGTATCTGACGCTGTGGCAGGACCACGGAACGGCACCGGACGGGGCCGGCTACTTCTGGCTGCAGGCGCCCGCCGCGTCCGCCGGACGCACCAGGCTGTGGTCGGATGCGCCGCCGGTGAAGCTGGTCGCCGACTCCACGGCCGTGCATGCGGTACGCCGCTGCGCGGACGGGCTGTTCGCGGCGAACTTCTGGACCGCGGGCACCGCACAGGACCTCACCTCGGACGGGCCTGCGTCGGTGCTGGTGCGGCCCGAGGGGAAGTCGGTGACGGTGTCCCTGTCCGATCCGACCCAGCTGCGGTCCTCGGTCGTGCTGGACCTCGCGCAGCGCGGTCTGACCGTCGTCTCCGCCGATCCGGGCGTCAGCACCTCGGCCACGGCCACGGGCATCCGGATCACGGCCGACACCGCTGAACGCCACGGCGCAACCCTCACTCTCACCCTGAAGAGGAGCTAGACCCTTGCTGTTCGACATGGACCTGGCGCGGCTGCGGGAGTACCGGCCGGAGCCGGAGGAGCCCGCGGACTTCGACGCCTTCTGGGCGAAGACGCTCACCGAGACGGCCCGCCACGAGCTGGACGCCGAGTTCGTCCCGTACGACGCCGGGTTCGCGACGGTCGATGCCTTCGATGTGACGTTCCGCGGCTGGGGCGGGCAACCGGTGAAGGCGTGGCTCATGCTGCCGCGGGCGCGCTCGGCGCCGCTGCCCGCCGTGGTGCAGTACATCGGCTACAACGGCGGCCGGGGCATTCCGTACTCCTGGCTGACCTGGAGCGCCCTCGGCTACGCGCATCTGATCATGGACAACCGGGGGCAGGGCGGTGGGGGCAAGAACACCGCGGACACCCCGGACATCGGCCCCGACGGCCACGGCTCCTCGTCCCCCGGCTTCCTGACGCGCGGCATCGAGGATCCGTACCGGCACTACTACCGGCGGCTCATCACGGACGCGGTGCGGGCCGTCGATGCGGCCAAGGCGCACGAGGCCGTGGACGCATCGCGGGTCGCGGTGCTCGGCGGCAGCCAGGGCGGCGGGCTCGCCCTCGCCGCGGCCGGGCTGCGCGACGATGTGGTGGCGGCGGTCGCCGATGTGCCGTTCCTCTGCCACTACCGGCGCGCCTCGCAGATCACGGACGCGGGCCCGTACGCGGAGATCGCCCGCTGGCTGTCCGGGCACCGCTTCCGGATCGACGAGGCGATGGAGACGCTGTCCTACTTCGACGGGGTCAACTTCGCGGCGCGGGCGACCGCTCCGGCGTGGTTCTCGGTGGGTCTGATGGACAAGATCTGCCCGTCGTCGACAGTGTTCGCCGCCTACCACCGCTACGCGGGACCGGCCGAGATCGAGGTGTTCACGTACAACGGGCACGAGGGCGGCGCGGAGTACGACCTGCCGCGCAAGCTGGGCGCGCTGCGCGGCGTGTTCGGTCAATAGGTACCGATCAGCGTGTACGGGTCACCGGCCCAGCGCCGCCATCGCGGCGTTGTGGCCGGGAACCCCGCTGACCCCGCCACCGCGCACGGCGCCCGCCCCGCACAGCAGCACATTGGCGTGCGCCGTCTCGACGCCCCACCGGCCGGTGGACTCCGTGGCGTACGGGAAGGCGAGATCCCGGTGGAAGATATGGCCGCCGGGCAGTCGCAGATCCCGTTCGAGGTCGAGCGGGGTCTTCGCCTCGATGCACGGCTCGCCGTTCCCGTCGACGGCCAGACAGTCGGCGATCGGCTCGTCGAGATGCGCGTCGAGTTCGGCGAGCGTGGCCTTGAGGAGAGCGGCGCGTGTCGCCTCGTTGTCCGTGGCGAAGAGCCGGGCGGGCGTGTGCAGGCCGAAGAGAGTGAGGGTCTGGTAGCCGCGGGCGGCGAGGTCGGGACCGAGAATCGACGGGTCGGTCAGCGAGTGACAGTAGATCTCGGACGGAGGCGCAGCGGGCAGCCTGCCCGATGCGGCGTCCCGGTAGGCGTCGGCGAGCTGCCCGTACCCCTCGGCGATATGGAACGTTCCGGCGAACGCCTGGCGTGGGTCGACGGAGCGGTCCCGCAGCCGGGGCAGCCGGCGCAGCAGCATGTTGACCTTCAGCTGGGCGCCTTCGGCGGGGGCCGGCGGCTCGTCGCCGAGGAGTGCGGCAAGGGCCTGCGGCGATGCGTTGACGAGGACCCGGCGGGCGGCGACCCGGTGTTCACCGTCGGGTGAGCGCACGGTGACCTCGGCCCGGGTGCCGTCGGTCTCGACCCGGGTCGCCTCGTGGCGGACCCGGATTTCGGCGCCCGCCGCCCGGGCGGCCTGCGCGAGGGCGTCGGTGAGCGCGCCCATGCCGCCGACGGGGACGTCCCAGTCGCCGGTGCCGCCGCCGATCACGTGGTAGAGGAAGCAGCGGTTCTGGAGCAGCGACGGGTCGTGCGCATCTGCGAAGGTGCCGATCAGGGCGTCGGTCAGCACGACTCCGCGTACGAGATCGTCGGCGAAGTTCTCCTCGACGGCCACACCGATCGGTTCCTCGAAGAGCATCCGCCAGGCGTCCGGGTCACCGATCCGGTCGCGGAGCGCGTCCCGGCTGGGCAGCGGCTCGGTGAGGGTCGGGAAGACCCGCTCGGCGACCTGCTGCGTCATGGCGTAGAAGCGCTGCCAGGCCGCGTACTCGCGCTCGCCGCCGGTGAGCGCGGCGAAGGACTCCCGGGTGGTGTCCCCGCCGACGAGCAGTCCGGTGGCGCGGCCGCCCCGCACGGTAGGTGTGTACGAGGAGACGGTCCGCTTGCGTACGGCGAAGTCCAGCCCGAGATCGCGGACGATCTTCTGCGGCAGCAGGGACACCAGATACGAGTAGCGCGACAGCCGGGCGTCGATTCCGTCGAAGGGACGGGTCGAGACGGCCGCTCCCCCGGTGGTGCCGAGGCGTTCGAGGACGAGGACGGACTGTCCGGCGCGGGCGAGATAGGCGGCGGCGACCAGACCGTTGTGGCCGCCGCCCACGATCACTGCGTCATACGTGTCAGGTGCGGGCATGGCCCTTGGTAACACGGGACGATCGCCCCTGACCAGAGGTGGCGGGGCGGAAGTTCCTGGTCAGTGCGGTTCGACGCCCCGCTGCTGGCGCAGCGCCGCGACCTTGCGGTACAGCTCGACCGCCTCCGTGCCGCGCCCGAGCTGTTCGAGACAGTGCGCCTCGTCGTTCCGGCTGGCGAGCGCGTCGGGGTGGTCGGCGCCGAGGATGCGCTCGCGGGCCTCCGCGACCGTCCGGTACACGGTGAGGGCATCGGCCCAGCGGCCCAGCCAGCCCAGGCCCACCGCGACCTCGCGACGGCTGACGAGGGTGTCGGGATGCTCCGGGCCGAGGACGCGCTCCCGGATCACGCACACATCGCGCGACTCGGCGAGGGCTTCCTCCCAGCGGGCCAGTCGCCCCAGATTGACGCCGAGGCCGTGGCGGGCGCGGAGCGTCTCGGGGTCGGCGGGACCGCCCACCCTCGTCCGGTCGTCGACGAGGGCTCGGTACAGCTCCAGGGCCTCCGCGCTGCGGCCCAGCCTGCCGAGGCTGATGCCGACCTCGTAGCGCGCGGAGAGCGTGTCGGGATGGTCTGCGCCGAGCGTCTCCGCGCGGGCCCGGGCGACTTGCCGGTAGGTCTGCAGCGCGTCCGACCAACGCCCCAACCGGCCCAGGGTGTACGCGACTTCGTAGAGAGTGACCAGGGTGTCGGGGTGACTGGCGCCGAGCAGCCGACTGCGGGCGTGCGCCACGTCGCGGGCCATCCGGTACGAGTCCTCCAGACGCCCGAGCCTGCTGAGGTTGAACGCGAGGTTGTGGCGGCAGCGCAGGGTGTCGGGGTGGTCGGGACCCATCGACCGTTCCCTGGAGGCGAGGACCGCGGCGTACACCTGATGGGCCTCGAAGTGGCGGCCGAGCTGGCCCAGTACGTACGCCGCCTCCTGCCGGGCGGCGAGCGTCTCCGGGTGGTCGGGGCCCATGGTCCGTTCGCGGCCCTGAGCGACCCGGTCGAACTCGCGCAGTGCGTCCGCGGCGCGTCCGGTGCGGCTGAGGGTGAACGCGACCTCGAACCGGCTGGAGAGGGTGTCGGGGTGGTCGGGGCCGAGGGCGTGTTCGCGTTCGGCGGCGACTGCGCGGTGCACCTCGCCGGCCTCTTCCCAGTGGCCGAGCCGGCCCAGGTTGAGGCCCGCGCTGTGCCGGTTGGCGAGGGTGGAGAGCAGTTCCGGCGACGGTGTGGGCCGCTCGGGCCGGGCGAGCGGGACGCCTCCGGTCAGAGCTCGCAGATCGGTGCCGGTGGTCCATTCCCCGGTCAGGCCCGCGGAGTGGTCGGGCGGGGCGAGGCCCAGGTGCGTGGCCCCGGACGCCCTGTGTCCGACGGTCATGCCGCGGGTCCAGGACGGCAGTCGCGGTCCGGGCCCGGGGGGCTGTCGGCCGGGGTGTACGACGGGGACCGGCGGGGCGAGCCGGACCTGTCCCGACGGCTGGAGATGCCCCGTCGGCGGGAGGTGCTGTTGTTCGCCGGTGCGTCCGACGGCGATCCGCTGCCGCAGGTCGCCCGCGTCGGCAGGCCGCTCCTCGGGTGTCTTGGCGAGCAGCTCCAGGACGACCCGGTCGAAGAAGCCGGGGAGTTCGGCGCGGTGGGTGCGCAGCGGTTCCGGCTGGGTGTCGCGGTGCCCGACGAGGACGGCCCAGGCGTCGTCCAGGTCGAACGGCGGGACTCCGGTGGCGATCTCGTACAGCACACAGCCCAGTGAGTAGAGGTCGCTGCGGTGGTCGACCTGGCCGCCGCTGATCTGTTCGGGCGACATGTAGTGCGGGGTACCCATGGCGATGCCCGTACCGGTGAGGCGCGAGGTGAAGCCGATGTCGTGGCCGAGCCTGGCGATGCCGAAGTCGCAGATCTTCACCGTGCCGTCGGTCAGCCGCATGATGTTGGCGGGCTTGAGGTCGCGGTGCACGATGCCCTGTTGATGGGTGTAGCCGAGCGCGTCGGCGACCTGCTCGGCGATGTCGACGATGTCGGGTACCGGCAGCGGATGCTGTTTGTTGTCCTCCAGGAGCTGGCTGAGGTTGCGGCCGTCGAGGAGTTCCATCACCAGGTAGAGCACACCGTCGTGTTCGCCGAAGTCATGGACGACGGTGACGCCTCGGTGCTGGAGGGCGGCGGCCACCCGGGCCTCGCGGCGGAACCGTTCGCGCAGGATCCGGGTGAACGACTGATCGTGCTGGGGCCCCACCGGCTTGAGACATTTGACGGCCACGTGACGACCGAGCGACTCGTCGCGGGCGCGCCACACCTCGCCCATGCCGCCGCGCCCGATCAGATCGAGCAGCCGGTACCGGCTCTGGATCAGCCTGGTGTCCGTGTCCGCCATCGCGTGCTGTCGCCCCCGTTGCTTCGCCTACTGCTGCGCCCTCCCCGGCCCGTCCAGTATGGCTGCCCCGTCACGGAGTTTGGAGGGGGCGGGGCGGCTACCGGGGCCGAGTCGTTCCATCGCCCGCACGATGTGGCCGGGCGGGAGTTGCCAGCGCAGCCGCGACGGGATGCAGCGCAGGGCGGTTCCGGTGGCACGCAGGCGCCGGTCGACGGTGCGCAGGGGTGGCGCGGGCCTGCCGTAGAGGTCATGCGCGTACGGAGGCAGTGACTGGTAGGCCAGTGCCGCGACGCGCCGCCACAGCAGTTCGCGCGCCGGGATCAGCAGGGCATGGACGGGCGGACGGCGGAGAAAGGCGTCGACGTCGAGCGCTTCGGCGCCCACGGCGAGTTCGGGCCGCATCCGGTCGAAGTAGGCGGCGAGCTGGGCGGTGGTCGCGGGAACGTCGTCGGGGTCGAGGCCCACCAGGCGGGCGCTGGTGCGGTGTTCGTCGATGTAACGGTCGGCCTGCGCGGCGGTGAGGGACTGGCCGGAGCGGATCTGCACCTGCAGATAGGAGTCGACCTCGGCACAGTGCACCCACAGCAGCAGCTCCGGTTCGTCGACACCGTACGTCTCGCCGGTCGCGGGGTCGGTGGCCTTGAGGAGCCGGTGGATCCTGCGGACCCGGGCGCCCGCCTTCTCGGCGGCTTCCGTGGTGCCGTACGTGATGGTGCCGACGAAGCCGGCCGTGCGCATCAGCCGTCCCCACGCGTCCTTGCGGAAGTCGGAGTTCTGCATGACGCCGCGGACGGCACGGGGGTGCAGCGCCTGGAGGTACAGGGCGCGCACGCCGGCGATCCACATCATCGGATCGCCGTGCAGCTGCCAGGTGACTGTTTCGGGCCCGAAGAGCCCCGGATCGGCGTGCGCCATGTCTGCTCGTACCTCCCGCTCGGCCGCGTCCGTACGTATGACCTGTGCACCCTCAGGATGCGCTGGTACCGGGCTGATGCTCCAGGCCCCGCTCCCGCCCGGTCAGACCCCGGCGATGACCGCCACGCCGACCCGGCCGCCGTCGACGTCGAGCACGGTTCCGTGGACGAACGCCGCCTCGTCACCGGCCAGGTACACCGCCGCCTGCGCGATGGACTCGGGGCTGCCGACCCCGCCGGCCGGAGTGCCCTTCATCATGATGTCGCCGGGACGCGCCTCGGTCTCGTCGGGCGCGGGCGTGCGCACCACACCGGGCGAGATCGCGTTGACCCGCACGCCGGACGGGCCGAACTCGGCGGCCCACGCACGGGTCAGGGTCTCCACCGCTCCCTTGCTGGAGCTGTAGAGGGCTCCGACGGGAATACCGAGGCGGGCGATCCACGATCCGAGGTTGACGATCGCACCGCCGCCCGCCTCGGCCATGGCAGGGGCGAGGGCTGCGGTCAGGAAGAAAGGCGCCTTGACGTTGACGGCATAGACCTGGTCGAACGTCTTCTCGTCCGTGGCCGGAGTGGTCGAGCCTGGGTAGATGCCGGCGTTGTTGACCAGGACGTCGACCCGCCCGCCGAGTACCCGGGTCGCCTCGTCGGCGAGGGCCCGGGAGGCCGCCGCACTGCCGTCGAGGTCGGCGGCGACGAAGTCGGCACGCCCACCGGCGGCCCTGATGCCGTCGACGACCTCTTGTCCGCGCTCGTGGCTGCGGCCGGAGACGGCGACGTGTGCCCCCTCGGCGGCGAACGCCTCGGCGATCGCGCGTCCGATGTTGCTGGTGGCTCCGGTGACCAGAGCGGTCTTGTGATGCAGGCGAGTACCCATGATGCGGTGTCTCTTCTCGTCGGCGCGGCGTCGTGGCGGCGCGCGGGATGAACTCTCTGGATCCATTTGGTCCGGGCTGCCGCAGGGCGGCAAAGTGGACCACGAGGTCCACTATGGACCGTGAGGTCCAATGTGAACCCGCGGAACTGGACTGTCAAGTCCAATGGAGTTAGCCTGGTCACCCTCGACGCCTCCCAGCAGGCAGGCCGGCAAGGAGGTCACCGACATCGTGCTCACCACCCGTGGAGCCGCCACCCGCCAGCGCATCATCACCGGCGCGGCGGCCCTGATCCGCGACCACGGCGTCGCCGGAGTCAGCCTGGACGACATCCGCGCCGCCACCTCCACCAGCAAGAGCCAGCTGTTCCACTACTTCCCGCAGGGCAAGTCCGACCTGCTCCTCACGGTGGCCGAGTACGAGGCCGAACAGGTTCTCGCCGACCAGCAGCCCATGCTCGGCGACCTCACCAGCTGGCAGAAGTGGCTGGCCTGGCGCGAGCGCGTGATCGAGAAGTACGACGCCCAGCGCGCCGGCTGCCCACTGTCCGCACTCACCGCCCAACTCGACGTCGCCCGGCCGGCCACGCAGAGCATCATCACGCGTCTTTACGACCGCTGGCACACCCATCTCGCCGAGGGCGTACAGGCGTTGAAGGACTCGGGAGAGGCCGACGCACACCTCGATGCCGACGCGGCGGCGACGGCCATTCTGACCGCCGTCACCGGCGGCGCCACCCTGCTCCAGGCCACCGACTCCCTGACCTACCTCGAGACCTCCCTCGACCAGGCGCTCAACGCCCTGCGCCGGGACGAGACAGCTGCGGCGCAGGTCCGTGGGTGAACATCAGGACGAGCCCGGACGGATGCCGTACTCGGCAAGCCAGGCAGAACCTCGCCCCGAGACGCCCGGACGAGCTTGCCCCCGGTGAAGCGGGCGCGCACAGTTTCGCGAGAAATAGATAAGAAAATCTGTCGTTAGCCCCAAAAAAGCCTAACTGGATCTTTTTCATTGCTACGGGGAGCCTGAAGGGGTGCTCACTCCTCTCGCCTCCCCCCGCTTCCTGGCCCTGGCCGGAACCGTCGTGCTCTGGGCTTCCGCGTTCCCGGCGATCCGCGTCGGTGTCGACGGCCTGGGCCTGGCAGCCCTGTCGTTCCTGCGCCTGTCCGTCGCCTCCATTGCCCTGGTCGCCGTCGCCCCCTTCGCCGGGGTGCGCCTGCCCCACCGGCGCGACCTGCCGCTGATCGCTCTGTGCGGACTGACCGGGATGACCGCCTACCAGGTACTGCTCAACTGGGGCGAGATCCACGTCGAGGCCGGCACCGCGAGTCTGCTGATCGCCGTGGCGCCGGTCTTCAGCGTCCTGCTGGCCGGCGCCTTCCTGGCCGAGCCGCTGACGCGCAACGTCGTCATCGGCAGCGTCGTCGCTGTCGCCGGAACCGCCGTCGTCACCCTGGCCGACGGCCTCTCCGGCTTCACCGCCACAGCCCTTGTCGTCCTGGCCGCGGCCGTCGTCCAGGGCACCTATCACTTCGCCACCAAGCCGCTGCTGCTCCGCCGTACCGGTCTCGAAGTCGCCACCTACGCCATGGTCGCCGGCACCGTCCTTGCCCTG
This sequence comes from Streptomyces sp. NBC_00353, assembly GCF_036108815.1. Taxonomy (NCBI): domain Bacteria; kingdom Bacillati; phylum Actinomycetota; class Actinomycetes; order Kitasatosporales; family Streptomycetaceae; genus Streptomyces; species Streptomyces sp. NBC_00353. The sequence goes on along the minus strand of NZ_CP107985.1, from coordinate 8,904,959 downwards.
CCGCTGCTGCCGGCGACCATCCGTGCGACCGCCCACGCCCCCACCGACGCCCTGCTCTCTGCCGTCTTCCTCGGCCTCCTGCCGTCCGCTCTCGGCTTCGTGATCTGGGGCTACGCCGTCGCCCGCCTGCCGCTGGCGGCCTCCACCGCTGCCCTGTACCTGGTGCCGCCCGTGACGCTGGTCGTCTCATTCGTGTGGCTGGGCGAGGTCCCGCACGTGATCGAACTGGCCGGCGGCGCCATCACCGTTGCCGGTGTCGTACTGATCAACCGCCGCCGCTCCGGAGTGCCGCAGGACGGACGGGATCTCCCGCTGCGCACCGCCGCTGCCGACCGCTGAGCCGACCAAGAAAGCGAAAGTCGTCTTTGCCCGTGTGGTCGACTTTTGTAAGGATGTCTTCATGCTTGATGTGCGACGCCTGCGGATCCTGCAGCACCTGGCCACCTACGGCACGGTCGCCGCAACCGCCGACGTATTGCAGCTGACCGCGCCGGCCATCTCCCAGCAGTTGGCGGTCCTCGAGCGCGAAGCCGGCGTACCGGTCGTCGAGAAACACGGGCGTACCCTGCGCCTGACTGCCGCCGGGGAACTCCTGGTCGCACATGCCGAGGTCGTCCTGGGCGACTTGGCCGCCGCCGAGTCCGACCTCGCGGCCCTGCGGGGCGGACAGCACGGCGTCCTGCGCGTGGCCTCCTTCGCCTCCGCCGCCCGCCGGCTCATGCCCGCCGTCTTCGCGCGTCTGGGAACCGAGGAGGGCAGGAGCCACTCGCTCTCGCTGCACCTCGTCGAGCAGGAACCCGACCTCGCTCTGGAAGCCCTGCGCAAGCACGAGGTGGACCTGGCCTTGGTACACGGCTACACCGTGCTGCCGCGCGATTTCCCCGCCGGGTGCGAGCCCTCCCCGCTCATGGAGGACCCGGTCCTGCTCGCTCTCGCGCCGGCCCGGGCGGCGGCGCTGGGCCTGGCCGAGGGTGAGGCGGCCGATCTGTCCCGCCTCGCGGACGACCCCTGACTGACCCCCGGTCCGGAGACCTCCTGCTACGAGATGGTTCAGCGTGCCACCGGCGCCGCCGGATTCGTCCCCGGCATCCGCGTCCGCAGCAGCGACTTCTCCGTGCTGACCTCGCTCGCGGCCGCCGGAGCCGGGGTCGCGCTCGTTCCCCGCCTCGCCCTGCCTGAAGCGCACGCGCCGCTGAGCCTGCACCCGCTGATGCAGCCCGTCACCCGGACGGTCTACACCGCCGGCCGTACCGGCACCGCCCGCCGCCCAGGCCTGCGGCACCTGCTCGACGTCCTCAAGGAGACAGCCACCACCCTGACCGGCCCGGCCTGAGACCGGAGCGCCGGACAGGGACCGCTGCGCCCGGGGATTCCCGTCGGCACTCGCCCACGTTGCCCATGTGCGCCGGTCATACGCGCCGCGCCTGCAGTGGGTGGGCCGCCCGGGTGAATGTTCTCCCGACGGGTCCTACCGTAAATCCCGTCGACCAGACCGACCGGCATACTGCGCAAATGGTTGCGCATATTAAAATTCCTGCCTTGATTCACCAAACCTGGAAAGACACGGACGTACCGCCGGAATGGCAGAAATGGGCTGATTCCTGGCGTATCCACCATCCCGGTTGGGGCTACCGGTTGTGGACCGACGCGGACAACCGCGCATTCCTCCAGGAGCACTATCCGTGGTTCCTGCCGGTCTACGACGGCTATCCCGAAGCGATCATGCGGGCTGACGCAATTCGGTATTTCCTGCTCGACCATTTCGGCGGGCTCTATGTGGATCTGGACTTCGAGTGCCTGAAGCCGGTCACCGAAATCCTGGACGGGCATGATCTCGTCCTCGGCTGCGAGCCCGACGCGCACACCCGGCTGCTGCTGGCCCGCCGGCGCGGATTCGACCGCATCGTCGGCAACGCATTCATCGCGTCACGGCCGGGCCACCCGTTCTGGGCCCATGTACACCGCCGGCTGGTCGCCACCCACAAACTGCCCAGCACTCTGGACGTGACAGGCCCGTTCTTCCTCACCAGAGCGATCGACAGCGCCCCGGAGCCCGAGTCGATCACGGTTCTCGACCCGGAGGTCCTGTACCCCGAGGTGAGCCCGTACGCGACAGAGCAGTTCGGGCCGCAGGAAGCCGACTACGACCGTGCGTACGCCGTACACCACTGGTCGGACAGCTGGGCGTACAACACGTCCGGGACACCACGGATTTCGGCCGGCAAACGGTTCCCGTTCTGGGCAAGCCAGGAGCTGCAACCGGTCGCCGACGGCTTGATCAGCCTCGACGCGCAGCGCCGCCGCTGGGCCGCGGGCGCGCCCGCGCCGACGGTGTCCTGCCTGATGGTGACCAAGGACCGCTCGGCGACGGCGCGACGCGCGATCAGATGCTTCCTTACCCAGACCTACCCGAACCTGGAACTGGTCGTGGTGGAGGACGGCACCGACGACGCCCTCGCACAACACATCCGCGACCTGGGCGACCCGCGGATCCGCCATCACCGGCTCCCCCCGGAGGGGCGGACGCTGGGCGAACTGCGCAATGAGGCGGTGGACCGGGCCACCGGGCCCTACGTGTGCCAGTGGGACGACGACGACCTGTATGACCCGGAGCGGGTCGAGACGCAGATGGCCGCGATTCTCGCGCTCGGCGCCGAGGCGTGCTTCCTCGCCCGCGAGCGTCTGTGGTGGCCCACCCGCCGCAAGCTCGCGGTCTCCTGCGCACGGGTCTGGGAAGGGTCGATGGTGTGCGCCAAGGACCGGCTCCCGCGCTACCCGGCGCAACGCCGCGGCGAGGACACCCCGGTAGCGGAAGGTGTGGTCCGGACCTGCCGGGTCGTATCGATTGACGCGCCCGAGCTGTACACGTACGTGTGCCACGGGAACAACACGTTCAACGAGTCCCATTTCGCGGAGCACTTCGCGGTGGCGACCGAGATCTGGGCCGAACCCGGCGTCTACGCCGAGCGGTTGCTGGCCATGGCGACCCGGCTGCCGATCGAGCCGGGGGAGATCGCCCACGCCGAGACGGGCCCCGCCGCCCGAACCTCCGAGCGACCACAGGCGGCCGTGGAGCCCGCCGTGGCCCCGGCGAGTGAGCGGCCCCTGGTACTGGTGCTCACCCCCCTCAAGGACGCGGCCGCGTTCCTGCCCGGCTACCTGGACAGCCTTCGCTCCCTGGACTACCCGCGCGAGGCGATCTCGCTGGGACTGCTGGAAGGCGACAGCAGTGACACGACACCGGAACTGCTCCAGCAGGTCCTGCCCGGTCTTGAGGCGGAGTACCGGCGGGTCACCCTCGTACGCCGCGACTTCGGCCTCCAGTTGGCCGGGCCCCGTTGGGAGCCCGGCATCCAGCGCCGACGCCGATCAGTGCTGGCCAAGGTGCGCAATCATCTGCTCTCCCGGGCCCTTGTCGACGAGGAGTGGGTGCTCTGGCTCGACGTCGATGTCACCGACTACCCGGCGGACCTCGTCCAGCGGCTGCTCGGCCCGCGCAAGGACATCGTCGTCCCGCACTGTGCCACCGCGCCCGGTGGGCCCACGTACGATCTCAACACCTTCGCCCTTCAGCCCAGGGCCGGCACGCTCAACTGGTCCCAATGGCTTCGCGACGGCATCCTTCAGCCCCCCAAGGGGTTCGGTCGGAGGTACCTCGACGAGTTGCGCGGGCAGGGACTCGTTCGCGTGGATTCGGTCGGCGGCACCGCATTGCTGGTCCGCGCCGACCTGCACCGCGACGGCCTGATCTTCCCGTCCTTCCCCTACCAGCACCTCATCGAGACCGAGGGCCTGGCCGCGATGGCACGGGACATGGGCACCGCCTGCTGGGCGTTGCCCGACCTGGAGGTGGTGCACCCGCACCACGTCCCGGAGCCTGCGCACGCCGGGGCCACGTCCCTTTCCTGACCGACAAGCGCCGCAGGGGCGCCGACACAGCCGTTACGCAACAAGGAGTAATCGCTTTGACACGTTAAGTATGCAAATCCTACGGTGACGCTACTGCCCAGCCGTGAAGTTCACCGGCATGACCGGGCAGCTCCCCCGCCCCCCAAGAGAAAGGGCCCCACTGTGAAGGCCCGTGTCATCACCTCCCTGGCGCTCCCCGCAGCGCTGGCCACCGCCGGACTGCTCAACACCGCGGAGGCCGCCTACGCTGCCACCGCCGGTTCGGACACGCTGACGACGTCGGCGAAGTACGGGTACCAGGAACAGCCGTTGGGGGACGTCACCCTCACCCCCGGGTCCGTGCACCCCTGCAAGCCGATTGGCAACGTCACGATCACCGACTACGGCCACCACTGCTGCACCCCCGTGGGCAACATGACCGTTACCGACTACGGCCAGTACAGCACTCCGGTGGGCAACGTGACCGTGTGTTACTACGGGCGCCACCACGAGCACGGATACGACGACTACGACAACTACTTCCCCTGGTTCCAGCAGCAGCACAGCTAGGACGTAGTCCAGCGGGTCTGCTCCGGTGGGTGGCCCTCGAACGCCGGGGGGGGCGCCGCCCGACATGCCGGAATCCGTCCGACCACCCGTATCCGCCTGAACCATCTCCTTCCCGTTCCGACGCGAAAGACGACGCATGCCTCACAGTTCCGACCCTGTGGTCTCGGTGGTCATCCCCTGCCATGACTACGCCCGCTATCTGCCCGAGGCAGTGTCCAGCGTCCTTTCCCAGACGTTCCGCGACTGGGAACTCGTCATCGTCGACGACGGCAGCACCGACAACACTGTCGAGGTGGCCCAGGCCCTGATCGCCCGCCACCCCGACCGGCGCATCAGGCTGGTCCAGCAGTCCAATGCCGGGGTCTCTGCCGCGCGCAACACCGGGATCGAGGCCAGCACCGGCCGCTACATCCTTCCGCTGGACGCCGACGACGTGATCGCGGCCACCATGCTGGAGAAGACCGTCGGGGTACTGGACAGCGACCCCGGCATCGCCATCGCCTCGACCGATGTGTTCACCTTCACCGACGACGATCTGCCCCCGCAGGCGATGCCCCTCCCCGCCTACAGCAGAGAACTGCTGCTCCAGCGACTGATCATGTTCTACTGCTCGCTGTACCGCCGTGCCGCCTGGCAGACCGTGGGCGGGTACAACGAGAGCATGCGGGCCGGAGAAGACTGGGACTTCTGGATCGGCTGCGTCGAGCACGGTTTCGATGCTCACCACATCCATGAGGCACTCTTCGGGGCGCGCAACAAGGACACCGGATTGCACCTGGAAGCCGCCGAGAACGACCTGGCCATCCGGGCGCGGATCGTGGCCAACCACCCGGGCCTGTTCAAGCCGATCACCCGTGGCTGGGCGCAGGCAGTGCTCAGCCAGGACGCGGAAGCCGGCCTGCACGACGAGCTGGTGCCCGACGACATCCTCACCCGAGCCACCGAGATGGATCAGTTCCTCACGGCAGTCATGGCCCTGCAGCGCACCACGCGCGTGCAGTATTACCACATCAAGCACCTGGAGAAAGCGCTGGCCGCTCACACCGGCACCGCCGGCCCGCCTCCCCGGGAGTGGGATCCCGCCCCGACGGCTTCCGCTGTCTGACAGACCCGTTGAGGCGTTGGTCCGAAGCCGCCCTCGTCCGGTTCATGAGTGGGACCGGAGCGAGTCTCGTGAGAGAGGTTCCGGTCCGCCCCGAGGGCGGACCGGAACCTCTTCGGTTTCCAGAGCACTGCAGAAATCAGTGGACGGCCGCAGAAGTTCCCGTGGCGTTCCACTCGGCGATCACAGGTCGCCCGTGTTCGGTGGAGAGCCGGCTGACCGTCCCCGTCGTGAGCTGGAACAGCCGCCCGTCCGCGGCGGGCAGCCCGAGGCGACGCGCCGTGAGCACCCGCAGGAAGTGGGCGTGGGCCACGAGCACCACGTCACCGCCGTCCAGTGCCGTCCCGATGCGGTTCAACACGCGGTCGGCACGCTGTCCCACCTCGATCGGTGACTCGCCCGGATGACCGGCCGAACCGGGCGGCACTCCGTCGTTCCACAGGTACCAGTCGGGCCGGGTGCGGTGTATCTCGAGGGTGGTCACGCCTTCGTACGCACCGTAGTCCCACTCGTGCAGATCGGGCTCGCGTACGGCGTCGTACAGGCCCGCGAGTTCCGCCGTCCGTTCGGCACGGCCCAGCGGGCTGGTGAGCGCGAGGGCGAAGGTCCGCCCGGCGAGCAGCGGGGCGAGGGACTTGGCCTGCTCTTCACCACGCCGGGTGAGGGGCAGGTCGGTCCAGCTGGTGTGCTGACCGGACACGCTCCACTCGGTTTCGCCGTGGCGGACCAGCAGGAGGTCGCCCATGACGGTTACTTCGCCGACTCGACGGCGTGGCCGCCGAACTGGTTGCGCAGCGCCGCGATCATCTTCATCTGCGGGGAGTCGTCCTGACGCGAGGCGAAACGCGCGAAGAGCGACGCGGTGATCGCGGGCAGCGGCACCGCGTTGTCGATCGCCGCCTCCACCGTCCAGCGTCCCTCACCCGAGTCGGCGGCGAAGCCGCGCAGCTTGTCGAGGTGCTCGTCGTCGTCCAGCGCGTTGACCGCCAGGTCGAGCAGCCAGGAACGGATGACCGTGCCCTCCTGCCAGGAGCGGAAGACCTCACGCACATCGGTGACGGAGTCGACCTTCTCCAGCAGCTCCCAGCCCTCGGCGTAGGCCTGCATCATGGCGTACTCGATGCCGTTGTGGACCATCTTGGAGAAGTGGCCGGCGCCGACCTTGCCCGCATGGACGAAGCCTGCGTCGCCCTCGGGCTTGAGAGCGTCGAAGATGGGCTGGACCTTCGCTATGTGTTCGGCGTCGCCGCCCACCATCAGCGCGTAGCCGTTCCGGAGACCCCAGACACCACCCGAGACACCCGCGTCGACGAAGCCGATGCCCTTGGCCGCCAGCTCCTCGGCATGCCTCTCGTCGTCCGTCCAGCGGGAGTTGCCGCCGTCGACGACGGTGTCGCCGGCTTCCAGGAGGTCACCGAGCTCGTCGATGACATGCTGGGTCGGGCCGCCCGCGGGCACCATCACCCACACCACACGCGGGGCTTCGACCTTCTGGACCAGTTCGGCCAGGCTGCTCACATCGGCGAGGTCCGGATTGCGGTCGTAGCCGATGACGGTGTGGCCCGCGCGGCGGATCCGCTCGCGCATGTTGCCACCCATCTTGCCGAGGCCGACGAGGCCCAATTGCATCGAAGACATGCTGTTTCACTTCTTCCGGAGAGTACGGTACGCGGCCACCAGGGCAGCGGTTGAGGGATCGAGTCCGGGGGCGTCCGCTCCTTCGGTGAGCGCGGGCTCCACGCGCTTGGCGAGGACCTTGCCGAGCTCGACGCCCCACTGGTCGAAGGAGTCGATGTTCCAGATCGCGCCCTGCACGAACACCTTGTGCTCGTACAGCGCGATCAGCTGGCCGAGGACCGAGGGGGTCAACTCGCTTGCCAGGATCGTCGTCGTGGGGTGGTTGCCGCGGAACGTGCGGTGCGGCACCTGCTCCATGGGCACACCCTCGGCGCGCACCTCGTCGCTGGTCCTGCCGAAGGCGAGCGCCTGGCCCTGTGCGAACAGGTTGGCCATCAACAGGTCGTGCTGGCCCTTGAGTTCGGGGCCGAGGTCGTCGACCGGGTTGACAAAACCGATCAGGTCGGCCGGGATGACCTTCGTGCCCTGGTGGAGCAACTGGTAGTACGCGTGCTGCCCGTTGGTGCCGGGCGTGCCCCAGACCACCGGACCGGTCTGCCACTCCACCGGATTGCCGTCGCGGTCCACCGACTTCCCGTTGGACTCCATGTCCAGCTGCTGCAAGTAGGCGGTGAATTTGGACAGGTAGTGCGAGTACGGCAACACCGCGTGCGACTGGGCGCCGAGGAACGATCCGTACCAGACGCCCAACAGGCCCAGCAGCAAAGGCGCGTTGGCCTCCGGCGGGGCGGTGCGGAAGTGTTCGTCGACGAGGTGGAAGCCGTCGAGCATCTCACGGAACCGGTCCGGGCCGACGGCGATCATCAGCGAGAGGCCGATGGCGGAGTCGTACGAGTAACGACCGCCGACCCAGTCCCAGAACTCGAACATGTTGGCGGTGTCGATACCGAAGTCCGCGACCTTCTCGGCGTTCGTCGACAGCGCCACGAAGTGCTTCGCGACCGCTTTCTCACCTCCGTCGTCGATCCCGGCAAGGAGCCAGGACCGCGCCGATGTGGCGTTGGTGATCGTCTCGATGGTCGTGAAGGTCTTGGACGCGACGATGAACAGCGTCTCCGCCGGGTCCAGGTCCCGTAGGGCCTCATGCAGATCGGCGCCGTCCACGTTCGACACGAACCGCACGGTCAACGAACGGTCGGTGAAGGCTCGCAGTGCCTCGTACGCCATCGCGGGTCCGAGGTCCGACCCACCGATACCGATGTTGACGACATTGCGGATCCGCTTTCCGGTGTGCCCGGTCCACTCGCCCGAGCGGACGCGCTCGGAGAAGTCGGCCATTCTTTCGAGCACGGTGTGCACGGCCGGGACGACGTCCTCGCCGTCGACCTCGACGACGGCGTCACGCGGGGCGCGCAGCACGGTGTGCAGGACGGCACGCTGCTCGGTGACGTTGATCTTTTCACCGCGGAGCATGGCATCCCGCAGCCCGGACACGTCGGTCGCGGTGGCGAGTTCCTGGAGCAGGGCGAGGGTCTCGTCCGTGATCAGGTGCTTGGAGTAGTCGATGCGCAGGTCGCCGACGCTCACGGTGTAGCGCTCCGCGCGACCGGGATCGGCGGCAAACAGGTCACGCAGGTGCAGGTGGCGCAGCTCCCCTGCGCGGTGGTCCTCAAGTGCCGTCCACTCCGGGCGGTGCGTGAGCTTGGGTGAGTCAGACATGACGGGGGTTCTCCTTGGTGCCGTCCCCGCGAAGGGCGACGGCATACATCTCGTCCGCGTCGAGGCGGCGCAGCTCCTCGGCAATCAACTCGGAGGTGCTGCGCACCTTCAGGGCGAGGGTGCGCGAGGGCTGGCCCGGCAGGGACAGCGTGGCCAGCGGGCCGTCGGGGCGGTCGATCACGATGTCGCCGCTCTCGGTTCCGAGCCGGACGGCCGTCACGACCGGCCCGGCGGTGACGATGCGCTCGACCGGGACCTCGAGCCGGGCCTCCAGCCAGCGGGCCAGCAGCTCGGCACTCGGGTTCTCGGCCTCACTCTCCACGACGGCCGACACAACCTTCTTACGGGCCTGGTCCAGTGCCGCGGCCAGCATCGAACGCCACGGCGTCAGCCGGGTCCACGCCAGGTCGGTGTCGCCGGGCGCGTACGAGGAGACGCGGGCCTCCAGGGCGACGAGCGGGGCCTCGACGGCGTACATGTCGGTGATCCGCCGCTGTGCCAGGGCGCCCAACGGATCCTTGGCCGGGACGTCGGGCGCGTCCACCGGCCACCAGACGACAACCGGCGCGTCCGGCAGCAACAGTGGCAGGACCACCGAGTCGGCGTGGTCGGAGACTTCGCCGTACGTACGCAGGACGACCGTCTCACCGGTGCCCGCGTCCGAGCCGACCCGCACCTCCGCGTCCAGGCGGGAGTTCGTGCGGTCGCGCGGGGTGCGTGCGACGCGCTTGATGACGACCAGGGTGCGCGAGGGATGCTCGCGAGAGGCCTCCTCGGCCGCCTTGGTCGAGTCGTACGCGTTTTCCTCGTCGGTCACGATGACCATCGTCAGGACCATGCCCATGGCGGGAGTACCGATAGCTCGGCGCCCCTGCACGAGCGCCTTGTTGATCTTGCTTGCCGTGGTGTCGGTCAGATCGATCTTCATGGCCTGCGCCAGCTCCGTCCGTCTCGTGCGAGCATCTCGTGGGCTTCTTCGGGACCCCAGCTGCCCGACGCGTACGGCGCGGGCTTGCCGTGCGCCTCCCAGTACCCCTCGATCGGGTCGAGAATCTTCCAGGACTCCTCCACCTCTTGGTGACGGGGAAAGAGGTTGGCGTCGCCCAGCAGAACGTCCAGGATGAGGCGTTCGTACGCCTCCGGGCTGGACTCGGTGAAGGAATCGCCGTACGCGAAGTCCATCGTGACGTCCCGTATCTCCATCGACGTACCCGGCACCTTCGATCCGAAGCGCACCGTCATGCCCTCGTCGGGCTGGACACGGATGACGATCGCGTTCGCACCGAGCTCCTCGGTGGCGGTCGAGTCGAAGGGCGAGTGGGGCGCGCGCTGGAAGACAACCGCGATCTCGGTCACGCGGCGGCCGAGGCGCTTTCCGGTGCGCAGATAGAAGGGGACGCCCGCCCAGCGACGGTTGTCGACCTCCAGCTTGACGGCCGCGTAGGTGTCGGTCGTCGACTTGGGGTCGATGCCGTCCTCCTGCAGATAGCCGCGCACCTTCTCGCCACCCTGCCAGCTCGCCGCATACTGCCCGCGCACAGTGTGCTCGCCCAGCTTCTCCGGCAGCTTCACGGCCTTGAGGACCTTCAGCTTCTCGGTGAGCAGCGACTCGGCGTCGAAGGCGGCCGGCTCCTCCATGGCGGTCAGCGCCATGAGCTGGAGAAGGTGGTTCTGGATGACGTCACGGGCCGAGCCGATGCCGTCGTAGTAACCGGCGCGGCCGCCGATACCGATGTCCTCGGCCATCGTGATCTGCACGTGGTCGACGTAACTGCGGTTCCAGATGGGCTCGTACATCTGGTTGGTGAAGCGCAGCGCCAGGATGTTCTGGACCGTCTCCTTGCCGAGGTAGTGGTCGATACGGAACACCTGGTCCGGGTCGAACACCTCGTGCACGATCGCGTTCAGTTCGCGCGCACTGGCCAGGTCGTGGCCGAACGGCTTCTCGATGACCGCACGCCGCCAGGAACCCTCCGGCGCGTCCGCGAGACCGTGCTTCTTCAGCTGCTGGACGACCTTCGGGAAGAACTTCGGCGGTACCGAGAGGTAGAAGGCGTAGTTGCCACTGGTACCCCGAGACGCGTCCAACTCATCGACGGCAGAACGGAGTTGCATGAACGCCTGGTCGTCGTCGAAGTCGCCCGGGATGAACCGCATGCCCTCGGCCAGCTGCTGCCAGACCTCCTCACGGAACTCCGTGCGGGCGTGCTCGCGCACCGAGTCGTGCACCACCTGCGCGAAGTCCTGGTCCTCCCACTCGCGCCGGGCGAACCCGAGGAGCGAGAAGCCCGGCGGGAGCAGACCCCGATTCGCGAGGTCGTAGACGGCGGGCATCAGCTTCTTGCGGGAGAGGTCGCCGGTGACACCGAAAATGACGAGGCCGGAGGGGCCCGCGACACGAGGAAGGCGGCGGTCGCGGGGGTCACGGAGCGGGTTGTTCCAGTCGAGGGCCGGGCCGGTAGCGCTGCCGGCGCCCATCACGTCGCCGGGTGTCGCGGCCGCGTCGCCGCCCGATTCCCGGGCCCCGTCACCTGATCCGGCGGTCACGCCGCCCGGTTCCACGGCCGCGTCACCGGATCCGCCCGCCGCGGCGGGCGCATCCTGCGCGGCACCACCGGGAAGCGTCTCGCGCTCACTCATTCTCCCTCAACTCCCGTGCTGCTCAGCGAGGTCGCGACCACACCCAGCAGGTCTTCCCAGGCCGCCTCGAACTTCGAGACGCCCTCGTCCTCCAGCTGCTTCACGACCTCGTCGTACGAGATCCCGAGCCGCTCGACGGCTGCAAGATCGGCGCGGGCCTGGGCGTAGCCGCCGGTCACCGAGTCGCCGTGGATGTCGCCGTGGTCGGCGGTGGCTTCGAGGGTCGCCTCCGGCATGGTGTTGACCGTGCCGGGCGCGACCAGCTCGTCGACGTACAGGGTGTCCTTGTACGCGGGTTCCTTGACGCCCGTCGAGGCCCACAGAGGACGCTGCTTGTTGGCGCTCGCTGTGGCGAGGGCGGTCCAGCGGTCGGCGGCGAAGACGCCCTCGTACGCCTCGTATGCGAGACGGGCGTTGGCGAGCGCGGCCCTGCCCCTGAGTGCGAGCGCCTCGTCCGTGCCGACCTTCGCAAGGCGCTTGTCGATCTCGCTGTCGACGCGGGAGACGAAGAACGAGGCGACCGAATGAACAGTGGACAGGTCGATGCCTGATGCCTGCGCCTTCTCCAGGCCCGCCAGGTACGCGTTCATGACCTCGCGGTAGCGCTCCAGCGAGAAGATCAGCGTGACGTTGACGCTGATGCCGAGGCCGATGACCTCGGTGATCGCCGGGAGCCCGGCCTTCGTCGCCGGAATCTTGATCATCACGTTCGGGCGGTCGACCAGCCATCCGAGCTGCTTGGCCTCGGCGACGGTCGCCGCGGTGTCGTGGGCGAGGCGCGGGTCGACCTCGATGGAGACCCTGCCGTCGCGGCCGCGGGTCGCGTCGTACACGGGCCGCAGGATGTCGGCAGCGGCGCGGACGTCGGCGGTAGTCATCATGCGGACGGCCTCGTCGACCGTGACGCCGCGCACGGCGAGGTCGGCCAGCTGCTCCTCGTACCCCTCGCCGGAGCCGATGGCGGCCTGGAAGATCGAAGGGTTGGTGGTGACGCCCACCACGTGCTTCCGCTCGATGAGTTCGGCGAGATTGCCAGATGCGATCCGCTTGCGGGACAGATCGTCCAGCCAGATGGAAACGCCTTCCTCGGAGAGGGCCTTGAGGGGTTCGGCGGTGTTGCTCACAGTGATTCTCCTCTTTCTGGCGGCCTGATCAACCACGCGCGGCGGCGAGAGATTCCCGCGCGGCGGAGGCGACGCTCTCGGCGGTGAAGCCGTACTCGGCGAACAGGGTCTTGGCGTCGGCGGAGGCACCGAAGTGCTCGAGGGAGACGATGCGTCCGGCGTCACCGACGTACCGGTACCAGGTCAGGCCGATCCCTGCCTCGACCGCCACACGGGCCTTCACGGACGCCGGAAGCACGCTCGCGCGGTACTCCGCGGATTGCTCCTCGAACCACTCGACGGACGGCATCGACACGACACGCGTACCGACCCCCTCGGCCTCGAGCTGCTCACGCGCCGCGACGGCGAGCTGCACCTCGGAGCCGGTGGCGATGAGGATGACGTCAGGGGTCTCGGCGGAGGAGTCGCGGAGGATGTAACCCCCCTTCACCGTCTCGGGGTTCGCCTCGTACGTCGGCACCCCCTGGCGCGTCAGCGCGAGGCCGTGCGGGGCCGGGTTCGTGGCGTGCCGCCTGAGGATCTCGGCCCAGGCCATCACGGTCTCGTTGGCGTCGGCCGGGCGGACGATGTTCAGGCCGGGGATGGCGCGCAGCGAGGCCAGGTGCTCGACCGGCTGGTGGGTCGGGCCGTCCTCGCCGAGGCCGATGGAGTCGTGGGTCCACACGTACGTGACCGGAAGCTCCATCAGCGCGGACAGGCGCACGGCGTTGCGCATGTAGTCGGAGAAGACCAGGAAGGTGCCGCCGTAGATGCGGGTGTTGCCGTGCAGCGCCATGCCGTTCATCTCGGCGGCCATCGAATGCTCGCGGATGCCGAAGTGGACCGTGCGGCCGTACGGGTCGGCCTCCGGCAGCGGGTTTCCCTCGGGCAGGAAGGAGCTGGTCCCGTCGATCGTGGTGTTGTTCGAGCCGGCGAGGTCGGCGGAGCCGCCCCACAGCTCGGGGATCACACCGCCGAGCGCCTGCAGCACCTTGCCGGACGCGGCACGGGTCGCGACGGATGTGCCCGCCTCGAACTGCGGCAGAGCAGCCTCCCAGCCCTCGGGCAGCTGACCGGCGACGACGCGGTCGAACAGTTCGGCGTGCTCGGGGTCGGCGGTGCGCCACTCGGAGATCTGCTTGTCCCAGGCGGCGTGCGCCTCGGCGCCTCGGTCGAGGGCCTCGCGAGCGTGGGCCAGTACCTCGGGCTCCACCTGGAAGGACTGCTCCGGGTCGAAGCCCAGGACTCGCTTGGTAGCCGCGATCTCCTCGGCGCCGAGCGCCGAGCCGTGCGAGGCCTCGGTGTTCTGCGCGTTCGGGGCAGGCCAAGCGATGATCGTGCGCATCGCGATGATCGAGGGACGCCCGGTCTCGGCGCGGGCGGCGGTCAGCGCCTCGTACAGCGCTCGGACGTCGATGTCGCCGTCGGCCGAGGGCTCGATCCGCTGGACGTGCCAGCCGTACGCCTCGTACCGCTTCAGGACGTCCTCGGAGAAGGCGGTTGCCGTGTCGCCCTCGATGGAGATGTGGTTGTCGTCGTAGACGAAGACGAGGTTGCCGAGCTTCTGGTGACCCGCGAGGGACGAGGCCTCGGCGGAGATACCCTCCTCCAGGTCGCCGTCCGAGACGATCGCCCAGATGGTGTGGTCGAAGGGAGAATCGCCCTCCGGCGCCTCGGGGTCGAACAGGCCGCGCTCGTAGCGAGCCGCCATCGCCATGCCCACGGCGTTGGCGACACCCTGACCGAGCGGACCGGTGGTCGTCTCGACACCCGCCGTGTGCCCGTACTCAGGGTGACCGGGCGTCTTCGAACCGTGCGTCCGGAACGCCTTCAGATCGTCCAGTTCCAGCTCGTACCCGGAAAGGAAGAGCTGGGTGTACAGGGTCAGCGAGGTGTGGCCCGGGGAGAGAACGAAGCGGTCGCGGCCGGTCCACTCCGGGTCGGCCGGGTCGTGCCGCATCACCTTCTGAAAGAGGGTGTACGCGGCCGGCGCCAGACTCATCGCGGTGCCCGGGTGGCCGTTTCCGACCTGCTGTACGGCATCGGCCGCCAGAAGGCGGGCGGTGTCGACGGCACGGCGGTCGAGTTCGGTCCACTCGAAGCCGTCGGGAAAGCCGTCAGGTGTCTGCGTGCTCATCTTCAAGAAGTCCTCGATAGGAGCCGGTTTGCTGCTCTGATGCGTTCAAACCTAAAAGTATGACTTTTGCTGGGGAAGGTGCCCCTGTGTCAGCCTTCGGTGAAAGTGGGACAGCGAGTGCGGGACCGATGCGACGCGAGAGGGATATGACAGACAAAACGACCCAAGAGAGTGGAGGGATCAAGACCTTTCCCTTCCCCACGAGCCTGAGCGTCTGCGGCGTGGGCATGCAGGTCGGACCCATGGGGCCGGGCCGCACCTGGCATGCGGACGCGCCTTTGGAGCGCGTGCACCGCGTCGACTTCCACGTGGTGATGCTGTTCCACGGCGGCCCCGTCAGACACATGATCGACTTCGCCGAGTACGAGGCCTCCGCCGGCGATCTCCTATGGATCCGCCCGGGCCAGGTGCACCGCTTCTCCCCCACGGCCGCGTACCGCGGCACCGTCCTGACCATGCAGCCCGGCTTCCTGCCCCGGGCGACCGTGGAGGCGACGGGCTTGTACCGCTATGACCAGCCCCCGCTCCTGCGCCCCGACGCGCACCAGCTCGCCGCCCTCGAGCAGTCCCTCGCCCAACTGGAACGCGAGTACGTCGACACGACCACGCTGCCGCTCAGTCTCCACACCGCGGTGCTCCGGCACTCCCTGACCGCGTTCCTGCTCCGCCTGGCCCACCTCGCGGCGAGTTCTGCCAAGACGGCACACGAGCAGACCGACACCACTTTCACCCGCTTCCGGGACGCGGTCGAGAAGGGCTTCGCCACCAACCACAGCGTCAGCGCGTACGCGGACGCCCTCGGCTACTCCCGCCGCACCCTCGTCCGCGCGGTGGGCGCGGCTACCGGCAGGACCCCCAAGGGCTTCATCGACAAACGCGTCGTCCTCGAGGCCATGCGTCTACTGGCCCACACGGACATGCCGATCGGCCGCATCGGTGCCTCCGTGGGTTTTCCCGACGCGGCCAACTTCTCGAAGTTCTTCCATCAGCACACCGGGACGACTCCGGTGGCGTTCCGGGCAGAGATGCGCTGAAAAAGCGGGGCGGGCCAACCGGCCAACCAGAATTTCTCGTCACACGCCGCCGGTCAGCGGCGCACGCGCGGCATCCCCAGACCGATCCACGAGATGATTTCCCGCTGGATCTCGTTGTTGCCGCCACCGAAGGTGAAGATGACGGCGGACCGGTAGCCGCGTTCGAGTTCGCCGTGCAGGACGGCGCCCGCCGAGCCCTCCTTGAGCGGTCCGGCCGAGCCGACGACCTCCATCAGCCAGGCGTAGGCGTCACGGCGCGCCTCGGAGCCGTAGACCTTGACGGCGGAGGCGTCCTGCGGGGTGAGGGTGCCCTCCTGGACGGCGGAGACCATCTGCCAGTTGAGGAGTTTCATGGCGTCGAGCCGGGTGTGGGTGCGGGCGAGTCGGGTGCGGACCCAGCCGAGGTCGATGACCCGGCGCCCGTCGGCCAGCTCGGTGTCGGTGGCCCAGCGCTGCACGTTGTGCAGGGCGCGGATGCCCATGGTGCCGTGGGCGGCGAGGGTGACGCGTTCGTGGTTGAGCTGGTTGGTGATGAGCCGCCACCCCTTGTTCTCGTCGCCGACGCGGCGGGAGGCGGGGACACGGATGTTCTCGTAGTAGCTGGCGGTGGTGTCGTGCGAGGCGAGGGTGTTGATCAGGGTGCAGGAGTAGCCGGGGTCGCCGGTCGGGACCAGCAGCATCGTGATCCCCTTGTGGGGCGGGGCGTCGGGGTCGGTGCGGACGGCGAGCCAGACCCAGTCGGCGGTGTCGCCGTTGGTCGTCCAGATCTTCTGACCGTTGACCGTGTAGTGGCCGGTGGCCTCGTCGCCGTCGCGTACGGCCCGCGTCTTGAGGGCGGCCAGGTCGGTGCCGGCGTCGGGTTCGCTGTAGCCGATCGCGAAGTCGATCTCGCCGGCCAGGATCTTCGGCAGGAAGTATGCCTTCTGTTCGTCCGTGCCGAACTGCATGATCGTCGGGCCGACGGTGTTGAGGGCCATCAGTGGCAGCGGCACGCCTGCCTGAGCGGCCTCGTCGAAGAAGATGAACTGTTCCATCGGGGACAGGCCGCGTCCGCCGTACTCCGCCGGCCAGCCGACGCCGAGCCAGCCGTCGGCGCCGAGGCGGCGGATCGTCTCGCGGTAGAAGCGTTTCTGGGCGGCGGGGTCGTCGTACCTGCTGTAGGCGTTGTCGGGAACGAGTCCGGCGAAGTACGTGCGCAGCTCGGCGCGCAACTGCTGCTGCTCAGGCGTGTATTCGAGGTGCACGGCCCCTCCAGGAGTCTCGCGGTCGCGTCGCCCGTGTGCGGCGGCGCACACAGTAGAACGTGTTGCAAGAATCCGGAAGGGCCATGGGGGCCCCGTCCGTCGGTCAGCGCTTGACGGCCCTCAGCACGACGAACTTGGGGTCACCGGCGACGGTGGTGCAGTTGCCGAAGGTGCGGCGCAACTGGGTGTGGTACCCGAGATGCCGGTTGCCGACGACCCACAGTTCGCCGCCCTGCCGCAGCGCGGTACGTGCCCCGTGGAACATGGTCCGGGCCGTGGCGTCGGTGGTCGCCTGGTGCGAGTGGAACGGCGGGTTGTTGAGCACCAGGTCGACACTGCCCGGCGGTACGTCCGCCATCCCGTCCCCGACCAGGAAGTCGGCCACCGCGTCCGTCCCGAGGTTGGCCCGGAACGTCGCCTCGGCCGAGGCGACCGCCAGGTACGACTCGTCGATGAAGGTCACCGTCGCTTCGGGGTTGGCGAGCGCTGCGGAGGTGCCGACGACCCCGTTTCCGCAGCCCAGGTCGACGATGCGGTCCCGGCCGCTGCGCTCGGGCAGATGGTTCAGGAAGAAGCGGGTGCCGATGTCGAGGCGCTCGGCGCAGAAGATCCCGGCGTGGTTGACGACGGTCCGGCCGGAGACGGCGCCGATACCTTCGGGCAGGTCGTAGCGGTGCGGCCACGGGCTGGGGGTGCGGGCCAGGGCCGGGTCGGGGGTGCAGAAGATCAGTCGGGCCTTCTTGACCGCGAGGGAGGTGCGGGTGGGGCCGATGATCCGCTCGAACAGTTTGAGGGTGGAGGTGTGGATCTCCTTCACCATGCCGGTGCCGATGACGACGGTGCCGGCATGCACGGCAGGGGCGAGCCGGTGCAGCTGGTCCTCCAGGAGCGCCAGACTCTTCGGGACGCGCACGAGGAGGACGTCGATCCGCTCCGGTGGCGTGTCCCTGGCCGACAGGAGACGTACGGTGTCCGGGTCGTCACCGTTGCGGGCGAGGTTCGCCAGGGTGGCGCGCTGCGCGAGGTACGAGTCGGTGATCTGTACCGGGCGGTGCCCGGCCAGCACGGTGGTCAGCGCACCCCAGCGGTCGCCCACCACGACCACGGCGCCGGACAGGTCGACCGGCTCTGCTCCATCGATCCCCTCCAGCTGCCGCAGCAGATATTCGTCGGCAGCGTCCCAGGCGCGGAACGGGTCGCGCGGGTGCTCGGGGAAGCGGGCGAGGTCGAACCCGCCCTGTGACGTCGTCAAACGGTTCATTGTGCATTCAGGCTAGCCGAGCGACGGGGAGCGCCCACACACTCCCCGCCGCACCGGCCGCCTACGGCAGCTGCTTCTCCATCGCCGCCCGGCCCTCTCGTGCCAGTCGGCGCTCCGCCCACTCAAGATTCTGCGGAGTCAGGTCCCGCCCGGAGGCGAGCACCAGATCCTCGGCCGACGGATGATCGCTCCCGCCGGTGTGCAAGAGGCTGTCCGGGGTCACGCCCCGAGCCATGGATACGGGTACGGATTCGGGCTCTTCGCTCATGCCGCCTCCTCGTCCTTGCCGCAATTCTCGCCCTGCGGCTCCAGGACCGCATCCGAGAGCCCGCTTGACCTGCACATGATAGGTACACAGCGTTCACACCTCGGTCACCGTGCGTGTGGAAGGCTCCCGCTGACCACGTACCACACACGAACACCGCGGCACCGCCCCCCACCCCGTGACGGCGCCGCGGTGCCTGTTTTTCCGGAGAGGACACCCCACATGTCCCGTCGTCATCTTCCCTACCGGCGCCCACTGCTGGCCACCGTCGCCGCCTTCGCGGTACTCGCCGGCACCGCGGCCGCCGCACCCGCCGCGCCGGTCGCACCCCGGACCACACCGGTGGCCACGACGCCGCTCGCCACGCTCGACGACACGTACTACCAGGACGCGCTCGGCAAGACCGGAACGCAGCTCAAGAGCGCCCTCCACTCGATCATCAGCGTGCAGACGAAGATCTCGTACAGCCAGGTCTGGGACGCGCTCAAGAACACCGACCAGGACCCCGCCAACTCCTCGAACGTGATCCTCCTCTACACCGGGCGCTCCGAACCCAAGAGCGACAACGGCGGCGCCGTCGGCCAGTGGAACCGCGAGCACGTCTGGGCCAAGTCCCACGGCGACTTCGGCACCAGCACCGGACCCGGCACCGACATCCACCACCTGCGCCCCGAGGACGTCACGGTCAACTCCATCCGGGGCAACAAGGACTTCGACAACGGCGGCACCGCAGTGAGCGGGGCAGCGGGCAACTACACCGACAGCGACTCCTTCGAACCGCGCGACGCGGTCAAGGGCGACGTCGCCCGCATGATCCTCTACATGGCGGTGCGGTACGAGGGCGACGATGCCTTCGCCGACCTCGAACCGAACGACCAGGTGGACAACGGCTCCGCGCCGAACATCGGCAGGCTCTCCGTACTGAAGCAGTGGAGCCAGGAGGACCCGCCGGACTCCTTCGAGGAGCGGCGCAACGACGTCATATTCGACCAGTACCAGCACAACAGGAACCCGTTCATCGACCACCCCGAGTGGGTCGAGGCCATCTGGTAGCAGCGCGGTCCGGTGCCGTCAGGCCGTCGGGCGGCCCGCCTCCCGCGCAGCGCGCTCGACGGCCTCCTCGCGGGAGGTGAAGCGCCGGGGGGCCGCCGGGTCGCCTCCCGTCACTCCGAGGTGGCCGGCCGGGTCGACCACGGCCGTGCGCCGGCCGCCCTCCGTGAGCCGGGCCAGTCCGGAGCGCAGCATCGACCTCGCCACCGTGTCGATACCGGTCACCTGCCGCAGATCCAGCACCACGGAGGCGGTCTCCTCCGGCCCGGACTCGTCGAGCGCGTACAGCACGCGTTCCGCCGCGGTGAAGTCGAGGGCGCCCTGCGCGGCGACGACCGCCACCTGTTCCCGCAGGGCGCGTTCCTGCTCCTCCGTCGGGGCCGACGGCAGATCGTCGGCAGTGGTGACCAGGGTGACGGTCGAGGCGGCGAGCGCCGGATTGTGCATCAGATGCAGGCCGAGCCGTTCCGACAGCGCCCGCAGCGCGATGCGCCCGCGGACCGATGTACCGGTCGGATCCAGCCGCGGGCTGTAGGCAGCCAGGCCGAACCGGGCCGGACCCGCGGCGATCAGGCCGCCGGACACCCCGCTCTTGGCCGGCAGCCCCACCCGCAGCAGCCAGTCGCCCGAGACGTCGTACATACCGCAGGTCGCCATCACGGCGAGCACCTGCGCAGCGACCGGTTCCTCGACGACCACGTCACCGTTGAGCGGGTTCACACCGCCGTTGGCGAGGGTCGCGGCCATGGCGGCCAGATCCAGCGTGGTGACGCGTACCGAACACTGCCGGAAGTACGTCTCCACGGCTCCCACCGGGTCGACCGGCAGCGGGCCCGCACTGCGGATGAGATAGGCGAGTGCGCGGTTGCGATCGCCGGTGGCGACCTCGGAGGCGTACACCGCCTCGTCGACGTCCAGCTGCCGGCCGGCGAACCGGCTCAGACAGTCGAGGATGCGGTCGAACCTCGGGGCGTCGGCGGTGTCGGGAATCAGCGCGGTGGTGACGATCGCACCGGCGTTGACCATGGCGTTGTCCGGCCGGCCGGTGCCGGGTTCCAGGCTGATGGCGTTGTATGCCTCGCCACTGGGCTCGGCGTTCACCCACCGGGACACGCCGTCGAGTCCGAGTTCGGACAGCGCGAGGGCATAGACGAAGGGTTTCGAGACGGACTGCATGGTGAACGGGACGTCGGTCTCGCCCGTGCTGTAGCGATGGCCGTCCATGCTGATCAGGGCCAGCCCGAAGGCCTCCGGGTCGGCCATGGCCAACTGCGGGATGTAGTCGGCCGGTTCGCCGTCGCGCACACCGACGAACCGGGTTCGCAGTTCACACAGCGCATCCGTCACCGCACCGGCCGCGGAGCTCACCTCGCCCCCGGCCGTCAGCTGCGCTCGGCCTGGGCGATCCGGGGGAACGTCTTGACGCCGGCCGCCTTACGGCTGTTCGCGTGTTCGCTGACCGTCCGGCCGGGCGGGGCGTCCGGGAAGCCGAGCACCACCGCATCGAGCACCTTCCCCGATGCGTCGACGAACTCCACCCGGACGGCGTAGAAAGCGGCCTTGTTGGTCGGGTTGGTGACGCGGACCAGTGCGCTGCGGAACTGCTCGCCCGTCGCGACCGGCAGCCCGCTCACCGAAACCTCCTTGATCGCGTTGCCCTGTCCCTTGACCCCTGCGAGCTGCTGGGTGGCTTTCTGCCGACTGCGCTCGAGCTCGGCGGAGACCGAGGCCTCGAAGTCGGTCTGGGTACGCGGCGAGGGGCTCGCGGAGGGCGACTTGTGCGGCTCCGGGGACACCGTACGGGTGCTCCTGGCCGTTCCCGGCGACGTTCCACCGGAGTTGCAGGCGGCGGCGCCCGCCGCGAGCACCACGGCCAGCACGGCGGGGGTCAGACTGCGGGCCGTGCGGCCGCCGAGGGCGCGTCGCAGAGGGCTGGGCTGGTTCACGGACACTCCGGGTCTGCTCGGAAAAGAGAGTCAGGGGGATACGGCTGGACGGGCGGAAGGCACCGGATCACTCGGCGTCTTCGCCGAAGATCTCGCGGAGCCGGGCCTCGCTGAGGGTGTCCAGGTTGCTGTGGAGAAGCTCGGCGCCGCCGCCGGGAAGCGCGTCGCTGATCCGGTCGGGCACCTCGTTCGTGGTGAGCAGGAACAGGGCCGAAGTTCCGGGCGTCACCTGCTTCTTGACCTCCGCGATGAAGTCGTCGTCGATGCCGACGTCGGCGAGCTTGCCGCCCAGCGCCCCGGCCGCCGCGCCGATGGCCGCGCCCAGCAACGGCATGAGGAAGATCAGCCCGAAGAGCATCCCCCAGAACGTGCCGCTCAGGGCGCCGGCGCCCACCAGGTTGAGCAACTGCTTCGTTCTCGGCTTCGCCTTGTCGGTCGGCCAGCTGACCACCGCGGCGTCGAGGATCTTGATCAGCCCCTCCTTCTGGAGGGCCTTCAGTGTGTTCTCCACGTCCTCCGCGCCCTCGGCGGACTGGAACTTCCACACGGTGAGGGTGGACATCGCGCATACCTCCGCACTCCGGAACCGATCAGCTCGCCCATATTAGGATCAAACGGTATGAATTGACCCACCGAATCACGTGAATCGCGTCCCGTCGCGCACCCGAACGGGTGACCCTCGGCGGCAGGGGCCGCACCGCCGTCGAACGCTCGGCGGCGGTGCGGCCGGGCTGCCGCCGACGGACACGTACACCGGGCGGCTGGAAGAACACACGGACGGCCGCCGGGCACCGTGGTCCGATGCGGGCCCCGGGTGCCACTGGGACACTGGGTAGTGCACCCCGGACCGTCCCTCGTCGGGCACGGAGGCCACGGAGAGGAAGTGACCGCACCATGCCACGCGGATCCAGTCCCAGGCGCGAGCGGCAGTACGAGCACATCAAGGAGAGCGCGCAGGAGCTCGGAGTGAGCGAGGAGCGGGCAGAGGAGATCGCGGCGCGCACGGCGAACACCGAGCACGCCCGCTCCGGTGAGCCGACGACCGCGAGCCGTACGTTGGTCCACGACCTCTCGTCCCTGCGGCGCGCCGAACTGCATGCCCACGACGGAGCAGAAGACCCCACCCGCGACCAGCTCTACGAAGAGGCCAGAAGGAAGAACGTGAAGGGCCGCTCGACCATGACAAAGGCCCAGCTGGCCAAGGCAGTCGGCCGCTGAGCCCTCGCCGTCGCCGGGCGGTGGCGGCTACGCGGAGCCGCTTCCGTCCGGCTCGGGGCCGTACCAGACCGTCGTGGCATTGCAGAATTCACGGATGCCGTGACCGGCCAGCTCCCGCCCGTAACCGGAGCGCTTCACCCCGCCGAACGGCAGCGCGGGGTGGGAAGCGGTCATGCCGTTGAAGAAGACACCGCCGGCCTGCAGGTCACGCACGCACTGACGGCTCTCGTCGGCGTCGCGCGTCCACACGTTGGAGCTGAGGCCGAACGGACTGTCGTTCGCGAGGGTCACGGCTTCGTCCAGGTCCTCGACGCGGTACAGCGTGGCGACCGGGCCGAAGGTCTCCTCACGGTGGATCCGCATGGCGGGGGTGATCCCGCTGAGGACGGTGGGGGTGTAGAACCAGCCGCGCTCCAGCTCCGCACCCAGGCCGGTGGGCCGGCTGCCACCGCACAGTGCGGTGGCGCCCTGGTGTACGGCGTCGTCCACCAGCTCCTCCAGGTCGGCGCGGCCCTGTTCACTGGAGAGTGGGCCGATGTCGGTGGTCTCCTGCTGCGGGTCACCGACCGTCAGATCTTTCATGCCCGCGGTGAACCGCTCGGCGAACTCGTCGTACACGTCGGTGTGCACGATGAACCGCTTGGCGGCGATGCAGGACTGCCCGTTGTTCTGGACCCGGGCGGTCACCGCCGTGCGGGCGGCCTGCTGGATGTCGGCCGACGGCAGGACGAGAAACGGGTCGCTGCCGCCCAGTTCCAGCACGGTGTGCTTGACCTCGTCGCCCGCGATCGACGCGACCGAGCGGCCGGCCGGCTCACTGCCGGTGAGGGTGGCGGCGACGACGCGGCGGTCACGCAGGATCGACTCGACCGCTCCCGCTCCCACCAGCAGCGTCTGGAAGCAGCCGGGCGGGAAGCCCGCCCGGCGGAACAGGCCCTCCAGGTACATCGCGGTCTGCGGGACGTTCGACGCGTGCTTGAGCAGGCCGACGTTGCCCGCCATGAGTGCGGGGGCTGCGAACCGTACGACCTGCCACAGCGGGAAGTTCCACGGCATCACGGCGAGGACCGGGCCCAGCGGACGGTAGTGGACATAGGCCCGGGAGGCTCCGGCGTCGCGTACGTCGTCGGCCGGCGGGTGCTCGTCCGCGAGGAGTTTTTCGGCGTTGGCCGCGTACCAGCGCATGGCCTTGGCGCATTTCGCGGCCTCCGCGCGGGCCGCTCTGACGGGCTTGCCCATTTCGGTGGTCATGGTGCGGGCGATGTCCTGCTGGTCCGCGTCGAGCAGGTCGGCGGCCTGGTTGAGCAGCCGGGCCCGTTCACCGAATGCGGTGGTGCGGTACTCCCGGAAGGTGGTGTCCGCGGTCGCGAGCCGGTACTCGATCTCCGCCGCCCCCAGTGCCTCGAACGTCTTGAGGGTCTCGCCGTTCGCCGGGTTGACCGTCGCGATGGGCATGACTGTGGTCTCCTTGCCTCGGATTCTTCGACCGTGCCGCGGGACGCCCCGTCGCGCAACGCGGGCCCCGGTGCGGGCAACCGACCGGCGCGGACCATGCGTGCGCTGTGCACGTCATCCGCGCCGGTGGGCGGAGCAGGCTTCTTCGCGTAGGGACTCGGGTACCGGTCCGGGCAGGGATCCCCGCCGCCCCTGTCGTCGGGGCCGGCCGCCGGGGCCCGCCTCAGACGAGGGCGGGCTCGGAGTGTTCGGACGGCTCGGAGGCCGGCGGCAGCAGGAACTCACGTACTCCGGGCAGGGGTGCGCGCGGCAGCAGATCGCTGCTCCGCGGCGCCTCGGCGTAGCGGGTGAACCAGACCACTTTGCCGTCGAGGGTCCGGCAGGTGCCCCAGCTGTGGCTGAGGGCCATGACACGGCTGAGACCACCGCCGCCGCTGCTGAGCAGTCGCGGCATCTCGGAGCTGTTGTCGGCGACGGAGACCGTGAGGTGCCGTCCTGACCAGCGGAGTTCGACGACGCACTTGTTGTCGCCACCGACGTGCCGGTGGACATTGGTCAGCAGCTCCTCCACACCCCGGCACACCGGCCGGATGTGGAGTTCGAGACTCCAGTGGCGCAGATGCGCAGCGACTATGCGTCGCAATTGCGAAACGCGCTCTTCCGATACCTGGAGTTCGACCAGATAATGCCGGTCGAGTGGAACGGTCATCGTCGAGGCTCCTCACGTCCAGGCCCATCTGCTTCGCCTCGTTGAACCAACGACCCCCGAATACGAAGAGTGAGCAGATGTCACTATTAGGTCACTCCTTAGGGTGACCCGGTGGGACCGGTTGCGCAACACGAAGGCGAGCGAGCCTGTGATGTCGCCACGGAGCGTGACCGCCCTGCACCTGCCTTCACGGCAGATACGGGAGCAGCTTGTCCGGTGTGAGCGGGAGGCTGCGCAGCCGGGCGCCGGTCGCGTGCCGCACCGCGTTGCCGAGAGCGGCCGCGGCGCCCACGATGCCGATCTCACCGATGCCCTTGCTGCCCATCGGGTTGAGATGCGGGTCGTCCTCGTCGATCCAGTGCGCCTCGATCTGCGGGACGTCGGCGCAGACGGGCACATGGTAGGAGGCGAGATCGTTCTGTGTGAAGTCGCCGAAGACGGGGTCGATCGTGCTGCCCTCGGTCAGTGCCATGCCGAGCCCCATGATCATGCCGCCGATGAACTGGGAGCGTGCGGTACGGGAGTTGAGGATGCGTCCGGCGGCGAAGACGCCGAGCATGCGGCGCATCCGGACCTCACCGGTGCGGGTGTCGACGGCGACTTCGGCGAAGTGCGCACCGAACGCATGCCGTGCGTACGGGGATTCCACCGCCGTATCCTCCGCGGTGTCTGCGGTGACCGTGACGCCCTCGTCGGGAAGGGGGCCGCTGCGCTCCCGCAGGTGTCGTACCAGGGCGGTGGACGCCTTGTGCACGGACCAGCCCCAGGAGGCCGTACCCGCGGAACCGCCGGCCAGCGGCGCTTCGGGCAGTGCGCTGCTGCCGATGTCGATCCGGACGTCGGCCACGGGGGTGTCCAGCACGGACGCGGCAATCTGCGCAAGGACGGTGCGGGCGCCGGTGCCGATGTCGGTGGCGTTGATCCTGATGCGGTAGGTGCCGTCGGCGGCTGCGTGCGCCGAGGCGCTGGAGCCGGCGATGTACACGGGGTACGTGGCGGAGGCGACGCCCGTACCGAGCAGCAGTGGGCCTTCGGTGCGGACCGCGGGGCGCGGGTCGCGGTCGTACCAGCCGAACCGTGCGGCACCCTCCTCCAGGCAGGCGGCGAGGCCGCGGCTGCTGAAGGGACGGCCGGTGTCGGGTTCGTACGCGGGGTCGTTGCGCAGACGCAGTTCGACGGGGTCGATACCGAGGGCCACCGCGAGCTCGTCCATGGCCGACTCCAGCGCGTACATACCGGGGGCCTCGCCGGGTGCGCGCATCCATGAAGGGCTGGGTACGTCCAGGGCGGCCACCCGGTGGACCGTACGGCTGTGCCCGGACGAGTACATCGTGCGGGCCGGCACGGCCGCCTGTTCCACGAACTCCTTGACCGTGGAGGTGTGGGTGACGATCTCGTGGGCGAGCGAGGTGAGGGTGCCGTCGAACTCCGCGCCGAGTCTGACGCGTTGCACGGTGGGCGCGCGGTGCCCCACGACGGCGGGCAACTCGCGCCGCGGCAGGGCGAGTTTGACGGGGCGCCCGGTGTGGCGCGCGGCCATGGCGGCGAGGACGGCCTGTGGGCGCGCGGTGCCTTTGGAGCCGAAACCGCCGCCGACGTGTTCGGAGACGACCGTGACCTGATCGGGCCGGAGCCCGAAGACGGTGGCCAGGGTGTCGCGGACCGTTCCGGTGCCCTGGCTGGAGTCGTACACGGTCAGCTGCCCGTCGTCCGCCCAGTGGGCGGTGGAGGCGTGCGGTTCCATGGGGTGGTTGTGCAGGGGCCCGAGTGTGTACGTGACGTCGACCTGTACGGGGGACACGGCGAAGGCGCGGTCGAAGTCGCCGCGTTCGCGGACGGCCGGGTATCCACCGTTCACCGTCTGCGGTGTGTACAGGCCCGGGTGATCCTCGGTGAGCCGGACATCGTGTCCGGCACTCTCGTACTCGATCCGGACGGCTTCTGCTCCTGCCCGCGCCGCCTCGAGAGTGTCGGCCAGCACGAGCGCCACCTGCCGGCCCCGGTGCGGGACCCGGTCGTCCTGGAGGACGGCGAGGGCGGGGTCGTCGGACTGTTTCAGCTTCGGGGCGTTCTCATGGGTGAGGACAGTGTGCACGCCGGGCAGGGCGAGTGCCTCGTCGGTATGGATCGCCGTGATCCGGCCGCGTACGACGGTGGCGGGTACGGGCCAGGCGTACAGACAGCCGGGCGGGGTGTGCTCGGCGGCGTAGCGGGCGGCGCCGGTGACCTTGTCCCGGCCCTCACGGCGGACCACGGGGCTGCCCAGCGGCTGGGGGGCCTGGCTCATGGCAGGAGTCCTCACGTTCTCAGGCGGGGGCGGTGAGTGCGGCCAGGGCGTCGACGGCCAGACTGCGGGCGAGCTCCACCTTGAACGCGTTGTCGCGCAACGGCCGCGCGGCCGCGAGTTCGGCGTCCACGGCTCGGGTGAAGGTGTCGTCGGTGACGGTGGCGCCCCGCAGGATCTCTTCCGCGGCCCGGGCGCGCCACGGGCGGTGGGCGAGCCCGCCGAAGGCCAGCGCGGCGTGCTGGATCCGGCCGCCGCGGACGGTGACGACCTCGGCGACGGAGGCGAGGGCGAAGGCGTACGAGGCGCGGTCGCGGGCCTTGCGGTAGAGGGAGACCGCGCCGTCGGGAGCAGGCGGCAGCAGCACCTCGGTGATCAGCTCGCCCGGCCGGATCACCGTGTCGCGCTCGGGTGTGTCCCCCGGCAGCCGGTGGAAGTCGGTGACGGGTACGGAGCGTTCGCCGTCCGGTCCGTGCAGCTGGACCACGGCGTCCAGAGCAGCCAGGGCGACGGCCATGTCCGACGGTTGGGTGGCGACGCAGTCCGTGGAGTGGCCGAGGACGGCGAGCTCCCGGTGGGCGCCTTCGCGGGCGGGGCAGCCGGTGCCCGGTACCCGTTTGTTGCAGGGCTTCGAGGTGTCCTGGAAGTACGGGCAGCGGGTGCGCTGCAGCAGGTTTCCGCCGGTCGTGGCGGTGTTCCGGAGCTGCCCGGAGGCCCCGGAGAGCAGCGCCTGCGACAGGGCGGGGTAGCGGGTACGCACGGCGTGATGGGCGGCCAGGTCGCTGTTGCGTACGGTCGCGCCGATGCGCAGGCCGCCGTCGGCCGTGTCCGCCACCTGGTCCAGGGGCAGCCCACTGACGTCGATGAGCAGGTCGGGGGTGGCCACACCCAGCTTCATCAGGTCGACCAGATTGGTGCCTCCGCCGAGAAACACGGCCCCGGGGCGGCCGGTGCTCGCGCGGACCGCCTCGGCGGTGGTGCGGGCACGCAGATATTCGAACGGCTTCACGGAGCCACGTCCTGGATCGCTTCGACGATACGGGGGTACGCACCGCAGCGGCACAGGTTGCCGCTCATCCGCTCACGGATCTCGGGGGCAGTGAGCCGGGCCGGGGCGGCGGCAGGCCGACCTGCTTCGGTGGCGTGGGACGGGAAGCCGTCGGCCGCTTCGTCGAGCATGCCCACCGCCGAGCAGATCTGGCCGGGGGTGCAGTATCCGCACTGCAGGGCGTCCCGGGCCAGGAAGGCTTCCTGCATGGGATGCAGCCCGTCCCCGTCGGCGAGCCCCTCGACGGTGGTGATCGCGGCCCCGTCGTGTGCGACGGCGAGCAGCAGACAACTGTTGGCGCGCCGGCCGTCGACGATGACGGTGCACGCCCCGCACTGGCCGTGATCGCAGCCCTTCTTCGCTCCGGTGAGGCCGAGGTGCTCACGCAGCACGTCCAGGACGGTGGTGCGGTGGTCGAGCGACAGGGTCCGTTCGGTTCCGTTGATGTGCAGCGTCAGCGTCGAACAGTGAGGGGCCGCCTCCGGATTTCCCGCACCGTCCTCCCGCCCGCTCGCGTGTTCCACCCGTTCGCACCTCTCAGAGCCGTGGCTTTTGGCTGTTTTGTACCAGATGCACAGCGGCCTCCCGGTGCATTGCGCCGACTCCGGGCACGGGTACGCGCCTCACCGGCTCTCCACCCGCAGACGCACCTCCTCCTCCTGGTCGCCGGAGACCGTTCCGACCACCCGCACCGTGAAGGCGTCCGCCAGGTGCCTCCTGAGCTCGTCGACCGCCCAGTAGCCGCCCTGTACATCGAGCGTCACGGGCTCGCCGATCGAGATGGGGCCCGAGACCACCCTCGCCTCGGACACGTCGACGGTCACGTTCCATACGGTGGGTCGCTTCCCCCCCAGGTCCTGCGGTACGTCCACCGAGGCCCGGTCGGTGGTGAAGGCGGCCCGCAGCACGTCGAAGACCATGCGTGCGTCGTCCTTCGAGCATCCGCTGATGGCAACCGCCACCTCCTTGCCGTACCGGTTCTCCTCCGCCTGCGCCTGTGTGCTGTTCACCGGGGTTCCTTCCGCTCGCAGTGCTGACCCTTCTCCAGGCTCACCCCACGGCTGGGCGTCGGCGACACGAAGCGGCCGGCGAGCAGTGAAACGCTTTTCTCTTTATATCCACTTAAAACATGAATTCACGGCCACAACCGAGTGACGGCCCCGCCTCGGGGTATCCGGCATGCATGGACGTATCGAATGGAGCCCTCAATTCCCTGGCCGTCACACTCGCGGACGGACGGGGTGCGCTCGGCGTGGTGATGGCGATCGTCGGTGTGGCCCTCGTGGGCATGCTGATCGGCGCCGTCTGGCTGGGACGGCGTCGCCGGGCCCAGGAACTGCCGCCGCCCCGGCCCGACGAGCAGCCGCCGCGGCCGGACCACCGCGCACACGTCGAGGAGCGCAACGTCCACGGCGACGACAGCTTCCCTGCCGACGGGCGGGGCCTCTCCCCCTACGAACTCGGTGACCACGGGAACGAGCCCATCCCGCGCGACAAGGACGAGACGCGTGACTGAGCAGGTGCATGTCCGCTTCGGCGCGTGTTGCGCGACCGACCGACCGAAGTGAGGCTGGTAGAGGCCCGACCGCCACGGCATGCGTGTGCCGCAGAACCGATGAAGGCAGCAGCACCATGACGGGAAGCAGACCCAGGACAGCGCCCCCCTCGGCACCGCTGACCGGACCGTCGGCGCCCTGCTGGGTCAACCTCATGACCCGGGACCTGAAGTCGGCGCAGGAGTTCTACGCCGCCACCCTGGGGTGGACGTTCCGGCCCGGAAGGCTGGGGCAGGAATTCTCCGTCGCACGCCGCGACGACGTACCGGTGGCCGGTATCGCGGCGATGGCGACGGCCTTCCGGGTCGCCGTGGCATGGACTCCGTATTTCGCCGTGCAGAACGCCGATGTGGCTGCTTCGCGCATCCGCGAGCGCAGCGGCACGGTGGCGGTGGGGCCACTGGCGCTCGGCAAGGGGCGCGGTGCCCTGGCGGCGGACCGCGACGGCGCTGTGTTCGGCATCTGGGAGCGCACCGAGGCGGCGACATCACCGCCGGCGCCGGACGACCACTCGAACGCGTGGCTCGAACTGCGCACCAGAGACGCTTTCGACGCCGCAATCTTCTACGGCCAGGTCCTCGACTGGGCGACCGGACGTCCCGGCGCCTGCGAGGTGTCGTACGAGAAGGACGGGGTCGTGGTCGACTGCGGCGGCAAACGGCTGGCCCGGATCAGCTCCGGCGCGGTCGAGGCCGCACCGGATCCGCTGGTCCGCCCGCACTGGCAGGTCCACTTCCCGGTGGCCGATGTGGCGGCAGCCGTCTCGGCGGCGCGGCTGCACGGAGGCTCGGTCGTCGAGCAGCGGACACAGAGGGAGGGCGCGGAGGCGACCCTGCTGGACCCGGACGGCGGGCTGTTCACCATCTCGGACATCCGAAGTCCGGCCGCCGAGGACATCTGAGCCGAACGGTCGCAGTCAGCTGCCCGGCCGCCCGCCGCGCGCCGAGTGCGCGTCCGAGGTCTCGTCCTCCGATGTGGAGCGTGCCAGCACCCAGGCCGGGAACACGAACCAGCAGACGAGGAACCACAGCGCCATGGCGCCGACCAGCCACAGTGCGAGCGCGTTGTGCAGGGCCACCCGCAGGATGAGCAGCAGCGCGGAGCACATCGTGCAGAACAGCAGGACGAGGCCGACCACGGTCATTCGCGACGCCCACGCAACGGTTTGCGGCTTCAGCCGGTGCCCGGTGAGCAGCCGGTGGAAGGAGACGGGCCCGATCAGCGCGGCGGCCGTGGCCGACCCCAGCATCACGGTGACCACATAAATGGTGCGGTCCGTGTCCGACAGGGCGGCGAACCGCGGCTGGAAGACGACGGCAAGCAGAAAACCGAACAGGATCTGGACGCCGGTCTGGGCGACGCGCAGCTCCTGGAGCAGATCCGTCCACAGCCGGTCCGCCCGTTCCTCGGTCGTCTCGTGGCGGCCGATGTCGGGCTCCCGACCGCTTTCCGCGTCGCGGTCGTCGCCGGCTGTCGGGGTCACCGTGAGCCTCCGTCCGCAGTAGGTGTGGAGCCCGTTGCGTCGCCTCCTACCCCACCGTAGAGATCTCACGTCGGGGCGGCAGCCCGAATGCGCCGTCGGCCATGCCCTCGACGAACGGCGCCGGTCGCACCTACGATCTTGAATACGGCATCGCGCGCCGGTCACCGGCCGGGTGAGGCGTGGAGGTGCCCGGGAGATGCCCGTTGGAGGCATTCCACAGTGTCAGTCGAGTTGAATCACACCATCATTCACGCCCGGAACAATCGGGAATCCGCCGAATTCCTGGCGCACATCCTGGGTCTGGAAATCGGTGCGGAATGGGGCCCATTCGTAGCGGTCGCCACCGCCAATGGGGTCACGCTGGATTTCGCGACCATTCCCGCCGAATCGATCGTCGGGCAGCATTACGCCTTCCTGGTCTCGGAGGCGGAGTTCGATACCTCGTACGCCCGCATCAAGGAGCTCGGGATCACCTACTGGGCCGATCCGCATCGGAAGCATCCGGGCGAGATCAACCACAATGACGGCGGCCGGGGCATCTACTTCCTCGATCCCGCCGGACACGCCATGGAGATCATCACGCGCCCGTACGGCGGCTTCGCCTCGTAAGGGTTCCGGCGCACCAGGCGTACGGCCGGGGTCCGGGCCACCGGGTCCCGGCCGGACTCTTCCGCGGTCCGTCAGGCGACCGGAAGCGTCAGTTCGGGCCGGTCCCACATGACTGCGGGCGGGTTGGCCGCCGCCGTGCCGGTCCGCAGGGCGCCCACGCTGCGGTAGAAGCCCTCGGCGGGCGGATGCGAGACGATGCGAACGCCGGTGAGCCCGGCCAGCTGCGCCTCGCCGCGCAGATGCGCGATCAGCAGCCGTCCGATCCCGAGACCCTGTGCATCGTCGGCGACGAACATCAGATCCAGTTCGGCCGGTTCGAGGAGCAGCGAGTAGAAGCCGAGCAGACGGTCGGTGCCACTGTGGGCGGCCACGAAGACCCGATGGGTCTCGATGTAGTCGGGACCCACCCGGTATCCGGCGACCATGGGCGCGTACGGGCCCTCGTAGGCGCGGGAGTTCCTGACCAACCGGGTGAGACGCTTGGCGTCGCGCGCGGTCGCCCGTCGGATCAGCACGTCCCGGCAACCTGCCCCGCCTGCCGGTCGCGTAATACTCGGTGTCATAAAGGGAGTATTACGCATCGGGTGGCCGGACACACGCCCGGCCACCCGATGCCGTGACCTACGCCGAGCCACGCTCCGCACGCCACTCCTCGACCACGGCGTCGATGTCGAACGGTCGCATGTTCAGCAACGGTCCCGGCGGCGGCCGACGGATCGCCGCCTCGATCTTCTCGTTGACCGCGGTGAGCATCCGGCGCACCTCGGCCTCCGAGCGGGCTTCGGACACCGCCGCGCGGGTGTCCTCCGCCTCCTTGCGCAGAGCCAGGGACGGCGGGAGCATCGACACCCCCTCGCGCTGCATCTTCGCCTTGATCCACCAGGTTTCGTCGTACGGGCGGTCGATACCGGGCAGCGGCTTGCCGAAACCCGGCAGCTGGGAGAAGTCGCCGCGCTGCTCGGCTTCACGGATCTGCTTGTCGACCCACGATTCGAAGCTGACGCCGGCGGGTTTGCGCTCGGTCAACGTGCACCCCTCTCGGAGAACCCTTGATCCAGTACTCCCACGATACCGAGGGAGGGCCCGGCGCCGGACCCCCTGGAACCTGGCCCCTCAGAGCACATGTCCGCCGGCGTCTCCACCTGCGGCTCGGCCGACGGCACCACCTCGACCGTGAAGGCGGCGGCACGGACCTGCCACTCCCACCCGGAAGGCAACATACCCGTCGGGGGTATGAAGTCAACCCAGGGATCCTCTGCGGACTGCTCTGGTCGACCGGGTGCCGACGACAGCCGGTGCCGGTCGGGCCGAGACCACGAGCCCGCTGCGCAGCCGCTCCACCACGGGCTCCGGAATCCGCAGACCGTCCCGCACGTAGCCGTCCAGTCCGCCCCACCGCTCGTCCATCGCGTCGAGCGCGATCGAGAGATAGCGGGGGCGGACCTCGATGATCGCGGCCGCGATCTCGGGATCGCCACCTGCATCGAGGAAGCCCTGCACATACGGCTGGAAGGCGGCCCGCACCACCGGATTCACGGCGAGGAACTCCGCCCGTACGACATCGCGTGACGCCCCGACCATGAGCAGGAGCAGCGCGGTGGCCCACCCGGTGCGGTCCTTGCCCGCAGTGCAGTGGAAGAGCACCGGCCGGGCCCGGTCGTCCGCGGCTGTCTCGACGAAGGCGCGGTACGCGGCCGCGGCGCCCGGCGACAGCACCAGCTTCCGGTAGGTCTGCGCAAACAGCTCCTCGGCCTTTCCGCCCCCGAGCATCTCCTTCGCAGCCACCGGATCGCCGAGCAGCGCGCGCAGCCGGGCGGGTGCCACGCCAGGGTTGTCGCCGAGGACATCGGCGACGAACAGCCGGGCTCCGGGCGGCAACCGATCGGGGGCCGCCATGCGCTCGTCGGCGGTGCGCAGGTCGACGACCGTCCGGATACCGAGGGCGGTCACCGCCACGTCGCGGGCCGCGTCGAATCCGCTGAGCTGACCGGAGCGCAGCACCGCGCCGGGCCGGAAGCAGCGGTCGCGACCCAGCGAAATGCCGCCCAGGTCGCGCAGATTGATAACGGTGGCAGCCGCAACGGCCCTGGCGGTTTGCACGATGGATTCCCCTTATTCCGGACGCGACTCATTCCGGGCACGACTTACTGCGGACACGGCTGATGAATGGATTCGCCCCGGCCGGATCAGCCGGCCAGAATCTTCGCCTTCTGCGCCTCGAACTCGGCGTCGGTCAGGATTCCTTGCTTCTTCAGCTCGGCCAGTCGTTCCAGCCGGTCGATGATGTCGTCCGCCGGGGGCGCGGGGGGCGCCGCCTGGGCAGGGGGTGTCTGCTGTTGTACGGCCTGCTGCTGCGCGGCGGCCTCGTCCTGAGCGGCCGCTTCCTGAGCTCCCCACCTCTGCTGCTGGCGCTGCTGGACCCGTCCGCTGACCGCTGATGCCGTGCCGGCGACGACGGCGGTGCGCGCCACGGTGCCCAGCAGTCCCGGTCCTCTGCGGTTCATGCCCGGTCCTCGGAAAATCGGCATGATGTGCGCCCCTTCCAGTGCGGTGCGTGCGGTGCGACGGGGGTACTGCGGGCCGGGCAGGGTCAGCCGGTGGGACCGCTGGCGGCCACGGCCGCCTCCGCGATCTCGGCGGGGATCCGCTCATGCGCCACCACTTGACCGCCCGAGGCCCGGACGGCCGCCGTGAGCGGCACCGCCCACAGGTCCTCCCACACGATCAGCGCGGCGGAGCTGCCCGGTGGCACGCTCTCCCCGAGAGTCCGGATGTCCTCGCTGTTCAACAGGCCGCTGACCACTCCCTCGACCGGCTCGAACGACACCAGGTCATCGGGGTCGAGGTCGTCCAGCTCCACTGATTCGAGCGTGCCGTCCTCGGCCCGGTACACAAACGTGAGGTCGAGGATCCGCACCGCCTTCGAGGCGACCGCTTCGGCCAGCGCCGGCGCGATGGCCCCGGTGAAACGACTCCCGGGAAAGGCGACGACGAGGTACTCCACAGGTCCCACTGTCACGGGCGTGTCCTCTCCTGACGGATGGATTGCCTGCAGCATAACTTCGGATATTTGGTGATGCACTGTGGCAATTCACCTGGGACGGCAGACGCCGCCCGAGTCGGCGGGATGGGTGTGCAGAGTGAGCCCTGCATGGGCGCGGGTGGGCCGATCGGGTGCCGCGAGGGGTCACCGAGCAGCAGCGGTCGGGGCGGTCGGCGCGCGCCCGGGCCGGCGCGACACCTCCGGCCTGACCGTCGGCGGCGCCCCGACTACGCCACCGTCCGTAAAGGATCAAGTGCGCGCGGAGAGGGCAAGGTCACAGGCGGTTCCCCTGCTGCTCATCTGAGCCTTCGCCTAGCATCTGGGCATGACGGTCCTGCCTGCTGACGGGCTTTCGTTGGCCGCCGAATTCCCTGACCCAGCCCATGAGCAGTGGCAGAGCCTTGTCGAAGGCGTGCTGCGCAAGTCGGGCAAGGATGTTACGGGTTCGGCAGCCGAGGAAGCGCTGTCCACCACAGTGGAGGACGGGCTCATCACCCGCCCTCTGTACACCTCGCGCGATGACGCGCCCGATGCCGGTTTTCCGGGCTTCGCCCCGTTCACCCGCGGCAGCAAGGCCGAGGGGAACGCGGCGAACGGCTGGGACGTACGGCAGCGGCACAGCCTGACGGACCCGGCCCGGCTCAACGAAGCCGTGCTCGCGGATCTGGAGAACGGTGTCACCTCGTTGTGGCTGACCGTCGGCGGTGCGACGGGCGTACCGGTATCCGGTCTGGCGCGGGCGCTGGACGGTGTCTATCTCGATCTGGCCCCGGTAGTGCTTGACGCGGGCAGTGAACTCGACCCCGCCGCCACGGAGTTGCTCCGGCTGTACGAGGAGCGGGGCGTGGCCCCGGGGTCGGCCCGCGGCTCTCTCGGCGCCGACCCGCTGGGCCGGGCGGCGCGCAGCGGCGGTGCACCGGAGCCTGCGGCCGCCGTGCACTGGGCCGAGCGGTGCGCGAAGGAGTACCCCGGGCTGCGGGCGTTGACCGTGGACGCGCTGCCGTACCACGAGGCCGGTGGCTCGGCGGCGCAGGAGCTGGGCAGTTCGCTGGCGACGGGCGTGGCCTATCTGCGGGCGCTGACCGGGGCGGGGCTCTCCGTCGAGGCGGCCTGCGCCCAGCTGGAGTTCCGGTACGCGGCCACCGCCGACCAGTTCCTGACCATTGCCAAGCTGCGGGCGGCGCGCCGGCTGTGGGCGCGGGTCGCCGAGGTGTGCGGGGCCGCGGGCGCCGGTGCCCAGCGCCAGCATGCGGTCACGTCGTCGGTGATGATGACGCGGCGCGATCCGTGGGTGAACATGCTGCGGACGACACTGGCGTGTCTGGGCGCGGGGGTCGGCGGGGCCGACTCCGTCACCGTGCTGCCGTTCGATCACGCGCTGGGGCTGCCGGACGCGTTCGCCCGGCGGATCGCCCGTAACACATCGACAATTCTCATGGAGGAGTCGCATCTGGCCCGGGTTATCGACCCGGCGGGCGGCTCCTGGTACGTGGAGCGGCTGACCACCGAACTCGCCGACGCCGCCTGGGCGTTCTTCCAGGAGATCGAGCGGGCGGGCGGTCAGGCTGCGGCGCTCGGCTCCGGCCTGATCGGTGAGCGGCTGGCGGCGACCTGGGCGGCGCGCAGCAAGGATCTGGCACGGCGCAAGGAGCCGGTCACCGGCGTCAGCGAGTTCCCGCACCTCGCGGAGCGCCCGGTGGAGCGCGAGGCGGCCCCCGGCGCCGACGGCGCGTCGGGCGGGCTGCCCACGGTGCGTCGTGACGAGGCGTTCGAGGCGTTGCGTGCCCGGTCGGACGCCCATCTGTCGGCGACGGGCCGGCGGCCCCGGGTGTTCCTTGCGGCGCTCGGCCCGGCGTCGGCGCACACCGCGCGGGCCACGTTCGCCTCGAATCTGTTCCAGGCGGGCGGGATCGAGCCCGTGCACGACCCGGTGTCGGTGGACACGTCGACGGCAGCCGAAGCCTTTGCGGCCAGCGGAGCCACGGTGGCGTGCCTGTGTTCCACCGACGCGCTCTACGCCGAGCAGGCCGGGGCCGTGGCCTCGGCTCTGCAAGCGGCCGGTGCGCAGCGGGTGTTCCTCGCCGGCCGGCCCGCCGAGTATCCCGATGTCGACGCGTACGTCTTCGCGGGCTGCGATGTGGTGTCCGTGCTCTCCTCCGTTCTCGACCGTATGGGTGTGGCGTAATGCGGATCCCCGACTTCTCCGACATCGAACTCGGGCCGGGCACCGGCGCCGAGGGGTCAGAGGACCAGTGGCACACAGCGCTGAAGGAGTCCACCGGTGGCTCCGACGGCGAACTGCTGTGGGAGACCCCGGAGGGCATCGCGGTCAAGCCGCTGTACACCGGGCGTGACCTGGAGGGGCTCGACTTCCTCGGTACATATCCGGGCATGGCCCCGTATCTGCGCGGCCCCTATCCGACGATGTACGTCAACCAGCCCTGGACGATCCGGCAGTACGCGGGGTTCTCCACGGCCGAGGAGTCCAACGCCTTCTACCGCCGCAACCTCGCGGCCGGACAGAAGGGTCTCTCCGTCGCCTTCGACCTGCCGACCCACCGCGGCTACGACAGCGACCACCCGCGGGTGACCGGCGATGTCGGCATGGCGGGTGTGGCGATCGACTCGATCTACGACATGCGCCAACTGTTCGACGGCATCCCGCTGGACAGGATGACGGTGTCGATGACGATGAACGGCGCGGTGCTTCCCGTACTCGCGCTGTACATCGTGGCCGCCGAGGAGCAGGGCGTACCGCCCGAGAAGCTGGCCGGGACCATCCAGAACGACATCCTCAAGGAGTTCATGGTCCGCAACACCTACATCTATCCGCCGAAGCCCTCGATGCGGATCATCTCCGACATCTTCGCGTACACCTCGCAGAAGATGCCGCGCTACAACTCGATCTCCATCTCCGGCTATCACATCCAGGAGGCGGGGGCGACGGCCGATCTGGAGCTGGCGTACACCCTCGCCGACGGAGTGGAGTACCTGCGGGCCGGTCGGGACGCGGGTCTCGATGTGGACGCGTTCGCACCGCGGCTGTCATTCTTCTGGGCGATCGGCATGAACTTCTTCATGGAGATCGCGAAGATGCGGGCGGCCCGTCTGCTGTGGGCGAAGCTGGTCAAGGAGTTCGAGCCGAAGAACGCCAAGTCCCTTTCGCTGCGCACCCATTCGCAGACCTCGGGATGGTCGCTGACCGCGCAGGACGTGTTCAACAACGTCACCCGGACCTGTGTGGAGGCGATGGCAGCCACCCAGGGACACACCCAGTCGCTGCACACCAATGCGCTCGACGAGGCCCTCGCACTGCCGACGGACTTCTCGGCGCGCATCGCCCGGAACACCCAGCTGCTGCTCCAGCAGGAATCGGGGACCGGCCGGGTCATCGACCCGTGGGGCGGCAGCGCGTACGTGGAGAAGCTGACGTACGACCTGGCGCGGCGGGCCTGGCAGCACATCGAGGAGGTCGAGGCCGCGGGCGGGATGGCCCAGGCCATCGACGCGGGCATCCCGAAGCTCCGGGTGGAGGAGGCCGCGGCCCGTACGCAGGCGCGGATCGACTCCGGGCGGCAGCCGGTGATCGGGGTCAACAAGTACCGGGTGGAGACGGACGAGCAGATCGATGTGCTCAAGGTCGACAACTCGTCGGTGCGCACCCAGCAGATCGAGAAGCTGCGGCGGCTGCGCGCGGAGCGCGACGAGGCAGCCTGTCAGTCCGCGCTGCGGGCGCTGACGGCGGCGGCCGAGCATGGTCCCGGCCCGGGTCTCGAAGGCAATCTGCTGGCGCTGGCGGTCGACGCGGCACGGGCGATGGCGACGGTCGGCGAGATCTCGGACGCCCTGGAGAAGGTGTACGGGAGGCATGCGGGCCAGATCCGTACGATCTCGGGTGTGTACCGCAACGAGGCAGGGGAGTCACCTTCCGTGGACCGTACCCGGACGCTGGTCGGCCGGTTCGAGGAGGCGGAGGGGCGCCGTCCGCGCATCCTGGTCGCCAAGATGGGCCAGGACGGCCACGACCGCGGCCAGAAGGTGATCTCGACGGCCTTCGCCGACCTGGGCTTCGACGTCGATGTCGGCCCGCTGTTCCAGACGCCGGCCGAGGTGGCGCGGCAGGCGGTCGAGGCGGATGTGCACATCGTGGGCGTCTCCTCGCTGGCCGCCGGGCACCTCACCCTCGTACCGGCACTCCGTGAGGAGCTGGCCGCCGAGGGCCGCGACGACATCATGATCGTGGTCGGCGGGGTGATCCCGCCGCAGGACATCGAGGCACTGCACGAGGCGGGCGCGGCCGCCGTGTTCCCGCCGGGCACGGTGATCCCCGATGCCGCCTTCGATCTGGTGACGCGGCTCGGTGCCGCGCTCGGCCACGAGCTGTGAGCCGCTGACCCGATGGCTCCGACGATCGATATCGACAGCTATGTGAAGGGGGTGCTCGACGGGAAGCGGGCGCACATCGCGCGCGCCATCACTCTCGTCGAGTCCACCCGCCCCGATCACCGGGCACTGGCCCAGCAGTTGCTGCGCGAGCTGCTGCCGCGCTCCGGCAACGCACGCCGCATCGGCATCAGCGGGGTGCCGGGGGTCGGGAAGTCCACGTTCATCGATGCACTGGGCACGATGCTCACCGGGCTCGGGCACCGGGTCGCGGTGCTGGCCGTCGATCCGTCATCCAGCCGGACCGGCGGTTCCATCCTGGGCGACAAGACCAGGATGGAACGGCTGGCGGTCGATCCTGCGGCGTTCGTCCGCCCCTCCCCCACCGCCGGGACGCTGGGCGGGGTGGCCAAGGCGACCCGGGAGTCCATCGTGGTGATGGAGGCGGCGGGTTACGACGTGGTCCTGGTGGAGACGGTCGGGGTGGGCCAGTCGGAGACGGCCGTGGCTCAGATGGTCGACACATTTCTGCTGCTCACGCTGGCCCGTACCGGCGATCAGCTGCAGGGCATCAAGAAGGGTGTCCTGGAGCTGGCGGACGCGATCACGGTGAACAAGGCCGACGGTCCGCACGAGCGTGACGCGCGCGCGGCGGCCCGCGAACTGGCGGGCGCCCTGCGGCTGATGCACCCGGCCGACGCGGCCTGGACTCCTCCGGTGCTGACGTGCAGCGCCCGCGAGTCGACCGGCCTCGACACGCTGTGGGAGCGGCTGGAGCAGCACCGCGCGCTGCTCGATTCGACGGGGCGGCTGGCCGCGAAGCGGCGTGACCAGCAGGTCGACTGGACCTGGACGATGGTGCGCGACGAGCTGCTGGACAGCCTGCGCAGCCATCCGCAGGTGCGTGCGCTCACTCCTTCGCTGGAACAGCGTGTACGTGCCGGCGAGTTGACGGCAACGCTCGCAGCCGAAGAGATCCTCGCCGCCTTCCGGGACGGCTGAGCGGATCGGGCGGGGCAAGCAGGAGAGGGCGGTGGCTGCGCGGCAGCCACCGCCCTTCCCGTATTCCCGGCACCTACTGCGTCCGCCAGGTGGTACAGTGCAAATGGCACGTGTGTAACGCCCCATTCGGGCGCCGGTGCCGGTTCTCCCTCCTGTCGCTGCTCCGTCCGTCTTTTCCTGACCGGCGACGCAGCTTCCCGCACCACCTTCCTCCAGTCCGGTACGGACTTTCCTGCCCGTCGTCCGGGGCGTGATCCCACCGCCCTTTCGCATCCGCCGGGCCCCTTCATTCGCCATGTCCGCGAAAGGACCACCCCGCATGACCACCACCCTCAAGCACCCTCTTGACCAGCAACAACTCCCCACGGACGTGGCCGGAGTCCTCGACCTGACGCACCAGGGGCACGGCGCGTTGCGCACCGACGGCGGCCACCCCTCCCCCGCCGACGTCCAGGTGCCTGCGGCCCTCGTCCGCCGGTACGGCCTGCGCAGGGGCGATCTCATCGAAGGTCTCTGCGACCGGCCGCGCGCCCTGTCAGCGGTCGAGCGGATCAACGGCCGTCCCCCGCAGGCGCTGAGCGGCCGGCCGCACTTCGCGGATCTCACCCCACTCCACCCCGGGCAACGACTGCGCCTGGAGACGCCCGGCGGCGGCCCGGCAACCCGGATCGTCGATCTCGTCGCCCCCATCGGCAAGGGACAGCGCGGGCTGATCGTCGCCCCGCCCA
This sequence comes from Streptomyces sp. NBC_00353, assembly GCF_036108815.1. Lineage (NCBI taxonomy): Bacteria > Bacillati > Actinomycetota > Actinomycetes > Kitasatosporales > Streptomycetaceae > Streptomyces > Streptomyces sp. NBC_00353. The sequence goes on along the minus strand of NZ_CP107985.1, from coordinate 8,863,904 downwards.
GGACCGGCAAGACAGTGCTGCTGCAGCAGATCGCCGCCGCCGTCGCAGCCAACCATCCCGAGTGCCATCTCATGGTGGTGCTGCTCGACGAGCGCCCCGAGGAGGTCACGGACATGCGCCGTTCCGTACGCGGCGACGTCCTCGCCTCGACGTTCGACCGGCCCGCGAAGGAGCACATCGCACTCGCCGAACTCGCGGTGGAACGCGCCAAGCGGCTCGTCGAGCAGGGCCAGGACGTGGTGATCCTGCTCGACTCGCTCACCCGGCTGTGCCGGGCCCACAACAACGCGGCGACCGCCGGAGGCCGCACCCTCAGCGGTGGCGTGGACGCCGCCGCCCTGCTCGGCCCCAAGCGACTCTTCGGCGCCGCACGCCGCACCGAGGAGGGCGGCTCGCTGACGATCCTCGCCACCGCGCTGGCGGACACCGGGTCCCGCGCCGACGACTACTTCTTCGAAGAGCTCAAGAGCACCGGGAACATGGAACTCCGGCTGGACCGCGCCCTGGCGGACAAACGGATCCACCCGGCCGTGAACATTCCGCAGTCCGGCACCCGCCGCGAGGAACTGCTGCTCCCCGCCGCCGAACTGACCGCCGTACGAGGACTGCGGCGCGCCCTGCACACGAGGGACCCGCAGGCGATGCTGGAAGTGCTGCTGGACAGGATCCGGCAGACCCCCGACAACGCGGCCTTCCTCCGCCGGATCCACGGCACCGTGCCCGACGCCTGAGTCCTCCCGGCCGGCACGGTGGCACACGCATAGCATGACGTGTTCACGTACCAGCACAGGGAGAGCAGGCACATGGAATTCCGCCGACTCGGTCGCAGCGGTCTGACGATCAGTGAGATCGCCTACGGGAATTGGATCACCCACGGCTCCCAGGTGGAGGAGGACGCGGCCGTCGCCTGCATCCGGGCCGCCCTGGACTCCGGAATCACCACCTTCGACACCGCGGACGTCTACGCCGAGACCCGCGCCGAGGCCGTCCTCGGCCGGGCGTTGAAGGACCAGCGCCGCGAGAGCATCGAGGTGTTCACCAAGGTCTACTTCCCGACCGGCCCCGGGCACAACGACCGCGGTCTGGGGCGCAAGCACATCCTCGAATCGATCGACAACTCGCTGCGCCGGCTGCAGACCGACTATGTGGACCTGTACCAGGCACACCGCTACGACCACAGCACGCCGCTGGAAGAGACCATGGAGGCGTTCGCCGACGTGGTCCGCTCCGGCAAGGCCCTCTACATCGGCGTCTCGGAGTGGACGGCGGACCAGCTGCGCGCCGGACACGGCCTGGCCCGCGAGCTGAACATTCCGCTCGTCTCCAACCAGCCGCAGTACTCGGCTCTGTGGCGGGTCATCGAGGGTGAGGTCGTGCCCGCGTCCGAGGAGCTCGGCATCGGTCAGATCGTCTGGTCGCCGATCGCCCAGGGCGTGCTGACCGGCAAGTACAAGCCGGGGGCGCAGCCGCCGACCGGTTCGCGGGCGACGGACGACAAGGGCGGCGCATCGTTCGTCGCCGGGTGGCTCCGCGACGACGTCCTGGAACGGGTCCAGCAGCTGGGGCCGCTGGCGGACCAGGCCGGTCTGAGCCTTGCTCAGCTGGCCGTCGCCTGGGTACTGCAGAACCCCAACGTCTCCGCCGCGATCATCGGTGCCTCCCGGCCCGAGCAGGTCACGGAGAACGTGAAGGCAGCAGGCGTGAAGTTCGACGCGGATCTGCTGAAGGCCATCGACGACGTACTGGACCCGGTGGTGGAGCGCGACCCGGCGCTGACCGCGGGCCACGAGGGCAACGACTGAGCCGGCCGGTCACGGCTCCGGGAGGCCGGTGCCCGCTGTCCGGCGGGCACCGGCCTCCCGCACGGGGCGACGCGGCGGCGTCGGCGTGTCGGCGTGTCGGCGTGTCGGCGTGTCGGCGTGTCGGCGTGTCGGCGACCGGACCGTGTCACAAAGGCCTGGTCCCATGGGTCACTTGTACGACACGGATCGACGGAGGAAGGTGACCGATGGACGAACAGGAACTTCTGGCGGCCCGCTTCGAGGAGCACCGGCCCCGGCTGCGGGCAGTGGCCTACCGGATGCTCGGTTCGGTCGCCGAGTCCGACGACGCCGTCCATGAGAGCTGGCTGCGGCTCACCCGTACCGATGTCGGCGACGTGGCGAACCTCGGCGGATGGTTGACGACGGTCGTCGCCCGGGTCTCCCTCAATATGCTGCGCAGCCGCGAGACCCGCCGTGAGGATCCCTGGGCGACACGTCTGCCGGGGCCTGCCGTGGGCCACGACGACGGTATCGGGCCCGAGGAGCAGGCGGAGCTCACCGACTCGGTCGGCCTGGCGCTGCTCGTGGTGCTGGACACGCTCTCGCCCGCGGAACGTCTGGCGTTCGTGCTGCACGACATGTTCGCCGTGCCGTTCGACGAGATCGCCCTCATCGTGGAGCTCACTCCGGCGGCGACCCGGCAGCTCGCCGGCCGTGCGCGCCGACGTGTGCGGGGCACGGTCCCGGATCCCGGCACCGACATGGTCCGTCGGCGCGAAGTCGTCGACGCGTTCCTGGCCGCGTCGCGCGGTGGCGACTTCGAGGCGCTGCTGGCCCTGCTCGACCCGGACGTCGTACTCCGCGTCGACCCCGCGGCGGCCCTGTCGGGCGAGGCCGGGGCGGTGGGGGCAGCTGCGGTCGTCGGCACGTTCGCGGGGCGTGCCTCGGCGGCACAGCCTGCCCTGATCGACGGGCTTCCCGGCGCCGTCCGGGCACCGGGAGGAAGGCCGAAGGTCGTCATCGGCTTCACCATCGAGGCCGGGCGGATCGTCTCGATCGACCTCGTCGCGGACGCCGACCGCCTCGGCCGGATGGATCTGCAGATCCGCGACGTATGAGGGACCAGCGGCCCGCTGCTCCCCCTTCGCGAAGCCGACAGGCCCCGCCGATTCCCTTGGCCAAGGAACGGTGGGACCTGCGCGCACGGCCCATGACCTCGGGTCGGCTGAATGCGACCGGCGAGGGAGACCCGTCCCGGATCAGCCTCGGGCGGTCAACGAGGCGGTGTGCTGGCGGACCTGTTCCGGAGTGAGGTAGGAGTCCGTGTACTCGAAGTCGCGCAGCGTGGCCGGCTTGCGGGCCTGGAATCCGGTACGTACGAAATCGTCACCGGCGATGGCGTTGAGCATCCAGTTCGTCATGACCCGTGCCTTGGCCACATTGGTCCGCATCGCCGACCAGTGGTAGCCGCGGGCCACGGCCTGCGCGGCGATCCCGTGCATCTCGACGCCGAGCGGCTTGGAGACCGCGTCCTTGCCGCCGAGGTCCACAACGAGCCCGAGATCCCTGTGTTCGTACGGCTTCAGGGGCTGGTGACGGAGTGTGGCGATCAGATTGTCGGCGAGCCTGCGGCCCTGCCGCATGGCGTGCTGCGCGGTGGGCGGGCAGACCGCGCCGTCGCCCTTGACGAGGTCGGGTACGGCGGCGGCGTCGCCGAGCGCGAAGACACCGTCGAAGCCCGGCAGGGTCATCTCCGGGGTCACCGCCAGACGCCCGCGTACGGTCTCCGCGCCGAAGGTGGCGACCAGCGGACTCGCGGTGACACCGGCCGTCCAGATCAGCGTGCGGCACGGCAGTACCCGGCCGTCGGTGAGCGTGACCTTGTCCGGCCCCGCCTCGGCGACCGACACTCCGAGCGACACGTCGATCCCGCGTTCGCGCAGCACCTCCAGGGCGCTGAGCCCGAGCTTGTCCCCCAGCTCGGGCATCAGCTTCGGGGCGATGTCGATCAGATGCCACTTGATGAGCTTCGGGTCCAGCCGGGGGTAGTACCGGACGGCACTTGTGGTGAGCCGCTGCAGACAGGCCGCGGTCTCGGTACCCGCGTATCCGCCGCCGACCACCACGAACTGCAGCCGGGAGGCCCGCTCGTCCTCGTCGTGGCTGGCGTCCGCCAGGTCCAGCTGTGCGATCACGTGGTCACGCACGTAGGCGGCCTCAGCCAGTGTCTTCATCCCGCGGGCGTTGTCGAGCAGGCCGGGGATGTCGAAGGTGCGCGTGACACTGCCGGGGGCAAGGACGATGTAGTCGTACGGTTCGTCGACGATCTCGTCGGTGATCTTGCGGATGACGCAGATCTTCGCCGTCGTGTCCACCCCGATCGCCCCGCCGGGGATGATCCGGGTGCGGTGCCGACGGCTGCGGCGCAGTGACACCGCGACCGACTGCGGTGTGAGCACGCCCGACGCCACCTGCGGCAGGAGTGGCAGGTAGAGCTGGTACGAGAACGGGGCGACGAGCGCGATCTCCGCCTCACCGGGTTTGAGTGCGCGCTCCAGACGGCGTACGCACTCGACCCCGCCGAATCCGGCGCCGACGACGAGAATCCTGGGTCGTGCCACGGTGTTCGTCCCTTCTCGGGTCTGCGCGGGCGCCCGTTCTCCTGCCCGGTCACGCACGCCCATCACCCACCATCCTCACGAACCGGGTCCGAGTTCGCCTGCTGAGGGCGGCAGAACGGACGAGCGCCCGGCATCAGCGGGTCAGCAGGGTGAGCGCCGTGCACGTACCGCTGACCGCGCCGGCGGTGACGACTGCGGCCGCGACACAGCGCGCCCTGAGCCTGCGGTAGCGGTCGTTGTACTCGCCGCGCAGTTCGGTGGAGCGGGCGGCGATACGGGCCAGCATCGCCCGGGACGTGGCGACACGGTCCGCGGTGTAGACACGGGCCACGTCCTCACGCTGAGTGGTGGTGAGCCAGGGCAGCTCGTCGGTGAAGCGGACGGCCAGCCTGCGGGCCTCCTCGACCTCGGCGCTCCACAGCAGATAGCCCTCCATCTGTGCCAGTCCGCGGGCGCTCTCCTTGTCGGGGTCCACTCGTTGCTCCTTCCTCCTTGTCACCGGGCGTCGCGCTCACACCTGCCGGTCCCCGGGGGTCGCGGGCGTGGCGCCGGGATGGTGAGCGCCCTCGTCGAGGGTCCGTACCGAGGGGTGGTGCAGGTCGAACGCCGGGGATTCGGAACGGATCCGCGGCAGCGTGACGAAGTTGTGCCGCGGCGGCGGGCAGGAGGTAGCCCACTCCAGCGAGCGGCCGAAGCCCCACGGGTCGTCGACCTCGACCTTCTTGCCGTACTTGGCGGTCTTCCACACGTTGTAGAAGAACGGCAGCATCGACATGCCGAGCAGGAACGAGGAGATCGTCGAGACCGTGTTCAGCGCGGTGAAACCGTCGGCGGCGAGATAGTCCGCGTAACGACGCGGCATGCCTTCGGCACCGAGCCAGTGCTGCACCAGGAACGTGCCGTGGAAGCCCACGAACAGCGTCCAGAACGTCATCTTGCCGAGCCGCTCGTCCAGCATCTTGCCGGTGAACTTCGGCCACCAGAAGTGGAATCCGGCGAACATCGCGAAGACCACGGTGCCGAAGACGACGTAGTGGAAGTGCGCGACGACGAAGTACGAGTCCGAGACATGGAAGTCCAGCGGGGGCGAGGCCAGGATGACGCCGGTCAGACCGCCGAAGAGGAACGTCACCAGAAAACCGATGGCCCAGAGCATCGGTGTCTCGAAGGACAGCGATCCCTTCCACATCGTGCCGATCCAGTTGAAGAACTTCACACCGGTCGGTACCGCGATGAGGAACGTCATGAACGAGAAGAACGGCAGCAGCACACCACCGGTGACGTACATGTGGTGCGCCCACACGGTCACGGAGAGGCCCGCGATGGCGATCGTCGCGCTGATCAGGCCGATGTAACCGAAGAGCGGCTTACGGCTGAAGACAGGAATGATCTCGCTGACGATCCCGAAAAACGGCAACGCGATGATGTACACCTCCGGATGGCCGAAGAACCAGAAGAGGTGCTGCCAGAGCAGCGCGCCGCCGTTGGCCGCCTCGAAGACGTGCGCCCCGAACTTGCGGTCCGCCTCCAGCACCAGAAGTGCCGCCGCCAGCACCGGGAAGGCGAGCAGGACCAGCACACCGGTCAGTAGCACGGTCCACACGAACATCGGCATCCGGAACATCGTCATACCGGGTGCGCGCAGGCAGATGATCGTGGTGATGAAGTTGACCGAGCCGAGGATCGTGCCGAAGCCGGAGAAGGCCAGACCCATGATCCACATATCGCTGCCGATCCCCGGCGATCGAACCGCGTCGGTCAGTGGGGAGTAGGCGAACCAGCCGAAGTCCGCGGCGCCGTTCGGGGTGAGGAAGCCGGCCACCGCGATGATCGAGCCGAAGAGGTACAGCCAGTACGCGAACATGTTCAGCCGCGGGAACGCCACGTCGGGCGCACCGATCTGCAACGGCATGATCCAGTTCGCGAACCCGGCGAACAGCGGCGTCGCGAACATCAGCAGCATGATCGTGCCGTGCATCGTGAACGCCTGGTTGAACTGCTCGTTCGAGACGATCTGCGTGCCGGGACGGGCCAGCTCGGCGCGCATGACGAGCGCCAGCACGCCGCCGACGACAAAGAAGGAGAACGACGTGACCAGGTACATCGTGCCGATCGTCTTGTGATCGGTGGTGCTCATCCACCTGACGATGACGTTTCCCGGCTCCCTGCTGCGTACCGGCAGCTCGTTCGCGTACGACTCCTCTGTCTCGTCCGCCCCTGCTGTGCCCATCGTCGTCACTACGACGCTCCTTCGATCGGTCCTTCGCGGGTGGGCTCGGCACCCGGCAGGGCGCCGCTTCCACCGGGGGCGGCCGGCGGCCCCCCGGAGCCTCGCGCCAGTTTCCAGCTGCAGCAAACCAGCCATGGGGGCGACATGTGCGGCCCGGCGCCCGCCGGGGCGGGACATTCACCCGTCAGGGCGTGCTGACCCACATGCAGCTGCGCGCGCCTCATTGCGGCACTCAACACACAATGAGAAAAGCTGAGTTGAACGTCGCTGCTGCGATGACTTCGCCGGCGGAGCTCACGGAGACCCCGAACCTCTCAGATGCTTCGCCAAAACACCCCTGCGCGGACGCGCGACTGCGCCACCGTCGACGGACGGGCGGTGGCACAGTCACATGATCCGCCGCGAGCGGTCTCGGTAGCCGGCAGGAAGCGCCCCGACCCGGCCATCAGCCGGTGGACTCGCCCTCGTCGAGGGGCAGGACCGTACCGAGGTCCACAAGGCGGTCCGCGATGTCGGGGCGTTCGCCGAGGCGTCCGGTGCGGGCCGCGTCGTCGACCGTGGTGAGCATCGCGTTCACAATGATCTCGGCCTTGGCCGTGTCGAGTCCCGGCCGGACCTCGTCGAGCAAACAGAGCCGTCCGATCGGTCGACTACACCGCGACAGCGATCAGGCGGCGGGCGGCCGCGTCGGTACGGGCGACGTCATGGGTCACCAGGCGGTCCTGGCACAATCCGCGCAGGCCGGAGACGAGCAGCGTGGCTCCTGCCCACGCCTCCTGTGGCGGGTGACCCAGCCGGACGTAGGCGGCGGCGATCGGGGCGATCATGATCTCGACGGTGTCGGCAGCGAGGTTGCCGTACTGCTCCGGATCGGTGGCGCCCAGGCTGAGCAGTTGCAGCAGCATGCGGAACGCCCCGGACTGCTCCCCGACGTTGATCGCTTCCCACAAGCCATGGGCGGCTTTGCGTAGGCCGGCACTGTCGTGGACGTCGTCGAACATCGCGTGGGTGTCGGGACGGCTGGCGGCCAACGCCTGGGCCAACAGGTTCTCGCGGCTGCCGAAGTAGTACAGAAGCATGCGTTTGGTGGTGCCGACGGCCTCGGCGAGCTGGCTCAGCGACGTCAGCGCGAGACCGTGGTGCTGGAGGTGGTGCACAACCTGCTTCAGCAGTTCGGCACGCTTTTCGGCATTGACGGGGCGAGGCACCTTTTTGACTGTACCGGCCGGTACGCGTAAGGTCCACAAATTGTAGGTGTGCCGATCGGTACGTTAACGCAATGACGGCATGGCGATGGCCAGGTGCGCGGAACGGAGAGGGGTGCCATGGGGCTGGTAGCACCGCGAGTGACGGTCGCAGGAGGCGGGCTCGGAGAACTTGGTCCCGCGGTCTCCCTCCAAAGGCCCGGGATCAGCGCCGGCATCTCCGCGCAAGTCGTGGAGGCGAAGCAGTCCGGCGTCGTGATGGCGCTGCCCGCCGGCGAAACGCGGCCGGTGGAGGAGCGCAGCTCGGGTACCGACGAACCAATCCACCAACACTGGCGCGGCGGCGTTGGCCTCGCCGCACATCCAGTCGGCGGGCTGTCCCACGAGCACTCCGACATGGCTCACCGTGGCGCCCAAGGGGTGGTGCTGTGAAGCACCGGATCGAGCGTCCTCGGGGCATACCCCTGGCCAGGACTCTGGCCGAGACCCTGATGTTCCCGACGGTGCTCTTCCTCGCCCTTCTGTTCTGCTTCCCCACGGCCTTTCACGAGCCTCAGCCGAACCACGCGAAGGTCGTGGTCGCCAACCGCGTGCTGGAAACCAAAGTCGACGCCGCTCTGCAAAAGAAACACCCCGACTGGTTCGATGTCAGCGCCGTGGCAGACGCCGGAGAAGCCCGCCAGGCGGTGCTGAACCGCGACGCGGTGGCAGGCTACGTCGCCGAGGGCAGACATGCTGTGCTCTACGTGGCCGAGGCCAACGGGCTGCCTCTCAGGCAGGTGCTGACCAAGGGCTTCACCCGGCTTGCGGCGCACAACCACCAGAGGCTCACGGTCACGGACGTCGCCCCCACCGTGAGCAAGGACTTGAATGCCGCGACCGTGGTCTACTTCGGAGTCGCCTGGAGCGTCCCCGGCTACATACTCGCGACGACCCTGCTGCGGGCGGTGACCTTCAACCGTCGCAAGAAACTGATGATGATCGTGGGCGCCTCCGCCCTCTTCAGTGCCGTGGGCTTCTTCGTCGGAGTAGGGCTGGACTACTTCCCCAACGACTCCTCGGTCCTGGCGATCGCCTTCTTGCTCACCACGGCGGTGGCCACGTTCGCCCACGGCGTGGCGCCTTTCACCAAGCAGTTCTTCCCCATGGTGGGCATGGGTCTGTACATCGTGCTGAGCGTTCCCTCCAGCGGCGTGGCCCCTGTCCCGCTGCTGCCGACGTTCTTCCAGGACCTGCACGTCGTCATGCCGCTGGGCAACGCGGTGGACGCCCTGAAGGGAGTCCTGTACTTCGACAATGCGGGGGTGCTCAAGCCGGTCCTCGTGCTGTGCGCGTGGATCACAGCGGGTTTGGCGCTGATGGGCCTCGACGCGTGGCGGCACCACCGCCTCGCCGCACGACGGAGCGCGGAGGACGAGCAGGAGGACATTCCGGAGCCGCCGGTGGAGGACCCGTCCGTCGAGGCACCCACGCCTACCGCGCTTCCGGTCCACCGCCACCACTTCGGCGAACCATTGCCGATGCTGGAGGGCACCGTCCGCAACGACGAGCAGCAGCCCGTCCGCCATGCCGCAGTGACTGTCATGGACACCAGCGGCCGACAGTTGGTGCGGACCACGACGAACGCGCAGGGCGAGTACGCCGTGACCGGTCTGCCCGAGGGATATATCAGCGTTGTGGTCTCGTACCCCGGCCGAAATCCGGTGGTCCACCAGAAGCTGCTGCAGTCCGGTGTGGCCGTCCGGGCCGACTTCAGCATGCACGGCCGGCGCAACGGGGCGTCACCTCACGCGCTGTCCAACGGGACCGGTCCGACAACGATTCGTGGGGACGCAGTTCGCGGCAGCCGGTGATGTCCGGGTCGTCCGGCTGCCCGGGGACCGGTTCACTGCCAATCGGCGCGCCCGACCGGGTCGCAGAGTTCGAGGACGAGCTCCGCGGAATCCGGGGCGGCGCCGGTGACGGGGCGCACCCGCGCGCCCACGTACACCAGATGCGGTGCGGCACCCACGACCTGGCATCGGAACACGAAGCCTTCGGGCAACCGGACCAAGGACTCGTTGCGAGCAGCCTCGGTGTAGCGGTGCACCACGCTGGACCGCACGACGACACCCAGGCCGTCGCTGCGTACGGAGTCCAGATCGCTCGACGCGCACACCGGACACAACAGCCGCCGGAACGACGCCGTACCGCACCAGCGGCAGAGCTGGTGGATCAGTCCGGCTTCACCCGCCGTCGGCGCGGCCTTACTTGCTGAAACTGAATGGGACACGTCTCGACCCCTTGGACTCGGCTCGGGTGCGTCGGCGCCGTGCCTCGACGCAGACGCACCATATGGCACTGAGTGCCGAGAGGTAAAGGTACTGAGTACCTATGCCGAGATCAGTCCTCGGCGAGGGCCGACTCGACCTTCTGCACCACGCGCCACATGGGCGTGCCCTTGGCGGCGACCACCACGACGACGTCGTCGCCCGCGGCCGGCGTGGCGACGCCTTCGGCTGCGGCACCCCAGACCTGCCGCACGATCCCGAGAGCGTGGTCCACCGCAGCCTCCGCGTCCCCCTTGCCGCCCGAACGCAGCCACGACCGCAGGCCGTTGTTGTGCGCGGCGACCACTGCCGCGGCGATCACCTCGGCGTGCAGCGGGCCGTCCGGGGTACCGGCGTAGCGGCCGCGGAGATACTCGGCCAGCGTGCGTTCGTAGCGGCGGACCACGGACAACTCGTAGGTCCGCAGGCCGGGAACCTCCCGCGTGAGGTGGTAGCGCTGGACGGAGAACTCCGGATTCGCGGCGTACATCCGCAACACGAGTCGGGCCGCGTCGCACACCGTGGCCACCGGGTCGCCGTCGTCGGCCGCCTCCAGAAGCGCCGTCATATCGGCGAGACAGCGCTCGTGGTCGGGGAAGACCACGTCCTCCTTGGAAGGGAAGTAGCGGAAGAACGAACGCCGCCCGACCTCGGCCCGCGCGACGATGTCATCCACCGTCGTCCGCTCGAAGCCCCGTTCCAGAAAGAGCTGGAACGCCGCCTCCGCGAGCACCTCCCGCATGGGTGGCTTCTTCACTGGTCTGCGTGCCTCGGTCATGCCGGGAACCTAACACCAACTGCGCCCGTTCGACACTACGTACCTTTACAGAGGGTACTGAGTGCCATATGGTCGACTGAGGAACCACACCCAGGTAGGAGAGCCGGCGTGAGCTTGAGGATCGTTGTCTGTGTGAAGTACGTGCCCGACGCCACTGGTGACCGGCATTTCGCCGATGATCTGACGCTGGACCGTGAGGATGTCGACGGTCTGTTGTCGGAGCTGGATGAGTACGCGGTGGAGCAGGCGCTGCAGATCGCGGACGAGGCGGATGATGCGGAGATCACCGTGTTGACGGTGGGTCCGGAGGATGCCAAGGACGCGTTGCGCAAGGCGTTGTCGATGGGTGCGGACAGGGCGGTTCATGTCGAGGACGACGATCTGCACGGTACGGATGTGATCGGTACGTCGCTGGTGCTGGCGAAGGCGATCGAGAAGACGGGCTACGACCTGGTCGTGTGTGGGATGGCGTCGACGGACGGGACGATGGGTGTGCTGCCGGCGGTGCTGGCGGAGCGTCTGGGTGTTCCGCAGGTGACGTTGTTGTCGGAGGTGAAGGTCGAGGGCGGCACGGTGACCGGGCGTCGTGACGGTGACAGTGCGTCGGAGCAGTTGCAGGCGTCGTTGCCGGCGGTGGTGTCGGTGACGGACCAGTCGGGTGAGGCGCGTTACCCGTCGTTCAAGGGGATCATGGCGGCGAAGAAGAAGCCGGTCGAGTCCCTGGATCTGGAGGATCTGGAGATCGACGCGGACGAGGTCGGTCTGGCGGGTGCGTGGACCGCGGTGGATTCCGCGGCGCAGCGTCCGGCTCGTACGGCGGGCACGATCGTCAAGGACGAGGGCGAGGGCGGCAAGCAGCTCGCCGAGTTCCTCGCGGGCCAGAAGTTCATCTAGAGCCGGCTGTTTCGTCCGTTCCTCGTTCCTTCGTTACCTGCAGGAGATTGAAGTCCCATGGCTGAAGTTCTCGTCTATGTCGACCACGTGGACGGTGCCGTCCGCAAGCCCACTCTGGAGCTGTTGACGCTGGCGCGTCGGATCGGTGAGCCGGTCGCTGTCGCGCTGGGCGCGGGTGCGGCCGAGACGGTGTCGGTGCTGGCTGAGCACGGTGCGGTGAAGGTCCTGACCGCGGACGCCGCCGAGTTCGCCGATTATCTGGTCGTGCCGAAGGTGGATGCGCTGCAGGCTGCGGTCGAGGCGGTGTCCCCGGTCGCGGTGCTGGTTCCGTCCTCCGCGGAGGGCAAGGAGATCGCTGCCCGTCTCGCGGTCCGGATCGGTTCCGGGATCATTACCGACGCGGTGGATCTGGAGGCCGGTGAGCTGGGTCCGGTGGCCACGCAGTCCGCGTTCGCGGCGTCGTTCACCACGAAGTCCCGTGTGTCCAGGGGTGTCCCGGTCATCACGGTGAAGCCGAACTCGGCGCCGGTCGAGGCGGCCCCGGCCGCGGGTGCGGTCGAGACCCTGCCGGTCGGTTTCTCGGCGCAGGCCACCGGCACGAAGGTGCTGTCGCGTACTCCGCGTGAGTCGACGGGGCGTCCGGAGCTGACCGAGGCCGCGATCGTGGTCTCCGGTGGCCGTGGTGTCAACGGTGCGGAGAACTTCGCGATCATCGAGGCGCTCGCCGACTCGCTGGGCGCGGCGGTGGGTGCCTCGCGTGCCGCGGTCGACGCCGGCTGGTACCCGCACTCCAACCAGGTCGGCCAGACCGGCAAGTCCGTGTCCCCGCAGCTGTACATCGCGTCCGGTATCTCCGGTGCGATCCAGCACCGGGCGGGCATGCAGACCTCGAAGACGATCGTTGCGATCAACAAGGACTCCGAGGCCCCGATCTTCGACCTCGTCGACTACGGCGTCGTCGGCGACCTCTTCCAGGTCGTCCCCCAGCTCACCGACGAGGTCAACACCCGCAAGGGCTGACCTGTCGAACTGGCCGCGGGCGCACTTCACGGCCCCCGCGGCCAGGCGCTTCCGTACGGCCGGCGGCAGCAGTCAGACGCCGGCCGCTTCCTGGATCAGGTCGGTGACCGGGCCGGGCCGGGAGGCCAACGAAGCATGGCTCGCGTCCAGTTCAATGATCCTGCGCGGGTTCATGCGCTGTGCCATGCGGCGTTCGTTGTCCGGGTGGATCATGCGGTCCGCGGTGGAGACCTGGTACCAGGAAGGCTTTGCGCGCCAGGCCGGGGTGGTGATGGTGTCGCCGAATGTCGATGCAAGCGGTGCCTTCTGGGTCACCGCCATGACCAGCGCCTCGTCGGCCGGGAGGTCCTGGGCGAAGCTCTCGTGGAACTTGTCCTGCTTGATCCAGAGGTAGCCGTCGGAATCCGGGGCCAGGTTCTCCATCCCGGCCGGAGGCGTCTCCTCGCTGATCCGACCGGGGCTCTCCCCCGCGTCCGGGGCGAATGCGGCGATGTAGACCAGCCCAGCCACGTTGGGCAGGTCCCCGGCCTCCGTGATGACCGCTCCGCCGTAGGAGTGGCCCACCAGCACCACCGGTCCGTCGATCTGCTGGACCATCTTCCGCGTGCGTGCGGCGTCGTCGACCAGCGAGGTCAGCGGGATCTCCACCGCGTGCAGGGAGTTGAAGCCTCGCCTGTGCAGCTCGGTGATGACCTTGCCCCAGTGGGCGGCGCCACCCCAGAAGCCGTGGACCAGGACGATGGCGGGCTTGTCGGCCATGGGGTTCGCACCCTTCCTCTGTCTCCGGGTCTCTGCTGCCATCGGTCACGCTAGGCGGGCCACCTGACGCCCGCCACCGCACACGGCGCAGGGCGAGTCGGAGTGCGGTGAGGTCCACGACTGTGTCGCCCTCGCAGTCCGCGGCGCCGCGCCCGTACCAGCCCTTGCCGCGACCGCAACCCGGGTGGCCCGTTCGGGCGACACAAGGTGGCACGGCTCGGGGCGACTGTCCGCACAGGCGGACGGCTACGCCTCCGAGGCGGTGTGCGGCCAAAGAGCCCCGACCGCTCATCGGGGCCGGGGCTCACGCATCACGCCTCGTCGTCAGGCGCGCACGGGGCGCCTTGGCGCACGCGGCCGGTACTCGACGACGGCCGGCGCCGGCGAGACGTAGCGCGCTCGACGAGTTCGTCCTCGGTGACGGGCCCATCGGGCCGGTACCACTGCGCGACGGCATTGCACATGGCGATCACCGCACGGCGCGCGTGATCGGGGTACTCGGTCTGGTGGAGACCGTGCGGACCCCCGAAGGCTCCGGGCTGCTGACCGGAGATACCTCCGTCGAGATCACGATCGGCGACGGAACGGAACTCGGCGCCGCCCTCGCACTGCCGCCCGGTTTCCCCGAACTCCCGGGCGGTGAAAAGGATTTCGCCACCAAATTCGCCGACTGCGGGGCAGGCGTACCCGGACTGCTCGTCTCGTCGGCCTCGGCTGGAAGGGTGCCGCACATCTCATGCGCGACACTTTCCCCGTACACCGTCCGAAGGAGCACGCATGAGCCCTCTCCCCCTCGAAGGAATCACTGTCGTCAGCCTGGAGCAGGCCGTCGCCGCCCCATTCGCCACCCGCCAGCTCGCCGACCTGGGGGCCAGAGTCATCAAGGTCGAACGCCCGGGTGCCGGTGACTTCGCCCGGGGCTACGACGAGTCCGTGCACGGCCAGTCCAGCTACTTCGTGTGGCTGAACCGGTCGAAGGAGTCGCTGACACTGGACATCAAGACGCCCGCGGGCCGCGAGGTCCTGGAGCGGCTGCTCGCCGGGGCCGACGTCTTCGTGCAGAACCTCGCCCCGGGCGCGGCGCGCCGACTCGGCCTGGGAGCCGATGAGCTGAGCGAGCGCTACCCCTCCATCGTCGTCTGTGACATCTCCGGATACGGCAACACCGGCCCCTGGGCGGACCGCAAGGCGTACGACCTGCTGGTGCAGTGCGAGACAGGCGTGGTGTCGCTGACCGGCTCGCCCGAAGAGCCCGCCAAGGTGGGCATCTCGATCGCCGACATCGCAGCGGGCATGTACGCGTACTCGGGCATCCTCACCGCACTCTACGAACGGCGGGCGACGGGCCGGGCCCGCTCCGTGGAGGTGTCGCTCTTCGAGTCGCTCTCGGAGTGGGTGGGCTCCCCCGCGTACTACACGGCGTACTCGGGCACGCAGCCCGCACGCGTCGGCGCCCAGCACGCGACGATCGCCCCTTACGGACCGTACAGCGCGGCGGACGGCAGGACCGTGCTGCTCGCCATCCAGAACGAACGCGAATGGGCGTCCTTCTGCGAGGTCTTCCTCGGCGACGCCTCCCTCGCCGGCGACCCGCGGTTCCACCGGAACTCGGCGCGGGTGGCCCGCCGCGACGAACTCAACGCGATCGTCGCCGCGCGCTTCGCCGAGCTGGACGCGGCCGCCGCGGTGAAGCTCCTCGACGACGCGAAGGTCGCCAACGCGCGGCTCAATTCGGTCGAGGAGCACTGGAATCACCCGGTCCTGTCCGGCCGTGACCGCTGGCGGGACGTGTCGACTCCCGGTGGCGCGATCAAGGCCCTGCTGCCGCCCGCCACCCCCAGCGGGCTGAATCCCCGCATGGACCCTGTTCCCGCCGTGGGCGAGCACACGGACAGCGTGCTGCGCGGGCTCGGCTACGACGAGACCGCCATCACCGCCCTGCGCGCCGAAGGCGCGGTCTGACGTCACTGGGAAGGCTGCGCGCCATGGTGGATGCCGGCCGCGGCCGCCGAGCAGTTGGACTGCGCGATGGCACTCGACAAGGCGTGCCGGGTGCCGAGGCCAGCGCTGCCGCTGTTCCTGATGGTCCCGCAGGCCTCCTACTGGTACCAGTTGTTCGCCCTCTCCGGCGGAAAGCGTGTCCGACACCGCCGACCGGGCGAGGCCCCGTGCCCTGCTCGCCTCCGTCACCGCCCCGGTCGTCGCCAGAGGCCGCCTGACCGGCACCTACGAACGCTGACCACGGCAGTCCAGGTGCGGGGCGCGATCGCATGCCCCGGGAACCCGCGGTGGTACGTCGAGTCCTCGCCATGGCGGAAACACGACAGCCGGTCACCGTTGCCCTTCCGTTGCCGTTCGCATTTGATCGACCGTCGTGTACAGACACTCGATATCCGCAGCGTCCGCGCTGATCCTCGTCTCGCTCGTCCTGCCCGGTGACCTGGCGCACGCGGACTCCGGCGAACCGTCCGGGCCGTCGGTGACGCGCATCGTCACGCTCGACAACGCCCCGGCCGCGCAGGAGGCAGCTCCCCTGGACCGGGCAGCGGCCCGCCGTACCGTCTCCGATGCGCAGCAGCAACTGATCGGCGCCGCACACGAGTCGGGCATCGCGGTTTCCGTACAACGCCGGTACCGCAATGTCGTCAACGGTCTCCTCGTCAAAGTGCCTGCGGGACAGGCCGACCGGCTGGCCGCACTCCCGGGCGTGGCCCAGGTCACCGAGCCCGTGACGTACGAGATGCCCGAAAAGCCCACCCCGGTGTCCGAGGACGTCCTGGAAAAGGCCGTGGACCGGGCCGGCCGTGACGCACGGTCCGCCGACGGGGCCCCCTCCGGCCGGGAGATCGTCACCGTCACGGATCTCACCGGCGTCCCGCAGTCCCATGGCCAAGGCTTCACGGGCAGGGGTGTCACCGTCGGCATCATCGACAGCGGCATCGCGTACGACCATCCGGCGCTCGGCGGCGGGGGCTTCCCCAACGCGAAGGTGGTCGGCGGCTACGACTTCGCGGACGAGGACGCCGACCCGTACGACGACAGGTTCGGCCCGGCGGCCGGGCACGGCACCCATGTCGCGGGCATCGTCGCCGGGGACGACGCGCACATCGAGGGCGTCGCCCCGGACGCCACGCTGCGCTCCTACCGGGTGTTCGGTACGAAGAACACGCCGACCGACGCAATCATCCTGGCCGCGCTCGACCAGGCCGCCGCCGACGGCGTGGACGTCGTCAACATGAGCCTCGGCGCGACCGGCAACCGCAGCAGCAGCGTGCTCTCGCTTGCCGTCGACCACCTGGTGGACTCCGGCGTACCCACGGTCGTGGCCAACGGGAACGGCTACGCCGGTCCCTTCAACGCCGCGGCACCCGCGGTCGCGGACGGGGCCATCGCGGTCGGCAGCACCTACAGCAGCCGCTACCCGTTCCTCGCGTTCACACTCGACGACGGCTCCACCGCTCCCGTTCCGTACATGGACTCCGGGCGGGCCCCCGCCGCTCCCTCGACCGGCGGGCACCCGGTGACCGTCATTCCGTCCAACTGCGCCCCGCTGCCCGCCGGCAGTCTCGAAGGCAAGATCGCGCTGTTCGCCCCGTACACCGGAACCGACGTGTTCAACTGCCGGGTGATGGACCTGGCCCGCACCGCCGAGGCTGCGGGTGCGGTCGCCGCGGTCCACTACAACCCGTCGGGCACCGATCCGGACGCGATGCCGTTCTCCCCCTGCTGCGGCACCATCGGCATCCCCGTGGTAGGGATCCGCGCGCGGGACGCCGAGCGCATCAAGGCCGCGCCGGCCGGCACGAAGCTGACCTGGGGTGCGTACGCCGGTGCGCCGATGACCGCCGACGCCGCCGGGCTGATGGATGCCGGCTCCTCCTGGGGCCCGGGCAATGAGCTGGAGTTCAAGCCGGACGTCGCCGCTCCCGGCGGGTACATCCTGTCCGCGCTTCCCCCGGCCCAGGACTGGTACGGCGTCATGTCCGGTACCTCGATGGCGTCCCCGCATGTCGCTGGAGTGGTCGCCCTGCTGCTCCAGGCCCGGCCGGACCTCACCCCGGCCCAGGTGCAGACCGCGCTGCAGAACACGGCCACTCCGCTCGCCATGACAGGTGACCACGAGCGCGGCCGGCAACCGGTCGCCCAGCAGGGCGCGGGCCGGATCGACGCGGTCGCCGCGCTGGCGTCGGTCTCCGGCGACACCGTGAGGGCCACGCCGTCCGAGCTGGCCCTGGGCGACCTCGAGGGCCGGCAGCGGACCCGCCGGATCACGGTCCACAATCCGACCTCCCGTCCGGTGACCTACCGGGTCGGGCAGAGCGCCGCCGTCTCCGCGGCCCCGCCGTACACCAGTGAGTGGCAGCCCACCGATGCCACCGGCGACGCCGAGGTCGACGGCCGGGACAGGATCACCGTGGCCGCGCACGGCAGCCGTACCGTCACCGTGCACATCAGGCAGCCTCAAGGCGTTGCCGAAGGGACCCTGTTCGGTGGCTGGGTGGAGCTCACCCGGACCGGCTCGGCGGCCCCGGAGATCCGGGTGCCGTATCTGGGCATGGCAGGCGACTTCGACGCGGTGTCGGCGATCAACCCCACCTTCACCTCGGTCAACAAGACGCTGGACAACCCGGCGCTGCGTCCCGGCTACTTCACCTTCGGCAAGAACGTGCCCACCACCGTCGACCTGACAGACACGTCCACGGCCAACGACAAGGCCTGGGTCATGCTGTCCCACGGCTTCCCGCTCCTGGAGCGGATGCGGCTCCAGGTCCTCGACACGCGCGGCAAGGTGATCGACACCCCGTACGACGCGTCGTGGGTGACCCGCAATTCCGGCGCCGGCACAGGGGTGGCGTTCTACAGCTGGGACGCCACGCGTGCCGACGGCACCCCCGCGCCCCGCCGGTACGTACCGGCTGCGCCTCGTCTTCGACAAGGCGCTCGGCGACCCGCAGAAGTCACCGGGCACCCAGATCTGGACCTCCCCGGAGGTCACCCTGGTCCGCTGACCGCACCAGCGACCCACGTCGCAACGGCTCGTCGAACGGCCGGTGGACCTGCCCGCCCGGGCGGGCCCACCGGCCGCCGCCGTTTCCACGGCGCCGGTGGCACCGCCCGGGCCCCGCAGTCGGGTGTGCCCTGCCGAGCTGCAAGAATCCGGCGGTACGCACGGACCGGAGGGTGGCTTTGGCACTGGAAGATCTCGGGCTCGGCGCCTGTGAGGAAGCCGTATACAGGGTGCTGATCGAGCAGCCCTCGGCCTCGCTCGCCGAAGTCGCCGCGGCAGCGGCCGTCCCGGACGCGGAAGTTGCGGAGGCATTGCACTCGCTCGCGGCTCGCGCCCTGGTCGACAGGCAGCCCGGAAGCGGCCACTATGTGGCCGCGCCGCCGTCGGTCGCGCTCGGCACGGAACTGACCGAGCGCCGCATCCGCCTTCACCGTGCCGAACTCGCGCTCGCCGAGCTGGTCGAGACCTACCGGACCGGGTCCATGGGACGCGCACAGCGTGATCTCGTCGAGGTCGTCGAGGGGCGGGATGCCGTACGCCGGCGCTACCTCCAGCTCCAGCTCTCCTCCCGGCACGCCATCGACACGTTCGTCACCGGCGACGTCCAGGTGGTCGGCCCGGAGAACACCGAGGAACCGACCGTGCTGTCGCGCGGCCTGCAGGTGCGTGCCGTCATCGACCAGTCGTTCCTGGGTGAACCGCGCGCGGCCGACAACGTGGACGAATCGCTCGACCGAGGCATGCGGATCCGGACGGTCGACGGCGTGCCGCTCAAGCTCATCGTCTGCGACGGCGAGGTGGCGATGCTGCCGCTGCACGGCTCCGGCAGCGAGGTCGACCCCAGTCTCGTGCTGCGTGGCGGCCTCGCCAACGTCGCCCAGGCACTCTTCGACGCCGTCTGGGAACGAGCCCGCCCCTACGGCGAACCACACCACGGGATCGACGTCCTCGACACCCGCATACTGCGTCTTCTGCTCGCCGGTCTCACCGATCACGCGATGGCCGCGCAGGTGGACATGTCGGCACGCACCGTGCAGCGGCGCATCCAGGGGCTGATGGTCCAGGCCGGGGCCACCACCCGCATCCAACTCGGCTGGTACGCCCGGCATCACGGCTGGGCGTATGTCGAGTGCGTGCTCCGCGTCCGGCGCTGACGAGTCTCCGCCACGGCAGGTAACCGCCAAGTCGGAACGGCGACAAGCGAGTTGTCGCCGCAGAAACTCTTCGCAGCACCCGGAACCAACCGTTCGCCGGGTGCGCGGAGGAGAGACATCCATGACCAGAGCATCCACGAGGCGGAGGTCCCGGCTGCTGGCAGCCGGGCTGTCGCTCGTACTGCTGCCGGCGGGGCAGGCTGTCGCTGCAGGGGCAGTGGGGACGGCAGGGGCGGGCACCGACCGTGCCGCGTCGCCCGTACACGCACCCACCACCGCACGAACCGTCACCCTGATCACCGGTGACCAGGTGACCGTGAACGACCTCGGCGCAGGCCGGAAGTCGGTCGCCGTGGAGCGTCCCGAGGGCGCGACCGGAGCGGTTCGCAGCGAGATATCCGGCGGCCGGATCACCGTCATACCCGACGAGGCCCGGCCCTACCTCCAGGCGGGCGTCCTCGACGCCGAACTCTTCGACGTCACCGCTCTGATCGAGCAGGGGCTCGGTGGCCCGTCCTCCGACGGACTGCCGCTCATCGTGACGTACACGAAGAACACCCGGAGCGCCACGCCGCACGGAGCCCGCCAGGTCCGTGGTCTGCCGAGTGTGGGCGGTGCGGCTCTGGAGGCTTCGACGTCCGGGGAGTTCTGGCGCACGGTCGCACCGGACGTCACCTCCGTGGCGCGCAGCGCGACTTCGGGCCGAGTGCGTCTGGCCGGCGGCGTCGAGAAGATCTGGCTGGACGCCCGGGTCGACGCCGCGATGGAGACCAGCAACGCCCAGATCGGTACGCCCGCCGCCTGGGAGGCGGGGCTGACCGGCAAGGGCGTCAAGGTCGCCGTCCTCGACACGGGCGTGGACCTGACCCACCCCGATCTCAAGGACCGGGTGACCGAGACCAAGAGCTTCATCGAGGGCCAGGAGGTCGCCGACCGGAACGGGCACGGCACGCATGTCTCCTCCACCGTCGGTGGCAGCGGTGCCGCGTCCGACGGCAAGGAGAAGGGCGTCGCGCCCGACGCCACGCTCGCCGTCGGCAAGGTCCTCAGCGACCAGGGGTCCGGCACCGAGTCCCAGATCATCGCCGGCATGGAGTGGGCGGCCAAGGACATCCACGCCAAGATCGTCTCGATGAGCCTCGGATCGTCGCAGGGCAGCGACGGCACCGACCCGATGGCCCAGGCGGTGAACACCCTCTCGAAGGACACGGGCGCCCTGTTCGTGATCGCGGCGGGCAACGCCGGCTCCCCCGGCACCATCGGCTCCCCCGGCGCCGCCGACTCCGCACTCACGATCGGCGCGGTCGACTCCGCCGACAAGCGAGCGTACTTCTCCAGCCAGGGCCCGCGCCTCGGCGACAACGCGCTCAAGCCCGACCTGTCCGCCCCGGGCGTGAACATCCTCGCGGCACGCTCGCAACTCGTCTCCGGGAGCGGCCCGTACACGTCGATGAGCGGTACGTCCATGGCGACCCCGCACGTCGCGGGCGTCGCGGCGCTGCTCGCCGAGAAGCACCCCGACTGGAGCGGACAGCAGCTCAAGGACGGGCTGATGAGCACGTCCAAGCAGATCAGCGGCACGTCGTACGAGGTGGGTGCGGGCCGCGTCGACGTCCCGTCCGCTGTCGCCGCGCAGATCACCGCGACCGGCAGCGCAGACCTCGGCTTCACCAGCTGGCCCTACGAGGCCAACAAGCCGGTCACGAAGACGCTGACGTACACCAACACCTCCGACCGGCCGGTCACCCTGACGCTGGCCGCCGAGGGCGCTCCCGCCGGCGTGGTCGCCCTCGCCGACTCCACCCTCACCGTGCCCGCGCACGGCACCGCGCAGACAACGGTCACCGGTGACGGCACCGGCGCGCCGGTCGGCACCACCTCCGGCCGGATCGTCGCCAAGGACGGCGACACAGTGGTGGCGCACACGGCCTTCGGCCTGACCAAGGAGGACGAGCGCTACACCCTCACCGTCCACGTCAAGGACCGCGACGGCGCGGCGTCACCCGCATACCTCGCCGTACAGAAGCTGGCCAAGGGGGTATCGCCCTTCCCTGCCACGGTCGACGACTCCGGGACACTCGAGCTGCGCCTGCAGCCCGGCACATACACCCTGTCCAGCTTCCTCGACGTGCGCGGCAGCAAGGGCAAGGACTCGCTCGGTCTCGGGCTTCTCACCGAGCCCGAGGTCACCTTGGACCGTGACCGCGAAGTCACCCTCGACGGGCGCAAGTTGCGGGAGATCCGGGCCGAGGTGGACCAGCGGACCCAGACCCGTCAGCTGCTGATGAAGTTCAACCGGGCGGCGAACGGCGCGTCGTACACGGGGGCCGTGCAGGTCCCGTTGAAGTACGACAGCATCTTCGCCGCGCCGACCCACAAGCCCGCCACGGGCACCTTCGAGTACCGGACCGTCTGGCGGCTCGGCAAGCCGCTGCTCGATGTCGAAGCGGGCGGCAAGCGGCTCGGCGAGACGGTCGTCCAGCCCGGATCGGACCTGTTCACCGGGCGGAAGCGGATGTCCCTCGTGGACGCGGGCACCGGAAGCCCCGCCGCCTATGCCGGCAAGAACGTGAAGGGCAAGGCGGTCGTGGTGCGCCGCACCGACGCGATCACCCCCGCCGAGCTGGCTCAGAACGCACAGGACGCGGGTGCCAAGGCCCTGTTCGTCACCGATGAGGCACCCGGGCGGCTGTCGGCCGTGTTCAGCGGGGCCGGCGGGGCGACACGTCCGCTGTACATCGCCTCGGTGAACGCGGCGGACGGAGCGCGGCTGATCGAGGCCGCACGACTCGACCGGGATGTGGAACTGACCGCTGCCCAGTTCACGCCGTATGTGTACGACCTCACCGAGGGATACCCGGGGGCCATCCCCGCTGACCTGACGTACCGCCCGGGCAAGAGCGAACTGGCCGTGGTCAACAACAAGTTCCACGCGACGAAGGCCGCCGACGGCGGCGAGTTCCGCTACTCGATCACCGACACGTTCCCCATCGGCATGGGCTTCCAGGAGAAGATCAAGTTCCCCGCGGAGCGCACCGACTACATCAGCGCCGGCCCCGACCGGGGGTGGCACGAGTCCATGTCCAACGGCCCGGGCGCCATCGAGCAGCGCGGCGGCATCGTGCACTACCGCGGCGGCACCCGCTCCGGAACCGACTGGTTCAAGCCGGTCTGGCACCCGTGGCTGGGCACCGGCCTCGGCTGGGGCCAGCAGCGCGCGGGCAACAACCTGCAGTTCAACACGCCGGGTTGGGGTGACTCGGGACCGGACCACACCGGCTTCGGCGATGTGTGGAACGAGAGCTCGATGACCCAGTTCACCGAGGTGTACGTGGACGGGGTGCGGGTCGACCGCAAGACCAGCTCGGGGGCGTACGCCCGGAACGTCAAGCCGACCGAGCAGGACTTCAAGGTGGTCACCGACACCACCCTGGACCCGGATGTCTGGCGGCTCGCCACGAAGGGCCACTCCGAGTGGACCTTCAAGTCGGCCGCCACGCCGGCCGACCGGTGGACGTATCTGCCGATGCTCAACCTCGGGTTCGACGTCGACACCGACCTGCACGGTGATGTGCGGGCCGGAAAGCGGCTGGATCTCGGGATCTTCTCCGAGTACGTCAAGGGCGCGCCGGACACCGGGAGGATCACCGGCTCCACGCTGGAGGTCTCCTTCGACGACGGTGCGACGTGGACCTCCGTCGAACTCGACGGCGTACGCGGCAAGTCCGCCGCCTGGGCCGGCTCGGTGCGGGTGCCGGACGACGCCCAGTACATCTCCGTGCGGGCCTCGGCCGCCGACGACCGGGGCGGCTCGGTCAAGCAGGAGATCATCCGCGCCGTGGGCGTGCGGAAGTAGCAGGCCGGGTGGGAGCTGCGCCGACGGTGGCGCGGCTCCCACCCCCTGCCGCAGGCACCAGGATCATCCGGAAGGCGGGCTGTGGCTCTGGCGTACGTGGATGCGCCGGCCGGTGAGCCGAGTGGGGGCGATGGTCAGCCACAGGTCGCGGCGTCCGTCGGGCCACGGGTCCGTGTACGCCACCTCGTTCAAGCTCTGCACGACGTTCGGGTCGGTCACCGTCGACGCAGTGCCGGTGGCCAGAACACTCCACCCCTGACTCAGCGCGTCGTCGATGTGGTCGACCTCGAAGGCGACCACATGACCCGCCGCGGCGGCAGGCGTGGCACCGGCTGCCGTCCGGAAGGCCAGGAGGCTACCGACGACCACGTAGTTGACCGGGACAACCGACGGCCCCTCCGTCGTGGAGACTGCGATCCGCCCCACCCCGTGCGTGGACAGCAGTTCGCGGCACTCATCAGCGCTCAGCTCGATCAGTTGCGAGTGATAACCCGCATGGCCGGTACCGGGCGGAAGATCCATGTTGCTGCCGGTGAGCTCGGAAACGGTCGTATCCAGAGCATTGGCCAGCCGCAGCATGAAGCTCATGCTGGGCATGGATTGTTGTTCCTCGAGGTACTGAATGTAAGTGGTGGCCGAACCGGATCTCTCGGCCACTTCCTGCCTGCTGAGTCCCAGCTCTTCGCGACGTGCCGCAACGCGCCTGCCCACGTCACCCGGCGCCGTCGCGCGTTCCTCGCGCGACGGCTCCCGGGGTTCTTCCTCCGACATGCTGCGCACATCCCTCTGCTGGTCGGTGCAATCACTGTCCTACGCCTTCGCGCGTTCCGCCTCAGCATCAATCCTGTGCCGGATCGACGCAGACCGCATGGGCCGACCGGCCCGGTCCACGCCCACCTCAGCCCATCCCCGGGTCCGGCCACGGGACGGGCACGGTGGTCTGCGGGCCCCTCGGCGCGCCGCAGCGGCGCGGGCCCGATCTCCTCCGCGGTCCTATCGTGAGAGGTGGGCGCCAACCGGACCGGAGGGGATGGTGTCGCGGTGAGCGAAGAGCATGCGGCGGGTGCCGAGGGCCTCGCGCTGTTCCCTCTGGACGAGCTTCTCCGCGAGCTGGAGGTCCGTATCAGTGCCGTACGCGGAACGCGGGACAGCCTGCACAGTCTGCTCGAGGCAGTTCTCTCGGTCGGGAGGGAACTGGACCTCGCCCAGGTACTGCGCGGAATCGTGGAGGCCGCTGTCGAGCTGGTGGACGCCAGGTACGGCGCGCTGGGAGTGATCAGCAACGAGGACCGGCTCTCGGAGTTCCTCACGATCGGCGTCGACGCCGAGCAGCGGGAGCGGATCGGATCCCTGCCCAGTGGGCACGGCATTCTCGGAGAGCTGATCCGGCATCCGGCGCCGCTCCGGCTGGCGGAGCTCTCCGATCATCCGTCCTCCTACGGCTTCCCGGCCCATCACCCACCGATGCACTCGTTCCTGGGTGTGCCGATCCGGGTCCGGGAAGAGGTCTTCGGCAACCTCTACCTCACCGAGAAACGCAGCGCGAGGGAGTTCGACGCCGAGGACGAGGCGGTGCTGTCCACCCTCGCGGTCGCAGCAGGAGTGGCGATCGAGAATGCGCGGCTCTACGAGGAGGCCCGGCAACGCGAACAGTGGAACGCAGCGAGCGCCGAGGTGACCAGCATTCTGCTGTCAGGAGCGTCCGGCGCCGAAGTCATGAAGGTGATCATCGAACGCGCCAGGAAGATCGTCTCGGCGGAGTTCGGGGTGATAGCCGTGCCCTCGGGTGACGGAGGGCGGCTGCGCAACGCTCTCACCGTCGACGCCGACAGCCCGCTGCGGTGCGAAAATCCGGGGCCCGGGGAGAGCTTCGTCGGAGCGGCGTTCGAGGCGGCGGAGCCGGTGGTCAGCAGTGATCTCGAGCATGATCCGCGGCTGGGGCAGGACGCGTCACGGTACAGGGGGCTGGGGCCGGCGGTGGCGGTGCCCATCGGACAGCGCGGGAGCGTGCGCGGGGTCCTGCTGCTCGCCCGGAGCTCCGGCCGACCGGAGTTCCGGCCCCCTGAGATCTCGCCGCTGGCGGGCTATGCCGTACAGGCGGGCCTGGCCATGGAAGTCGCCGATCGACGCAGTGACGCCGAGCAGATCGCGCTGCTCGAGGACCGGGACCGGATCGCCCGGGATCTGCACGACCTTGCCATCCAACGGCTGTTCGCGACCGGTATGACGTTGCAGAGTGCACTCAAATTCGTGCAGCACCCGGAGTCCGCGGAGCGCCTGGAACGGGCTGTGAACGATCTCGACGACACCATCAAGGTCATCAGGTCGACGATCTTCGGTCTGCGGACCCACGAAGGCGGCTGGCGGGCCCACGCAGTGACGAGGCAGGTGACTGCGGCCATCGAGGCCGCGGCGCCCTCGCTGGGTTTCCGACCCACACTGAGGGTGGAGGGTTCCATCGACGCCGAGGTGCCGCCGGCGGTCTCCGGTCCCCTCATCGCGGTCCTGGGGGAGGCGCTGAGCAACGCCGCCCGTCATGCCGCCGCTCGCAACGTCGACGTGCACGTCGAGGCGGCCGCAGGCAAGGTGACACTGACCGTCACCGACGACGGCGTGGGCGTCCCGCCAGGAGCTGCGCGAAGTGGACTGCACAACATGGAAGAGCGAGCCGTCGCACTGGGAGGCGTGTTCCGTCAGGACGCCCCGTCCGGTGGAGGAACCAGGATCGTGTGGCGGGTGCCGCTGTCCGGCACGGAAGCGGACGGCTGAGCAACGCGCCCGGTACGGCCTTCGCGCCGCGCAGCGGTCAGGGGACCTTCGGCCCTCACCCGGGCCCCTCCGGCCCTCGTCCGCCGCAAGGCCGTGGTGGCAACGTGAAGGATGCCCCGACGTGGCAAGGAGGAATGATGACGAGCAACGCTTCCGGCCCTCCGCGATACGGGGTGGTCGTGGTCGGCACCGATGGTTCGGCCGCTGCCGGTTCCGCACTCCTGTGGGCGGCCGCTGAAGCGGCACGGAGAGAGAGCCCGCTGCGTATCGTCCATGGCGCAGACACCGAGAACCGGGCCGCGCACACATCCGTCGAGACGCTGGACCGGATAGGGAACGCCGGACGGGAGCTGCTGGAGAAGGCGGCAGCCGAGGTCACGCGGCACTGTCCCGGTGTCGAGGTCACGACCGAATTCAGCCGCAGCAAGCCGGCGGCGAGCCTGCGCTCGGCGGCCGGAACGGACGGCACCATCGTTGTCGGCAGCCGCGGACTGGGCGGGTTCTCCGCGTTGCTGCTCGGCTCCGTCGGACTGCAGGTGGCAGCGGACAGCGAGGTACCCGTTGTCGTGGTCCGCGACGACGGGCAGCGCGCGCGGGCGGGTGTCGTGCTGGCCGCCGTGCGCGGCGCAGCAGACCTGGACTGTGTCCGCCACGCGGCACGGGCAGCCGAACTGCGCAAAGCCTCCCTGCGCATGCTGAGCGTCTGGAACGTACTCCAGTACGTGGGCCTCGTCGCCCCTCTGATGGATGACGTCGACGAGATCGCCCACCGGCGCTCCGGCGAGGTCTCGACGGTCGCCGACCGGATCCGTGAGGAGTTCCCCGGCCTGACCGTGACGACGGATGTGGAGAAGGGCAACTCGACGGCCGGTGTGCTGGTCGAGGCGTCACGCGACGCCGACCTGCTGGTCATGGCCGGCGGGCGGGGTCACCGCCTCATCGGGCCGTCGCTGGCACGGGTCACCCAT
The DNA here is from genome assembly GCF_036108815.1 of Streptomyces sp. NBC_00353. Classification (NCBI taxonomy): domain Bacteria; kingdom Bacillati; phylum Actinomycetota; class Actinomycetes; order Kitasatosporales; family Streptomycetaceae; genus Streptomyces; species Streptomyces sp. NBC_00353. The sequence continues at coordinate 8,836,570 of NZ_CP107985.1, read as the reverse complement.
GCTGTGCTCCACCATGCCCACTGCCCGGTCCTGCTCGTCCCGCGTGCCGGTGGGGCCGCAGAATCGGAACAGGAGAAGTCATGACCAGCAACCTGGACCACTCCGAAGTGCTCGTCGGTGTCGACCTGAACAGACCGTTCCACCTGCCGCTCGTCTGGGCAGCCGACGAGGCCCACCGCAGAGGGCTGACCGTGCGGCTCCTGCTTGCCGTCCCTCCGACGCACCACGGCCACCACGTGGACAACACCGCACAGCATCTCGCCCTGCGCGCCCACGGAGGCGACTCGCTCGCACAGGCGGCAGCCCGTATCCACGAACGGCACGCCGACCTCGAGGTGGTCACCGAGCTGCTGGACGGAATGCCCGCCCCGCTGCTCTGCAGGCACAGCCGACAGGCCCGCATGATCGTGCTGGGAACGCGCGGGCTGGGCCGCCTCGCGGAATTCCTGAGCGCCGGCTCGGTGACCGTGCCGGTCAGTGCGCAGGCGCCCTGTCCGGTCGTCGTGGTGCGAGAGCCCGAGCAGATCTCCGAGCAGCCGCCCCACGTGGTCGTCGGAGTCGACGGCAGCCCGGCGTCGGACGCAGCTGTGGCTTTCGCCTTCGAAGAGGCCGACCTGCGTGGCGCCGAGCTCCGTGCCCTGCTGGTCCGGCAGCCGTCCATGGTCTCTTTCAGGGAGCCGGCTTCGGCGGAGCCGGAGCGGCTCAAGCTGCTGTCCGAGGCGGTCGCCGGGCCGTCCGCCGAGTATCCGGACGTTCACGTCACCCATGAGGTGACGCGCGGGCACCCCGTGGAAGAGCTCGCCCGGGCCTCCGAGGGCGCCCTCGCTGTCGTGGTCGGCCGACGAGGGCAGGGCGGATACACGGGCATGCGGCTCGGCTCGGTGGTTCATGGTCTGCTGCACCGGGCGCACTGCCCCGTCATCACCGTTCCCGCACCATGATCCGACCGCGAGCGCGCCCCGTTCCCGCCGGTGAGGCCATCGGCTGTTGTACACGATCTCCGGCACGCTTCAGCCCCAGGTGGGCGGTCCGCTCGGCCGGGGCGACGGCTCAGGTGCCGTCGGTCAGCCCGCTTCCGTGCGGGGCGTACAGGTCGAGCAGCCGGGCCCTGGTGGACTGCAACCGGTGGGCCACCACCCGTGCGACCCACAGAGCCACGGCAGTGGCCAGCTCGGGATCCGCCTGGCACGCCTGGCGTACCTGAGCCGCGTCCAGCTCATACGCACGCACCAGTGTCATCGCCTCTGCTCCCAGCTGCCACACGTAGGGGCTGAACAGCCAGGACCAGCCGATGAGTTCACCATGGCCGAGGGACTCGATGACCGCCGGGGGGCGCCCCGGCACAGAGAAGTCGAGAGTGACCGTGCCGGTCCGCACGATCCAGAAGTGGTCGGCGCTCTGTCCTTCCTCGAAGATGCGTGTCCCTTCGGGGAACGCCACTTCCGTGGCGAAGTGCATGAGCCGGTCGCGGTGCTCGGGGCCGAGCGACCGCATGGTCGGAGAGGTCATGATCGGGTCTCCTCCGCAGGGGCGGCATTCTTCGTCGGTGAGGTGGCGAGAAGCGCATGGATCTCTTGTCGGTCCCGGCCGTCTCGACGCCTCCTCCGACGGACCTGGTACCAGTTTCCACCGGTTACCCGGTGGCCCGCAGGGGCTGTCCGGGGGTGACCGGGGGGACCGACCGGCCCTAAGGGCCGTCACGTAAGCCCTGGCGGGCGCACGACGACAGCGATTTCTCGTAAGGATTTGGGCGGCACAGCGGGCAGCCCGACTCGCCGCCGAGCGGGGCGGCCTCATCCGTCGGTGCTGCGGCCACCGCTCCGGGCAACTGCTGCTCGCGTAGGGCCGAATGTCCCCCATTGGGGACCGATCGCCCCTCCCGCCGGTCCCGTGCGGGTGTCACGGTGGCGACACGGGGTTCTTCCGGCCGTGGGAGGAAAGGCGGTGGGGACGATGGAGCTGCCCCTGGTCGTGGGCGTCGACGGATCGGATTCCAGTCTCCGGGCAGTCGACTGGGCTGCGGACGAGGCGGCCCGTCACGGGCTCCCGCTGCGACTCGTGTACGTCTCCCGATGGGAACGTTACGAGGCGGCGAGCCTGCAACAGAGCCTCGAACGCCCCTCCGAGCAAGTGCTTGCAGACAGCATCGTGACCGATGCAGCCGCACGTGCCGCAGTCCGTAACCCCGAGGTGAGGGTGACAGCCGAGGTGCTGGCGCAGGACACGGTCACCGCGCTGCTGGACGAGGGGCACAGGGCCACGATGCTGGTCACGGGTTCAAGGGGCCGCGGCCAGCTCAAGGAGCTCCTGCTGGGCTCGGTGAGTCTGGCCGTGGCGGCCCGCGCCCACTGCCCCGTCGTCGTGGTGCGCGGCGACGCCGCAGGAACAGTCGGCGCGCACGGCCGCATTCTCCTCGGTGTGGCCGACCCCTCACGGGGAAGGGCTGCCGTCGCGTTCGCGTTCCGGGAGGCCGCCGCCCGGAAATGTGAGATCGACGCCGTACGCTCCTGGCGTCGCCCGGGGTACGAGGGAACCGGTCTCCGGCGCGACACGAGCGCCCCTGGCATCTCCCGCGAGATGCGCGCGGAGACGGAGCTCGATCAGGCTCTCGGACCGTTCGTCGGCAAACATCCCGATGTCGCCGTACGCCGCTCCACGGTCGAAGGGCCGGCCCATCAGGTGCTCGTACACCGCTCCGCCGCCGCCGACCTCCTCGTCGTGGGAGCACCGCGCCGGCACGGGCGCGTCGGCCTGCAGATCGGCCGTACGGCCCACGCGGCACTCCACCATGCACACTGTCCGGTCGCAGTGGTGCCGCAGCCCCAGTGACTCGCAGTAGTGACGAAACGACAGGGGGACGTCCTCGGTCGAGGACGTCCCCCGCGCCGTCACGCCCGCCGTGCCGTCATGCGGGCACATCGACGACGTCGTGCTGCACCCCGCCCAGCACCACCTTGAGCGCGCCGGTCTCGGCTGCGGCAGCAAACACGTCGTACGCCTCCTCCATCTGGGCGAGATCGAAGTGGTGCGTCACCAGCGAGCCCGTGGACAGCCGACCGGCGGTCAGCATGCGCAGCAGGACGGGCGTGGAGTAGGTGTCCACGAGCCCCGTCGTGATCGTCACATCCTTGATCCACAGATCCTCCAGGTGGAGGTCTGCGGGCTTGCCGTGCACCCCGACGTTTGCCACACGCCCACCCGGGCGGACCACCCTCGTGCACAGTTCGAAGCTGTCCGGCACGCCGACCGCTTCGATGGCCGCATCGGCCCCGAGGCCTTCGGTGAGGTCTTCGACGAGTTGCTGAGGATCCTCTCCCGCGTTCACCACGGCGTCCGCCCCGAGCGCACGTGCCGCCTCCAGCCGGGACTGCGCCAGGTCCACGACGATGATCCGCCCCGGGGAGTACAGCCGTGCGGTGGCGATGGCGGCCAGCCCGACCGGGCCGGCACCGACGATGACCACGGTGTCGCCCGGGCGGACGCCGCCGTTGAGCACCCCCACCTCATAGGCGGTGGGCAGGATGTCGGAGAGCAGGACGCCCTCCTTGTCGTCCACCGTGGCGGGTAGCGGGTACACGGACAGGTCGGCGTACGGGATGCGTACGTACTCCGCCTGCGTGCCGTCGGTCAGGTGTCCCAGTACCCATCCGCCACCGCCCCGGCACTGCCCGTACCGCTGCTCGCGGCAGAAGCGGCAACGACCGCACGAGGAGATGCAGGACACCAGCACCCGGTCCCCGGGACGGACCGTCCGCACATCGTCACCCACCTCTACGACTTCCCCGACGGCCTCGTGGCCGAGCACCCGGCCCGGCGTCACCTCGGGCAGGTCGCCTTTGAGGATGTGCAGATCGGTGCCGCAGATCGTTGTCGTGCCTACTCGGACAATGGCGTCCGACGCGTCCTCGATATCCGGGTCCGGTACCTCGTCCCAGGAACTCTTGCCCGGCCCGTGGAAAACGAATGCCTTCATCGCGATCGCTCCCTGGTGCGCGTTGCTCCGTAGCGCCCTTCCACTGCCATCCTGTGCCGGAGTGCCGCCGACATGCATGGGCCGGTCGGTACCCAGAACGGGTGCACCGGCCCAATCGGAGAAGCCGGCCGGAGAGCGAGAGTGGAATTGGGCCCGCAGGAGGAGGACTCCGGGCCGGTGCACGCGGTACCGGCCATTGTCGATGTTGAATGGGAACCCGGCCGTCCCGTCGGGGAGAACGCAGGCTCCACGGCACACGGCGATGAGTCGTACGGCGCCGGCGCCGCCGGGAAGATTGTGGGCAAGGCTCCAGGGGCCGGAACGCACGAGCGGGCAAGGGGCAATCATGGATGACGCACCCCAGTTCTCGGAATCAGCACCCATCAAGGTGTTCCTGCTCGACGATCACGAAGTCGTACGCCGGGGCCTGCGTGATCTGCTCGACACCGAGCCGGACATCGTGGTCGTCGGTGAAGCCGGCACCGCCGACCATGCGCTCGCCCGCGGGCCCGCGCTACGACCGGACGTAGCAGTTCTGGATGTACGTCTGCCGGACGGCGACGGCATCACCGTCTGCCGAGAACTGCGATCCCGCATGCCCGGCCTGGCCTGTCTGATGCTCACCTCGTTCGACGACGACGACGCGCTGCTGGACGCGATCATGGCCGGCGCCGCCGGATACGTGCTGAAGCAGATCAAGGGATCAGACCTTGTCTCCGCGGTGCGGGCCGTCGCATCGGGCCAGTCCATGCTCGATCCCGCCACCACCACACGTTTGATGAGGACGCTCCGTCACGACGACACCCCTGCCTGTGCTGCGGACGACGCCCTTTCGGGGCTGTCCCCGCGCGAGCGCGAGATCCTGGACCTGATCGGCGAGGGGATGACGAACCGTCAAATCGGCAAGCAGCTCTTCCTCTCGGAGAAGACCGTGAAGAACCACATTTCGCGGCTGCTCGCCAAGCTGGGTGTGGAACGCCGCATCCAGGCGGCTGTCATCGCCACTGAGGCCCGTCCTCACGCCCCCTACGCCGACGGGAACCACTGAGAGGGTCCCGGTGGCCTCTGCATGGACGGTCATCTCGCCCTTCGCCCTGTAGCGCGCAGGCCAGGCCCCGGCCCTCGGCGTACTGGATAGTCGGCGTTCACCCCGTAACGGGCTCAGGGGGCCATCGCAGCCCCCGTCCCTGCGGTACCGATGCGGGCCCGTCCTCTCCCGCTCGGTTTTCCCAGCCGCCTCCGGGCCCGCCCATGCGCGCGACCGCGCAACTCCGAATCAGTCCTGTCGCACCGTCCGCGTGGTGTGCCGCCACCGGATCGGTCGCGCACGCCCAAAGGCCAGAATTTTCCGCCGGTTCGCGCGAATAACCCGCACCTCCCCACTGCCAATACGGAATGCATATAAAGAATTACGGTGAGTGAATTGGACGCCCTCGATATGACACAGGCCACATGACCTGCGTCACTCTTATGCCGATTTGAGGCATTTGCCGTGTGGGGTGGGCCATATGACGGGCGTCACTCTGAAGCCGAATAGTAGACCATCGAGGCCCGCTCCCCGGCCGTAAAGGCCCTTCTCCAATCATTTTCCGCACTTGGTACTAATCGCAGTAGTAAGAGGCGGTCATTGACCCGGGATTCCCTTCCGATTAACAATTCTTGGCATCACCCCCCGACAGAACAGGAATTACCACGTGCAGATCACCGCGATGCCCACGAAGTTCGCCCGCATGACCAAGACCAAGAAGATCTCGCTGGGCATGGTCGCAGCCGGCGCCGCCGTCATGGCCGGCACCGTCGTCAGCGCCCCGGCCGCCTCGGCCGCCACCCCCGCCCCCGCCCCCGCCCAGTCCGGCGGCAACGTCGACACCTGGATCAAGCAGTCGCTGGAGATTCTGCACAAGCAGGGCATCCCGGCCACCTACGAGGGCATCCACAAGAACCTGATGCGCGAGTCCTCCGGCAACCCCAACGCCATCAACAACTGGGACTCCAACGCCATGAAGGGCATCCCGTCCAAGGGCCTGATGCAGGTCATCGACCCCACCTTCAACGCGTACCACGTCGCCGGCACCTCGACGAACATCTACGACCCGGTCGCCAACATCACGGCCTCCGCCAACTACGCCGCGCACCGCTACGGCTCGATCGACAACGTCAACTCGGCCTACTGATCCGGCCCGACGAAGCACCACGGTCGCCCAGCAAGTCCCGGGCGACCAGCACCCGAACAAGACCCACCGGGCGAAGAACCGCAGGCCACGTCCCCGCGACCGGCCTGCCGACGACAGCCGTTCCCGCAGCCACCGACGGCACACCCCCACTTCGTGGCGCACAGACGCACAGACGCACCGCAGCCGGGGTCACGGCCCCCGGACTCGCGCCCCTGCCAAGGGAAGCAGCGTCCATTCAGCATCGAAGTGTCGGCGCACACCCACCAGTCGACGCCCACTGCTGGTGTCTTGACGGCACGGACGACGCTCGAAGACCCCCGAAGCTCCCCCGGCCAGGCCGCCCACTTGTGTCCGAGCTCCCCGACGGCGGGACTCGCGGCCTTCACTCGCGGCCTTCACTCGCGACCGATCACGCCCCCGGCCGGCGACCTGCGTGCAGCGTAGGCTCCCGCGCCCGCCGCCAGCAGCATCACGCAGCCCGTGAAGATCAGCCCGGCTTGGCGTAGCCCGAGCCATGTGGCCATGGCACCGACCCCGACCACCGGCACCGAGATCCCGGCGTAGGCGACGACGAAGAACGCCGAAATGGTGCCGCCACGATGCTGTGCCGGGGCAGCACTGCTGACCTGGGTAAGTGCGGCGCGAAAGGCCAGTCCCTGGCCGGTGCCGCCGAACAGGGCGCCCAGGACGAGCAGCAGCATGGATTCGGCGATCAGTGACGACGCCACCAGCAGCAGCCCCACGACGAGAATGCCGCACCCCAAGGGGAGCGCGAGGCGCGCGCCGATCCGTTGAGTCAAGGACTGCCCGGCGGTCGAAGCGAGAAACACGGAGAAAACCACGGCGCCGGAGACAGCCAGGTTGTGCACACCCAGCGTCTGCGAGACAAAGCTCGTCGCGACCGCCGTGAACAGCCCGAGAAGCGCGAAGCCGGCGAACGCCGCCAGCGCGGCGGGCGTGAACACACCCTTCACTTCGGGCGGCACCGTGACGCCCTGCGGCGTCAGAGGCGGCCAACTCTTCGGCTCCACCACGGTCTCCGGCAGGAACCAGGTGATTCCCGTGGCCACGGCCACCAGCCCCAGGTGGACCCAGAACGGCAGCATCAGCGGCCAGGGCGTGTACTGCGCGAGGAGGCCGGAGAGCAGTGGCCCGCAGCCCAGACCACCCATGTTCGCCGCAGTGGCGGCGAAACCGGCACGTGCCTTCTGCCCGGGACCCGCCAGCTCGATGACGGCCGCTGTTGCCGCGCCGCTCAGCAGGCCGGCCGCGCAGCCGGACAGCAGTCGCCCTGCGAAGAGCAGGGGCAGGCCGTTCTGCAGGAGGAAGCATCCCGCGCTCGCGGCCGACACAGCCATCGCGCACAGCAGCACAGGTCGGCGGCCGACCTCGTCGGAGTAGTTTCCCGCCACCAGAAGCACGGTGATGACCGCGACGGCGTACACGGCGAAGATCACGGTCACCAACAGCTCGGAGAACCCGATCTGTTCCTGGTAGAGCCCGTACAACGGTGTGGGCAGCGTGGTCCCGGCCATCCCGATGGCGAACACCACTGCCGCAGCCGAATAGCCCGGCCGCCAACGGCCACCGCCTGCATTCCCTGCGCCCTCACGAACGATCACGCACGTCACCCTACGAGCGGCCCCGCACTGCAGCGGCGCCCGGCACGAGGTGGCGCGCCGCTCCGCAGGGACGTCGGCGCGGCGTTCTCACGTCGTCTCCCCCGTCGGCGGAGGATCTGCCGTGACTCGTTGCACCGCTGCTCCATTCTGGTGTGCTCGGCAGGGCTTCCCACAGTCGGCCACTGCCGACCGGCAGGATCACGCCCATGGTGCACCGACCCTCGATCCCCTCATCCGAAGCCGCCATGACCCTCGTGACAGGCGCTGCCGGCGACATCGGCCGAATGGTGGTGGAACGCCTACGCGGCGACGGTCTGCCGGTTCGCGCATTCGTGCACCGGGACGACGAGCGTGCCGCCGAGCTCCGCGACCTGGGGGCGGACGTCGCCGTGGGCGATCTGACGCGCGCGGCCGACGTCGCCCGGGCGCTCGACGGCTGTCGCCGGGTGTACTTCGGACTGGGCGTCTCCCCCTCCTATCTGGAGGCGACTGTGACCGCGGCAGCAGCCGCCCTGGACCACGGGCATCTCGAGGTCTTCGTCAACATGTCCCAGCTGACGGTCTCCCAGATGACACTGGTCAGCACCAGCGAATCCAGGCAACAGCGTCAGCACTGGCTCGCCGAACAGACCCTCAACTGGTCCGGCCTCCCGGTGACCCACATCAGGCCCACGGTGTTCATGGAGAACCCGATCTTCCTGATGGTCATGGCCGGCGGCGTCGCGCAGGACGACACCATCCGGCTTCCCTTCGGATCGGGCCGTACCTCCCCGGTCGCCGCCCAGGACGTGGCCGAGGTAGCGGCCACCGTCCTTGCCACGCCGGACGCACACGTGGGCCGCACCTACGCCCTGACCGGAGAGCGCTCCCGCGACATGACAGCCATCGCGGAAGAACTCACCGACGCGCTGGGCCGAGACATCACCTATGTCGACGTCCCCTACGAGGAATGGGTGCGCACCAAGCTCACCCCTCTGGGGCTGCCCGAGTACGTCGGCGAGCACCTCTCCACGATGGCGCGCCTCCACGCCGCGAACAGGTACGACCGAGCCACCGACGACGTGGAGCTGATCACCGGACACCCCCCGCTGAGCTTCCGCGACTTCGTACGGAGCCACTCCGGGGCCTTCACCGACAGCACACGCATCCGCTGACCGGTTGTGGCCACCCTGCATGAGGTGCGGCCCCGCCCGGAAGGCACAGGCACCGCAAGCCTCTGCGGTGCCTCTGCCTTCGGAATCGGGAGAAACTAAGCGAGTCGGGATACCTGGTAGTGACTGATGTACCAGCGGTCCTCAACGCGCTTCACCAGTACGCCGAGGTTGACGCCCACTGTGGGCCGGTCGGTGAACGAGAAGTCGACGCTCAGATAACCGAGCACGAGGCCGTCGGCGAGCTGCCTGGTTTCGAGAATCCGATACGCAGCCGTCATCCCGAGGGGTTGGGAATCGTAGTAGTCGGCGACGCCCTGCCGTCCGATGCTGTAGGGGCGCAGGCCCTGGAAGATCGCATCCTCGGTGAAGTGGGAGGCGACCCGCTGCGGTTCGTGCCCGTCGACGGCTGCTTTCCACTGGTCGAGGACACCGCGCAGGATCGCTTCGCTGTCTGTCGTGCTGTTCATCAGGGTTCTCCTGTCGGGTGGAATCGGGGCCCAGGGCTTCCTGCCCGGGCGGGCCACGATGTCGGCCACGGGTTCGGCCGTGGCATGCCGCCAGCCTGTCCCGGCCGGTTGGTTCTTCTCCGGCGCTCGGTGGGGGACGTGGACCCAACGGAAACGTCACCCGCGCCTACTGCGTCGAACTCGGTGCCTCACAAGGCGCGTCGGCGCCGGCGATGAGCCTGCCCCCGCTCCCGGTGGTGCGGGTCCGGTGCCGCTGTCCCTCAGGACGCACGCCACCGTCTGCACGGTCGGTGGCGGCACCACCTCGTCCACGAAGGCGAGGTCCAGAGGCGGGCGCCCCCACCGCGCACCGGCCGACACGACACGTCAGATGTGAGGTTCGGCGCTGGGGGGCTGCGACAGGGCGGCCTTGACCCGCCTGGTTTCCTCGTCGGCGAGGACTTCGACCCGGTCGTCGGCCAGGGCCCGTACGGTCTGCTCGGCCACGTCGGCCGCACTGATCTTCGGTCTGTCCGTCCAGGCACTGAGGTCCGTGTCCACGAAACCGGCGTGCACCCCTACCACCAGGGTCCCCTGTTCGTGCAGGCCCTGCCTCAGTGCGTCCGTCAACGACCACTGCGCCGCCTTGGCAGCCGCATATCCGGGGAACAGTGGCTGCCCGACCCAGGACGCCACCGACAACATGTTCACCAGTGCACCGCCGCCGTTTCGGGCCAGGATCGGGGCGAACGCCCGAGAAACGGCCCAGGTGCCGAAGTAGTTGACCTCCATCGCCTGGCGCGCACCGTCGAAAGCGCCGTCCAGGAGCTTGGTGCTTGCGCCTCCGATACCCGCGTTGTTGATGACGATGGTCACGTCACCCGCTACGGCTGCGGCCTCGGCGATCTCCTCGGGCTCGGTCACATCCAGACGCAGTGGGATGACGTCCCGGTCGACCACACTGGCCGGATCGCGGGCACCTGCATAGACCTTGGCTGCGCCATGAGCGATCAGCGCGCGAGCGAACGCGCGGCCGATGCCACGATTGCCGCCCGTTACCAGGGCAACTGACCCTTCGATGTCCATCGTTCTTCCTTTGCCACCTTGTCGGTATCGGCATCCATATCGGCGCCGGACCCGGGAACAGTGATGACCGGGACTGCCCGCATCGGCGCCGAGAGCATGGCCGGGCCGACGAAGGAGCGGGGTGGGGGTGCTCAAGTGTCAGCCGGCCCCCTCGTGGCCTGCACCACGAGGGCATCGGCTTCGACCCTGACATGGGCTGTCCGAACACGGCCTCGGCGCGCCCTGCTCGACCGCGAGCACCGCACGATGGGCCCTGCCCAGCAGGCAACGAGGGAGGCGGCAGAGGTGCTTTCGGGTCAGCGGCCCGCGCTCTGGCCGCCGTCGACGTGGAGGATCTCGCCGGTGACGAACGGGGCGTTCTCCAGGTAGATGACCGCGTCCACGATGTCGCTGAGTTCGCCGATCCGGCCGACCGGGTGCAGTCCGGCGAGCCACTCGTGGGTCTCCTCGGCGTGCATGGGGGTCTTGATGATGCCCGGAGAGACGGCGTTGGTGCGGATGCCACGCTTGGCGTACTCGATGGCGAGGGACTTGGTGGCGGACTGCAGGCCGCCCTTGGTCAGCGAGGCGAGTACGGAGGGGACGTTGGAGTCGGCGTGGTCGACCAGGCTGGTGGTGATGTTGACGATGTGTCCGCCGCCCTGGGCGAGCATGTGCTCGATGGCCAGCTGGGTGATGCGGAAGAACCCGAGCAGGTTCACGCCGGTCGCCGCGGCGTAGTCGTCCTGGGTGTACTCGTGGAAGGGCTTGGCGAGGAAGATGCCCGCGTTGTTGACCAGGGTGTCGACACGGCCGAACCGCTCGACGGCGGCGGCGATGACGCGTTCGGCGGTGGCGGGGTCGGCGATGTCGCCCTGGACGGTGACGACGTCCGCGTCCTGCGACTCGGCGACAGTCCGCGAGGTGGCGACGACGCCGTAGCCGAGCTTGCGGTAGGCCTCGACGAGGCCGGCCCCGATGCCCTGCGACGCGCCGGTGATGACTGCGACCTTCTGGCCCTGAGTGCTCATGATGATCTTCTCCATACGGGATGTGTTCCGACCGATTGACTAACCGACCGGTCGCCTATGAAAAGGTAGACGACCGGTCGAGAAAGAGTCAACGAGCACCGGCGTCAATCCAAGGACCGGCTTCCTCATTACTGGTAGGCGCAGCCTCTCAGCCCGGGCGGGCCCGGCGTCGGGCCGGGCCGACGCCGGTTCGCCGGAGGAGCGAAGCTGCCTACTGCCAGTGTGCGCCGCTGTCGGGCCGCCAGGCGCCCGGGGCGTCGATTCCCAGGTCATCGATGCCCTCGCAGAGCGCGTCGACGACGGCACGTACCGCTGGACGGGCCTCGCTGCCACGCCAGACCAGGAACCAGGGCCAGTACACCTTTGGCCCACGGACCGGGCGTTGGACCAGGTCGGGCGGTAGCTGTGCGGACTGCCCCTTGGGCGAGTTGATGACCGGGCGGCCACTGCGGCGGACGTGGTCGAAGAAGGCGGAGCCGGTGATGCCGCCGTCGGAGATGCGTACAGCGTGGGCCCCGGTATCGCGGGCCAATTGTTCGGCGTAGTCGTTCCAGGACGACCAGGAGGTGGTGTCGTCGTCGAGGAGCACGTCGGTGTCCCGGGCGAGTACGTCGCTGGTGTCATCGCCGGTGGCGACGGCGTAGAGCCGGTCGGCGCCGATCAGCCGTGCTTGGAGACCGCGCTGTTCCAGGTCCTTGGTCCGCCCCCAGCACACCGCAAGGTCCAGGCTGCCGTCGGCGACCCGGGCGGCCTGCGTGTGGGAGGGCGCGATCCACGCATCGATGTGGAGCTGGGCCACCACGGGCGTGCGGGCGACCAGGTCCGCCGGGAGCCAGTTGACGTAGCCGAGCCGGACCCGCTCCGCTCCGGACAGCCGGCCGGCTCGGCGCTGGAGGTCGTCAGCCCGTTCCAGCAGGGCGCGGGTATGCGGAAGAAGGGCCGCCCCAGCCGGGGTGAGGGACACCGAGCGGCGGTCACGGTCGAACAGCGTCACGCCGAGGTCGCGTTCGAGCACTTTGATCTGCTGGGAAAGCGAAGGCCCGGCGATCAGGAGCCGCTCGGCGGCCCGGCCGAAGTTCAGTTCCTCGGCGACGGCAACGAAGTACCGCAGTTGACGCAACTCCACGCCCGCCATGCTACGTCCGGTGAGAGGCTGCGCCTACAAGCATCGAGGATGCCGGTCGTGGCGTCGGCCCTCGTGGCAGGTACACGATGGCCACGTGGAAACCGTCCACACCCGTGGCGTGCCGGCGCGAACCGGGCGCCCACCGAACGGAGCAGAGTCATGCGCGAGTTCCTGGTCGAGATCACCACCACCATCCCCGAGGGCACCACCCAGGACGAGGTCGACCGGCGTCGCGCCGCCGAAGCCGTCCGCGCCAGGGAACTGGCCGCCACCGGCCACCTGGCCCGGCTGTGGCGCCCGGTGGGCGAGCTGCGCAGCATCGGTATCTGGCGGGCCGCCGACGAGGACGAGCTCCACGAGAAGGTTCTCGGCACGCTGCCGCTGCGCTCCTGGATGTCGCTCGACGTCACCGCGCTCGAGTCCCACCCCAATGACCCGGGCCGCACCGACGTCACGCCGTGACCGCAGACTCCCTTCCGTCATTGACCGCCGCCGTCACGCGGCCGCAGCAATGAGCCGCGCCCCGCCCCGCATACGCGCACGGCCCCTCGAGGACTTCATCATGAGCTTGCGCACCCAGCGCCGCTTCTCCGCCCGATCCAGCGGGCCGTTCCACTCGCCTTGGACCCACGTCGCGCAAGCCGCCGCGGCGCTCGCCGCGGGCATGGGGGTCGGCCGCTTCGTCTACACCCCGATCCTTCCTCTGATGCACACCCAGGCAGGGCTGTCCTCCGCTGCAGGCGCGAACCTGGCCACCGCCAACTACGTCGGCTACCTCGTCGGCGCACTCCTGGGCATCGCGCTGCCCACGCTGGTCCGCTCACCCGCAGTCCTGCGCGGTTCCCTGATCGTCCTGACCGGCAGCCTCGCCGGCATGCCCGCCACACACAGCACCACCGTGTGGATCGTGCTGCGCCTGCTGGCCGGCCTGGCCAGCGCCCTGATCTTCGTCGTCGCCGTCAGCTCGGTCCTCAGCCACCTGCGAGAACACCCCGTTCACCTGCCCGGCTGGGCATTCGGTGGAGTCGGCGCAGGCATCGCTCTGTCGGGTCTGCTCGTTCTCGTCCTGCGCTCCGTCGCCGACTGGCGGGCCGCCTGGTGGGCCTCGGCCGGACTCGCTGCCGTCTTCGCCGCTGTTTCGTGGAATCTGCGTCCCGAGGGCACGCCCGCATCCAACGTCAGCTCCACGACGGGGACCGCCCGCCGGCCGGGTCCGCGCACGCACCGCTGGTTCACGGCCCTGTTCGCCGCCTACACCCTGGAGGGCATCGGCTACATCGTCGCCGGCACGTTCCTGGTCGCCGCGATCGAGCAGAGCTCCCCGGGCTGGGCAGGCAGCGGCGCCTGGGTGCTCGTCGGTCTGGCCGCCGTACCGTCCTCGGCGCTGTGGGCCTGGCTGGGCCGACGCTGGTCCCGCCCCGACCTGTTGTGCGCCGCCCTCGTCATCCAGGCGGTCGGCATCGCCCTCCCCGCACTGATCGGCGGCGTGACGGCCGCCTTGTTCTCCGCGCTGCTGTTCGGCGCGACGTTCCTCGGCGTCAGCACCATCGCCCTGGCTGCAGGAACCCACCTGCAGTTCCCCCGCTCAGTCGCACTGCTGACCGCCGGCTACTCGGTAGGCCAGATCCTCGGCCCACTGGTCGTCACCCCACTGCTTCACCACGGCTACCACCAGGCCCTGATCCTGGCCGCCCTGGTGGTCCTCGCCGCCGCCGGTGCCGCCGCCGTCCTGCGGATCGGCTTCCCGCACCACATGGCCGTTGTGCGCAGCACCGTCCCCGGATGGCAGTCCGCACCGGCAGAATCCGCGCCGGTCCGGACCGATCGCTCTTGACGCCCCTTGTCGCCCACCGTTCAGCCCCTGGTGCTGCCCGCCGCGCCCGGCGTGTGGCTATCAGCTGCCGGCCAGTGCCTCCTGCGGCGCGCGAGCACCGAGCAGGGCCAGGCAGTTCGGCCACAGGGGGCTGAGCCGGTGGGTGTCGTTGTGGAGCTCGGCGAACAGCACCTGGCCCTCGATCTGGGCGACGACGGACCGTGCGGCTTCCCGGGTGTCGGTCACGGCGACCTCGCAAATGGTGGTCGCCGTGTGCCACCCCTGGGGACACGGGTCAGCCCGTGCCCGCCAGGTCTCCGCACAGGGGGCATCGCTCCTTGCCGTCCCAGGCGTGCCAGCCGAAGACGGCGGGTGACAGGGACCGCCCCTCCAGTTCGTCGCGGACCGCGACCCGGTACGCCCACACGCTCGCGATGTACGGGTGGTAGGCGTCATGGAGGGCGGGCGAGGAGACAGGCGCGCCTGCGGCGACGGCGCTGCGCAGTGCACGTAGCTGCTCGAACATCGCCTGGCCAGCGCCGGCAACCGTCGCGCTGGCCTCGATGAACAGCCTCTCCCGTACCTCGTAGAGCCTGGCGTCGGTCAAGGCGGCGCGGCTGGCCGACTCCAGGTCGGTAGCGGCATCAGGGCCCTGCGCGAGCCCGCGCAGCTGCGTATGCGCGGCGCCCGCGGCAGCGATGAAATCGATGTACGCCTCGCGGCGCCGCGCGCCGAGGCCGCGGTCGACCTCCTGCCGCGTGCGCAGACGATCGGCCAGAACGGTCCCGGATATCGCGATCACGGCGCCGCCCAGCGTCGCGATCAATGTCCCCCACTCCACGCGCACTCCCCCTGCCCGCCGGTTCGGACGGCACCGTAGCACCACGCCGGGGACTGCGCAGGTGGCCACTGGGCCGGCCGGCCGCGCTGTCGCGGTTGCGTACTCGGTCGGCGCCGCCGTTGCGGGTCCGATTGCGCAGTTCCCCAGGGCCGCTGCGCGTTCGGCGTCGGTGATAGACGGCAGCACGGTCCCGTCGACGGAACTCGACGCCGACGGGAGCGTGCTTGCGCGCGGCGGCTAGGAGGAGCGGGCGCTGCGGCCGCGAGCGATGGCCATCCCGGCTGCGACAAGCCCCAGAACGCCCACGACAAGCCCGGCAATGCCGAGGCCACGTGCGGTCGAGTCGCTGCTCGACGCCTCGGCCGTGGCCTTCGGCTCCGAGGACGAGGCGGTCATGGGCGCGTTCTCGTCACCCGTGGTCCTGGCGGTGAGCTTGAGGACGGGCACCGGGCTCTCCGGCTCCTCCCCGCCCTTCTGCGTCTCCTCGATCCAGCGGACGACCTTGCCGTCGGAGTAGGTCTGCAGCGTCTTGAAGCCCAACTGATCGGTGTCGTCCGGCAACTGGCCGAAAGCGACATCGAAGTCGTGGTACTCGCCGGACCGGATCCGTCCGCCGGACCAGGTGATCCGGGAGACGGCGTCGGTGATGGTCCCGTCGTCGGTCTTGACGGGGGTCTTGAGCCTGGTGGTCGTCACCTTCGCGGTCCAGCCGTCCTGAGGGGTGACGAGTACGCCCAGGACCGGGTGGTCGGTGGGGAGGAAGACCTGCACCTCGGTGGTGTCGGCAGTGTCCTCCTCATTGGGCACGCGGAAGGTGAGGACACCGTCCGCGGCGCCCTTGGCGTAGCTGTCGGGGTGGACGGTGACGTGCGCGAAAGCGGAGCCCGCGGCGGTCAGGACGCCGGCAGTCGCGAGGGCGGTAAGGGTGCCTGCCCGGCGCAGGGCGGTGCGTGTCGAGGACATGAATGGAACTCCGTACTGGGATCGGTGGATTCAGGGCGCGTACGGGATCCCTGTGGGCGGTCCTCGACGGTGGACGGCATGCCGCAGCAGCACCTGCCGCGTCGGCCGAAGCTCACCTGCGATCCCGTGTGTGAAGCCCACTGCAACCGGTGCGACACACGGCACTCTCCGCACGTGCCACCGGCCCACCAGTCCCGGCACCCACGCGACCGCCCGGCGTAGCAGGGTCCACAACGCAGCCTCGCCGCGTCGCAGCCACCAGGTCACGAAGACGGCCGCCGCGATATGGACCGCGGTGGCGTGAGGCGTCAACGCATGCTGAGGGGCCACACGCAGGACTTGCAGGGTGTGCATGCCCATCACGGCATGAGGCCGTCCGGCGTCAGACACGACGTGCAGCCCGCCCTGGGCCGCGAGCGTCCCGCCACCGATACCGGCCAGCGACCTCTCCCGGCCGCCCAGCAGGCAGCCGCCCGCGAAGACGGGCACGAACCCGACGGCCTGCACCCACACCGGTGGCGCCGCACCCGTCGCCAGCGCATGGCCCCCGGAAGCCAGCAACACGCACAGCACGGCGAACACCCCCGCGCGCAAGCTCCGTACCGAAGGGGACGCCCTCATAGCGCCAGATACTCCCACGCGATGCGAACGGCCCTCCCCGCCCGTCGCATCCGCCACGGCGCCGCCCGAGGCCGGCCGATCACGCCCGCCCCCCGAGCAGGTACCGCCCGGGCGGGTCGGGGCCGAGGAGATCGCGCTGCCTCGGCGACGCGAGATCGGCGCCGACCGGCGTCCGGGCTTCGCCGCCGGTTGCCGGACAGACCGGTCCGGACAACAATTCCGGGAAGGAGCTGCCCATGTCTGTGGAGCACGAAGAACTCAACCTGCGCCCCCTCACCGCACTGGTCACCGGGGCCACCTCCGGCATCGGCCGGGCGGTCGCCGAACGGCTTGCCGCCGACGGAATGTCCGTCGTCGTGACCGGCCGCAACGCCGAGCGCGGCGCCGAGACCGTCAACGAGATCACCGCGGCCGACGGCGAGGCCCGGTTCATCCAGGCGGACCTCGCGGATCCGGCCGGCATCGACCGGCTCGCCGCCGAAGTCGGTGAGATCGACGTCTTGGTCAACAATGCCGGGCATGCCGTCTTGGCGCCGACCGAGGAGATGAAGCTCTCCGACTACGACGCGATGTTCGCCGGCAATGTCCGCGCGGCGTTCTTCCTCGTGGCGGCGTTCGCCCCGGCGATGGCGGCAAGGGGGTCGGGCAGCGTGATCAACATGGGCAGCATGGCCGGCAGCCTCGGCCTGGCCACGGCAGCCGCGTACGGCGCGACCAAGGCCGCGCTGGCATCCCTGACGCAGAGCTGGACTGCTGAGTACAGCGGCCGCGGCGTCCGCTTCAACACCGTCGCCCCCGGTCCGGTCTACACCCGGCCCGATTTCCGCTACCTGTACGACGCGATCGCCGAGACCACCGCAATGAAGCGCGCGGCCGAGCCCGCCGAGATCGCCGAGGTCGTCGCCTTTCTCGCGTCGTCGAAGGCCAGCTACATCACCGGCGCGACCGTCGCCGTCGACGGCGGCCGCACCGCCATCTGAACCCGCCCGAGGTACGCCTGCTCGAAGGCGGCCTCCTCGCCGCCGGGGAGCGTGCTGCGACGCATCAACTCGTCGACTTTGAGTATGAGTTCGTCGACCGCGCGGGTCTGCCGGACGAGGGTGTGCGCGACGAAGGTCGAGCGCTGCGTGAAGAAGTGGAGGATATGCAGGCAGGCGGTGTCGAGCAAGGCCTCGTAGAAGTACGCGCCGTCGTCCGTGAGATGGCGTTCGGGACTGTCGCTCACACGCCTCAGGTCGCGGGCGAAGGCCTGGTGGCCGAGACGGACGGCGTCGAGATCGCTGATGGTCAGTTCGCCGAGGGCCTGGAGGGTGTCGGCGAGTGCGTCGGTGACGGCCTGCTGTTCGTCCGCACGGATGGGGTGTTCGCCTGCACGCAACGCCTGTTTGACGAGTTCGGCGGCGAGTTCGCGAACATCGGTTGCGGTGAGGGTCCGCTTCTCGCCTTTGAACGAGACGTGGCCAGAGATGCGGATCGGCTTGTCGACCAGGCCGGCTCCGGGACCTTCGGTGACGAAGAGCTTCTTGACGAGGGGGGCTATCGCAGCCGAGGCCAGCCGGGTGCCGATGGCAGTTGGTTCCAAGTTGTCCCCCCGTAGAACTGTGGCGACCGCTGCCGTCCGATCCTAAGGCGCCTCGCACATCGTGCGTCACGACCTCTTGCCGTCCCGAGTGGACACCAGGAAACCCGGTGATCCACCTGCCGTCCTTGCCGCCTCCGAAGGCCCGCCGTGCCTCCCAACGAGCTGGGAGGTACCTGGGAGCCTGACACCCCGAACACCCCTGTTATGTCCGGGATATCTGGGAGGTGCGCACCCTGTTCCCCCGTGGTGACCTTCCCGGGAAGCGACCTACTGGTGCAGCTCCGCAGAAGTTCGTGGAGGTCGTGGAGGTCGTGATCTTGCTGGCGGGGGTCGACTGGCTGGCATCATGTCGCCATGGCGGCAGACAGTGCGGGTCAGTATCGGGCGGGCGAGACAGCACTGATCGTTGAGGTGCCCGAGGCCGAGCCGGTCGTGGGCAGCTGGCGTGAGCGGTTCGACGCGTCGGTGGGGGCCGGGGTCCCGGCGCATGTGTCGGTGCTCTATCCGTTTCTGAGCCAGGACCGCGTCGGTGATCAAGTTTTGGGTGTCCTGGGCGAACTCTTCGGATCCCACAGTGCTTTTGATCTTCGTTTCCGGGAGTGCGGTCGCTTCCCCGGGGTGCTTTACCTCGCCCCGGAGTCGGACGATCAGCTCCGGGCGCTCACCCTGGCGGTCGCTGACCGGTGGCCGGAGGCGCCGCCGTATGGGGGCCAGTTTGCCGAGGTCATTCCACATCTGACGGTGGCGCATGGCCAGGAGCCGAGTGTGTTGGACGCCGTTGAGGCCGACCTGTCGAGTCGGCTGCCGGTCACGACGCACGTCGGTTCGGTCCAGCTGTTGGTCTTCGATGGCATCGTGTGGCGTGAACGGGCGGACTTCGCCTTGCGTACGCCACGGGTCGATGCTGGTCAGGCGGATTTGAGTGGGCTGCCGTCGTAGGTCCAGCGATAGGGTTTCACCGTGGTGTTGTGCCCGATGACGTAGGTGTCGAGCTTGTCGATGAGGTTGTCGCGGCCGGGGAAGTCTCCGTGCCGCAGGACCCGGCGGGTCAGGGCGGAGAAGAACAGTCCACCTGCGTTCAACCAGAGGCGTGCGGCGGGGTCCAGTGCACGGTCCGGCGCGGGTGGTCGGCCAGCCACTTCTTGGTGTGCTTGACAGTGTGGTTAGAGCCGTTGTCCAGCACGACGTGAATGTCCCGGCCTGGTGCGACGACCGCGTCGAGTTGGTCGAGGAAGGCGGTGAACGTCGCCGCGTCGTTGCGGGCGATGATCTCGGTGAGGACGTCGCCGGTGGTCACGTCCATCGCGGCGACCAGCGAGGCGGCGACAGCACGACGCGCCGTAGGCCGCTGTCTCGCGACGCCGCGCGAGCAGGCGGCCGGAACCACGTGCGGTGGCTCTCGAAACGAGAACGTTTGACACGCACCTGCCGCGGCGGCCCAGGCGCAGAAGGGCGAAGTCGGCGAGTGCCTGCGGAGATCAGCACGGCCGACACCGCACGCGTGCGCGCCGGAGCGGGCCGGTGCGATGCGATGTGTGCTGGGCAAGCCGTTGCAGCGCCGAGACCGACCGCGCACCACCGGACGCACGAACCCGCTTGGCCTCGCACTGGCGCCACCCACGACGTGGCGTGGTCAGCGCCTGAAGCTGTCCTTCGACCTCTCCTTGATGTCCCGGGCCTTGCCCCGGGCCTCCAGTGCGGCTCCCTTGGCTGCGGTGGTCTCGCTGCCCACCGCGCGGGCCACCTTCCTCACGGCCTTCCCGACAACCTGCTCGGTCTTGGCCTTCGCCTTTTCTCCGGCACTCATGTCGGTCCTCTCGTAGGCACTCACTCATCCGCCTGCCCCTGGCCCCGGAGCGGAAACAATGGGCATCGCAGCGCTGCGCCTCCTCCGACGGCCGTGTTCTCAAACAGCTCGCCGCAGCGACGCCCACACACTTCATTGTGTTCCCGGCAGAAGGTGTTTGGTGGCGCTCGATTTGCGGTTTCTGGGGCGCAGTGCATTGATTTCCCCGTCCCGGTCGGGTCGACCGAGCTGGCTTGGCTGTGGAGGTTCGTGACCGCAGGCGAGCGCATGTTCGATTTTGGATGCACACTGGACACGGACGACGGGGCGGGAGTGTCGCGTCGCAGCGAAGCAGCGTTGTGAACGGGTAGGGCCGTACGGACCGCCCGTCGCGCAGCAGGAGGTAGTCGGCGCGCAGGATCGGCAGTGCGGAGTTCCCGATCAAGGTGGCGCGTGCCCGGGCGGTCCGACGCTGCCCGAGGGACCCCGTCGCCCGCTGCACCAGGTGTGGAAGCATCTGGACCGAGCTGAGCGCCGCCGCGTAGCTCCGTCAGCAGAGACACCCGACGTCAATCACTTCGATCACGTTGCCCCGGGCCGTGTACTCGACCCAGCACTGATTGCCGAACGCTGCCGCTTTTGCCCCTGGCGGCGGGAACGGAGCCTCGGCCGCGGCGCTGATGAGCATGATGATCTCCTTGCGCGCGTCGGCGGGGACGTCCAGCAGCACATCGGCGGCGCGTTTGATCAATTCCACTCGCATTGCGCACCCCGTGGCAGGAGCAGCGTTGCACGGCACAGCCCTCAGCCCGGATGGGCCTGCCCAACCAGGGTCTCTCGGCTAGCCCGGGCATGTACAGGGGCGCAGCGAAGCCCCCGCACACGCTCGTGCGGGGCTCACGTACACCCAACCGCACAACCTCAGCCGCGCGCTTCCGGAGCCCAGTAGGACGGTCCCCCGCCGCGCCATTCGAGCAGCTCCGGGTCGTCGATCTTCGTATCAGCCTCGGGCAGGCCTGCGAGGCGTAGGAACTCCACCACGTCGAGCAGGTGGTACGCCGTGCCGACGTACTCATCGCGGATTGTCACCCGCCGTCCGCCGTCCGACTGCGGCGGGTGAACGATCACGGGCGCTTGTCCGGACATACTCCCAGTGTGCTCCGGTCATCCGAATATGGATCGAGCCCCGGCACTCGCTCGTGCGCCACGGTTCGGGTGCAAAGACCCGTCCACTGGCCAGACACCGGGTGGGGTGAAGATGAATCCGGTACGTCCGATACTTCAGCCCGACCTGTCGGGTGCCCCTCCTGCTACCTCCGGTGGCGCCTGGGTGGCAAAGGTCCGTGCCCCCGCCAGTTGATACCGGTCCCACCGATGTCGACCCCCAGCACGTGGGCCGTCTTGTCCAGAATTACCTGCGTCACCGCGCGCCCCTCAAGGACATGCCCAAAATGTGCTGTGTGAATTTTGAACGATAGCCCCCACATGAGCTTCGCCATGTCACCCTTCAAGGTGTTATATCGAAATCTGAGGGGTATATCCAAGCATTGCGTGCCTGCAAGGGCATTAGCCTCCCCTCGTAGAGAGGGACGCGACTGCGACTGATGCCGGCCGCGACGGTGCCCTCCAGCAACTTTCGGAAATCGACGACCGGGGACCCGTCCCACAGGTCCCCGCATCCATGAGCCGTTGCCTTTCCCCACCCGGACCTGCCGCGACCAGTGCTTACGGAGGCGTGATGCCAACCCGACCGATCCGTCTACTTCTTGCCGACGTCGACGGCACTTTGGTCACGAGCGACAAGCTCCTCACCGACCGCACTGTCCAGGCGGTCCACAAGCTCCACGACGCCGGCGTCCTCTTCGCGGTGACCAGCGGGAGACCACCCCGCGGCATGTCCATGATCATCGAGCCCCTGGCGCTGGCCACTGAACTCGCCGCCTTCAACGGTGGTCTCATCGTCAACCCGGACATGACCGTTGTCGAACAGCAGGTCATTCCGATGGAGGTGGTGGCCCCGGCCGTCGCGCTGATGGAGTCGTTCGGCCTCAGCGTCTGGATCTACCGGGGCGCCGACTGGTACGTCCGCGATCTCAAGGGGCCGCACGTTGATCGCGAGAGCTGGACGGTGCAGTTCGCGCCCACGCTCGTTCCCGGTTTCGACGGGCTGGAGCAGGGCGCCGCCAAGATCGTCGGGGTCAGCGATGACCACCAGGTCGTAGAGGCGGCCGCGGTCGCAGCTCGCGCGCGGTTCGGCGAGCATGTCTCGGCCGCCCGCTCGCAGCCCTACTACCTCGATGTGACCCATCCGCAGGCCAACAAGGGCAGCGTCGTCAAGTACTGGTCCGCCAAGCTCCGGATTTCCCCCGAGCAGATCGCCACGATCGGCGACATGCCCAACGACGTGCTGATGTTCGCTCACTCGGGACTGTCCATCGCGATGGGCAACGCCAGCCACGAGGTCCAGCGCGCGGCGAGGCGAGTTACGACGAGCAACGAGGAGGAGGGTTTCGCGAACGCGGTCGAGCAGTTCATCCTATGACCCGCGGCACCACATGCCCGGGTCTGCCGCCCTGAGCCTGAAACCCGGTCTGATCAAGGAGGAGGACATCCATGAGCGTCGAGCATGAGAAGCAACCTGCCGCCGAGGCCGCGGCCGAGCTCATGGCGCGCGGCCCAAAGGCAGTGGGAAACACATACGCCACGTCATGAAGCATGGCGGCTGCCACCAAGAGGTCGGAATCCCTCCCCGCGATCCGAGCAACCTCGGCCGCCCGGGCTGCGACTCTTTGAGTAACACCGCACGTACCTCCCGCTGATCACCGACACGGCGATCGCCTGGGCCATCGCCCAAGAGATCAACGACGCCACCGGGCGGTCACACCCTGAGGCACTCACACCGAACGGCTCCCGGCGTATCCGCATGCCCCGACGTAGGCGCTATGCGAGCGAGCAAGGGCAGACCCGGTCACGGGGGGGGGGGGAACCGAGCCTGCCCCTGCATATCGGCGCCCGCGTACCTCCCCCTCGGAGGACGGGCGCCATGACCCCGCCGGGGGTCACTCCTCACAGCGTGCCGCACGTCAGAACTGTCACGGGGGGACGGAGATGGTCGCGAGACCGACTCCCTTATGAAGGCACGTACTTGCCGCCATCATGGCTTGGTCACGAATTGCGCACACGCCGGACCGGGGGGCCGTTTTGGCATCCCGAACGAGCTCCTCCATTCCATCCCGAAATGAGCCCTGGTGCGCGAACATCTGCGTAAGTACCTGAATAGACAGCCATATGTGAGTCGCCGCGGGCTGCGGTGTAACAGGCAGCGCATTCGGAACGCTGAAGCAGGAAGAAGCGGGGCGACGACCCGGGCTGAATTTTGGCACCTGGAGCGAGCGCGCCGACATGGCACTACGTCGATCGGATTTCCTGTGAGCAACATCGACCCGGTTCCCGGATACCAGACGTACAACCAGCCCTCGGGGCCGGACCGCTCCGTACGTCACCAGGCCGCCACACGGCGCGCCGCCATTACCGTCTGCACGATCGCCGACATCGCGGCAGGTCTGCTCGGTCTGTGGATCCTGTTGTTCCTGCTCGACGCGAACCAGGCGAATGTGTTCGTCGAGTTCGTGCGGGAAACGGCGGACTGGCTGGCCTGGTGGGCGCAGGACATTTTCACGATGAACACAGAGGGTCTACGTGTTGCCCTTAATTATGGTCTTCCGGCCGCCATGTATTTGCTGATCGGCCATGGGATCGCTGCCCGGCTCAACCGAGCCTGAAGCGGACCGGCCTTTATCGATCGCCACGAACCGCTGCCGCCGGCCCCTTCCCACTAACGACCGTGCTGGGAAATGGCGGCAGCCGAAGGGTCGACTGTGACACGCACCTCCACTGAAAACGATCACCTGCCGATCTATGAGGACCTCGTACGCGAATGTGGTGACGTCGTCTCCGAAGCTCAACTGGCGGCCGATCACGTGCAGCATCAGGCAGCGGCACTGCTGACGGGACGGGATGCGGCCCAGCAAGCCCACCGCCGGGACGAAAACATCAGAGCCGCCGCGGGCGGTCATCCGCAGTGGCGCGGGTCACCGCCGTAGGCGAACTCGGCGCGGATACGTCCGCCTGTCCCGTCCTCACCCAAGGAATTCCACGCAGGCGCATCACACAGGCTGCACACAGCCTTCCGGGCTCGGAGGAGGAGTAGCCGCGCGGGCCGCTACGATGCCCGGCCGGCGGGTGTGGCGCCGTGGTCGACCCGCGCGTTTTCCGCTGTCTAGGCTGGGGACTCGTTCTCCGAGTGCGCTGGTGCCCAGGGAGTAGCATCACCTGGCAACGGCCCCCACACCAGCGCCCCTTCGTGGAACCCAGGCGTAGCCGTGGCAGTCAACGGGCCGGTGCCTCGCGTGAGGGCCTCTGCTAGAGCGTTCAGGAACTCGGCGAGCGACGCGTGCCCGGGTTCGGTATGCGGCTGGGACGGCGGCTCGCCACTGGCTTGGGAGAAGGTGGCGAGCCTGCCACCCGGTTCGACGGCCAGGCCGTCCCACGGGGTGACTGCATAGTCGGCGACGGCGAATGGCACCCAGTCGCCCCAGAACTGATCGGCACTTTCGCCGCTGCCGCGGACGGCCACGATTGCCTCCAGCGGCAGCAGATGATGCTGGGCGAGGAACAGACCAGGGTCGTACTCGTCGGGGTCGCGTTCTACGTCCGACGCGTCGACTGTTCCGTTGCACGTCAGCAGCAGCGTCACCAAGTCCGCAGGGAGAGGTGCTCCCAGTCCGTCTTCGACGGACTGGACATCGGCCTCGGTCGCGCCCGGTCGCAGTGTGGCGTGCGAGGCGGGCGCGTGTGCTGCTAGCCAGTTGGTGATGGCGGCCCATGCGGGCAGAACGTCGCTCATCGTGTCCTCCATGGGAATAGGGGGAAGGGGCGGGGGCACTCGGCGGATGCCGGGTGTCCCCGCCCCGTCTCCTGAACCAGGTAGGTCAGGTCATCAGGAGTTGCACGGCACGGTGGCCGGTCAGTTCATCTTGCACTTGATGACAGCCTGGGACGGGTCGCAGCCCGAGAAGCGGGCGTTGGCCGGATCGACCCAGTACTCGTCGTAGTCCAGCAGCCGGAAATCCTTGGCGAACTTCACGCCGAACGGCTGCATCGACTGTGTGTTGACGTAGTTCGACATCGACGAGCGGCCGCACAGCGCAGGCCACTTCGGGTCGTCGTACGTCGTGTCGTTGTACAGGTGCTCACGGGTGCCGTCACCCTTGGCCACCACCGTCTGCACGCACTCCAGGCCCGCGTAGTCGATGTTCTGGGCAGCGTTGAGACCGCCGTTGGCCGTCGGGAATCCTGAGGACTCGTACGTCGCCGCGAACGGATACTCGTCGCATGAGATCGGGTCGGCGTTGCCGCTCGGGGTTGCGATCGTGGCGGTGTCGGGGTGCTTGCGGAACGCCCGTCCACAGATCGCCTTGCGGTTACCCGGTTTGCCGTTGTCCAGCTTGTTCTCGGTCTCCTGGCCGGGCGCGTTGCGCGCCTTGGACGGCAGGTAGTGCAGCGGGGTCTGCGGGGACTGGCCCAGCTTCTTGGCGTGCTTGTTCTGGATCAACCATATGTGCGCCGCCGCACCCGGGAACGCCTCGGAGTTGATGGTGTAGCCCGGCTTGTACGCCGGCAGGACGCACCCGGGGTTCTTGCCGGAGACGACCTTGTCGCAGCGTGCCGTGACGGGCAGCGAGGGCCCCTTGGAGTCATCCTCGACCGGAACGCCCGGCACGGTGGTGCCCCAGTCCATCCACCACCGCAGCGGCATTACCTTGGACAGGTCCCTGTCCTTGGTGCCCGCGGCGTTGTTGACGTTGCCGTTCCACTCGAAGTCGGCGATGCCGGTGATGATGTGCTGGTCCTGGTTCCCGTTCCAGGTCGACTTGCCTCCATAGAAGTCCCAGTCCTGTTGCTGCTTGTCACAGCCGTCGGACTGGCACCAGGACTGCACGTCGAGGGTGATCATCCCGTTGACGCCGCCGGGGAACGGCAGATTGGGCGCGAAGCCCAGCTGCTTGGGGAAGATCTGCATCCACGTCTTGATCTTGTTGCTCACCGGATCGACCTTCACCGTGTACAGCACATCGAAGATCTGCTCATACACCTTCGGCGGTGTGGACAGGTCCGTGACCTTGTAGGAGACCTGCTGCGGCAGGCACGCCTCGGTCCGGGTCATCTGCGCCTCGATGTTGACCGAGGTGGGATCACACCAAGAGCCCGTGATGATCGGGTCCGGGTACTCGGCGAGCCGCGGCCGCGGCTGTGTCCCCTCCAACTGTTCCATCTGCTCCGGAGTGCGCTCCAGCTTCGCGAGCGGCGTGATCGTCACCGTCGAACGGCTCGTGCCGTTCTCGCTGCGGTACACCTGCGGCTTACCGTCGGCCACGGTCCCGTTGGCCCGCGTCGTCACCCACTCCCACGCGGGCTGCGGCCCGTCATGAAAGGCCGGTGGGGCCGCGGTGATGTTCGGCGTGGGCAGGTCGATGTCGACCACCTTGGCGCGCCCGGTGTCGGTTCGGCGCGGCGAGGCGAAGCCGTACACGCGGGTCGTCCCCACGTTGTCGGCCCGGTCCACCGTGCGCACCTCCGCCTGGTGGCTGCCGTCGGCGGTCGGGGTGACGGAGAAGGACGCGGTGGCGCTGAGGGTCGGGTTCGCCGGCGTGCTCTGCCATCCGTCGGGGCTGGTGTTGCCGCTGTTGCCGTCGTCGTCGGTGTCGGCGGGACCGACCCGGTACTGCACCTCGCGGGCGTCGTCGGTCTTGGTGTCGACGTCGAACCGGCCCTGCTCACCGGTGGCGCCGCCTGGCAGGTTCTCCGGGTAGGTCGTCGAGGTGACGTCCGGCAGGCCGGGGGCGGTGGTGTCCACGACGAACTGGGTCCAGGGGGACCAGCTGAGGTTGTAGTGGGTGCCGTCGTAGGCGTTGGTGCGGAACCTGTAGGTCTTGCCGTCCTGGAGCTGCCCGGCCGGGACGGTGACGGAGGCCGGCTTCCCGGAGTCGACGAAGTCCGACACGATCAGGCCCTCGCCCGCGGGCGTGGTGATCGGGGTGTTCGTGGCGGCGTCGTAGACCTGGAAGGTGCCGTTGACCTTGTCGCCGTCCGGGTCGGTGAACGTGTCCCGCAGCGTCGGGGTGGTGGTGTTGACCGCCCACACCCCCGCGTACGACTTGAACGGCGCACCGGCCTGCCGGTTGGTGCCGTCGGAGGGCCGGTAGTTGTAGGTGACGCTCAGCTTGGGCTGGTTCGCCGTGTTGTTCGCGGAGTTGACCCGCTTCCAGGCCTTGGTGTCGTCGGTCGCGGCTCGTAGGCCCATGTGGCCGCGGGTGGCCTTGGCGGACGCCCAGGTCTGGACGAGGGTGTCGACGTCGGCGTTGATCCAGCCGTCGGGCTGGGTGGCGGCGCAGTCCGGATTGCCCTTGGTCTCGGTGGAGGAGTGGTACTCCTGATTCCACGTGGGCTGTGCTGCCCAGCGCGAGGAGGTGGAGGGGGCGCTGGTGTCCCAGACCGTCCACTTCTGGGCGCTGCAGTCGGTGTTGCCGGAGTGGAAGTTCCACAGCGACAGGTTGGTGTCGACGATGAGCGCGTCCTGGATCGGTGTGGTGTTCCAGGTGATGAAGGAGCGCGCTGTGCGCGGGGTGCCGTCGGCGTTCTTGGTACCCGGGTTACCGAAGTCGAGTTCGACATCGGTGGACCAGTCGACGGTCTCGCCCTGCTGCACGTACGTGTCGAAGGTGTTCGCCAGCGCGGAGGTGGACGGGTCGACGGTGACCGGGAACTTCGTCGCCGGGTCCGCGATGAACTTCGCCGACGGGGTGACCACCAGGTCGACCTCTCCGGCGCCCTTGCTTACGACCTTCATGTCGACGCGGGCGCGGTGGGTGTGCTCACCGGAGACCTTGTCGACGGCGGCGTCCCACATGACCGGAGCGGGCATGATGGCCCGCTTCGCACCGGTCCTGGCATCGGTGAAGGTGACCGAACCGTCCTTGTTGGCCTTCGCCTTCAGCCCCTTGGCCTTTACCGGGAGGGTGTAAGCGTAGGCGCCGGCCGGTCGCTCCGAGATCTCGACGAACTGCTCGAAGCCGGTACGGGTGGCCTCGACGATCACATCGGCGCCGGGCACCGCGTTCCGGTAGCGGGCGTGGGTGCCGTCCAGTTCGGGCTGGGGCAGGCCGCCCTTCCACTGGAGGGTCACCTTGCTGTCGTCACTGCCCAGGGTGACGAGGTCACGGGCGGTGTCGTCCTGCGCCGCGCGCAGCGACTTCGGCGGGGTTCCGCTCTTGCCGCCCAGGCGCAGGCCGTTGGGGTGCGCCTTCGCGGCGATGCCGCCGTCGGCGTCCCGGACGAGTCTGGCATCGGCCTTCTGCCACGCGCCGTTCTTCCAGACCCGTTCGGGGCCGGCGGTCAGTTCGGTGGTGAGGGTGCCGTCCGGGTTGGCGACGGTGTACGTGGTGGGCGTCGTCTCGTCAGTGGCGACGACCCTCTTCCCGGTCTTCTTCGCCTGAGTGATCGCCCAGGCCTTCGAGCCCTTGGCGTGCTGAGCCGCCCACCCCAGGTCCGACTCCCAGATCTCCTTCTTGGAGTAAGACTTGGCGGTCGCCGTGGCCGTACCCGGCGTTAACTGTCCGTCCGGTGCGGCGGTGGCTGTCTGGCCGGATATCAGTGCGGCCTCGGCCGCCAGAACCAGCACTGACGCCAGGGCGATACGGCCCCTGCTGCGTCTCAGGCGCGAGCGCCCGGTGGTCTCTCTGGACACGGTGTGTCATCCCTTCCGATCCTGCCGGTCAGCAAGATCACCAAGGAAAGGTAAAGGGAATCCATGCGGAAGCTATGCGCGGAACGAGAGATTCCGCGTGACCATCGACACGGTTGCTTAATTGGAGGTGGAGCTTCCGTGAGTACCTACCGCCACCATTGATGATCTTGTGAGAGACCGCCGGCGCCTGAGGCGTGGGCGGTACGGATGCTCTCGGCGACGGACGCGGCTGCCCCACGTGTGGATTCG
Source organism: Streptomyces sp. NBC_00353 (assembly GCF_036108815.1). Taxonomy (NCBI): domain Bacteria; kingdom Bacillati; phylum Actinomycetota; class Actinomycetes; order Kitasatosporales; family Streptomycetaceae; genus Streptomyces; species Streptomyces sp. NBC_00353. The sequence goes on along the minus strand of NZ_CP107985.1, from coordinate 8,807,318 downwards.
ATGGGTCCCCTGCGCAGCCTGGTGGCGGCGATCAGTGGTGCGACCAGTGAGGCGGAGACGTCCCGAGAGGTGCGCTGAGGCCCTTGACCTTGCTGTATCCGCATCCGGCGCCCTGCTTGGCGTAGCCGTGGGTGCGGCCTCCGGTGCAGCCGACGAGGCGAGCTACACAACCACCACCAGGGCAGGCGAGGACGGGAAGGCAATGGCCTCATGGAAGCGCCGGCGAGGACCCGGGCACCGAACTGAACGCCGAGGCCGGGGAAGCCGAGGATGATCTCAGCGTCCGGGTGCTGAGGGAAAGCCCTCTTCCACCGCCTCAGCCAGGTCATCGGCAGGCGTACACGCGACTTTCAGCATCCGCCCGTTGATACTTGGCATGAAAAATGTGCACTCGCAACTCGCACTCAGCGCTGTCTCACCTGGCAATGCATCAGGAAAGTCAGCATTGTGTCGGCATCAGCACCGCACAGAACCGCCCCTCGCCGCCATGAACCGCCAAGATCAACAATTCGCACCACATGCCCTGAACTGCAAATACCCTGCTCAGCAGCTCGCCTGCCCATCTCATCAGGAGGTACCCATGAGGATGCTGATCAACGTCCCGGAGACCGTCGTTGCGGACGCATTGCGCGGTATGGCCGCCGCTCACCCCGAACTGACCGTGGATGTCGACAACCGTGTCGTCATGCGGCGCGACGCTCCCGTGGCGGGAAAGGTGGCGCTCGTCTCCGGGGGTGGGTCCGGGCATGAGCCGTTGCATGCCGGGTTCGTCGGGCCGGGGATGCTGTCCGCCGCCTGTCCCGGTGAAGTGTTCACCTCGCCGGTTCCTGACCAGATGGTGCGCGCCGCCGCCGCGGTCGACAGTGGCGCCGGGGTGTTGTTCGTCGTCAAGAACTACACCGGTGATGTGCTGAACTTCGAGATGGCCGCCGAACTCGCCGAGGACGAGGGCGTGCAGGTCGCCAAGGTGCTCGTCAATGACGACGTGGCGGTGACGGACAGTCTGTTCACGGCGGGGCGGCGCGGGACGGGGGCGACACTGTTCGTCGAGAAGATCGCGGGGGCGGCCGCCGACGAGGGTGCACCGCTGGAGCGGGTGGAGGCCATCGCCCGGCAGGTGAACGAGTCGTCGCGGAGCTTCGGGGTGGCGCTCAGTTCCGTCACCACGCCCGCCAAGGGCTCCCCCACCTTCGATCTGCCGGCCGGCGAGCTGGAGCTGGGGATCGGGATCCACGGTGAGCCGGGGCGGGAACGACGTCCGATGATGACGTCGCGGGAGATCGCCGACTTCGCGGTGCACGCGGTGCTGGACGATCTGCAGCCGACCAGTCCGGTGCTCGTGCTGGTCAACGGGATGGGGGCGACGCCCCTGCTGGAGCTGTACGGGTTCAATGCCGAGGTGCAGCGGGTGCTGTCCGAGCGGCATGTCTCCGTGGCTCGTACGCTCGTGGGGAACTATGTGACCTCGCTCGACATGGCGGGATGTTCGGTGACGCTGTGCCAACTCGACGAGGAGCTGCTGCGGCTCTGGGACGCGCCGGTGGAGACACCCGCCCTCCGCTGGGGCCGCTGAGAACGTCCGCCCGTACACCCATGACGATGCTTCAGGGACAAGGAGATCTTGTGCTGGACGCCGACTTCTTCCGCCGTTGGATGGCCGCAGCCGCCGCCGCGGTGGATCGCGAGGCCGATCACCTCACCGAACTCGACTCGGCGATCGGGGACGCCGACCACGGCAGCAACATGCAGCGCGGATTCACCGCGGTGACCGCAGTGCTGGAGAAGGAGTCCCCGCAGACGCCGGGGGCCGTACTGATGCTTGCGGGACGGCAGTTGATCTCGACGGTCGGCGGGGCTTCGGGTCCGTTGTACGGGACGCTGCTGCGGCGTACGGGGAAGGCGCTGGGCGATGCGCCCGCGGTGATGGAGGAACAGCTGGCCGAGGCGTTCGCCGTGGGTGTCGCGGCCGTCGCCCAGCTGGGCGGGGCGCAGGCCGGGGACAAGACCATGCTCGACGCGCTGCTGCCGGGGGCCGCCGCGCTCGGGACGTCGCACGGAGCGGCCCGGGACGCGGCGGAGGCGGGCGCCGCCGCCACCGTACCGATGCAGGCCCGCAAGGGCAGGGCGAGCTATCTCGGTGAGCGCAGCATCGGGCACCAGGATCCGGGGGCGACGTCCTCGGCACTGCTGATCGCCGCACTTGCCGGGACGAGCGGCACAGGCACGGAGAACGGGGACGACGCATGAGCGGGGAGAAGCAGGTCGGGATCGTGCTGGTCTCGCACAGCGGGCCGGTCGCCGAGGCGGTCGCCGAGCTGGCCAGGGGGTTGGCGGCCGGTGGTGCGACGGCCCCGGTGGCCGCGGCCGGTGGCACGCAGACGGGTGGGCTCGGCACCAGTGCGCAGCTGATCGCCGAAGCCGCCCGTTCCGTCGACGGCGGCGTGGGGGTCGCGGTGCTGGTCGATCTCGGCAGTGCGGTGCTCACGGTCAAGTCGATGCTGGCCGAGGGCGACGAACTGCCGGACGGGACACGCCTGGTGGACGCGCCGTTCATCGAGGGTGCGGTGGCCGCGCTGGTCACTGCGTCGGCGGGCGGCGATCTGGCTGCGGTGGAGGCAGCGGCGTCGGAGGCGTACTCCTACCGCAAGGTGTAGAGGCACGGTGCAAGCAGCGGTCCCGCGCCCGGCTCTCGGGGAGAGCCGGGTGCGGGACCGATGTGTCCACACGTGGGTTGCGGACGGGGCCGTCGGTCAGGCCGCTGAGGCGGAGGCCGCCGCGGCAATCTGGATCTGCGTCCGCTGCGTCGTCCCGTTGACCGTCACCGCGAGCGTGACCGTGCCCGGCCGGAGCGCCGTGAGCGTGCCGGTGACCGGGTCGAAGACCGCCGCGTGCCGGTGGCGGGCGCCGTCCGGGTCACCGATACGGACGTTCGGGGACCCGGTCCAGTCGGCGGCCAGCGGGAACGCGACCGGAATGCTGCGGACGCCCTGGGTGACGGTCGCCGTGACCTTCGCGGTGTTTCCGGCAGCGAGGACGGACGGGGCGTCGAGGGCCAGCGCGTCGACATGCGCCCTGGTCTGTACGGAGACCCAGTCTGGCGCGCCCTGCCACGGCTTCTGCCGGGCGGCGGCCTGTTCGCCGCGCGAGACGTGGTCCGCGCCGACGAGGGACCAGCCGGTGAAGCCGCCCTCGTCCGCCGGGCCGGCCGGCGCCTTGCCGGAGTTGCCGTTGATCAGATACGGCACCCCGTTGACGTGCGAGGCGTGGAAGACCCCGACATGGCTGCCGATGAACGCGGCTCCCTTGCCCGTCGTACGACGGAAGTCGGCGAGCCACTGTTCGACCAGGGCCGCCTCCTTGCGGTCCCCGAGCTGACTGCCCTTCTGTACGGTCGGGTCGCGCGGCGGTACGTGCTCGATCAGCATCACCGAGTCGATGTCGCGGTCCTCGGCTGCCGCGTCGAGCTGCGCGCGCAGTTCCTTGATCTGGGCGAAGCCGCCGCCGCGCAGGGTGAGGCCGGAGGTGTCGAGTGTGATGACACGGGTGCCCTTGTGGTCGAACGTCCGCTGGGCGGGGCCGAATTCGGCGATGAAGTTGTCGATCTTCCCGCCCATCACCTCGTGATTGCCGGGCACGTAGTACCAGGGCAGCGAGTCGCCGAGTTCTTCGGTCAGGACCCGGTGGGCGAAGGCGAGGTCCGCGGGTGATCCCTCGTCGACGAGGTCACCGTTGATGACCAGGAAGTCGGGGTGCGCCGCCTTGATCTCGCGCAGGGTGCGCCGGGCCTGGGCGACGATCGTGCTGTCCGGGTCACGGGCGACGAACTGGGCGTCGGACATGACCGCGAACTGCCAGTCCCGGTGTTCGGTGACCGCCGCCGGATCGATCAACGGGTCGGCGGGGGTCGTCTGTTCGGGCAGGTCGACGGTGGGCGGCACCTGGGCGGTGAGGTCGTCGACGACGATCTCACCGGTGTACTGCTGGGCAGCCGCCGTCTCGGCGAGGTAGAAGCGGTACACGCTGAGTGGCATGGCCGCACCCGCCGGTACCGCGAAGGTCACCTGCCGCCAGCCGGTCCAGGTGACGTACGGTCCGCGGAGCAACTGGTCGGAGCCCGCGGCGTCCTTGAGGTGCAGAGTCGGCCAGGCGCCCCTGCCGTCGCCCTTGATCCAGAGCTTGAACGACTGGGGCTGGCCGGGCACGGCGACGGGCTGCGGCGGCGCGGCGTAGGCGGCGCGCGTCGCGGTCGACTGGGTGAAGTCGTAGCTGAGCCTGAGGCCGGTGCCGGTGTGGCCGTCGGGGGTGGCGGAGAGGGAGCCGCTCGCCCGGGCCTGGCTGAACTTCCAGGATCCGGCGTCGTCGAAGTCGGAGACGGCCTGTTCGGTGAGGCCGACGCTGACCGCGAGGGCGGTGGTGGTGCCCGCGACGGTCGCCTTGATCTGGCCGGCGCCGTTGCCGGTGCGTGAGGTGACGGTGAAGTTGCCCTGGCTGTCGTCGCGTACGTCGAAGAGGGCGTGGTCGTAGTCGAGGGTGACGTCGCGCGGTTCGACGGGGGCGCTGGTGCCGTGCGCGTCGAGTCCGACGATGCCGAAGGTGCCGATGGCTTCGGCGTCCGCGAGGCCCACCCGCCGGGTGGTCGGCTCGATCCGGGTCAGCTTGTCGAGGACGGTCAGTGTGGTGCTGCCGTGGGCGGATCCGCGTTCGGCGTGGACGTCCGTGGTGCCGCTGCGGCGCGCGGTGAAGAGGCCGTTGCCGTCGACCGTTCCGGTGTCGCCACGGGTGGCGCGCCAGTGCGGGGTGCCGGTGGCGGGGCCGTACGTCTCGTCGTATCCGGTCGCGGTCAGGCGCCGGGTGAGCCCGGGGAAGACCCGCTCGGGGTGGCCGCCCTTGACCGGGTCGACGCCCGGTGCGGAGCCGGCCGGTGTGCGGGTGTCGACCCAGAATCCGTCGAGGCGGCCGCTGCCGTCGGGGGCGGTGAGTGCGAGACCGTTGGGTACGGTGCGTTCGGTGCCGTCGGAGGGGCTGTTCTCCACCTGGAGAGCGTCACTGCCGGGCCGGCGGGCGACGAGGGTCGATGAGCCACCGCCGTCCAGGTTGAGCGCGCTGTACGAGCCGGCGCGCCGCATCATCAGGCCGAGTTCGGTGAGGGTGACGCCACCGCTGTCGGCCTGCCGGCCGTCGATGGTGAGGATCTGCATCGTGCGGCCGTCCTGGGAGAAGCCGACGGCCGTGCGGGGCGCGGCGGTGTTGTTGCCCTCGCCGTCGTGGTTCCGGGCGACGCCGTCGACGACGAGGAGTTCCCGGCCGCCGACCGCGGTACGCGGTACGGGGCCGCCTTCGGTGCGTGCCCGGTAGGTCAGCGACACGGGGTCGCCGGGCTGGAGCGCCTTGATCGCGGTGGCCCCGGCCTCGCGGCCGACGAGGATCGTGGTGTCGTCGGGGACGGTGCCCGAGCCGGGGGTGGAGGACACGGACACGACCTTGCCGTCCCGTACCACCGCTTCGGCGACGGGTGTTGCGTTGTCCACGGTCAGTGCGCGGTCGGCGGTCCCCCAGGCCGAGGTGTACGCGCCCACTCCCCCGGCCGGCACATTGGCGGCGTTGTACGCGGCGAGCGGCTGCTGGCCGGACGGCAGGGTGAGCGTGCCCTCGAAGTACAGGTTCAGGATGCGGCCCGCGCTGTCGGGGCCGATGCCGACCGCCCGGTTGACTCCGGGGGCCGGGGACTGGACGGTCGCCCCGTCCTTGATGCCGACGCCCTCGGGCGCACCGGTCTGGTTGATGTCGAAGAAGTCGGCGTTGATCGCGGCGACGGTCCGGCGGCCGGGGCCCGCGTCGTGTCCGGCGGCAAGCTCGGAGACCGTACGCCGGTCGGACACCTTGCCGGTGGAGAGGTAGTCGGCCTGTGCGCCGCTGCCGTCGAGGTCGACGGAGAGGGAGTCGACCCGGAGCCACTTGTCCGACTCGAGCCGGTCGTACGAGCTGAGGCGGATGCCGGGTGCGATCGGGCGGGAGGTACGGGCCGTCTCGATGCCGTCGTCGTCCACGACGGCTCGGGGCGCTCCGACGGCGTTGCTCGCAGCCGGCGGCGCGACCGGTCTGAGGATCTCTGCGGAGTTACGGGGACGGGGGTCGGGGGTCGAATCGGCGACGGCGGGGGCGATGGCTCCCACCGTCATCGCGGACACCGTCGCAAGCAGTACGAGGGGTCGCGTTGCTCTGCCGACTATGCCAGGGCCCACAGATCCTCCTGGATTCGCGGTGGTTGGGCGGGCAGTAAGCGCTGTCGGCCGACAGCATGGCCGCACGTACTGCCACGCACCAGGGGGCCTCGGGAACCTCAGGGGAAACAGGGTGCGGCGGCTCGATGACACGCGTGATCTTGGGGAGACTTGACGGTATGTCGTCTCAGAAGCGCAGTGCGGGTCTTCTGCTGTTCCGGTCCACGGACGGGGGCGCCGGGTTCGAGGTGTTCATCGGGCACATGGGCGGCCCGTTCTGGGCGAGGCGTGAGGCTGCGGCGTGGTCGGTCCCCAAGGGCGAGTACGGCCCCGATGAGGAACCCGAGGCCGCTGCCCGCCGGGAGTTCGAGGAGGAGTTCGGCCACCCGGCACCTGACGGTGTGTGGGTGCCGCTCGGTGAGTCCCGTCAGACCGGTGGCAAGTCGGTGGTCGTGTGGGCGCTGGAGGCCGATGTCGATCCGGCCCGTGCCGAGCCCGGGACGTTCACCATGGAGTGGCCCCGGGGGTCCGGCGTGCAGAAGGAGTTCCCGGAGATCGACCGGTTCGCCTGGTGCACGCCGGATGAGGCGGCGCGGCGCCTCGTCTCGGGCCAGCGGATCTTCGTCGAACGGCTGGCGGAACACGTCCGGGAGGGACGCCGAGAGGCTATGCGCCGGCCGCGCGGTTGATCTCCTGGCTGTGCAGGATGTGTTCGCCCGAGCCCTGCCGGCCGACGACGGCGATCATGGCACGCCCCATGTTGTCGGTGGTCGTCACATGGTTCGGCATGATCCGCCGGAGCACCGGATAGAGCCAGGAGACACCCCGGTACATCCAGCGGTACAAGGCGGTCTTCGACGTCGCGCCGTGCAGCGGCTGGATGTAGCCCGGCCGGAACATGTACGCGTGGAAGTCCATCGCCAGGAGTTCGTTCTCGGTGCGCCCCTTGACCCGCGCCCACGCGGTGCGGCCCTTCTCGGTGCTGTCCGTGCCTTCCCCGGAGACGTATGTGAAGGTCAGCCCCGGGTTGTGGGCGGCGACCGCCCGGGCCGCGGCCAGGGTGTACGTGTACGTGATGCGGGAGTACTCCTCCTCGCTCAGACCGGCCGAGGTGACGCCGAGGCAGAAGAAGCACGCGTCGAGCCCGGTGAGTTCGGCGTCGATCGCCGAGAAGTCCGTGAAGTCGCGGTGGACGACCTCACGGATCTTGGGGTGCCGCACACCTGCCGGCGTACGGCCGACGATCAGGACGCTCTCGACCCGGTCGTCGAGCAGGCAGGCCCGCAGTACGCCTTGGCCCACCATCCCGGTGGCGCCGAAAATGATCACTCTCACAGCAGCTGCTCCGGGTGGCTCGTCTCGCGTCGGTCGTGCTGCGCGAACTCTACGTGCGGGTCCCGGCGACCGGTCGTCCGGCACGGAGCTCCAGCCTGTCGCCGACGAACCTGCTGCGGAAACTGCGGTCGTGCGACACCACGACCACCGCTCCCCTGTACTGCACCAGTGCAGCCTCCAGCTCCTCCACCAGGTCGAGCGCGATGTGGTTGGTCGGCTCGTCCAGCACCAGCAGATCGGCCGGGCGGGTGACCAGCCGGGCGATGGCGAGCCGTCGTTGCTGCCCGACGGAGAGGGCGGCGACGGGCACCGTCAGATCCTCCGGCCGGAACAGGCCCAGGGCGAGCAGGTGTTCCACCCAGTCATCGGGGTGGCCGGGACGCCCGGCGGCGAAGGTCGCGAGGAGCGTACGGCGGGTCGGCCTGGCGGGAAGTTCCTGTGGGAGGTAGCCGATCCTGGCCCGACGGCGGACCGTGCCGCGGTCGGGGCGGAGGTCTCCGGCCAGGACCCGCAACAGAGTGGTCTTCCCGGCGCCGTTGGGGCCGGTGACCAGCAGTCGCTGTCCCGGAGTCACCTGCCAGGCAGGCAGGTCGAGCCGGTCGCCGACCACGACGGAGTCGAGTTCGGCGAGTGGTTCCTGGTGCGGTTCGCCGTCCGCCGCGACGGTCAGTTCAGCGGTGAAACGCAGCGGTTGGGGCGGGGCGGGTACGGGTGACCGCCGCAGCTCGTCCAGTCGGGTTCCGGCCGCTCGGACCTGTCCGGACAGCTTGGCCTCGTGCGAGCGGCGGTGCTTGCCCCAGCCCTCGTGGGGGTCCTTCCCGGTGGCGGCCAGGCGTCGGCCCGCCGCGTCGGCCAGTTCCTGGGTACGGGTCAGGTCGTCCAGCCATGCCTGATGGTCCTGGGTCCAGCGGCGGCGGGCGGCGGCCTTCGCGCTGCGGTAGCCGTCCCAGCCGTCCCCGTAGCGGACGACGCTGCGCAGATCCCGGTCGACCTCCAGGATCACGGTGGTGGTGCGCTCCAGGAAGGCCCGGTCGTGCGTGATGACGACAAGGGTTCCGCGGTGGGCGCACAGGTGGTCCTCCAGCCAGTTGGTGGCATGGAGGTCGAGGTGGTTGGTGGGCTCGTCGAGCAGCAGCAGTTCGGGGGCGGAGGCCAGCACGCAGGCGAGTGCGAGCCTGGACTGTTCGCCTCCGGACAGGGTGCCGAGGGGGCGGTCACGGGTGAGGTGGCCGATCCCGAGCCCGTGCAGCGCGGCGTCGACCCGGGCATCGGCCCGGTAGCCGTCGCGTTCCTCATACGCTGTCAGCAGGTCGCCGTATGCGGCGAGTTCGGCTTCGGTCGGGGCTTCGGACATGGCCAGCGCGGCTTCCGCGGTGCGGATCCGCTGTTCCAGTTCACGCAGCTCGGCGAGTGCCGAGTCGATGGCGTCCTGCACGGTGTGGGCGGCGCCGAGCGCGAGGGTCTGGGACAGGTGGCCGATGCCGGCGTGGAACCGGGCGGTGACGTCGCCGGTGTCCGGCTTCTCGGCCCCGGCCATCAGCCGGAGCAGTGTGGACTTCCCGGAGCCGTTCTCACCGATCACGCCCACGCGGTCGCCGGGGCGGACGGTGAGCGACACCTGGTCGAGGACGGTTCGGTCTCCGTACGCCTTGGAGACGTCTTTCATGGTCAGCTGGGCGCGGTCGTGCTGGTCAGGCATGGGTGGGCTTCCCTGAGGTGACGTGCCCTCGACGGCGCGCGGAAGGGCGCTGCGAGGACAGGGTGTCCGGCGGGCGGAAAGGAAGGGATGCGCGGCACGCGGTGGTGACCGTACGGGTCACACGGCGACGCTCAGCGTCGCGCGGCGGCGTCCATGCCCGGAATCAGCGGAAGTAGTGGTACGAACCCATGGCGCCCAGTGTAACCACGCCGCCGTCGGTTGACGGCGTGGCTAGACGGCAGGCATAGCCCTGGATCCCCGGCCGTCGGCAAGGAGTTGCCCCGGCCACACACGGTCGGCGCTCGCAGGAAAGACACCCGCGCCGTGCCGTATCAGCGCTGCGGGCTCTCGCCCTGCGCGACCTCGATACTGCTGTGCAGATCATGTGTCGCGTCGAGTGCGGCCGCGCCGGACAGGGCCAGGCACGCCAGCAGTGCCGCCGCGGCCGCACGGCCGACGCGCGGTCGGGGGGTCGCTCGTCCGAGCAGCGCCTCGACCCGGCGCGGCACCGGCCCCGCCGTTGCGGCGAGCGCCACGCGGGGTCGGCCCTCGGCTCCTTCGGCAGCGCGTGCGGCGAGCGCGGCGCGGCCGATCGCACGCGCCGCGACCCGCCGGTCGCCGACCGCCATGGCCGCCGCCTCGTCGGCGCAGCGCTCCAGCGCGTAGCCCATGGGTGCGCGCAGGGAGCGCAGCGCGGGGTGGCAGCGGGCGGCCAGTTCGGCTCCGGCGAGGAAGAAATGGTGGCGCCCCGCGAGGTGGGCGCGCTCGTGTGCGAGGAGGGCATCGCGTTCGGCGGGGTCCAGGGCGCGCAGCATGCCCGTGGTGACGACGATCCGGCCGGGACTGCCCGGGAGTCCGGGCAGTGCGTAGGCGTCGGGGCGGCTGTCGCGCACAACGGCCAGTTCCCCCTCCGAGCCGTCGGCCGGCACGCTTGCACGATGCAGCTCCACCCAGTGGCGGCGGACGGTACGGGCGACTGCGACGGCGCACCCGGCCAGCAGGGCGACTGCTGCGGCTGCGAGCGGGACGGTCACGTCGGGTGCGACGTCGGCGAGCGGCTTCACGAGTTCACCGACCGCGGCCACGGCGGAGAGCCGGGTCGCACCGGGCACCACGAGCAGCACCAGGGCGAGCGTGCTGAACAGGGCGAGGCCGACGGCCGTCGAGGCGAGCAGCCGCACGGCGCGCACGGGTGACAGGGCATCCGCCAGGCGGCGGGCCGCGGGGACCGCGACGAACGGCATCAGCAGCGGAACCCACACGGCGTAGATCATCGGGCGTCTCCGTCGAGCAGTTCCCTGAGCAGCTGCTCGTCCTCGTCGGTGAGCTGCGAGACGAATCGGGCCAGCACGGTGCTGCGGTCCTCCTCCTTCTGCAGTTCGCTGTGCATCCGGCGGGCGGTGAGGCCGGGCGCGTCCTCGGTGGGGGTGTACGCGAAGCCGCGCCCCGAACGGGTACGGGTGACCGTGCCCTTCTCGTACAGCCTGGTCAGGATCGTGGTGACGGTGGTGCGGGCCAGGGGCGCGCCGAGGGCGCCCTGCACCTGGCCGGGGGTGAGCGGGGCGTCGGCCGCCCAGAGGGCCGCCAGGACGGTGGATTCCAGCTCCCCGGCCGGGCGTCGCTCCGCACCGGGTGCCGCACCGGACTCCGGGCCCGGCCCGCCGTGCGGTCGAGGGCTTGCCTCACCGGGCCCGAGCGGGTCCGGATCTCCGCTCGATATCCCCTGCGCCTGGGACATGGGAACTCTCCTCCCGCTTCGGACGTCTACAGTGATGTAGACCGTCTACACCACTGTAGTCAGTCGGGCGTCCCGCCGGAGCGCCCGCTCACCATTATGGGAGGCCCTCCGCCGTGTCCGTATCCTCACTGGCGGCTGCGCCGCAAGCGGTGAACCTGCTGGACGCGGGGTCACTGCTCGCCGCGTTCGGCGTGCTCGGCATCGCGGCCGTGCTGTTCGCCGAGACAGGGCTGCTTGTCGGCTTCTTCCTCCCCGGCGACTCCCTGCTGTTCACAGCGGGTCTGCTCAGTGTGCCCGGCACACACGGTCCGGTCCACCTCCCCCTGTTCCAGGTGCTCATCGCTTCCGTGATCGGCGCGCTGCTCGGCGCACAGACCGGGTACTGGATCGGGCGCCGCGGCGGCCGCGCCCTGCTGGCCCGGAGCCGGGCCAGGAGGCTGCACGAAGGCGCGGCCCGCGCGGAGGAGCTGCTCGACAGATACGGCCATGCACGGGCGATCGTGCTGGCCCGCTTCGTCCCCGTGGTGCGTACGGTGCTCAACCCCCTGGCCGGGGCGCTCAACGTGCCCGCCAGGCAGTTCGCGCTCTGGCAGATCGTCGGCGGAACGATCTGGACGGTCGGGCTGGTGCTCGCGGGCTACGGGCTGGGGTCGTCGGTGCCGAATGTCGACCGCTACCTCCTACCGATCGTCGCCGTCGTGGTCGTCGTCTCCCTCATCCCCCTCGCTGCCGAACTGCTGCGCTCGCGCGGCAGGCGCGCCGTCGAAGGAGACCGGACCTGATGCCGCTCGCCTCGGCCGCCACCTCGCTCGACGGTGGCCTCTACACCTCGATCACCGAGCTCGCCCGGCGCTCCCCCGCCGCCCTGGACTCCACGATCCACGCCTGGTCGGACTACGGTCTCGGGCTCTACGCCCTGCTGATGCTCGCGGCCTGGTGGCGGTCCCGCTCCTGGGACCCCGCCCGCGCGGCCATGGCGCTCTGTGCGCCCCTGGTCGTGGTGGCCGCGTATGTGGCCAATGATCTGCTGAAGCTCGCCGTCCATGAACAGCGGCCGTGCCAGACCCTGCATGCGGTCACCGTGGAGGCATGCCCGCCGCTGGGCGACTGGTCCTTCCCCAGTAATCACGCGGCGATTGCGGCAGCCGCGGCGGTCGCGATCCTGCTGACCGACCGCCGGCTCGGCGCGGTCGCCGTCCCTGCGGCGCTGCTGATGGCGGCGTCACGGGTCTGGATCGGTGTGCACTATCCGCACGATGTGCTCATCGGACTGGCCACCGGTGCGCTCGTGGCCCTGCCGCTGACGGTCGCCGCCCGGCGCTGCGCTCCGGCCGTCGCGAGGCTGCGCGACAGCCGGTTGCGTCCGCTGGTGGCGGCGCGGTGAGCGGGGAGGCCCCGGTGACGGGGCGGACCCGGTGCACCGAGGATCCGGTCGTACCTCGCATCCGTACGGCGCTCGGGGCTGTACTGATCGGGTTCGTCGGACTCCTGGGCCTGACGGCAGTGGTCCTCACCGCCCGGCACGGGTCCGTGCTGCCGATCGACCGGGCCGCACACACCTGGTCCCTGCACCGACGGCCCGCCGCTCTCGTCACCATGGCCAGGGTTGTCACGGCGACGGGTACGGGCGTGTTCCCGTACGCCGCCGCCGTGGCCGCCGGGCTGATAGCCGGCCGTGACATACGCCACCGACTGGCGTGCGCGGCAGGCGCCCTGGTCTTCCTGCTGCTCGGGCAGGCACTGCGCTTCGGCCTGATGGAAGCGGTCGGACGCCCGCGCCCGGCGGTGGGCGACTGGGCGACGCACGCCTCGGGGTTGTCCTTCCCGTCCGGGCACGCGACGACATCCGCGCTGATGGCGGGTCTGCTGGTGGCGGCAATCGGTCACCGGGCACGGCTGCGCCGAGCCCGTGCCGCTGCCTCCGGCACGAGCACCGGCACCGCCGCCGTAGCTGTCCTGCTCGGCTGCTGGGCCGCAGCCGTCGGGGTGAGCCGGGTTCTGCTCGGAGTGCACTGGGCGACGGATGTGGTGGCCGGATGGCTGTTCGCCGTCGTCTGGCTGGGGCTCGGGGCCACGCTGATACGGATACGCACGGCCTCGCCCGCATCCCGCTGACGGCCGCCCCGGGACGGGTCCAGGTGGGCACGTTTGTCCGGGATCACCTCGCTGCCCCGGAGGAGGCCGCTACCGTGGGCCCATGCCGCACACCTCCGCGCTCCTCGTGATCGACATGCAGAACACCTTGGTGGCGCTCGCGCACCGGGCCGCGGAGACCGTCGCCGTGATCGCCGGGCTCCGCGAACGCGCCAGAGCCGCCGGCGTACCGGTCGTGACGATTCAGCACCGGGGAAACGGGCTGGAGGCCGGAACCGAGGGTTGGCGGATCGTGCCCGAACTCGCGCCCGCCGCCGACGAGGAGATCGTCCACAAGACCAGCGCGGACAGCTTCCTGGACACCGAGCTCGACAAGACCCTCAAGGCGCTGGGAGTCACCGAGGTGGTTGTCACCGGGTTCGCGACCGAGATCTGTGTGGACACCACTGCGCGGCAGGCACTGAGCCACCGGTACGACGTGGTGCTGGTCGCGGACGGGCACACCACGTCCGTCCGCCCCGCCTCCGGTGATTACGTCCCGCCGGGGCAGTCGATCGCGCACCACAACGAGATCTACCGGCACATCGACTTCCCCGGGCGGAACATCCGCGTGCTGCCCGCGTCCCAAGTGGGGTTCGCCGGCCCTCCGGCGCTCTGAGCCGGGACGGATCCGTGGACGCCGCGCCGCGACCCGGACCACTGGCGACGGGCTCCGTTCACCCGGCCTCACCGGCCCGCCGAACGGGGCGCAGCGGCCCTGAACACAAGGGTGCGGGCCGCCGCGCAGCCGCCGCTCAGGACGCGGAGTAGCCGCCGTCCACCAGGTGGTAGCTGCCGTGGATGAAGGAGGCGCGGTCGGAGAGCAGGAAGGCGGCGAGTTCGGCCACTTCCTCCGCGGTGCCGAGGCGGCCGGCGGGGTGCAGCGAGATGAGGTGGTCGCGGGCCGGGCCTTCGGTGTTGCGCAGCAGGGGCGTGTCGATGAAGCCGGGGCCGACGGCGTTTATCCGGACGTTCTGTGCCGCGTATTCGAGGGCTGCCGTCTTGGTGAGGCCGACGACGCCGTGCTTGGCGGCGACATAGGCGGGGGATCCCGCGAAGCCGTTGGTGCCGAGGATCGACGCCATGTTGACGACGGCGCCGCCGCCCGCCGCGACGATGGCGGGGAGTTCGTAGCGCAGCGAGTAGAAGACCCCGCTGAGGTTGGTGGCGACGACCCGGTTCCAGTCCTCGACGGCGTACTCGCCGGTCGGTGTGCTCGGGCCGCCGATGCCCGCGTTGTTGACGGCGAGGTGCAGGGCACCGAACGTGTCGACGGCGAGCTGCACACCTGCTTCGACGGAGGCCGGGTCGGTCACGTCCATGACGACCGCGGCGGCCTTGGCGCCGGCGCTCTCCAGCTCGGCGGCTGCCTTGCGGGCGTTCGCCTCGTCGTAGTCGGCGACGACGACGGCCGCTCCGCCCGCGGCGAGCCGACGGGCCAGAGCCAGTCCGATGCCGGAAGCTCCGCCGGTGATGAGGGCGGTCCGGCCGGCGAACTCCTGGTCGGCGGGGGTGAGGGGGGTGGTCATGATGGTGCGTTTCCTTCCGTGGTGCTGTGCTGCGTCGGCCCGGCGGGAAGCTGCGCGAGCAGTTGTCCCGAGAGGGCGTCGAAGGCCTGCCCGACCAGTTGGGGCAGGGCGTCCGGTCGTCCGCCGCGTACCCAGGTGGCCTGGGCGGCGAGGAGTGCCCCGGCGCCTGCGGCGACCGTGACGGCGGGACGGAGGTCCAGCCGCGGGTCGACGCCGAGCCGGTCCGCGATGATGGCGACGGAGTCCTCCTGGGCGTCCACCCTGATGTGATGGAAGGCCGCGTAGAGGGTGGGTTCCTCCTCGGCGATGACCAGCAGGTCGAAGATCCGGGACCGGCGGTGCCAGGCCTGCGCCGCGGGGTCGTCGAGCCAGGCGACGACGGCGCGGCGGTAGGCGGTGAGCGGGGGCTCGTCGGCGGGGCGGGCGCGCAGGGCGTCGTTGATCCGGTCGCCGTCACCCCGGAGCGAGTCCAGGACTGCGGCTTCCTTGCTCGTGAAGTACCGGCTGAAGGTGCGCCGGTCGACATCCGCGCGTTCCGCGATCTCCTCGACCGTCACATTCTTCAGGCCCCGTTCGAGTACGAGCTCGAACGCGGCCTGCGCAAGCGTGTCCCGGGTCCGGCGGGCCTTGCGGCTCCGTCGATCCGGAGTCTTCTGTTCCGGATTCATATGTGGACCGTACACCCAAAAATGTCCCGGCGCGACATGAGTCGCGCCGGGACATGATGGGGACCAGGGCAGGCCCGTTGTCTATCGTTCGCCGAATGCCTGCCCGGTACGCCGCGCGCCCTCGCCGGCCAGCACGGGCCTGCGGCTCCCGACCGGCGCCCTGCGCAGGGCGAGCACCGCGATGTCGTCGCGTCGTACGCCGCCGGTGAAGGCGTCGAGGTCCGCATGGAGGGCGTCCAGCACCTCGCGCGGCCCGCTCCCTGCCCAGCGGCCGAGCCGGGTGTCCAGCGGGTAGAAGGTGCCGTCGGCGTTGCGGGCCTCGGTCACTCCGTCGGTGAAGACCAGGAGCGTCGCGCCGGACGGGAAGTCGAGCTGTTCCGCCACCCGCGGCTCGCTGCTGAGCTCGGCCATGCCCAGCGGGACGGAGGTCTGCCGGAGCGGCACAGCGGCGGCCGCACCGTCGTGCAGCAGCCGGGGCAGCAGATGGCCGCAGTTCACGGCCTCCACCTGGTCGCCGTCGTCGATGCCGAGGATCAGGGCGGTGACAAAACGTTCGGTCTCACCGGTCTGGGCGGAGAAGGTGTTGTGGCGGACGACCGCGTCCTCCAGGGCGTCCGCCACCCCGGTCAGGGTGGGCTCGCGGATGGCCGCTTCCCGGAACGCGCCGAGCGCGGCGAACCCCGCTCCGATGGCCGCGATCCCCTTGCCCTGGACGTCGCCGATGATCACCCGTGTTCCGTACGGCGATTCGACGACCTCGTAGATGTCACCGCCGACCAGCCGGTCCTCCTCGATCGGGGCGTAGACCCCGTGAGCGACGACATGGCCGGTCAGGACGGGCAGCGGGCGCAGGATCTGCCGCTGGAGAGCGACCGCCGCGGTGCGCAGTCTGGCGATCTCGGTGGCGTGACGTATCCGCAGCACGCAGGAACCGATGCCCAGGCCACAGGCCAGCACGGTGAAGACGACGCCGCTGGCAAGATCCCAGAACGACCCGCCGGACACCAGCCGGGAACTGACGACGACGACCATGATCCAGGTGGCGACGCCCACCGTCTGCCGGATGGTGCCGAAGACCGAGACGAATGCGGGCACGACGACCAGCAGAGGCACAATGCGCAGGTCGTTGCCGGTCAGTATGTCGAGGACGACGATCAGAGCGGTCAGCAGAGCCAGGCCGCCGAACAACGCCGCGTTCCCGACCCGGGCCGCGGAGGCCTCGGCTTCCCCTGCATCGGTCACCGGCAGCGCCGCACTGCGTACGGCCGCGGAGCGCTGGAGCCCGATCCTCACTGCACTGCCTCCTCCTGCAGGCGCCGGTCCGGTTCCGGCACTCACTTTCCAGTGCACCCGGAGTCCGGCGTTCGGCACACGAGGCTTACGGCCTCATGGGCCGTGCCAAAAGTCCCGGGGCGGGGCGGACCGACGGCATTCGGTCCGGAAGTCCCGGGCCGAAGGTCCCTTCCATCGGCCCGGGACTCCGGGAGTCGGCGCTGCAGGAGAGGCGGTCCGATGTCAGCGCAGCGCCTCCGCCCGTGCGTCGCCCGCGCCGCGGCGGTCGGACACCGGCAGGTCCCGAGGCACGACGACGGAGAGGAACGATGTCCGGCGCCGGAGCCGGAAGCCCAGTGATTCGTAGAGCCTGATGGCGTTGGTGTTGGTCGCCGACGCGTGCAGGAACGGCGTTTCGCCGCGCTCCCTGATCTCGTGGGCGACGGCGAGGACGAGCCGGGTGGCGAGCCCCTGGCCTCGCACGGATTCGTCCGTGCAGACGCCGCTGATCTCGCTCCAACCGGTCGGGTGCAGCCGTTCGCCGGCCATGGCGACGAGAACCCCGTCGCGGCGGATACCCAGGTAGGTGCCGAGCTCGACGGTGCGCGGCAGGAACGGTCCGGGGCGGGTCCGTGCGACCAGGTCGAGCATCTCCGGCACATCGGCCGGACCGAGGCGGACAGCCTCCGGATCCGGGGCCGCGTCCACCCCGTCGTCGACGAGCTGGACGCCCTCCGCGCGGAAGGTGACCTCCCAGTCGCCGGGCGGCGGCTCACGCAGCGCGGTAAGGGTGACAGACCCTCCGGGGCCGGCGAGTGCGGCGACGTCGGCCCAGTCTGCCGCGTCCGGGAGGTCCGGCAGCGCAAGCCACGGTGAGACGTCGGTCGGGTAGCGCAGAATGCGGCCCAAGCGCTCGGCGAAGTGGGCGTGCGGTCCGGTCAGCGAGGCGCGGGCCGGGTTGTCCAGCGGGTGCGCGCCGGGGACGGTGGGGTGCGGGGCGCTCATGCGGCCTCCACCTCGATCACGATCTTGCCGCGGGTGTGTCCGCTCTCCACCGCACGCAGCGCCGCGGCCGCTTCGGCGAGCGGGAAGGTCTGCGTCACGTACGTCCTGAAGGCACCGCTGACGGCGAGGCGGGCCACTTCGTCGAGGACGGCGGCGGTACGGGCCCGGACGACTGCTGCCCCGCCGAGTTCCACGGCGAGCGGCTTGCCCCCTGCGCTGATCAGCCGCTTCCGGTCCGTGAGCAGCTCCGCGACGGCCCGCAGCGCGTCACCGCCGACCAGGTCGTAGACCGCGTCGACCCCGTCCGGGGCCACTGCCCGCACGCGGTCGACGATGCCGGGTCCCGACGGTACGTGCACGACACCGAGCGACTCGACGAAGTCCCTCTTGGCCGCGCTCGACGTACCGATGACCCGGACCCCGAAGTGGCGTGCGAGCTGGACCGCGGCCACACCGACGCCGCCTCCGGCGCCGTTGATCAGCAGGGTCGATCCGGGTGCGGGGTCCAGCTGGCGAATGCCGTCGTACGCGGTGGCCGCCGCGACCGGCAGCGCGGCCGCGTCGGTGAACGACAGGCTGTCCGGCTTGTGCGCGGTGACCGCGACGGGCAGCACGGTGTACTCGGCGTAACCACCGGTCAGCGGGTTGCCGAAGACCGCGTCCCCGACTTCGAACCCCTCGGCACCGGGGCCCACCTGCTCGACCACCCCGGCCGCTTCGCTGCCGAACACGGCGGGATGGTGCGGCGGCGCGCTGCCGGGCCTGGTGTATCCGTTGCGCAGTTTCCAGTCGACCGGGTTGACCCCGGCAGCACGGACCGCGACGAGCAGCTCCCCGGGTCCGGGGGTGGGCACCTCCTGCTCGACGAAGGCCTCCACCTCCGGTCCGCCGCTGCGGGTGAATACGTACGCCTTCGGCATGAGCTCCCTCGCTCCGGTTCATGGCATCGGCCGCCTTGGCAGCCGCTGTCGGCTACAGCTGCAAGAGCTCCGTGTGACATGCATGTATTCCCGGGCGGTGCACTGTTCACAGGGTCGCAATGAATCCGGGCCGGGGCGAGGTACGCACCGATCGGCCCCGCCCGGCCGCCGTCCACGGTCGATCCGTTGTTCGTCGGCCATGAGCTGGGCCGTATCGGGATCTACCGGACCCGTCTGCACCCGCATGCACAGAGCCAGGTCGGCTCGCACGGCGCGGACTCGGTGGAGTACGTACCGGCGATGTCAGGCCAGGCGACGCTGGTGGTGGACGACGTCCCTCGTCTGCCGGAGCGGGAGACGCGGCCCGTTCCTCGCGGCCCAGCAGCCACTCCTGCACGACACAGGACTCCCCCGCCGTCGCGCACACCCTCGTCGGACACCCGCACGCCTGACGGCGCCCACCATCCGGTCCGGGATCGATTTCGACTCAACTGCTCACGGGTACGTGCCGGTCGGCCCCCATTCGGACGCCGCCTGTGGCAGGCTGGTGCCGACCGCCCCACCGGGCTCCCCCGTACCGGTGGGGCGGTTCTGCGCGGGTCCTGTCGCCGCCCCCCCTCCCCCACATTGCGGCCCGATGAAATCGAGTGGGCCCCTCGGCGCCCGCCGCCACATGCCCACCGGTCTCCGCGCAGCCCTTGTGAATGGGGATGACTGTGCAGGTCAGAGGTCATGTGGGGAGCTGCGGGGCAATGGGGTGACCGCCACCTGCTCCGGTCTCCGGGCCCTCTCTACGGACATCGCAGCCGGAGTTGACGGCCTCCGGAGCCGCTGACACGCTCGCGGCATGTCCGCGACCTCGACTCTCGTCTCGCGGCGCCACGTCGATCTGGGACGCGTAGCGTCCGCGGCGTGTAGCCGCGCTCTCCGCTGCGACCAGCTCCGCTGAACAGCTGACGCACGCACGGACGTTGCCGCAGCGACGACTCCCACGGCACCGCCGATGCGCGGCCGTGCCCGCGCTCGCCCATCACTCCCGGACACACCATTTCCGTACGGAAAGGGCTCCGCCATGACCTCCGCACCCGTCGTCGACCCGACCCATGACACCACCACCGTCGCCACCAACCCCGTCACCGTCCAGAGGATCGGCGGCCGCATCGGAGCCGTCGTGTCCGGCGTCCGTCTCGGCGGCGATCTCGAACCCGCCGTCGTGGCAGCCGTGCGCGCTGCCGCCCTCGATCACAAGGTGATCTTCTTCCGCGGCCAGGACCACCTGGACGGGGAGAGCCACGAGGCGTTCGGACGGCTCCTCGGTGCCCCGGTCGCCCACCCGACCGTGCCGTCCGCCGACGGCCGCTACGCGCTCGGCATCGACTCCGACCACGGCGGCCGGGCCAACCAGTGGCACACCGACGTCACCTTCGTGCCCGCCTACCCGGCATTCTCCATCCTGCGGGCCGTTACCATTCCGCCGTACGGCGGCAACACCCTGTGGTCCAACACGGCAGCCGCCTACGCCGAACTGCCCGAGCCGTTGCGCGCCCTCGCCGACAGCCTCCGGGCGATCCACTCCAACGACTACGACTACGCGGCGGTGCGCCCCGATGCCCGGCCCGAGGCGTTCGCCAAATACCGCGAGGTGTTCACCTCCACCAAGTTCCGCACCGAGCATCCGGTGGTGCGCGTCCACCCCGAGACCGGCGAACGGGTGCTGCTCCTCGGCAACTTCGTCCAGCGGATCGCCGGACTCACCGGCCGCGACTCCCGGGCCCTGATCGATCTGTTCCAGTCCCACATCGAGCGTCCGGAGAACACAGTGCGCTGGCAGTGGCAGACGGGTGATGTGGCCATCTGGGACAACCGCGCCACCCAGCACTACGGCGTGGACGACTCCGACACGCACGACCGCAAACTGCGCCGGGTCACCGTCGACGGCGATGTCCCGATCGGTACGGACGGCCGCCCGTCCGTCCTGCTCAGCCCCGACACCGTACCGGCCCCGGCCTTCGGGATCCCGTCCGGCGCTTCCACGGCCGCCTGAGCGGACCACAACGCCACTGCCCCAACAGCCTTCTGTTGCAGGGGTATTGCAGCCTCATGGCCATGCCCGAGGCAAGCTTCCGCACCCGTGTGACGCGCTCTACGGTCCGTAGTCAGTGCGTCGCCCCCTGCCCCTCACCGTATTTCCGCCACAGATCTACCGTGCGAGGAACGTCATGAGCCAGCCCATCGACTCCGTCACCGCAGGACACACCCCCGAGGACCACGACCACCAGGATGCGGCCGCGCAATCCGCGTGGTCCTTCGAGACCAAGCAGATCCACTCCGGCGCCGTCCCCGACCCGACGACCGGCGCGCGTGCGGTGCCGATCTACCAGACCTCGTCGTTCGTCTTCCGCGACACCCGTCATGCGGCCGATCTGTTCTCGCTCGCGGAACCCGGCAACATCTACACGCGCATCCACAACCCAACCCAGGACGTCCTGGAACAGCGGATCGCCGCTCTGGAAGGGGGCGTTGCAGCTGTCGCACTGGCCTCCGGGCAGGCCGCCGAGACCCTCGCCATCCTGACGCTGGCCGGCGCCGGGGACCACATCGTCTCCTCCACCTCGCTCTACGGCGGCACGTACAACCTGCTCCGCCACACGCTCCCCCGGTTCGGGATCGAGGTGTCGTTCGTCGACGACCCCGACGACATCGATGCCTGGACGGCAGCGATCCGTCCGAACACCAAGGCGCTGTTCGCGGAGACCCTGGGCAACCCGCGCGGCGACGTCCTCGACATCCGGGCGGTGGCCGATGCCGCGCACGCGGCCGGACTGCCGCTGATCGTCGACAACACCGTGCCCACCCCGTATCTGCTGCGCCCGATCGAGCACGGCGCGGATGTCGTGATCCACTCGGCGACGAAGTTCCTCGGCGGCCACGGCACCACCATCGGCGGTGTGGTGGTGGACGGCGGCACGTTCGACTTCGGCGCCCATGCCGAGCGCTTCCCCGACTTCAGCTCGCCCGACCCCAGCTACCACGGGCTGCGCTACTGGCCCGATCTGGGGCCGAGCGCCTTCGCGGTGAAGCTCCGGGTCCAGCTGTTGCGCGACTTCGGGCCCGCGCTCTCCCCGCACTCCGCGTTCCTGCTGCTGCAGGGCGTGGAGACGCTCAGTCTTCGGCTGGAGCGGCACACGTCCAACGCCCTGGCACTGGCCGAGTGGCTGGAGCTGCGCGACGAGGTGTCCGCCGTGCACTACGCGGGGCTGAGTTCGAGCAAGTGGTACGAGGCGGGGCGGCGCTATCTGCCGCGGGGCGCCGGAGCTGTGCTCGCCTTCGAACTGCGGGACGGGGTGGAGGCGGGCAAGCGGTTCGTGGACGCGGTCGAGCTCTTCAGCCACCTCGCCAACATCGGTGACGTACGGAGTCTGATCATTCATCCGGCGTCGACCACGCACAGCCAGCTGACCGAGGATCAGCTGGCGGCCACCGGCGCGACCGCCGGGCTGGTGCGACTCTCGGTGGGCCTGGAGAACGTGGACGACCTCAAGGCCGATCTGGAGGCGGGGTTCCGCGCCGCGAAGGCGGCGTCCTGAACAGGATGGTCACTTCGCCCCTCGCACACCCCCTCCCGCCGGCCACCGGAGGCTGGCAGGAGGGGGATCCGCCGGGCCGCCGCAGCTGGGTGACGCTGCGACGGCCGGCGGCGCTGGAGTCCGGCAGCTCGCTGCCGGGTGTGCGACTGGCGTACGAGACCTGGGGGAGTCTGGCTACGGACGGCGCCAACGCGGTACTGGTGCTGCATGCGCTGACCGGTGACAGCCATGTGGCCGGACCTGCCGGACCCGGACATCCGACAGCGGGCTGGTGGGATGCGCTGATCGGTCCGGGAAGAGCGCTGGACACCGACCGCTGGTTCGTCGTCGCCCCGAATGTTCTGGGTGGCTGTCAGGGCAGCACCGGCCCGTCGTCACGGCGTCCGGGCGGCGCTCACTGGGGCGGCGCCTTCCCCGATCTGACGGTCCGTGATCAGGTCATGGTCGAGGCCGAGTTGGCCGACGAGCTCGGTATCGGACGGTGGGCGGCGGTGATCGGCGGATCGATGGGCGGAATGCGGGCGCTCGAATGGGCGGCGAGCCGGCCGGATCGCACCGGATCGTTGCTGGTGCTGGCCGCTCCGGCGGCCGCGTCGGCGGAACAGATCGCCTGGGGGGCCGTACAGATCTCCGCGATCCGCACCGACCCCGGGTGGCGAGGCGGTAATTACCACGCGGCGTCGCCGGGCAGCGGTCCGCACCATGGCCTCGGACTGGCCCGGCGGATCGCCCATGTCACCTACCGCAGCGAGCCGGAGCTCGGTGCCCGGTTCGGCAGGCAGGCCCAGACCGGCGAGGACCCGCGACGGGGCGGGCGCTACCAGGTGGAGTCATATCTCGACCATCACGCGGCCAAGCTGGTGCAACGCTTCGACGCGGGCAGTTACGTCACACTCACGGCGGCAATGAACGGGCACGATGTCGGCCGGGGCCGCGGTGGTATCGCGCAGGCGCTGCGCCGTGCCCGGATGCCCGCCCTGGTCGCAGGCGTCGACTCCGACCGCCTCTACCCGCTCGCGCAGCAGGCGGAGTTGGCGGCGCTCCTGCCCGGCGCGGACCGGCTCAGAACCATGGAGTCGCCCTACGGACACGACGGCTTCCTGATCGAGACGGGCCAGGTGGGCGCTCTGGTGAGGGAGTTGCTCACCTGATCCACCGACGGCCGAGAGTCGCCCTGAGATCCCGGCCGTCCGACATCCTGCCCCCGCTGCATCCCGTCGCTGTGCCATCCCAGTTGTTGTCTCCCCACCCTGGAGTGTTCATGAGATCCGTTCCGCCGTCCGAGGCCGCGTACGACCGGATGCGACTGGGCCAGTGGTCGCGCGGGGTCGCCCGGTCCGCCGGGATCGAGCGCCGTGATCTGCTGAGGTTCGTAGCCGCCGCATCGGTGACCGGTCTTGTGGCAGCAGCTCCCGCCCGTGCGGCCGACTCACCCGCCCCCGGCATCGTGAAGCCGCTGCCACCCGAGCTCTTCACCGTGCGCGGCACCAATGCCGAGACCAACTTCGCGGCGCTGCGATCCACCGGCCTGCTCACTCCGGCCGACCGTTTCTTCGTACGCAACCACACCGTCACACCAAGGATCGACGCAGCCGGCTGGCGGCTCACCGTATGGGGCAGCGGACTGACGGGCCCGGCCGTGGACTTCACGTACGACCAGCTGCGCGCCCTGCCGTCCGTCACCCGCACCGCGTTCGTCGAATGCGCGGGGAACGCCCGCAGCTTCTACTCGACGCAGCAGAACCAGCAGGTCAGCGGCACCGCATGGACCCTGGGCGCGATCGGTACGGCCCGCTGGCGCGGGGTGCGGCTGGCAGATGTACTGCGGCGGGCGGGCATCGGCAGGAACGCGGTCGACGTGTTGCCGCGCGGGCTCGACAACGAGGTCGTCAGCGACGGGACGAACCTGGGACGGGTGCGGCGGCCGCTGCCCGTCGCGAAAGCGCTGGACGATGTGGTTCTCGCGTACGAGATGAACGGCGAGCCTCTGCCGCCCGACCACGGGTATCCGGTGCGCCTGATCGTGCCGTCCTGGGTCGGTATCGCGAACATCAAGTGGGTCGGCGACATCGAGGTGAGTGCAGAACCCCTGCTCTCCCCGTGGAACACCGGTCTCTACCGGCTGTTCGGCCCCGCGTACCCGCCGGAGGGCAGCGCGCCGCTGACCCGGCAGACGCTGAAGAGCGCATTCGAACTGGCACCCGGCGTGTCGGTTCCCGTGCATCGGCGCCAGGTGCTCACCGGACGTTCCTGGTCGGGCGGGGCCCCGGTGCGTACCGTCGAGGTCAGCACCGACGGCGGCGCCCGATGGCGGCGCGCCCGGCTGCGCGACGAGCCGCGCAGTGGGAGCTGGGTCCGCTGGTCGGCCGACTGGCTGCCGAAGGAGCGCGGTCCGGCGGTCCTGCTGGCGCGGGCGACGGACCGGACGGGCCGTACGCAGCCGGACGTCGCGGTCCACAACACACAGGGCTATCTCTTCGACGCGGTCGTACGGCACGGGGTACACGTCGTCTGACGGGCGGGGCGGCCGGCAGAAATGCTCTGGCACGGCCGCGACCCGGACTGATACGACTTCGGGATGTCGAACAACTCCCGTACGTCCCTTGACCAGTTGGAACTACTGCTCGCCGAGCGGGCCTGCGAACGTCTCGTCATCGAGTTCGTCCGCCGGCTCGACCTCGGAGAACCGGGGACGGTCGCCGAGCTGTTCACCGCCGACGGCACATGGGAATGGCCCGGCGGCGAGCGCCGCATCGTGGGGCGCGAGGCGCTGCGTGACTACTTCGGCGGCCGGCCGGCAGACCGGCTGTCACGGCGGATGTGTACGAACATCCTCGTCACGGTGGACTCGGCGACGACCGCGTCGTCGACGACGTACTTCGCGACCTATCGGATCGACGGGACGAGCGACAGCCTGCCGTTGCCCAGGCTGCCCGCCAACATCGGACACTACGAGGACACGTTCCGCAAGGTCGACGGGGTCTGGCTGCTCGCCTCACGCACCACGTTCCTCGCGTTCGGCGGGGCCACGGAGCGCGTGGCCCCGGCTCCCGCCGCGGTCGTCGACGGTCAGTCGTCGGCCTTCTCCGCCGGACGGCCCGCGTAGTAGGTGGCGATCATGTCCTCACCGCCGTGGCCGGCCGCCTCCGCGCGCTCGAACCGGTCGGCCGACGCGGCGACCAGGTCAAGGATCACCCCGGACCGTCCGGCGGCTTCGAGGATGAGGCGGGTGTCCTTGAGCGCGGTGGACAGGGCGAAGCTGGGGGTGAGGTCGCCGGAAAGGACCGCCGCGGACTTGCCCTGGAGGTAGGCGGAGTCCAGCGGGCCGCCCTTCATCACGTCGAGGAACGACTGCGGGTCGACGCCCAGTCCCTCGGCAAGATTGAGGCATTCGGCAATGCTGCCCACCATGTTGATCACCCAGGTGTTGACCACGAGCTTCAGTCGCGAGGCCTCACCAGGGGCCTCTCCGACCCAGACCGTGCGCTGCCCGATCGCATCCAACACCGGTTCCACCGACGGCCGGACGGCGGACGGGCCGGAGACGAAGACCGTCAACGCGCCCTGTTCTGCGGGCTGCTTGGTTCCGGCGACCGGGGCGTCGAGATAGACGAGTCCCAAGTCCGCCGCCCGCTGGGCGAGATCAGCGGTGGCGTCGGGTCCGACGGTGGAGCTCTGCAACAGGATCTGACCGCCGTGCACGCCCGACGCGGCAGCGGTGAGCGCGGCGGCGACGGACAGGCCGTCGTTGAGCATGGTCACGATGACATCGGCGCCCCGTACGGCTTCCTCCGCCGTCTCGGTGACTGTGGCGCCGTCGGCGGCGAGAGGAGCCGCCTTGGACTGCGTACGGTTCCAGGCACGGACGCCGAGTCCCGCCCGGAGCAGGCTCCGCGCCATCCCTGATCCCATGATCCCGGTGCCGAGGACGGCCACGGTCGGCCGCTTACGGGTGACGTGGGCAGGTGTGGACGTCATGAGAGCGTGGTCCCTTCGTCGGCCGCGCCCCGCGCCGGCGCGGGGCGGTGAGAGGTCAAGGTTGCCGCAATGCGCCGTCGAGCACGGCACCGTGCACTGCTCTGGCGAGTCGCGATCCCCACCGCGACCGCGGGCCGGCGAACGGCTGCGCCGCGGCCCCCGGTCCGGGTTCGGGTGCGGCGATGCACACAGCGTCCGTGGGGGTGCCGGAGCAGTTGAGTCCGGCGTCCAGGAGCGCCTGCACCTTCGCCTCGGTGGCGGTCGCGATCGCGTTGACCAGTGCGGCGTCGGAGAGAGCCACGGGGACCGTGACGACGATATTGACCGTGCTCGGCGGCGGCGGTCCGTCGGTTCCGGCAGCCGGGTCGGCGGCCCAGCCCCGTACTCCGAGACCGCTGGTCACGGTTGCGGTCACGCCCTCGTCGGTGGCGACCGTGTACGCGGTGACATCGGCCGCCGTCATCAGCGCGGCACCCGGTCCGGTGAGATCCTCCGCGGCGGCGATCTCGGCGAGATGGGCATCGGGGTCGAGCCGCGGATAGCCGCCGGGAACCTGCGCGTTGAGGATCCATGCGCGCGGACCGATGCCGCCGCCGAGCACGGCGCTGCTGCACACCCGCCAGCCGGGTCCGAGCCGCCAGACGAGATGGTGCAGGGCGAGGCCGTCCTCCTGCCGGGCCAGCAGCTCGACGCGCTGTCCGGGCGGGCGGACGAGTACGGAACGAATGGTGCACTCCCGGTGGCACAGAAGGACGACGGTCGGCAACGACCTGTCGATCATATGGGGCGCGAGTCGCAGCACTGCGTGCGGTGTCCGGCCTCAGCCTGCGGCGGAGCCCGTGTCCGGGCGGAGCCGTACCGGCAGTGTCCGCACGCTGTTGCCGACAAAGCTGGCATGGCGCACCAGTTTCTCGTCCGGCACGGTGACGTCCAGCTCCGGGAAGCGGCGGAACAGTTGCTGCAGCGCAATCGTCGCCTCCATCCGGGCGAGCGGCGCTCCCAGGCAGTAGTGCGGCCCGTGGCCGAGGGAGAGGTGGCGGGCCGCCGATGTCCTGGCCGGCCGGGTGACGTCGAAGCGGTCGGCGTCGGGGCCGTGCACGGACGTGTCGCGTCCGGCGGCCGAGTATCCGGCGAGTACGGGGGTGCCCTGTGGGATGACGGTCCCGTCGAGGGTCAGGTCGCGGGTCGGATAGCGGAACGGGAAGTAGCTGACCGGGCTGTCCCAGCGCAGTGTCTCCTCCACCACGTCGGCCCATCCCGCGCGGCCCGTGGTGACCAGGTCGAGCTGGTCCCGGTGGGTGCACAGCGCACGTACGGCATTGGTGACGAGGTTCAGCGTGGTCTCATGACCGGCGATGATCATCAGGAGCAGGGTGCCGATGAGTTCGTGCCGGCCGAGCCGGTCTCCTCCGTCGTCGCGGGCTGTGATCAGCGCGCTGGTGAGGTCGTCGCCGGGCTGCTCGGCGCGGGCTGCGGCGACGGTGCTCAGCAGTTCCACCAGCTCCCGGTTGGCGGCCATGGCCTCGACGGGCCCGATGTCGGTGGCGACGATCTGGTTCGACAGATGGTGCAGGCGGTCCTGGTACCGGCCGTCGACGCCGAGGAGCTCGCAGATGACGCCCATCGGCAGGGGCATCGCGAACCCGGCGCGCAGGTCCACCGTCCCGTCCCCCTCCTCGGCTGCCGCGTCGATCCGGTCGAGCAACTCGGCGGTCAGGGTCTCGATGCGCGGCCGGAGCGCTTCCACCCGCCGGGCGGTGAACGCCTTGCTCACCAGCCCACGCAGCCGCCGGTGGTCCGCATCATCGGCGGTGGTCATGCCCTGCACGGTGGCGAAGGTCCGCAGCGGCCAGCCGTCGGGGATCCGTCCTTCGGCCAGCGCGGTGAAGTGGCGTGCGTCCTTCGCGACATCGGGGTGGGCGAGAAACTCCTTGAGGGCGTCGTGCCCGAGCACCGCCATCCCCGGCACATCGCCCGGCAGCACGACGGATGCCACGGCGCCCCGGGCGAGCAGCCGGGCATTGTCGGCATGCGGGCACCCGCCGGCCGGATCCATGCGGTGCGCGGTGGCCTGCCCCGGTATCGGCGGGATGTTCAACGGGCCTCTCCTGACGGTCGTCGGCTCCGGACCGGCGGCTGGCGCAGCCGTTCGGGGCGGCCGATGGCGGGATGCCGATCCTACGGTCAACGCACCCGGAACGAGGGATGGTTGGGCGGACGGGCGGCTGTTCCGCGTGCGGGCGGAACGGGGGCATGGACGCGGAGACGGACGCCTTCGCAGTCCGGTGGCGGGCGCGGCCACCCTCGTCGAGATCGCTCCGCCCCACGCGGACCATGCGTACCTGAGACCCGAGCGAGGTCCGTCCCGGGCGTGGGTCCGAATTTCACGGACCCGTTGCGGCCCTACGGGTTCTCACCCGAATGGCCCAGTGCGCGGGGCGGGGCCCCATCGGTGTCGCACTGCGCCCCCGGGGACGCAGCGGACGGCCCTTCTCCGGGCCGGGAGGTTGCACCGTCCGTCCGGGTGAGGCGCGATGGAGTCCGGACGCGCCTTCCCTGGTGGGCCCGCCCACGGACGCGCCCGGGCGAGGAGGAATCGGTCATGGCAGCCCCTGACGATTTCACGGATCCCGGAGAGCTCGACGGCCTGACGGTGTACGACACCGCGGGCGAGAAGGTGGGCAGCGTGGGGCGGGTGTATGTCGACGACGACAGCGGGCGACCGGACTGGATCACGGTGAGAACCGGCCTGTTCGGTATGAAGGAGAGCTTCGTGCCGCTCCGCGGGGCCCGCAAGGTTGGCTCCGACCTGTACATCAAGCATCCGAAGGACAGTGTCAAGGACGCCCCCAAGGTGGACGCGGACGCGCATCTCTCCGTGGCCGAGGAGGAGGAGCTCTATCGGCACTACGACCTCACCGGGAGGCTCGGAGGCCAGGCTCGGTGATCGGGCGCGTGCGGTGCCGTAGAGGCGAGGGCCGGCGAGAGGCGAGGGCCGCAGAGGCGAGGGCCGGACCCGCACCGTGCCGAGTGCCGCGGGCCGGCCCGGCCATGCCGCTGTCATGCCCGGGGGACGCCGCGCACCATGGCGGCTCGCCTGACGGTGGCGCGCCGCCCGGTGGTGGCTGACAGCTTCGGAGCCGGACGATCTGACACCCTCGGCCGCGCCGGCCGTGACCGTCACCGTGTTCCGGAACGGCTACCGCGCCGGCTACGCCGTCGCGTCCGACGATGCCTTCCGCCAGTTCCACATGGCGCAGCCGTAGTGCCGCAAGGTCTACGGGCGCTGGAGGGCGATCACCGCGTTGTGGCCGCCGAACCCGAAGGAGTGGCTGACGGCGCGGCGGACCGGCTGCAGGAGAGGCGCCTTGGTGACGCAGTCGATGTCGAACTCGGGTGCCGGGGCGTCCAGATTGGCGATCGGTGGTACGACTCCGTGCTGGAGCGTGAGGATCGTCAGCCCGGCCTCGATGGCTCCGGCTGCCCCCATGCAGTGGCCCAGCACGCCCTTGGGAGCGGTGACGGGCGGCCGGTGCGGATAGACCCGGCCGATGAGGGCGGCTTCGGTGGCATCGCCCAGCGGTGTCGACGTGCCGTGCGCGTTGACGTGTTCGACGTCCTCGGCCCGCCAGCCCGCGTCGCGCAGTGCCGCCTCGACGGCAGCCCGGGCGACGGCGCCGGACGGATGCGGGCTGGTGGGATGGTGGGCGTCGGTGGTGGCCCCCGTGCCTGCGAGCAGTGCTCTCGGCGCCGCCCCCCGAGCCCGGGCGTCGTCCGCCCGCTCCAGCACCATGAGGGCGGCACCCTCACCCATGACGAGTCCGGCACGATCGGCCGCGAACGGCCGGCAGAGACGGGCCGGGTCGCCGTCCCTGCGGGCGGCGGCGCCGGACCGGGCGAAGCCGGTCATGGCGACCGGAAAGACGATGGACTCGGTGGCGCCGGCGATCGCGATGTCGCACTGGCCGGTGACCAGCAGGTCCCGGGCCACGGAGAGCGCGGTGGCCCCGGACGAACAGGCGGTGCACGGCGCCATGCTGGGACCCGTGGCCCGTATCCGGATGGCGATCTCGGCCGCGGGCATGTTCGGAATGGTGAGCAGGATGCCGGACGGGGAGGTGGCCTCCGGCCCGCGCCGGTCGAGTGCGACGGCCTGTTCGGTCAGGCCGGCGGACCCTCCGCTGCTGGTGCCGACGACGACGGCCACCCGGCTGCCGTCCCAGTCGGCCGGGTCGAGTCCGGCGTCCGCGACCGCCTCCCGTGCCGCGAGGACGGCGAACTTGACGTACTTCCCCATCCGGAAGGCCGTCCGGCCGCCGACCGCCTCGTCCAGATCGATGCCGGAGACCGTGCACGCGAAGTCGATCTCACACCCTTCGAGTTCGGGGACGGCGCGGGCGGGCGAGACCCCGGAGCAGACCCCGTTCCAGGTGGTTTCGGTGTCGTTGCCGGCCGGGGTGATCATCCCCAGGCCGGTGACGACGACGGCAGGCCTGTTCATCGGGGGTTGCTCATCGCTGCCTCGCCGCTCGCCGTCGCCACGCCGCCGACCGTCTCGTCGATGAACCGGGTGATGTCGGCCAGGGTGGCGTCCTTGTAGAGCCTGTCGGAGCCTGCGTCGACGCCCAGCTTCTCCTTGATGATGACGGCGAACTCGGCGACGGCGAGCGAGTCCATCTCCAGGCTGTCCATGGTGGAGTCGGGGAGGATCTCGGCGGCGGGCACCTTGAAGGTGCTGATGAGGACGTCGGTGATCTTGGGATGAATCGCACTCATGATCTTCCTCTTCGCTCTGTGGTGCAGGTGCGTCGGACCGGGTGAATGTCACCGTCCCGACGCCGAAGTAACGGGATGACGTTCCTCCAGTTACGCCTTGCGGCGAACCGATTCGCCTACGCCCGTACGCGCGTTCGTGCGGCACCGGGCGAGGAGGGATGTCGTGCCCCAGTACCCCAGCAGCACGGCCCGGACACCGAGGGCCTGCGCGGCCTCCCGTACCCGGCGCGTGCGCCCGGCGGCCCGCTCCTGCGGGGCCGTCACCGCTCCCCCTCGGCCCCCGCGGCGCTCCGCCACGCCGCCTCCGGATCGTCGTACACGTCGGCGTAGTCGGCGCCCGCGATGGGCCAGTCCGCGAGCACCTCTTCCGGCAGCGCGAAGGACTCGATCAGGGTGGGCAGATGCGCGGCGACATCTGCGATGAGCCCTTCGACGGCGTCGGGCAGAGCGTTGACCTGGTCGATGGTCAGACGACCGGCGGCGAGCAGATCGCCGCTGTTGCGGGCCACCCACCGCAGGGCGAACAGCCGCTGCAGTTCGTCGAGTCGATCACGTGCGGGCCCCTCGGGCACTCCGGTGACCGCGTCCGCGTACGCCTCGGTCGCCTGCCGGTGGGCGTGGGCCTCGACGCCACGCAATGCCGGCCCGGACGCCGCGTTCCACCGGTCCAGCGGCCCATCACTCCGGGCGCCGCTCATCCGCGCCCTGGCCCGGGCGAACCAGAGGTCCTCCACATACGCGTGCAGCCGCCCGAGGAACCGGGGGTCGGCGAGATCTCCGGGCGCGGTATCAGAAGTGCTGTCCTGCGGGGTCTGCGGAGCGGCGAACAGCATCTCGGCGGCGGCCTTGGTGTGGATGGCCAGGTTGTCTCCCTCGGCGGTGATCACGCCCTCCGCACCGGCTACGAGGTCGGCCATGCCGTTGTTCTCCAACAGCGCCTGCGCTCCGCACCGTTCACGGCATTCGACGATGACCGCGCGGGCCCGCCAGGTGATCCACCCCTTCGCCACGGCGACCAGTCGCTCCGCCTCGGCCCGCCCCGCGCCCGGCCCCGCGCCGCCCTGTGCCTCCCACCGGTCGAGGGCTCTGCGGTGCAGCAGGCTCATCGCGAAGACAGTGGCCATGGCCTCGGCCAGCGGCCCGTGGTGGCTGCGGTGGGCGATCACCGGCACCGGCTGCGCGGCGCGCGGGCCGGAGATGTACCGGTGGCCGCCGTAGCGGACCGCGACGGCCAGCGTCGCGCGCGCGGCGCCGACCGCGCAGGCGCTCATGGAGATCTTGCCGACCGTGACGCGCCCGATCGAGGTGAGGAAGCGACGCCTGCGGTTGCCCATGGCGCTGCTGAACTCCCCGTTGTCGCCGACCCGTCCGTGCTCGCCGCCGAGCAGCGCCTCGCGTTCCACGAAGACCTGGTCGAATGAGGTCAGACAGTGGTCGACCGGGCTGCCCAGGCGTGCCGGGAGCCTGCGGACCCGTACCCCGGGCAGCGGCCGCACCTCGTCGGTGAGGGGCACCAGAAAGAGAAAGACTCCATGGTCGGCGCCGTCGGCCAGCAGGCGTGCCGCGACCAGTCCGGTCTTGGGGCCGCCGGCCGGGCTGGCGTTGGGCATGAACTTCTGTGCCCCGGAGTGCGGGGTGTGCAGGACGAAACCGTCGCGTGCGCGGTCGTACGTCGCGGTGGTCTCGACGGCCACCGCATCATTGCCGTGCGCCACCTCCGTACAGAGGAAGGTGCCGATGCGCCGCAGTCGGAGGAAGTCCGACAGATCGCGACGGGTATCGCCGTCATGGTCGAGGAGGCTGCCGAGGAAGAGGTTGTAGTGGATGCCCGCGACGGTGGTGAGCGCCGGGTCCACCGGGCCGATCCACTCGTGCAGGGCGGCGAGGGCGCGCGGGTCGGCGGCCGTTCCGGCGGCGCTGCCGAGGGTGCTGTTGAGGATCCTCAGCCGTTCGTACGCGAGGGAGAGGCGCTCGTCGGGTGTGCGGTCGGCCGGGCGGCGGAACGGCTGCGTGGAGATCAACCGACGCCAAGGACCGTGCTCCTGGCGGAAGTTATCACCGAAGAGCACACCTTTGAGAAGGTCCGCGGTGGACTGAGTGCCGACGCTGTCGATCGTTGCGGTCATGACTACCAGAACGATCAACGGACGGCGAGGACACACTTCCTCGCCGTCCGTTGCACAGGCGGGACAACGGGTCAGGCGCGCTCGAAGGCCAGCGCGACGTTGTGTCCGCCGAAGCCGAAGGAGTGGCTGACGGCCCGCCGGACGTCCTGCCTGCGCGGCTCCTTGGTCACGCAGTCGAGGTCCCACCCGTCCGGCAGCGCGTCCAGGTTGGCGATCGGCGGCACGATGCCGTGTTCCAGCGTCAGTACGGTCGCCACCGCCTCGATCGCACCGGCAGCGGCGAGGGTGTGCCCGATCACTCCCTTCGCGGCGGTGACGGAAGGACGGTGCGGGAAGAGCCGGGAGACGAGTTCGGTCTCCATCGCGTCGTTCAGCGGGGTGGACGTGCCGTGCGCGTTGATGTGGTCGACATCGCGGGGCGTCCAGCCCGCCTCGTGCAGCGCCGCCTCCACCGCCTGTTGCGCACCGCAGCCGTCGGGCGCGGGAGCGGTGGGGTGGCGGGCGTCCGTACTGGAGCCCGCGCCGGTCAGCAGCGCGCGCAGCCGGCCGCCGCGGGCACGGGCGTCGACGGTCCGCTCCAGTACGAGCATGGCGGCGCCCTCGCCGAGGACGAACCCGTCCCGGTCCGCGGCGAACGGCCGCGACGCGCCCGCCGGATCGCTTGTCCGGGTGGAGAGCGCCCCCATCTTCGCGAAGGCCGCCACCACCAGCGGCGTCAGCACGGACTCCGCCCCGCCGGCCACCACGGTGTCGCACCGACCGCTGGTCAGCAGGTCACGGGCGACAGCGATCGCGGTGGACCCGGAGGCGCAGGCGGTGGCGGGCGCAAGGCTGGGGCCCTGGGCGCGGAGCTCGATCGCGACCTCGCCGGCCGCCGCGTTCGGGATCATCATCGGTACCAGCAGCGGAGAGACCCCCTCCGGTCCGGCGTCGTCCAGCTTGCGCACGTTGTCGACGAGCAGGGACACTCCGCCGACGCCGACGCCGACCACCACTCCGACCCTGGATCCGTCCCAGGCCTCCGGGGAGAGTCCGGCGTCCGCGACGGCCTGCCGGGCGGCGACCAGGGCCAGTTTCACGAACCGTCCCATCCGCCACACCGATCGGCCGCCCACCACCAGGTCCAGGTCGATCCCGTCGACCGGGCAGGCGAAGTCGACCGGCAGTCCTGCCAGTTCGTCGCAGCGCCGCGCCATGGAGCGTCCCGCGCACAGCCCCGCCCAGAAGGCGTGCTCGTCGGCGCCGGCGGGGGTCACCAGCCCCACTCCCGTGACCGCGACCCCTGTGTCAGTCTGCGTCATGTCCTGTTTCCTCCGTCGCGCTCCGTGCGTGGTTCATGCGGGTTTCCCGGCCAGCGAAGAGCGGCGGACCCCCAGGTCAGACCGCCTCCGAAGGCGGTGATCAGCATCTGGTCGCCGGCCCGGAACCGGCCCTTGGAGGCTGCGTCGGCGAGCGCCAGCGGAATCGACGCGGCGCCCGTGTTCCCCACCCGCTCCAGGTGCGTGACACAGCGCCGCGCGTCAATGCCGACGCGGGCGGACACCGCCCGCAGAATCCGCGCGTTGGCCTGGTGCGGTACGAAGTGGTCGACGTCGGCGGCGTCCCACCCCACCTTGGCCAGCAGAGCCCGGCAGGATCCCGTCATGCGCTCGACGGCGTGCTGGTACACGGCGGGGCCCTGCATACGGAAGAACTCGTCGCCCTCGGCGGCCTGCTCCGGCGTCGAGCGGGACCGCGCACCGCCACCGGGCACGGTGATCAGGTCGTACCCGGTGCCGTCGCTGCCCAGGTCGAAGTCGAGCAGCTCACCGGGGGTCCCCGCCCGTCCGGCTCCCACGAGTGCCGCACCGGCCCCGTCGCCGAACACCACGCCCGCCGACCGGTCGGCCGGGTCCAGCCAGGCCGAGTACACATCTGCGCCCACCAGCAGCACCCGGTCGTGGAGACCGGCGGCCACGAGCCCCCGGCAGACGGCGAGCCCGTAGACGAAGCCACTGCACGCGGCGCCGAGATCGAATGCGGGGACCGTTCCCAGACCGAGCCGGGCAGCGAGGGCGGGAGCTGTGCCGGGGCAGGGATGGTCGGGGGTGGCGGTCGCGAGCACGAGCGCGTCCACCGGCCCGGCGGCGGTCGAACCGTCGTCCCCGACCAGTCGCCGGGCGGCCTCGAAGGCGACGTCCCCGGTGGCCAGTCCCACCCCGGCCCGGTGGCGGCTGACGATGCCGGTGCGGGCGCGCACCCAGGCATCGTCCACGCCCCAGGCGGAGGGCAACGCGTCATTGCCCACCGGTTCCCCCGGCACCCACCCCGCGACGGCTTCCAGGACCGCGGTCCGTACGGGGGCCGGGCCGGGACCCTGGCCGGGCACGGTCAAGGGCCGGGCGAACGACCCGGTGAGCCGCTCCGCGTCCCGCTGCCCACCGCCGTCGAGTACGTATCCCCTCGCCACTCGCTGCTCCGATTCCGCGATCGATCAGGCCTGCCGGCTGTCGAACGGCAGTCGCCCCGGCGAGGATGCGCTTACTGGGCCGAACGGGGGCGCGCGAGGCCCGAGGGCGTGAACCGCGTACCCCCGCGAGCCCCCGTGCTCACCCTTTCGCAGCAACCCGCCGCGCTGCACGGACGCGCAGGGCATCCCCTTGGGTCATGGCAACACCGGACCCCGATCACTTGGATTCCTCCAGCGCCCGCGCCGAGCTGGATGCGCTGCGCGCACGGATGGCGCAATTGGAGGCGCGTACTCCGGCACGGTCCCGGCCCCGGATCCGTTCGTTCTTCGCCGTGCTGCTGATCCTCGTCGCGGCCGTCCTCACCCCGCTGAGCATCGTCGCCGCCTGGGCCAGGGACGACATCGGTGACACCGACCGTTATGTGGCGATGGTGAAGCCCCTGGCCTCCGATCCCGATGTGCAGGCCGCGGTGTCGAACCGGGTCACCGATGCCGTGATGACGCATCTGGACGTCCACGCCCTCCTCGAACAGGTGGCCCCCGCGGACCGGCCGGTCGTCGACAAGGCGCTGGGGCGGCTGAGCGGCCCGATCACCACCGGGGTCTCGAACTTCGTGCACGGGACGGTGGACAGGTTCGTGTCGTCCGAGGCCTTCGAGACGGTGTGGGTCGCCCTCAACCGGAACGCCCACGCGGCAGCCGTCAAGGCACTGACCGGCAGCGGCGGCGGTGCCGTGAAGCTCACCAACGACACGGTCGTCATCGATCTCGCCCCGGTGATCGACCGGGTGAAACAGCTCCTGGTCGACCACGGGCTGACCATCGCCGCGAAGATCCCCGAAATCCACACCGACTTCACCGTGCTGACGTCCGATGCGATCGGCAAGGCCAAGAAGGGGTTCCGGCTGCTGCAGATCGTCGGCTTCTGGCTGCCGGTGCTGACCCTCGTGCTCGCCGCCGGCGGGGTACTGCTCGCCGTGCGCCGACGCCGCGCGCTGGTCACCGCGGCCCTCGCGGTCGCGGTGGGCGCCGCGGTCCTCGGCGTGGCGCTCTGGGTGTTCCGCGCGTTCTATCTGGACAGCCTCCCGGCGTCGGTTTCGCAGCCGGCGGCCGGTTCGTTTTTCGATGCCCTGGTCGGCTACCTCCGCGCCGGGATCAGGATGGTGATCACCCTGGGCGTGGTGGTGGCTCTCGCCGCCTGGCTCTCCGGCGAGGGTCGCGCCGCCTGCCGGGTCAAGGCCATGTGGCACGGCGGCATCGGCGCCGTACGCGACGCGGCCGGGATCACCGGCGGTCCGATCGGCGCCTGGGTGCACCGTGCGAAGGACCCGCTGAACTGGACGGTCGTCGTGGTGGCCGCCGTCGTGCTGATCGTGTGGAACCGGCCGACGGCGATGGTCACCGTATGGATGGCCATCGCGGCGCTGTTCGCCCTAGCGGTCGTGGAGTTCCTCGACGACGACAGCACACCCCATCTGCTCCCGGCACCGCACGGGCAGGCGCACGGGTAATGACCGGGTAATGCGGGCTTCCTACCGTGCACCGACCTCATGGTCCGGCGCACGGAGGGAATCCGGTGGCCCCGTCAACGGTGGAAGACGTCACGATCCAGGTGCTCGGCGGATTCCGGGTGGAGTGCGCGGGTGAGGAGCTTCCGGCCGGGCGATGGTCCCGGCCGAGTGCACGGCGGCTGCTGACGGCCCTGGCGCTCGCCGAGGGCGGCCGACTTCGAACACGGCATTCCCTCCCTCACCCGGCACGGTCCGCTTCGGACTCGCGGCCTTTGTGCGGACCTGGCGGCTCTCGATGCCCTCAGTACCCTGCCGCTCTCCCGGATCCCATCGGAACCCGCGCCGCTGCCACCCGCGATCCGCCGCCCCGAGCGACTCCCGCTGTTCGGCCGCGAACGTCCGCTGGCGCTCCTCGCCCAGCACGCGTCGGGGGCGGATGGGGACACTCCACTCGTCGTGGTGCGCGGTCCCCGGGCCATCTCGGTCGGATGACCCCGCGCTGACGGCACGACATGACGGTGCCACCGTTCCCGCGAGAGGGTGGTGGCACCGTCATGTCGTGACCCTGTTCAGAGGCGGGTGAGCGCCTCCTTCAACTCCGCCTCGTCCGGCGGCTTGGCGCCCGCCCGTGCGACGGTCACAGCGGCCGAGGCCGCCGCGTGGCGCAGGACATCGGTCACGGTGTCCCGGTCCAGCGAGCGCAGCCACTCCCGGCCGCCCGCGCCGAGCAGCCCGTGCGAGGCGAGCGCGTGCAGCGTGCCCGACATGAAGGCGTCGCCCGCCCCCACCGTGTCGACGACGTCGGTGGGAAGGGCGTCGACCGTCACGTGCCCGCCCGGGAGAACGGCCAGCGCGCCGTCGCCCCCTCGGGTGACGAGTACAACGGCCGGGCCGGTGGCGAGCCACTGCTCGGCGACCTGCTCCGGCTCCTGGCCCGGATACAGCCACTTCAAGTCCTCGTCGCTGGCCTTGACCACATCGCTGAGCGCGACACAGCGCTCGACCTTCCGCACGGCTGCGTCGTGGTCCCCCATCAACTCGGGCCGCACATTCGGGTCGTAGCTGACCGTCGCGCCCGCCCGCAGTGACTCGACGGCGCCCAGGACGGTCGCGTTGCCGGGTTCCATCACCGCCGCGATGGAACCGGTGTGCACATGGTGCGGCGGCCGGTCCAGGGACACCGGGTCCAGCGTCCAGGTGATCGCGAAGGTGTACGTGGCCCGGCCGGCGCCGTCCAGGGTCACGGCGGCGGAAGGGGTGGGCGCCGT
This sequence comes from Streptomyces sp. NBC_00353, assembly GCF_036108815.1. Lineage (NCBI taxonomy): Bacteria > Bacillati > Actinomycetota > Actinomycetes > Kitasatosporales > Streptomycetaceae > Streptomyces > Streptomyces sp. NBC_00353. The sequence continues at coordinate 8,769,103 of NZ_CP107985.1, read as the reverse complement.
AGCCCCGTCCGTGCGGACCTCGACCCCGACGGTGGCCAGATGGTCCCTGATCAGCCGCCCGTTGTCGTCCGGTCCGAGCTGGGTGAGCAGAGTGGCGCTGCGCCCGAGCCGGGCCAGACCGTACGCGACATTGGCCGGGCTGCCGCCCGGGTGGACCTGATCGGCCGCGCCCGGCAGCCGGACGATGTCGGCGACACATTCACCGATGACCAGCAGGTCGAGTCTGTCGAGCATGAGGGTGGGATCTCCTAGAGTGCGCGAACGAAGGTGTCCAGTTGACATCCTCTGCCCCGCAAGCCGGGCAGGATCCATCCAGGTCGGAGTGCTACCTGGCAGGTGGTCGACGCTTCACAGCCTGCTCATTCGCCAAGGCTCCACGTCCTGACACCTGCAATGCCCTGGGGCGTTCGGTGCACCAGCTCGGCGGCTCGGGAAAGAGGGCTGCTGATCGTCGCCCGGCCGTCGCTGCCGAAGACTTCGACCCTCGACCGAGGAGGTGTCCGTGAACAGCGTGTCCGGGCACCGTTCACCCTCCGCCGCGTCGAGGGACAGAGGCGTGGAGGTCCGTCTCACAAAGTGCTGCGCGAAGTCGCAGACACCTGCAGCGGAACGGTTCACGACGAGCTTCCCGGCGCCGACGTCCTGGCCGACCACCATTCGTCGGCCTCTCGCCCCGGTGCAGAGCCGGAAGCCGAGTCCGGTCGCGGCGCCCGTGCCCGACGGGGCGAACCCTGGCTCGATCCCGTACGGACGGCTGCGCACCGCGGCAAGCGGGTTGGCGGCGTCCGGAGGGCATACGGGGGCGCCGGAGCGGTGGGTGGTGGGTCAGGAGACGTCCTTGCCCCCCTCCTCCCCGTACCGCCGCTCGAACTTCGCGACCTGCCCCTCGGTGTCGACGACCCGTGCCTTGCCGGTGAAGAAGGGGTGGCTCTCGGCGGAGATCTCCACGTCGATGACGGGGTAGGTGTTGCCGTCGTCCCAGTCGATGGTCTGGTCGCTGGACGCGGTGGAACGGGTCAGGAAGGCGTAGCCCGCGGAGCGGTCGCGGAAGACGACGGGACGGTAGGAAGGGTGCTTGTCCTGCTGCATGCCTGCTCCTGGGGACGTACGTACGGACTCGGCTCAGCCCAGCCTCGCGAACGAATCCGGTGGGCGCGATCGCAGACGGTCCGTACGGGGGCGCGAGGCATCCCCCGTTGCAGGGCCGCAGGCGTGGAGGCGGCCTGCCCGGAGCCCGGGCTCGGGGGCGGCGGCCCAGGAGACACGCTCCGGCAGGGCTGCCGGGCAGGCCGCCGCCTCCGGTGATCCGCCGGCGTCAGGAGGTACGTCGCTCCGGCAGGACCTGAATCGTGTCGCCGACGGCGCGTTCACCCGTGGCGTCCGAGGTGACGTTGACGAGGGAGCCCTTTACCGCCATCGCGGAGGACCCGCCTCCGTCGAGGTTGAGAGCCTGCACCGCGCCCAGCGACCGCATGAAGCGCGCGGCCTCGCCCAGCGTGAAGCCCTCGCTCACTCCCGGCTGCCGCCCGTCCACCGTGACCAGCAGCAGCCGTCCCCGCCCGTCGATGCCGGCAAGGGTACGGGGCTGGCGAACGTTGGACCAGGCGAATCCGAACGACAGGTCCTGCGGGTCGAGCGTGCCTTCGGTGGCGGCATCGATGTGGATGCGGCCGTCCTCGACGAGGGTGGGAGCCGCACTGACGATGCTGTCATCGGGACCGAGCCTGACCTGCCGCCCCGAGGAGTCCCGGACGACCTCACGCAGCGACAGCCGCTTGCCGACGCGCGCGTGATCTGTGAGCCAGTTCCCGGCTGCCCCGGTGCCCTGCAGGACCGAGCCGTGCTCCGGCGCGACACCACCGCGGCCGCCTGTGGAGACCACGATGCCGTGCTCGTCGAGGACCGTCTGGACGCCCGGGCCCGTGGGGAGCGGAGCGCGGAACGCGGGGGTGAACTTCACGAGGTCGTTCGCCAGGGTGCACGTGGTGTCGTGGCGGGGCTGGTCGGTGGGGGCGGCACCGGGGCGTCCGCAGTTGCGGACCTTGCCCGGCACCCGGTTGATTCCCTGCACCCCGTACGTTGCCGCTCCTGCCCGTACGGTGACAGTGGTGGACAGGTCGGCGATCCGCGGCCGCCGACCCCCGTCGCCCAGGATCAGCGCGGCACGGGAACCGACCGCCATCGACTCGAGCCTGCCGTGCACGGCGGACAGGCCGGCCACCGTACCCTGGACGCCGTCGGAGTCCGACGTGATGAAGAAGCCGCCGTTGACGCCGATCGGTGAGCCGAGTCGGGCGGCCACCGCCGAGGTCTTCTCCCGGTCGGCCACGTTGCCGCCGTCGCTGACCGCGATCGTCCCGTGAAGACGCGCCGGGTCCAGAACGGCGACGTGAATGTTCTCCGCGTCGGCCGCCTGCCGGCCGTCGTAGCCGGTCCATTCGACGGACGTACGGAACCCGGCAGCCGACACGGCCGAGTTCATGGTGCCCGCCTGGTCCTGGGTGGCATACCGGCCGACCCTGACCTGCCAACCCATCGTGCCACGCGGGGTGTCGGCGTACTCGTCCCACAGCACCTGTTCCAGGCGCGGTTCGAACCCGGCTTCGCGCAGGCGCCCGGCGGTGGAATCGGCCCAGGCCCTGTCGCCGAGCGGGGCCCATGTGGCCGCGCCCGTCAGGCGGTTGACAGCAGGCGCCTGCACGGTGACCGTCCATACCGGGGCGGCGCTGGAGTTCCGAAGAACTCCGGTGCGGACCTGGACGCCGGGCACCACACTCGCTGTCGTCCACGCGATTCCGCCGGAGCCGGAGGCGACGGGCCGACCCGAGTCGGCGGCCCCCGCGTTCGCAACGGCCGGAGGGACGAGAGCGGCCAAAGTGAGGGCAGCCCCGAATGCGGCCCCTCGCCATGTGGCCTGCTTCACCCGGCTCGCACTGCGACGCGGCTTATCGGCGATGTCGGACATACCACTCCTGACGTTCTTGTGTTCTGACGGCGCGCGTCCTTTCACGCGCCGCCGACCACATCCCAGACCCATGCAAGGGCGCGCACACCACGTGCCGAGGACACCCGGGGAAACCCTCGGTGACAAGCGCCCGGCGCTTCAGCCCGGGGACGCCGCACGGCGGGACCTCCACCCCGGTGCCCGTGAGCAGAGCGACAGGCTCGCGCGGGAGGACGCGGTGGACCCGGAGGCGCTCCACGACGGACGGGAGAAGCCCGCTGCTGCTGACGGGCGCCGTGACCTGCTCGACCTGCTCGTTGCCGTGGCGAGCGAGATGTCTGTCTGTCTACCGGGCTAAGGCAACCGGTCGTTCATGTACTCGTCGCTGTGGAACGGCTTGCTGGAGCGAAGTTATCTAGACAACTTGGTTCACCCGGGTGCCGCCATGGCGGTACTCGGGCGGAGAGGACCCAGAACCGTGTCACCCCTCCCAGGTGTCGCCGCATCCGGTAACGCCATCGCGATCAGCTCCACCACACCCCCGCAACGGGGGGACAAGCTGACCTTCAACTGGTCGACGGACGCCCCCGACCCGACCAACTGGATCGGCGTCTACAAAAGCGACCGCAAGCCGTCCAACGGCGTCGGCTCGCTCGTGTGGGCATACGTCCCCGGCGCCTCCGGGAACACGACCCTCGACACCTCCGGCCTGAGCGACGGACCGTACACCGCCTACCTGTTGGCCAAGGACGGGTACGACATCCTGGCCCAGACAGATCCGTTCACCTTCACCGGCGAGCCGCTCGTCGACTCGCTCGTGCTCAAGGCGCCGGCCACCCTGTACGAGGGGGACCAAGCCACCTTCGGCTGGGCGACCGGCGCACCCCACCCTCAGAACTGGGTCGGCATCTACGACGGTGACCGTCGGCCGGGCAACGGCGGCTCCCTCGTCTGGGAGTACACGCCCGCTGCCTCCGGCGACGTCACCCTCGACACCTCCGGCCTGAACGGCGGCCCTTACACCGCTTATCTGCTGGCCAAGGACGGGTACGACATCCTGGCCCGGACAGATCCGTTCACCTTCATCCCCCGCCCGGTCATTCCGCGGCCGCATGCGGTGGTGGACGCCCTCACAACCGCCCCGCAGACAGCGGGCACGGACTTCTCGGTCAGCCTGGGCGGCCTGTGGATCCGGCCGGAGGGCAACGCCGCCGGCACCCCCTCGTTCCAGCGCGTCTCCGGGGACAGGTGGCTCTCGGTGACCGCTGACGGCACCATCAGCGGCAAGGCGCCGTCCTTCCGGTACAAGTCGCCTGGCCGCGTGGTGGTATCCGTCACCGACAGCGCGGCGGGCCGAGACACCATCACCGTCCAGGTGCCGGTGCGCTCCTCCAAGGACCGCCTGCGGATCAAGGTCGCCACGCTGAACCTCTGGGACGCCGGCTCGCACATCGACGGATTCCTGGAGAAGCAAGTACGGCTGGTACTCACCCAGGGCTTCGACCTCGTCGCGCTCCAGGAGAGCGGCGGCACCGGCGCCCGAGACCTCGCCCGGGCTCTCGGCTGGCACGCGTACCAGGCCGACGACGGCCTCGGCATGGTCAGCCGCTACCTTCTCACCGACCTCGTCGCCCCCACCGCAGCCGTGCCCGCCGCCGCCGCGACCGTGCGACTGCCCGGCAAGCGCACGGTACGGCTGTGGACGGCCCAACTGGACGAGGCCGGCTACGGGCCGTACGCCGTTCTGGCCGGCCGCAGCCCCGCGCAGGTCGAGGCGGCGGAGAAGCAGACGCTCCGCTACCGGCAAGTGCAGGCACTGGTGGCCGCAATGCGGCGGGACATCGCCTCCGACGTCCCCGTCGTGCTCGCGGCCGGCCTTGCCTCACCGTCCCACCTCGACTGGACGAGCCGGACGTCCCCCGCGCACGGAGGGGTGGGCCGCGTCCGCTGGCCCGTCACGGAGGCCCTGGAGAAGGCCGGTCTGACCGACGCCTTCCGCGACCACAACTCCAACCCGGCCAAGGCACCCGGCAACACCTGGTCCCCCGTGCGCCCGCGGCGCGACGACGGCAGCGCGGAACCACAGGACCGGATCGACCAGGTCCAGTGCGCGGGACCGCTGAAGGTGGTGGAGGCGCACACCCTCTTCACCGGGTGGCCCACGCCGGTGTCGGACACCGCCCCCAACGGCTGGCCCTCCGACCACGCTTCGGCCGTCGTGACCTTCTCCCTGTCCGCCCGCGGCTGACCCCGAACGATCCTAAGGACTTCCTTTCCCCATGACTGAGATCAGCCGCCGCGCCTTCATCGGCACCGCAGCAGCCGGAGCGGCCGCGGCCGGACTCCCCGGCACGGCCATAGCCTCCGAGAACCACAACCGGCACGGAAGCATCAAGGACGTCAAGCACGTGGTCGTCCTGATGCAGGAGAACCGCAGCTTCGACCACTACTTCGGCACGCTGAGCGGCGTGCGAGGGGTCGACGACCGCCAGGCGCTCGCCTTCCCCAACGGCGACTCGGTCTTCCGTCAGCCGCACCGCGGACGCGCCGACGGCCACCTGCTTCCTTTCCGGATGGACACCACCAAGTACAACGCGCAGAACGCGGGCGGTCTGCCGCACGACTGGGAGACCGGCCACACCGCCGTCGACGGCGGCGCCATGGACAAGTGGGTCGCGGCCAAGGGTGAGCGGACCATGGGCTACTTCAACCGCGAGGACATCCCGTACCAGTACGCGTTGGCCGATGCCTTCACGGTCTGCGACGGCTACTTCTGCTCGCTGAACGGGCCCACCGACCCCAACCGCCTCTACCTCTGGTCCGGAACCGCCGGACCCGGCACCGACGGCACCACCGGCCCGTTCACCGACAACTCGGTGGTCACGGGCAATCCGGTGGCCGACTGGACGACGTACGCCGAGCGGCTGGAGGAGGCCGGCGTCAGCTGGCGCGTCTACCACAATCCGGACGGCACCGACGACCGGTACGGCGACTACGACGACAACGCGCTGTCGTACTTCAAGCAGTTCCACGCCTTCCCCAAGGACGACCCGCGTTACATCAACGCGATGACGAAGTTCGACCTGACCGCCTTCGACAAGCACTGCAAGGACGGCACCCTGCCCACGGTCTCCTGGCTTGTGGCGCCCTACCTGTTCTGCGATCACCCGGATGCCAGCCCCGACTACGGCGCCCACTGGGTGAACACGGCCCTGCAGTCGCTCTTCGCCAACCCGGATGTGTGGGAGCACACCGTCTTCCTGTTGATGTACGACGAGAACGACGGGTACTTCGACCACGTGATCCCGCCGTTCCCCGAGCCGGGCACGAAGGACGAGTTCGCGAGCGGCAAGGCCTTGGGCCTGGGCAGCCGGGTACCCCTGTGGGCCGTGTCGCCATGGTCGCGCGGCGGCTGGGTCAACTCCCAGGTGTTCGACCACACCTCGGTGCTGCGCTTCCTCGAACGCGTCACCGGTGTGCAGGAGCCCAACATCTCCGAGTGGCGACGCACGGTCTGCGGCGACCTCACCACCTGCTTCGACTTCACCCGGCCCGACTACACCATCCCCGTCCTGCCGGACACGGTCGCGCTCATGGCCAAGGCCGACGCCAACAAGAACCTGCCCGCGGTCAAGGTGCCCACCGAGCAGACCATGCCCGCGCAGGAGAGGGGAAAGCGACCGCACCGCGCGTTGCCGTACCGGCCGTGGGCCGATGTGTCGGTCGACCGGGCCACCGGCAACGTCACCTGCACGATGACCAACGAGGGCAGCGTCGGCTTCCACTTCACCGTGCTGCCGAACATCGCCCTGCCGTTCGTCGGCACGCCGTTCACGGTCCCACCGCGCTCGTCCCGTACCTACGTGTGGGACGCCACGGCGACCGACGGCCGCTACGACTTGTCCGTGCACGGTGCCGACGGCTTCGTCCGCCGTTTCTCGGGCACCGTCCTCCGCGAGGGACAGGACGACGTGGCAGTTCCGTCGGTCCGGGCGTCACTGCGGCACGCCGGGCGGTCGAAGGATGCCTCGATCGAACTGGACCTGCGCAACGACGGCGGCACCGAGGTGGCCTTCACGATCACACCGAACGACTTCGCCGGCAAGGAGCAGGCCGTCTGGGTCCGTCCGGGCGGCCACTCCCGGATGACGTGGCCCACTGACGACGGGCGGTACGACGTCACCGTCACCGCAGGCACCGGCACCCGCTTTGCCCAGCGTTACGCGGGAACCGTCCACACCGTGTGAAGCGGGGCGGGACCAGGTGACGATCGCAGTGCCGACCCGGTCCCGTCCCCGGCCCACACTCTTCGCGACACGCCCCTGGCCCGGGGCCGCGGTGGATCGGGAAGCGGCCGCGCCACCTGGCCGCTCTGCCGGGTGGCGCGGCCGGTAGGGTCTGGTGATGTTCGGCCAGAAGGCCTCACGACACAGCAGCGGCCCAGGAGACATGGTGCAGGAGGAGCACGGCACCCCGGACAGAGATCTTCGCTACCGCAGGGTTGCCGCCGAACTACGCGAGGCGATCATCGCGGGCGAGTACGCCGCCGGTGCGAAGCTACCGCCGGAGGGAACACTCGCCGAGCGCTACAACGTCTCCCGGGGTACCGTCCGGCACGCGCTGGCCGTGCTGCGCACGGACGGCCTGGTCACCTCGCGGCGCGGAACGCGGCGTACGGTGCTCGGTGGCCCGCGGGCACAGAGTTTCTCGGAGCTGCTCAGCTTCACCAACTGGGCCCGCTCCACCGGCGAGACGCCGGGCGGCCGGGTCGATCGCGTGGTGCGACGGCCGGCCGAGCCCCTCGATGCAGAGCAACTGGGCCTGGAGGCAGGGGCGGAGGTATATCTGGTGCTGCGCCTGCGGACCTTGTCGGGAGAGCCGGTCATGGTCGAACGGTCGATCTACCCGGCCAGGGTGGGCGCCCTGGTGGCCGAACTGCCGCCTGACACCGTCTCGCACACCGAAGCCCTCGTCATGCAAGGGGTGCTTTTCACCGACGCCGACCACACCATCGACCTCACGTGGGCCGACGCGGACGACGCCCGACTCCTGGACTGCCCGGTCGGGCAGGTGCTGCTGCGCGAGAGGCGCCGCACCACCAACCCGGCCGGAGTGCCGGTGGAGTGGTCCGAGGACCGCTACCTGCCCGGCACCATCGCCTTCACGGTGCACAACTCCGTGGCCACCTCGACCTTGGGTCGGCGGCACAGCCCCCGCACGGTACCGGTCGGCACCGACGGGCCGCCGGCTGCGTGACGCGTCGCGGCACCGGCGGCCGGGACCTGTGGCCTAACCCCGCAGCAGTGCGGTGAGCAACGGAAGGAAGTGCTCGAACGGCGGGGTGGGTGCGTCCGGATCCTTCGCCTCATCGTCCCAGCGGCGGACGGCGACCGCGTCGGCCGCGCCCGGCAGGGCGGCGAACTGCGCCACCTGTGCCGGGGACATCACGCCGCCCTGGACGCGCAGCGTGTACTGCGACGCCTCCGACAACCGGTTGTGGTACCCGGGTTCCACAGCACACAGGTACCGTTTGGCGGCCACGTGCAGGCGCACCGGCTCGGTGACTGCGGGCCCGAACCAGCGGGCCAGCAGGTCGGCTCCCGAGTGGCTGTGCCGGTTGTCGGTGCCGGACATCAGTTCGTGGCCGGTCACGGCGCCCGCGAAGTGCCCGACGTCGTGCAGCAGCGCCCCGGCCACCAGGTGCGGCGGGGCGCCGTCGGCCTCCGCCCTCGCACCGGCCTGGAGCATGTGCTCGGCCATGGAGACCGACTCGCCCAGATACTCCGCAGACCCCGGTCCGGCGAACAACTTGGCGAGCGGCTCCAGGGTGTCCGCGCGCCGCAGCACCGCCAAGGTGCTCGCCAGACCGTCCAGATCGGCGTAGCAGCCCTGGAGGTGGCGTGCTCCGTCCTGGGCGAAGGCGGTACGGGCGTGCAGCAGCCGGGTGTTGTCGAACACCAGGCAGTCGCCCGGCGACAGCCGCAGGTCCAGTTGCAGCTCGGGGCGGAGCAGCAGTTCCGCGAACGTGCGGTAGGCCGCGTAGAACGCCTCCACCTCGGCGGCGGGCAGCCGGAGCGTGCCGATCGAACGGTTGTTGAACCGCACCTCGCGCACCCGGCCGAGGGGGTCGGTGCCGATGAGCGGACGGTCGGCTCGCAGTTCGGTTCCCGCGTCGCGGAAGACGAACGGCACGGGCGTACGGGTGAGGGCGTCGAAGGCCTCCGGATCCTCCTCCCGCAGCAGCGCGGCCGCGGCGAAGCCGTCGACGAGACCCGAGTCGCCGCCGTCGGCGTCGTTGACCAGGCAGTGGAGCAACTGGATCGTCGGGACGGGATCGCGGTACGGGTTGTCGGTGTGCGGCGTGATGCGGGCCGATGTGAAAGCGAGGTTGTTCGGGTCGGGCTCGACGCGTACGTCGAAGAGCTTCCCGTAGTTGGTCTCGCGGACGTAGCCGAAGGTCTCCGCCACGTCGAGCACCTGTCCCTCGCGCTCCGGTACCCCGCTCAGCAGCATGAAACCCAGCCGCAATACGGAATCCAGCATGCGGGCCCGCACACCCGGCTCGCCCAGATACTCGTCCCAGCCCGCTTGCGGCAGCCGTCCGGTGAGGTCGCCGGCCTTCCACAGTTCCTTTCGGTCGTCGGTGCGCCGGTCGCCGGTCGCCGGCCCACCGGGCCGGTTGGCCTCCAGCCAGATCAGCGGGTAGGTCGAGCGGTGTCCGTCGGGAGCCCATATCACCTCGACGGCAGGCCCCTCTGCCGCGTCCGTGTCGGTCACCGTGTCGAGCCGGAGCGCGGCGGGCAGCGCGCTGATCTGGAACAGCTTCTGTCCGGAGCGCGGATCGCGGCAGTCTGCGCACGGGCAGTTGTCGCGAAGCCACATCACCGGAAAGTCGTCGATCGGGAAGGTGGGCAGGGCCGGCACGGTCACTCCTCGGGTCAAAGTTGTATAGCCAACTTTTTCGACCGTCACAGGCGGATACGACCGGAACATGATCGCAAGGTGTCTGCCGGGCCAACCCCCGTCGGAAAGCCGACCCGGGCGCTGCGTCGGCGCGCCGGTGAGCGCGGCGCCCCGGTCCGCTCCCGGCACGGAAGCCCGTTGATCACCGTGCGGTGGCCGGCCCCACAACCGCGCCGCTGAGCGAACTGGGGCAGATGCGCCATCAGCCGAGCCCACTCGCCGTTCGTCAGATCTCCCCTCCCCGTGGCGGACACGACGCCCCCGCCCCGGGGATGGTCACGTGATCCGCCGGACCGGGCCCCGGCGCCGTACTGCGCCGGTCCGGCGCTCGATGACGGACCTCGGCCCCGTCATGAGGGCTCGGTACGCCGGACCGGTCATCGGCATCCCATGTGCTGTTTCATGGCGGGCCATGCCTCCACCCCGTCGGAGGTCCGGACATAGACCCTGGACATGTCGTCCGTCAGCCACAGTTCCCAGTCGTCGAGGTGGTAGCCCGTGGATCGGGCACCGGCGGGCATCGCCACATCCCCGTCGTACGTCGACGTGAGCATGCCCGAGGACAGGACGCCCTCAGGATCACGCGCGTACACCTTCCGGTCGGCCGAGCCCTCCCCTCCCGAACCGGCGCCCCATTCAAGGAAGTCCGCCTTCTGCCAGTCGCAGTGCGCCGAGCCTGCCGAGCTGCTCACCTTGGACACGGGCACCCGGCGGCCGTTCTTGTCGGTCCAGACCCGGTACGGCTGCTTGTCCGTATAGCTCGACGGCAGCTCCGCCGGGTCGCACGTGGCCGTGGTCTCCGGACCCCAGCCCGGGCGTCCCTTGCGGTCCTTGGCGACGATGATGGCGATCTTCGTCCTGCGGTCCACGTCGAACGAGTACAGGACCCGGTCCGCTTCCTTGCGTTCCACGCGGTAGCCGTACTGCGGCAGATCGGGCTGCTCGATCTCGAAGTGCAGCTTCAGCCCTTCCTCGGGTGTCGCCCCGCCGTCGCCCTTGCTCCAGGGTTCGCTGCCACCGCCGGAATAGATGTCACCGTCGCACTCCAGAGCGCGGCCGGCGGCCCCCGATTCCGTCCTCCTCGCCTGCGGGGTGTCGCCTTCGGCGTTCGGGTGAGGCAGGTAGAGCGGGCCGCTGTAGGGCGTGGCCGGTCGGTTCCCTTCGGTCACGAGGTCCTCGGGGACACCCTCGCCGCACGCCACCGCCGACAGCGCGGTCAACAGGACCACCGCTACCGTTCCGCCCACCCTGCTTCTGTTCATGTCCCACCCCTGTCCGTGCTCGGGCCTCAGCCCGTGCTGATTGCCGGTCGGACGTACCGGGCGGTGCAGTGGTTCCGGCGCGCTAACGGCCCTGCGCTGCGTCGACAGCGTCCGCCACGAGCGTCAGGAACCGCGCATGGGCCTGTGGACTGCAGAGCGGTTCCGGATTCCACGGCACCACTGCGGCCGCCGGCTCCAGCGCCGACCGGGCCGCGTCCGACCGGAGCCGGTCCAGAGGTGTGGCGTTGGACCGGATGTCGGTGAGCAGGATCCCGGGCCGCAGGGCCATCACCTCCGGCCAGCCGACCGTCGACCAGTTGGCACCGGGCCCGGCTGCCGGTTCGAGGACGTCGACGCCCAGCTCCGTCAGCACGCGCAGCTCCGGCCACATGCCGGGACGGGCAAGGTGCGCCTGGTCCTGTCCGGCCGGTGACAGGGCCAGCACCCGGGGCCGGGACGGACCGGCGGCGAGGTTGCGCAGCCGGTCCCGGGCGGCAGCCAGGTCCTGCGTCGCCGTCGGGGCCTCGTCGGCGCCGAGCGAGCGGGCCAGCTCGGCGAACCGGTTGCCGATGTCGGCGAGGGTGCGCGCCTGGCCCACGTCGACGACAACGACCGGAACGTGTCCCTCCAGGTGTTTGGCGGTCTCGGGGGCGAGCCCGTAGACATGCCCTCCCCCGTAGCTGACGGCCACGACGAGGTCCGGCCCGCCTCGTAACAGGGTGTCCACGTCGAGGTCGCTGCCCGCACCGAGGTACTCGACCTCGGTCAGCGGCAGGGAGCCGGTCTTCGCACGGTCGGGCTCGTCGCCGTCGTGGCCCGAGCCGAAGATCCCCCACGGATGTATCCCGTAGTCCCACAGCGTGGCGCCGGCCTGGACATAGGCGAGTACCTTCGACGGGCGCCGCTCGGCTGTCGACAGCTGCCCACGATCGTCGGAGAACTGCCACACGGTCTGCTCCCTCACGCCACACACCCCTCTGTACCGGCTGCCTCGCCCCTGTTCCGGGCTCGTAGACCAGTACCTGCCCAGCTCTTCGGCGCGACACCCCTGCCGAGCGGAGTTCCCGGCCACTTGTCCGGCGTCGGTGGGACCGGCGCGATCAGCCGGTGTGCACGCGGCGCCTCAAAGGTCCGCTGCGGTACTGCGCCCCAGGTAGGTGATCGGCCCGGGGTCCGGAACGTCGATCTCCTCGAAGCCCAGCCGGTCGTAGAAGGCCCTGGCCGGAGTGTTCGCCGTGACCATGGAGAGATGAACGGCTTCCACGCCCTTGGCGTTCAGGGCGGCCAGGAACGTCCGCATCAGCGCCCTGCCGTACCCCTTCCGCTGCCATGCGGGCAGCAGATCGATGTGCAGGTGGGCAGGGTGGGCGGCCACTTCGGGGACGATCATCCGTTCCGGGTTGTGCAGGAGGGCGACCATCTCCTCGCTGGGGGTCCGCGGCGCGCCGTCGAGCTGCGGGAAGCGGTCCTCGACGAGCGGCAGCCACTGCTTCCGGAAAGCGGCGACGAACTGCGGCGTGTCCGCGGTCCCCAGGATGTAGCCGACCGCCCGGCCCGCACCGTCGTCGACCACGAACGTCAGGTCGGGTTCGAGGTACGCATAGGGTGCGGCGAAGATCGAGGGCATCAGGTCGAGGTCCGGATACAGGTGCCGGGAGTCGCCGCCGTTGTCGGCCGTCCGGACACAGATGTCCGCAAGGGCCTCACGGTCGTCGGGGTGGTAGGCCCGTAGGCCGGCAGGCTTGGTCATCGCCCCATCCTGCCGGGACTGGGAGCGCTCCCACAAGACTCTGTGCGGCAGCGTCCCGGGGGTCGCGAGCGTCCCGGGGTGCTCCCCGGAAAATTTTCTCGGAACACCGATGTGTCTTGTGTCGATCCGGGCGGACGCCGTTCGTATAGAGGGTGGGACGTCGGCACGGTGCCGACGTCGTACTCGAGGAGGCACACCATGAAGCACTACCTGCTGAGCGTCGTCACGCCCACCGACGGCGAGCCGCCCGCCCCCGAGGTGCTGGAAGGGATCATGCGGAACGTGGGCGTCTTCCACCAGGAGCTCCAGGAGGCCGGGGCCTGGGTGTTCGCGGGCGGACTGCACGCCCCGAGCACCGCCACGATGGTGCGGCCGAAGGACGGGTCCACACTGATCACCGATGGGCCGTACGCCGAGGGGAAGGAGTATCTGGGCGGGTTGTGCATCATCAAGGCGCCCGATCTGGACGCCGCTCTCGACTGGGGCCGCAAGGCCGCGCGGGCGATCACCCTGCCCGTCGAGGTCCGGCCGTTCGAGGGTGAAGTGGAGGGCTGATGCCCGATGCACCGGGGCCGCCCGGCGCCGCCGAAGTGCCCCGCACGCCGGACGACGCATCCGACGACGCACCGGCCGTACCCACCGCGTACATCGAGCGCCTCTTCCGCGAGGAGTACGGCCGCGCGGTCGCCGTGCTCGTCCGCGCCTTCGGCGACATCGACATCGCGGAGGAAGCCGTCCAGGAGGCGTTCGCCACCGCGCTGGAGCGGTGGCCGTCCGCCGGGCTGCCGCCCGCCCCGGCCGGCTGGATCATCACCACCGCACGCAACCGGGCGATCGACCGCCTGCGCCGTGAGGCGTCCCGCGCCGACCGCCAAGCCCGGGCGACGTCGGCGCAGGCCCTGAACGCCCGCGACGAACCGGCCGAGGAGGGGCCCGTGCACGACGACCGACTGCGGCTGATCTTCACCTGCTGCCACCCCGCACTCTCCATCTCCGCGCAGGTCGCGCTGACCCTGCGACTGCTGGGCGGGCTGACCACCTCGGAGCTCGCGCACGCGTTTCTGGTCCCGGAGCCGACCATGGCGCAGCGGCTGGTGCGTGCCAAGGGCAAGATCCGTGACGCCCGGATCCCCTACCGGGTCCCGGCCGACGCGGACCTTCCCGACCGGGTAGGGGCGGTGCTCGCCGTGGTGTACCTGATCTTCAACGAGGGGCATACGGCGAGCTCGGGCGAGCGTCTCGCACGCGAGGATCTCTGCACGGAGGCCATCCGTCTCGGCCGGCTGCTGGCCGGTCTGATGCCGGACGAACCCGAGGTGCTGGGCCTGCTCGCCCTCATGCTGCTCACCGAGGCGCGCCGCACCGCCAGATCGGGCCCGGACGGCACACCGGTGTCCCTGGCCGACCAGGACCGCAGCCGGTGGGACCGTGCGTTGATCGACGAGGGGCAGGCGCTCGTACGCCGGTGTCTGCGCCGGAACCGGCCCGGCCCGTACCAGATCCAGGCGGCGATCAGCGCGGTGCACAGCGATGCGCCGACCGCGGCGGCGACCGACTGGGGGCAGATCCTGCGGCTCTACGACCAGTTGCTGGCGCAGGCGCCGACTCCGGTGGTGGCGCTCAACCGTGCCGTCGCGGTGGCGGAGGTCGACGGACCGGGTGCGGCGCTCGTGCTCGTCGAGGAGCTCGGGCTCGACCGCTACCACGTGTTCCACGCCGTGCGGGCCGACCTGCTGCGACGGCTGGGCCGCTGCGCCGAGGCGGCATCGGCGTACGACGCCGCCATCGCCCGGACGGGCAACGCCGCCGAGCAGGAGTTCCTGCGGCGCCGCCGCCGCGCGCTGCCTCCTGCCTGAGGGGACGTCACGGCCGGTCGGCGGCAGCCTCCGTATCGATACCGAGCCCGGTCAGGAACGCCGCGGCCGCGGGGGTGGGACGGAACCGGCTCCAGACCAGGCGTTCCGTCCGGGCCGGGGCATCGCGCACCGGCAGCACGGTGACTCCTGCCAGTTCGGCCGCGAACGCGGCAGGCAGCAGCGCGACGACCAGGCCGCTGCGCACGAGCCGGACGATGAAGTCGGTCCCGCTGACCTCGAAGGCCACCACGCGGGTGAGCCCCGACGCCTCGAACGCCTCCTCCGACTGGGCGCGGGCCGCGGTGCCTGCCGGGTAGTCGACGAACGTCTCCGCCGCCAGCCGCTCCAGACCCACTTCGGCCTCACGCGCCAGCGGGTGGGTGGGAGCGACCACAGCGGCGAGCTCGCCCCGGGCGAGTTCGTGATCGCTCACGCCCTTCGGCCGGTAGCTCGGCAGCACACCGAGGAAGGCGACATCGAGCGTGCCGTCCTGCACTTCCTGGACCAGATCCTTGCTCGGCCCCTCCTTGAGGTCGATACGGACCTTCGGATGGCGGAGGTGGAACTCCCGCAGCGCGGCCGGGATGTCGACCGCGCAGAGCGTCGGGATCGCCCCGATGGCGAGGCGCCCGCTGACCTCCCCCGCCGCTGCCGCCACCTCGGCGCGGGCCCGTTCCGCCGCATCCAGGGCCTGGCGGGCCGCGGGCAGGAACGCCTCACCTGCTGCGGTGAGCCGGACATGACGGCTGGTGCGGTCGAACAGCCGGGCCCCGAGCTCCTTCTCCAGACGCGCGATCTGATGACTCAGCGCGGACTGGACGACCAGGCATTTCTTCGCGGCGCGGGTGAAGTTCCGCAGGTCCGCCACCGCCACCACGTATCGCATCTGCTGAAGCTCCATCCATCCATCGTGAACCACGATCGATCGAATGAAAAACATGTGTTGGACTCATCAGTGGCTGCACCCCGAGGCTGTGGGACATGGCTCATTCCGCACACGCGACACACCACGGGACGCGGCGCCCCGACGTCCCGACGACCGCCCCGAAACCGCTGCCCGTGCTCGGGCGCGGGCTCGCCGCTCTGATGGCCGTCGCAGCCGGGCTCTCGGCCGCGGGCAACTACTTCGCCCAGCCCCTGCTCGACGTGATCGAGGCAGACCTGCACATCGGTGTCACGGCGGCGGGGCTGATCGTGACCGCTGCCCAGGGCGGGTACGCGCTGGGCCTGATCCTGCTGGTGCCGCTCGGGGATGTCATGGAGCGCCGCCGGCTCGCCGTGGGCCTCTTCGGTCTCACCGCGCTCTTCCTTCTGCTGACGGCCGCGGCCCCCAGCGGCCCCCTGCTGATTGCGGGGACGGCTCTCACCGCGCTGACGTCCGTCGGCGCCCAGGTCGTGGTGCCGTTCGCGGCGGCCCTTGCGGCTCCGGCCGCACGCGGCAGGATCGTCGGCGTCGTCATGTCCGGTGTCCTGCTCGGCGGACTGGTCGGCCGACTGGCCTCCGGCGCGCTGTCGGAACTCGGCGGCTGGCGCACCGCGTACTGGATGAACGCCCTGCTCATGGCGGCCATGGCCGTACTTCTGCACCGCAACCTGCCCCGGCTGCCCGGGGCGGGCGCCGCCATCCCGATGCCCTACGGCGGACTGCTGCGCTCCACCCTCTCGCTGCTGCGCGAGGAGCCCCTGCTGCGCATGCGGTCAGCCGTCGCGGCCTTCTCTATGGCCTCGTACAGCGTGCAGCTCACCGCGCTGACCTTTCTGCTGACCCGGCCGCCCTTCGGCTGGAACGCGGCCGCGATCGGGCTCTTCGGTCTGCTGGGCGTCATCGGCGTGGTGGGTATGAACGTCGCGGCCAGGCTCGGTGACCGCGGCCGCGTGCAGCTGGTCTCCGGAGTGTCGGCCTGCCTGCTCACGCTCTCCTGGCCGCTGCTCCTGGCGGGCGAGTCCTCGCCGCTGTGGCTCGCCGTAGGCGTGATCTCCCTGAACGTGGCCCAGCAGGCGGGGCTGAACAGCAGCCAGTACGTGATCTACGCGCTCCGCCCCGAAGCCCGCAACCGGATCAACTCCGGCTTCATGACCCTGTTTTTCCTGGGCGGGGCGGCAGGCGCCGCACTCGCCTCGGTGGTCTGGTCGCGCGCGGGCTGGACCGGCATCTGTGTCCTGGGCGGTTCGCTCGCCGCGGGCAGCCTCGTGCTGTGGGTGTGGGAGCGGGTACGCGTACGGACGCGGTGACGCCGTCACGGACGGTTCCGCGCCGGGCGCGCCGTGGTCCCGCCGGGTCCCGGAGCGGTGGCAGGGGTCAGTCGTTGACCGCGGTCAGCAGCACCACCGCGTCCTCCAGCGCCAGCAGCCCGTGCCGTTCGTGCGGGATGGGCTGCAGTCCTCCCGCGGTCAGTTCCACGTCGCCGGAGGCCGCGGTGAGGCGGACGGCCCCGCGCAGGACCTGGAGCGAGGCCGCGGGCGGCGCGTTGTGCTCGTCGAGGGCCGAGCCCTCGGTGAGCGCGATGACCGTCTGTCGCAGCGGCTCCTGTCGCAGCAGCAGGTGGGCGCTGCGGCCGTGCGGGGACGTACGCGCGGCGGCCAGATGCTCGTCGGCGAGGGCGTTGAGATCATCCATGTGCCCACTCTGCCGCAGCCCCGAGCCCGCCGCGATCCGCCCGCGAACCCGCGTGTCGGCCGGTGGGTACGCGCCTGGATCAGCCCCGTAGCCAGGCCGCGGTGTCCTGCGGGAGCCTCCCTCCGTCGGCCGGCGGGCCGCTGATGAGCAGGACCTCGGTGTGGCCGGGGAGTTCGATGGGCTCCTCGGCCAGGTTGACGATGCAGATCAGCCGGTCGCCGCGGGTGAAGGCAAGCACCCCGGGCTCGGTCGGCAACCACTCCAGCTGCTCCCCCGGTGTCCCCGAGCTGCCGAAGCCGGGCGCGGTGCGGCGCAGCCGGAGGGCCGCGCGGTACAGGCTGAGCATCGAGTCCGGATCGGCGCGCTGCAGATCGGCGGCGTACGTCGCCCAGTCCGCGGGTTGTGGCAGCCAGGGCTCGACGGTGGATCCGAAACCGGCGTACGGCTCCTGTGCCGACCAGGGCAGCGGCACCCGGCATCCGTCGCGTCCCGGGTCGGTCCCGCCGGAGCGGAAGTGCATCGGGTCCTGGATCCGGCCGCGGGGGATGTCCGCTTCCGGAAGGCCCAGCTCCTCGCCCTGGTAGAGGTAGGCCGCGCCCGGCAGGGCCAGCGAGAGCAGCGCCGCGGCGCGCGCCCGCCGGGTGCCGAGTCCGAGATCCGTCGGGGTGCCGAAGGTCTTCGCCGCGAAGTCGAAACCGGTGTCCTCACGTCCGTAACGGGTGACGGTCCGGGTCACATCGTGGTTGCACAGGACCCAGGTGGCGGGGGCACCGACCGCGGCGTGCTCGGCGAGCGTGTCGTCGATGGCGGAGCGAAGCCGTCCGGCGTCCCAGGGGCAGGCCAGGAAGTTGAAGTTGAAGGCGGTGTGCAGCTCGTCGGGGCGCAGATAGCGGGCGAACCGCTCGGCGTCCGGGAGCCAGACCTCTCCGACGAAGATGGCTCCGTACTCGTCGGCGATGGCGCGCCAGGAGCGGTAGATGTCGTGCAGTTCGTCCCGGTCGATGTAGGGGTGGGGGTCGCGGCCCTCGACGAAGTCGGGCAGGGCGGGGTCCTTGGCGGGCAGGGCCGCCGAGTCGATCCGTACACCCTCCACACCTCGCTCGAACCAGAAGCGCAGGACGTCCTCGTGTTCCTGACGGACCGCCGGGTGAGCCCAGTTGAGGTCGGGCTGCTGCGTGGCGAACAGGTGCAGGTACCACTCGCCGTCGGCGAGCCGGGTCCAGGGCGTGCCGCCGAATTCCGAGACCCAGTCGTTGGGCGGGATCTCGCCGTCCGCGCCGCGTCCGGGCCGGAAGTGGAAGAGCTCCCGCTCGGGGCTGCCGGGGCCGGCCGCGAGGGCGGCCCGGAACCAGACGTGCTGGTCGGACACGTGGTTGGGGACGATATCGATGATCGTACGGATGCCCAGTTCACGGGCCTCGGCGATCAGCTTCTCGGCCTCGGCGAGGGTGCCGAAGGCGGGGTCGATGGTGCGGTAGTCGGCCACGTCGTATCCGCCGTCGGCGAGCGGCGAGAGGTACCAGGGGGTGAACCAGAGGGCGTCCACGCCCAGTTCGACGAGGTAGGGCAGCTTGGCCCGTACCCCAGCGAGGTCGCCGGTGCCGTCACCGTCGCCGTCGGCGAAGCTGCGTACATAGATCTGGTAAATAGCGGCGTCGCGCCACCAGTTCACGGTGGGCTGGGACGGACGGTTGGCTGCCACGTGGCGTTCCTTTCGGGCAGGTGGGACTCCGCCGCCGGCCCCGGACAGCGGGGCGCTGGATGGGAGAGCCGACGGCGGAGCGCTGGGGAGGAGAAGGCTGCTGCAGTGGGTGGCTCTAGCCCTTGAGGCCGCCCGCGGTGAGTCCGCTCATGATGTTGCGCTGGAAGAGCAGGAAGATGAGCAGCGTCGGGATGGACGCGATGGTGAGTGCCGCGATGAGGACGTTCTCGGGGACACCGCTGGCCAGCGAGTAGATGCCCACGTTGAGGGTCTGCTTGCTGGGGTCGGGCAGGGTGAGCATCGGCCAGAGGAAGTCCTTCCAGACGCCGACGATCGCGAAGATGGAGACGACGCCGAGGATCGGCCGGGAGATCGGCAGCACCACGGAGCGCAGGGTGCGCAGGGGCGTCGCCCCGTCGATCGCGGCTGCGTCGAGGAGTTCGCGCGGGATCGAGTCGAAGAACCGCTTCAGCAGAAAGATGTTGAAGGCATTGGTGACGGACGGCAGCCAGATCGCCCAGGGTGAGTTGAGCAGATTGCGCTGCACGATCGGCACGTCGAGAACGGTGAGGTACTGGGGTACGACGAGGACCGTGGCCGGGATCATCAGCGTGGCCAGCATCATGCCGAGGATGACCTTGCCGAAGACGGGCCGCAGCTTGGAGAGCGAGTAGGCGGCGGCGACGTCGAAGAGCAACTGGAAGGCGAGCGCGCCGAACGCGTAGTACAGGGTGTTGAAAAGGAGCCGGCTCAGGTCCATCACCGTCCACGCCCGGGAATAGTTCTCCGTGTGGACCGACGTGGGGAAGGCGGTCGGCGGGCTCTGCACGACTTCCTGGGTGGTCTTGAGTCCGCCGGTGACCATCCAGTAGAGCGGCCCGAGGAAGGCCACGGTGAACAGGGCGATCACCACGCCGAACACGATCCAGTAGACGGTCCTGCCGCGGGGCCGGGCGAGCTGGGCCGGTGAGATCAGAGTGCGCTGGCGTCCCAGGTCGGCGGCGCGCCGTTCGGCCCTGCGCTGTCCGGGCACGCGCCGTCGGGAGACGAAGGCGTTCGATGCCATGGTCGGGCCCCTCCTAGTCTTCGCTGCTGCGGCTGAGTCGTACGTACACCGCGGAGAAGCCCGCGAGGACGACGAGCAGGACGAGTCCGAGGGCGGCCGCACTGCCGTAGTTGTTGAAGTTGAAGGCGTACTGGTAGATCAGGTAGACGACGGTCGTGGTGGAACCTTCGGGGCCCGCACCGTTGGTGAGGAGGAACGGCTCGGTGAAGACCTGCATCGTCGCGATGATCTGCATCAGCAGGAGCAGCGAGAGGATGAGCCGGGTCTGCGGGACGGTGACGTGCCAGACCCTGCGCAGCAGTCCCGCGCCGTCCAGTTCGGCGGCTTCGTACAGTTCGCCGGGGATCGACTGGAGTGCGGCGAGGTAGATCAGGGTGGCGCCGCCCATGTTCATCCAGGTGGCCGCGATGACGACGGAGAGCATCGCGGTGTCCGTGGACTGCAGCCACTGCTGGGCGGGGAGGTGGAAGACCTCCAGGATGCGGTTGAAGAGTCCGTAGCCGGGATCGTAGAAGTATTTGAAGAGCAGGACCGAGGCGACCGGTGGCAGCATCACCGGCAGATAGACCAGTAGCCGCAGGTAGCCCTGACCGTGCCGGAATTCGTTGAGTACGACGGCGACGACGAACGGGACCAGGAAGCCCAGCAGCAGGGCCAGGCCGGTGAAGAGCAGGGTGTTGCGCCAGGCCTGCCAGAAGGCCGGGTCGTTGACGACGTAACTGAGATTGGACCAGCCGGCCCAGGTGGTCTTTCCGTTCTCGTTCTTCTGAAAGGCCAGGATGAATTCCCGGACCATCGGGTACCAGGAGAAGAACGAGAAGCAGAGCACCGCCCCGATCAGGAAGCCGTGCGCCGAGATGTTGCGGCGCACGGCTCGTACGAACTCCTCGCGGGCGGAGTTCGGGCGGGCGGGGCCCGGGTGTCCGTGGCGTGGCCTGGTCGCCTTGCTGGTGGACAGGGTGGGGGCCGACATGGTGTCTCCTCGGTGCCGGTGTACTTCAGACGCGGATGGACGGGCGGGGGCGGGGCCGGGTTCGCGTGACCCGGCCCCGCGCGTCCGTCACTGGTTCGCCAGCACCTGGTTGACCTGCTTCTCGGCGTCGGAGAGCAGCTTGTCGATGTTTGCGTTCTTGTTGGTCAGGACGCCGGACATGGCGTTGTCGAGGATCTTGTAGATCTCCTGGGCCTTCGGCGGCTCGGCCTTGCCGGTGACCGGGTTGTCCATGAAGGCCTTGAAGTTCTCGACCGGCATCGTGGCGTTGGCGACCCGTTGTGCGTCGTCCTTCGTCTTGGTGTCGCCCAGGAAGAAGTTCGGCTGCGGCAGTCCGACGGGCAGCTGGTCGGCCTTGGTGCGTGCCCAGTCGAACTGACCCTTGCCCTGGGTGAGGTTCTTGAAGTTGAGCCAGGCGACGGCGGCCTTGATCTGGTCGGGCGAACTGCCCTTCTTGATCATGTAGTTGTTGCCGCCGAAGAGCGTTCCCTTGGCGCCGGGGATCGGGCCCATGCCGAAGTTCTCGTACTTGGCGCCGAGCTGCTGGACCATGTACGTGATGTCGTCGGGCGCGGCAAGGAACATGCCGAGCTTGTCGCTGGCTATCTGCTTCTGCAGATCGCCCCACTTCAGCAGCTGGGTCTGACCCATGCTGTTGTCCTCCCACCGCATGTCGTGCAGCTGCTGGAGAACCTGCTTGCCCGTGTCGTCGTTGAAGGCGGCCTTCTTGCCGGTGGAGTCGACCACGTCCCCGCCGAGGGAGTACTGGGTGGCGGTGAAGTGCCAGCCGCCTGTGTTGGCCGCGCTGTACTCGCCGTAGCCCGCGATGCCCTTGCCGAGTGCCGCGATCTTCTTGGCGGCGGCCCGGACCTCTTCCCAGGTGGCCGGCGGTGTGTCCGGGTCGAGACCGGCCTGGGTGAAGAGTTTCCGGTTGATCATCAGGCCCATGGTGTAGTTGCTGGTCGGCAGGGCGTAGAGCTTGCCGTCCTTGCGGGCCACGTCGAGGACTTGCGGCTGGATGTCCTTCAGAGCCGGGACCGACTTGTCGGTGACGTAGGCGGAGATGTCGGTCGCCCCGTCGTTGTCCAGTACCTGTTCGAGGTCGGTGAAGTACGCGTAGAAGACGTCGGGCTGCGACTTCGCCTTGAGCATGGCGGTGAAGCGCGGCGGCTCCAGGCACTGACCCGGGGTGGACTTTCCGTTGATCTTGACGTTCGGGTACTTCTTGTTGAACGTCTTGATGTCCTCGTTCCACTCCCGCAGTTCCGCGGCCTTCGCGGCCGGCGGCATGCAGTCGATCGAGAGGGTCACCTTCGCCTTCGGGTCCAGCGGAGCTGACGGGTCGGACGAGCCGCCGGAGCCGCCGCCGTTGTTGTTGTCGCTGCTACTGCTCGTACCGCATGAGGCGAGAGCGGTCAGGGCGAGTGCGGTGACGAGGGCGGCCGCGGAGGTGCGGCGTGTACGGCGATGACTGCGGAACCCAGCACTTCTCATCGATGGTCCCTTCGGGCATGGGCGTGGAAGTCCCTCGGCCGGCTCTCTGCCGGGGCGCGGCACACTCAACCACCGCTGACATCCCTGCGCAATATCTCGCGCAGTTTTCGTAAAAGTTTGACAGTGCTACGCATGTGACGTGCGTGGCGGAACTTCCGCGCGGCTCGGAACGCCGCCCGCCCAGCCTCCCGGGCGGCGTCCCTGACCTGCGGTTCCGTGCTACGGGTTGGTGTTGATCCGGAAGGTGGAGGTCGTGTTCTTCACGTCCTGCGCGTTGTTGCTCAGCTTCAGGCCGTTGAAGGTGACCTCACCGACCGCGGGCCCCTGGCCCGCCTCCGGCATCTCGTTGGCCCACAGTCCGAAGCCGGACTTGGCGTCGTACGCGTCGCCGCTCTTGCGGGCTCCGGAGATCGAGATGTCGCTGAGGACGGTGTCCTTGATCGGGAACTGGGGCTGCCCGCCCACATAGTTGGTCTGGAACATGATGCCGCTGTACGTCGGATCGACGATGTCCACGTTGTTGATGCGAATGCCCTGGAACACCTTGGACGCCGAGAAGAGCCAGATCCCGGGGAAGGTCTGCGATCCCCAGAAATGGCCGCCGGAACGGACGACCGACACATTCTCGATCGTGGTCGGTCCGGTCCCGAATCCATTCATCGGGTATCCGAAGTCCAGCGAGCTGACCGTGATCCCCGAGTACACCAGGGTGTCCGCGATGCGGATATTGCGGAAGGTGTTGTCGTAGCCGCCGTAGACGGCGACTCCCGCGGCACGCCAGGTGAGGATCGAGGTCAGATTCTCGTAGACGTTGTTCTTCATGTCCGAGCCCCCGGCGTCGATCGCCGAGAACAGTGCGAAGCTGTCGTCGCCCGTGGCCCGGGCCTCGTTGTTGGTCACGAGGTTGTCGGTCGAGCCGTTGGTCATGTTGACGCCGTCGGCGAACAGATTGCGGATGCGGGAGTTCTTGATGGTGATGGAGTCGGTGTTCGCTCCCCAGTAGAGGCACACCATGTGTTCGTTCCAGATGTTGTCGATCACGATGTCGGAGACATTCGAGAAGTCGAACACCTTGCCCGGTCCGTCGATGCGCGAGGTGTAATTGCCGAAGTACGCGAAGTTCGCGAACGACGAACCCTTCGCACTGGCCTCCGCACGGAATCCGACATCGGTGTTCTCCTGCCCGGACGGGGCGTGGAACCTGGTGTACCAGGGCCCCGCCCCGACGACCTTCACTGCCTTTCCGTAGACCTGGAATTTGCTGGACGTCTCGTACTCACCGGCCGGCAGATAGACGCCGACGAGCTGTCCGGTGGTGTCCATCCGGACCTTGTCCAGGGCGTTCTGGACGTCCTGGTGGGTGAATCCGGCCGGGACGGTGTACGTGGCGGGGTCCGGGTTGGCAACCGGCGCGACCTGCTCCAGGCTGACGAAGTCGATCGCATAGGTGCTGGTGTTGGCCGCGTCCTTCTGCAGCCGGATCCTGCTCCCGGCCGGAACGGTCTTTCCCAGCATCATGTTCGCCTCGTCGTAGATGTGCCGGGGCGCCCCGGATCCCGGCGCGTTGCCGGGGCCCGTCTCGGCGCCGTACAGCCACGCGTACTTCGAGGTGAGGTCGATCGCCTTCAGGAAGGTGCCGTCCACATACACATTGAGTTCGGTGTCGATGCCGCCGCCGCCCGCGGAGTCCGGGACGGAGAACCGTGTCACCAGGGTGTTGGTACTCGCTCTGGTGGTGAACTCGACATAGTTACCCGTGTTGTCGAGGGTGACGGCCTTGCGGCCCGACGCCTCGCCCGCGATGTCACCGACGGTCCTGTTCGGGCCGACGACCTGGGCGCCGCCGCCCGTGACGCCGTCCTCCGCCTCGTACGTGTCGTACGGCATGTTGGCCCCGCGGCCGACAAAGAGGGACTCGGTGCTGGTGTTGTTCTCCCTCTTCACCGGGAGCTCATTGGCGTCGTCGGCGAGGACGACCTTCACGGTGTACGAGCCGTTGGCGGCCGTCCAACTGCCCAGGTTCACCGGCGCGGTGGTCGCACCGGCGGCGATGGCTCCGCTGTGTGCACCGGTGAGGGTTTTCACCGTGGCGCCCTTGGAGTCGATCAGGCTCAGCGTGATGGCGTGGCTGCCGCTCGCGGATGCCACGGTGCCCTGGTTCTTCACCGCGACGGAGAACGTGACATCGTCGCCGTCGGCCGGGGCCGACGGCGAGGTGGTGACCGCGGTGGCCACCAGGTCCGAGCTGGACACCGGCTTCACCACCAGCGCGTCCGCACGCGTACAGGTGTTGTCGGTCTCGTTCTGCTCGATGACCTCGCCCGCCGCGTCCGCGACGGCGCTCAGTTCGTACGAGCCCGCGTCGCGCGGCCCGATGTCCGCACTGACCTGGGTGGACGATCCGGCCGCGAGCGCACCCACCGGCACGGTGGCCACCTTGGAGCCGCCCAGCCGGAATTCGAGCTTGCTCGCGGGCGCGGCGACCGCTCCGCTGTTGCGCACCGTCGCGGCCAGGGTGATCGCGTCCGACTCGACCGGTGCGGCAGGAGCGACCTCGACCGCGGTGACCTGCAGGTCCGGGTTGGGAGCCGGGGCACCCAGGACCTGGAACTCCGCGACCTGGCCGGCACCGGAGCCGGTGTTGGAGGTGAACCTCAGCTGGACGTCGGCGACCCGGGCGTCGACCGGGATGGTCACCGTGTTGCCGGTCGCGGGGCTGAACACGTAGTCCTTCGCCCCGACCAGACTCGTGAAGGACGTGGCGCTCTGCTCACGTCCGAGGACCTGGATGTTCTGGGTCCGGGCGCCCCAACTGCTGTCCGGGTTGAGCTTCACCACGACACTCTCGGTGTCGGCGTTGGCTCCCAGCTTCACGGTCAGGGTGTTCGGGTAACTGCCGCCCGCACCCTCCCAGTAGGTCGTCAGCTGGTTGTCGTTGGCGTTCTCGGCGACGAACGTGTGGACCACGGACGAGGCCGTGATCGGCTTGCCGACGGCTAGGTCGGAAGCCGATCCGCTGCTGCCGTTGCGGGTGACGGTGTTGCTGTCGCCGGATATGTTGCCGGCCGCGTCCTCGGCCCGTACGACGTACGAGACGGTGGTGCCCGCGGACTGGGTGTCCGTGTACGTGGTGACGTCGCCAGCCACGCTCCTGCGGAGGACGTTGTTGGCGTAGATGTCGTAGCCGGTGACGCCCTTGTTGTCCGTCGACGCCTGCCAGGTCAGCTTGATCTGACCGGAGGCCGGCTCGGTGAAGGCGAGGCCCGAGGGTGCGGTGGGCGCCTGCGTGTCCCCCGTGTCCGCCCTGCGGGTCACGGTGTTGCTGTTGGCCGACTCGTTGCCCGCCGCGTCCTTGGCCCGTACGAAGTAGGCAACGGTGGCATCGGCGGGACGGGTGTCGGTATACGCGGTGACGTTCCCGGCCACGCTGGTCAGAAGTGCGTTGTCGGCGTAGATGTCGTAGCCGGTGACGCCCTTGTTGTCCGTCGACGCCTGCCAGGTCAGCTTGATCTGACCGGTCGTCGGCTCGGTGTACGCCAGCCCTCCGGGCGCGGTCGGCGGATCGGCGTCCCCGGTCGCCGGGCCGTAGATCTCCAGTTCGGAGAGCTGGGCGGCCGCGCGACCGGTGTTGGCGCCGACCAGCACCCGTACGTGACGCGTGGTCGTGGCGTCGAAGGAGACCGTCGCCGTCTCACCGCCGGTGGGACTGAACGCGTAGTCCTTGGACGGGGTGAGATCGGTGAAGTCCGAACCGTTGGTACTTCCCTGGATCTTCAGTGTCTGGGTCCTGGGCTCCCAGCCGTCCGGCAGCCGTAGCACCACCCGGTCCACACGCACCGAGGCTCCCAGGTCGGCCTGGATCCACTGCGGCAGATCACCGTTGCGCGATTCCCAGTAGGTGGCCGGGTTGCCGTCGTTGGCGTTGGCGGCCACATATGTCTCGGTGTAGCTGCTCGCCGTCAGCGTGCGGCCCGCGGCGAGGTCGACCGACGACTCCCCCGCCGTACGGACCTCCAGCTCGGAGAGCTGCGCGGTCCGCCAGCCCGTGTTCGCCGTGATGTTCACACGGACGAAGCGGGTCCGGGTGGCCGGGAAGGCGATGGTCACCTGGTTGGAGCTGCCCGGAGCGAAGGTGTAGGCGGCGGAGGTCTTCAGCGTCGAGAAGCTGGTGCCGTCGGCGCTTCCCTGGAGCGAGAGTGTCTGCTGCCGGCTCTCCCAGCCCGCGGGCAGTTTCAGCGTGACCTCGTCGATACGGGTGTCGGTTCCGAGGTCGGTCTGCACCCACTGGGGCAGGCTGCTGCCGGCCCCTTCCCAGTAGGTCGACCGGTCTCCGTCCGTGATGTTCCGGGCGGTGTACTCACTGTTGGCGCTGCTCGCGGCGGCGGGTCGGCCGACGGCGATGTTCGGGCCGCCGGCCGCCGACGCGGTGAGCGCCGGCCAGCCGATCATCAGACGACTGGTGGTGACCACGGCGGAAAGGACCCGCCATCTCCAGCACTGGGTTCTCATATGTCCCCGATCTTCGGCCTCGGCGCAGGGCGCGTCGAGGGCGCGGCTCTGTCTGCGAACGTGCGCGGCATGCATTTCTGCACTGCCTGACGGGACTTTTGCGTTTTGCGGTCAGAGAGTTGCAGAGGAATGAGAGCCAGTCCACAGTTTTCGCAGAACGAATGACCGGAAGATGCGTACGTGATGGCAGCGATTCTCAGCCAACTGAGCCTAGAAATGGGCCTTTACGGCTACACCGGCCGCTCTGTAAGTGATCTGTAAATTACGCAATCAATTTGCGTGAGTGTGAAAGGTTGCGCAAGGTACCTGCTCACGGGTGGGCGTGACGATTGCACGCGACGCAGCACGAAGCGGGGCCCGCAGATGCGGACCCCGCGCTCGTTGTGCTGATTCAGCCGGTCGGCATCCGAGACCAACGGTGCAGAGGGGGCGGCTGCGCGAACGCCCCGGGGCGTACATCCACATGCACGAGCTGTAGTTGCTGAAGCTCGTTTCCCGGTCCTGGCTGTCGCCGAGCCGCGCGACGCGCCCGCACCGTCCTTCGTCCGGGACCTTCTTCCGCCTTGGGCGTGATCAGCCGGACAACTCAACTCGTCGGCACACGGATGCAGTCAGCCCCGCGCTGCCCACCGGTACAGGACGTCCGGTTCCTTCTCCTCGTTGCGGCTGCCGTCGTTGAAGTCGACGGCGGTGAATCCGTGCCGCTCGTAGAACGCCCGGGCATCGGTGTTGCGCTGGAAGACATGCAGGGTGAGCTCTTCGGGAGAGATCTCGCGGGCCTTCGCCAGAAGCAGCGAGCCGATGCCCCGGCGTCGCACATCGGGGCGCAGATAGAGGTGTTCGAGCTCCGTTCCGTCGACGGAGGCGAACCCGAGCACTTCGCCCGTCCCGGTCTCGGCCACCCACACCGTGGTCCCGGGCAGGACGACGTGGGTCATCCAGGCGAGGGTGTCCACGTCGCTGTGCAACTTCGGGAGGTACGGCATGGTCCGGGCGCGGGAGGCGAGAAAAACCCGGGTGAGGGGCTCTGCGTCCTTGGCTGCGGCCTTCCGCAGCAGTGTGCGGCCGGCCGGTGCGGGCTCGTTCGGTGCCATGTCGTCTCTCCATATTCAGGCGGAGCCCGTCGCGCCTCCCCGTGCGCGGTGAGCTGCTCACATCGCGGACGAACCTATGCCGGAGTCCGTGCGGATCTCCACCCAAATAGAATCGGTGCTGTTCTTCACGCCGCTGACGCTTCCTCACCTCGCCAGAGCGCGCCCCTGTCCTTCTCTGACCGTCCCCGGATTCGCCGTTTCAGCAGGTCAGCACACATGGACGTACTCAGGGCACGGTGATCGTTCACGGGGTTTCCCCGTCCTTCCGGCCCCCATCTCGCCCCCATGGGGCCCCGCCGCCGGGCATCTGTGCCGCCGGCGGACGGGCTGCGAGATCAGCGGCGGGCGAAAAAGGGTCTCTGGCGCATCGCCCCTTGCGCAGCAAGGAGGCCCTACCCCGCCTGGCGTAGGACCTCTTTGGGCCGTCTGTGCGGCCGTTCGTGGCCGCTGATCACAAGCTACTGGTCCGGCCTGAGCTGCGGGGCCAGTCCGTACGAATGAGGTCAGCGGCCTCTGCCGGTCAGTCGCCCGCGGCGGCTGATTCCTGGATCGCGGCCGGGCAGTCCGTACGGATCATGCTCGCGGCCCCCGGCTGCGGCGTGGTGTTGCATCGTGCCCGCCCGCAGGGCGGCCACCCCCGCACCCGGCCGGACCACTTGGGCGGCGACAAGGCATACGACTCACGCCGCAACCGCAGCTAACTGCGAAGGCGCCAGATCAAGCACACGATCCCCGAGCCGAAGGACCAGCGGGCCGACCGCAAGCGCCGTGGCAGCAAGGGCGGCCGCCCCACCGGCTTCGACAGCGTGATCTACAAACGCTGCAACGAGGTCGAGCGGACGATCAACCGGCTCAAGAACTCCCGGGCCGTCGCCACCCGCTACGACAAGAGGGCTCATGTCTTCCACGGCACCGTCACCACCGCCGCGATCCGCTCATGGCTTCGCCCATGACCTGCCGGGCAGAAGCTAGGCGGCCTTGGTGGCGTTACCGAGGATCTTGGTCGGAGTGATGCGGACGACCACTCGGACGTCTTCCGGCGGGGCCTCCAGGTACTCCTTGCCGCCGCCCGGGCCGATGTATTCCTCGGCGATGTGGACGGCCACCGCGCGGTCGACGTCCTCAGTAACGGTGGCCGTGCCGCGGGTCTCGACGTACACGTGTGGGTCGGCGAGGTCGAAGACGGTCAGGCCAACGCGGGGGTCGCGGAGTATGTTCCGCTCCTTGCGCCGCCCCTGTTCGGTGGAGATCAGCAGCTCTCCGCCGTCACGGCTCACCCAGATCACCGAACTCTGCGGGCTGCCGTCGGGGTTGAGGGTGGACAAGACGGCCGGGTGCGGGGCGTCAAGCAGGCTGCGCACGGTGTCATGCATCTCAATGGGCATGGCAGGGAGGCTAATCGGGCGCTCCGGTGCGGCGCACCAGAATGCAATCGCCCGCGGGCGAACGTCCGATTCGGGTCGCAAGGCAGTCACGAGATCCGCCAAACAGGACCTAGCTCGGCGGCGTGTGTGGTCGCGATGGACGCGGTTCTGTGCTCGTCCGCGTGGCGGCTGATCTCGCCGGGTCAGTGGACTTGAAGAGGGTCTCGTCGGATGTGAGCGTCCGGCAGCCGGCGGCGGCGAACTTCAGCCCGTACTTCGGGTTCGATTCATCGGCGCCCGCGGAGCATCCGGCTATGAGGGTGGCCGCGAGGACGGTGGTCAGGGCTGTCGTGGCGGTGCGCATGAGGTCTCGCCAGGGTGTGAGCGTGACGATGGGTAGGGCCATGGCGTCACCATGGCAGGCGCCCCTGACACTCCGAAGTCCGCGATCCCGGCCGCCTTCCTACTGGTTCGGGCTGAGCTGCGGGATCAGTCCGTACAGGACATCGGGGCGGACTTCCGGCTGGCCGACGTATCCGCAGGCGTGCGGGCAGGGCACCCACTTCCAGGGCTGGGCGTGCGGGGCGCGGACCGACTCGCGGGAGCGGGCGGGGTCGTCGCCGGCGCAGCGGCGTTGGACGCGGCCTCGGAGTCCGCAGCCAAGGCACGGAGCTAAATTCTCCTCCCCACCATCCCCGCAGACCGTTCACACCTCGGGGGTGGCAGGGACGACGACCGAGGTGCAGCAATTCACCGATGCAGAGCGCCCCGCGATGGGTCACAGTGGAACGGAGGGCCGAATGACCGGGAGAGCGCCTGCTCAGGGCACACACCCCGAAGGTGAGCACGGCACTCGAGTGATGTCGCTTGGTGTCGGAACAATGCGCACCGGCTCAGGAAGAGACCTCACGTCACCGGATCGGAGTGTGCTTCGGAAGGACATCCGCTGTACCGAATACTTGCCACACCCGTGGTTTGTTATCGCGTGAGGAGCGCCAGGTGGAAATCAAGGAGACCGACACGGCGGTTGTGTTCATTGACCCACAGAACGACGTGCTGAGCGAGGGCGGAGCGAACTGGGACGCGGTGGGAGCTAGCGTCACAGAGAACAGAACCGTCGAGAATATGGAGAGAATCTTCGAGGCGGCGAAAGCGGGCGAATACGAGGTCTTCATCTCGCCCCATTACTTCTACCCGACCGACAACGGATGGCGAATGAACGGGCCGCTCGAGACAAGCGAGCTCGAGACCCACACGTTCGCACGGTCAGGACAGCTCGATCTGACCGGGTTCCGAAACTCCGGGGCAGACTGGCTGGACCGCTTCAAGCCCTATATCGAAGACGGCAGAACGGTGGTCGCCAGCCCGCACAAGGTATTCGGACCGGAAACCAACGACTTGGTACTGCAACTGCGCAAGCGGGGAATACAAAGGATTATTCTTGGCGGGATGCTGGCGAACATGTGCGTCGAGTCCCATATGCGTCACCTCATCGAGGAGGGGTTTGAGGTCGCCGTGGTCAGGGATGCAACAGCTGGACCCCGACACCCGGTCTGGGGCGACGGCTATCAGGCGGCGATCATCAACTACCGTTTCTTCGCCCATGCGTTGCTGTCGACTGACGAGGTACTCGATCGAATGCACCGAGGAGCTCGCGCCGGGAAATAGCGCTCGCGTCCGTCCGATAGTTACGCTTTCAACAGGCGCCGTCGACGGTCGCCGCTCTACTGCGCGGGGAGTGCCGTGGAAACACGTCTAGCCCGACTGTAGCCGGTGCTCGGAACGACGTGTCGAGAGCAACGGAGGTTGCGGACCACAAACGAGCGGATTCGGGTCGGCGCGAGAGGGGATACTGTGGAGTTCCAACACATCGTGGAGCTGGTCGGTCGAGCCGTTGACGCCGTCGGCGTTGCCATCATAGTCGTGGGAACGCTCTTGGCGACCGTTCTCGCGGCTATCCGGCTCAGTCGCCGACAGGCGGGTGTGTACCGCGGCTATCGCCGTCGTGTCGGGCGGTCGATCCTGCTGGGGCTGGAGTTCCTCGTAGCCGGCGATATCATCCGTACAGTCGCCGTCGCACCGACGTACGCAAGCGTCGGAGTGC
The DNA here is from genome assembly GCF_036108815.1 of Streptomyces sp. NBC_00353. Taxonomy (NCBI): domain Bacteria; kingdom Bacillati; phylum Actinomycetota; class Actinomycetes; order Kitasatosporales; family Streptomycetaceae; genus Streptomyces; species Streptomyces sp. NBC_00353. The sequence continues at coordinate 8,737,387 of NZ_CP107985.1, read as the reverse complement.
TGGCCGTGATCGTGGGCATCCGCACCTTCCTCAGCTTTTCTCTCGAGCTCGAGATCACCGGGCGGTGGCCATGGCAGAAGCCAGTGGCCGAAGCCGAAGACTGACCCCGCGTGACGCCGGCGGCCAGCGGAGCGGCGCCATCCCTGCCGTGAATTCTTCTCCCGGAAATCAACGCAGGAATTTCCAGCGGCATGCGGTGACTGGCTCCCGACAGCACGCGGGTCTCGGAGTGCGGCAGCCAGGACGCGAGTTGAGCACTTCGCGCTCGGTGGGGCGTGCTGAGCCGCCCTCCCTCCCCGCCGACGACCGGACCAGCAGTACGGGAGCGGTGACGGTGGCGCATCCGCTGAGCCAAAGGACCATGCGCCGAAGGCGGCACTCTCGGCAGTGAAGAAGTATTGGCTGTTCACAACAACCTCTACGGCGCACAATGCCGGAACCTGGCAGCGTGCAGCCCCGCTTGGAGACGGCGGATACCCTTGACTCGGACCACCGCTTTAGGAGCGAGGTGGGGCGAGTTAGGGCCTGACCTGCGTGATGCGGACTTCGGCGTCTGCTGGTCGTCGTCTCCGTCAGCAGACGCAGTTCCCCGTGAGTCACCGCCCGACCTGGCGCGGTTGTGGCACGGGGAACTTCTGATTTGTAGCTCTGACCAGAACGGCCGGCGACGGCCATCAGGCGCTCCACCGGCCGAGGGTGCGTGGACCAGCCGCCGACTACGTGGGAGAGGCGAAAGGGTTCCCGTCGGGAACCGGTGGGCCGCTCCACTGCGCGCCCGGAAGCAGGACAGGCGTCCAAACCGGGCCGCGGTGGTCCGGCCACCATCTGTCGATGGTGCGGAACTTCTCCTCGAACTCGCGACTACCTGCGCTGGCGTAATGCCAACGCCCGTCACCGCGACGTCCTGGCAGCCGAGCGCAAGGAACGCGCCCGCATCCGAAGCGAGACGGGCATCCGCTGGAGCGAACGCCCCCTCAAAGCCGCAGCCTGACTCAACCTGGCGAACCTGCGCGTTCACAGCACTAGATGTGGATGAGGATCTGTCGTAGGGGATGTCCGAGCGCGTTCGTGAGGGAGGCCAGTTCCTCGTCGGTCAGCCATGCCCGGTTCGGATACAGGACCTCGATCCTGAATTGCGCGAATCCCATCGGCCAGTCGTACACCAGCTCGTTGAGCGACGTCTCGGCGTCACAACAGGGAACCGTCACCATGAGTGTCGAAAAGCCTTCGTTGTAGCGCTCCGAGACGGCCTCCCCCCACCAGCCGGGGGTGAACTCCGCACGGCAGCGCGGGCAGGAGATCTTCTCCAGGTTGGCGCCGCAGAAGACCACCTCGACGCTGTCGTGCCACTTGGCTTCCAGGCCATGGCGGGCGTCGTCGTCGGGAAGCATCCCGGACAGCACGGCCGCGGCACGATCCGCCGCATCCTTACTGGGCCGCCAGTACGGATCAGTCGGAATCACCGTCAGGTAGTTGCCACTCATCGCCCGCCTCCCCCTGCCCGCCCGGGGCCGCTCCTCGTCCACCGACCCGGCGAACCTATCCGGTCGCAGCACTAGATGATCGATTCCAAGGGTCCTGGATGTGCCCGGAGATGGTGCCCGATTCCGGCGGCCGGCCCGCTGGGGCGGGTACCGGTGTCGGGAGGGGCTCTGAGACCATGCGGCCGTGATCACCGCGGACGACAACCTGCTGGCCGGCCTGGACGAAGTGGACTTTGCTGGTGACCCTCTCGAGGTGAGCTATGGGCGGGCTGGTCATTGAAGTCTGCCGGGCCGGTCACTTGGGCATCTGGGACCGATACCAGTTGGCTACGATCGCGGTGGTTGCTGTACTCCGCTGCTGTGCAGCCGCAACTCAACCAGCGTGGGGAGACCAAGAGGTCGTATGCCTGTCATCGTGCTCGCTGAAAGCCTCGAAGCCGGAAACGTCGTGGAGTTGTCGACTCGATACGGCAGCCAAGCCACCCGCCTGACCCAAGTCGCGCACCGTGCCAATGGGATCAAGTTCACAGGAGGTGACACCCGTCACTCGACGAAGTGGTCCTTCGGGATGAAGTACGGGCAACCCGCGACGCGCCTCGACTGCTAGCGCCCCCCTATTCTCTAGATCATGGAGGACTCGGAGGCGTTTCGCGGGGCGGTCAGAGCGCATGCGGCGGCCATGCTGGACGGCGATGCTTCACCGTACGACCCGGCGTTGGAGATCTGGGGTCCTCACGGCGTTCGTCACGTGAATGGATGACTCGACCTGTGCATCAGCCCATCGAGTTCGACCCGGAGTACGGCAGCCGGGGTTCGCTTCCGGCGTGGCCTGCCCGGACACCCGCCCTGTGGATCGTGGACGCCGTGCGGCACGGCGATCGCGCGGAGCGGCTCGCCCCCGGGATCCTCGACGCCGAGGAACAGCGGCGCGCCGAGAGCTTCGTCGCATCGGCCGACCGCCGCTGCTATGTCGCGGCCCATGTGGCGCTGCGGATACTGCTCGGTGCCCGGCTGGGCGTCGAACCCCGCGACGTACGGGTGGTCCGCGAGCCGTGCCCGTCCTGCGGTGGTCCGCACGGCCGGCCCGCGACCGACGGCGGGGTGCACTTCTCGCTCTCGCACAGCCGGGACCTGTCGCTGCTCGCGTTCGCTGCCGTACCGCTGGGAGTCGATGTGGAGGCCGTGCCCGGCAGTGAGGCCGCGGCCGAGGTCGGAGCGATGCTGCATCCGGCGGAGTGCCGGGAGTTGGCAGCGCTCCCTGCGTCGGACCGGCCTGTCGCCTTCGCCCGGGCCTGGACGCGCAAGGAGGCGTATCTCAAGGGCGAGGGCATCGGGCTGGCCCGCGATCTCTCCCTCGACCATCTGGGCACCGGGCCCGTGCCGCGGCCCGGACCGACGGGCTGGGCGGTCGCCGATGTGCTGGTTCCGGCCGGCTATGCGGCGGCGGTGGCCGTTCGTGCGGCGGGGCAGTCACCGGTCGCGGACGGCCAACGGCGAAAATGATCCGGCGGGCAGAGCATGACGACCGACCGATACGGAGGAGTGGGCAGATGCCGCACGAACGAGCTGGACAGCAGGCGCGGCCGGAGGACCTCACCGATGTGGCCCGGCTGGTGACGGCGTATTACACGCTGCACCCGGATCCGGCCGAGCCGGACCAGCGGGTCGCGTTCGGCACCTCCGGCCACCGCGGTTCGTCGACGGCCACCGCGTTCAACGAGGACCACATCGCCGCGACCAGCCAGGCCATCAGCGAGTACCGGGCCTCGCAGGGCACGGACGGGCCGCTGTTCCTCGGGGCGGACACCCATGCGCTGTCGGAGCCCGCTCGGGTCACTGCCATCGAGGTGTTCGCCGCCAATGACGTGACGGTGCTGATCGACTCCGCCGACGGCTACACCCCGACCCCCGCGGTGTCGCACGCGATCCTCACCCACAACCGCGGCCGTACGTCGGGGCTCGCCGACGGCGTGGTGGTGACGCCGTCCCACAATCCGCCCGGCGACGGCGGGTTCAAGTACAACCCGCCGAACGGCGGCCCGGCCGGGTCCGAGGCGACCGGCTGGATCCAGGAGCGGGCCAACGAGATCATCGCGGCTGGGATGAAGGACGTGCGGCGGCTGCCGTACGTCCGCGCGCTGGCGGCGCCGACCACCTCGACGTACGACTTCCTCGGCAGCTACGTGGCGGATCTGCCGTCCGTGCTCGACCTCGACGCGGTCCGTGCCGCCGGGGTACGGATCGGCGCGGACCCGCTGGGTGGCGCATCGGTCGCGTACTGGGGCCGCATCGCCGAACAGCACCGGCTCGATCTGACGGTCGTCAATCCGCTGACCGACCCCACCTGGCGGTTCATGTCGCTGGACTGGGACGGCAAGATCCGGATGGACTGTTCCTCGCCGTACGCGATGGCGTCGCTGATCGAGCAACGCGACCGCTACCAGATCGCCACCGGCAACGACGCGGATGCCGACCGGCACGGCATCGTCACCCCGGACGCCGGGCTGATGAACCCGAACCACTACCTCTCGGTAGCCATCAACTACCTGTTCGCACACCGCGCACAGTGGCCGGCCGCGGCGGGGGTCGGCAAGACGCTGGTGTCGTCGGGGATGATCGACCGGGTCGCCGCCGATCTCGGACGGCAGCTGGTCGAGGTGCCCGTCGGCTTCAAGTGGTTCGTGGACGGTCTGGTCGACGGGTCGTTCGGGTTCGGCGGCGAGGAGTCGGCCGGTGCGTCGTTCCTGCGCCGTGACGGTTCGGTCTGGACGACCGACAAGGACGGCATCATCCTGGCGCTGCTGGCGTCGGAGATCCTCGCGGTGACGGAGAAGTCTCCGTCGGAGCAGTACGCGGCACTCACCGCGCGCTTCGGTGAGCCCGCGTACGCCCGCATCGACGCCCCCGCCGATCGCGAGCAGAAGGCGGTACTGGCCAAGCTCTCGCCGGAGCAGATCACAGCCGACACGCTGGCGGGCGAACCGGTCAGGGCGGTGCTCACCTCGGCTCCCGGCAACGGCGCACCTATCGGCGGCATCAAGGTGACCACGGAGAACGCCTGGTTCGCCGCCCGCCCCTCGGGCACCGAGGACGTCTACAAGATCTACGCGGAGTCGTTCCTCGGCGCCGATCACCTCGGCCGGGTGCAGGACGAGGCCAAGGCGGTCGTCTCGGCGGCCCTGGGCACCTGAGTCCGGTCCGGTCGCGAAGACAGAACAGCCGCCTCCCGAGACCCCGGCCGTCGCGGGAGGCGGCTCTGTGATGAAGGGTGTACGTGCCGCTGCGTCCGGAAATAACGGCGGTAACCCACAAGCACATAAAGGGACCAATAGATAGAATTCGAACATGGTAGACCGGCCTGTCACGTCGACTGCCCCCGAACTTGTGCTCGAAACCGATGCAGGTCCCACGGTGATGAGTCCGAGCCGGGATTACCACGTCGGCCGCGACCCACTGAGCGACGTCGTCATCGACGATGTCCGGGTGTCGTGGCACCACGCGGTGCTCCGGCCGGTGGACGACCACTGGTCCCTGGAGGACGAGAACAGCACGAACGGTACATACACCGGGGGCAAGCGCATCCATGAGTCGGGCGTGGGCCCCGGCAGCGTCATCCGGTTCGGTCACCCCGCGGACGGGCCGTGCGCCGTTCTGGTCGGCCAGGCCCCCGCATCCCCCGCGCTGCACCCGGCCGACCGCCCGTCCGCCGTCTCCGTGCCCGCTGCCACCGGCACGTTCCGGCAGCCGACCACCGTGCGGCCGCGGCCCGTCCATACCGTACGGATCGGCCGCAGCGTCGACAACGACCTCGTCGTCGACGACCTGACCGTCTCGCACCGGCACGCCGAACTGCGGGCACATCCGGACGGCACGTACGAGATCGTCGACCTCGGCTCGCACAACGGCACATATCTCAACGGCCAGCTGGTCGGCCGCGCCCCGGTCGCCGCCGGTGACATCGTCGGCATCGGTCACTCCGAGTTCTCTCTGGTCGGCGACGTGCTGCAGGAGTTCGTCGACACCGGTGAGGTCTCGCTCGATGTACAGGACCTGGCGGTCACCGTGGACGGGGGCCGCAAGACCCTGCTCGACGACGTCTCCTTCCCGGTGGGCGAGAAGTGTCTGCTCGGCGTGGTGGGTCCGAGCGGCTCCGGCAAATCCACCCTGCTCAACGCGCTGACCGGCCTCCGGCCGGCCGACGAGGGCAGCGTCCTCTACGACGGCCGAGACCTCTACCACGACTACGCCGAGCTGCGCCATCGCATCGGGCTCGTCCCGCAGGACGACATCCTGCACACCCAGCTGACCGTGCACCGCGCCCTCGGGTACGCCGCCGAGCTCCGCTTCCCGCACGACACCGACCCGTCCGAACGCCGGGCCCGGGTCACCGAAGTGATACGTGAGTTGGCTCTGGAAAAGCGGACGGAACAGCCGATCCACAGCCTCTCCGGCGGCCAGCGCAAGCGCGTCAGCGTCGCACTGGAGCTGCTGACGAAGCCGTCGCTGCTCTTCCTCGACGAGCCGACCTCGGGGCTCGACCCCGGCATGGACCGCTCGGTCATGCATATGCTCCGGGGGCTCGCCGACGACGGTCGTACGGTCATCGTCGTCACGCACAGTGTGCTCAGCCTCGATGTCTGCGACCGGCTGCTGGTGCTCGCCCCCGGCGGGAAGACCGCCTACTACGGGCCGCCGGACGATGCACTTCCCTTCCTCGGGTTCGAGCAGTGGCCGGAGGCGTTCGAGGCGTTCGAGAACGACCGGGACCGGAATTGGTCGGCGGAGTACCGCGCGTCCCCGTTCCACCGGCAGTACATCGCGAACTCCACCGCACAGCCGCGGCTGCCGCACGCGGCGGTCGCGCCGGTCGCACCGCCGCCGAAGACCCGGAGCGGGGGCGCTCAGCTGCGGACGCTGTGCCGCCGGTACGCCGCCGCGCTGAGCGCCGACCGGACCTTCCTGGCCATCATGATCGCCCTGCCTTTCGTGATGGGCGCGATGACCCGGGCCCTGGCCGGCAGCCGGCTGACCCAGGACACGGCGATCAACGCGCTGCTGATCCTCTGCGTGGGCGCCGTGCTGACCGGCGCCGCCAATGCCGTACGGGAACTGGTCAAGGAGCGGGCGATCTATCAGCGGGAGCGTGCCGTCGGGCTGTCCAGATCGGCGTATCTGATGTCCAAAGTGGTTGTCCTGGGCACCATTACGGTCCTGCAGGCCGTGGTCCTGACCCTCGTAGGCCTGGCGGGCGTCGATCTGAACGCCCCGGGCGGCAAGGGCGTTCTGCTGCCACCACTGACCGAAATGACACTGGCCGTGGCCATGTTGTCGTTCACGGCGATGATGCTCGGTCTGCTCGTCTCCGCCCTGGTGCGCAAGGAGGAGGTCACCATGCCACTGCTGGTGCTCCTCGCGATCGTCCAGGTCGTCTTCTGCGGTGCGCTGCTGAAACTGCACGGTGTGCCCGGGTTGGAGCAGCTGGCGTGGCTGGTGCCGTCCCGGTGGGCGCTCGCGGCGATGGGCGGGACCATCGGGCTCGGCAGGATCGTGCCGGGAAAGGTGAGCTCGGACCCGCTGTTCGACCACTCCGCGGCAGCGTGGCTGCTGAACATGGGGATGCTGGTGGTGCTGTCGGTCGTCTTCGGACTGGCGGTGGCGCGGCTGCTCCGCCGGCACGAGCCCGTCATCATGCGGAAGTAGCGGAGGCGGGAGCCCATGGCGACACCGGAGTTCCGCCCCACACACGTAGTCCCCCCGGACGGGATGCCCGCCTGGGAGGCACCCGACATGTCCCGGCCGACCGAGCCACTCGACCCGCTGCTTCCCGTCCAGCTGGTCGGCCGGCGCGGCGACTGGGGGCGGATCCTCTGCGCGAACGGCTGGTCGGCGTGGGTCGACGGCCGGCTGCTCGTCTCCGTACCGCACGGCCCGCCGGAGCCCGGGCAGCCGCTCGCGCGCACCGGGGACCCCCGGCCGCTGATGGCGCAGGCCCAGGAGTCGCTGGCCCGGTACCGGGGCGCCGCGGAAGAGCTTGCCGAGGGCCGGATCGACGGGGAGACCTTCCGCAGTCGTACCCAGGGGCTGCGGGTGGGCATGGTTGTCGACGGCGAGGCGGTGTGGCTGTACGACGCCGAGCACGAGCGCTGGGTGTACTGCGACGGGACACAGCTGAGTACGTACGCGGCATCGGCCGGTCCGGGCCGCCCGAACGAGGCCCCCGTGGACCGCGGGACCGACGAGGTGCACGCACCGGAGCCTGGGCCGACACAGATCGTCGACCCCGCGCAGCTGGCCGCATACCGCCCGGTGGATCCCGCCGATGCCGAGCCGACGCAGCTCCTGCGGTCCGTCGACGAGCCCGGGTCGGAGACCGCGCATCCGCCCACCCGGGCGGGTGACGCATGATGTCCCCCTCCCCCACGCCGAACCCCCCGCACTCCCCCGACCCGCGGCAGGACACGGCGCTGCCCGTGGGCCGACCATCCGATCTGCTCGGCAGGCAGATCGCGGGATACCGGGTGGAGAGCGAGATCGGCCGCGGCGGCATGGCGGTCGTGTACCGCGCCAAGGATCTGCGGCTGGACCGGACGGTCGCGCTCAAACTGCTCGCCCCCGAACTCGCCCGCAACGACACCTTCAGGAAGCGGTTCACCCATGAGTCGAGGGTGGCCGCCGCGATCGACCATCCGCATATCGTGCCGGTCTTCGAGGCCGGGGAGACCGAGGGCCTGCTCTACATCGCGATGCGTTACGTCGCCGGCCAGGACCTGCGCGCCCTCATCGACCGTCAGGGGCCGCTGCCGATCACGGCGGCGGTCCGGATCGCCGCGCAGGTGGCGTCCGCGCTCGACGCCGCACACGACCACGACCTGGTGCACCGGGACGTCAAACCCGGCAACATCCTGGTTGCTGCGGGCACGGACAGCGACCACCCGGAGCATGTGTACCTCACGGACTTCGGGCTGACGAAGAAGTCGCTGTCGCTGACCGGGTTCACCTCGGTGGGCCAGTTCGTCGGCACGCTCGACTACGTGGCGCCCGAACAGATCTCCGGCCGCCCGGTGGACGGCCGGTGCGATGTATACAGCCTGGCCTGTGTGGTGTTCGAGACGATGGCCGCAGTACCGCCGTTCCAGCGGGACGACGACATGGCGCTGTTGTGGGCCCATCAGTTCGACCCGCCGCCGCCGCTGACCGGCCGGCGCCCCGATCTCCCGCCCGCCGTCGACGACGTCCTGGCGAAGGCCCTGGCCAAAAGCCCCGACGACCGGTACGACTCCTGTCTGCAGTTCGTCGCCGCGCTGCGCTCGGCAGCGCGGAGCACGGTGCGGAAGGACCATCCGCCGACGCAGGTGGACCAGCGAATAGGTGCATGGGCCACCGGGCCCGAACCACCGCCCGCGCCGCCGCACTGGGCGCTTCCCGTTTTCCCGGGGTTCGTACGCTGAGGGCTGTGGTCGCGCCCGTCTCAGCCGTGCGTCGGTACTTCTCCGCGCCGGTCGACCCTGGAGGCGAGCAGACCACCGAGGAAACCGGTGACCAGGCCCCAGAGGGCTGCGACAGCGAGTGCGGACCAGAGCCGTGGTCGCAGCGTCAGCTCCCCGCCGAGGCCGCCACCGAGGTCTCCGATGCCGAGCAGCGACACGCCGTAATGCGCGGAGACCCTCGCGACGAGACAGATGGTCAGCACGGTGAGGACGAGCGCCACCGCCATGTGTACGGCATGCTGCCAGGGCCGTATCCGGGCCGGTGAGCGGACCGCCATGAGGCACGCGGCAGCCACGGTCAGCACCGCGGCTGCGACGACCAGCCACCACGCCCGTCCGTCGTGCTCGGCGAGCGTGGAGACATTGACCGTGGAGATGTCCGGCGTACGCAGTACCGAGTCGAGCATCTGCGGCATCGGCAGCCCGAATGGACCGTCCACCTTCCCCTCCCAGGACGCGCCGAGCCCCAGCGTGTAGGCGAGCCAGACAAGGTTCGGCAGCCCCAGGAGGATCACGGCGAACGTGTCCGCCGGGTGCCCCCGGACACCCAGGACGACGAATGCGACCACCAGGCCCACGACGACGCACCCGAGCAGCAGCGCGACCATCGCGTACGCGGCCGGGCGCACCGACTCCTGGAAGCGCAGGAGGCGGCCCGGGAGCGGGGCACTGCGCGACACGAGCAGGGCCAGGACGAGGATGCCGGCCAGCCAGAGCAGGCCGAGTACGAGGGTGAGGGGGACATCGGCCCGGAACCCGACCTTCGGGGAGACGCCCAGCAGATCCGCGATGGCCGCGTCCGTCGCGTTGCGCACGGAAATGTCGAAGCTCGCTCTGGCCAGGACCGACAGGCCGATGAGGATCAGTGCCCACAGCACCGCCACCCGGGCGGCCCAGCCCGCCAGTTCGCGCGCGCCCGCGACGGCCCGGTGGCGCAGCGGCCGCAGAAATCCCGCGGCGATCACCAGGGCGCCGGCCAGGGTCACCGACAGCGGAAGCACCGAGAACTCCGCATGGGTCCTGGCGAGGTCCCCCGCGTTGCCCGAGAGCTCGACGGAGCCTCCTGCCGCCATCACGACGACGGCCGCGACGACACGCGGGAAGCCGCTGCCGGGCAGGCCGGCCGCGCCCGCCGCCCAGAGGCCGAGGGCGGCCGTGGCGACCATGACCACCAGCCCGGCGAGCACCGTCAGGAGGGCGTGACCCCAGCCGTGCGCGGGTCTCGGCGCACGGCTGCGGTCGCTGGATGCCTGTTGGCTCACGCTGCCACGCTAGGCAGACACGGGGCGGGCCGCCCCCTGGGAGGGGCCGACGGCGTCAGCTTGCGAGGCGCGCGGTTCGCGCGCACACAATGAGCACACGCGGGAAGAAAGGGGGACTGATCCCTACGTGGGGAAGAAGAGGCCGTGAGCAGCCAACCGCCGTCGTCCGACCGCCCGACAGGCCCCCCTTCCGGCCCGCTCTCGGGCCCCACGCAACCGGCGTCCGTGCCGCCACCGCCGGGTACTCCGCCCGGCTCCGCGGGCGGGCCGCCGAGCAGCGGAGGCTCCGGCGGCGCGGGCGGGCCTTCAGGGCCCGTCGGCCCGAGCGGCTCAGCGGGCGGCCCCGGCCGCCCGTGGTGGCAGTCCGTGCCCAAGGTGGCGACGCTCGTCGCCGTGATCGTCGCCGTGGCCGTGATGGCCGTCGTCTTCATCCGCCCCGACGGCGGAACGACGGCGCGCGGCGAAATCTTCCTGCAGCCGGCGGGATCGGCCGGAAAGGACCCGTTCACCGACTCGACTGCGCGCAGCAGCGCCCCTGCGACACCGGCCACGGCGCCCACTCCGACCAGGACCGGGGTGGGCGTCACGCAGGGCGTGGACGGCTCGGCCCCCGGTCTGTACGGCGGGACCCGCAAGCTCGCCAGCTGCGACGTGGAGAAGCAGATCAAGGCGCTGACGGCCGAACCGGACAAGAACAACGCCTTCGCCGGGGTACTGGGGATCGATCCGACCGACGTCCCCGCCTATCTGCGGGCGCTGACCCCCGTCCAGTTGCGGTTGGACACGCGGGTCACCAACCACGGGTTCCGGGACGGCTCCGCCACCAGCTATCAGGCGGTGCTTCAGGCCGGTACGGCCGTGCTCGTCGACGACCGCGGCGTACCGCGGGTGCGGTGCGCGTGCGGCAATCCGCTGCTCGAGCCGGTCCCGTTGAAGGGCAGTCCCGAGGTGAAGGGTGAGCCCTGGCCCGGGTACCGTTCCTCGAACGTCGTGGTCGTGGAGCCCGCGCCACGCGTGGTGAAGAAGTTCGTCATGTACGACCCGAAGAGCGGCAACTGGTTCACCCGCGATGCGGGTGACACCGGCGGCGACGACAAGAAGACGAAGCCGCCCGCCGAGCACACGCCGTCGCCCTGCCCGTCGGGCCCCGAGGGGAAGTCCACCGAGCCGTGTCCACCGCCCTCGGACACGTCGAAGTCCCCGTCCCCCGAGTCCGTCTCGCCCCGGTCCCCGTTCCCCGGATCTGCGACCCCCGAGTCCCCGTCCACCGGGTCCCCGTCCACCGAGCCGTCGGGTCCGCCGCCCCCGCCCTCCCCGGAGGAGCCTTCCAGCCCGCCGCCTGTCATCGAGTCGCCGGCGGCCCGATCGGCCCCGGAGCCGCCGCCTCCCGGGCCCGTGTCGCCGGTCTCCTCTGCGGTGGCCTCGGTCTCCGGGAACGAGTCCCCGGCCGGTTACCCGATCGTCTGAGCGGCGCCGGTGAGTCGTGGACGTGCCGTGCCGGGCGGGCGCCGGGCACGGCGACCGCACTACGGCACCGATACCTCCGCACATGCGAACGGCCTGCCGGAACGGAGGACCGTCCCGGCAGGCCGCCTTGGATCACGCGCCACTCACACGGAGTTCAGCGGCTGAGCGCCGTCACTTCCCGTAGTACGCGTTGTAGATCGACACGGACGACTTGTTGCCCTTCTTGTCCGTGACATTGGCCCTGTAGGAGATCGACTTCCCCTTGGCCGGGTTCTTCACCGAGATCTTGCCCGACTTGACAGTGACCTTCTTCCAGGTCTTACCGGCGTCGTAACTGACGTACACCGTCAGCGACTTGAGGTTCGAACCGGCGGCAGCACCCAGCACCTTCACCGGAACGGAGGCGGTCCTGCCCGCGGTGACCTTGCTGTCCAGGGTGACAGTGGGCGAGAAGCGCACCGTGGAGGCCGGCAGCTGCGCGACCGAAGAGGTCTTCTTCGACCGGAAGGTCCAGCTGGCGTCGATCCGGGAGGATGCCGACGCCACCTTCGCGGATCGCTTCACAGAGGTCGTGAGCCGGTACTCGGCGTCACCGGCGGGGACCTTGAAGAAGCCCTGCCCGTCCAGCGGGTCCGCGTTCTCGGTGATCTTGGCGCCGTTGCGGTACAGCGACGTCTTCACCGAGGTGTAGGCGGAGGAACCGGCATGGGTCTTGCCGTCGGCGAAGAGCGGCAGCACACCGATGAGGTCGTTTCCTTCACGGAAGAGACCGAAGGACTTGTCCATCCTCGGGCCGAACACAGCCGTGTTGAAGGTCTTCTCGTAGCTCTTGCCCGCCGCGAAGGTCTGCGGCGCGCCGAGCGTGTAGAACGCGTCGGTCACCGGGAAGCCCTCGGAGTCGACCCCGCCGTACTGCTCGAAGTCGAAGCTCCACTTCACCTTGTTCGCAGCCGACAGATAGAGCGTGCGGGTGGCGGGGAGCTTCTGCTCCGTCGAGACGGACACGTTGGAGAACGCTCCGGGGACATAGCCCCACGGGTTGAGCCCACCGGTCTTCCCGGCGGCGGAGGCACCGAGCCCGATCTTCACCTTGGCGAGCTGAGCAGTGGTGAACTTCTTGGTGTAGCCGGTCGCGACCTGCTTCACCGGCCCGCCGAGCACGACGTTGTAGCCGGTCGATGAGCCCTTGGCCCAGATGCCGGACCAGAACTGCGACAGCGAGCCGTCGGTCACCTGCGCGCCCAGATGGGCGGTGCGGAACCCCTTGAACGAGCCGAGCCACCAGCCGAAGTCGTAGCCGCTCTGCTCGGTCTCGATCTGGATGTCCGCCGCAGCGAACTGCGACTTCGCGGAAGAGTCGGGCACGGTGATGTTCACCGGCTTCGTCTTCCGGGCGTCGAGCGTCACGGTGATGTCCTTGGTGACGCTCAGCTTCGGCTGGAAGATCCAGTCGGTGCCCTTGGCGAAGTCCTCCGGGTCCACGTAGATGCCGGTGTTGACCGCGTAACTCCCCTTGGGGACACGGACCTTCACCGTTCCGGTCGGTCCCTTCGGGTCCAGCCACACGTCCGCCACGTCCCCGGAGATACCGACGAGACTCGTGTCGTAGAGCGCGGCGGACTTCCCCTGCCGGTCGAGGTGCTTGAGCGTCACGGTGTACGACTCGGACTCGCGCTCGACCGCGGCCGCGGTGCGGACGGTCTGGCCGCCGCCGCTGCCGACGACATAGGCGGAGTAGCTGCCGTTCTCCGTGCCACCGAGCTTGGTGTCGACGGTCAGCGGTACCTCGGCGGTACCGCCCGCGGGGACGGTGACCTTGTCTGCGCCGAGGGTGAAGAAGCCGGCCGGCGCGGGCTTGCCCTTCGGGCCGGTGGCCGTCACCGCCAGGTCGAGGGTGACGTCCGTCGTACCGAGGTTGCGGTAGGTCACCTTCTTGACGACCGGGGTGTCATCGGTGTGCGGCCACTGCTGCACCCCGAAGCCGACAGAAACCGGATCGGCCACGACACTCTGACCGATGGCCCGGTCGACGGCGATCCGGCCCGAGCCCTGCTCGAACGGCGTGTACGCGCCCGGCTTCGTGGACGCCGTCAGCGCGCCCTTCAGCTCGGCGTACTTCCACTCCGGGTGCTCCTGCTTGAGCAGCGCCGCGGCGCCCGCCACGTGCGGGGTCGCCATCGACGTACCGGAGATCGTCAGATAGCCCGGCGGGTTCTGCCCGACCTCCTGATCGATGACGGAACCGGGTGCGGCAGCGGCCGTGATGTCCACACCGGGTGCGGTCACATCGGGCTTGATCGCACCGTCGCCGATACGCGGACCGCGGCTGGAGAACTCGGCCAGCTTGTCGTTGTCGTCGACCGCGCCGACGGTCAGCGCGGCGTCCGCACTGCCCGGCGAGCCGACCGTGCCGGGCCCGCCCTCGCCCTCGTTGCCCGCCGCGATGGCGAACAGCACACCCTTCTCCGCCGACAGCTTGTTCACTTCGGCTTCGAGCGGGTCGATCTCGGGGCTGTCGGCGCCGCCCAGGCTCAGGTTGACGATGTCGGCGCCCTGCTCGGCAGCCCACTCCATGCCGGCCAGGATGCCGGAGTCCTCACCGTAGCCGTTGTCGTCGAGCACCTTGCCGTTCAGGAGCTTGGCATCCGGGGCTACGCCCTTGAACTTCCCGTCCGACTTCGCGCCCGTACCGGCCGCGATGGACGCCACATGGGTGCCGTGGCCGAAGCGGTCGACCGCGTCGGCCGACGCCGAGAAGTTCTTCTCGGCGAGAACCTGGCCCTGGAGGTCGGGGTGGGTGGCGTCCACACCGGTGTCCAGGACAGCGATCTTGACGCCCTTGCCGGTGTAACCGGCCTGCCACGCGGCCGGCGCACCGATCTGGGGCACGCTCTTGTCGAGGCTCGCCCGACGCACCCCGTCCAGCCATACCCGGTCGACACCGGAGGCCGTGGCACGTTCGGCGCTGTCCGCGCGCTTGCTGGTGAGCGCCTGCCAGATGTCCTCGGCGTCGTTCTTCGGGGTGGTCAGCGCGTCGGCGTTCAGCGATTTCAAGGTCCGGCGGACCTTCGTACCACCCGCTTCGCGGACCTCGGCCTTGGCCGCGGCGGCCTGTCCGCCCCGATACCCGACGATGAGTTTCAGGCCCGCCTTCTGGGCCTTGCGGTTCACCGCACGGTTCAGCTCGGTGACGTCGAAGAGCCGCTCGTCGAGCTTGCCGTCGGCGATCAGCCGCCGGGCGTCGATCGGAACGAGAAGCGTGTGCCCGTCGCGTATGCGCGTGGCCACGGGTATGTGTTCGCGCCCCTTGGCGGGCTCGAAGGTGACGACACGGCCCTTGGCGTCCACGGAGACGCGGTCACCGGTGATGAGTGTGATGTGGTGCGGGGCCACGAACTGTGTGCCCGTGGCCTTCGCCTGCGCGCGATCCACTGTCGCCACGGCCGGGGTGGTCATGCCCGCCGCGAGCGCCACGGCGGCTGCCGCGGCAAGGGTGGATACGCACGCACTCTTCACATGTCTGTGCAAGTCTCCCCCTGGAGATCAAGTGGTTCCTCAGGAACCGCCAGTTCCGCGGGGTCACGCACATGTCTCCGCACCCCCCGGTCGACGCATTATGACCGAGCGACACCCGAACGCATGAACATTTCCGCGACACGCGTGCGGAGTTGACGGAAATGCACCTATGGGTACGGATACGCACTCACGGCACGGAGACGGTCGGCCGTGGCGGCGTCGCCATCCCGTTACCGATGAAGAAGCTCGGGTGCGGCGGCTGGTTGTACGCGGTGTTCTGCCACGCCGGCGCGGTGCGGTAGGCCGGGGTGGACCAGAGGACCCGGCCGGTCCTCGCGTCCGCCATCCACGACGACGGCTTCGAGCCGTCCTCGTCGACCTCGAACTCCTCCAGGCCGGACCGGGACGGGTCCAGATCGCCGACGTGCATCGCGTCGCCGTGGCCGTTCTTCGTGGTCCACAGGGCGTTGCCGTTGTCGTCCACGGCCATGGAGCCGTAGACGATCTCGTCCTTGCCGTCGACGTCGACATCGGCGACCGACGGCTGATGGTTGCCCTGACCGTCATACCCCTTGCCGGAGTTGGTGGAACTGTTGGTGCCGAAGGTCGGGCGCCTGGTGAAAGCGCCGCCCCGCCAGTCCCAGGCGGCGATGACGGTGCGGCTGCAGTAGCCGCGCGCCGTGATCAGGGAACGTGACGTCAGTCACCGCCGGTCGCCGAAAAGTTGCCGTGTCCGCACCGCAACGTGTGGCGGGAGGAGCGGCCCGGGTCCCTCGTCCGGGGTAACGACGGTGGATTCACTCGTTTGCCGCTCCTCGGTGGCGGGGTGCAACGGGAGCCCGGACGCTGATCGCATACGTGCCGAATCGCAGGGGTGAGCAGAGCCTGATGGGGGTGACACCGTGTCGGACGCAGGTGCACCGGTCCCCGCGTCCATGAAGGACGACGGTCTGGACGCGGCGCTCCTCGACAGACTGTTCACCCAGTCCGTGGTGGGCCTTCATGTACTCGATCCGCAGCTGCGGGTGGTACGGATCAGCTCTCTGGCCGGTGCCGACCTCGCCGAGCAGGTGATCGGGCGTCACTTCACCGATGCGTACCATCTCGACCGGCCGGACTCCACCGGGAAGCTGCTGCAACGCGTGCTGGACACGGGTGAGCCGGTGCACGATCGGCTGGTCCACGGCCGTATCAAGAGCGCGCCGGGCCCGAACCGCAGCTATACGGTCACCGTCTTCCGGCTGAACGACAAACAGGGGCAGGTCCTCGGACTGCTCGCCGCCGTCGTCGATGTCACCGAACGTGAAAAGGCTCGCACCCGTGCGATGTACCGGGCCAGGTTGCTCAAGGTCGTGGGGCGGTCCCTCGATGTGGCGACCACCTGCCAGGCACTCGTCGAGGCCGCTGTGCCGGGGTTCGCCGACTTCGCCGTGGTCGAGGTGGTGGACGATGTGCTGCGCGGTGCGGATCCTCCGATCGGCCCGCTGGGGCCGGACGTCCCGCTGCGCCGGGCCGCCCTTCGCGGTGTCAGCCGGGCCGCCCTTCACGGTGTCAAGGGCGTCGGCGACCAGGTCGGGCTCGTCGGTGACACGCGCCGGCTGCCCGCCCATACCCCCTTCGCCCTGGCAGTGTCGGATCTGCAGCCCCGGATCGTCGCACTCGACGCGGACACCCCGTGGCTCGCCGCGGATCCGCAGACCGCCCGGTTGGTCCAGGCGCTCGAGGCCCATTCACTGATGGTGGTCCCGCTGAAGCTGCACGGCGCGGTCCTCGGGCTGGTGAGCCTGTACCGGTGCCCGGGATCGGATCCGTACGACGAGAACGACATCACGCTTGCGCAGTCCGCGGCCGTCCATGTCGCGCTGAGCATCGACAACGCGCGCCGGTACGAGCGCGACCATGTGATCGCGTCGACGGTCCAGCGCAGGCTGCTTCCGCAGGGCGACAGTGCCAGGGTCGCCGTCGCCACCGCGCATGTCCTGCTGCCCGGGCGCAACAGCGGATGCTGGTTCGACACCATCGGCCTGTCCGGCGCCCGCACCGCGCTGGTCGTCGGCGACGTCGCCGGCCACGGACTCCAAACGGCCATCGTCATGGGGCAGTTGCGTACGGTCATCCAGGCTCTGGCCGGTCTCGATCTCGAGCCGGACGAGGTCCTGGCCCGGCTGAACGACGCGGCGGACCACCTGGCCGACGAGCGCGCCGCGCTGCCGCCGGGCGACTCGTTGCAACGGGAGTCGCTCAAAGCGTCCTGCACCTATGCGGTCTACGACCCGTTCACCCGCACCTGCACGGTCGCCCGTGCGGGGCATCCCGCGCCGATCGTCATCGCACCCGACGGCAGCGCGCCCGCCGTCGACGTACCGGAAGGGCCTGCGCTCTTCGCCGCCGACAGCGCCCCGTTCGCCACCGCCACCCTCGAACTCGACGAGGGCAGCATCCTGGCGTTCGCCACCGGCGCCCTGCTGCCGGACGACGCGTCCGCCACCCGGATACAGAACGCGCTCGCGCGCCCCGACCGCACTCTGCAGGAGCTGTGCGACGGCGTCGTCTACACCCTGCCGGCCGACACTGTCCCCGACGGTGCGGCCATCCTCCTCGCGCGTACCGGCACCGTGCCGCGCGACCGCGTCGCCACGTGGGAACTGGCCCACGACCGGACGACCCCCGCCGTCGCGCGTACCCTCGTGCGCGACCGGCTCGACGGCTGGGAGCTCGACGACGAGACGGTCCAGGCGACCGAGCTGATCGTGAGCGAGCTGGTGACCAACGCCGTCCGCTACGGCACCCCACCCCTGCAGTTGCGGCTCATCCTGGACCGGTTCCTGACCTGCGAGGTCCACGACAGCAGCCCGGTGGCACCGCATCTGCGCCATGCCCGGACCGTCGACGAGGGCGGGCGCGGGCTGTTCATCGTCTCCCAGCTCGCCACCCACTGGGGCACCCGGTACGGCCGGCAAGGCAAGGCGCTCTGGACCGAGCAGGAGGTCCCCGGCCCCGGGTGACGAAGCCGGGCCCGGCGCGGGGTGGGCACCACGCGCGCCTCCGCTCGCACCCGGCCATGCGCAGACGCAGCATGAGGGCATGGGCATGCACACATCCCGCGGTCGGCGGCTGGTCGTCTCCGCCGAGAAGGCGGACGGGCCCGCCCTGTGGTAGGCGCAGCGTGTCGCGCACCGGTCCGCCGACGAGGCGGCCGTCGGCCGCCCATGACGAGTGCGGCGCACCGCGGCCGGGTCGGCCGCGGTGCGCCGCGAGCGAGAGGCGAGGGCCGGCTCCCGGGTCAGGGAACGGCCGTCAGAGGGTCAGCGGCGACCGCCGCGATCGTGGTCGTGCCCGCGGTCGTGGTCACGCCCGCGATCGTGGTCGTGCCCGCGGTCGTGGTCCCGCCCGTGGTCACGCCCGTGGTCACGCCCGTGGTCACGCCCGTGGTCCCGCCCGTGGTCACGGTCGTGGTCCCGCCTGTTGTCACGTCCGCGGTCGCGATCGTGGCCGTAGCCGAAGCCGTAGCCGAAGCCGTAGCCGACGTGGTAGCGGCCCCAGGACTCGTAGTCGACCAGATAGCCGCGGCTGTCACGCAGGATCGCGGTGTCACGGTTGTCCCAGACGTACCGACGGAGGTCCTGATAGACGTCGTAGCCGTTGTCGCGGCCGATGCCGGTGTGGACCCGTACCGAGGAGCGACCGGCCAGAAGCAGGTCGAACCGGTAGGTGCGGCGGCTCTCGTCACCGAGCGTCCAGCCACGGAGGTTGACCGTCTGACGGCTGGTGTTGGTGACGGTGACCCACTCGTCGTTGAGGCTGCGGTTGGAGCCGTCATCGCGCCCGGGGCTGTCGTACTGGATCTGCCCCAGCACGATGGGCGAGTACGAGTTGTACCGACCGCGGTCGTGGCCGTGGTCGTCGGCGGCAGCCGGGAGTGCTGCGGCCGCCACGAGGGCGCCGGCCGCGAGAACGGAAGCGGTGAACCGCCGTGCGGAACGGGACATGAAGACCTCTCAGATGCTGGCCCGGACCGCAAGGTCCGAGCGTTGTTCGGTCCCGGCGTGATGCCGAGAACGCACACTTTGGCCCGAACACCCGATTCACGACAGACGCCCCGTTACGTGTTACGAAATGCAGACATTTCTGTCACACGCGCCTGCATTCGGCACGCATCCGATCCCTGGATATCCGTCAATCACTGACCGCTGCATCCACCCGTTCGGTATCGGTACGCCCGGCTTCGCCCACGTTCATGCCACTCGATGTGCGCAACGTCTCACCCTGCGCAACAGGCGCCAAATTCTGTAACAGCCACCCACCATCCCACCTCGAACGGCTTTTCGGTTACCCGCAGGAATGAGGAAAGCGTTCTACTCCCAGCCGTTCGCGGCAGGCCGTTCCGGATCATTGCGCGGGGAGCGCAACGGTGGTTCAGTGGGAGCTGAAGTTATGAATCGAGGTTCAGATCATCATGGCCTACCGCCCCACCGCCCGCACCGAGGCGACCCGGCTCGCGCATCGCCAGCGGCTGCTGGACGCCGCACGACAGCTGCTGGCCGAGGGCGGATACGCCGCGGCCAGCATCTCCGCGCTCGCCGAGCGCGCCCAGGTCGCCACCGGCAGCGTCTACAACCACTTCGCCTCCAAGCAGGAGTTGCTGGCCGCGGTCTTCCGGCATGTCGCCGGCCATGAGCTCACCGCGGTACAGGAAGCCGTGGGCGCAAAGGGCGGGGCGGCCGAGCAATTGCGCGCCCTGGTCGAGGTGTTCGCGTTCCGGGCACTGCGCACGCCACGTACGGCCTGGGCGCTGCTCGCCGAGCCCGTCGATCCGCTGGTCGAGGCGGAACGGCTGACCTATCGGCGCGGCTATCACGCCCTCGCCGAGACGGTCATCACGGCCGGGATCGAGGCGGGTGAGCTGCCCGCGCAGAACGCCCGGCTGGCTGCAGCCGCCGTGATCGGAGCGATCAGCGAGGCGCTGCTCGGCCCCCTGTCCCCGGTGGGCGAGCGGACCGACCCGGAGCCGGTCGTGGCAGGTATCACCACCCTCTGCCTCAGAGCCGTGGGAGCTGTCGGCACCTGACCCGCTCCCCCGCAACGCCCCGTCACTCCCCAGTACCGGCCGACCAGGCAGCCGACGTCAGACAGGAACCCCCGAGATGACCGCCACTGCATCCCCGACCGGCCTCCGACCGGAGGCTCCCGCACCGCACCCCACTCATGAGGTCACCAACCAGGCGCCGCCCCGGACCGGCCTCGACGAGTACGGCACCAATCAGCCGCTCGCCGAGGCCGTCCGGACGTTCGGCGCGGCGTGGCACGAGCCGGAACTCCACGAGATCGGCAGCCTGGTCGGCTCCGCGAAGTTCCAGACCGATGCGGAGCTCGCCCACACGTCCCCGCCCGTGCTGCGTACCCACGACCGGTACGGCAACCGCGTCGACGAGGTCGACTTCCACCCGGCGTACCACGAGATCATCGGCGCGGCCGTGCGTCATGGCGCACACACCGCGGCGTGGGCCGACCCGAAGCCGGGCGCCGCGGTGGCCCGGGCGGCGTCGTTCATGCTCTTCGCCCAGGTCGAGCCGGGCCACGCCTGCCCGATGTCCATGTCGCACGCCGTGGTCCCGGTCCTGCAGCGCGACCCCGAAGTGGGCCAGGACTGGCTGCCGGGTCTGCTCAGCCGCTCCTACGACCCGCGGCTGATCGCCCCGGGCAGCAAGTCGGGGCTGACGTTCGGCATGGGGATGACGGAGAAGCAGGGCGGCTCCGACGTCCGCGCCAACACCACGCGCGCGGTCCCGGTCGCCTCCGACCCCGACGGCCGGGCCCACTTGCTGACCGGTCACAAGTGGTTCTTCTCGGCCCCGCAGTCGGATGCCTTCCTGGTTCTGGCCCAGGCGGCGGCCGGGCTGAGCTGCTTCCTCGTACCGCGTGTGCTGGCCGACGGCACCCGTAACACCGTCCGTATCCAGCGGTTGAAGAACAAGCTCGGCAACAAGTCGAACGCCTCCTCCGAGGTGGAGTTCGACTCCACGTGGGCGGTGCGGGTCGGTGAGCCGGGGCGTGGCGTTCCCACCATCATCGAGATGGTCAACCACACCCGGCTGGACTGTGTCCTGGGCACCACTGCGGGCATGCGCCAGTCGGTCTCCGAGGCGATCTGGCATGCGGAGCACCGGAGCGCCTTCGGTGCCCGGCTGGTCGACCAGCCGGCCATGACGGCGGTCCTCGCCGATCTGGCCCTGGAGACGGAGGCCGCGACCTGGACCTCGCTGCGGCTCGCCCAGGCGTACGAGACGGGCAGCGGCGAGTCCGAGACCATGTTCCGCCGACTGGCCACGGCAGTCGCCAAGTACTGGATCTGCAAGCGCGGCCCGCACCACGCCTACGAGGCACTGGAGTGCCTGGGCGGCAACGGCTACACCGAGGACTGGCCACTGGCCCGCCGCTACCGCGAACAGCCGGTGATGGCCGTGTGGGAGGGCTCCGGCAACGTCATCGCCCTCGATGTGCTGCGCGGCATCGCCAGGACCCCGCAGTCGCTGGACGCCTTCTGGGCCGAGCTGGAGACCACCGCCGGTGCCAGTGCCGTACTCGACGCGCATGTGCGCCGGGTACGTCGCGATTTGGCCGAGGACCTGCGCGATCCCCTTGCCGCCCAGACGCGCGCCCGGGCGACGGTCGAGGCCATGGCGCTGGCCCTGCAGTCCTCGCTGATGCTGCGGCATGCTCCGGCGCCCATGGCCGAGGCATTCGTCGCCGCCCGCCTGGGCGAGGACCGCGGCCACCAGTACGGCATCCTGCCGCGGGGCACGGACGCCGCCGCGATCGTGGAGCGGCACTTCGGCGGACGCTAGGGGCTTGGGCATGGTGTTCCGGCCGATCGGCCGGGACACCAACCCTTCCCCTCATCGATGCGGCATCGGCGTCCGCGCGGTCACCGGCCGACGGTGCGTCCAGCCGAGCAGGACGACCGAGCACACCGCCGCGAACGCGCACCAGGTGGAGATGAACTCCAGCCGCCACAGCGTCGCGCAGATCGCGGCCCCGACGGCGACGAGGAAGCCGAGGAGCCGCAGCAGACGGTCACCGGCGAGCAGCAGGGAGCCGACCGTGGCCACGAGGTAGCCCGTGACGAGCAGTTCGGAGCGCGGAAGGTCGAGGACGTAGCCGAGGGTGTGACCGCGGATCTCTGCGGTCACGGGACGGGTGGCCAGACGGTACGCGAGGGAGGCGGCGGTCGCGGCGCCGACCACGACGGGGAGCATCAGCCGGCGCCGGGCCCCCGGCGGCGCGGCGCTCAGCACGGCCGACGGCACCCAGAGCGCCAGCAGCGGAAGGGCGATGACGGCCCAGGCCACCGTGGCGGGGCCGGTGCCGCCGCCGGTGCGCCAGATGAACGACTCGATGATCTGATGGGCGCCGAGAAGCAGCGGCAGCGCCGCGAGCGGCAGATCGCGGGACCGGCGGGTGCGCGCGACGCAGACCACTCCGATCGCGGCGATGCCGGAACCGGCCACCAGATCGGCAGTCGCACTCCAGCACATGAAGTCACCCCGGCCCCGAAGTTGTGCGAGTCGATCTCTGACGCGGGCAACGCTAGGGCCTCCTCACGGAACATGACCGGCGCCCCGCCCACACGTCCCTCCGGCACATCACTCGCTGGGCTCGTGGCCGTCAGCGCAGGTGACGGGGGACGACTCCACCGTCTACGTCCTCGCCGCCGACGACACACTGTGCGCCGTCGACCGGGAGAGCCGACGGATCCGCTGGGCCGAACGGGCTCCGTACGCCCTGTCCGTCGGCACATCGGGCCGGGCGGCGGGCAGCGGCTATCCGGCCGACGCCGGGAGCCATCAACCACAGCTGACCGTAAGGGTGTCGGTGGCAAGTACCCGCCGGTGCGGTCGCTCGCCCGCTCAGGCGTGTTCGTACCAACTCATTGACCGCCGGATCCCGTTGACGTACCGTCACCGCAGTTCGCGTACAAGAACTCGGTTCAGAATACGGAACATCGTCCCCTGGCCGAGGAACTGCCTTTACCACCGCACCAACCACCTCATGGGTGCCTGCGGAGGACACCGCAGGCGGTGAAAGGAACACCGAGTGCGCACAGGGAATCAGCATGCCAGACGGCGGGGCGGCCGGGCAGCCGCCTCGTTCATCGCGGTCGTCTCACTGATCGCCGCGGCCCTCACAACACTGTTCGCCACCGGCTCGGCCACAGCCGCCCCGGCAGCAGGCTCGTACAGCCTGTCGAACGCCGGCAGCGGACTGTGTCTGGAGGTTCCGGGCTCCGGAACCTCCGACGGCGTCCAGCTCGTCCAGAACACCTGCACCGGCGCCGCCCAGCAGACGTGGCGGCTCACGGCCTCCGGCAGCGGCTACAGTCTGGCCGCCTCGCACAGCGGCAAGTGTGCCGGGGTGCGTGACGCATCCACCAGTGCGGGCAAAGCGGTCGAGCAGCAGACCTGCAGCGGCGCCTCCAGTCAGGTGTGGACGCTCGCTCCGATCAGCGGCAACACCTACCAGGTCGTCAACACCAACGGCGGCAAGTGCCTCAACACCAAGGACAGTTCGACCGCTGTCGGCGCCGCGGTCCAGCAGAACTCCTGCGACTCGGTGACCAGCAAGCGCTGGACCTTCACCGCAGCGGGCTCGGTCCCCACCGATCCGCCGACGACTCCCCCGACCACTCCGCCCACCACTCCGCCTACCGCCCCCGGGGCTCCGCCCGCATGGCCCACGGCCACCGGCAGTCAGGCCGTGGCAGCGACCATCGAGGTGTCCGGTACCTACGACGGCGGCCTGAAGCGCTTCTACGGCAGCGGTGACCTGGGCAGCGGCGGCCAGGACGAGGACCAGCCGGCCATGTTCGAACTGGCGGACGGTGCCACGCTGCAGAACGTCGTCCTCGGCGCCCCGGCCGCCGACGGCGTCCACTGCCTCGGCGCCTGCACGCTCAAGAACGTGTGGTGGGAGGATGTGGGCGAGGACGCCGCAACATTTCTCGGCAGCTCCTCGTCGCTGGTCCGCACGGTCGACGGCGGCGGCGCGAGACTGGCGGACGACAAGGTGTTCCAGCACAACGGCGCCGGCACCCTGATCATCAAGAACTTCCGGGTCGAGGACTTCGGCAAGCTGTACCGCTCGTGCGGCAACTGCTCCACGATGTACGGCCGGCACGTCCAGGTGCAGAACGTCTGGGTCACCTCGCCGGGTGACAGCATCGTGGGCATCAACACCAACTACGGTGACACGGCCCGGTTCTCCGGCATCACGATCTATGACGACGCCGATGCCGATATCGACATCTGCACCAAGTACAAGGGTGTGACGAGCGGCGAGCCCACCGAGATCGGTACCGGAGCGGATGGCATCAACTGCATCTACTCCCCCTCGGACATCACCTACGCCGACTGACGTAGCCAGGTCCGAGACACTCGTAAGAGGTCCGCCCCGGCAACCGGGGCGGACCTCTTCCTTCAGCGGCGCCGGCCGTGGCCACGACCGGCTCGGACGCCTGCGGTTCCGTCGTCGACAGCTCACACGGACTTCGGTCGCGGCCGGTGGATCGCCCCGGCAGTCTCGGCGAGGGGAGCGCCGGTGCCGCCCCAGCGCAGTGCGACGATCTCCGCCGCGATCGAGACGGCCACCTCCTCGGGGGTGCGGGCGCCGAGATCGAGGCCGATGGGCGAGCGCAGTCTCGCCAGTTCCGTCTCGCCCAGGCCGGTCTCCCGCAGCCGCGCCAGACGGTCCTCGTGAGTACGACGGCTGCCCATGACGCCGATGTACGCGGCCGGGGAGCGCAGGGCCACCTCCAACAAGGGGACGTCGAACTTCGGGTCGTGCGTGAGCACACACATGACGGTCCGCTCATCGGTGTCCGTGGAATGCAGATAGCGGTGCGGCCAGTCGACGACCACCTCCGCACCGTCCGGGAACCGCCGGGGGTCGGCGAAGACCGGGCGTGCGTCGCAGACGGTGACCCGGTAGCCGAGGAACGCACCGATCCGGGCGACCGCCGCGGCGAAGTCGATCGCACCGAAGACGAGCATGCGCGGGGGCGGGGCGAACGAGTGCAGGAACACCGTGACGTCGTCCTCACGGCGCTCGCCGCGCGGACCGTAGTGGCGCAGGCCCGTTGCCCCTTGGGCCAGCTCGCCCCGTGCGTCGGCGGTGACCGCCGCGTCGAGGCCGCTGGTTCCGAGCGAACCGGACACGGTGTCCGGCCATACGGCGAGCGCGGCGCCGCGCGGGGCGGGGCCGTCGGTCACGGTGGCCACCACCACCGGACGGTGTTCGGCGACCGACGTGGCGACCGCGCCGAACGCGGGGTCGGTCGCGGCCGAAACAGGGCGTACGAGGAGGGTGATCTCTCCGCCGCAGGTGAGCCCGACGGCGAACGCGTCCTCGTCGCTGTAGCCGAAGGTTCGCAGTTGCGCCCGGCCGGTCTCGACGACCTCCGTGGCCAGGTCGAAGACGGCTCCCTCGACACAGCCGCCGGAGACGCTGCCCACGACTTCGTCACCGGGGCCCACCGCCATCGCCGCGCCCGGGCCGCGGGGCGCGCTGCGGGTGACATGGACGACGGTGGCGAGCCCGAACGGCTCTCCGGAGGCGTACCAGCGGCTCAGCGCCGGGAGGATCTCACGCATGACGAGCACCGCCCACAGCTGCCTCGCCGCCGACACCTGCCGTGGGCGGTGTCCGGAAAGCCTGCAGGCCGTGTCCCGCGACGAAGGTGTCCACGGATGTGCCGTCGGCCGGTGAGGCCGTACGCCTTGCGGCCCACGGCTTCAGCTCGTCACATCCGTCCAGGCGTACGGCTTGCCCAGGGGCCCCTTCGTGGGTCCGGCGCCCACCGCCTCCATTTCGCGATCGGCCGCTCTCATCAGCTGACCCGCGACATCCTTCATGGCACGGCTCGCCGCGAGTTCGTCACCGATGGTGGGGATGTCCACGTCCTGCGGGTTGCAGCGGGCGACCCCGTGGCCCATGAGTTTCTCCGAACCGGTGTCCAGCACGGCTTCGGCCTTGGTCGTACCGTTCTCCTCGGAGAGATCGAGGTGGACATTCCACTCCAGCGTGCGTGTCATCGCGCACCTCCCTCACCCGCGTCCGGCCGCACTGCGCCGCCACGACACGGTCCTGTTCTCTCAGGATCCACCCAGCAGGGCCGGTTCGCGCGCTCCGGGCGGGTGCCGCACCGAAACCCTGCGGGATCCGTGACCGGTGCCTCACCCTGCGGGAGTTTCCGACCCGAAATATGATGCAGAGGGCAACTGCCACGGATGCCGGCGACGGGGAGTGCCCTACCACGCAGTGCCCAACGGGACTGTGCGGGAGGCGTCCCGGATCCGCCCGCCACATGAGCCCTGTGTTGCGGCTCGCGAACGAATGCAGTGTGGAGCGGCCCATGAACCGGCGTCGTCCTCACCGTTCCGCGAGTGCCGAGGAGCTGCTCACCACGCTGCAGCAACTCACCGCTCGGGCACGTCACGAGGTCCAGCTGCATCAGGCTCGGGTGGAGCTGGCCGAGGCGCTGCAGCGGGAACTGCTTCCCGCCTGCCTCCCCTCGCTCCCGGGGCTGCAGACTGCCGCCCGCTACGCACCGGCCCGCAGCGGACTGGACATCGGTGGCGACTGGTATGACGGCTTTCCACTGCCGGACGGCACACTCGGATTCGCCATCGGGGACGTACAGGGCCATGACGTCGAGGCCGCCGCGTTCATGGGGCAGATCCGGATCGGCATGCGGGCGATCGCCGCCACCACCGCCGATCCGGGCGAGATCGTCGGCCGGACGAACGATCTGCTGCTGTCCATCGATTCCACCCTCCTGGCGACCTGCACCTTCGTCCGTTTCGACCCGCACGCCGGGGAACTGTGCACGGCTCGGGCCGGACATGTGGCCGCCGTCTGGGCCACGACCGACGGACGGTCGGGCATCACACAGGACGCGGGCGGACTGCCGCTGGGTGTCGGTGCGGCGGAGAAGTATCCGGTCAGCCGGCACCCGCTGACCGCCCCGGGGGCGTTCGTGCTCGTCACGGACGGAGTCGTCGAAGGGCCCTCGTTCCCGATCGACGAGGGGCTGGACGCGGTGGTGCGACTGGTGGCCGCCCGGGCCTCGGCGTCGGCCGAGGCGCTGGCCGACGAGGTGATGCACACGGCGGAGCGCACCGGTCACCAGGACGACGCGGCCGTCCTGGTCCTGCGCCACAAAGGCTTCGCCCGCTCCGGGTGACTGGTGGGGCCGGGCCTAGCGTGTCACGCAGTCGCGCGTCCCGGGCCGCGGTGTCTGATGAGGTCTGTGATCCGCAGCGAGGAAACCAGACGTACGGCGTCAGCTGTGCTCCGCATCCTGGTCGTCGCCGCCGGCTACTACGGGGCAGGACAGATCGGTCTGCTGAGAAAGGTGACCGTCCACGGCGCCACGGTCACCCCGCTCTGGCCGTCGACGGGAATCGCTCTGGGCTGCCTGTTGTACCTCGGCATCGGCGTCTGGCCCGGCATCACCCTCGGCTCCCTGCTCAACATCGTCACGCTCTCCGACACGGTCATGCTCTCCGACTGGGGGATCATGATGAGCAGTACCGCGGCGCCCGTCTGCTCGTACCTCATGCTCCGCAGATTCGGGTTCCGGATGGAGCTGGACCGGTTGCGCGACGGCGTCGTCCTGGTCTTCCTCGGCGCGATGGCCGGAATGCTGATCAGCGCGACCGCCGGCACCGTGCTCTTCGTACTCGACGGCAAGCTGCCCGCAGGCCATTTCTGGCCGGTATGGGCGGCGTGGTGGTCGGGGGACGCCATGGGGGTGCTCGTGGTCACCCCGCTGATGCTCGTCATGCGCAAGGCGCGGCTGCCCCGGGCCGACGACAGATGGCTGGAGGCGACCGCACTGGCGGTCGTCTCCGTCGTGGTCTCACTGGTGGCCACGCGGAGCGAACTGTCGATGCTCTATCTGGTGTTCCCGCTGCTCATCTGGGCCGCCCTGCGCTTCCAGCTGGCGGGTAGCGCGCCCTGTGCGCTGCTGGTGTCCGTCCTGGCAATCATCGCGGGAGGGGAGGCGGTGGGTCCGTTCGCCGGGCACACCGTCCTCGAGGTGATGCTGAACCTGGCGGTCCTGAATGGTTCCGTGGCGCTGACCGGGCTGCTGCTGGCGGCGATCGTCACCGAGAAGATGGACATCCGGCGCCGGATCGAGCAGGCCTGTGTGGAGCTGGCCGACGTGGTGGACCATCTCGCGCCGGGCAGATCGGCGACCGCGTGGCCGTCGCGGTCCAAGGACAGACGCGACGGCCACTGACGCCAGGCGGCCGGGTCCCCGGCTCCACCTCCGCGCGCCCCCGCTCGGCGTCACTGCGGAAAGCGGCGGTCCAGGAAGTCGTTCCGGAACTTGCCCGTCGGGTCGGACCTGGTCATCAGCTTCTCGAAGTCGGCGTACTGCGGGTACAGCGTGCGCAGCGTCTCGGGTGCGGTGGTGAACACCTTGCCCCAGTGCGGGCGGGCGCCGAACGGTGCCAGTGCCTCCTCGATCGCCCCGAGCACCGGCGTGACGGCGGCGATGTCCTGCACCCAGGTGAAGTGGAACGCCACCGCGTCGGTCCTGCTCGCGGGGCTCAGCCACAGGTCGTCGCGGGCCACGGTGCGGATCTCGCCGATCTGCAGCAGCGGGGCGATCCGGTCCCGGAGCCGGTCGAGCGCCGCGAAGGCTGCTGCGGCGTCGCTCCGTGCCACGAAGTACTCCGACTGCAGCTCGTCCCCGTTGCTCGGGGTGAACTCCAGCCGGAAGTGCGGCAGACGCTTGTGCCATGCGCCGGGAACACCCTGCTGCCGCGTACAGTTCTCGGCCGGCATGCCCTGGATCGGGTGGCGCGGACCGTCCGCGAGCCTCGCGCCGAGCCACTCGGCCGGCGCCTCCGCCGGCCCGTCCGCACCCACCCGCTGCTTGAGCCAGACCTGGTTGACGGGGCCGCCCCGCCAGTCGGTGAAGAGGCTGACGCTGTACGCGGCCGACATCACCTCGTCGAATCCGGCCCGGTCGCCGATCCGGGCCTGCGGCAGATCCTCGTAGACCCACTGCTGTACGTCGAAGGCGGGCACCAGGTCCAGCGTCAGCCGGGTCACCACGCCGAGGGCGCCCAGGGCGACCACAGCTCCGGGGAAGTCCGCGTCGCCGCGGGCCAGCCGCGCGGTGGTCCCGTCCGCCGTGACCATGTCCAGCGCCCGGACCGCACCGGCCAGCGAGGTGTTGCCCACGCCGGAGCCGTGCGTTCCGGTCGCGCAGGCGCCGGCCACCGAGATGTGCGGCAGCGAACCCAGGTTGTGCAGGGCGAAGCCGTTCCGGTGGAGTTCATCGGCGAACTCCCCGAAGCGCAGTCCCGCGCTGACGGTGACCGTCCCCGCCTCCCGGTCGATGTCGACCGTGCGGGGCAGTCCGGCCACCGACACAAGGTCTCCGGCCGTGTCGGCGACGGTGCTGAAGGAGTGCCGGGTGCCCAGCGCCCGTACCTTTGTGCCGGTCGCGACGATCTCCTGCAGCTCGGCCTCCGAGCCGGGGGTACGCAGCCGCCGCGCTCCGAAGGTGATGTTTCCGGCCCAGTTCTTCTCCGCGGGAGTCACCGCACGCCCTCTTTCCTCGTGGCCGGCCCTCGCCGCCTTCCGGACCAGTCTCCCAGACGCGGAAGCGACCGTACGAGGTGGTGACACGTCCGCGCACAATCCCAGCACGGAACCACCCAAACGCCAACAGCCACGCACAAGACGCTGTGATCCGGCCCGGATCGGGACGAGGCCCAAGCGGTAGCTCGCGTTCTGAACTTCACGAGAACTCCAGCGAAATGGCACGTGTGTGGATATCGTGCACCGAGCGAGGGCGCATCCGTCAGTCCACGGGATCGGCGGATGCGTCCCGTTTGTGGAGATGCAACTGTGACTGGGGGGTTCATGGGGCATGTCGAGCTACCCGAATCCGAAATATCAGGACCCGCGGGACTGGCGGAGGCGCCACGTCCGCGGACTTCTTCAAACCGGCCTCACAGCAAGGAACTCGAACAGCTGTGGAGTGCCCCGACCGTACAGCGCAACCGTTCTGACCACCGGCCCGGCCCGAAGAGAAGACCGGGCCGGTACCTGCCGCTCATCATCTGCGCCGATCTCCTCGGCCTGGGGATACCGGCCTGGCTCGTACTGGGCACCTACGGACAACCGCGGGCACAACTCGCCGCCGGGGTGGCCTCGTTGGTGTGGACCGGCGTCCGGGCAGTGCGTGGCCGGTACGCGGACCGGCGGTCGGGGGGCTTCAGGGGCGCGCTGACCGCCCCCGGGGACTGGCTGCTGCTCATCGGCCTGCTGGCCGTGCTCGCGACCGTGTTCAGGGAGCCGGTCCAGCCGGTGACCGCGGTCGTTGCGCTGCTGCCCGGCCTGCTGGTGACCGTCGCCGTGTCGACGGTGCGTCACCTCCCTTGGCCGGGACGGCAACAGCATGCTGTGCACCGGGTGCTGGTGGTCGGCGAGGCGCCGGGGGTGGACCGGGCGGTGCAGCTGCTCGGTTCCCGTACGGACCACGCCTACACCGTGGTGGCCGCCATACCCGTCGGGACGGCGTCACTGAGCTGTGAGGCTCCGGTGCCGGGCCGGCTCGCACCCGCCCCGGCCGACGACGACGTGACCACAGTCCTGGGCGGAGCCTTCGCCCAGGACGCGGATCTGGCGCTCGTCGTGCCCGGACCGCAGCTGTCCGGGGAACGGCTGCGACGCCTGTCCTGGGGGCTGCACGACGGGGGGCTCCAGCTGTCCGTGCTGTCGGACCTCTCGGACATCGCGGCAGGCCGGGTGCGGCCGGCCTCCGCGGCCGGGCTGACGCTGCTGCACATCGTGCCGCCGCTGCGCAGGGGGCCGCAGATGGCGCTGAAGGCCGCGGTGGACCGCACCGGTGCGACCCTCGGACTCGTGCTGCTGACACCGCTGTTGCTCCTGATCGGGGCGGCAATACGGTTCACCTCCGACGGCCCGGTGTTCCACCGCCAGATCCGTCAGGGGCAGCACAACCAGCCGTTCACCATGTGGAAGTTCCGCACGATGGTGGAGGACGCCGAAACGCACAAGGCGAAGCTGGCGACGGCGAACGAGAACGACGGTCCGATGTTCAAGATGCGCCGCGATCCCCGGGTGACCCGGATCGGCCGGTTCTTGCGCCGGACCTCGCTCGACGAGCTGCCGCAGCTGCTCAATGTGATCCGGGGTGACATGTCGCTGGTGGGTCCGCGGCCGCCCCTGCCGGAGGAGGTGTCCCGCTACGACGAGCGTGAGCTCCGGCGGCTCGCGGTCCGGCCCGGGCTCACGGGCCTGTGGCAGGTCAGCGGACGTTCGGACCTGTCCTGGCAGGAGACCGTCTCGCTCGACCTGTGGTACGTCGACAACTGGTCGGTGGCCACGGACCTGGGGCTCATGGCCCGTACGCTGCGCGCCGTCACCGACGGCCGCGGGGCGTACTGAGAGCGGCGGGGAACCGGATGCGAGAAGTGAACACCGGCCGGCCGTACGGGGCCGGACGGGCGGGCGGCCGTCGCGCTGCGGCGGCCGCCCGGTCCCGGCGGAACAACCGGGAGCGGTCAGCGGCCGCTGCCCCGGTGGTCCAGCCACCAGGCGTAGGTGCGGGCGATGCCGTCGCGCAGCGGGATCTGCGGTTTGAAGCCGAGAGAGGAGAGTCGGGAGATGTCGAGAAGCTTGCGCGGGGTGCCGTCGGGCTTCGACGTGTCCCACGCGACACGCCCTTGATACCCCGTCACGTCCTGCACGGTGGAGGCGAGTTCACGGATGGTCAGGTCTTCGCCGCAGCCGACGTTGACCGGTTCGTCGCCGTCGTAGCGTTCGAGGAGCAGGAGGCACGCTGCGGCCAGGTCGTCGACGTGCAGGAACTCGCGCCGGGGGCTGCCGGAACCCCAGAGGGTGACCTCGGGGGCTCCGCCCTGTCGCGCCTCGTGGAACCGGCGGATCAGGGCGGGCAGGACATGCGAGGAATCCAGGTCGAAGTTGTCGCCGGGCCCGTAGAGATTGGTGGGCATGGCGCTGATGTACGAGGCGCCGTACTGCCGCCGGTACGACTGGGTCTGCACGATGCCGGCGATCTTCGCCAGCGCGTATGCCTCGTTGGTCGGCTCCAGCGGGCCGGTGAGCAGGGCGTCCTCGGGGATCGGCTGCGGGGCGCGCTTGGGATAGATGCAGGACGAGCCGAGGAAGAGCAGCCGCTCGACCCCGGCGGCATGCGCACCGGCGATCACGCTCAGCTGGATGCGCAGGTTGTCCTCGAGGAACTGCACCGGATACGTGCTGTTGGCCATGATTCCGCCGACCTTGGCGGCGGCCAGCACCACGGCGTCCGGGCGGATGTCACGCAGAAAGGCCTCGGTCGGTGCGGCATCGCGCAGATCGAGGCTGTCGCGACCGCGGGTGATCACCTCGTGGCCTTCGGCGGTGAGGCGGCGCACCACTGCCGAGCCGACGAGCCCGCGGTGGCCCGCGACAAATATGCGGGCGCCGGGTCGTAGGAGGGGGCGGACGGATTCCTGGGGAGGGCCGGGGAGATCAGTCGTCATGGCTCGGATTGTGCCAGCAGCTGTACATCGCGGTGCCGTTTTGCCGCAGATCACGCAAATTCCGATATTTCGGTGAACCAACCGCCTCTCAGGCGACTTCAGAAGGGGGGAAGACGTGGCGAAGACCGCGCTCATCACCGGCGTGACCGGACAGGACGGTTCGTACCTGTCCGAGCTGCTGCTCGAGAAGGGGTACACGGTCCATGGCCTGATACGCCGCTCGTCGAGCTTCAACACCGAGCGGATCGACCACATCTACCAGGGCCCGGAGGAGGAGAACCGCTCCTTCGTCCTGCATCACGCCGATCTCGCCGACGGGGTGGCGCTGGTGAACCTGCTGCGCGACATCCGGCCCGACGAGGTCTACAACCTGGGCGCGCAGTCGCATGTCCGGGTCTCGTTCGACGCGCCGCTGTACACCGGTGACATCACCGGGCTCGGCACCATCCGGCTGCTGGAGGCCGTCCGCGCCAGCGGCATCGACACCCGTATCTATCAGGCGTCGTCGTCCGAGATGTTCGGCTCCACCCCGCCGCCGCAGAACGAGACGACCCCGTTCCATCCCCGCAGCCCGTACAGCGTCGCCAAGGTCTACTCGTACTGGGCGACGGTCAACTACCGCGAGGCGTACGGCATGTTCGCGGTCAACGGGATCCTGTTCAACCACGAGTCCCCGCGCCGCGGCGAGACCTTCGTCACCCGCAAGATCACCCGCGGGGTGGCCCGGATCAAGGCGGGCCTGCAGGAACACCTCCACCTCGGCAATCTCGACGCCGTACGCGACTGGGGTTACGCCCCCGAGTATGTCGACGCGATGTGGCGGATGCTGCAGTGCGACTCCCCGGACGACTATGTGGTGGCCACCGGCGAGGGGGTCAGCGTCCGGCAGTTCCTGGAGTACGCCTTCGATCATGCGGGCCTGGACTGGCGGGAGCATGTCCGTTACGACGCGAAGTACGAGCGCCCCAGCGAGGTCGACGCACTGATCGGGGACGCCACCAAGGCCGAGGAACTGCTCGGCTGGAAGCCTTCCGTGAAGGCACAGGAGCTGGCCAGGATCATGGTCGACGCGGACATCCGGCAGCTCGCCGACCAGCTCACCGGGGCAGCCGTGCGGGTGGACCGATGAGAGGGCCACGACGTCCCGGACACAGCCGCAGTGGTGTGTTCGCCACGGTTCTCGCACTCTCCGCGGGCGTGCTCACCGCTTCGGCGGTCACCGCTCCCCCGGTCGCGGCGCTGACCCCTCCGGTCGGCTTCACCGCAGACTCCCTCACCACCTATCAGACCAATGGCATCGTCTGGGCACTCGCCGAGGCGAACGGGGTGGTCTACGCGGGCGGCACCTTCGCCAACGTCCGGCCGGCCGGCTCCCCGGCCGGCAGCAATACGACGCCCGCCGTCAACTTCGCCGCCTTCAACGCGGCAACCGGCGCGCCCACCGGCTGTTCACTCTCCTTCACCCGCAGCAGCGGCACCGCCACCGTCCGGGCGTTCGCGCTCTCCCCCGACAAGTCCACGCTCTATGCAGGCGGTTACTTCAGCGCCGTCAACGGGACGGCCGCCAACGGCCTGGTTGCCATCAACACCGCGAACTGCACGCTCCGTTCGGGGTTCGCGCCGAACTTCTCGGCCACCGTGCGGGCGCTCGACGTGGCGGAAAACGGCACGGTCTACGCGGGCGGCGACTTCCAGACCGTGAACGGCCAGCCACGGCGCTTCTTCGGCGCCGTCACCGCCACCGGCGCGGTGACCGGGTGGAACCCGGACGCCGACGAACCCGGCCGGACGCTCAAGGTCACCCCGGACGGGCAGAACGTCCTGATCGGCGGCGACTTCTTCACCGTCGGAGGCACCGATTCGCACGCGCTCGCCGTGACCAGTGCTGCCTCGGGTGCGCTGACCCGCGCCTACACGGGCAACTTCATCCCGTCGACCGCGGTGATCAAGGACATCGTCACCGACACCGCCTCCAACGGCTGGTACGTCGCGGGCGAGGGCACCGGAGGTGGCTCCTTCGACGGCCGGCTCGCCATGCGGCTCGGTACGTTCGACCAGCGCTGGCGGGACACCTGCCAGGGGGCGACACAGGCGCTGCGGGTCTATCAGGGCGTCCTGTACGCGGGCAGCCATGTCCACGACTGCTCCACCATGGGCGGCTTCCCCAACCAGGTCCGCAAGCACCTCACCGCCCAGTCCGTCGACGATCCGGCGATGCTCGGCTGGCTCCCGGACACCAACGACGGCATCGGGGAGCCGGTCGGGCCGCGCGCCCTGACCGTGGCGTCCCGGGACGGCCGCGACTTCCTCTGGGTGGGCGGCGAGTTCACCACGGTCAACGGCGTCGCCCAGCAGTCACTGACCCGGTTCGCCAACACTCCCGACACGGGGGCGCCCGCCGCACCCGCTGTCAGCGTGTCGGCGCCGCGGGCCGGTGAGGTGAGGGTCAGCTGGCGGTCCGCTCTGGATCTGGACGACAGCCTGCTCACCTACCGGGTCTACCGCGACGGCGGTTCGGTGCCCGTGTACACGACACAGGGGTCCTCGCTGTTCTTCAGCCGGCCGCAGCTGACGTTCACCGACACCGATGTGGTGGCCGGCCGGACGTACACGTACCGGATCACGGCAAGCGACGGGACCAACACCAGCGCACTCTCGACCGCCGCCTCCGCCACCGCAGTCGCCTCGGCGAGCCCGTACCGGGAGCGGGTGCTCGCGGACGGCGCCGACCTGTACTGGCGCTACGACGAGGCGGGCGGGGCGTTCGCCGCGGACGCCTCGGACAGCGACAACGGCGGCGTGTACATGAACACCCCGACGTACCGCGCCACCCCGTCCGCCGTGGCCGGGTCGGCGGCCCTGTCCCTCAACGGCACGGACAAGTACGTGTACAGCGACCGGCTGCACCACTACACCTCGCCGACGCCGTACTCCATCGAGACCTGGTTCCGGACCAACACCACCACCGGCGGGCGAATCGTCGGGTACGGCAACAACATCGGCACGGCCCAGGGCCAGACGAGCAGCATCTCCGACAAGCTCGTGTACATGACCAACGACGGGCGCCTCGCCTTCGGCGTCCAGGTCGGCAGCACCAGCAGTCGGCCCACCCTCACCACGACGGCTTCGTACAACGACAACGCCTGGCACCATGTCGTCGCCACCCAGGGACCGTCCGGTATGCGGCTGTACGTGGACGGGGTGGCCGTCGGCTCCAACACGACCGCGGGCAACCGCTCGTACAACGGGTTCTGGCGCGTCGGTGGCGACGCCATGCCGACCACCTGGCCGAACCGTCCCACCAGCACCTACTTCGCCGGGCAGGTCGACGAGACCGCGATCTACCCGTCGGCGCTGACCGCCGCACAGGCCGCCGCGCACCACGATCTGGCGGACACCCCGCCCGGCCCCGGCGACTCCACGGTCGCGCTGACGCCGGACGACGACGCATACGTCAACAGTGTGGCGCCGAACACCAATTACAACGACAACCAGCTCGCCTCGCGCGGCACCACGGCGTACTTGAGCTATCTGCGCTTCACCGTGCCCGCGGCCCCTGCCGGACAGGTCCTCAAGAGCGCCCGGCTCACCTTCCGCACGTCGTCGGACTCGACGGCGGGCTCCTCCGACAGCCACACCGTGGTGCCGGTCACCGGCACCTGGACCGAGTCGGCGGTCACCTACAACACCCGGCCGTCGCTCTCCTCGACCGTGCTCGGGACCATCACCGGCGCGACCTCGGTCTCCACCGACCATTCGGTGGAGCTGAACGCGTCGGCACTGGGCGGAGCCCTCGGCTCCGTCTACTCACTCGCCCTGACCAGCAGCGGGACGGACAGTCTCCGCATCTGGTCGAGCGAGGTATCAACCGCGGCCTACCGGCCGCAGCTCGTTCTCACCTACGGAGCTGAATGATGAACGGAAGTACGGGGCGCAGACCCGTGGGACGGGGCCGGGTGCGTGCCGCGGCCGCCGCGCTCTGCCTGCTCACCGGAGCCCTGGCCGCGACCGCGGCCGGTGCCTCCCCGGCGGCGTCTCTCACGCCGCCGGTCTCTCTCACCGCGGACGACCTCTCCACCTGGCAGACGAACGGCATCGTCTGGTCGATGGCGGCGACGGGCGGAGTCGTCTACGCCGGCGGCACCTTCTCCACCGTCCGTCCGCCGGACGCGGCGGCAGGCACCTCCGAACAGCCCGCGGTGAACTTCGCCGCGTTCGATGCGGCGACCGGTGCGCCGACCGGCTGCAGCCTGTCGTTCACCCTCTCCTCCGGAACAGCGACCGTACGGGCTCTCGCTCTCTCCCCCGACAACAAGACGCTGTACGCGGGAGGGCAGTTCGGTGCGGTTAACGGGGTCGGCGTGAGCAATATCGCCGCGATCGACACCGCGACCTGCACCCCGCGCCAGGACTTCAAGGTGTCCGTCTCCGCGACGGTGCGGGCGCTGTCCGTCACCGACGACACCGTCTATCTGGGCGGTGACTTCAACACGGTGGCCGGGGAAACCCGCAACAAGTTCGCCGCGGTCACCACCGGCGCCGATCTGAAGCCGTGGACGGCCAACACGGACGAGGTCGGCCGGGCCGTTCAGGTGACACCGGACGGTCAGCATGTGCTGATCGGCGGTGACTTCTTCACCGTCAACGGCACCACCTCGCACGCCCTCGCCGTCGTGGACGCCACCACGGGTGCGCTCGCCAAGAGCTACCCGGGGTTCATCCCCAACACCTCCACGGTGCAGGACCTGACCACGGACGCCACCGGCTTCTACACCGCCAACGAAGGCACCGGAGGCGGTGTCTTCGACGGGCGGATCGCGCTGAATCTCAGCGACTTCGAACAGCGGTGGCGGGACACCTGCCTCGGCGCCACCCAGGCAGTCCTGGTCCATGACGGGGTCCTGTACAGCGGCAGCCACGCCCATGACTGCTCCAGCATGGGCGAGTTCC
The DNA here is from genome assembly GCF_036108815.1 of Streptomyces sp. NBC_00353. Lineage (NCBI taxonomy): Bacteria > Bacillati > Actinomycetota > Actinomycetes > Kitasatosporales > Streptomycetaceae > Streptomyces > Streptomyces sp. NBC_00353. The sequence continues at coordinate 8,699,630 of NZ_CP107985.1, read as the reverse complement.
CCGACCAGCCGCGCAAGCACCTCCTCGCCCAGTCCGTGAACGACCCCAAGCTGCTGCCGTGGTTCCCGGACACGAACGACGGCATCGGGGAGCCGGTCGGACCGCGGGTGATGGCCCAGACCGATCAGGGCGGACATCACTACCTCTGGGTCGGCGGCGAGTTCACCACCGTCAACGGCTCAGCCCAGCAGAGCCTGACCCGGTTCGCCGACGGCCCGGACACCGGGGCCCCGTGGGTGCCCAACGTCAGCGTGTCCACGGTCGCCGCGGGCAAGGTCGAGGTGAACTGGCAGACCAGCTTCGACACCGACGACGGGGAACTCACGTACCGGATCTACAAGGACGGTGCCGCCACTCCCGTATACACCACGACGGGGTCCTCGCTGTTCTGGGACCGGCCTCAGCTGAGGTGGACCGACACCGCTGTCGCTCCGGGCGAGACGCACACGTACCGGATCAGTGCGAGCGACGGCACCAACACCAGCGCCAAGTCCCCGGCACAGACCGCCACCGTGGCCTCCGCGGCGGAGGCGTACCCGGCCAGGGTGATCGCCGACGGTGCGTCGCTGTACTGGCGCTACGACGAGGGGACGTCGACGTTCGCCGCCGACTCCGGGGCCGGCCTGGACAACGGATTCCTGCGCAACAGCCCGGCCTACCGGCAGACCCCGGCCGCGGTCGCAGGATCGTCGACCGCGATCGGCTTCAACGGCACCAACCAGTACGCGTACAGCAACGAGCGGCACGCGCAGCCCACCAAGTTCTCGGTGGAGACCTGGATCAAGACGACCACCACCAGGGGAGGGAAGATCATCGGCTTCGGCAATCTGACCATGCAGAACAGCAACCAGTACGACAAGCATGTGTACATGCGCAATGACGGGCGGCTGGTCTTCGGGGTCTACAGCGGCGGTACCCGGACCATCGCCACCACCGGGGCCTACAACGACGGCGCCTGGCACCATGTCGTCGCCACGCAGGGCAGCAGCGGCATGGCCCTGTACGTGGACGGGCAGCTGCGCGCGTCCAACTTCCTGTACACCGGCAACGAGAGCTACAACGGGTACTGGCGGGTCGGCGGGGACAACCTGGCGAGCTGGCCGAACCGTCCGACGAGCGACTTCTTCGCCGGGCAGATCGACGAGACCGCCGTCTACCCGACAGCGCTCAGCAGCTCCACGATCAGTGCCCACTACGCCCTGAGGAACGGTGGATGAGGTATCCGTTCCTGGCCGGCGCCGCCGTCGTCGTACTGACGGCGGCGCTGGCCGCCTGCGGCTCGTCCTCCGACAAGGACCACAGTGATGCGGGTGGCGCGAAGCCGTCGGCCGCCGAGTCCCGCGTCGCGGGGCCGGCGGCCGGACCCGACGCCACCGCGTCCGCCGGTCCTTCGGCGAAGAAGACGAGCGAACCACCGAAACTGCCCACCAACCAACTCACCCCGGCCACCGGCTCCTTCACCAAGAAGCAGAAGCAGTACCTGGTGGACCGGGTGCCCAAGGGCATGGACCCGGCAGCCGTCCTCCAGACCGGCCAGGAGACCTGCGACAAACTGTCGTACCTGGTCAAGGTCGACAAGGACACCGCTGTCGCGGCAATCGTCACCGGCGAGGTAGCCGGTGCGAAGCCCGCCGTCGCCCACCTCTGCACCGAGCACAAGGACCTGGTGCAGCGGGCCGCTCTGGGCTACGCCGACGGCACGTACAAGAGCTCGCAGATCCGGCCGGGCCGCTACTACGCCGTCACCCCCACCAAGAGCTGCACCTGGCAGGTCACCGGGGCGGGCGGCAAGAACCTGGCGTCGGGCACCTCCGGCACCGGGAAGCGGGTGGGGATCACCGTCGCCGAGACGGCCCGTGCCTTCACCTCCACAGGCTGCTACGCCTGGCTGCCCGAAGGGGACAAGGGATGAGCAAGCTGCCGATAGCCGTGGCGATCCCCACGAAGAACGAAGGCCTGAACATCGCCGAGGCGGTGAAATCGGTCCTCGGGCACTTCGAGGCGGTCGTCGTCGTCGACTCGCACAGCACGGACGACACGGCGAAGATCGCCGAGAGCTGCGGCGCCGAGGTGGTGACGTACACCTGGGACGGCGGCCACCCGAGGAAGAAGCAGTGGTGCCTGGAGAACGTCCGCACGGACCTGGACTGGATCCTGCTGCTCGACGGCGACGAGCGGCTCAGTCCCGGTCTGCTGGCCGAGCTTCGCCAGATCTTCGCCGATCCGGGTGCGCCGAAGCCTGCGGCGTACGACATACCGCTGGGCTACTGGTTCTCGGGCCGGCGGCTGCGCCACGGTTACACCATCCGCAAGCGGTCGCTGACCGACCGGACCCGGTGCCACTATCCGGAGGTCGGGGATCTCGCGGCGCCCGGCATCGGGGAGGTCGAGGGGCACTACCAGCCGGTGGCGCCGACGGCCGGCACGCTCCGCAATCCGATCGAGCACCAGGACCTCGACCCGGTCACGGCGTGGTTCGAGCGGCACAACCGCTACTCGGACTGGGAGGCGTGGTTGGAGCACCATCCGGACGTCAAGGAGCAGGTCAGGAAGGTGAAGTCACGCCAAGGGCAGCTGTTCCACAAGGCACCGTTCAAGCCTCTGGTGTCCTTCGCGTACATGTACGTGTACCGGCGGGGGTTCCTCGACGGACGGGCGGGCCTCGACTTCGCGCTGGCGATGAGCTTCTACCGGTGGCAGATCGCGCTCAAGTCCCGTGAGGGCAAGGTGGGGTGACCTGCCCGCGCCGCCCCCGTGTCAGCGGGCTGCGGCCTTCCGGCGGACCACGTCCTCGTAGGTCCGCCGGAGGGTCTGCGTCACGGCCTCGATGGTGAAGTGCTCATTGACCAGCTGCCACGCAGCCTGTCCCGCTTCGGCGTTGGCCTCCGGCTCCAGGAGTTCGAGGATCGCCTGCGCGACCTTCTGGGCATTGCCCTCGTCCTCGCCGACCCGGCTGTCGATCACCCGGCCCGCCGCGGCCTCCGCGACATCGGGGGCCAGTCCGCAGGTGCGGGTGATGACCACGGGGGTGCCGACCGACATCGCTTCGAGGACGGAGACCCCGAGGGGTTCCTCGATCGACGGCAGTACGTACACATCGGCTTCCCGCCCGGCGGCAAGGACCTCTTCGTGGCCGAGCGGACCCACATGGTCGAGGGACTCCGACACGCCGAGTCTCGCGGCCAGTTCCAGCGTTCCGGGGAGCGCTCCGGTGTCGGGTCCTGCCAGCACGAACCTGGCGTCCGGATACTTCGCGAGAACCGCGGGCATCGCGGCGACGAAGTCCTCCGGGCGCTTGCGCTCCTGGATCCGGGCCAGGAAGAGCACCGTCGGCCGCCGCCCGGGGTCCCGGGCGGGCTTGCACGTCTGCGGCCGCACACCGTTGACCAGCCGTACGGTCCGGGTGAGCGGCACCGGAGCGGCTACGGCATTCACATCGCGGCGCTCCATCTCCGTCAGATGCAGCACCGCGTCGGCGCGCCGCAGCACCTTCCGTACCCCCAGCAGATCGGTCAGCTGAGCGACGCGCTTCTCGGTCGGGTCCACCATGCCGTGCGTCTGGACGACCAGCGGGCGCCCCAGAGCCAGCGCGAGAAGTGCGGCCGGCAGCGTCACCAGGTCGCGCATGAGATGCACATGGACGACGTCCGCGCCGCGCATCATCCGCCGGGCGGCCAGCAGCAGCGCGCCCGAGGTGATGCCACTGACCTCGAACATCGGCAGCAGGTGGCGGGCCTGGGAGAGGTGGGCGGGCACGCCTTCGACCTCGCTCGGCAGCCCGCCGCCGAAGCCGTCACCGAGGGCCATGATCCGGGCGTCGTCACCATGGGCGCGCTGGACCTTCGACAGGTTGAGCGCCACCCGGGTCGGACCGCCGAACGCATGGTCCGGAGTATGCAGTGTGACGACGTGCAGGATTTTCACCAGGGTTCCCCTCGACCTCGGTCCACTCTTCACAGAATAGTCATCCTGATTACCCCAAGTGGGTTGATTCGTTAGAGTGTTCACCGGTCCACGGAACGGGGGGCGTATGACGTCCGTGCACGAGACGGCGCCGCCCGTACCCGTACGGCGGGGCGGCCGGGCCGAGCAGGTCCAGCCGCCGGCGAGGCCGATGTCCTGGGCGATGCTCTCCCGGGCGCTGGCCGTGCCCCTCATCCTCGGCCTGGTCTGCTTCCTGCCCGCGGTGATCGCCGCCCAGCCGGGCACCGGCGTCCGTGACAACGCGTACTGGCTGCAGCTCGTGCTGACCTGCTACGCGGGGGCGCGGCTGGCCACGATGATCCTGTCCACCGGGCGCCGGCTCCTGCAGGGCGTCTTCTGGATGTTCGTGTACATCGCCATGGGGGTGGCTCCGTTCGCCCAGGCGGTCATCGGGCAGACGCCGACCCCCATGGTGGGGCCCCGGTCCGACCTGGTGACGGCGATCTCGCTGATCCTGGTGGGCTGCGCGGCCTTCGACCTCGGAGCGCTGCTCGCGTCCCGGCGGCCGCTGCGCCGTCGTGCGGCAGCGCGCAGCGGCGGGGGCCCGGCCACCGCGAACCGGATCAGGCTCCGGCTGCTGGTGCTGCTCGCGTTCGCGGCGAGCGGTTATTACGTCCTGAAGCTCGGCGGGCCCGCCATCTTCTTCACCAGCCGCCAGGAGATCAGCGCCTCGGTCGCGGTCAGTTCGGTGACGGCGTCCCAGTCCAATGTGGGTTCGGCGTTCCTCAAGGGGTTCGGAACGGTACCTGCGCTGCTGGCGCTGCTGTTCTACACCCGCCGTCTGGTGACTTCCCGGCAGGCGCGTCGCTCCCCCTCGACGGTTCTGGTCTGGATCGCGCTCGCGATCCTCAACATCATCGTCAACAACCCCATCTCCAACGCCCGTTACTGGTTCCTGACGGTGCTGGTCTCGCTTCTGTTCACCGCGTTCCCGAGCAGCGCCGCGATGTACCGGTCGGTGCTCGCGATGGGGGTGGTGGGGGCGCTGGTGCTGTTCCCGTACGCGGACCGCTTCCGGTACGACGACGCCGGGTACCGGCCGGTGCAGTCGTCGTCGGTCTTCGAACCGCTGGCGACGAAGGACTACGACCAGACGGTGATGTTCGCGAACACCATCTCCTGGGTCGACACCCGCGGCCACACATACGGACGCCAACTGGCGGGCTCCGCCCTGTTCTTCGTACCGCGGGCGGTGTGGAGCGGCAAGCCGGAGGACACCGGGGTCCGGGTCGGCCAGTGGATGGGGATGAACATGACCAACCTCTCGGCGCCGATGTGGACCGAGTTGTGGGTCGACTTCGGCGCCGCGGGAATGGTCGGCGGGCTCGCACTGATCGGGTACGCTGCCGCGCGCACCGACCGCCGTTACGCGCGCGCGGTCTCCCGGGAGGGCTCCGGGCCCGGCAGCGTCCTGGCAATCGCGGCACCGCTGATCGCCGGGTACACCTTCATCCTGCTGCGCGGACCGCTGCTGCAGTCCGTCGGGAAGCTGGCCATCGGGGTACTCTGCCTGCTGCTCGTCACGAGCTTCAGGGGCCGGAGCGGACCACGGACACGCTGACCGGCGCCTGCTCCGGTGCCGAGCGGCGGCGCAGCCGGGCCACCCTGATCCAGGTCGCGACGGCCTTGCAGACGGAGCCCAGGCACAGCCCCCAGGCCGCGCCGGGCACGCCGCCGAGTACGTAACCGCCCGCCAGGAAGGCGACGGCAGCCAGCGAGAACACCACCTGGATGGAGAGAGTGGTGCGCGGGTCGAGCATCCGGAGCGCCAGCAGCCCGCAGGTGCCGACCGCCATCGCCGTGTACTGGCTGCCGGTCGCCGGCAGCAGGGCCGACGCCGTGGGCCAGGTGTCACCGAGCAGATGACGGCCCACCCCGTCGGGCAGCAGGGCGAGCGCGGTCGCCCAGGCGGCGGCGGTCGCCGCAAGGACCGCCGCCAGACCCGCGGTGGCGCGTACCCGCCGCCGCTCGGAGCCGAGCCGTCCGAGCAGTGGCGGGCCGAAGCTGGTGGCGGAGGTGAACAGCACGTTGAGCGGCCCGAAGAGCGTGGTCGCACCGCGCAGCGCCCCCACCACCAGCGGGTTGCCGAACACGCCGAGTCCGAGGACGGAGAGCTGGCTGGTCGCGTTCCCCACACCGAACTCCACGACGAACCGCTGCCCGAGGTGTCCTCGCTTCAGCAGGACCGACAGCCGCAGTGGTGTGCCGGCCACCTCGCGGTGCAGCAGGGCGGCGGACAGCAGCAGCGCCGGCAGGGCCGACAGCCCCCAGACTGCGACGAGCCGCGCGGCCGGGGCGCCGTGCGGCTGGACGGCCAGGGCACCCAGGACACAGACCAGCCGCAGTACGTCGGCGGTCAGCGCAAGGTGCGGCAGTTGGAGCGTGGAGAAGGCATAGCGCATGGCGTCCTGCCCGAGGACGACGGGCAGGACGAGCCCCAGCATCAGCAGGGCGCGCGCCGTGTCCCCGGGCACGAACAGACAGCCCGCGGCGAGCAGGGCGCCGAGCGCCGCCGCGACGACCAGAGTGAAGACGACCGCCGACCGGCAGGCGCCGCGCACGTCGTCGTTGCGTCCGCGCCGCAGCACGAGTGGCTGCCCGGTGTAGGCGCCGGAGACACCCAGCAGCACCGTGAAGACGAGATAGACCGACGAGAAGCGGGCGAACCCGTCGACGGTGGAGAGCCGGGCGGCCGCCACCAGCACCAGGATGTTGGTGAGTGCCGCCACCCCCTGATCGGCGACGGAGCTGACGATCGCGGTGCGTGCTCTCACCTGCGGGCTGCGGGGGTGTCGAAGGTGCGCAGGCCCAGCGTTTCGGTGGGGTCGCCGGTGTGTTCCGGACCGTCGGGTCCGCCCCGGCCGTCCTGGCCGTCGGTGCCCTGCCGCCCCCCGCCGTTGCGGCGCCTGCTGGACTTCTTGCGGGATCTGCGCTCGATGCGGCCCTGACCCGGGTGGAGCAGGGTGCCGAGGACGGAGCCTCCGGCCGCGCCGATGATCTCGCGGATCCGCTCCAGGTCGCTGCGGTGCACCTCGCGGGGATCGCAGACCACGACGACGCCCTCGACCCGGTCGATCAGCGCGACGGCGTCGGCGTACGACAGCACGGGCGGGGCCAGCACGATGACCACGGCGCCGGGGCGGTCGGCCTCGGCGACGATGCGGCTGACGGGCGCCGAGGTCAGGGCGCGCGGCACATTGTCGACGCGGCGGCCCGCGATCAGGGTGAAGGCGCCGGAGCCGGGCACATCCACATTGGTGCGGCTGTCCGACGGCCAGGTGCGGTCGTCGCCCTCGGCGGCCCACCGGGGCCGGCCCTGTACGGCCGAGCCGAGGTCGCGGGCCAGTGCCGGGGTGCGCAGATCGGCCTCGACGAGGAGCACGTCGCGGCCCATCTCGGCGAAGGCGGCTGCCAGGTTGACCGCCGCGGCGGCAGCCGCGGAGTTGTCGCCGCGCGGGGCGGTGACCAGGAGCCGGCGGCGCTGCTCGAACGACGGGTCGTAGGCGAGCCGGAACGCCACCGCCCGGTACTCCTCGGCCAGTCGGCTGCCGCTGCGGCCGATGGCGAGCAGCGTGCCGGCGGAGCCGCGCTCCCTGGGGAGGGTGCCCAGCAGCGGGGCGCCGAGCGAGCGGACCAGTTCGCGGGTGGAGCGGACGGCCGGGTCGAAGACGAGGCGCACCCAGGACAGCAGCAGACCGAGCGCGAGTCCGACGACGCCGCCGAGCCCGAGCAGCAGGGGCAGTCCCGCCCCGGTGGGCTTCTCCGGCGCGACGGGCTTCTTGTTGAGGTAGCCGGGCGTGGTGTCGAGCGCACGCAACTCCGATATTTTCCGGCTCAGTTCGGAGATCGCGACGACCAGGTTGGCCCGGGCGCTGGTCACGTCGTCACCGCTGGCGCCGGCCGATTCGGCCAGCTTGTCGCGCTGCTCGGTGAGCGGCTTCAGCTGGGCACGGTAGCCGGCGACCATGTTGTCGATGCTGTTCTCGGTGCGCTCCCTGCGAATCTGCAGGTAGGCGTCGGCGAGCGCCTCGGCCCGCCGTTTGGCCAGCGCGGGGGTGCGGCCGGTGTAGGAGAAGCGCAGGACGAGGGTGTTCGGCGGGTTGGTGACCTGGAGTCCGGAGAGCAGCTTCCCGACCTCCACCCGGTCGTCGCGTTCCGCCAGGGAGCGGGCGGCGATGGTGCCGACCGCGTCGCTGACGGCGGTCTGCCGTTCGGAGCCGATGTTGATGCCCTTGTCGGCGGAGGCGCCGGTGGCGAAGGGGTCCGAGGTGGCGGAGCGTACGAACACCTCGCCGGTGGCCGTGTAGCTCGCATCGCCGCTGAGCGCGAGCCAGCCGCCGCCGAGCAACCCCACGACCACGCCGGAGGCGAGGAGCGCCCGGTAGCGCAGGAGCTGTCTGAACTGGTCGCGCAGCAGCGCGGGTTCGTCCTGGTCCTCCAGGGCGCGGATCGGATGTGTCATCGGTGTGGTCTCCCTTGCGCGTCCGCGAGGACCTCGGTGAGCAGGGCGTCGAACCGGGCGAGGCCCGCTTCGCGGCTGAGGTGACGTGCGACGTACTCCGGTCCACGGGCGCCGAGCGTGTCCGCCTCGGCCGGCCCGTCGACAAGCTTCCTTACGGCTGCCAGCAGCGCGCCGGGGTCCTCGGGTGCGACGAGGACTCCGGCGCCGGAGCGGCGCACCTCCTGGGCGGTACCTCCCTCGTCGGCCACCGAGGCGACGACGGGTCGGCCGGAGACGAAGTACGAGGTGAGTTTGGACGGGACGCTCATGTCGAGCACGGACGCGCGCTGCGTCACGGCGAGCACGTCCGCGGCGGCGAGCACGTCGGTGAACTCGTCGGCACCGGCGGGCGGCAGGAAGTCGAGGTTGGGCAGGCCCGCTGCGCGCGTGCGCAGCGCCTCGCGCTGGTTGCCGTCGCCCATCAGGACGATGCGTACCTCCGGGGCCAGCCTGGCCGCGTCCACGAGGACTTCCAGGCCCTGTTTGAGGCCCATGTTCCCGGAGTGCAGCACGATCGGTGTCCCCTCGCGCCAGCCGAGCCGGGCGCGGGTGGCGGCCCGATCGGCCGAAGGGCTCTGCACATGGGTCCAGTTGGGGACGAGCCGGATACGGGACGGGTCCACGCCGTAGGCGGTGACGCGGGGGAAGAAGCTCTCGTGAATGACGCCGACGAGGGCGGCGGCACGGAGCGCGTACCGTTCGGCCCTGGCGGCGACGGCCGCTGCCCGGTCCCCGCCGCGGATGCCGCTCTGCGCGGCCGCGGCGCCCATCAGGTCCTGCACGACGGGTATGTAGGGGACCCGGTGGCGGCGGGCCAGCCGGGCACCGATGACACCGCCGGCAAGGCTCGGCATCTGCGAGATCACCGCGTCGGGCCGTGACCCCGGTGGTGCCAGCAGGCCGTGGGCGAGGACTGTCGCTTCGAAGGCTCCTCTGCGCAGGGCGGTCTGACGGGGCGGCACATAGTGCCTTCGCCGGTGGACGGCAACACCCGCGCGGCTCTCCACGGTCCGCCACACGCCCCGGTACTCGGCCTCCGTGCGCCAGGACGGGTAGTGCGGCATGCCGGTCAGCACATGGGTCTCGGCCCCGGACGCGGCCCAGTGCTCGGCGAGCTGGGCAGCGTAGGGACCGATTCCGGTCAGTTCCGGCGCGTAGTTGGTCGAGACCACGAGGAGCCTACGGCCCTCGAACGGCTTGTGATGATCAGCATCGGACATCGGACGATCGCCTTCCCCCCGGTACAGCCTCTGTTCCCTCCAGGGAACAACCCCAAAAGTGAGCTTATCCGTTCACGTGATGCGCAAGTGGTCTTCACAGTAAGGTCATTGCACCATCAACACCGATACCGATATCCCGCAGGACCGGATGCCATGTCCGGACACCTGAATCCGGGACAAGGACGTCACGTTCACCGTGGGGGGAGAGAACGGATGGTGCACAGGGTCGGCTACGCGCCGGGGGTCTACGACCTGTTCCATGTAGGACACCTGAACATCCTGCGGCACGCCCGCAGCCAGTGCGACTACCTGGTGGCAGGGGTCGTCTCGGACGAGATGGCCGCGCTCGCCAAAGGCCACAAGCCGGTGATTCCACTGCCGGAGCGGCTGGAGATCGTCCGCAGCGTGCGCTACGTGGACGCGGCGTTCGTCGAGACCGTGCCCGACAAGGTCGAGACGTGGCAGCAGGTCAGGTTCGACGTCATCTTCAAGGGGGACGACTGGCGGGGCACGGAGAAGGGGAAACGGCTCGAGCGCGACTTCGCCGAAGTCGGCGTGGAGGTCGTCTACTTCCCGTACACCGTGCACACGTCCAGTACCCAGCTGCGCCGGGCACTGGACACGCTCGTCAGCCCGCCGCCCGGAGCGCTTTCAGCTCCCTGAACCACTTGACGAGGAAAGCCACCAGGAACAACGCGTGCACGACGGCGAGTACGGCATAGCCGACACGGAACGCGACCTCGTCTCCGAGCAGCAGGAACACCAGGCAGAACACCCCGTAGTCCGCGGGAAGCAGCGCCACGGCCCGCACCCGGGACACCGGGGCCGTGGCGCTGCCGGGCGGCGCGGGGCGGGCGGCGGCCTTGCCGAGCTGTTCGCGCAGCAGACCGGCACAGAAGGTCAGCACGGCGACGAACAGGAAGCCCAGCGGCAGCAGCAGCCAGCCCTCGCCGGGCAGCTGGAAGAACCGGTGGAACGAGATCAGAACGGCGGTGTGTACGAGGATCATCTTGCCGCAGTCCACGACATGGTCCAGCCACTCACCGTCGGGCCCGCCCCGCCCGGTCAGCCTGGCGAGCTGCCCGTCGGCCGAGTCGAAGGCGAAGCCGACCACCAGAGCGGCGTACACGACGGCCGCGAGCCCCCAGGACGGACGGACCAGCGCCACCGACGCGATGGCGGCGTAGGTGAAGGCAGCGCTGACCAGTGTCACTTGATTGGGCGTCAGCCCAAATCGGTAGGCGCCGGCCGCGAGGACCCGCCCGGCCGGACGGTTCACGTACCGCGAATAGAGCGACACACCTTTGGCGGTCTTCTGTGCGCCGCGCAACTCGCGCAGCACCGTGCCTGTGGATCCCATACGCCCCCCAGCGTCCAGCCGTTCCCGCAGCGTCGGCGGATCACCGCGGACGCTGCGGTCGGAGCCGCATCATGGCACGGAGAGCCCCTGTTACGGGGCTACTCCCGGCGTCGGACCGGCAGACGGCCGCCTCAGGCGGGCGCGGTACGGCACTCGGGGTGGCCCCAGCCGTTCGGGTTCTTGGCAATCATGTCCTTGGCCGCGTAGGGCTTTCCGCAGTGGCAGCGCCCCGCGAACCTGGCCCGGATGGTGCCCCCGGTGCGCGCGGGGCGTGCCGTACCGTCCGTCTTCTTCGCCGCGGTACCGCCGGTCCGGCCCCCGGACGCCCGGGCAGGGGCGGGGGTCGGCAGCGGGGAGCCATGTGCGGAACCGGCCGCCCGCTGCGCGACGGCGGCCTCGCTGGCCGCCTGGTCGGCAAGGGCGTTGAGCGGGTCTCCGTCCACCTGGTGGGCGGGCACGTAGACGAAGTTCACGGTCCGGCCGCTGAGCAACGCGTCGATGCGGGCCACCAGATCGCGGTTGGCCACGGGTTTGCCGGCCGAGGTCTTCCACCCGTTGCGCTTCCACCCCGGCAGCCACTTCGTGACCGCGTTCATGGCGTACTGCGAATCCATCCGGACCTCGATCTCCGCGCCCGGGTCGGTGGACTCCAGCAGCTCCTGGAGCGCGGTGAGTTCGGCGATGTTGTTGGTGGCGGTGCCCAGCGGCCCCGCCTCCCAACGCTCAGGGCTCCCCTGCGCATCGGCCACGACCCATGCCCAGGCCGCAGGCCCCGGATTACCCTTCGATGCCCCGTCACACGCGGCGATGATGCGCTCGTTCATGCCCCCGATCATGCCAGCGTCCAGCCTGCCCACGGCCGCGCAGCCCTGACGGTAACGGAGCGTAACGCTTCGGAATGCGGAGAGCCCGCGACGCTGGTTCTCTGATGGAGCCCGCTCTTCCCTAGCGTCCAAGGAGTGACGATGAGCGTTGCAGGCGAAACCAGTGGCCGAGCCCAGCAGATGCGCGAGAAGGCCAAGCACATGACCGAGGCCGCGGAGCGCGCCACCGACCCCGAGCAGCGTCAACGGCTCGAGGAGAAGGCTCGGAAGCTGCAGGAGCAGAGCGAGCAGCTCAGCAACATGAGCGGCGAGACGCGCCCGCACAAGTAGGACCTCACCACGCACAGGCCGATGGTTTCGCCGCTCCGTCCATGAGTGGGCGACGAACCATCGGCCTGTGCCGTTGGTTCCGGCTTGTGCCGTCGGCCACTTCCCGCGGAAGGAAGGCAATTTGACGGGCTGCCAGGTAAGGGGTGCGAACAAAAAAGGGTCCACTCGGGGAGACGGGCTCTGCGCCACGCACGGGGTTGCTCAGTGTTCGCTGACCGCACGAACCAGCGGTGAGCCGAGCACCTGGTGGCCGCCACTGGCCATCATCCGCACCTCGCCGTTGTCGCTGATCTCCGCGCGTACGATGCCTGTCTCGTCCTCGTAGATGGGGTAACCGCCGGCTCCCTCCCGCGCGGTCCGCCGAACAATCACGGCGTCGTCCTCGACGGCAGATGCTTGAAATACCAGCTCGTAACTTTCCGGGTAATCCATGAGGGGCTCCGCCCAATGATCTTCGGCGGCGAGTCCGCTGCCTGCGCCTTCCATTGTCACCCACCCCCGCGCACTGTGCCTCAAGAGCATCTGGAGGCCCATGACCCTCAGGGCGGCAGCGCAGCCTCGTCCGATCCCCGAGTGCCTCGGATGATCAGCCCCTCGATGATCGCGTCGAGTTCGTCGGCGACCGTGTAGTCGGCGGCGTAGGCGCGCCACCGGTCCTTGATCTCGGTGAGCCGCGGCAGCTCCTCCGCGTCCTCCTCGGTGATCATCTCGGGGAAGTAGCGCCTGCTCGGCGGGTGCTCCGCACGGCGAGCGGCGGCCCTGCGGAAGATCAGGTCGCCGTAGATGTACTGCCATATCGTCCAGCAGGCACGTACCGCCCGGGCCGGGGAGAGACCGCACCTCTGGGCGCAGTCGAGGATTTCCTCCACCATCCACAGGGCGTCTCTGTCTGTGAGCTCGCCCAGCGCCAGGACGTCGAGCACCCACGGGATCCGGCTGAGGACCTCATGCGCGTGCACAGAGACCGCGAGCAGCCGCGCGCGCGGGTCCTCGGGCAGTTCGGGGCGCGGCAGGGCGCCCGCGGTCCCGGACAGGGTGAGCATCAGCAGCTCGTCCTTGTCGCGTACGTAGTGGTAGAGCGCCATCGGCGTGCTGCCGAGCTCCTTCGCCACCCGTCTCATGCTCAGGGCGTCCAGGCCCTCCTCCTCGAGGATGCGACGCGCGGTGGCGACCATCGTGTCGGGGTCCAGCCTGCGCGGCCGTCCCATGGACCGCCTGCCTGCCGCCTGCTTCTTCTCTGCACCCGACACGTCTCCATTGTCCCTCGTACCTCCCCCGCTACCGCTTTTTCTGTACGTGTATGACAATGCGCCTGCGCGGGTCAGGCGTGGGTCCGCACGCGCAGTCGGGCACCCGCATCCGACACGCATCCGATCTGCCAGACCACCGCTGCGGCCAGTCCCCAGACCAGCCCCACCGCACCGAAGTGGCCGGCGAATCCGGCGAGCGCGAGCGTCAGCAGCAGGCAGGGCAGCGCCCAGGCGAGGGTCTGCTCCCATGGCGCATCGGCCACCGCCGCGGCCAGCACTCCGACACCGAAGTACACGGCAAGGCCCGCGCACAGCAGCCAGCGGGCCTCGTCCGGGGCGGGGCCGTGCGGATGCGCGATGGCCAGCCCCAGTCCTGCGGCCAGGACAGCGATCGTGCAGGTTGTCACACAGTGCAGCGTCAGGGTGACCCGCACCGGTAGGTCGTCCGGGCCGAGCTTCGGCACGCCGCCGGAGCCGTGCAGCAGTGACATGCTCCACAGCGCGACGAGCAGCACGAATGAACCGGTCGCGACGCCGGCCATGGGTACGTCCCAGACGGTGTCCGCAGCTGCCGAGGTGATCCGGACGACCCCCTCGCCCAGCACGATGATGACGAAGAGGCCCAGCCGCTCCACCATGTGCGGCACGTCTGAGTAGGCCGCCTCGATGACCGGCAGCCGATCGGAGTGCCCTCGCTTCCTGACGACGCGCTGCACCCGTTCCTGCGCGTCTCGGAGCATGCGGCTGCCCGAGGCGGTGAGCATGATCAGCAGGTCGAACGCGAGGCCGAGAGCCCACAGCCAGTACCGCAGCGGGGCATCCACCCACAGCGAGAGGATCCAGGGCAGCGTCCCGCCGCCCACCTGGGCGAGCGGCCAGTCCACCACGACCTGTCCGGGCCGCCAGAGCCGGCCGGACAGCCAGCGCAGAAAGACGTACGCGATCGCGAACGCCAGGGCGTGGTCGGTACGGATACCGGGAACGGCCGCGACCATGACGGCCAGCCCGAACATCCCCAGCAGGAAGCCGGGCGTCCAGGCTCGGCTTCCCTCGACGTTCCCGTAGACGGTGAAGCAGGCCCACGCGATCCAGAAAGCGAGATAGAGCACTACGTACAGGCCGAGGTCGGCGACTGTCGGGCTGTCGTGCAACAGGTGCGAGAGCTGGAGGACACCAGCGACGACGACCAGGTCGAAGAAGAGCTCGATCCAGGAGGCATGCCGCTGGGCGGGCGGCTGACGTGTACTCATGAGGGAATCATGGGCCAGGTGTTCCGCTCCTCGACGCAGGCGACCACGCCTCGCGGCCGCCGTGTGCCCCCACGCTCCGGCCCGTGCCGCCGACGGAACGGGCCGGGGAGCACAAACGTCTGCGTGAGAGATCGCCCGCAGCGGGCGAGCCGGTGTCAGAAGTCGACGGCTTCGCGGATGAGCGGGCAGGTCATGCAGTGGCCGCCGCCACGCCCACGGCCGAGTTCGGCGCCGACGATAGTGATGACTTCGACCCCTGCCTGGCGCAGGAGGGTGTTGGTCTGTGTGTTGCGGTCGTAGGTGAAGACGACGCCGGGCTCCAGGGCGACGGCGTTGTTGCCGCTGTCCCACTGCTGCCGCTCGGAGGCGTACACATCGCCGCCGGTCTCGATCACCCGCAGGCCGGGCAGGCCCAGCGCCTTGGCCACGACATCGACGAACGCTGCCGATCCCTCGTCGGTGATGTCGACACCGGGAGCCCTGTCGCCGGGGCGCAGGGAGAAGGTGTGGACCGCCTCCATGATCGTCGGGTAGACCGTCACGATGTCCCGGTCGGCGAACGTGAAGACGGTGTCCAGGTGCATCGCCGCACGCAGCCTGGGCATTCCCGCGACGATGACGTGCTCGGCGGCGCCGTTCCTGAAGAGTGCGGCCGCGACCTGGGTGATGGCCTGGCGGGAGGTGCGTTCGCTCATGCCCATGAGCACGACGCCGTTACCGACGGGCATGATGTCGCCGCCCTCGAACGTGGCCTGACCCCAGTCCAGTTCCGGGTCCCCCCACCACACAGTGGAGCCCATGAAGTCCGGGTGGAAGGTGTAGATGGCCTTCATCAGGAGGGTTTCGCCGTGCCGGGCGGGCCAGTAGAGCGGGTTCATGGTCACGCCGCCGTAGAGCCAGCAGGTGGTGTCACGGGTGTAGAGCGTGTTCGGCAGCGGTGGCATGAGGTACTCGCGCGCCCCGGTCGAATCACGGGCCAGGCTGACATACCCGGAGCGGAACTCGTCCGGCAGGTCCGTGGTGGCGAGACCGCCGATCAGGTACTCGGCGAGCCGGAGCGGATCGAGTGATTCCAGGAAGGCCCGTGTGTCGTCGATGAGCCCGATGCCCACCTCGTTCGCGGTGATCTTCCGGTCCAGCAGCCACGTCCGGGCCTCGGGAATCGCCATCGTCCGGGCGAGCAGATCGTGCAGTTCGACGACCTCGACCCCGCCTTGCGTGAGTTTGTCGACGAAGTCGGCGTGGTCGCGCTGGGCGTTCTCCACCCACATGACGTCGTCGAAGAGCAGGTCGTCGGAGTTGGTCGGGGTGAGTCGGCGGTGTGCCAGGCCCGGCGCGCAGACCAGTACCTTGCGCAGCCTGCCCACTTCGGAATGGACGCCGAGTGCCGGCGCGGACGTGGGTGTGTCGGTCATGGAGTGTGCCTTTCCGCATGGGGCGAGGGACGGGACGGCTGAGGCAGGTCAGAGCTCGATCCAGCCGGCCGCCAGGGCGATCACGCCCACGACGGCACCGGCGATCGAGACGGCGCAGATGACCGCTTCGGCGGGCGAGAACAGGCGCCTGTTCTGCTCCCGCCTCGCCTTGACGAACAAGAACGTCGCCGGGGCGTAGAGGATGAACGAGAGCAGTACGAACCTCAGCCCGGCGGCGTACACCAGAAACGCGGTGTAGAGCGTCGCCAGCAGGGCGATCACCAGTTCCCGGCGGGGTCCGCGCTCCACGGAACTCTCCGGGCCCGGTCCGAATGCGATCTTGACGGCGAAAGCGGCCGCAAGGAAGAACGGGATCAGGCTGAGCACGCTGGTCAGGTCGAGGGCGAAATTGAAGGCGTCGTCCGAGAACATCGTGACGACCAGGACGATCTGGCTCAGTGCGGTGGTCATGAGAAGGGCGGGAACGGGGACGTCGGCCGCGGTGGCACGGCCCAGGAAGCGGGGCATGTCGTCGTCCTTGGCCGCGACGAACAGCACCTCGGCCGCCATCAGCGTCCATGCAAGATAGGCGCCGAGCACGGAGACGATGAGCCCGACGCTGACGAAGACCTTGCCCCAGGTGCCGACCGCGGCCTGGAGTACGCCCGCCATGGAGGGCTGGCGCAGCTCGGCGATCTCACTCATCGGCAGGATTCCGTACGACACGATGGTGACCGAGGCGAAGACGGCGAAGACGCTCAGGAATCCCAGGACGGTGGCCCTGCCGACGTCCTCGCGTCGCTTGGCGTGGCGGGAGTAGACGCTGGCCCCCTCGACACCGAGGAAGACGAATACGGTCGCGAGCATGGTGCCGCGGACCTGGTGGAAGAGCGAGCCGGCGTAGTCGGCGCCGCCGAAGTTCTCCGCGAAGACGGACGGGTCGAAGTAGAAGAGGGACAGGAGGATGAAGACCAGGATGGGTACGACCTTGGCCACGGTCACCACCCGGTTGATGGCCGCCGCTTCCTTCACCCCGCGCCGGATGAGCAGGAAGAACGCCCACAGCCCGACGGAGGACAGGACGACCGCGAGGAGCGTGTCGCCGTCGCCGAGTGCGGGCGCGATGGCGCCGATCGTCGACATGATCAGCACCCAGTAGGTGACGTTGCCGACGCACGCGCTGGCCCAGTATCCGAACGCCGAGAAGAAGCCCAGGTATTCGCCGAAACCGGCTTTGGCGTAGGCGTAGACACCCGCGTCGAGGTCGGGCCTGCGCACCGCGAGGGTCTGGAACACGAACGCCAGCATCAGCATGCCGATGCCCGCGATGACCCACGAGATCAGCGCGCCGGCGACTCCGGTCTCCTCCGCGAACCGTCGTGGCAGGGAGAACACCCCGGCGCCGACCATCGAGCCGACGACCATCGTCGTCAGCGTGAACAGGGTCAGCTTGACCGCAGGCCGCCCTTCGGCCGCGGCGGACGGGGTGGTGCCGGTGTCGGAGTCGGTCATCAATTCCCTCGTCGACGCGCCCTGTGAGGGACGAACTGGCTGTTAGTGGGCCGCGGGACCGGCCGTGACCGGTACCGTCTTCTCGATCTTGAAGCCGGTGATTCCGTGCAGCGCGCTCAGGGCGGGGCTCGCGTAGTCGAAGACGGCATACGGCGGGCACGACAACGCACCCTGGCCGGCCCGCTGCACTGCGGACCGGCTGTGACCGTTCTTCATGGCGCCGAGCCCGGCGGTGATCGCGCACATGACCAGGACCACCTGGACGGCCCCGTCCAGAGCATCGGGACCGAACAGGGCGAGCGTGCCGGCCACCAGGACGGCCGGCACGACAGTGGGGACGACCGCAGCCGATGAAGGCACCCGGACCGTGCGCTCGCGCTCCGCCTGGTCATCGTCCGCCACATCAGCTCCGGTTCACACAGGGTCCCCGCCGACCGCAACACCGCACTTCCACCGAGACGGAAATCTAGTACCGTTCAATAGCTTTGTCGCGCTTTGCACCAGTTTGAACTTTATGCGGCTCTTGCTGCGCCCCTGTGCCCCAGGGCTTGCCGGCGCCCCGTTGCACGGGACGCCCTCCCTTCACGGCCCAGGGACCAGCCGTCGGCGGCCTCGCCGCCGTTCCTCTCAGCCCGTCACCTTGAAACCGTCGAGCGTGGTGTACTGCCCGCTGCGCTTCACGATCTGCACGGTGTGCTCACCCGCGGCCAGCCCCTCGATTCCGAAGATCTCGGCCTGTACCTGGCGCGTGGCAGCGGTGGTGTCCATCAACCCCTGCGACGCGCCGTCGACGAAGACCTCGACGCTGCCCTGGTCGGAGAACTTCTCACCGAGGACCGCGACTCCGGTGCCGTGGAAGGTCAGCGAGGCGGATGCTCCGTCGGCCGTCGTGTAGTGGACGTCGTCCGCCAGGTCGCCGGCGCCGCGGTTCACCGAGAGGCTCCAGTTTCCGGCATAAGCGGCGCCCGACGTGTTGTTCAGTGTCTCGGTGCCGGACGGTTTGGCGAAGGTGACCTCGGCGGCCGCCTGGTTGCGCCAGACCGCGAGCTCGACCGCGCCGCCCGCCGCAAGCCTGTTGTACGGCGTCCAGTAGCTGGTCCGGTCGGTGACCTTCCGGCCGTTGATCTCCCGGATGACGTCATTGACGCGCAGACCGCTCCGGTAGGCGTACGAATCCTCCGGCACGGTCTTGAGCACGAGGCCGTCGTAGTCGGTGAGGCCCACCGACGACTTGATCTCGTCCGAGTAGATCTGGGTCGCGGTTGCGCCGAGGAGCGGCTCGGCGAGGGATTTGTACGGATCGGCCGGTGCGGCCCGCCACTGCAGCGGCGGAGGGGTGGGCGCGCCCGCCTTGCCGAACCCGTCCATCGCGATGTTCTTGAAGCCGAGCCCGAGCGCGGGGGAGCCGGCCGCGACCGTGTAGTCGAGCTTCTTCGGGTCCGTGAACGGGTTGCTGCCGGTGAACTGCGGATCGGCGATCACCGAGCCCACGTCCAGACCCTGCGCCCGCCAGGCGTCGTTGATGTCGGCGACGCCTTTGCCGTTGTTCCAGAAGACGTTCTTGTCGATGACCGGCCTGGACTTCGCCATGTCGACACCGATCAGGTCGTACGGGTCGTCCGTGGCGAAGACGTTGTTCTCGATCACGTCGCCGTTGTCCGCGTACCAGACGTGGAAGTGTGCCCCGCCGTTGACGAAGATGTTGTTGCGCACCGTCCGGTGGAAGCCCTCGCGCAGTTTCACCCCGCCGTTGAGCAGGAGATTGTTCTCGATGAGGTAGTTCGACGATCCGTCGTCGAGGTCGATATCCCAGTGCGAGGAGTGCCAGATCCGGTTGTGCCGGATGACAGTGGTCTCCATCGCGTCGAGCTTCGCGTACGACTTCTTGGTGGCGTCGCCGGCGTTCAGCGGCCAGAAGCGGTCCCGGCCCCAGGAGTTGATCGGGCCGTGGTCGGAGGTCTCCTTCACGCAGTTGAAGATGTCGTTGTTCTCGATGACGTGGCCGCCCCAGGTGCCGTCGTTGATGTCGATGCACGCTCGCGGACCGTCGTGGATGGTGTTTCCGGAGACGGTGATCCGGCGGCTCATCGACATCTGCACGCCCGAGGTCTGCTTCTCGAACTGCCCGTTGTCGTGCATCCAGTTGTCGCGGACGACGATGTCGCGCGGGTAGTTCTCGGACTTCGGGCCCGGTGTGGTGTCCGTGATGGTCGTACGGAAGGCGTCCCAGGTGGACGGCTCCCGTACCGCGTCGGGGTTGCCGATGATCGCGACGTCCGAGGCACCGGAGTGGCTGAACTCATTGCCCGCGACGGCGTTCCTGCTGTTGGAGCCGTCGAGAAAGACGGCGTTGCCGCCCACCTGGTCGAAGCGTGAGTCGCGTACATCGACGTGCTCGGTGTTCTTGAGGTACACCGCGCCGGTCCGCGCGATGGCCCAGTCGCCGAGCTGCAGTTTCTCGTACGGGTGGTTGAAGAGGGTGCGGTGGGTCTGTGTGAGGGTGAACCCGGAGAAGGTGAGATGGCGTACCGGTCTGTCCGGCCCTTCGCCGACGACCCGGATCAGTTCATCGCGCTCGGCGGTCTCTATCCGCGCGGTGGGCAGGTCGGCGCCCTCGGGGGCGTAGAAGTAGAGCTTGCCCGCGGGCTTGTCGTAGAACCACTCGCCGGGCGCGTCCAACTCCTCGAAGATGTTCTCGACCATGCGGTACGTGGTGTGCATGCCGCTGCCGCGGTTGTTGTCGCCGACCCAGGCGAGCTGTGCCGTACCGTCCTCACTGACGCCGGTGATCCTGTACGAGTTCCCGCCCCACATGCCGTTGTGCAGGGCGCGGACCAGCCCTGTGGTGGGGTTCTTCCACGTCGCGATCCGGGCCGGGGATATGGCGTCCGCCGCCGTGCCGCCCAGGATCGCCTGCTCGGGGTCGAAGTTGGGGTAGCGGGCCAGGATCTGGCGCTTGCCGTCGAGGAATAGCTCGTCGAAGTCGAGTCCCGCGCCGATGTTCGCGACCTTGATCTTCTCGGTGTGGTCGTGCCACCGGGGGGTGAGGGTGCGACCGCCGCTGAGGACGACCTTCTCCCCGGGCGCCGCGGTGTAACTGACCGGAGCATGGGTACTGCCGGAGTCGCGGGCGTCGAATGTCAGCGTGCGCTGCAGGTGATACGTACCGCCGTGCACGACCACCCGGACCGCCACCCGCTTCGTGCGGGCCAGGGCACGGGCCGCCTTCTGGGCCCGCTCGATCGTACGGAACGGCCGAGCGGACGTTCCCGCGGCCCGGTCGCTGCCGGCCACGGAGACATGCAGGCTCACGCTCCCGACGCCTTCGGCGTGCGCGGCGGCCGTGGGCAGCAGCGTGAGACCCGCGCTCACGGCTGCCGACGTCACGACGGCCCACAATCGGTGGAACGGGCGGGACGGTTCCGATCTCCGGCTCACAGGGGCTCCTTGACGGTTCGTCGGATACCTGCCGCACCATTCATCCAATGTATGCGCGGACTTCCGGGCACCCTGTAGGACTGTTGAGCCGAAAACGTAGAGAGTCATCGGATGACCGTCAAGGGATGCAACGAGTTCGTCCGATGAACACGGTGGCCTGCTCGCACGCCGCGCGCGAAGACGGGCTGTTCAGACCGGCTCCCCGGCCTCGTGGACCAGCTTCTGCTCGGTCCAGATGGTTTTGCCCTGCTGCGTGTAACGCGTTCCCCAGCGGTCGGAGCACTGGGCGACGAGGAACAGTCCCCGGCCGCCCTCGTCGGTGGTGCGGGCATGTCGAAGCCGTGGTGCGGTGCTGCTGCCGTCGAAGACCTCGCAGGTCAGGACCAGGTCATGGATCAGGCGCAGTCGGATGGGCGCCGCGGCGTGCCTCATGGCGTTGGTGACGAGCTCGCTGGCGATGAGTTCGGTGGCGAACACCTCCTCGTCCAGGTCCCATGATGTGAGCTGGCGGGTGACGAGCGACCGGGCCGTGGAGACGATAGCCGGGTCCGTCGGCAGGTCCCACGATGCGACCCGGCCGGGGTCCAGTGCGTGTGTACGGGCGACGAGGACGGCGGCGTCCTCGTCTGCCTGCGTCGGAACCAGCGCCTCGGTGAGCATGCAGGCCGTCTCCTGCACCGAGCCGGACCGCCGGGCGAGCAGGTCTGCGAGTCGGGCCTCTGCCGGGTCGCCGCCGCGCGCCTGCAGGAGGCCGCTGGTGTGGAGCGCGAGCACCGAGCCCTCCGGCAACGTCACCTCGGTCTTTCCGAACGGCGGCCCGGGGAGGCCGAGTGGGGCGGCGGACGGAACGTCCAGCATCATCACTGTCCCGTCCGGGTGGACGACAGCGGGGCCGGGATGGCCTGCGCCGGCCGCGCAACAGCGCAGGGAGATGGGGTCGTAGATCAGGTAGAGGAAGGTGCACCAGGCACCCGAGCCGGCATGTGGCGCTTCGGAGCCTGCTTCCTGCGGCGGTTCGTTGCCGTCGCGCCGGGGACCGGCTTCGTCGGCGAGACGCCGTACCAGGTCATCGAGGCGGGCGAGCATCTCGTCGGGCTCCAGGTCCAGATCGGAGAGCGTGTGCACGGCCGCGCGGAGCCGTCCCATGGCGGCGGCGGTCTCCATGCCGCGTCCGGGCACGCTGCCTGCCACGAGCGCCACCCTGGCCCCCGACAGCGGCACGACATCGACCCAGTCACCGCCGGCCCCGCCGTGCACGTACTCGTAGGCCACCTCCACCCCGTTGTTCCGGGGAGGTTCCGTCGGAAGCAGACTGCGCTGCAGCGCCATCAGGGAGTCGTGCTCGCGCAGGTAGCGGCGGGCGTTGTCCAGACAGAGCGCGGTGCGGCGACCGAGCTCGGTGGCCACCGTGAGATCGTCCTGCTGGAAGGGGCCCTGCTCCCCCCAGCGGTAGAAGGTGGCGATCCCCAGGGCACGGTCCTGGGCGACCAGCGGTACGAACATGAGTGAGTGGATCTTCTCCTCCAGCATCCGACGGCCGCGTACGGGATCGCTCAGCACCCACTCGCTGTCAGCGGTCAGCGGGCTGACCAGGCGCGGTTGCAGGTCCGAGAGAGCCTGGGACGACGGTGACGTCGGCGGGAAAGTGCTGGACTCGCCGACCGGGTAGGCACCAGGCAGTGTGTCCGGTCGCCGGGACCGCGACGCGGCCCGCCGCAGCACGGCGCCGGGCTGCACCGGGCCGGAAGATATCTCCTCGCCCATGAGCACCGGCTCGAGAACCTCCACGCCGATGCTGTCGGCCAGCCTGGGCACTGCCACCTCTGCCAACTCCTGGGCTGTGCGCATCACATCGAGTCCGGTTCCGATGCGTGAACCGCCCTCGGCGAGCAGAGCCAGCCGCTCCTGTGCGAGGTAGCGTTCGGTGACGTCGACCGCGGCGTCAGCCACGCCCAGGACACGGCCGTCGTCGTCCTCGAGGCGGAACGCGGAGACCGAGTAGACGTGCGTGTGCTCCGGATCCCCCGGTGGCCTGCCGCGCTTCTCGAAACCCATCACCGGTTCACCCGTATCCAGCACGCGGCCCAACACTCGTTCCACCAGCTCCGGGCTGAAGTCGGGCCAGGCCTCGGTCGGCCGTTTGCCGAGCGCTCCCGCAGCGGGGGCGCCGTGCATGCCTTCCGCAGCGCTGCTGAACCGCACCAGCCGCAACTGCGGGTCGAGCACGAAGAGCCCCACCGGAGACCGGGTGAACAGTGCCTCGAGCAGCGCCCGGTCCAGGTCCGACTCCAGGGGCCCCGTCGGGACAAGTGTCACCGTCCACCGCGCGTCGGCACCGCTTCCCGCCCCAGTCGATTCCACAGGGCGGATGGACATCCTGCAGGGCACCGGTCGGCCGTTGCGATGACGCACCACGCTCGTGGCGCCATCGGCGTCCGCCGATTCCTCGGCCGTGGCCAGGAACTCGGTCGCTGGGCGGCCCAGCACCCACTCGGCCGGGTATCCGAGCAACTGCTCGGCTTCCGGGCTCCATCCTGTGATGACGCCTCGCACACCGACTTCGGCCCGGGCCCAGTTCCGTATCGTGTGCCCGTCGAGCCGGTCCGTGCGGTGTTCGACGTCCGGTGCACCCATGTCCACCAGCCTCGTCCTGCATCTGCGTCCTTGTGCTCCCAGTCTCCTCCACGGCAACCCGCTCACAACTTGTCCAAAAGCCTCCCCACCCCATGCGGCACGAGATTACCGTTCGGTAACACGAGTGCAGAGGGATTGGCGGCGCGGGCAGCGCAAGGTTGACTCATCAACCATGACCGACTGGACCGGCCGCACCGCCGTCGACATCGCCGCCGCCGTACGTGAAGGACGGGCCGACGCCGCCGACGTCACCCGCCAGCATCTGGCCCGCATCGCCCGGCTCGATCCGGGCCTGTCCGCTTTCCGGCACGTGCGGGCGGAGCAGGCGCAGGCAGAGGCGGAGGCGGTGGACCGGCGGACCGATCGCGCTTCCCTGCCGCTCGCAGGGGTCCCGGTTGCGATCAAGGACAACATCGCGGTCGCGGGCGAGCAGGCCCGCAGCGGATCCGCTGCCACCGCGCCGGACCGCAGCTCCGCCGACCATGTGATCGTCGAGCGGCTGCGGGCGGCGGGCGCCGTGGTGATCGGTCTGACCAACGTGCCGGAACTCTGCCTGGTCCCGATGGCGGACAGCGTCTACGGGATCGCCCGCAACCCCTGGAACGAGCAGCGCACACCCGGCGGCTCCTCGGGCGGCAGCGCGGCCGCAGTGGCCGCCGGTCTCGTCCCCCTGGCGCACGGCAACGACGGGTTCGGCTCGATCCGTATCCCCTGCGCCTGCTGCGGAACCATCGGGATCAAGCCCGGGCGCGGCGTCGTGCCGCACGCACCGGACGACCCGACCTGGTTCGACCTGGTCGAGAACGGCCCCATCGCGACCACGGTGCAGGACGCGGCCCTCGGACTGGCCGTGATGGCCGGTGAACCGGACTTCGCGCAACTCGGCGAACCGGGGCCGCTGCGTATCGGCGTGTCGGTCCGGTCGATATCGCCGGGCTTTGCGATCGCCGCCGAATACCGCCGTGCCGCGCTGGAAACCGGAAGGCTGCTGGAAGGACTCGGGCACACGGTGTCCCGGCACACCCAGCGCTATCCGGCATGGCTGGGACCTGCGTCGCTGAGCTCCTGGTACGCCTCCGCGCACCAGAGCGCCGAGGGACTCGACCGCACCGAACTCGACCGGAGCACCCGGCGGTTGGCCGCAATCGGCAGGACGCTGGCGGCCGTGCACCTGCAGGGGGACCACGCGCGGGACCGCTGGCGCACCGAGGCCGCAGAACGCTTCTTCGGAGAGATCGATGTCCTGCTGCTGCCCGCGCTCAGCCGGCCGGCGGCGCAGGCGAAGCGCTGGGGCGAACACGGCGCGCTGCGCACCTCGGCGGTCAGCACCCGCACGGCCTCACTCTTCGGCTCCTGGAACATCGCGGGCTGGCCGGCGCTCGCCGTCCCCGTGGGGGTGGACGCCGAAGCGATGCCCGTCGCAGTGCAGCTTGTCGCCAAGCCCGGCGGCGAGAAGCGCCTGCTGGAACTCGCGGCGCAGATCGAAGCCGCCAAACCCTGGCCGCGGCACGCGCCGCGCTATGCCGCGGACACCACGGGCAGCGCCGGGGCCCCGATCGCGGAAGAAGCCTGACACCGGCTTCAGGTGTGCGACAGCTGTCGTTTGTCGTTCCTCTTCACTCAGGAGCTTCAGGAAGAGACGGTTCACGCGCGTCTGATCGTATGGACAGAAACGCGCATGAATGATCTGAGGCGACCTGAGCTGTGCCTGAACAGGGCGGTCGCGAGAAAGGAGCACCAGCATGCATGCCGAGGAGCGACATCAGGCGATCCTGCGCCGGCTGCGGGAGGGCAACGCGCTGCGGGTCACGCAGTTCGCAGCCGAGCTGGGCGTTTCATCGGTGACGATCCGCCGTGATGTCGAGATCCTGGCCGACCGCGGACTCGTGGTCCGGGTCCACGGCGGTGCGATGCTTCCCGGCGCGTGGGCGGAGACCGCCCGGGCCGACGGCGGAAGCACCGCACCCCAGCCGGTGGGCCGGGACCGCACATTCGGCCTGATCGTGCCTTCGGCCGGCTACTACTACCCCGAGGTGATCAAGGGGGCCCGCGAGGCCGCGGCGGCCCGCGGAGTCCGGCTGGTACTGGGCATCTCCGAGTACAACCCGCACGAGGAACGCGCACACGCCCGGCAGATGGTCGAGGACGGCGTCGACGGGCTGCTCGTCGCACCGTCCGACGACAGTGTCCACGAATGGTGCGGCAGACTCCCGGTACCCGTCGTGCTGATGGAGCGGCGCCCGGTGGCGTCGGAGTCCCCGGCCGAGTACGTGGCGTCCGACCACACCTACGGTGCCCACCTCGCCGTCACACACCTGGTCGGCATCGGCAGACGCCGTATCGCACTCCTGGTGCGCGCGCCCAGCCCCACGGGGCCGTGGGTCATCGACGGGTACCGGGCGGGTCTGCGCGCCGCCGGACTCCAGCCGCCGGAGGGGCTGGTATTCGACATGGGCAGCTGGGGGGCCAGCGACGCCCGCTACGACCGGCCGAACCAGGAGCTGGCCGACGCCGTGGCCGGCGGGCAGGTCGATGCCGTCATCGTGCATCCGGACAACGAGGCGCTCGCGCTGCTCCGGCGGTTGCGCGCCGGGGCGGTGAAGGTACCGGACGATGTGGCGATCCTGGCCTACGACGACGAAGTTGCCGCTCTCGCGGACATCCCTCTGAGCGCCATTGCCCCGGCCAAGCACGAGGTCGGAGCCTCCGCGGTCGACCTGCTCGTCCGCCGCCTCGACCGGCCAGGCGCCGCCCGCCACCGACTGCTCGTCCTGCCCGAACTACGCGTCCGTCACTCCACCGGCAGCTGACACCCCCGGATGCCGCACATCTCAATTCCCCGGCCGTGGGGCCGGTTGAGATGTGTGGCGTTCAACTTTCTCCTGACCGCTACCGATCATTAGCGATCGATTGTCTGTTTGATATTGACATCGATCGTTCCTGTGCGAACCATTGCGATCACTCAACGTCGCTCGCAGGTCCCAGGAGAGAACCATGGAGTCTTTCCGTGCGTCATCCGCCGGAACTCCCGGAAACCAGCCGTCTCCCGGGTGTCACGCCTCGGCACGATGCGCGAGGAAGCCGCGCTGATCCACGCCTCGCGGGGACTCCTCGCCGATACCCAAGCACTACCCCGCCGGTTCAACTCCTCCCCGCCCGCCCACGCGGCGCCCCGACGTGCTGCCTCCCGTCACCGAACCGCGATTCAAGGACCATCGTGACCATCATCCCCACACCCGGCCAACTCGCCTGGCAGCAGGACGGATTCGGGCTCTTCCTGCACTTCGGCATCAACACGTTCAACAACACGGAGTGGAGCGACGGGACCCTCGACCCGGCCACCTTCGATCCCACCGACCTGGATGCCGGGCAGTGGGTGGACACGGCAGTCGCCGCCGGAGCCAAGTACGTGGTGCTGACCGCCAAGCACCACGACGGGTTCTGCCTCTGGCCGACCGGAACCACCGACTACTCCGTGGCCGCGTCACCGTGGCGGGACGGCCGGGGCGACGTCGTTGCAGAACTGTCCCGGGCCTGCCGTAAGGCGGGAATCGGCCTGGGACTCTACCTGTCGCCCTGGGACCGCAACGCCGACTGCTACGACGACCCCGAAGCGTACGACGACTTCTACCTGCGCCAGCTCACCGAGCTGTGCACCGACTACGGTCCGCTGTACGAACTGTGGTTCGACGGGGCAGGGTCCGAGGGCCGCACCTACGACTGGGACGCCGTCATGGCGGTCATCGATGAACATCAGCCGCAGGCGATGGTCTTCAACCTGGGCCGTCCGACCATCCGCTGGGTGGGGAACGAGGACGGCCTCGCAAGCGATCCTTGCCGGTACGTCACCGACTCCACCGACATCAGCCTCTACGACGACGGACCGGCCGCCCTCGACACGGCCCGCTATCTCCCGCCGGAATGTGACGTGCCCATCCGGGCCAACTGGTTCTGGCAGCCCGACGACCTCCACACCCTCAAGAGCCGCGACCAACTCCTGACCATCTGGTACCACTCGGTCGGCCTCGGTGCGGGCCTGCTGCTCAACGTTCCCCCGGACCGGCGGGGCCGGATCGACGACGCCGACCGCACCAGGCTCCTCGACCTCACCGACGAGATGGCCCGCCGATTCGCCACACCGATCCCGTGCGAGCTGAC
Source organism: Streptomyces sp. NBC_00353 (assembly GCF_036108815.1). Taxonomy (NCBI): domain Bacteria; kingdom Bacillati; phylum Actinomycetota; class Actinomycetes; order Kitasatosporales; family Streptomycetaceae; genus Streptomyces; species Streptomyces sp. NBC_00353. Next base: position 8,671,754 of record NZ_CP107985.1, on the reverse strand, counting down.
GAACACCGGCACCGGGGTGCTCGCCCGCTTCGCCGAACCTGTCCGTATCGACCACCTGGAACTGCGCGAGAACCTGGCCGGGGGCCAGCACATCGCGCACCATGAACTGGTCGTCGACGGACGGGTGATCGCCGAGGGCCGCACCGTCGGCATCCGGCGCTTCCATGCCTTCGAGCCCGTCACCGTACGGGAGATCCAGATCCGGCTGACGGGCGGGAATCAGGCTCTGGCAGCAGTGAACGGCTTCGACTGCGGCCACTCCGCGACACCTGCACCACCGACCCACGGACAGGCAGCTCCGGCCTCGGCGAAACCCGACTGACCCCGGCGCCCGAGTCGCTTATTGTCAACGTGATTCCTGGCAGAAGCCTCGGCTCGGTCAGGACGAGGACCATGACGTGGAGGATGATTGTGCGCTACCGCGAGCTGGGACGCAGTGGACTGTCCGTGTCCGAGATCGGATACGGCGCGTGGGGCATCGGTGAGTCCAGCTGGGTGGGTGCCACGGAGGACGAATCCGTACGCGCCCTGCACCGTGCCATCGACCTCGGCGTGAACTTCATCGATACGGCGCGCGGCTACGGCGAGAGCGAGCGCATCGTCGGCCGGGTCGTCCGCGAGCGGACCGACGACGAGGTGCAGGTCGCGACCAAGGTGCCGCCGAAGAACGGCACCTGGCCGGCGCCCGACGGTCTGGACCCGGCTGAGACGTTCCCGGGCGAGCACATCCGCAAGAGCCTGGAGACCAGTCTGCGCGCCGGCGGCCTGGACCACTTCGACGTACTGCAGTTCCACGTCTGGAGCGATGACTGGGTCGGCCGTGGTGACTGGCTGGAGACGATCGCGGAACTGAAGCAGGAGGGCAAGATCCGCCTGTTCGGTGTCTCCATCAACGACCACCAGCCCGACAACGCACTCGCACTCGTACGCAGCGGCGCCGTGGACAGCGTGCAGGTCATCTACAACCTCTTCGACCAGGCGCCCGCCGACGCTCTGCTGCCGGCCTGTGAGGAGCACGGCGTCGGTGTCATCGTGCGGGTGGCGCTGGACGAAGGCGGCCTCACCGGCCGGATCACCGCCGGCACGACGTTTCCCGAGGGCGACTGGCGCAACCGCTACTTCCGCGACGACCGCCCGGCACAGGTCGAGCAGCGGGTGGCCGCGATCGTCGCCGACCTCGGCATCGCTCCCGATGAGATCGCCGAGCATGCGTTGCGGTTCGTACTGAGTTCGCCGGCGGTTTCCACCGTCATCCCCGGAATGCGCTCCGTACGCAACGTCGAGCGCAACACGGCCCTGAGCGACGGACGTCCGCTCACCGCCGACCAGCTCGCCGTGCTGGCCAAGCACCGGTGGGAGCGCAACTTCTACTCGTGATCCGCAGGCGCTGTCGCCGGGGCCGGGCGGTACGCGGATTCACCCCCGCGCACCGCCCGGCCGTGAGCGTTTCTACCGGCGCTCCAGCGAACCCCGGACGAATGCTGCCTGGCCGACATGTTGCAGGTCGTCCGTGATGACGCTGATCAGACGCACTCCGAGAGTGACCGGCGGCGACCAGGTCTCATCCACAATGCGTTCCAGGGACCTGGGGTGGAGGCCACGAATGAACTCGACGCTCTGCTCGTGGACGGCGTCGTAGTAGCCGAGCAGCAGTTCGGGCGAGCCCACCCGGACAGCCGCGACCTGTTTGCTGCTCTGCCCGTATCCGGTGGCTCCCTTGTCGAAGGGCAGGTCGAAGCGGGAGGCCCAGTCCTGGGAGAACCAGACCTGCTGCACACCGGCCGCATCCGAGACATGGTCGTCCTGAATCCGGGTGAGGTGCCACACCAGCCAGGCGATCGAGTTCGCGCCGTCGTCGAGCCGGACGTGCAGGTCGTCGACGGAAAGGCCCTCGACCGCCGAGTGCACCGCTTCCTGGATTCGTGTGAACGCGTCCGTCAAAAGGTCTGCGCTGTTCATGCGAACACCATCGCCGTTTCCGCGCCCGGACCCTGCCATCGACACGCGCCGCACACCCCGCCGCACGCCATGTGCCTCGCGGGCTGCGGACGCCGGCCGTCGGCCCGGCGCAGGCTGTCCCGTCAGTGACGTCGGCACCGGTGCCACGGACACCGTGTCGCGCTTTCGCCTCCGCGTGGTGCGTGCGCGCCCAGGAATCCGATTCCCATGCCCAGCATCCAGAAGTCCTTGGCCAGCGGGATGCCGGTCTGGGTAGGTCGCAGACTGCCGGACTCCCGCATTCCGGGGACCCTCAGGTACAGACCGACCAGCCCGGCGGAGAAGCCGGTGAGCGCCACTCCGGCCAGTCGGGTCGGTACGAAGGGGGCGAGCAGCGTCCCGCCGACGGCGATCTCCGACCAGGCGAGCAGCCGGGTGAAGCGCCGCGCGTCCAACTTCTCCAAGAACGGATAGGCGATGCAGGCCATGCCGTGCACGCCCGCCGCCGTCTCCTGGTCCGCTTTCAGCTTGCTCAGACCTGAGTTCAGGATGAACGCACCGGTGGCGAGGCGCGGGGCCACATCGCGTGCTTCAAGTTTCACCGTCATGGGAGCCTCCGTCGATCTGGTACTCAGGCCCCTCGTCGACCTTAGCCAGAAGGTGGCAGAGGCGCTTGACGGAGAGGCCGGCCTCTCCGTCAAGCGCCTCGTCGGACTTCGCCGGGGCGCCGGTCCGTATCGCATCAGCCTCGTACGGCGCGTTCCGCCGTTCGGGGGATCGGACTGCCCGGGGTCAGCTCGCCTTCTTGACGAACTCAGTGGTGAAGGTCTTGTCGAGGTCGACCTTGGCGTTCTTCAGGTTCGGGTTGAAGGCCTTGAGGACCCGCTCGACGGTGGCGGGTCCGTCGGCGGGCATGACGCCGTCCGTGGTGAACATGGGCAGCGTGCTCTTGATGGCCTGCGCATAGAGGGCCTTGCCGCCGCCCTGCGCGTAGTCGGCGGGCATCTTGGCCGCGATCTCGTCCGCGCTGTGCGTGGACATCCACTTCAGCGTCCTGACGAAGGCGTTGGCCAGCTTCTGGACGGTTTCCTTGTGACTGTTGACCCATTCGGTCTGCATGTAGAGGCTGGAGGACGGGTAGAGCCCGCCGAGCGCCTGCTTGGAGCCTTCGGGGGTGCGCATGTCGATGAGAATCTTGCCGAGCTTCTTGTCCAGGATGGTGGCGACGGTCGGGTCGGTGGTCATGCCCCCCTGGATGGAGCCCTGCTGGAGGGCGGAGATGAAGGTCTGACCCGCTCCCACTGCGACGGGGGTGAACTGGCTTGTCTGCACATTGCTGTTGACGGCGAGGTACTTCGTCAGGAAGTCGGTCGAGGAGCCGATGCCCGTCACGCCGAGCTTCTTGCCCTTGAAGTCCTTCGGTGACTTGATGTCGCCCGCTGCCTGGTTGGAGACGATCTCGACCTCGCCCGGAGCCTGTGAGAACTGGACGACGGACTCGACCTGCTTGCCCTTCACCTGGAGGTCGAGGGTGTGGTCGTAGAAGCCGACCGTGCCCTGCACATCACCGGAGACCAGGGCCGTCTCGGCCTGGACGCCCGCCGGCTCGGTCAGGAGCTGGACCGACACCCCTTCGTCCTTGAAGTAGCCCAGCCGCTCGGTGAGCATCGCGGGCAGGTAGATGACCTTGTCGAGGCCCCCCACCATGATCTTGACCTTGACGTTCTTGCCGTCGGAGGCGCCGCTGGACTCGGAGTTGGAGCCACAGGCGGTCAGGGTGGTCAGGGCGAGTGCGCCGGCGACGGCGACGGCCGAGACCCGGGTGAGTGTACGCATCTGGTTCACGTCCTCGTGAAGAGAAGAAACGATCGGATATTCGAATGGCGGGTGGCGCCGGCGTGCGGAGTCGGCGCCGGCGTGTGGAACAGACGTCAGCGCGCGGAGTCGGCGTCAGCCGGCTTCCAGCGGAAGAGCCGCTTCTCGAGGAAGGTCAACAGGCCTTCGGCAAGCAGTGCGACGACCGCGAGGATCACCATCGCGGCGTAGACGCCGGCGGCGTTGAAGGTGCCCTGGGAAGCGGCGACCAGCAGTCCGAGCCCCTTGGTGGCACCGATGTACTCACCGACGATCGCGCCGATGAGCGCGAAGCCGAAGCTCACATGCAGGCTGGTGAAGATCCATGACGTAGCCGAGGGGATGACCACCTGGAAGGTGACCTGGCGGTTGCTGGCGCCCAGAATGCGGGAATTGGCCACGAGGTTGCGGTCCACCTCCCTGGCGCCCTGGAACGCGTTGAAGAAGACGGGGAAGAAGACGAGGACGACCGCTGAGGCCACCTTCGAGGCGGGGCCGAGGCCGAACCAGATCAGGAAGATCGGCGCGAGCACGATGCGCGGCAGGGCGTTGAGCACCTTGATGTACGGGCCGAGAACGTCGGCGGCGAAGCGGATCCGGCCCAGCGCGATACCGAGCAGCACACCGGCGATCACACCGATGACCCAGCCGAGCAGTGCTTCGTAGAGCGTGTACCAGATCTGCTCCCACAGGGAGCCCTGCGCGGTGCCGTCGACCACCCAGGTGCGGATCTGCTCCCAGATCTTCGACGGCATGGAGAAGTTGAACGGATCGATGACCGCGGTCCGGGCCAGCCACTCCCACAGCCCGATGACCGCGAGGAGAAGTACGATCCGGCTTCCGAGCACCAGGAACCTGCGGTTGCGGGTGGCTCGGGCTCTGGCCTGGGTCCGCTCGGTCTTGGTGACGGCGGGGCTCGCGGTGAGGGAATCAGGCGACATCGAGGGCACCCCTCTCGCGGGTGATGCGGACCTCTTCGCCGAGCGAGGACCAGATCTCCCGATAGATCTCCAGGAACCTGGGCTCCAGACGCACCTGTTCGACCTTGCGCGGGCGGGGCAGATCGATCTCGAAGACCTCCTTGACGGTGGCCGGTCCCGCGGTCATGACCACGACCTTGTCGGCCAGTGCGATGGACTCCTCCAGGTCATGGGTGACGAAGACGACGGAGGCGCCGGTCCCGGCCCACAACTCCAGCAGTTCGTCGGACATCAGGGCCCGGGTCTGCACATCAAGTGCGGAGAAGGGTTCGTCCATGAGCAGGATCTCGGGATCGTTGACGAACGTGGCCGCGAGTGCGACTCGCTTGCGCTGGCCGCCGGACAGCTGGTGCGGATAGCGGTCCTCGAAGGAGGACAGACCGACCCGGGCGAGCCACTCCCGGGCACGTTCCTTCGCCTCGGGCTTCGGCACGCCCCGGAAGCGGGGGCCTGCCATCACGTTGGACAGCACGGTGCGCCAGGGGAAGACCGCATCCTGCTGGAAGACGAAGCCGACCTTGTCGCCGATGCCGCTCACCGGCTCACCGGCGACCAGCACCTCCCCCTCGGTGGGCTCCTCCAGGCCGCTGACCAGCGTCAGCGTTGTCGATTTGCCGCATCCGGTAGGTCCCACCACGGCAACGAACTCACCGCGCCCGATCGTGAGGTCCAGATCTCGTACGGCGGTGTGGAGCGCCCCCGACGGAGTCCGGAACGCTTTGCTCGCCCCCCGCAGCTCGATGGCGGGGCTGGTTTCGCTGTTCATGGGGCGGGACGCTAGAGGCGGCCCGGGCACGACGGCACCCTTGCGCTCACAACTCCTGCTTCTGCCCATAACCTGCGGTTCTGCTCGTTCTGCTCACGTCTGAAGAACGAAAGTGCTACGAGGGCTGGTCAGCGACGGCGGCGACGTTTACGTTGCGTTCACACAGAGCAAAGCGGATCAGCAGATTCCCAGTCGGGCGGAAGGCAGAGGGCGAGCACATGCGGATTCACTGGCCCCGCCGTGTCTTCGCCCAGGTCCTGCTCACACAGGTCGCCATCACGACCGGGGTGGTCATGCTCGTCACCGGGCTCTTCCTTGCCCCGCTCAGCCACCAGCTCGACGACCAGGCGATGCGCCAGGCTCTGTCCATCGCCCAGACGACGGCCGCCGAACCCGGTCTGGTTCACAACCTGACGAGCACCGAGCCCAGCCCCGGCGGCCCGGTACAGGCCGAGGCGGAGCGGATCCGACGGGCCACCGGGGCGCTCTACATCGTGGTCATGGACACCCGCGGGGTCCGCTGGTCGCACACCGACACCCCACAGATCGGCAGACACGTCTCCACCGATCCCAGCACGGCCCTGGCCGGCCGGGAGATCATGCAGATCGACGACGGAACCCTGGGTCGCTCGGCACGCGCGAAGGTCCCCCTCCGCGACGCGCACGGGACGATCGTCGGCGCCGTCTCGGTGGGCATCGCCTACGACAGCGTCCGCGAGCGGCTGCTCGGCACCATTCCGGGACTTCTGCTCTACGCGGGGGCTGCTCTCGCCGCGGGTGTCCTCGCCGCCCTGGCCGTCTCGCGACGTCTGCAGCGCAGCACCCATGGCCTTGCCTTCGCCGACATCTCCGCGCTGCTGGACGAGCGCGAGGCCATGCTGCACAGCATTCGCGAAGCAGTTCTCGCCCTCGACGCCCGGGGGCGGATCCGGCTGCTGAACGACGAGGCGCAGCGCCTGCTGGAGCTCACGCCGGACGCCGTCGGCCGTGTTCTGAGCGAGGTGCTGCCGCCGGGCCGTGCGGCAGAGGTCCTGACAGGGCAGGTCGACGGCGTGGACCTGCTCACCGTCTGCAGGGGACGCGTGCTGATCGCCAACCGCATGCCGACCGGTGACGGCGGTGCTGTGGTCACCCTGCGCGATCGCACCGAACTGGAGCTGCTCGGCCGCGAACTGGACTCCACGCACGGCCTTCTCGACGCACTCCGCGCCCAGGACCACGAGCACGCCAACCGGCTCCACACCCTGCTCGGACTCCTGGAGCTCGGGAGGCACGAAGCGGCGGTGGAGTTCGTGGCAGAGGTGGCCAACGGTCGCCGGGCCTCGGCGGAGCAGGTCGCGGAACGCGTCAATGACCCTCTGCTGTCCGCGCTGTTGGTCGGCAAGTCGGCCATTGCGGCGGAGCGGGGCGCGTCCTTGCACATCTCCCCGAACACCATGCTCCCCGACGTGGTGGTGGACCCGCGCGATCTGGTGACCGTCCTGGGCAACCTCATCGACAACGCGCTGGACGTCGCTTCCCTCATCGAAGTCGAGCTCCGCGCGGAGGGCACCGCCACGGTCCTGCGGGTCAGCGACAACGGTCCGGGCGTGGCGCCCGATCTGCGCGAACAGATTTTCACCGAGGGCTGGTCCACCAAGCAGTCCCCCGCACATCGGGGCCGTGGGCTCGGTCTGGCGCTGGTACGCCGTCTCGCGGAGCGTTACGGCGGGGTGGCCCGCGTCGGTGCGAGGGCCGGTGGTGGCGCGGTCTTCACCGTCGTACTGCCCGAGACGCTCACCGTCCGGCAGCTGATCGAAGTGGGAGGGGTGCAATGATCGACGTCCTCGTGGTGGACGACGACTTCCGGGTGGCCGAGATCAACGCGGCGTACGTGGCCAAGGTGCCCGGCTTCCGCGTCGTCGCTCGCGCACACACCGCCGCACAGGCACTGTCCGTCCTGGAACGCAACCATGTCGACCTCGTGCTTCTCGATCACTATCTTCCGGACGAGACGGGGCTGACACTGGTACGGCGGCTGCGCCAGCTCGGCCACACGGCGGACGTGATCATGGTGACGGCCGCTCGCGATGTCACGACCGTGCAGACCGCCATGCGCTACGGCGCCCTGCAGTACCTGGTGAAGCCGTTCAGTTTCGGCGGTCTGCGGTCCAAGCTGGAGAGCTACGCGGCTCTGCGCCGCACTCTCGAAGGCGTGGGCAGCGGCCGCGGCGAGGCCGGCCAGGAGCAGGTCGACCAGATCTTCGGAGCTCTCCGCACCCCGGAGGCCGTTCCCGCAGCCGGTCTGCCCAAGGGGCACTCCGCGCCGACCGCCGAGGTCATCCGCCACGTCCTTTCCGCGGCGGACGAACCGCTGTCCGCACACGAGGTCGCCGTCCGGGCCGGGTTGAGCCGCTCCACCGCCCAGCGATACCTCAAGTACCTGGAGAGCGCGGGCCGCATCAGCCTCAGTCTCAAATACGGCGACACCGGCCGGCCCGAGCACCGCTACGCGTGGGCGAGGGCGAGCTGAGCTCCGTGCGGCGCCGGAGGCATCCGGCGCCGAACGGATCAGGTCGGGAAGGAGAGGCCTCGTGATCGGGCCCACCGGTCACGCCGGCAGCCGCGGCACACTTTCGACGAGGCGACGTGTGTACGGGTGCGCGGGAGCGCCCAGCACCTGTCCGGTCTCGCCCTGTTCGACGATGTGACCGCGCTCCAGGACGGCGGTGCGTTCGCACAGCGAGGCCACCACCGACAGGTCGTGGGAGACCATGACGAGCGTCAGACCCTGCTTCTGCTTCAACTCGTTGAGCAGGTCGACGACTTTGACCCGGGTGGTGACATCGAGGGCGCTGACGGGTTCGTCGGCGAGCAGCACCCGCGGGTCGCACACGGTCGCCCGGGCAATCGCGATGCGCTGGCGCTGGCCGCCGGAGAACTCGTGCGGATAGCGCTCTGCGGCGTCGGCCGGGAGACCGACCCGCTCCAGGGCGTCGGCCACCTTGGGCCCGGCCGTGCTCCGGCTGTCGATGCCGAGGGAACGCAGTGGTTCGGACACGATGCCGCCGACACGCCGACGCGGGTCCAGCGACGAGTACGGGTCCTGGAAGACACACTGCACGCTGCGCCTGAAACGCCGCATCTGCTCGCGGTCGCGTGGCTTCAGCTCGTCGCCGTCGAACCGGACGGTGCCGGAGGTGGCCCGGGCGAGCCCGAGCAGCAGCCGCAGCAGAGTCGTCTTGCCCGCGCCGGATTCGCCGACGAGGGCGAGGCTGTGCCCGGCGTCGACGGCGAAGGAGACGTCCTCGACGACGGGCACGGTGTGTCCCCGGTAGGCGAAGGAGGCCGCGTTCAGCTCCAGTACGGGCGTCATCATGCGCTCCTCAGGTCAAGAGCCGATTCCAGCTGCCGCGCGCTTGCCACCAGCGCCTTGGTGTACTCCTCGCGCGGGGCCCGCACGATCTCGCGGACATCACCCTGCTCCACGGCCCGGCCGTCCTTCATCACCAGAACACGATCGGTGACCTTCGAGACGACCGCGAGGTCGTGACTGACGAAGAGGACGGCCATGTCCCGTTCCCGTACGAGGGTGTCGAGCAGGTCGAGCATGTCGGACTGCACGGTGACGTCGAGCGCGGTGGTCGGCTCGTCCGCGATGAGCAGCTTCGGGTCGCATGCCAGCGCCATGGCGAGTGCGACGCGCTGCCGCTGTCCGCCGGAGATCTCGTGCGGGAAGGCGCGGGCGATACGGTCGGGCTCGGGCAGTCGCACTTGCTCCAGGGCTTCCACGACGGCCCGCTTCAGCCCGGCGCCCCTCAGCCCTCGCCTTCTGCCCAGCGGTTCGGCGATCTGCCTGCCGACGCGCATCAGGGGGTCGAGTGCGGTGAGCGGCTCCTGGAAGACGATGGCGGCGTCCCGGCCGCGTACACGCGTGAGCTGCTTCTCGCTCGCGCCCACGATCTGGGTGCCGGCGAGTTCGGCGCTGCCGGTGGCCGTCATACCGTCGGGCAGCAGGCCGAGCACGGCGAGAGTGGTCAGCGATTTCCCGGAGCCCGACTCACCGATGAGGCCGAGTCGTTCGCCGGGGGCGATGGTCAGCGAGAGGCCGTCGACAAGGATGCGCCCGTCGGCCGTACGGATCGCGAGGTCGCGTACGTCGAGGATGTTCATGCGCTCCTCCGTCGGGCCGCCGGGTCGAGGGTGTCGCGCAGTCCGTCGGCGATGAGGTTCACACCGATGACGAGCAGGACGAGCAGGATGCCGGGGGCCAGTGCGCCGGCCGGGGCCGTGGTGAAGGTGGCCTGAGCCTCCTGGAGCATGCGGCCCCACGAGGCGTTGGGCGGCGGCGCCCCCAGGCCCAGGTAGGACAGGCCGGCCTCGGCCAGCACCGCGAGTCCGAACTGAAGGGCCAGGTTCACCACGAGAGTCGGCCAGATGTTGGGCAGCACATGCCCGGCCACGATCCGCGGCCACGACGTGCCGGACGTGCGCGCGGCCGTGATGTAGTCCTGTGCCAGGACCCGCTTGACCAGGACCCGCACAAGCCGTCCCACGACCGCGCTCTGGGCGAGGCCGATCGCCAGCACGGCGGACCCCAGTGTGGCCGAGTGCGCGGCGACGATGAGCATCGCAAGCAGCAGCGTCGGGAAGGCGATCAGGATGTCGAGGAACGCGGAGAGCGTGTCGTCCAGCCAGCCTTGGGCGAACGCGGCCAGCACGCCCAGCGTGACGCCGACGGCGGCCGCGATGAGGACCGAACCCAGGCCCGCTTCGAAGGCGACCCGGGAGCCGGTCATCAGTTGGGTGAACAGATCACGGCCGAGCTTGTCGGTGCCCAGCAGATGGCCCGCGCCGGGGCCCGTGAGCCGGCCACCGGACGTGTCGTCGGCGGCGTACGGGGCCCAGAAGAGCGAGACCAGCGCAAGCAGCGCGATCAGGCCGGCCAGCACGCATCCGGAGGTCAGCGTGTACGAGCGCTTCGTCGACTGCTTCATCGGACACCTCCGGAGAGCCTGCCGCGGAGCCGGGGATCGATGATCCGCTGTACGAAGTCGGCGGCGAAGCCGATGACCAGCACCGCGAGCGTGGAGACGAACAGCACACCCTGGATCACCGGATAGTCGTGCTGCGCGATGCCGGTCGCGAGCAGCGAGCCGAGGCCGGGTAGCGCGTACACGGACTCCACGACCACAGCACCGAGCAGTGTGGACGCCAGCTCGATGCCGAGGATCGAGATCACCGGCACCGATGCGTTGCGCAGCCCGTGCCGCCACATGGCCCGCCCGAACGACGAACCCAGGGCGCGCGCGGTGCGCAGATAGTCGCTGTCCAGTACGTCGAGCGTGGCCGACCTGACGTAGCGGATCAGTGAGGCGCTCATCACGAGCGCGATGGTGATGACGGGCAGGGCGAGCGAGCGGACCGCCTCGGCCGGCTGCGACCAGCCGTCCGGCGGGAAGCCGCCTGCGGGAAGCCAGCCGGCGTTCAGCGCGAAGACGGCTATCAGGATCATCCCGAGCCAGAACACGGGCACGGCGATGCCCAGTTGGGAGACTCCGCTGAGCAGCGCCCCGTACCAGGTCCTGCGCCGGTGCGCGGCGACGAAGCCGACCGGGACGGCGATGAGGACCGCCAGGACGAACGCCGTGAGCGTGAGCGGGATCGTGACGTTCAGCCGCGAGCCGACCTCGGGCGCGACCGGCAGCGAGCTGACGAACGACGTACCGAGGTCACCGCCGGCCAGCTGCCCGATCCAGTGGACGAACTGCTCGGGCAGCGGCTTGTCGGAGCCGATGGAGTGCCGCGCCGCCGCGATCTGCTCGGGGCTGGCGCCCACCGAGGTGAGCGCGTTCGCGGGGTCGCCCGGCAGCATCCGCAGCAGCACGAACAGGACCACGCTCGCGAGCGCCAGCGACACCAGCAGGAAGGCGAGGCGACGCAGGAGATACCGCGCCATCAGCCCTTCTCGATGTCGTACGCGAAGAACTGCGAGTTGAGGCCGTTGACCGGGTAGCCGGACACCTTGCTGCTCGCCACGACGATCTGCGGGTACAGGTACAGCCAGTCGCTGGCCGCGTCCTCCGCGGTCCGGCGGTTGACCTTCTTCAGCAGGTCGGTCTGCTCAGCCGTGCCGGACGCCTGCTCGGCCTCTTCGACCCACTTCGTGACCTGCTTGTTGTCGTAGCCCCAGTAGAAGTCGGGGTTGCCGTACCAGACCAGGTCGCGGTCGTTGACGTGTTCCTGGAGCGTGGCCGTGAAGTCGTGGTTCTTGTAGACCTTCGTGTACCACTCGTCCGGTGTGATGGTGTTGATCTCGACGGTGATGCCGACCTTGGCGAGCTGCGACTTGATGAAGGTCGCCGCCGTCGGGTGCGGGTCGTAGTTCGGGGTGTCGAGGGTGAAGGTGAAGCCGTTCTCGTATCCGGCCTCGGCGAGCAGCTTCTTGGCTCGCGCGGTGTCGTAGGCGTTGACCTTGGTGAGGTCCTCGTACCACGGGTCGGTGGGCGGCACCATGGAGCCGATGAGCTTGCCGTAGCCGCCCCAGACCGACTCCAGAAGCTTCTTGTCGTCGATGGCGGAGGAGACGGCCTGGCGGACCTTGACGTCCGTGAAGGGCTTGGCCTTGTCGTTGAAGGCGAGCAGCAGCTTGGTCGTCGAGTTGCCGTCGTTGACCTTGTAGTTCTGGTTGCTCTTGAACTGGTCGAGGGCGTCGGGCGACTGCTCGCTCGTGACGACGTCCACGGCATTGGTCAGGAGCGCGTTGTTGAGAGCGGTCGCGTCCTTGTAGTAGTGGAAGACGACCTGCTTGTTCCTGGCCGCGTCACCCCAGTACCCGGCGAACCGGTCGAGGCCGAGAGCGGAACCGCGGGTCCACTTGTTCAGCCGGTACGGGCCGGTGCCGTCCTCGCTCGTCTTGAGGCTCTTCGCGTCGGAGTTGATGATCCACACGTAGGAGAGGTTGTAGACGAAGGAGATCGACTTCTTCGACAGCTGGACCTTCACCGTGCGCGCGTCCGGTGTCTCGACGGACTTGATGACCTCGAGATTGCTCTTGCGGGCGGACTGCGAGTCCTTGGCTATCACCTTCTCCAGGCTGTACTTGACGTCCTGGCTGGTGAGCTTCTTGCCGCTGTGGAACTTCACACCGTCGCGCAGGGTGAAGGTGTACGTGAGTCCGTCGCCGCTGACCTTGTAGTCCTGGGCGAGCAGATTCTCGACCTTGCCGTCATCGGTGAGCTTGAACAGCCCCTCGTACACGTTGCCGTTGAGCGCCTCGGTGACGCCCTGGCCACCGCCCGCGGTGTTGTCGAGATTCTGCGGCTCGTAGAGCGAACCGATGTTGACCGTGGCGTTCTTGTCGTACGCCCCTCCGGCGGCGCCGCCCCCGTTGGAGCCCCCGCCGCAGGCGGTGAGGGTCAGGGCGAGGGCGGCAGCGGTGGCGCCGCCGTACAGAGAGGTCTTCTTGATGCTCATGAGGAGTACGCGCTTTCGTGCTGCGAGGCGGGAGTACGGGGTTGATCAGTGCTGCGCGGGGAAGCCGTCACTGAAGACGGGGCGCTTCTCGCCGGCCTCGACGGGCAGGTGGAAACGGTTCTGCCGCGGCGGCATCGGACAGTTGTACTGGTCCGAGAATCCGCACGGCGGCACGAAGGCGCGGTTGAAGTCGAGGAGGACACGGCCCTCGCCGGTGTGGGTGACGAAGAGGAAGCGCCCGGCGCCGTAGGTGATGTCGCCGTTGGTGGGGTCACCGAAGACAAGAAGCAGGGTGCCGTCGTCGTCGAAGGCGCTCAGCACGTACTCCTGTCCGTCCAGGGTGAGCGCGATGTCACCCGGCACGGCGAGGTCACGGGTACCGCCGTTGTCGCGGATGTGCTCGAAACCGACCCGCCGGGCGCCCGGCACCGGGGTGTACGAGGCCTCCAGCACCCAGGCCGGGTCGTACGGGAAGGCATCGGTGCGATCGAAGTTCTGGATCGCGGGCGACTGCGCGTCCCAGAAGCGCAGACCGTGCTCCGGCTCGCCGGTGACGAGGTCGGTGCGCTCGACCGTGGTGACGGTCACATTCCCCGGCTGTCCGGCGCGGGCCGCGTCGAGGTCGGGACGCTCACCGGCCGGGGCCCAGCGGGTCTCCACGAGGGCGAGGTTGCCGGAGGGCGAAGTGATGGAGCGCCGTCGCTCGGCGCGCCATGCCTCCCAGTCCGCGGCGGGGTCGGTCGGCTGATCCGGGACGGCGGCGTGGGTCACGGCTTTACTCATTCGCGTAGACGATCGTCGGCTGTCACACGTCGGATATCACGCTGCGTGAAGTTCAGCCCAAAGGACCTTCTTTATCTTTCATAAGGCAAGCTAATGTCAAATTCAGGCCACTGGCCGAGATGGGTCTGTCTGTTCCAGCAGGTCAGAGCCCAGAAGGCCCGCCGTGCCACCCCTGTAGGGAGCATCCCAGGTTGCTCCGCATGCGACACACGGTCCGCCGGAGCACCCTGGTCCTGAAGCTGCCTGTCCCCCCGACCGGCAGTCGGCCAGGAAAGGGGTGGCAGCCATGTTCGCGAGGCTGAGCACCTACCAGGGTTCACCGGTTCCTGCAGAGGGAGACCTGACCGCGAACTGGGAAGCGATCCTCCAGCAGATCCAGGAGGCTTCTGGCTTCCGTGGCGTGTTCTACCTCGTCGACCGGGCCTCCGGGAAGGCTGCGTCGCTGACCCTGTGGGAGGACGAGGAGGCCATGCGGGCCAGCGAGGACACTGCCGCCCGGCTCCGCGAGGACGTTGCACACAGGGAAGGCCAGCGCGTCGCCTCGGTCGAGCATTTCGAAGTGGGTTTCAGTCATGTGGAGCCGTCATAGTCAGCGCTCCAGGCGTTGCCTGCGCCGCAGAGTCGCCGGGCCGACATCACGGCCCCGGCCGGGCCCGATCGCGGCGGACCCGGGATCCGCTACCTCGCCGACGCAGTCGGCAAGCGGGGTTGAGCCATTCGTGTTGTGATCGAAGACAGGGAAACACGCCGGTCGAGGGCAGGAGGAAATCATGTCCGAGAAGCTGCTGGCTCGAGACATCATGACCGGTGGCGTGCAGTGCGTCGGTGCACACGAGTCGCTGTTCGAGGTAGCGAAGACGATGCGCGATCTGGGTGTCGGTTGCCTACCCATCTGCGGCGACAACAACAGGCTCACTGGCTTGATCACCGACCGGGACATCGTCGTCAAGTGCTGCGCCGAGGGCGTCGACCCTGCAACCGTGCAGGCCGGGTCTTTCAATGCCAAGATCCACTGGATCGATGCCGAAGCGGACGCCGCCGATGTCCTGACGACCATGGAGGAACATCAGATCAAGCGACTGCCCGTGATCGACGTGAAGGGCGGCCACCGCCTGGTCGGCATGATCACGGAGGCCGATCTCGCGAAGAACCTGAGCGACGAACAGATCGCTGAATTCGTGAGCTGCGTGTACGCGACTGCTCAGACGTAGCAGATCATTCAACTGCCGTCGCAGTACGGGCTTCTCCTGACGCGGTCGGTGCGTATGCTCTGCGCATGATCCAGGCGGTACTGCTAGACCTCGACGCAACCTTGCTCGACTACGGCATGCCCGCCTGGAGGGCGACCGTGCGGGCCGTGTGCGACGTCCTGGTCCGGTCGGCCCCCGATCTCGATGCCGACTCGCTGCACGACGCCTATACACGCCGCTATCTCGACCACATGCGCGCGGGCGGGGACGGTGCGCAGCACCCGCCCGGCCGGATCCCGGATGCCGATTGCATCTGGAGGGAGTGCTGGCGGCAGGCACTCGACGAGTGCGGGCACGCCGGACTCGCCGATCCTGCGACCGATGAATACAAGCGGCAGCGTTGTCGGCGCTACGTCCTGTTCGACGACGTGGCGAACACGCTGAGTGCACTTCGCAGCGCCTCGTACCGGTTGGGGCTTGTCACCAACGGTCCGGGCGACGCGCAGCGGGACAAGATCACGGCGACCGGTCTGGACAGATTCCTGGACGTCACCGTGATCTCGGGCGAGGTAGCCGTGTCCAAGCCCGATCAGAGGATTTTCGAGATCACCCTCGAACGCATGGGCCTCGGGCCCGCCGATGTCTGCCATGTGGGCGACAGCCTGGTGACCGACATCGGCGGAGCGCTCAACGCGGGTCTGGGTGCCTCGATATGGCTGAACCGGTCGCACGTGGCGCGCGACCCCCTGCTGCGTCCCCCGTCACACGAGATCACTTCTCTTCACGAACTTCCTGCCCTGATGCGGAAAGGTTCCGCCCTCGGATCGGCGGGAGCGCGCCCGGACGACGCGACGGCCCCGGGAGCGCGCTGAATCTCAGGGCCGAGGCGAGGCCCGAGGAGTACCCGTCACAGCGGTGGCGGCACCCCTTCCGGGCGGCCGTCGCCCGGAGGAAGCAGGAATTCGGCCGGGTCAGGCGTGCGCGGCGGGGCGGGTCGAGCGCAGCCGGGACTTGATACCCACGAGCACGGCCGACAGCACGGCCCAGAGGGCCAGGGTGAGCAGCGGCACTCCTGCGTGGGCGCCGTCGAAGTAGCTCAGATCGCTCACCGCCCGTACCGCCGCGCCGGGCGGCAACAGAGCGGAGACGGCCCGGGCCGCGGCCGGCAGCAGGTCGGAGCTGATGGTGGCGCCGCTGGTGGAGTTGCCGACCGTCAGCAGAAGCAACGTCGCCACCGGGACACCGATGGGGCCGAGGTAGGTGCCCAGCAGCTTCGTGGTGAACGCTGCCGCGGCCGCCAGCAGCGCCAGTGTCGCCGCCAGCGGGAGGAACGGGGCAGGCACCGCGTCCAGGACGGGGCCTGCGATGATCGCGGCAACGATGCCGGTCGCCACCGAGACGCCCGTGATCAGCCAGAACCGGTGCCGCAGATGGAGCACGTTCGCCATGCCCAGCGCGTTCTGAGCCAGGACGAATCCGGCGAGGGTGACACCGAACGACACGTAGAACCCGGCGAGACCCCGCCCGTCGAACGGAGCGAGCGGCACCACGTCGGTCGTCGTGACCTGCTGGCCGGATCCCGCTGCGTACGCGGACACCACACTCTTGACCGCGCCCGTGGTGGACAGGCCGTTCGCCCCGGCCACCTCCAGGCTCAGCTGTCCGTTGCCGCCGGAGCTCAGTGCAGCCACCACGTCGTGCTGTTCCACGGCCTGGCGGGCTGCGGCCGCGCTCACCGTGGGGCGTACGTCGACGCTGTCGCCGAGCGACAGCTCCATCTTGTGCGCGAGGGTGTTGCCCACGACCGCCACCGGCAGCTGATGCGGCTTCGGGTCGCGTTGCAGCCCGACATAGCAACTGATGAAGGCCGAGACGAGGACCAGGGCGATCACCGCGGGCTGCAGCAGCGTCCGCAGCGGCGGTCGGCTGCTCGGGCCCGGGTGTCGCGGCGCGGCCGCCTCGCCGGGGACGGAGCCGGGCGGTGCGGCCACTTCCTCGCTGCGGGCGGAGACGGGACCGACGGTGGGTGTCATGAGATAACTCCGGTGTTCTGAAAGATGACGGTGCCGCACGAGGCCGCGGCGGCCGTGCTGCGTCAGGCGGCGGCCGGCTGTGTGGCCAGGCTCTGCTCGACCTGGCGGCTGCAGTCGTCGGCGAGGATCTCGGGGAGTCCGCACCGCAGGCCGTCCAGGGCCTGCGTGGCCATCGAGGCGGGGTCGATCTTCCGGCCGGCGGGGACGTGGCCGGCCCTTGGCCGCGGAGCAGGCCCCGTACCGGGCAGGTGGCCGCCGGTGACGGAGTCCTTCGGCCCCATGCCTTCTCCCTGCGCCGACCGCGGTGGCCACCCTTCGTGAGCGCAGCGGACGGAAAATAGATTTCACTAACAATCTAAACAGGCTCGTACGATAGATTGCAACCGACATCCATGTAGAGGGGGTGGCCCGATGGGCCGAGTGTCACAGGCACAGGCACAGGAGAACCGGAAGCGCGTGGTCGCCAACGCCTCCAGGCTGTTCCGCGAGCAGGGCACCGGCGTCAGCGTCGCGGACCTGATGAAGTCGGCCGGGATGACCCAGGGCGGCTTCTACAAGCAGTTCGCCTCCAAGGACGCCCTGGTCGGTGAGGCCACCGTGCACGCCTTCGCTCAGCTGGAGGCGCGCCGCACGGCAGAGCTCGACGAGCACGACGGGCGACGTGACGCCGCCCGTCAGGGCCTGATCGACTACTACCTGTCGACCCGGCACCGCGACAACGCCGGCGACGGCTGTCCCGCCGCCGCGCTCGCCGCCGACATGGCCCGGGACGCGGGTGACGCCGCCCACGACGTCTACATCGAGGGAGTGCGCGACTTCGCCCAGTGGCTCGCCACCGACGACGAAGACGGCCTGGCCCGCCTGGCCACCCTGGTCGGCGCCCTCCTGCTGGCCCGCGCCACCAACGGCTCCCCACTGTCCGAGGAGATCCTCCACGCCGCCCACACGGCCCTGTCGGACGACAGCTGATCCGTCCGGGCCTCTTCACCCACCGACACGGCGTTCGTCAGGACCCCTTCCGTGGGCGTGACAGTTCGAAAATGCGCGAGACGACGCTTGCACCCCCATGCTGGATGCGTGTGCACATGGCCGGCACGGAGAGGAGTGCGCGAGATGATCCGCCGCAAGTGTTCGGCCCTCGGCGCAGCGCTGCTGACCGCCGGGGCCCTGGCGACGACGACGCCCGAGGCGGCCGCCGCCGATAAGACATGCCCCTACACGTCCTCCATCGATCGCCCCGCGCTCACGTACGTGAGCACCGGTCTTTCCGTGAAGCAGGCGCAGTGTCTGAGCAACGTGTGGGGCGGTGTTCCGAAACTCGCCGTCAACGGGGTCTTCGGCACCGCCACGTCGAAGAAGATCATCTGGATTCAGGGATGTCACGGCCTGGGCAGAACCGGAGTCGTCGACCAGGACACCTGGCGGGTGCTTTACCACCCCGCACTGGACTGCTACGACCCGTATCCGAAGTGACCTGCCCAGGTGAGGCCGCGACGGCTGGATCGGAAATCGCGCGCAGAGTGGAGGTGTGCGGCGTGGCCCACACACACGACCAGCCGATGGCCTCGCGCGCGCCTGGGGAAGGACGCGCGGTAGCCACCGGCCGGCGTATGCACACGGCTGTTACACGATGGGGTCGATGTCCCCGCTGCTCGCCTGCTTGCTCTGCTGCTTGAGCTCGCGGGCCTTGTCCTTCAGCCGCTGACGCTCCTGCGGGTCGGAGATGCGCTCTGCGGCCTGTTCCATCTCCTGTGCCTTCTGGAGAAGTTGCTGGGCACGGGCACCGGACTCGCCTGCAACGCTCATGATCACTCCTTGGTGTCATCGGGGAAGAGCGGGCCACACCAGCGAAGCAGCGCGCCTCTGCGCGCGCATCTCGAAGGCTCACCCACCGTTATCCGCGCAGGCCGCGGTACGCACATGCGGACTCGACCGCATCCGCGGCGCCCGACGGACTTGCGGCTTACTTCTCGACCCTGTCCATGCGCCAGGCAACCATCCCGGTGGCCCCCGGCATCCGCTCGGTATCGATCGTGACCCTGGCCGTTGAGGCTGTGATGCGCAGCTGAAGTGGGACGCCGTCGCAGTCCATGGTCCGGCGGACGCGAGCCTTCAGGGCTATGGACAGGACGATCTTGCCCTTTCCGGCGCAGGCGACCGACAACCTGTACGAGCGACCTCGTGCCAGTTCCGGCTCGGTGTGGAATCCGTCGCTGACACGTTCAAGACCCGCCTCGATGAACAGTGGGTCACTGTCGCCGACTTCTTCGGTGTCGAGAGCTTCCTCAACCTGCTTACCGAGTCTCTCCTCATCCTGAGCGGACGTTTCGGAGGCATGCTTCCGTTGCTGCCCTGGACTGGTCTCCCGTGCGCTGGGCCCGTTCGGCCCGCCGGAGTCACTCGTACACCCGGTGGCGAGGGCAACGGACAGGACGGAAGCGCAGAGGACGAGGCTGCACCGCAAGGGGTGAGGTCGCGGCGTCATGAACTCGTCGACCGGTATCGCCAACCGGTCACCTCGGCAGGAAGCTTCATAGTGCTGAGCCTGGCTTCACCTTGCCCCGGCGGTCGGAACTGGTGCGGTACTTGGTCCAGTTCACCTTGTAGCACCGGGGCCTGCGCCAGCGTCGGGCCGATGGCGGACTCCCATTGCGCGGACCCGGAGGCATCGGCGTCGGCCGCGGCTTCGAGGAGTATCTCGTCCGCGGTGGCGATCGCGGCATCCAACTCGGCGCGGTCTCCGGTGTGATGGTAGGCCGCGTAGTGCACCTCTGCCTGGCGGACCAGAAGCCGCATACGCGTTTCTGTCCTGCCCTCGCGCTCGAGGCACTCGCGGACCGTCCGGGCGGCCTCCTCGAGGTACCGGCCTTGCCCGTCGACGCGGTACAGGTCGAGCAGCGCGGCCGCGAGCAGCTGAGCGGCTTCGCCCATCCGTACGGCCCCGGGCGCGGACAACGACGTGCCGTAGGCGGCCCGCAGACTGAGCACGCAGTCGTCGATGTCCTGTCGACGACGGTGCCTGAGGTACAGCGCTCGGCAGGCGCTGCCGAGCATGTGGTGCGTTTGTGCCGCCTCCGGATGAGTGGATCGAGGCCGTCGCCCGCATTGCCCACCGCCGCTTCGGCGCGCACCCGGCCCGCTGCAGCGATCGCCTGCGAGTTACCGCCGGGTGCGGGGCATCCACCACTGAAATGACGTTCTGTCAGCCCTGGCAGCCCTGGCCCACCTCTCGCGCACGGGCGGCTACGGGCCGATGGGGTGGTCCGCGGCGACACGGCACCCGTGGGCGGCGCGGGTCCGGGGGACCGGTTCCGGATCCGCGTTTAATCGCGTCCGAGAACCGAAAAGCCGGGCGCGGAGAGTGCTGACGGGCGCGGATCCCCGGGCCCCGCCCCACAGCGCTTGAGGGAGATTGCCATGAGCGGCACAACGGCTCTGCCGACACCGTCCGGTCCCAGCCTGGACAAAGGGCTGCTGCCCGCCGACTTCTACGCCTACGAGGAAATGCTGTCGGACAGGGAGCGGGAGAAGGTCGCGTCCGTTCGCGAGTTCCTCCGCACGCAGGTCGCCCCGATCGTCGACGACTACTGGGCCCGGGCCGAGTTCCCCTTCCAGCTGGTCGAGGGCTTCGGGAAGCTGGGCATGATGGACTGGGCCGACCCTGACTCCCCGGAATCCAGTCCGAGCAACCTCCTCGCAGGCTTCATCGCGCTGGAGCTGGCGCATGTCGACGCGTCCTTGGCGACGTTCGGCGGCGTGCACACGGGTCTGGCCATGGGCACCATCCTCACCTGCGGTTCCGACGAGCAGAAGCGGCGTTGGCTGCCGGCGATGAGCCGCTTCGAGAAGATCGGCGCCTTCGGGTTGACCGAGCCGCACGGCGGCTCCGACGTGGCCGGCGGCCTGCGGACGACCGCGCGCCGCGACGGCGACGTGTGGATTCTTGACGGCGCGAAGCGGTGGATCGGAAACGCGACGTTCGCCGACCTGGTCGTCATCTGGGCCCGCGATGTCGAGACGCAGCACGTGCTGGGCTTCGTCGTGGAGAAGGACACCCCCGGATTCACCGCGACGAAGATCGAGAACAAGATGGCGCTGCGGATCGTGCAGAACGCCGACATCGTGCTCGACGGCTGCCGCGTACCGGAGGCCAACCGGCTGCAGAACGCGAACTCGTTCAAGGACACCGCCAAGATCCTGCGCCAGACGCGCAGCGGCGTGGCGTGGCAGGCCGTGGGAGTGATGTTCGCCGCCTACGAGATCGCCCTGCAGTACGCGAAGGAGCGCGAGCAGTTCGGGCGCCCGATCGGGAGCTTCCAGCTCGTACAGGACCTGCTGGTGAAGATGCTCGGCAATGCCACGGCCTCGTGCGGGATGATGGCGCGCCTGGCCCAGTTGCAGGACGCCGGGGTGTACCGGGACGAGCAGTCCGCCCTGGCGAAGGCCTACTGCACCGTGCGGATGCGCGAGAACGTGGGGTGGGCTCGGGAACTGCTGGCCGGCAACGGCATCCTCCTCGAGTACAAGATCGGCCGCTTCGTCGCCGACGCCGAGGCCATCTACTCGTACGAGGGCACGCGGGAGATCCAGACCCTCATCGTCGGCCGTGCCGTGACCGGCGGCCTGAGCGCCTTCGTGAGGTGACGAAGATGACCACCGAATCCGTCTTCACCGGCCTGAAGGTCCTCGACGCGTCGAGCTTCATCGCGGGACCGGCCGCGGCCACCGTGCTCTCCGACTTCGGAGCGGACGTCATCAAGATCGAGCCGCCGGGACAGGGCGACCCCCAACGGCGGCTGGGCTCCGTGCCGCCCAGTCCCCGGGCGCAGGCCAACTACAGCTGGCACCTCGCCAACCGCAACAAGCGCGGCATGGTGATCGACCTGAAGTCACCTGCGGCCACCGCGATCCTCAAGCGCCTCGTCGAGTGGGCCGACGTCGTGATCACCAACTTCCCGCACGGCACACGCGAGAAGCTGCACCTTGGCTACGAGGAGGTCGCGGGCTGGAATCCGCGGGTCGTCTACGCCGACATCACAGGCTTCGGGGACACCGGCCCCGACGCCGGGCAGCCGGGCTTCGACCTGACCGCCGCCTGGTCGCGCAGCGGACTGCTGGCCTCCACCCGGGACGCGGGAGCCCCGCCGACGGTGCCGGTCTGGGGCAGCGGCGACTACATGTCGGCGATCGCGATCTACGCGGCGATCGTGACCGCCCTGTACCGCCGTGAGCGCACAGGACAAGGAGCCAGTGTCGGGACGTCGCTGCTCGCCGCGGGCGTCTGGGCCACGGGAACGCTCGTGGCCGGCGCGCTCGCCGGCGGCACGCCGTTCGAGCTGCACGACCGGACGGCGCCGGCGAACCCGCTGATCAACCCTTACCGGACCGCGGACGGCGAGTGGTTCATGCTGGTCGCCTCACCCCCGCACTGGCCGGGACTGACGCGGGCCATCGGGCACCCCGAGCTGCTCGATGATCCCCGTTTCGCGGACGTCGAGGGTTTCGTCAGGAACTCCGCCGCGCTGAGCGAGCTGCTCGACGCCGAGTTCCGCACGCAGCCCTTCGCTCACTGGAAGGACGCCCTGGGCCGGGAACGCGTCACCTACAGCCTCATTCAGACGCCGGAGCAGGCCGCGCAGGACCCGCAGTTGCGCGCGAACGACATCGTGGTGCCGCTGGAAGGAGTCAGCGGGCTGGAGGAAACCATCAGCAGTCCGGTCAACCTCCGAGGGGTGCCGAAGGTACCGGCGAAGCGAGCGCCGGACCTGGGCGAGCACAACGACGAGATCCTCACCGAGCTGGGATTCGGTCCTGCCGAGATCGCCGAGCTGCGGGCCCAGGGAACCATCCCCGGCACGACGGAAGGCAAGGCGTCGCCATGAGCACGGCGTCCGCAGCGTCCGACATGGTGCTCCACGAGCGCCGCGGCGGCGTGCTGACCATCACCCTCAACCGCCCGGCTCAGAAGAACGCCGTGGACCACGAGGTCGCGGTACGGCTCGCCGCGGCTTTGGATCTGCTCGACGCGGACCCGGAGCTGTCGGTCGGCGTACTCACGGGCGCGGGCGGGGTGTTCAGCGCGGGCATGGACCTGAAGGCATTCGCCAAGGGTGAGCTGCCGGTGCTCCCCGGCCGGGGCTTCGGCGGGCTCACCGGCACGGCGGTGCGCAAGCCGTTGATCGCCGCGGTCGAGGGCTGGGCGCTCGGCGGCGGCTTCGAGATGGTGCTCGCCTGCGACCTGATCGTGGCCGCGGAAGACGCCCGGTTCGGGCTTCCCGAGGTCACGCGCGGTCTCGTGGCGGCAGCGGGTGGTCTGGTCAGGCTGCCGCGCCGCCTTCCGTACCACGTAGCCGCGCGCGTACTGCTCACGGGCGAGGCGCTGACCGCGGCAGAAGGCAAGGAGTACGGCCTCGTCAATGAGCTGACCCCAACCGGCGCCGCGCTGGACGTGGCCCGCGGGCTGGCGGGGCGCGTGGCGCGGAACGCGCCGCTGGCGCTGGCGGCCGTCAAGGAGGTCCTGCGTGAAACGCAGGGACTGAACGAGAGTGACGCCTTCACACGCCAGGACGAGCTCACGAGCGGGCTGTTCGCCAGCGAGGACGCGCAGGAGGGCGCACGGGCGTTCGCCGAGAAGCGCGCCCCTGTCTGGCACAGCCGCTGATGCCGGCCAGGCCGGCCGCCCACCTCCCCCACAGCCCGCGTCCGACTCCCAGGAGCAGAGAGCCAGCCATGAATGCGCACAGACCCGTCCACCGCGTGGCGATCGTCGGCACCGGCACCATCGGTGCGAGCTGGGCGACGCACTATCTCGTCCGAGGTTTCGACGTCACGGCGACCGACCCCGCCGCCACCGCGGAGGCGGCACTGCGTTCGTACGTGGAGGCGGCATGGGACGCGGCGGCCTCGATCGGGCTCTCGCCCGGAGCCTCGCCCGATCGCCTGAGCTTCACCACGGACCTGCGTCAGGCTGTCGCGGACGCCGATTTCGTGCAGGAGAACGCGCCGGAGCGCCCGGAGCTCAAGGTCCGGCTGTTCGCCGACATCGACGACGCCACGCCGCCGGACGCGATCATCGCGTCGAGTTCGTCGGGCATCACGATGAGCGTCATCCAGGCCGAGTGCCGGCGTCCGCAGCGGACCGTCATCGGTCATCCCTTCAACCCCCCGCACATCGTCCCGCTGGTCGAGGTCGTCGGCGGTACGAAGACCGCCCCGGAGACGATCCGGGACGCCATGTCGTTCTACGCCGCGATCGGCAAGAAGCCGATCCACCTCAAGAAAGAGCTCCCCGGGCATGTCGCCAACCGCATCCAGGCCGCGCTGTACCGCGAGGTCGTCCACCTGGTCCAGGAGGGGGTGCTCGACGTGGCGGACTCCGACGACGCGGTGTCCTGGGGACCGGGGCTCAGATGGGGCGTCATGGGCCCCCATCTGCTGTGGCATCTCGGCGGAGGAGAGGGCGGCATCCAGCACTTCATGGACACCCTCATGCCGCGGATGGTGGCATCCTGGCAGGAACTCGGCACGCCCGAGTTCACGCCCGAGCTCATGGAGAAGATCGTGGGCGGCGTCCTGGAGGAGGCCGGCGGTCGCTCGGTCGATGAACTGGCCGCTCGGCGCGACGCGATGCTCTCGGCGCTGCTGGCCGTGCGCGCCGAGTGCGACCCGTCCGGCCCGAGTGCCGCAGCCGGTCGCCCGGCGAAGGAGGGCCCGTGACGCGGCGCCAGGAGAAACTGTTCGTGCTCGAGGCCAGCGGTGGCGGTCGGCTGTTCTCCGTGAACCCCGACGGTTCCGACAAGAAGGTCGTTGTCACCGGGTGCAGGGTCCCCGACGGAGTCGCCGTCGATGTCATGGCCGGGCACATCTACTGGACGAACATGGGCCTTCCACCGGCGAACGACGGCTCGATCGAACGCGTGGACCTGGACGGAGGCAACCGGACGACGATCGTCCCCAGCGGTGTCACGTACACGCCGAAGCAACTCCACTTGGAGGCCGCCGGCCGGAAGCTGTACTGGGGTGATCGTGAGGGCATGCGCGTGATGCGCTGCGACCTCGACGGCTCGAACGTCGAAACCCTCGTGCAGACGGGACAGGGCGAGGACGACCGTCGCGACGAGACCAGATGGTGCGTGGGAGTCGCCGTCGACCCCGTGGGCGGACACCTCTACTGGACGCAGAAGGGCCCGAGTGACGCGGGGCTCGGGAAGATCCTACGGGCCGGAGTCGACCTGCCCGCCGGGGACAGCACGGCCGAGCGCGGCGACATCGAGGTGCTGTTCGAGGGGCTGCCGGAGCCGATCGACCTCGCGCTCGACCTCGCGGAGCGCACGCTGTACTGGACGGATCGCGGGGACCCGCCGCGGGGCAACAGCGTGAACCGCTCGCCGATGGACCCGCCGGACGGGCGGCGGACGCCCGAGATCCTGTTGACCCACCTGATGGAAGGCATCGGCCTCGCCCTCGATCCGGACGACGGCCGCATGTACGTGACCGACCTGGCCGGGAACGTCTACGCGGCCGACCTCGATGGATCGAACCGGAGGGAGATCCTTGTCCTGCAGGGGAACCTCACCGGCATCGCCCGTGCCGTCCTGCCGACCGGAACGAGGGTCTGACTTGATCCTTGACCTGAGGGACGAGGACCGGGTGGGCCGAGCCGGGGAGTTCCCTTCGCTGTCGAGCTCCCGATCAGTCCCGCAGCGAGCGGCTTGCGGTGTGCCCGCTCTCACGCGCGGGCATCGACCTCCACCGTCCCGGCCGACGCCCGTCCCTCGTCCACCAGCCGCCGCAACCTGTCGTTGAGTGTGTTGCGCGCGATTCCCAGCGACTCCTGGAATGCGTCGAATCGCCGGATCCCGTAGAACGCCTCCCGCAGCACCGGCGGCGTCCACCAGTCCCCCCAGGAGATCCATGGTGCGGGCGACCGAGCAGGGAACCCAGCAGACGGGACCACCCCGGCCCCCCACCGGCAAGTTCACAAACTAGATTTTGATCCAGTACCGCCGCACGGGGCCGTGTTCGGTGTCCCGGATGCCCTCGAGGACGCCGCCCTGGTGCTCGATGGTCCTCACCGAGGCAAGGTTGTCGACTTCGCAGATGATCAGCACCTGGTCCAGGCCGAGCGTCCGCGCTTCGTCGAGCATCCGGCCCAGCGCCCAGGTGGCCAGCCCGCGCCGACGTGAAGACGGCCGGATGCCGTAGCCGATGTGGCCGAACCGCAGCACGTAGTCGTTGAGCCCGTGCCGCAACGATATTCCGCCGTGCACCCGGTCGCCCTCGACGATCCATCGGTACGTACAACCCCGGCCGGACTCCACTGCTTTCGGACTCGACTCGTCAGTCAGCAGCGCCACCCAGGCCGCGAACCCGTCCGGCGAGTCGACCTCGTCGGACGGCCCCAGTCCGAATCCATCCTCGTGGAAGCCAGGACCCCACTCGTCATGTGCTTCGCGCCAGGCGGCGTGCAGGCGGGCGGTGGGCGCGATCAGTTCAGGCACACGGCAAAGATACCGATCCGGACCATCACGATCCGCGGATGGAGTACTGAGCGCGTTCCGTGAGCAACTCCGCCAGGCGGTCCACGAATTCAGTGAATGCTCTGGTTGGCCCGAACCGCCGCCCTCCAGCCGCTGTGAGACAAGGACACCGGCTATGGCGGGGCCCCGTACGCAAGGGGCCCGGTGAACACACCGGACCCCTTGCGCCGTATGCCTCGGCCTTCGTCAGCTCAGCTCAGCTCAGCTGAACGGTGTCGCCGGCCGAAGCGACCTGCATCGTCGTGGTCGTGCCGTCGAAGTACCAGCGCCAGCTGCCGGCCGAAGCCGCAGTCACGGTGGTGCTGAGCTTTCCGCCGCTGCCGGTCTTCACGGTCTTGACCGTCGTGTACGAGGTGGCGCCGGCCTTCTTGAACTGGAGCTTCACCGCCTGCCCTGTGAACCCGTAGTACTTCAGGTCCTCCCAGTGCGCCCGCGTGAGCCTGCCGGTGACGGTGATTTTGCCGCCCTTCTTCACCGGCTCGGGCGAGGCGTTGGTGACGAGGGTCGCGGCGCGCTTGACCTTGTACGAGGCGATGCTGTCGGAAAGCCAGTAGTCACCGTCGTTGGCCTTCACCGTCGCGCTCACCATCCACACCCCGGCCATCACGTTGGCGTCGTCTGCCGAGTACCCGGGCATCCAGCCCGGGACGATCTTCATCATCGCGGTGCAGACCGACGTCGTGGTGCTCTGCTTCACGCACGTGACGGAGCCGTCCTGCTCCGCGACCCCACTACCGCTGCTGTAGCTGTACGTGCTGACCCGTGTCACCCCCTTCACCCCTGAGTTGTCCTTGATCGTCATGACGATCGGGTACCTGATGGTCTTCGACGTCCCCACGATGACGTTGGTCCCGTGATCGACGACCGTCTTGGTCACCCGGATGTCGCCCCGCCCCTCGGCGTGCGCGCCCGTCGCGGTGACGAGCGTCAGCGCCGCCGCCCCCGCCGCCACAGCTACGCCTCTTGTCCTGCGCATACGTGTATGTCCCTCTCCCCGGCCCCGATGTGGTGCGCGGAGCGTATATCAGGGCCGCGTGAGCGCCTGCCGTGGGACGCCTCGTGAAATCCCACCCCCTGAAAGGTGGTTCGGGGTGGCTGACCGTCGGCGGCGAGAGCGTTTCGTGCCCCCGCTGATGGTGGTCTCACCATGCGTCAACAGGGTTGGTGATGCGGGCTTGTGGCACTGCGGCCGGCCCCCACACGGGCGACCGCAGCCTGTCGCGGCCGGATGTGCACCCGCCCGGCGGCAGGCCGGTGGCCGAACCGCGAGTGGATGGACACGCGCGGACCTGTGGAGCGTCGCCCAACGCTGCGCGAGCCCCGAGCCGGGCAGACCGGCCGGGCAGATACTCTCGATCGATGGGATACGCGGGCGCCCCAGGAGGTGTGCGAGCGAATGCAGACACCTGGCCACATCCGACTCGGGCGGCCCCTTGCGTGGTTGCGTACCCATGATCCGGAGTTGGCCGCGACCCGCCGGGCCGCACGTACTGCACTGGTGATGCCCGCGCTGTTCGCATTCTGCAGCCAGGTGCTCCACTCCGCGACGATGGCGACCTTCGCAGCCTTCGGCTCGTTCTCGATGCTGCTGCTGGTGGAGTTCACCGGCCCGATGGTGCAGCGGCTGCGCGCTCACTTGGGGCTCGCGTTGGCCTGGGCGGTGCTCATCTGCCTGAGCACGCTCGTGGCCCGCACGACCTGGCTCGCGGTCACCATCACCGTCGTGGTCGGCTTCCTGGTGCTCTTCTCCGGCGTCGTCAGCTCCGTCCTCGCGGAGGCGACCACCGCTCTGCTGTTGGCCTTCGTCCTGCCGGTGGCCTCGCCCGCACCACTGTCCCAACTGCCCGACCGACTCGCTGGAGCGGGTCTTGCGGCGGCCGGCGCCATACTCGCGATCTCCCTCTTGTGGCCCCGGCCCGCCACCGACCCGCTCGGTCCGCATGCCGCACGTGTCTGCCGGACCGCCGCAGCACAACTACGCGCCGACGCCTACCGGCTGACCGGAGAGCCTGACGCACCGAGCGCCCGGCAGTGCAAGGACACCGCCGATCAGGCCGTTGCAGCGGCATCCGACCTCCGTACTGCCTTCGACGCCACTCCCTACCGGCCCACCGGACTGTCCACCAGCTCCCGCGCCCTGGTCCGCCTGGTCGACGAACTCACCTGGCTGAGCACCATCGTGGCCGACAGCAGTCCCCCGCACAGCGGCCGCCCGACCTGCGATCCCGCGGCACACGCCGTTCGACAGGATGCCGCCGCGGTCCTGGACCAGGCGGCCGACCTGCTCGACGCACCCTACGGCGCACCCGACGCGCTCCGAACCGCCTCGGTCGACCTGCACGAGGCCATGACCGCCATGGAACGCAGCGCGACCACCCGGCTGCCCATGCACCCGCCCGGGGCCGGCACGGAGTGGGAGCCCCGGGCCTTCATCGAAACCCTGGACCTGTCATTCCGCGCCCAGGAACTGGGTTTCGCAACCCTCCAGATCGCAGACAACGTGGACCTGGCAGCGGCGGCCCAACGACGCAGCTGGCGGGATCGGCTGCTCGGCCGCGAGCCCGGCGCCCTGACTCGACCGCTGGCCTCGGCCCGCGAGCGGGCAGCCGCCCATCTCCGGCCGAACTCGGTCTGGCTGCACAACAGCCTCCGCGGAGCGGTCGGCCTGGGCGTCGCGGTTGCCCTCGCTGACCTGACGAGCGTTCAGCACTCGTTCTGGGTACTCCTGGGGACCCTCTCCGTGCTGCGCTCGAACGCGCTCAACACCGGGCAGAACGCGGTCCGCGCCCTGGGCGGCACGATCGCGGGTTCGCTCATCGGGGCCGGACTGCTGCATCTCATCGGCCACCACGGCACCCTGCTCTGGTTGCTGCTGCCGCTCGCCGTACTGATCGCCGGCATCGCCCCCTCAGCCATCTCCTTCGCCGCCGGCCAGGCGGCTTTCACCATCACCTTGGTGATCATGTTCAACATCGACCAGAACCCGGACTGGCACATCGCACTGCTGCGGATCCAGGACATCGGCATCGGCTGCGCGGTAAGCGTCCTGGTGGGCCTGTTCTTCTGGCCGCGCGGCGCCGCCGCAGCCGTCAACCAGGCCCTCGCCGAGGCGTACACGGACAGCGCCCGGTATCTGGCCGGGGCGGTGGATTACGCGGTCAGCCGCTGCAGCGCCGGGCCCGCACCAGCCGACGCTCCACTGCAGGAGAGACGCCAGGCTGCCGCCGCCGCACGAAGACTCGACGACGCCTTCCGCAGCTACCTGGCCGAACGCGGTCCGAAACGTGTGCCGCTGGCCGACATGACCGCCCTGGTCACCGGCGTCGTCGGACTGCGCCTCGCCGCCGACGCCGTGCTTGGACTATGGCAACGCGGCAGCGAACAGCGCATCGAAGCGGACCGGGCCGAAGCCCGCCTCGTACTACTGGACGCCGCAGGTCGAGTGTCCAGCTGGTACCGCGACCTGGCGATCAGCCTCGGCGGGCACACCTCGCTCCCGGATCCCCTGCCACGCAATCCTGCCGCCGAGGCTCGCCTGGTCGAATCCCTCCGCCACGACCTGCGTGACGAAAACGGGCTGGCCACAGCCACAGCCGTCCGCATCATCTGGACCGCCGACCACCTCAACGCCGCCCGCCGCCTCCAGCCGATCCTGGCAGCTGCGGCGAGGCCGGGCAGTCCGTCCTGACTCAGGACAGCCCCGTTCCAGCTGCCCTTCCGAGCAGGCTGTCCGTTCGCCGCAGTCATACGGTGCTCGCCCGGACAGCCGCTCCCTCTCACATCCTCGATCAGGCAGACCCGCACGAACTGACCGTGGCCACGCGGAACTCGGTACAACTTCGGGCGGAGTCGACCCGGCGGACCAAGGGACCCCGTTCAGCTACCGGCCCGATCGAGAATCCCTTGTGCGGCGACGACCCGTGCACGACCCGCCCGAAGGGCGTCCTCGAGCTGTGTCCGGTTCTCGGCGAGCTGTCCCTGTTGATATTCGGACTCCACCGCGAACCAGATCCCGGTGAGATTCACTGCTTCCTTGCAGTCAATGTCCGTCAATGCCACATCGCGCTCCAGCCGGGTCTGTCCGGTACCAAAACGGGTATCTCCTGCCGCGTCCAGCGGATCGTTGTAGTCGTAACCACCGCGCTGCATGCAGGCCGACCATTCGGAAATCACTTTCCGCACCCGGGGATCGCGTTGTGACACATAGAAACTCTCGTCCATGAGGCTGAGAGCAAGATTCTGGTTGCGACTGGGTGCCGCTCTTTTCGCAAGCGTTTCGCGGGCTTCTCCACTGCACCCCTGGTCCGGCACCTTGCGGCCGTTCACGGTGGCCGGTCCGCGGCCGGAAAGAATTGCCGTCCGGAGATATTCGGGGATCTTCGCATGTGGTTCGGCGGTCCGTTTCGCGGGCTTGTCGCCCATCCCGTACCCGCTCACGGCGGCCAGTTTCCGGTCGGTTATCCCGTACCGGCGCTCCACACTGGTGCCGGGCTCCGCGCCGCCGTCCCGCTGCTCGGGCGCCAGCGTGAGGCCGTAGCGCGCCGCGCACTGCGCGACGAGGCGGCTCTCGGCCGCGTTGATGGCGCGACCGTCGGCCAGGCCGACGGTGTAACGGGCCAGCGGTACCTCCATGCGAGCGGCTTCCACGGCCGTGGGGATACGGAGGGACTGTGCCGCGGGGTTTTCGAGATGCTTCCCGGACTGCCCCGCACCGGCCGAGCAACCTGCAAGGACGCAGGCCACGAGCAGGGCAGCGGCAGCGGACGGGAAGCGCGCGGGCTTTCTGCGCCCGGGTGCGAACATGGCTGGTCTCCAGGCTCCAGGGGTGGGTGCGTGCACCCCGGCCGGCCGGCGCGGCTTGCGAGCCCCGCCGGCCGGCCGGGCCGGGGGATCAGTACGAGGCGGACTCGATCTGGTTCCGGAAGTTCGTCATCTGCGAGTTGACCTCACCGGAGTCGTACCAGCCGGACGTACCGGTCTTGTTCGTCCCGAAGTAGACGTACCACCGCAGGGAGTCCCGATTCTTGGCCGAGGCGGAGTTGTTGCCGACCCGCTGGCTGGAGTTGCCGATGAAGTAGTTGTCGTTGAGGTTGAGGTCCGCGTAGTACATGTCCCAGATGCCGTTCGCATAGTTCGGGTTGTACCAGAGGCAGAACTCGCCCGACTCGCACACGCCATTGTGCTCCGTGGCGCTCGCGGGGGCCGCAAGACCGGCAATGGACATTCCAGCCACAGCCGCGGCAGCAAAGAACTTGGCCAGCTTCATTTTCTCCCCTTCTCGATCGATACCGAAACACGCAATCCAACCGAATCACTGAATTGTGAAGCCGGTTGAACCACACCTTCACAGAGATTGCCACCGCTGTTCACAGGCAGCTACCTTGTTCGAGCTCTGTTGAAACGGGCACCTCACGTGAAGGAGTACTGTGCTCCGCATTCACTTCTCCGGACCCGATCTCGGCCGGACCCGCCTGACCGCCGAGCCCGATCCCCTGTGGGAGACAGCGGCCTCACTCCACCGCCTGCAGACCAAGCGCGGCCGCGGGACCTACGCCGCCTGGCTGCGCTTCGCCTGCGAAAAGCTGAACGATCCCGCACTGGCGCGCACGGTGCGGCATTTGCTGCTGCCACTGTTTCCGCGCGCCGCCTACTTCCCGGATTTCCTCACCCCCGCCGCCGCCAGCGAGGGGCTTTCTCCCGGTCTCGAAGCCATCCGCGCCACCCCGTCCGCCCGGGTGTCGGCCGAACTCGACCAGCTGACCAGAGTGGTGACCGCGACTCCGCGCGGACTGACCCGGCTGGCCGCCGCTGAGCACAGGAACGAGCTGACCGCAGGGCTGAGGGCGTACTACGACGCGCTCATCGCGCCGCACGAGGCGACCATTCGCACCCGCATCGAGGCCGAGCGGGTCTTCCGCACCCGTTCCCTGCTGGGAAGAGGAGTCGAGGACATGCTGTCCGGCCTGGGGCCGGGCTTTCGCTGGCGCAGCCCCGTCCTCGAGGCGGACCACCCCACCGTCGACGCGGACCTGCATCTGGGCGGCAGAGGACTGCGGTTGGTGCCCTCGTACTTCTGCTGGGGTTCAGCCGTGGTGCTGGCGGACCCCGAGTTACCGCCCGTACTGGTCTACCCCATGCGCCACGAGCGGGTGGCCGCAGCGGCAGACATCGCCGACGGCGACACCGTCCCGCTGACCACGCTGCTGGGCCGCACTCGCGCACTCGTACTGCGCGCCTCCGCCACGGGGGCCACCGGGAGTGAACTCGCCCGTTCTCTGGGCATATCCCCCGGCACCGTCACCTTCCACACCCAGGCGCTGCGCGACTCGCAACTGATCGCCAGCGTCCGCTACGCGACCACCGTGCTGCACACACTCACCCCGCTCGGTTTGGCCCTGCTCGCCGCCAACGCGACCCGGGCCAGGGCCAATGGCATCGGTCGTCGGCCCTCGAGGCCTGTCGCAGGAATGGATCTCGATCACGAATAGTCATGTGCGGTGGAGCAGCGGCGGCCGGCCCACCGGTCAGAGGAACCTGCTGCTCCGCAGTGCGCTCAACGTGGCGAGCACCCGCATTCTGGACAGCATCAAGACGGAACGCTGGGGCGCGTGCCGTTCAACTGACGCCCAGGTCATACCTGTCGCACGTGCACGCCCGCCGCAGCCAGTGCGTCGACCTCGCCCTCGGGCGCGGTCTCGTCGGTGACAACGGCGTGCAGTGCGGTGGCGGGTGCGACAAAGGCAAGGGCGGTACGGGAGAACTTCGCGCCGTCCGTGACCGCGATGACCCGGCGGGCCGATGCGATGGCGGCCCGCTTGGTGGCGGCGTCGTCCAAGTCGTACGCGGTCAGGCCGTTCGCCGCGTTCAGTCCGCAGCAGCCGATGACCGCGGTGTCGAAACGCAGGGCGGCCAGCGACGCCTCGGCGAGCGGGCCGGTGAGTGCGAGTTCGCCCCGCCGGGGGCGGCCGCCCGGCACCAGCAGCGTGAGGTCCGGCGCTCCGGTCAGTGCGTTCACCGCGTGCAGGGAAAGCGGCATGACCGTCAGGCGCCGGTGTTCCAGCGCGCGGGCCACTTCCAGGCAGGTGGTGCCGCTGTCGAGGACCACGGATTCCCCGTCGGCGATCAGCCCGGCGACCTCGGAGGCAATGCGTCGCTTGGCCTCCAGTCCCTCAGTCGCCCGCAGCCCGAAGGGGGGTTCGTCGCCGCGCAGCAGCAGGCTCCTCGCTCCCCCTCGGTACCGCTCCAGGATGCCCTGCTCGGCCAGGGTCTCCAGGTCACGGCGGATGGTCATCTCCGACGCGCCGGTCAGGGCAGCCAGCTCCGCGACGCCGGCACTGCCCGCTTCGCGTACCGCCTCGGTGATCCGTCTCAGTCGATCCGTACTCGCCACATCAGCGATAGAACACCAACGATGTTCAAAATGCAAGCTTTCAAACATCAGAGATGTTCGTTATGTTCATCGGTATGGAGAGATCGCTGCGGACCGGCCGACTGGTCACGACCGCCTACTTCGCCCTGAACGGCTTCGTCCTGGGGATGTGGGTCGTCCACATCCCTGCCGTCGAGCGCCACGTCGGCATCAGTCATGCCGTGCTCGGCTGGCTACTCCTGCTCCTGGGCGCGGGAGCCTTCGCGGGGATGCGGATCACGGGCCCGCTCACCGATCGCTGGGGCGCCCGCACCGTCGTACCGCTGAGCGCGGCACTGTGCAGCGCAGCCGTGGTCCTGCCGGGCCTGGCCACGGACGCGTGGACGCTGGGAGCGGCACTTGCGCTGCTCGGACTCGGCAATGGCTGTCTGGACGTCAGCATGAACGCCCACGCCATCCAGGTCGAGCGGGGCTACCGACGCCCCGTCATGTCCGCCTTCCACGCCACGTTCTCCATCGGCGGCGTCCTTGCCGCGCTGCTTGGCGCGCGCACGCTCAGCTGGGGCTGGAGCCCGGCGGTGACCCTCGGCTCAGTGGCCGTTCTCGGTCTCGCCGTGGCCGCGCTCGCCGCCCGCGGGCTCCTGCCGACCGAGCACACCCCCTCGTCTGCCGCGGAGGCCCCCGCCGGTGTGACGCAACCGGTGCACCGGACATCCCGCCGCATCTGGGCGCTGGCCGCGCTCGCGCTGATGCTCATGCTCTGCGAAGGCGTGGCCAACGACTGGAGCACTCTGCATCTGCGGGATGTCCTGAACGCCTCCGCCGCCGTCGCCGCTCTCGCCTATGGTGCGTTCTCGACCGCCATGACCATCGGTCGACTGCTGGCCGACCGAGTGGCCATGCGCTTCGGGCCGGTGGCCATCCTCCGCTACGGGGCGGCCCTGGCCGCGGTCGGCCTGACGACGGCCACGTTCTCCACGTCGATCCCGCTGGCCCTGGCCGGCTGGGCCGTGTTCGGGGCCGGACTGTCCGGCTGCATCCCTCAGCTCTTCAGCGCCGCAGGCCACGCCGATCCGGGCGCCGCCGGAACGAATGTCTCGCGCGTCGCCGGCCTGGGCTATCTCGGCATGCTCGCCGGCCCCGCCGTCATCGGACCGCTGACGCATTTCATGCCGCTCAACCTGACCTTTCTGCTGCCTCTCGGCTTCTGCGTCGTGGCCGTGTGCTCAGCCCACGTACTCCGCTCGCCGCATACCGCTCCCAGCCGTCTGGAGGCCGAGACGGCCTGACCGGAACCGACCACGCGAGCCCGGGGCGCAGTGCCGCTGTGTATCCACTGCCCTGACGACGTAGCGGGCACAGCCCAAGCCGCCTCCCGGTGAGGCCCCGGCTCCTCTGTCCCGCCCGACAAACTCGTCGTGTCACGGCACTAGGAACTGACAGGCCCTCTCGCTACCCTCCGCGCATGATTTCCACGGTTGTCTGGGGCACGGGCAACGTCGGCCGCGCCGCAATCCGCGCTGTCGAGGCCCATCCGGCGCTCGAGCTCACCGCCGTGCTCGTCCACAACCCCGACAAGGTGGGACGTGACGCGGGCGAGCTCGGTGGGCTCGGTCGTCCGCTGGGGGTCGTGGCGAACGACGACGTCGATGCCGTGCTGGCCACCGGTCCCCGGGCCGTGGTCTACGCCGCGTCCGGCGACATCCGCCCCGACGAGGCCCTCGCCGACATCAGCAGGGCGATCCGGACCGGGGCCGTGGTCGTCACCCCCGCGCTGTACGCCCTGTACGACCAGCTGGGCGCCCCGCCGGAGCTGCGGGAACCGGTGCTGGCCGCCATCGCGGACGGTGGCGGTTCGCTGTTCGTCTCCGGTGTCGATCCCGGCTGGGGCAATGACGTGCTCCCGTTGCTGATCAGCGGACTCGGCACCTCCATCGACGTGATCCGCTGTCAGGAGATCTTCGACTACTCCACCTACGAGCAGGAGGAATCGGTCCGGTACCTGGTCGGCATGGGCCAGCCGATGGAGTACGAGCCGCTGATGCTCGCACCGACCGTCCCGACCATGGTGTGGGGTGGACAGATACGGCTGATGGCCAGGGCTCTGGGGGTCGAACTCGACGACATCCGCGAGACGTTGGACCGGCGCGCGCTCGACGCCACGGTGAGCACCAGGACGATGGGCTCGTTCGAGGCCGGCACCCAGGGCGCGGTGCGGTTCGAAGTGCAGGGCATCGTCGGGGGCGAACCCCGCATCGTCATCGAGCACATCACGCGCATTCACCCCTCCTGCGCACCGGACTGGCCGACGCCGCCCGACGGTGACGGCGCACATCGAGTGATCATCGAGGGCCGCCCGCGCATCGAGGTCACGGTCGAGGCCACCGACGAGGACGAGAACAGATCCGCGGGCGGGAACGCGACCGCGGTGGGCCGGCTCGTGAGCGCCATCGACTGGCTCGTGAACGCGGAACCAGGACTCTACGACGCGCTCGACGTCCCGCTGCGCCCCGCAGTCGGCAGGCTCGGAAGGAGAGAACCATGAACATCGACATCCCCGAGGGCAAGGACGCGATCGAGTACGTATGGGGCGAGATGGTGCCCGGGATCGGGATAGCCGCATCGAGCTTCTCGCTGGCGGTGTACACCCATACGACCCTGGGGCTGCGCGAGTTCGAAGCCGCGCGGTTGCGGATCGCCCAGATCAACGGGTGCGTCTTCTGTCTCGACTGGCGGACCGAACGGGACGGCGTGAAGGTCGAGGAGGGTTTCGCCGACGCGGTGACCCAGTGGCGTACCACCGACGTTTTCGACGACCGGACCCGGTTGGCCGCCGAATACGCCGAGCGGTACGCCCTCGATCACCACAACCTCGACGACGCGTTCTGGTCCCGGATGAGCGCGCACTACAGCCAGCTCGAGATCGTGGAGCTGAGCATGAGCATCGGATCATGGCTGGCGTTCGGCCGGCTCAACCATGTGCTGGGCCTCGACACCGTGTGCGCGCTGCCCGGTCGTTGATCGTCACAGGTCGGTGGCGATGATCTTCTCGATGTTCCGTTCGGCGAGCGCGGTGATGGTGACGAACGGATTGACGCTGGTGTTGCCGGGGATCAGCGAGCCGTCGATGACGTACAGGCCGGAGTAACCGTGCAAGCGGCCGTAGTTGTCGGTGGCGCGGTTCAGCACCGCGCCGCCGAGCGGGTGGTACGTGAGGTGGTCGCCCCAGATCTTGTAGGTGCCGAAGAGATCGGTCCGGTAGATCGTCCCCTCCTTCTGGTTGATCCTGTCGAAGATCGTCCTGGCGGCGTCGATGGACGGCTGCTTCCATGCGGTCTGCCAGTTCAGGTCGACCTTGCCCGTCGCGGCGTTCCAGGTGAACTCGGCCCGGTTCGGGTTCTTGGTGATGGACAGGTAGAACGAGGCGAACGTCTCGATCCCGGTGGGCAGCGGCGCGACCTCGGCGAACGCGCCACCGGCGGCCCAGTTGTCGATGCCGCCGGTGGGAATGGATGCCTGGAGGCTGCCGGTGGGGTCCCACAGGTGGTTGGCCCGGCCGCACATGACGTTGCCGTTGTCGCCCCATCCTTTGCCGATCTCGTCGTTCAGGTCGGCGAGCGCGCCGGTGGCCTTCAGCTTGACCAGGAGCTTGCTGGTGCCCACGCTGCCGGCCGCGAAGAACACCCGGTCCGCGGTCACCGTCTTGGTGGCCGTGGTGACACCGCCGGTGTCGATCTGGTCGATGACGACCGTATAGCCGCCGCCCGCCGCCGGAGCGACCGAAGTGACCTTGTGCAGCGGCGAGATGGCGACCCTGCCGGTGGCCCTGATCCGGTCGATGTACGTCTTCTGCAGCGATTTCTTGCCGTAGTTGTTGCCGTAGAGGATCTCGCCGGCCAGCGCCGACCTGGGGACGGTTCCGGCCTCTTCCTGCTTCATGTAGTCCCAGTCGTACACGGTGGGCACGAAGACGAACGGGAAGCCGGCACGCTGGGCCTGCTTGCGGCCGACCCGGGCGTACTGGTAGCACGCGGCGGTGTCGAACCAGGCAGGATCGATGGTGCTGGCACCGAGCCCGGCATTGGCGCGCGGGTAGTAGATCCCGTACATCTCGTCGGCGTCCACCGACGGGAGGACGGCCCCGAAGTTCTCGCGCTTGGGGGTGACCGCCATGCCACCGTTGACCAGCGAGCCGCCACCGACACCGCGGCCCTGGTAGACCGTGATCCCGCTGAACTCCTCGGCGTCGAGGATCCCGGTGCTGCGGGTGACGTTCTTGTCGATGGGGAAGCCGAGGAAATTACTGAGGGGCTGCTTGGTCCTGGTGCGGAGCCAGTACGACCGGCTGTCCGGCGAGGTCGTATTGGCGAAGATCTTGCCGTCCGGGCCGGGGGTGTCCCAGGCCATGCCCATTTCGATCATGTGCACGTCGACGCCCGACTGGGCGAGACGCAGGGCGGCGACGGA
Source organism: Streptomyces sp. NBC_00353 (assembly GCF_036108815.1). Lineage (NCBI taxonomy): Bacteria > Bacillati > Actinomycetota > Actinomycetes > Kitasatosporales > Streptomycetaceae > Streptomyces > Streptomyces sp. NBC_00353. Next base: position 8,633,380 of record NZ_CP107985.1, on the reverse strand, counting down.
TCCGCCGTATCCGGTGCCGATCACGAGGGCCGGGACATGAGCCCCGGAGTCGATCGGAGCGGCCGCGGAGCCGACCCCGGCCTGGGCCGGGGTGCTGTGACCCGCGAGGGCCACGGCACCTAAAATAGAACCAGTTCCTGTGATGAATCTTCGACGCGAAACGCCCTTGGTGCCTGCATCATGCATGGTAGAGTCACTCATGTGACACGCCTCACTCTCGACAGAGTGAAACTCGTTCTACTGCCGTTTGCGCGTTAAGTCACTACATACCTGTGGGTAACTTCCGCTCGGGGGCGTACCCCGGATACGCCACACCGGGCGTCAGCGCACAGCGGGCCGGTCCGCGATGTACCGCTCGACCGCCGCCGAGCGTCGACCCACGCAGCAGGGTCCGGCGACGGGGCGTGAACACCAGGCGAGGAAGCCGAATCCACGGCCGATGCGGTAGCTCCTGTGACACCCTCGGACGGATTCGATCGGGACACCGGCCTCCCGCAGGGCGCCTGCGTAATCGGTCCCCCTGGCCGCACGTGCCGAGCGCCTGCGCGAGCAGGGACGGGAACGGGTGGCGAGGCCCCCTCGGACCCTCGCCACCCGTCACTCCTCAACCGGCATCAACGCAACCGGGCGTCAGTAAGCCCCGAACACGTTGTCGATCGAACCGTACTTGGCGGCGGCGTAGTTGCACGCAGCCGTGATGTTGGCGACCGGGTCGTAGATGTCCATCGACGTGCCGGCCACGTGGTAGGCCTTGAACGTGGGGTCGATGACCTGCAGGAGCCCCTTGGACGGTGTGCCCTTGGCGGCGTTCGAGTCCCAGTTGTTGATGGCCTTGGGGTTGCCCGAGGACTCGCGGATGATGTTGCGGTGGATGCCGTCGTAGCTGCCGGGGATGCCGTGCTGCGCCATGACAGCCAGCGACTCCTTGATCCAGCCGTCGAGGTTGTTCGTGTACGTCACGGGCTTCGCGACGGCAGGGGTGGCACTGCTCGCGGCCGGCTTGGACTCGACAGCCGTGGACTCGGCCTTGGCACCGATGGTCAGCTTCATGCCCGGGCGGATCAGGCCGGGGTCGGAGCCGATGACCTCGCGGTTGTCCTGGTACAGCTGCTGCCAGCCGCCGGTCACGGAATGCCCAGCGGCGATCTTGTAAAGGGTGTCACCGGCTATCACGGAATAGACGGAGGGCGTAGCCTTCGCGGCGGCAATTGCCTTGGCAGGGGCCGCAGCGGGCGCCACAGTCTTTGTGGCGGCGGTGACGGACTGCGCCGGCGCTGCCGAGGCAGTGGTCGCACCGATCAAAGGAAGCGCGAGAGCGGCTCCCCCCGCGCTCACGGCGATGAAACCGCGAGTCAGCGAACTGGACGTACGACGACGGTGGTTACCCGTTGCGGGCATGGTGCATTCCTCTCCGTCGCCTACGAGGTGAGCTGTCGGGTTCAGGCTGGAGTTGCCTGGCCGTATGGGAATACGGCTTCACCCCTAGCCGTTCCGGATACCGGATCGGCTGCTTACCTGGGTCCCCCGCTCCTGCCGTACGTGAGTGGTCGGATTCCCGGACGGCGGCAGGAT